>NZ_AGFF01000008.1 GCF_000226215.1 Dietzia alimentaria 72
ATGGGCGGGTGGTCAAGGGCGGCTTCTCGGCCCGCGATCCAACGGAAGATCTGGGCCTGCCGGTCAGGTGGGAGAGAGGCCCACCAGGCGTCAGCGAGACGGGCCTGCGGGCTAGTCATCCTCTGCAGGCTGGTCGTCGTCGCTGCCTTCCTGAAACGCGTTGTACTCACGCAGTAGCGCTTCCTCGACCGCAGACAGCGGGTAGTCGTAGTCGAGCTCGAGGGTCACGAGGTGAGCGGCGGTGGTGCCGTCCCATGACTCGGGAATCGCGAGCGCTTCGTGGTCGCGGTCCGAACCGACATGGACCCACCAGGCGGCGAAGATCAGCCGATCGAGGGACCACCCGGCAGGATCCAGGGCCGGGTCGTCAGCGTCCATCGTGACGTCGGGGCCGGCGACAATCGGCGCGAGACGCGTCCGGTCTACCGCCATCGAGTAGCCGTAGCCCTCCACCGCGATCAGATCGCGGAGCTGCCGCTCACGAACGCCCGGCTCAGCGTGCATTCCCTCGCGCCACTTCTCGTGCAGCCACCGGAGACGGGTGGCCTGCGCGGTCTCCCGGTCACGACGCTCCTCCCGGGCCTTCTCGTACTGCTCCTGGCGGACCGCGTCCTGAGCGGCTCTGCGGGCCTCCTGCACGTCCTCGCCTTCATTGACATCAGCGCCATCGATAAAGGTGTCGCTATCGGGCAGATCCTCCTCGCCACGGGGCCGGATCGCGACCCACTGCACGCGCATCTGGCCCCAACCGTTCCACTCCGACACGTGCACCGACACCTGCGGGTCAGTCACGTCGTCGGGGCGTTGGGCGAGGAACACGCGGACCTCGTCCGGTCCAGCGGCAGCGGGGCCGTCGGTAATGGTGGCGCCGGCCTCCTCCAGCTCGGCGATGACCGCGGCGCGCTTGCGATCGAACTCCGCTTCCTGCAGGGCCCGCTCAAGGGTGTACCGGAAATTCGGAGTGCCGATGGACGCCTCGACGCGGGCCGCGAGCTCGTGATCGCCGTCCAGCTTCGACAAGTGCAGCGCATCAGTGATGGTGACCTGACCGTCGTCGACGGCCTGACGGGCCGTGTCGGTAAGGCTGGCGATCTGAGCGCGGTCCTTGACGTGCTTGGCGGTGCGGCCGATGGCCTTGGCGATCTTTGCGGGCTTGACGTCCAGGTCGAGCAGGGCTTGGACGGCGTCGCCTTCCTCGGTGACGGTGAGGTCGGTGCGGGCCATGTTTTCGGCGAGCATCGCCTCGAGCACCGCGGCTTCGGTGTTGAGGTCGTGGCGGATCACGCACGGCACCTCGGTCCAGCCGAGGGACTGGGCGGCGGCGTGGCGGCGGTGGCCCATGACGAGGGTGTAGCCAGCCGAATCGTCGGCCGTGTCGGCCGGGGCGACGACGAGCGGCTGGTGCAGTCCGCCGGCCTTGATGGACTCAGCGAGCTCGTCGACGCCGGTCACGGTTCGGCGCACATTACGAGGATGAGGGTGGACGTGGTCGATGTCGACGAGCGCGAACTCGGACGTGGTCGGGGTGGTGGTCATCGGGTCGCTCCAACTCGGGGGTGCATGGGTCGGTAGTGCTGGATCTCGACGGCTTCGACCGAGCCAAGGGCGACGACGGCGAGGTCCGTGCAGAAGGTGCGACGAACGGCATTGCCGTCGATCAGGTCGGCGATCTCCACGAGCCGCCGCTCGGCCTCGGTCTCGTCGAGCTCGGCGGCTAGAAGAACGGTGTGTCCGGCGGCGGTCCTGGCGATCAATCGCCAACCGGGTCCGTGGTCACGAATGTTGGTCATCGTGTGGTCTCCGTCTGGTGTGGTCGTCGAGCCGGGCAGGTCGCAAAGTGCGGCACCCACAACCGGCTCGGGCGGTCGGCGGGGTAGCGGCGGGCCCGATCGCGGGCCTCGTCCAGGTCATGACCGGACAGCTGCACCACGCTCGAGGTGCGACGCCCGATCTGGTCGATGAAGAAACGGCGGTGATAGATGCCCAGCTCCGGATCCGGAGACACGTCCAGCGGCACCGTCTTGCCCGAAGGCAACAGCGTCGTGAACGCGATCTCGTGCCCGCACAGGCGGCACGAAGCTGGGCGGCCCATCAGCCGGCCTCTACAAGCGCGGGGTGCTTAGGCCACCACGCCTGCACCGGGAAGATGATCGTGGAAGCGTCACAGAAGCCGCCCCACCCAGCCCAATGCACACCATCAGACAGGGCCGACGACGCCCGCTGAGCGAGCCTGCCGACCTGGCCGCGCGCATCACAGATCACCGTGTGCGGCGGACACTCCCGCAGCTCGGCCAAGTCCGCGACGGCGCGGATCTCCCCAGCGATCACGACGTGGCCTCTTCGTGGTCGTTGCAAACGATGCGAGTCTCGTCGTCGTTGACATGCCCGCGTTCTCCGCATACGTCGCACTTCTGGCAGTCCTCGCAAACGTCCCGGTCAAGCCCGAGCTGCACCCAGCCGGCCTGACCGGCCTGCTCGATAGCGGCTCCGGGGTCGCTGAAGGCCGAGAAGTCGTCGTAGTCGGTCTCGATGTAGCCGCAGACGTCGCACTTGGCCTGGTAATAGGTCACCGCGTGAGTGCTCATGGCGTCGCTCCCGTCGGGGTGATGCCGCCCTGGTCGTCCAGCAGCACCCACTTCCGGTACCGGAGTAGCGGCACCTGAGCAGGGTCGGCCGCCTGACGGACGAGCCAACCCCTCTCCAGAGACTCCGCACGATTGGACTCCACATCGAGATGGCACGGCACACACACCGACAGCGCGTTCGCCGCGCCAGCCGAACGAAGATCCCTAGACCCGCCCATACCGCGCGGACGCCGGTGATGCAGCTGCGTCGCCTCATCCCAGCAGTGCGGCGAACGGACCTCACAGAACCCGCCCGAACGCGCCATCACCCGGGCCTTCACCACCGCGGAGAACTTGGCCGTGGCCATCACTCCTCCCCGATCAGAGGGAGCTGCCCGGACTCGACCAGCGCATCCCGGCGAGCATCCAGCTCGTCATACAACTCGTCGAGGGTGTCGCGGACCTCGTCAGAAGAAGTGACCGGCCTCCATTCCCATCCGTCGATATGCAGCTCGACCGTTTCTCCCCGGTCCAGGGCCCGGCACGCCACGTCCGTCAGATAGCCGACGTCGCCGTTGCCAACGGTGAAGCCAGAGCCTGAGCGCCTGAGGTAAATCATCGGTCCTCCTGAGCAAATGCAGCGAGATCACGGGCGGTTTCCTCCGCCAGTTGCTCGATGTCGATCACCGTCAAGACCCGGCGCGCCTCTTCGGTGGTGGGGACATACGAGGGGGCCGCGGTGATCGGGATCGGGGCGGCAACCGGGCGGCACACAGCGCCGCGCGCCGTGGGCCGCGCTGCCGTGGCGCGGTTCCGGAGGGCGTCGGCGGCGGCAGCCCACAGAGCCGCGATCACCCGCGCTTCACGAGGGGTCGTCCCTGCCGGAGCAACGATGCGATCAGACCCACACGAACGGACGTCACCGTTGTGGTCGATGTATACGGAAGGCATCACAAACCCCCGAACGCGGCGACGCTCACCATGACCCCGATGAAGATGACGACGAACAAAGTGCAGGCCACGAGCGTGGCATCGTCCTCCCGTAGCACCGGCGCGTCCGGATCGACCGGGCGGACCACCACGGGTTTAGGCGGAATGATCTCGCCACGCGCAGCTTGTGAGGCGTAGGGGAGCGGGGCCGACAAAGGCCTATCTGGTCGAATCTGAGTGGTCATCGGGCCCTCCGGGGAAGATGACGCGACGGCTTCACGCCAGTCGCGCGTTCGATCTCGTGGTGCTTATGGCCCGCCTCGACCAGGGCCGGGATGTAGTCGGTGATGCTGTTGGGCTCGCACAGGTCCGCGGGGACGGGCAGGCCGGCGACGATCAGGTCACGGATCCGGCCGAGAATCACCCAGTCCGGGACTACCGCGTGCGGGTCCCAGTCGACGGTGTGCGAAGTAGTGAGGCTCGTGGCCGTGGTGGCTGTAGTCATGACGTCCTCCCGGGGAAGATGCGGATGTCATCCAGCGCAATGGGCGCCAGAATCGTGCGATGGTTCGACGAATCGGAGATCCACGCCATCGCCGCCGGTTCGCGGGTCGGCAGATGAGTGAACCGGTCAATGCCGCGCACGATGTGCCACCGCCCGTACGCGCGAGCAAAAGCGTGAGTGTCGGCGGCGATCTCCTCAGCCGTTCGCATGTCCGGGACCATCACTGCTCACCCGACTCAGGATTGAGAGCCGTCTCGGCCACTACCCAGTGCCACGACCCGGCGCGGACGGTGGCCACTCGGTGTTGCTCGTCGCCGCTGCCGTCGTAGAAACGGAGCTCCGTGCCGTCCGGGCGGGCGTAGGTGGTGTGGCGTTCGGCCAAGACCCGGATGTCGCTGCCATTGGTTCCGCGAACGATCCACACGGCCGGGCGTGGGTCGATCTCGCTGCGCATTGCGCCCGGTGACGGAAGCTCGGTAGCGGTGTCGTCGAGAGGCTGCGAGCAGTTGCGGTGCTCTTCGGTGAAGTCGGTGAGCATCCGGTGGTCGTCGTCGAGCTCGTCGGTATTGAGCTCGTCATCCGGCCCGGCGAAACCGGCAACACCACAGCCAGCGCCGCAGCGACCGCAGTCGGCCTGCCAAGTGCCGTTGCCCTTGGTTTCGACAATGACGTGGCCCGCCCGCTCGAGGGTTGAGGGGGTGTAGGTCGTCATCGGACCGCCGGAGAACTCCTCGGCCTCCACCAGGGCCGCGAAGTGATCAGGGGTGCTCATGACGCCACCGCGCCGTCAATAGGGAGGCTGGCGTTCGTCGACATGCCGCACTTCGTGGCGAGCTGGTCGACGTAGAACACCTTGACCATCAACGTCTGGCGGACCTGCCCGTTATGAAGCCGCGGGGCATTGTGCTGCGGCCGGAGCTCGAACCAGTCGGTCGTCGCGCGGCCAGCGCGGGCCCGGTACTCGTACTCCTCAACGACACGCTGCGCCTTGGCAGACCACCGGGAGCCGATCGTCTTGCGGAAGATGATGTTCCGACCAACGAGAGTGTCGAACGCCTCCTTCTTCGTGAGGCCGACGAGGCGGCCCCAGTCCTCGATCAGGGTCAGGTCGGAGTTTTTGGCGATGTGCCGATCGTGGTAGGCGATCGCCGGGGCCGCGGATTCGAGGGCAGCGGCGAGGACCGACTTCTCTTCTTCGGCCGCGAGGACCATGCGGGCGAGGTCTCCGCGGGTGACCGCCTCGACGTCGACCTTCGGGGCGCCGTAGCCGCCGGTACGCCGGATCTCGGGAAGCACCTCGCGGGTAACCCACCGGCGGAAGTCAGCGGCCCGCCCGGACCGGGATCGGAGGGCCGCTGTGTAGAAGCCCGATTCCGAGATGACAGTCATTTCCTGATCGCCAGAGGGGGTACTCACAATCTGAGTACCCTTTTCGTCGGCATCCAGTCCACGAGTCAGGTTGTGGGCGTCGCGGTACTCGAGCGATCGAGCGATGTCCGCAGCGACGAGCCACGGCTCGCCGTCCACGGAGATGACGCGCACCACGACGGCGCCGTAATTGAACGGAACCAGAGTTCCGGTAGAGTGGGTCACGACAGACCTACTTTCTGTTCATGGCCCCGACCAGTTGCGCCTGGTGCGGGGCCGCTTCTTATGCGACTGGGGAGTGAGCGCCGATAAAGGCGTGGACCGGGACACCAATGAGATCGGCCAGTGCGTACAGCTCAGACACTCGGAATGAGTGCCGCCCGTTCATCCGCCTAGAGAGGCTTGAGTCGGCAAGTCCGAGAGCCCGCGCGGCCGCGGTTTGCGAGATGCCAGTCCGCGCCAGCTCAGCGCGAATATTCATCGCGACGGCCTGGTCCGGGGTTGTGTTGCTCACAGTTAGATAGTGTTCCACATGGGGCAATACTCCGCAAGGGGAATGACACAGTTGGGATTACCGTCCAGGTCACAATATTGACGTTGCGCTTGCTTTATTGCGCCTAGTGGAAGATGATTCGACTATGACTACATCGCTCACGTCCATCACTGGAGGCCTCTCCGAGACGCTCTCCGAGGCCGTCGCGCGACGACTGCGTGGTGCCCTCGCGGAGCTGCAGATCAGCCACGCCGAAGCCGGCCGACGCATCGACATCAACCCGTCAGGGATGTCGCGCCGCATGAAAGGCAAGCACCCGTGGGATCTGGACGAACTCCAGCGACTCTCCGAGGCTTGCGGGGTCGACATGACCTACGTACTCACCGGGATCCGAAATGCAGAAAACCCCCACCCGGACGGACCGGATGGGGGAGTTGTGCGCCATCAGGGACTCGAACCCCGAACCCGCTGATTAAGAGTCAGCTGCTCTGCCAATTGAGCTAATGGCGCTTGCTTGGTGCGAGAGAAACAGTAACAGGACGCATGCCCTATCGCGAAATCGCCAGATCAGAGCCTGGGGTGCTGCTGGTGTTGACACCGCTCCCGTATCCGATTCGATATGGAGGACGTGCGTTTCACAAGGCATACTGGTAAGAGATCCTCCCGGTCGTGGCCGTGATCTGGGGAAGCGACTTGGAAGGGGCCGTAAGTGAACCTGCGCACAACGGATCAGCTAGCACGGCGGGGCGGCGCAGCCCGGTCGAGGACCCGTCTCGCGCTTGTCTCCGTATTCGTGGGCGCTCTCGTCCTGGCCGGGTGCACCATCGGTGACACGTCGGTAGGCGGGGGACAGGCAACAGAAGATCCGGCGGGCCCGTCCGCTGTCATAGACATGTCGGTCGAGGACGGTGCCACCGATGCCAACCCGACGGTGCCGATCGTGTTGACCGCCGACGGGGGTCGCCTCGACACAGTTGTGATGCGAAACCCCGACGGTGAGCAGGTTCGCGGGGAGTTCAACGCTGACTTCAGTGAGTGGCGCAGCACTGAGGAACTCGGTTACAGCCGCCAGTACACGCTGGAGTCCAGTGCGACGGACGAGGCGGGACTGGTCACCAAGGAAGATTTCACGTTCTCGACCCTTACACCCAACATCATGACGGCGGCCTACCTCACGGTGGGCGACGAAGCCGTGGTCGGCATCGGCCAGCCCGTCGCGGTGATGTTCGACGAGCCCATCGCGGACCGTCGGGCCGCGCAGGACAACATTCACGTCACCACCACCCCCGAGGTGGAGGGTGCCTTCTACTGGGTCTCCAACCAGGAGGTCCGTTGGCGTCCGGCCGAGTACTGGGATCCGGGTACCAAGATCGACGTGCATGTGGATATCTACGGTGAGGACCTGGGCGGCGGCATGTACGGCCAGGAGGACGCCCAGAGCAATTTCGAGATCGGCGACGCGGTGATCTCGCGGGTTGATGATTCGAACAAGCAGATTCAGATCGAGCGCAACGGCGAGATTGTCAAGACGATGCCCACCTCGATGGGCAAGTCGGGTACGCCTACCCCGAACGGCACCTACGTGATCGGCGAGAAGCTCGCCTCCATGGTGATGGACTCCTCGACGTACGGAGTTCCCGTGAGTTCTCCGGAGGGCTATCGCACCGAGGTGCAGTACGCGACCCGGATGTCCTACAGCGGTATTTTCGTCCACGCCGCGCCGTGGTCGGTGTGGGCGCAGGGCAGCCAGAACACGAGCCACGGTTGCCTCAACGTGAGCACCACCGACGCGAAGTGGTTCTACGACAATGCCAAGCGTGGCGACATCTTCGAGGTCACGGGAACCAGTGGCGACACGCTGCCCGGCTGGGACGGTCTGGGCGACTGGAACGTCCCGTGGGAGACGTGGAAGGCCGGTAACGCGGACCAGGGCGCTGCGTGACCCGGGCGTACGACTAACTGTGCGTGACATCAGTACAAATGTGGCGTTTCTTTCCATGATCAGCGTTGTGGCCCGGCGTGTCGGGTTGGAGTTCTGACGGTTCGTACATCGACCAACGCGGCCCCTACTGCAGTGCCGAGGTCAGTCGCATTACCGATTCCATGTAGCGCCTCAGTGGCGACCGCTTCTTCCACGAAACTTCATCGAGCACGCTGCTGCTAGCCGCGTACTTCGCGATGACCTCACCGATCTGGTCGACCAGGTCGCCCCCGTATGCCAGCAGGCTAATCTCGTAGTTGAGGCCGAAAGACCGCAGGTCCATGTTCGAGGAGCCCATCACGGCGCACGTGTCGTCGATGAGGAAACACTTGGTGTGGAGCACCTCGGGAGCCGGGTAGCGGTAGATCGTCACGCCGGCGTCGAGAAGTGCCTGGTAGTAGGAGGACTGGGCGCGGTCGACCATGTACTGATCGGCGACTTCACTCACGTACAACTCGACCCGTACGCCCCGGTAGGCGGCCGTGAGGATCGCGGTGAGAATCGACTCGTCGGGAACGAAATAGGGGCTCACGATGGAGAGTCGGCGCTTGGCTGTGTAGATCAACGAGGTGAATGCTTTCAGGTTCGGCTCTGTGCGGAAACCGGGCCCTGACGGGATCAACTGAAGCGCGTTAATTCGCCCACCGACAGTGGGAACAGGGGCGTGCACGGTCGAAAGCACTCCGTGCTCGTGCGGATCGCCGTCTACATCACGGTACGCGTGGATGTCGATAAGTTCGCCACATTCGGAGTACCAGTCGACCGCGAACACCGCTTCGATGGAACTGACGATCTCGCCCGTCAGTTCGACGGTGATATCGTTCCAACGCCGCCCGATCTGCTCGTTCTTCTGTGAGCCGTAGGTAGCGGCAATGAGGTTCTGAGACCCCATGATCGCCGTTCCGCCGTCGACCACCAGAAGCTTGCGGTGGTTCCGGAGATCGATCCTCCGCGCCTTTCCTCGGAATGGTTGGAACGGCATCATCAGGTGCCACTCAATTCCTGCTGCCGTCATTCCTTTGAGGAACCGGCGGAATCCCGCGTATTTACGTGAGCCCAGGTGATCTAGCAGGACCCGGACTTTGACGCCGCGACGGACCGCCGCTTCGAGTGCGAGGAAGAAATCCTCGGTCACGGAGTCGCGCGCCATGATGTAGATCTCGACGTGGATCGAGGTAGTCGCCTGCTCCGCGAGGCGTGTCATGCGCTTAATGCTGGTCTCGTAGTCCATCTGCACGCCATGGTTGTTGCCGGTGACCATGGGCAGCGAGGTCAGGGCCCGCGACAGTTCGACGATGCCCGCGAGGTCGGCGGGGAGGGTTACCGACTCCGGAACCAACGGCACGTTAGCGGTGCCCTTGGTGAGCAAGAGATTGGCCTCGGCCTGGATGCGAGCGCGTCGACGGTGCACGTAAGGGCTGCCCAGGATCAAGAACAGCACCACGCCGACGACCGGTAGGAACAGGATGAGTAGCAACCAGCCGAGTGAGGAAGAGGGCTTGCGGTTCTCCGGAACCACCCCCAATGCAACTATCTTCACGAGATATTCGATGACGATGAACGCGATAGCTAGTGAGGCCATTCTGTGTGCCCTACCCTGTCCGCTGGTGCCGCTGGACATTACAAATGGAAGTTACGTGTCATATGTCCGAGAAGCCGTTCGGGGGTAATTCCGGCTGTTAAGCCAGACTTTTCGGGGCGAGCTCCGCGGCGAACGTCGCCGGGCCTTCCCGGTCGATCTCAAGACGATACCGGGCTTCACAGTCGACGAACTCGGCTCGCATATGGCGCCGCTCTACACGGTGCTCGGTCTCTAGGTGAGCTGTTGCTCGCGGTGCTCATCCGTACCGAGATTGACAGGGATGCACTTCCGCCGCTCTCCAGCCCGCTCAAGCCGGGGCAGAAGTACTTCGGGCACTACGGCGATCTTCGGAGTTCTCGCTCTTCTGCAGAGCACGATGCTGTTCGCCGGACTCATCGGCTTCGTCGGATTCCGCCCCGCCCACCCGTGCCTGTTGATCCTCGTCGGGTGGGTGATGTGGCTGGTCTTCCCGCTCATCACCTATACGCTCGCGTTTGCGTTCGGCGAGGCGAGGATATACTAGCGCGACCGAACTGAAGCAGGGCCCGGACCAGAAGGTCCGGGCCCTGCTAGTCGGGGTGGCTGACGGGGCTCGAACCCGCGACATCCAGAATCACAATCTGGTGCTCTACCAGCTGAACTACAGCCACCACCGCTGCCCTCGCGGACAGCGCTCACGACTTTACCCCGTGGGTGGTCCGGTCAGGAAATCGGCTGGTGGGGCTACTGTTCCATCGGGGGCAGTGCGGCCACGGCCTGCTTGATTTCGTCGCTGGTGGGGCCGGGCTGGGCCACGAAGGCGGTACCGCGGTAGTACTGCAGCTCGCGGATCGACTCCTTGATGTCGGCCAGCGCGCGGTGGGACATGCCTTTGTCAGGTTGTCCGAAGTAGATCCGTGGGTACCAGCGCTTGCACAGTTCCTTGATGGAACTGACGTCGATCATCCGGTAATGCAGGTAACCGTTGAGTTCGGGCATGTCGCGGGCGATGAAGCCGCGGTCGGTGCCGATCGAATTACCTGCCAGCGGTGCGGATCCGGAGACGGGCACCCATTCGCGGATGTAGTCCAGTACCGCTTTCTCCGCCTCGGCGAGTGTCACGGTGGATCGGCGGATCTCCTCGGTGAGCCCGGAGGAGGCGTGCATTTCGCGGACCACGGGCAGCATCGCATCGAGCTTGGTGTCGGGGGCGTGGATGACGATGTCGACGCCCTCGCCGAGGACGTTGAGTTCCGAGTCCGTGACCAGCGCGGCGATCTCCACTAGGGCGTCCGATGAGGTCTCGAGGCCGGTCATCTCGCAGTCGATCCAGACGATCCGATCGTTCTTGGACTCCTGGTGGGGCGTCGGCGCGGGCGTCGGAACGGTGGTCGGTTCTGGCATCATTCGACTATATCGCCGCGGACACATCGCGACCGCTCAGGATGGTCCGGGCCCGCTCTGCTGGCCCTCGCCGAGCTTGGCGTAGAAGCGACCCACGATGGGCGCCATCGCGGCGCGTGGGGTGTAATTTCCGGCCACGGACATGGCCTGTCCGATCGGGCCGGGCACGATACGCATCTTATTGCGGGCCAGGGCATCCAGCGAGACGCGGGCGGTGTATTCGGTGTCCACCCAGAAGCGGTCGGGGACGATGCGGTCGACGAAGGATTTGTCCTCCTCCGCGATCTCCTCTGTGCGCACCGGCCCGGGCGCGAGCAGCGTCACATTGATGCCGGAGCCCTTGAGCTCGCCGCGAAGCGACTCGGAGAACGTGTTGAGGAACGCCTTGGACGCGGCGTAGGTGGCGTTGTTGGGGATGGGCATGTTGCCGGCCGCCGAACCCACGTTCAGGATCGCGCCGGTGTTGCGCGACACCATGCCGGGCAGCACCGCGAGCACTAGATCGTGGCACGCCACAGCGTTGACCTGAACCTGATGTTTCTCGTACTGCGGGTCGAGTGAGGCGATCGGCCCGAAGGTGGCGATGCCCGCGTTGTTGCAGAGGATCGAGATCTCGCGGCCTGCCAACTCGTCGAGCAACGTCTGCCGCGCTTCGGGGTCGGCGAGATCGCAGGCCCGCACCTCCACCTCGACAGCGAACTCGGTTTCCAGTCGCGCCTTCAGATCCGCCAGCACGTCGGCCCGGCGCGCAACGATGATCAGCGAGTGCCCGCGGCGGGCCAACTCGGTGGCCAGGGCCATGCCGATGCCGGAGGACGCACCGGTGACGACTGCGCGGTTCGACGCGGTGGGCAGGGGAAGCGACATGGTGCGTCCTCGGTTCTCAGGGATTTGCTGGCCGATGGTGAGCGTACCGCCACAGCACCCGGTGGACGGATAGCGTGGTCCGCGTGAACTCCCCGCACAGTGCCGGAACGTCGTCCTCGGCCGGGTCGTCGTCGTCCCGCTCCGGTGCATCTCCCGGTGCCTCGCGCGGCCAGGTCACGGCCTGGGCGATGTGGGACTGGGGTTCGGCGGCGTTCAACGCGGTGATCGTGACGTTCGTCTTCTCGGTCTACCTCACCGATTCGGTGGGCAAGGAGCTCGACGGGCCGCTGTCCGCCGCGACGTGGTTGTCGATAGCGATCGCGGTGGCGGGCCTGGTGATCGCGCTGACCGCGCCGGTCATGGGACAACGCGCTGACCGCGGGGGACGTAGGCGTCGCTCTCTGGCGCTGTGGACTTACCTGACCATCGCCCTGACGGCACTGATGTTCTTCGTCGTCTCGGACGCCCCTAACCCGTGGTTCTGGGTGGGACTGTTCCTGCTCGCGCTGGGGTCGATCACATTCGAATTCGCCGAGGTCTCTTACTTCGCGATGCTGCGGCAGGTGTCCACGCCGGCGACCGTCGGGCGCGTGTCCGGCTTCGGCTGGGCCATGGGTTACTTCGGCGGGATCTTCCTGTTGCTCGCGGCGTTTGTCGGCTTCATCTCCGGCGACGGTCCCAACCGCGGCATGTTGAGCATCTCCGTCGACGGCGGACTCAACGTGCGTCTGGTGTGTCTGATCGCCGCCGTCTGGTTCGCGGTATTCGCGCTGCCGGTGTTGCTGAAGGTGCCGGAGAATCGCCCGAAAAAAGACAGAGACCACGACGACGACAAGGCCAGCTTCGTCGAGTCGTACCGCATCCTCTGGGCTGACCTGAAGGGCCTGTGGCGAAGCGATTCTCGAACGGTGAAGTTCTTGGTCGCCAGCGCGATCTTCCGAGACGGGCTCGCAGGGGTGTTCACCTTCGGGGCGATCCTGGCGGTGACGGTGTACGGGCTCGCGCCGGGTGACGTGCTGATCTTCGGCGTAGCCGCGAACGTCGTGGCGGCGCTCCGCTCTTGTGGCCGGATTCGCCGACGATCGCGTGGGCCCCAAGGCGGTGATCGTCGGCTCTCTGGGCGCGATGCTGGTGACCATGACCGTGCTGCTGTTCGTCGACGGGGTGTCCATGTTCTGGATCTTCGGACTTCTCATGTGCCTCTTCGTGGGGCCCGCGCAGTCGGCGTCACGCTCCTTCCTAGCGCGACTGGTCCCACCAGAGGGCGACGGTCAGATGTTTGGCCTCTACGCCACTACCGGTCGAGCGGTCTCGTTCCTCGCACCCGCGATGTTCGGGCTCTTCACGTGGCTGTTCGCCGCCGACCGCGCAGGCATCGCCGGGATCGCGCTGGTGCTGCTGGCGGGTCTGCTCTTGTTGCTGCCGGTCCGCACTCCGACCAGCGACGAGACCCACCGCCACTGGGCGGGCGATCCCTCGGCCCCTAAGGTCTGACCGCCGTTGAACCGAGCGACGGACGCGTCAGGGGAGGCGGTCAAGAAGTTCCAGTACACCCGCCGCGTCGTCAACGATGTCGGTGAATCCCGCGGCCCGGAGTTCGTCGTCTCCGATCCCGCCGGTGCGCACAGCCACCGAGCGGACCCCCAGTTTGGTTGCCGCGATCGCGTCCCACGTCGCATCGCCCACCATCACCGCATCTGCGGCGTCGACGCCCGCCCGGTCGAGAGCGATGCCAACGATCGACGGATCCGGCTTGGCCCGGTCGACGTCGTCGCCGGTGGTCACAGCGTCCACGTACTCGTCCACGTCGAGCAGGGCGCGGGCCTGGTCGAACTCCGAGGGCGCAGCCGACGTGGTCAGAACCGTGGTCCATCCCTGCTCGGATGCCCGACGCACGAGATCGCGGGCCCCGGGCAACACCCGCAAAGAGCTGGCCTGCTCGGCGTAGTACTCGCCGTGCAGATCCTTGGCCCGGCCCGCGATGCTCCCGCGCTCGTCGTCGTCGACCCCGGCGATCTCCAATAGTTCAGCGACGAGCGTGGACCCGTCCATGCCTATCCTGCGGTGCACTTCCACGAACGGCACCGGCGCACCCGCCTCAGCCAGGGCGCGATGCCACGTCCACACGTGCGCGTAGGTGGAATCGACCAGGGTGCCGTCCACGTCGAGGAGAAGTGCGCGGCGGTGGTCAGCCTGGGGCCCTGCGTGCGGTGACCCCGCGTCCTGTGTGGCGGTCATGCCCCGACCATGCCGGGTGAGCCCCTTGGCGGCAACCGTTGCCCGCAGCTACCGGTGGAATTGCCGGCCGGCTGGGCGCACGGTGGAGCTATGACACGTTTCGGCTACACCCTCATGACCGAACAGTCCGGTCCCAAGGAACTCGTGCGCTACGCGGCGGCTGCCGAACACGCGGGGTTCGACTTCGAGGTGGCTTCCGACCACTACTTTCCTTGGCTTTCCGCGCAGGGGCACGCGCCGTACGTGTGGAGCGTGCTGGGAGCGGTCGCCCACGTGACTGAGCGGGTGGACCTATGCACGTACGTGACCTGTCCGATCCTGCGCTACCACCCGGCGGTGGTGGCGCAGAAGGCCGCGACTGTTCAGATCATGTCCGACGGCCGGTTCATGCTGGGCATCGGTGCGGGGGAGAACCTCAACGAGCACGTAGTGGGGCAGCGTTGGCCCTCGGTGGATGAACGCCACGAGATGACCGTCGAGGCGCTGGAGATCATCCGTGAGCTGTTCGACGGCGGGCTCGTCACCTATTCTGGCGAGCACTTCCGGGTGGACTCGGCCCGACTATGGGATCTGCCCGAGACGCGCGTGCCGATCGGGGTGGCCGCGGGTGGGGCGAAGGCGGTCGCCCAGTTCGGACCGTTGGCCGACCACCTGATCGCCACCGAGCCCGAGCCCGCCCACATCGAGGGGTGGAACGCATTGGAAGGGCAACGACGAATCGGTGACGGAGCACGGGCGATAGCGCAGATCCCCATCAGCTGGGACCCCGAGTCCGAGAAGGCCGCGATGGAGCGAGCACACGACCAGTTCCGGTGGTTTGCCGGAGGCTGGGCGACGAACGCCGACCTGCCCACGACCGCCGGGTTCGCCGCGGCGACGAAGTTTGTCCGGCCCGAGGACGTGGCCGAGCAGTTGGCCTGCGGGCCGGACCTCGACGCGATCGTGGAGAAGGTGCGGCCCTACTGGGAGGCCGGCTACACCGACATCGCGCTTATCCAGATCGGGGATTCCACGCTCGACCAGTTCCTGGCCGAGGCTGCGGAACCGCTGCTGGCACGCCTACGAGAGGCCTCCCCGCGCTGAGGGACCGTCGTTTTAGCTACCGGACTCGGGAAGGTAGTCGTTGGCCATTGCGGTGCTGCCGTCAACCTCGGTTTCCAGCAACCCGTTGTCATACATCCACGCCGCATACGTCGCCCAGTCAGCGGCTGACTGCTCCGGCAAACCGCCCTCGGGGAGCAACCGGAGGGTGGCGTCGATCATCTTCTCCAGGATGTCCGGATCGTAAGAGCCCTGCGTCTGCGGGGTAAGTGACTCGATGGCGGCTCCGCGATCGTCCAGGGCTGTCTGCTGACCGGCCGCGGTGCCCGCGAGGAAGCCGCGGACGCGCTCGGCGTAGTCGGCATCGCTGGTCAGGCGACCGGGATTGGCGATAATCACGAGCTCCGCGTAGTCAGGAACTCCGAGTTCGGTAACCGGCATGATCTCGACGGCGCCCTGGGCGGCGAGTTCGACGCCTTCGATATTGCGAAACGCCCCGAATATCGCATCCACCTGGTCGGTCAGAAGTGCCTGGTTCAGACTCTGTTGCACGTTGGGAGTCGAGATCGAGTCCGGATCGATGCCCACCTCGCGAGCGATGTAGTCGAGAGTTGGTTTTTGGGAGGCCAGGCCTGAAAGCCCCACGGTCTTGCCCTCCAGATCGGCGGCGGTGGCGATACCGGCATCTCCCTTGGCGACCAGTGAGGTCAGTGAGGTGGGGATCAGAGCGGCGACCGAGACCACGTCGAGCCCCTGCCCCACGGCGATGAGGGTGTCGGGCTCGTAGGAGATTGCGAGGTCGACTCGCCCCAGGGAGACTTCTCGGGCGGCGTCGGCCGTATTGGATGGCGTCGTGAACGTCACGTCAACCCCGGCGTCGCTGTAGGCGCCGGTGTGCTGCGCGGTGTACAGCGCCACGTGGTCAGGGTTCGGGCTCCAGTCGAGGAGGACGCTGACCGGTGCGGCGTTGGCGTCTCCGCCGGGCCCTGCGACGTCCGACGATGACTGACATCCGGTCAGCGCCGCCGCGGCAGCTGCGGCGATCGCGAGCGTGCGGACGCCGGGTAGTGCGGGGCGTCGAGCGCGCAGGCTCGTGCGTCCTGATTTCGTCATGATGGGTTCCTTCCCCCCGTGGGCCTGTCCCAGGGGCAGATCAGTCGTTCGAGAATGGTCACGCTCGCCAGCAGGAGGCTGGACATGAGTGTCAGCAGGACTACCTGGGCAAAGACGAAATCCGTTTGAAGTCGGGGGATCGCCTGGAGCATGAGGTAGCCCAGACCGTTGGTCGAGCCGGTGTACTCGGCAAAGACCGCGGCCACCGGTGCGAAGGTGACCGCTACGCGCAGTCCGGCGAAGCCGCGTGGCGCGGCGAAGGGTAGCCGCACCCGCCAGAAGAGTGACCCTCTGGTGGCATGAAGGCTCCGTAGCGTATCGATCAGTCGCGCGTCGACAGCGCGGACGCCGGCGAGGAGATTGAGAGCCACCGGGAAGAAGCACAGCAGAGCAACCACGATGACCTTGGGTGCGATGCCGTAGCCGAGGGAGATCGTCAGGAGAGGTCCGATCACGAGGACCGGGATGGCCTGGGAGGCGACCAGCAACGGGGTCATGGCCTGACCCACGGTGGGCACGTACCCGCTCACCACCACCACGGCCACCGCCACGAGTACTCCGAGAATCACCCCGACGACGGTTTCGGTGGCGGTCAGCAACGTGGCCGAGCCGAGCCTGTCGGGCCAGGTGGTCACAAGTGAATTGAGCACGGCGCGAGGAGCGGGGATGACGTAGCCGGGGACGAGTTCGAGCGCGGTCACCCCTGTCCAGATGGCGAGGAGCAGCAGAAGGGTGACGCAAGCGGGAGCGGCGGAGCGGAGAAAACGCACGATTATCGGGCAACTCCTTTCTCGGCTGGCTGGGTGTTGTGGCAGGCCAGAGCCTGGAGCACTTCCCGACGGGCGACAGCGAATTTCTCGTCGCCGAGGAGGACTTCGCGGGGCCGGTCGTCGCTGAACCAGCCCGGCCAGGTCGATACCACGCGCGCCGGGGCGTCGGACTTGCTTCGTGCCAGCAGTACGACGCGTTCGGCTAGCAGCAACGCTTCATCAACGTCGTGCGTGACCATGACGAGGGTGGCAGAGGTGCCGGTGATCGTCTCGCGTAGCCACTGCTGGACGTCAGCGCGGGTGATCGCGTCGAGCGCACCGAGCGGCTCGTCAGCCAGCAGTATGGGTTTACGCGCCAGTAGGGCGCGCGCGAGCGCCGCACGCTGACGCATGCCCGCGCTGAGAGCTGAAGGTCGGGCGTCGGACCACGCTCCCAGGCCCAGGTGTTCCAGCATTCGCTCGGCCTCGGCGCGGGCAGCTCGCCGGCCCACCCGTTGGTTGCGCAGGCTGACAGCGACGTTGTCGAGCAAGCTCAACCAGGGCAACAGGCTGTCACCCTGAGGCATCAGAGCGCACGAATCCAGGCGTTGTGCAGCCTGGCGTTTGCCCAGAACGACGGCGGAACCCGTCGTCGGTTCGGACAGGCCTGCGATGAGTGACAGCAGCGTCGATTTGCCGCAGCCACTGCGTCCGACGACCGCTATGTGCTCGCTCGTCTGAACGGACAGGCTCAGGTCATCGAGAACGGGGCGCTGCGCGCCCGCGTACGTGTGGCCAAGGCCATCGAGAGCCACTGCCGGTGTTCCGGCTCCGCTCTCCACCGCGTTTCGGCTCACCACAGCGCGCGCCAGGTCATATGACATCCCTCCGCTCGTGTGAACGAGTTCAGGTTCAACGGGTGTGATCTCAGCCCCGTTCGGTAGGGGCACCCCGTGCCAACGGTGCTGATCGAAAAAACCAGCCCCATGCGCCCCCGAGAGGATTCGAACCCCTGACCAGCCGGGTAGAAACCGGATGCTCTATCCACTGAGCTACGGAGGCTTGCGACGCCCCATGCGAGGCGTCGCCGGGAGAATGGTAGCCGATCGCGGGGGAGCGTTCAGAAGGCGCGAATCGTCCCGCGGGCTTCCGGCTTCCTACGATGGAGGTCATGACGTCGTCTAAGTCCGCCGTTGCCACCGCCGGACGGTTCGGAACCCGCAGCATCGTTCCACTGGTCCTGCTCCTCGCGGCGGTGGCGGCTGCAGTGGTGGTTCCACTGTCGGCCATGTCCACGGACGTGGCGCTTGAGCTGATCGGTGTGCCGGACCCGGGCGTGCTCACCACGGCTGGACTACCCGCACTCCGGTCCATCGGCGAACTGCTGGCCTCGGTCGCCGTGGGTACCGCTCTGTTCGCGGCGTTCTTCACTCCGCCGCAGAAGGACAAAACGCTGGATGTGGACGGCTACCGGATGCAGCAGATCTCCTCGTGGGCCAACATTGCCTGGGCGGTGGCTGCGGCACTGCTCATCCCGCTCACGCTCTCGGACGTCTCGGGTCGCACGTTCTGGCAATCGATGCCGCCGGACCAGTGGATCGTGGCGATCAACCAGATCGATGTGGCGTCCTCGTGGCGATGGGCGGCCCTCATCGCGTTGATCGCCGGCATAGGACAGCGACTCACGCTGAGCTGGCGCTGGTCTGTCATCTGGATGGCGGTGACGGTGCTCTCGCTTCTGCCGGTGGCGGCCACGGGCCACGCGTCCGGCAGTACTGCCCATGACCTGGCCACGAACTCGCTGATCATCCACTTGCTCGCCGCTGCGTTTTATATCGGCGGGCTCGTGGCGGTAATCGCCCACACGATGCGTGGCGGCACCCGCGTGGCGCTGGCGCTTCGCCGCTACTCGGTGGTGGCCACGGTCGCCATCGGAGCACTGGCGTTCTCGGGTCTGATCAACGGGATCGTCCGCCTGCACCCCGCAGACCTGTTCACCTCGACCTACGGGCTGCTGGTGGTCTCCAAAGCGCTGCTGTTGTGCCTGCTGGCCCTGTTCGGACTGGCGGTGCGTCGCCGGGTGATCGCCAAGATCGACGGCACCAACGCCAACGCGCCCGTCGACCGACGGATGCTTCTGCGGATCGTCGTGGTCGAAGCGATGGTCATGGCAGGCACGCTGGGGTTGTCGGTCTCGCTGGGGCGCACCCCGCCGCCGGCACCGCTGTACGTGCCCACCCGGCAGGAGGCCCTGCTCGGCTTCGAACTGCCGGGACCTTTCTCGTTCAGCACGGTGTTCGGGCTCTGGCGCTTCGACCTGGTGCTGGGGCTCGCCGCGGTGATCCTGCTGAGTCTGTATCTCTGGGGGCTGCTGCGACTACACCGACGCGGTGTCTCGTGGCCGCCTGGCCGCACGGCCTTCTGGGTCGCGGGCTGCGTGTTCCTGTTCTTCACCACCAGCTCCGGCCTGGGCATGTACATGATGGCCGACTTCGCCAGCCACATGGTGGGCCACATGCTGATCTCGATGCTGGTGCCGGTCTTCCTCGCCCTGGGCGGCCCGCTCACCCTCGCCCTTCGTGCTCTACCCCCGAGTGGCCGCGGTAATCCGCCGGGGCCCCGCGAATGGCTGGTGGAGTTCATCAACAACCCACTGTCCAGATTCCTTACCCACCCGATCGTGGCGTCTGTGCAGTTTGTCGCCGGTTTCTATCTGGTGTACTTCGGCGGCTTCTACGAGGCGTTGGCTTCCGAGCATTTGGGCCACATGTTCATGAACGTCCACTTCCTCATCAGTGGCTACCTCTTCTACTGGGTGATCATCGGTGTGGACGCCGCCCCGCGTCACTTCTCGCCCATGTACAAGCTGATGGCGCTGCTGGGCTCGCTGCCGTTCCACGCGTTCTTCGGCATCCTGCTCATGAACTTCCCCACGGTTCTGGCAGAGGGGTGGTACTCGGGTATCGGCCTGCCCTGGATCCCGGATCTGCTGCAGAGTCAGCGGGTCGGCGGCGGCATTGCGTGGGCTGCGGGTGAGATCCCACTGTTCATCGTCATGGTGGCCCTGGCGTGGCAGTGGTACCAGAGCGATATGCGGGAGGCGAGACGCTCGGAGCGGCAGGCCGACCGTGACGACGACGCCGAGCTCAAGGCCTATAACGAGATGCTCGCGGAGATGGCCAGGTCGGACCGCCATCACTGAGACAGCGCTCGTCGTCGTCGTTCTCCCGGGTTGTATCCACACGTCCGTCGTTCTCCACAGGGAGGGTGCCGGGGACGTCCGGGAGGGGAGCTGACGACGACGAGGTGGGGCACGCTTCGGAACCGAGGCCGACGCACGGTCGGTCCGAGGTGACAGGAGTGAGCCCATGAACGAGACCACAACGACCGTCCGCGGAACCGTGATCACTGATCCCCGTACGCGGCGGGTGGGTGACGACCAGGTGTTCTCTTTTCGGGTAGCCAGCAACACGCGCTACCTGGATCGGCAGTCGGGGGAGTGGAAGACCGGCGGCACGCTGTACTTTTCGGCTAACTGCTGGGGACGACTAGCGCAGCGTGCGGCAACCGTCTTCTGCAAGGGCGACGGGGTGATCGTCCACGGCCGCCTGCTCACCAACGAGTACGAGAAGGACGGCCATCTCATGCGCGACCTCGAGATGCGCGTGACCGCCCTGGGCCCCGACCTGTCCCGGATGGACGTCACGGTCAAGCGCGCGGAGCCGGACTCCGTCGAGGGCGGCCTCCAAGGGATGGAGGCGACCGGCGAGCACGCCATGGAGATCGGTTCGCACGACCTCGACGAGGCCGGCGCGGACCAGGCGGAGACGGAAGAGTTCGCGGGGGCCGGCGCGGGCTGACCGAGTGGGGGTGGAGCAGGTGTCCGACGGGGACACCGGGGCCGCGGGCGGACACGTAACATGGAGGTCGTGCCCGCGGCCCGACCGCGGTGAAGTGAACTATTTGCGCAGGTGAGAGGGTAGAATGGCCGAGTTTATTTACACCATGAAGAAGGTTCGTAAGGCGCACGGGGACAAGGTGATCCTCGACGACGTGACGATGGCCTTCTATCCCGGTGCGAAGATCGGCGTCGTGGGCCCTAACGGGGCCGGTAAGTCCTCGATCCTCAAGATCATGGCCGGACTCGACCAGCCCTCCAACGGTGAGGCGTTCCTCGATCCCCAGGCCACCGTCGGCATCCTCATGCAGGAGCCGGTGCTGGACGAGTCCAAGACCGTCAAGGAGAACGTCGAGGATGGCCTCGGCGAGACGATGGTCAAGCTGCGTCGCTACAACGAGGTCGCGGAGGAGATGGCGACCAACTACACCGACGAGCTCATGGAGGAGATGGGGACGCTCCAGGAGCACCTCGACGCCGTCGACGCTTGGGAGATCGATTCACAGGTCGAGCAGGCGATGGACGCTCTGCGCTGCCCGCCTGGCGACTCGCCGGTCACCAATCTCTCCGGCGGCGAGATGCGCCGTGTAGCGCTGTGCAAGCTGCTGCTGAGCAAGCCCGACCTGCTGCTGCTCGATGAGCCCACGAACCACCTGGACGCCGAGTCCGTTCTCTGGCTGGAGCAGCATCTGGCCGCGTACCCGGGCGCCGTCATGGCCGTCACACACGATCGGTACTTCCTCGATCACGTCGCACAGTGGATCTGTGAGGTCGACCGCGGCAAGCTGCACCCGTACGAAGGCAACTACTCCACTTACCTGGAGAAAAAGGCCGAGCGTCTGGAGGTCCAGGGTAAGAAGGACCAGAAGCTGCAGAAGCGACTCAAAGCCGAGCTCGAGTGGGTGCGGTCCGGCGCCAAGGCTCGTCAGACCAAGTCCAAGGCCCGTCTGGCCAAGTACGAGGAGATGGCGGCCGAAGCCGAGAAGCACAGGAAGCTGGACTTCGAGGAGATCCAGATCCCCACGCCGCCGCGTCTGGGCAGTGTCGTGGTGGAGGTCAATGACCTGCAGAAGGGTTTTGACGACCGCATCCTCATCAAGGACCTGAGCTTCACGCTCCCGCGTAACGGCATCGTCGGCGTGATCGGCCCCAACGGTGTCGGTAAGACCACGCTGTTCAAGACCATCGTTGGACTCGAGGAGCCGGACGCAGGGACGGTGCGCATCGGTGACACGGTCAAGCTCAGCTACGTGGACCAGAACCGCTCGAACATCGACCCCGAGAAGTCGGTGTGGGAGGTGGTTTCCGAGGGCAACGATTTCATCGAGGTCGGCCAGAACGAGATGCCGTCGCGGGCCTACGTCAGCGCCTTCGGCTTCAAGGGCCCGGACCAGCAGAAGAAAGCCGGTGTCCTGTCGGGTGGTGAGCGCAACCGCCTCAACCTGGCCCTGACCCTCAAGGTCGGTGGCAACCTGATCCTGCTGGATGAGCCGACAAACGACCTCGACACGGAGACGCTGGGCAGCCTCGAGGGTGCTCTCGAGGAGTTCCCGGGCTGCGCCGTCGTGATCTCGCACGACCGCTGGTTCCTCGATCGGACCTGTACCCACATCCTGGCCTGGGAGGGCAACGTCGCCGAGGGGCAGTGGTACTGGTTCGAGGGCAACTTCGACGGTTACGAGAAGAACAAGATCGAGCGTCTCGGTGCAGATGCCGCCCGCCCCAGCCGGGTCACGCACCGCAAGCTCACACGGGACTGAGCATCATGAACACAAGCAGTGCCCAGGACTCGCAGGCGGGGGCCGTGCACCGGGTTCATATCCCGCTGCGGGTCTCCGACTTCGTGGGGATCCACGTCAACAACGTGCGGTTCCAGGAGTTCTCCCAGGACGCGCGGCTTCTCTGGTTCCGTGAGAAGTTCGACGTGCCTGGTTCGCGGGTGCCGATCGCGCTCGCCCGGTGGATGGAGATCGATTTCCGTCGCGTCATCGGGATGGGAGTGTCCGAGGTCTGGGTCGACGTGCAGACGCTGCGCGTCGGCCGGACCTCGTTCACCATGCGCACGTCGATCGGTACGGAAGCCTCGGGCGACGAGCCATGTGCTGTTATCGACACGGTGCTCGTGGTGACTGCGGACGACGAGGTCACGACACTGGAGATCACCCCCGAGGAGCGCGCGGCTCTACTCGAGGGTGGGGGGGAGTAGTCATGAGTCAGCCCACTCACGATTCGGACGTCGAGCCGTTCCGCTGCACGCTGCAGGTGCGGTGGGCCGACTTCGACCAGTTCGGTCACGTGAACAACGTCAAGTACATCGAATACGCGCAAGAAGCTCGGATTCTCTTCATCCGCAGTCGCTTCAGCCCATTCGGGTTGGGCAATCTTCCGCAGGTGGTGCGGCGGACCGAGATCGACCATCTCCGTCCCATCCTGCGCGATTCGACCTCCGTGGATGTGGAGATCCAGGTCGAGCACGTGGGCACTACTTCGTACCAGATCCGACAGACGATCTTCGACGCCGCCGGTGAGGTCTGTTGCACGCTACGTGTGGTGATGGTCGCCTACGATTCCTCCACCTCTACAGCCGTGGAGATCCCGGCAGGCGTGCGTAACGTCCTGCAGGCCGCCAAGCAGCGGACAGCGATCACCGAGCAGGGGGCGTAAAAGTGACAGAGCAGCTCGTCTACGAGACCGGGGGCCCACTCGGGGTCTCCGGTGAGGCGGGGCAGCGGGTCTACACGGCCGCTATGCCGGTGCGGTGGTCCGACCAGGACCTGTATCACCACGTCAACCACGCGCGGATGATCACGTTGATCGAGGAGGCTCGCATCCCGTGGTTGTTCGAGGAGGGCATCCCCACCGCCACACTCGCTGCCGGCGCGGTGATGACGGACCTCGAGGTGAAGTACCGCGGTCAGGTCAAGCATGCTGAAGGACCGGTTCGTATCCGTATGTGGTGCGAAAAAGTTGGCGGTGCATTATTCGTGGCGCGCCACCAGGTCCGCGGGCGTACCACCCCGGATTCGGCACCACCGGCCGTGGAGTGCACCGCAAGGATCGCGGCCTTCGACCTGAGCACGCAGCGTCCGCGCCGGCTCAGCAGGGCAGAGCGCGACTACCTGTCGAAGTTCGTCCACGAGGCGTCCGCATGACGGGCTCATCCCTCGATCCGTCCGGGGCGGATTCTGGGAAGATACGGATTCCCGATCCCGTGGATCGCGACGATGTGCGCACCCTGCTGCGCCGACTCCTGCGCCTCGACGAGGCCACGGTCGTCAGACTGACCCGCGGCGAAGAGGGTCGGTTGCGCATGTGGGCTCGTACGCCGTTCGGCACACTGGTCGTTCGCGGACTGGGGGGCGAGTGCCCCGGCGGCGACGTGGTCTGTGGTGCCGACCACTTACTCCATGAACTCGATGTCCTGCCTCGCGGCGACCGCGAGGGACTCATCGACCCGGGCATGCCGCTGGCCTCGGCGTGGCAGGGCCTGCTGCCACCGGCGGATGGATTCCAGCAGGTAGAGAACCTGCCTGCCCAGGTCCTGCTTGATCTCACAGATTCCGGACGCCGCGCGGCGCAGGAGAACGCCGGCCCCGCAGGGTTGCCGCCGTCGCTGCTCGACCAAGAGGCGCTGACTGTCCGCGCGGACTCAGACCACCCGGTGGGTGTGGACATGCGCACCGTGTTCTCCGTGGTCATGTGTGGCTTCGTTCCCGAACGCGAGGGGCGAGCGCCCGAGGGGGAGCCTGTCCGGGTGAGCGAACGTGGGGCCTGGCTGCGCCTCGACGCGCGCTACGGTACGGCGTTCCGCCGTACCGACGCCCTCACACTCGAACCTCTGCGGTGATCACACCGGGGTTCACGGTCGACTGGCCGGGGCGGGGCGAACCCGAATCCCCCGGCTCTCAGGGGCCGGCCCCCCGCGTGGAGGCGGTGATTCCCGACGACACCGGCGGGGAACACCGCCCTGTCGGCGCCGTGCTGGTGGGGGACGGGGCGCGGATCGCCGAAGCACAGGAAGAACTGTCCGAGTATGGTCTCGCGACCACGGGCCGCGCACAGCTGGTCTATCTTGACCCGCCTTACAACCGTGGCGGCCGCTTTGACGGATACCACGACAACATGCCCAGGCATGAGTGGCTCGGTTACATCGAGACCCGACTCACGGTGGCGCGTGACCTCCTCGCCGACACGGGAACCGTCTGGGTGCACCTCGACGACGCGGAGGCACATCGCGTCCGCTGCCTGCTGGACGAGGTGTTCGGGACCGAGGCCTTCATCGCGGACCTGACGGTCGAGAGCAATCCCAAGGGCAGGCAGCTCGACCGGTTCTTCGCAGGCTCCCACGACAGGCTCATGGTCTACGCCCGCGACCCGGACCGTGTCGACATGGCCGCCGGTGTCACCTCCACCGTGGACCCGGCGGACTTCCCGCACGTCGGAAAGGACGGCGTGAGTTTTCGTCTCCTGCCCCTGCGCAACACCAACAAGCGCTTCAACCCGCGCACCACTCCGACCATGACCTACCCGCTCTATGGCGATCCTGAGACCGGGGATGTCTCCGTGGACCCGGTCCCCGGGCTTGTGGAGATCCTTCCGGTGTTCGGAGATCTCACTCCGGCGGTGTGGCGCTGGTCGCGGACGCGTGCGGAGGAACGGGCCCATGAACTGGTGTGCAGGACCGTCCGTGGCCGCTCGGGACCGCGCGTGGACATCTACCAGCGAGACAGGCACGAGACGGGGCGCATCAAGAAGCTCAAGACGATTTGGTTGTCGCAAGAGGTCGGGTCCACCGACACCGCGCGGGCCGAACTGCGGGCCGCCGGTGTCGATTCGTTCCGCACCCCTAAGCCGGAGACGCTGCTGAGACGAATCGTCGATCTGGCCACCGGGCCGGGCGACCTGGTGGTGGACCTGTTCGCCGGCTCGGGAACCACAGCCGTGGCGGCACGCGACCTCGGCCGCCGCTGGGTTGTGGTGGAGCGCAACACAGCGACGGTTCGGGACGTTCTGCTGCCGCGGCTGCGGATCAGCGGAGCATGACGCTGCCGCCGTCGACCATGAGGGTCTGACCGGTCATATAGGAGGCGTCGTCGGACGCCAGGAAGACCGCGACGCGACCGATATCAGCCTCGGGATCGCCGAACCTGCGCATCGGATTCCCGGCGAGCAGCTTCTTCTCGATGCCCGGATTGGCCTCGATGTAGTTCTCCACACCCTCGGTGAGTGCAAGCGGCGAGATCACGTTGACGTTGATGCCGTCGCGCGCCCACTCATTGGCCGCGACGCGGCTGATACCGCGGATCGCTTCCTTGGCCGCCGCGTACGACCCCTGCGTGGGATGACCGTTGATTCCGGCGCCGGAGGCGAAGTTGATGACCGAGCCATCGCGATCCGCGAGCTGTGCGTGCGCGGCCTTCATCAACCAGAAGGTCGGGTAGAAGCCCGTGCCGAACGACAGGTCCAACATTTCCTGTGTGGTCTCCAGCAGAGGCGCCTGCTGGGAGGCGTGGGCGTTGTTGACCAACACATCGACGCCGCTGAACGCCTCGACAGCCGCCGCGACGATCTTCGCGGAGTTGGCCTCCACGGAAATGTCGGCGTTCAGGAAGCGGACGGAGTCGCCGAGCTCTGACACGAGCGCCTCGCCGGCCTGGTCGTTGATGTCTACGGCGAGGACCGAGGCACCTTCCTTGACGAATGCGCGCGTGATGCCGCGGCCGATCCCACCGGCACCTCCGGTGATGATGGCTGTTTTACCCGCTAGTCGCATCTTCGTAAACCCTTCATGATGAGTGCTGGATGTACTGATCATGCACAGGAGCGGGCCGTCTCCGTGCGGGAACGACAGACACCCGTCAAGTTTCTTCCTTCACACGACGTCGGGAGCGTTGACCATCATCGCGGCGGCACGGGTCAGGTAGTCGACCATAGCCGCGCGATGCTCGTCGTCCATGGTTTCGCGGTCGATGGTCTCGAGCGCGGCCAGCATGTGGGTGAGCCAGGCGTCGTGGGCGGCGCGGTCGATGACGTAAGGGTTGTGTCGCATCCGCAGCCGCGGGTGCCCGCGCTGCTCGGAGTAGGTGGTGGGCCCGCCCCAGTACTGCTCAAGGAACATGCGGAGGCGATCCTCAGCCGGACCCAGGTCCTCCTCCGGGTACATCGCCCGCAGTTCGGGGTCGTTCGCCACGCCGCGGTAGAACTCGTGGACCAGTTTCCGGAACGTCTCCGCTCCGCCGACTTCGTCATAGAACGTGCTGCTGCTCATGCATTCCATCATGCCCGCCTCGTCAGATTCGGGGCCCCTGAGCAGGTGATGAGTTGTCGTACCCGGTAAACGCTCCCCGTTAATCGCACGCGGGGCCTGTCGAAGGTGCATCATCGTTGCAGGCGAAGTTCACTACGAGCCCAGTTGCCGATCGTGTCACTGGGCTCGGAGCAGACGAGCGGAGAGCGAGCATGGGCACAGCGGTGCGCGCGGATACGGACTACCGACAACGGGGTCCCCGAGCCCAGTCCCCGCGCGACCCTGCGGCCGCGCCGCAGGCCGCACTCGCGGCGGCACCCCGCGTGCTCCTGCTCAATGCCAGCTACGAAGCCCTTACGGCGCTGCCCGCGCGCCGCGCCGTGGTGATGCTGCTCTGTGGCAAGGCCGACGTGGTGCACGAGCATCCGGCTGCAGTCATGATTCGCTCGGTCGACACCGCGATCCGAGTGCCGTCGGTGATCCGTCTGCGCGAATATGTGCGCATCCCGTACCGGGCGCAGGTGCCCATGACTCGTGCCGCGCTCATGTACCGCGATGCGCACCGGTGTGGCTACTGCAACGCCAAGGCCACGACAATCGACCATGTAATCCCGCGTAGTCGTGGGGGAGTGCACGGCTGGCAGAATTGCGTCGCGTCCTGCGCTCCATGCAACCGTCGCAAGGCGGACCGTCTGCTGTCGGAGCTGGGTTGGGAATTGCGCGTTTCTCTTGAAGCTCCGCAGGGACGGACGTGGCGGCTGGTGTCCCAGCTACGTGAGATCGGCCCACACTGGGAGGACTACCTCTATCTCGACGCGGCCTGAAGCCCCTGTCGTCTCAGCCGCCCGCGGCGCTGTCGACAGCTCGCGCGGCCAGCGCACGGGTCATATCGGCGATCTGCTCGGCGACGATTCGGCGAAGGGATGCGGGGTGCGACTGGTCGGCGATCACGGCCTTGAACCGCTCGACGGTCGCCCTGTCCACGTCCCAGGACGGGAAGATCCCCTCGGCCACGGTCTGCGCCAGGTCGCCGGGACGCTCGGTCCAGAGTGCGGTCACATTGTCCAGGTAGCGCTTAGATAGTCCGGCGAGCAGGTGCTCGTGGCCGGGAAGGTCGATCCCGAGCAAAGTGGCGCGTACGATCGCGTTGGTCGGCGCGTCCGATCCGGTACGCAGGAGCAGTTCCTCTGCCGCATGCTTGGCCTCGACCGTGGGCGCAGCGGCTCGGGCGGTGGCAGCCCGGCGAGCACCTCCGGCGGTGTCGTCCTCGGCTAGGAGTGCGTCAACCCGTTCGATGCCCGCGGCTCCGGCGGCCACGAGAGCGGTGAGCACAGTCCATCGGAGATCCGTATCCATCACGAGTCCGGTCAATCCCGCATCGTCGGCACCGGCCTCCAGGAGCGTGGTGAGTAGTCGCGTCTGGTCGGGCCCGAGCGGGCACGCGGTGAGGGCCGTCACAAATGCCAATTGGTGATCCGAGCCAGCGTCCGACTCACGGGCGGCGTCGAGCATCGAGGTGGTGAATTGCGGCCATCCAATGGCAGCAGCCCAGTCTGGATCGGCGTAGCGGGCCAGGGCTGTGTGGGCCTGGGTGAGCACCCGCTGCACAACGCCGATGTGGGACTCACGTGGGGCAGCCCGGGATACGACCTCCACGAACCGGCGAGCGGGCAGTCTCGCCTCACGGGTCATCTCCCACAGGGCCGACCAACACAGCGTGCGGGCCAGGGGATCGGAGACGTCCTCCAGTGAGTCAAGGACGGTGGCCAGGGATCGCTCGTCGAGCCGCACTGAGCAGTACGTGAGGTCTTCGTCGTTCGGCAGAATCAGGTCCGGCACAGACTGCCCGGCCAGGTCGTTCACGATCGTCCGCTCATCAGAGATGTCGAGCTCGGCGCGAGCCGTGCGCACAAGGGCGCCTGAGCCGTCGCGGTTGTATAAGCCCACACCGATCCGGTGAGTGCGAAGCTCACCCGCGCCCGGCGCGGCGGGTCCCTGGACCACGGCCAGTTCCTCAATCGTTCGGGAATCCGCGGCGGTGGAGACGTCGACGGCAATCGGGTTGATCCCGGTTGTGCGCAGCCACTGATCGGCCCACCCCGCCAGGTCGCGCCCCGATGACTTCTCGAGCGCTGAGAGAAGGTCGTGGAACTCGGCATTTCCGAACGCGTGCTCGGCGAAGTAGGCGCGCAGGCCAGCGAGGAACGGCTCGCGTCCCACGTAGGCCACGAGCTGCTTGAGCACGGAGGCGCCCTTGGCGTAGGTGATCCCGTCGAAGTTCGCCTCCACCGTCTCGAGGTCGGTCATGTCCGCTGCGACCGGGTGGGTGGAGGGCAGCTGGTCCTGGCGGTACGCCCATGACTTCTCGACGTTGGCGAAGGTGGTCCATGCGTCGGTGTACCGGGTGGCGTCGACCTGGGCCAGCACGGAGGCGAAGGTCGCGAACGACTCGTTGAGCCAGAGGTCGTCCCACCATCGCATGGTCACCAGGTCGCCGAACCACATGTGCGCCATCTCGTGCAGAATCGTCTCGTTGCGCCGCTCGTAGCGATAGCCGGTGACGCGGGAACGGAAGACGTAATCCTCTAGGAACGTCACGGCGCCGGCGTTCTCCATGGCGCCCGCGTTGAATTCGGGAACGAAGATCTGGTCGTATTTCCCGAACGCGTACGGCAGCCCGAACTCACGGTGGTAGAAGCCAAACCCCTCCTTGGTCTCGGCGAACAACCGGTCCGCGTCGAGGAATTCGGCCAGCGACTTACGGCACAACAACCGTAGAGGAATGGTTCCGTGCTCGTCCGAGTAGGCGTCCTCAACCACGTGGTACGGCCCCGCGATGAGGGCGACCAGGTACGTCGACATCATTTTGGTCGGTGCGAAGTGGTGCACCACGCCCCCGTTGGTGGCGGGGGACTGCTCTGCAAACGTGTTGGCCACCACGACCCATGGCTCCGGTGCGGTGACGGTGAGGGTGTAGCGCGCTTTGAGGTCAGGCTGGTCGAAGCAGGCAAAAACCCGCTTGGCGTCCGCGGTCTCAAACTGCGAGTAGAGGTAGACCTCGTCGTCAGCCGGGTCGACCATCCGGTGCAGGCCCTCGCCGGTCGTCGTGTACGCCAGATCCGCGTCCACGATCAGCTCGTTGGTCTGCTGCAGGTCTGTCAGCGTGATGCCGTCCTCGTCGTCGTACCGCTCTTTCTGCTCGGCCGGGAACAGTTCCCGGCCGTTCAGGGTCGCGGACCTGATCGCCGCGGCGCGGAGATCGATAAAGGACTCCGCTCCCGGTTGCGAACAGGAGAACCGCACCACGGTGCGCGAGCGGAAGGTGCCGGACCCGGGCCCGCCGCGTCCGTCGGTCAGATCGATCTCCACGTCGTACGACTCGACGGCGAGTAGCTCCGATCGGGCGGCGGCGTCGGCGCGGGTGAGGTTGAGCGAGCGCATCTGTGATCTTCCGTTCCTGGGGTTCGGCTATCGCATCAGTCCTACCACCCGGAAGGCCCTGTGGCTGTCGCAGTGGCGAAGGACGCCGCGGACCGCGACAATGGGGTCATGACCTCAACCTCCCAATCCGCCACCCGCTCGGTCGACTTCTGGTTTGACCCCCTCTGCCCCTTCGCCTGGGTGACCAGCCGCTGGATCCTCGAGGTGCAGAAGGTCCGAGACATCGAGTTGACCTGGAACGTCATGAGCCTGTCCGTGCTGAACCAGGGCCGGGACCTGCCCGAGGACTACATGGAGAAGATGACGCTCGGGTGGGGGCCGGTGCGTGTGGCGATCGCGGCAGCCAAGCGCCACGGCCAGGAGGTGCTCGGTTCGCTCTACACCGAGATGGGCACCCGCATTCACGACCAGGGCCGCGGCATCGATGACCCCACCGTCATCACCGAGGCGCTCGAGGCGGCCGGCCTGGACGCCGGCCTCGCCGCCGCAGCGGGAACCGACGAGTTCGACGACGAGCTCCGCGCTTCGCACCACCGGGGCATGGACCCGGTGGGCGACGAGGTCGGAACCCCGGTGGTCCATGTCGACGGGGCCGCCTTTTTCGGTCCCGTCCTGACGCGCATCCCGCGCGGCGAGGATGCCGGCAAGGTGTTCGACGGCGCTGCACTGCTGGCCGAGTACCCCTACTTTTTCGAGCTCAAGCGCAGCCGCACCGAAGCGCCGCAGTTCGACTGAAGCGCGCCGGTGCGGTTCGGTGGACCGTCATGGTCGGCCTGCGGTGGCGACTCGACCGCTCGACGAGATCGCGGCCACGCGTGGCAGAATCGCGGGCATGCGCATCTACCTGGGGGCGGACCACGCCGGCTTCGAGACCAAGAACGTCATAGCTGAGCACCTCAAGGCCTCCGGCCACGAGGTGGTCGACTGTGGAGCTCACGCCTACGACGCCGAGGACGACTACCCTGCCTTCTGCATCGACGCGGCCAGCAGGGTCGTCGCCGACCCCGGCAGCCTGGGCATCGTCTTGGGTGGCTCGGGGAACGGCGAGCAGATCGCCGCCAACAAGGTCCCCGGTGCCCGCTGCGCCCTGGCGTGGAGCGTCGAGACCGCCCGCCTCGCCCGCGAGCACAACAATGCACAGCTGATCGGCATCGGCGGGCGGATGCACTCGCAGGAAGAGGCGCTGGCGATCGTCGATGCGTTCCTCGACCAGCAGTGGTCCGGGGCCGAGCGGCACCAACGGCGTATCGACATCCTCGCCGAATACGAGCGGACCCACGAGGCCCCGCCGGTCCCTGGAGCCTGAGTCATAACGCCCGAGCAAGTCCATGCCTGAGGGGCACACTCTCCACCGGCTGGCCCGCCTGCACACCGAGTATTTCGCAGGCGGGCCGGTCCGTGTGTCCAGCCCCCAGGGGCGGTTCGTCGATCACGTCCTCGTCGACGGACGGTATTTCGATCGTGCCACCGCGACCGGCAAGCACCTCTTCCATCATTACGAGGGTGGCCTGACGGTTCACATCCATCTGGGGTTGTACGGGTTCTTCGACACTCACCTGGTCCCGGAGGGGCAGGACCCGCCCGCCCCCGTCGGGCAGGTACGGATGCGGGTGGGAGCGGTCGCGTGCAACGGGCCCGCCCACTACGCCGACCTGCGTGGACCCACCCGGTGCGAGGTGATCGACGACTCCGCGGTAGACAAGGTCCGCGCGCGGCTGGGCCCGGATCCGCTAGACCCGGACGCCGACCCGGCGCAGGCCTGGGAGCGGATCAATCGCAGCGCGAGGCCTATCGGTGCGCTGCTCATGGACCAGAAGGTGCTGGCCGGCGTCGGCAACGTTTACCGCGCCGAGGTGCTATTCAGGGCAGGGCTCGACCCCTTCCGGACTGGGCGCCTGGTGCTGGAGGGGGAGTTCCGCCTGATCTGGGACGACCTCGTGGCGCTCATGGCTGTCGGTGTCGATACGGGGGCGATCCACACGATCCGGCCCCCACACGACTACGGAGACCTCCCGCGACGCGGGGCAGACAGGCCGCGCAACTACGTCTATCAACGAGACGGATGGGCGTGCCGCGTATGCGGGGACGAAGTACGAATGCAGATGATTGAGGCGCGCAGACTCTTCTGGTGCCCCACCTGCCAAGCTCCCCGGTAGTGAGCGCCCGCATTGGGCTGTGGAGCGGGTGACGGGAATCGAACCCGCGTATTCTGCTTGGAAGGCAGAGGCTTTACCATTAAGCTACACCCGCATCGGAGCACTGACCTGGGAGTTTATCCCCGATCTCGCTCGTGCTTCAGTAAGACTACCGGACCGTGGCGGAGCCCCCAACTCCCACCCCGCCAACGCGGAATCGTCGCAGGGAATGCCCTGTCGTACACTGGGCGAGTTGGTTTGGCGGCCTGACCGTGACTCCGTGCTCGGAGCGGAGTGGTCGGACGCATGACTCACCGGGATGTGGCGCAGCTTGGTAGCGCATCCGCTTTGGGAGCGGAGGGTCGCAGGTTCGAATCCTGTCATCCCGACCAGCGGAGCCTGAAGACACGAATCGCAACAAGACTTTCCTAGGAGATCATCACCGTGAAGAGCACTGTCGAGCAGCTGAACCCGACCCGGGTCAAGGTCACCGTAGAGGTGCCGTTCGCGGAGCTCGAGCCGGACTTCGCCAAGGCCTACAAGTCGCTTGCCGGCCAGGTCAATATTCCGGGCTTCCGTCCGGGTAAGGCCCCGGCCAAGCTCCTCGAGTCGAGGATCGGTCGTCCGGCCGTTCTCGAGCAGGTCATCAACGACATGATCCCGGCGCGCTACTCCGAGGCCGTCGAGGAGCACGACCTCAAGGTCATGGCGCAGCCCGAGATCGAGGTCACCAAGCTCGAGGACAACGATGTCGTGGAGTTCACGGCCGAGGTAGACGTGCGTCCCGAGATCACCCTGCCGAAGTTCGGCGACCTCAAGGTCACCGTCGAGGCGCCCGAGTCCGACGACGCGGCTGTCGAGACCGAGCTCGACAACCTGCGTGCCCGCTTCGGCACCCTGAAGGGCGTCGATCGCGGTGCCACCACCGGGGACTTCCTCTCCGTGGACCTGGCAGCCACCGTCGACGGCGAAGCCGTCGAGGAGGCCTCCACGGAGGGCCTGTCGTACGAGCTCGGTTCCGGCACCCTCGTCGACGGACTCGACGACGCGGTCGAGGGGCTCAAGGCCGGCGAGTCGAAGGAGTTCCCCTCCTCGCTCGTCGCCGGGGACCACGCCGGCAAGGAGGCAGTCATCACCGTGACCGTCCAGTCCGTGAAGGAGCGCGAGCTCCCCGAGGCGGACGACGAGTTCGCCCAGCTCGCAAGCGAGTTCGACACCCTCGACGAGCTGAAGGCCGACCTCGCTGAGAAGGTCGCCCAGCAGGCCAAGGCCGGCCTGGCGGGCGAAATCCGCGACAAGGTTCTCGACGCGCTCATGGAGGCCACCGAGGTTCCGACCCCGGAGGCCGTGGTCGACGCCGAGGCCCACGCTCAGATGCACCAGCTCATCGACCAGTTCGGTGGCGACGCGTCGATCCTGGACCAGGCGCTCGCCGCCGAGGGCACCGACCGCGAGACCTTCGAGGCCGAAACCCGCGAGGGTGCGGCGCGCGCCATCCGCAGCCAGCTGCTGTTGGACGCTATCGCCGAGGAGAACTCGACCGAGGTCTCGCAGGAGGAACTCACTCAGCACATCATGTTCCAGGCCCAGCGCTACGGCATGGACCCGAACCAGTTCGTGCAGCAGATCCAGGGCGCCGGCCAGCTCGGCTCGCTGTTCGCCGACGTCCGACGTTCCAAGGCCCTGGCCGACGTGATCGAGCAGGTCTCGGTCAAGGACACCGACGGCAACGCGGTCGACACCAGTGAGTTCTTCGGCACCGGTGAGGACGAGTCCACCGAGTCCGCCGACGAGGCGAGCGTCGAGGGCGACGACTCCGACGCCTGATCATCGCCGTTTGAAGTTGCGAAGTACCGCCCGGGGGCCGCGGATCACCACACGTGATCCCCGGCCCCCGGTCAGTATTCCGGGTCGAGTACCAACGCTGAGAGCGAACATCCGCCCCGCCGGGACGGTTCCGTCGGAGCAGTTGGTTACTGTTTGACGTAACGGATTCCCGGCCGCCGGTCGGCTGGGCGCCGCGTGAGCGGTGAAGACGATGAGCGAAGGTAGGTTCCCCGTGGCCCACAACGGTTCAGCGGCACAGCCCGGTTCGACGCAGCCCGCCCTCAGTTCGCCCGGATCTCACGGGCTGACCCTCGGAGACTCGGTCTACGAGCGACTCCTGCAGGAACGGATCATCTTCCTGGGCTCCCAGGTTGACGACGACATCTCCAACCGCCTCTGCGCGCAGATCCTGCTGCTCGCGGCGGAGGACCCCACCCGCGACATCGCGTTGTACATCAACTCGCCCGGCGGGTCAGTGACCGCAGGCATGGCGATCTACGACACGATGCAGTTCGTCGAGTGTGACGTGGCCACTTACGGCATGGGACTTGCCGCCTCGATGGGACAGTTCCTGCTGACCGCGGGCACCAAGGGCAAGCGACACGCATTGCCGCACGCCAAGATCATGATGCATCAGCCCTCGGCGGGCGTCGGTGGTTCGGCCGCCGATATCGCCATCCAGGCCGAGCAGTACGCCGCCACCAAACGCGAGATGGCAGAGCTGATCGCCTTCCATACGGGCCAGTCCTTCGAGCAGATCACTGAGGACTCGGACCGCGACCGGTGGTTCACTGCGGAAGAGGCCAAGGAGTACGGGTTCGTGGACCACGTGATCGCGCGCGCCTCGCAGACCGGCGGGACCTCTCCGTCGTGATCGAGCCCGCCGCCCACGGGAGCGCTCCCGCAGCCCACCCAGCCCCGCATACGACCACGGAGTCACCGATGACCTCACTGCCGACCTCCCGGTACATTCTGCCTTCCTTTGTCGAGCACTCCAGCTACGGCGTCAAGGAGTCCAACCCCTACAACAAGCTGTTCGAGGAACGCATTATCTTCCTCGGCACCCAGGTGGACGACGCCTCGGCGAACGACATCATGGCCCAACTCCTCGTCCTCGAGGGGCAGGACCCGGACCGTGACATCACCATGTACATCAACTCCCCGGGTGGCTCGTTCACCTCGCTCATGGCGATCTACGACACCATGCAGTACGTGCGTCCCGACGTGGTGACCGTGTGCCTGGGGCAGGCCGCGTCGGCCGCTGCGATCCTGCTCGCGGCGGGTACGCCGGGGAAGCGGGCCGCCCTACCCAATGCCCGCATCCTCATCCACCAGCCCTCCACCGGCGGTTTCCAGGGCCAGGTCTCCGACCTGGAGATCCAGGCCGCAGAGATCGAGCGCATGCGCCGACTCATGGAGTCCACACTGGCGCAGCACTCAGGGCGCACCGCTGAGCAGGTCCGCGACGACACGGATCGGGACAAGATCCTCACGGCGGCGGAGGCCAAGGAATACGGGATCATCGACACCGTGTTCGACTATCGCAAACTGTCGACGGGCAACTGACGCCCTGGCGGCGCGCCGCAGTAGGTAGCGGCGCGCTGTCGGGTCCAATGAACCGATGGCGCTGGGTCGGATTTCCTGTCCTCCCCGCGTACCGTCGACTATGGGGTCTGGTCTCGGACCCTGGAATGCGAGGACGTAGAACTCATGGCACGTGTTGGTGAGAGCGGCGACCTGCTGAAGTGCTCCTTCTGTGGGAAGAGCCAGAAGCAGGTCAAGAAGCTGATCGCCGGTCCCGGGGTCTACATCTGCGACGAGTGCATCGAGTTGTGCAACGAGATCATCGAGTCCGAGGTGGACGAGACCCAGACTTCGGCGCTCGAGGAGTTGCCCAAGCCGTCGGAGATCCATGCGTTCCTCGACGAGTACGTGGTCGGGCAGGACTCCGCCAAGCGGAACCTGGCCGTGGCCGTCTACAACCATTACAAGCGGATCCGGGTGGGCGCGTCGCTCGGCCGCGGCGACGGCGTGGAGCTGTCCAAGTCCAACATCCTGATGCTCGGTCCTACCGGCTGCGGTAAGACCTATCTCGCTCAGACGCTCGCCAAGATGCTCAACGTGCCGTTCGCGATCGCCGATGCCACCGCGCTCACTGAGGCCGGCTACGTGGGTGAGGACGTGGAGAACATCCTCCTCAAGCTGATCCAGGCCGCGGACTTCGACACCAAGCGTGCCGAGATGGGCATCATCTACATCGATGAGGTCGACAAGATCGCCCGCAAGGCGGAGAACCCATCCATCACTCGCGACGTCTCCGGTGAGGGTGTGCAGCAGGCGCTGCTGAAGATTCTCGAGGGGACCCAGGCGTCGGTGCCGCCACAGGGCGGCCGCAAGCATCCGCACCAGGAGTTCATCCAGATCGACACCTCGAACGTGCTGTTCATCGTGGCGGGTGCGTTCCAGGGGCTTGAGAAGATCGTCGGCGACCGGGTCGGCCGCAAGGGACTCGGTTTCGGTGCCGAGGTGGCCAGCAAGTCCGAGCTGGATACCACCGCCAACTTCTCGGAGGTCATGCCTGAAGACCTGGTCAAGTTCGGCCTCATCCCAGAGTTCATCGGTCGCCTGCCTGTGGTGGCAACCGTGACCAGCCTGGACCGTGAGGCGCTGGTCAATATCCTCTCTGAACCCAAGAACGCACTGGTCAAGCAGTACGCTCGGCTTTTCGAGATGGACGGTGTAGAGCTCGAGTTCACGGACGATGCCCTGGAGGCTGTGGCCGACCAGGCCATCCTGCGGGGCACCGGCGCCCGCGGGCTGCGGGCGATCATGGAAGAGGTCCTCCTGCCGGTGATGTACGACATCCCGGGTCGCGACGACGTGGCCCGCGTGGTGGTCACCGGTGAGACGGTACGTCACAATGTCCTGCCGACGATCGTTCCGTTCTCCGACGAGGAGCTCCGCGAGCGCTCGGCCTGAGCATCCCGACAACACCTACACGAGTCGGCCCCCGCCCAGGGCGGGGGCCGATTCGTGTGTCCGGTCTCAAGGTGCGCAGTCGTCGGACTTGAGGTGTGCACACACCACGGCCTGCAAGATCGGTTCGCGAGCTCGTTAGCTTGCGATAGCTATAGTCTGAGGCGACTGGTCATACTGATGGCCGGTAGTTCATTGAAGGTTGTGCGATGTTCGACTTGTCAGCAGGATCGGTAGGGCAGATGTCCGCGGAGTTCCACGAGTGGATCCAGACTGGGAACCTGCCGCCGTTTACCATCCTCGGGGCTTTCATGTCGGCCAGCCTCGCTCTGGTAGCCGGGGTAGGCCACGCGCTAACCACCGGCAGTTGAGTCGGCGGTGCTCCGAAAGCCGCCGGTCCGCTTCTCGGGTCGGCGGCTATCAAGCCTGTCTATCGGCCCATCGTCCCGGGTCGGTGTCGAGCGCGTCGCGATCCCACTTGCCGAGTTCTGCTGCAGCCTCGTAGGTGGTGTGCAAGAACTCACGTACCGTCTTTTCAGGATCTGTCGCGGTGCGTACCGCCTCGTACGGCAGTAGGAACTGTCCGAATTCCTCGCTGTAGAACGCCCCCTCCGGTCCGACCGGGTACTCGGAGAAGCCATCCGGCGTCGGGTAGGCGTAGGAGTAGAAGGCGCCCTCATCCCCGCCACCGGGCCAGAAGCCACAGCTGCTGAGCTCGTGGGAATATCCCTCCACCATCACCCAGTCGCCGCAGTTCGGAGCCCCACCGGGATGGGTGGGGGCGGTCCGGCCGGAGAACCTGGTGCAGGCCAGGTCGAATGAGCCCCAGAAGAAGTGCACAGGGCTGACTTTGCCCAGGAAGTGCGTACGGAACTCCTGCATCACCCCGTCCGCGGCGATGAGCTGACGCCAGAACAGGTTCGCGGCCTCGGGATTGTACGAGTTGTGCACGCGGTCCTCGGCAAAAGGGATGGCCGGGTCGACTTCGTTCGGAGTCGCACTGATCTCTATGCCGACCCCCAGCTCCGACAGGGCAGCAAACACCTCGGAGTGGAAGTCCGCAACGGTTTTGGGCTCAAGTGCGACATGCCGAGTGCCGCCGCTGCTAGTCCGGATGTGCAACCGGTGGTCGATGAAGTCGAACTCGATCTCGAAGACTCCCAGTTCGTACGGGATCGCCGAGGTGGTGAGTCCCCGGGGACTGACGTAAAGCGTGACATTCCACCAGTGACTGACCAGCGTGGTTTTTACCAGTCGGATCTTGCCGATGATCTGGGTCCACATGTGTAGCGTGTCGCGAGTGTCAGTCCACTCGTCTACCCGCAGGGCGGGCCAGCGCTGGCCCTGACCCGCTGATTTCTGTGCATTTGTGCTCATAAGGTGCCTCCGGTGCGCTTCGAGGTGCTTTCGACCACGATCAGGCGGTCGAGTTCTTGACCGCACGATGGGCGGCCGGGGTTACCGGGTCGGCGATGTCAGCGAAGTCATCGTGCTTCTCCAGATAGCGCGCCACGAAGGGGCAGATCGGCACGATTCGCTGACCCGCGCCGCGGGTCTCGGCCAGTGCGAAGGCAATTAACGTGCTGGCCAGGCCCCGTCCGGCGTACTGCTCGCCGATTTCTGTGTGGTAGAAGATGCGCTGCTCGTCGTGGTCGACATATTGAGTGAACCCGGCCACGTCACCACCGACGACGACTTCGAAACGCTTCTTCTCGGGAGCGTCACGGACCACCGGTTCGGTGGACTCGGAATTGCTCTGCGTCACTGTCGTACTCCTTTGTCTGGCGATCAGGGGAGTGGGAACAGACTGCGCTTCAACTAGACGTGTCGCTTCCGGTCAGGAGCGTCACGACTTACGGCTGCTCCTCCTGGGAGATCCTATATGTGCGGTCAATCCGCCGATCGGGGATGAACCACAGCAGCGCCACGACGACGAACGCCGCGAGGGCGACGATTACGCCGATGTGCATGGTGCTGCGGTCAACGACAGCTGAGATGACCCCGGCGCTGTAGAGCCCGCCCGAGACTTTTCCCTTCCAATCCCGTCCGAGTGCCTGCCGCAACCGCGAATGCTCTCCTTGTGCTCGGATGATCCGCCACTGAACGGAGAAGAACGCGAGTGCTGTGAAGAGCAGGTTCACCCCGTAGAGGATGACGGGAACCCGGGAGAACTGGGTCTGCGCCATCCACCCAGTACTGAACGGCAGTAGCGAGAGGAAGAACAACCAGGCCAGATTGGCCCACAGGACCGAGCCATCGATGCGATCGGTCAGTTGCAGGGTGTGGTGGTGGTTGTTCCAATAGATCGCGACGTAGATGAAAGACAACAGGTAGGCCAGCAGCCCCGGCCCGGTCTCGTGCAGTAGAGCCGAGAGGGTGTTGCCCTGCGGGCGGCTGAGTTCCAGGACCATCACGGTGATGATGATCGCCAGGACCCCGTCGCTGAACGCCTCCAGTCTCGATGTCGTCATCGCCCCTGCCTCGGTGTCGCGCTGCCTGCTTCAGTGGGGTGGATCCTCTCACGGGATGTGCTCGGAGATCGGCGGCGGCTCTGACACGGCGATCGGGTTTCCGGGGTTTGCCACTACTGTGGGAACCCATCCCGTCGTCGTCCCCGGAAGGTCTGTACTGCATGAGCACTTCCACCCCGGCCACAGTCACCGTCACCGGAGCTGCCGGCAAGATCGCCTACTCTCTGCTGTTCCGAATCGCGTCCGGGCTGGTCTTCGGGCCCGAAACCCCCGTGCGCCTACGTCTCCTGGACATCCCGTCGGCCGTGGTGGCCGCGGAGGGCGTCGCGATGGAGATCGAGGACTGCGCTTCTCCGTTGGTCGAATCGATAGAGATCACGGACGACATGGGTTCTGCGTTCGAGGGAACCAACGCTGCGTTCCTGGTGGGCGCCAAGCCCCGCGGTAAGGGGATGGAGCGCGCAGACCTGCTCACCGCGAACGGGGCGATCTTCCGCGAGCAGGGGAGGGCCATCAACAGCCGTGCTGCCGACGACGTGCGGGTCGTGGTGGTGGGAAATCCTGCCAATACCAACGCCTACATCGCCCACAGGCACGCGCCTGACGTGCCTGCCGGTCGATTCACCGCGTTGATGCGGCTCGATCACAACCGTGCATTGAGTCAGCTCGCCACCCGAGTGGGGGCGCCGGTCGGCGACCTTGACGGGGTGGTCGTCTGGGGGAACCACTCGGCGACCCAGTTTCCCGACGTGTCGTATCTGACGCTGCGGGGTGAGCCGGTCACCGACGGGCTAGATCAGGCGTGGCTGACCGAAACGTTCATCCCGCGGGTCGCTAACCGCGGGGCGGAGATCATCTCAGTCCGCGGGTCCTCGTCGGCCGCATCCGCTGCCGGCGCGGCGGCCGATCAGATGCGGGACTGGGTGCACGGAACCCCGGGCGAGAGCTGGACCACGATCGCAGTGCCGTCCCAGGGGCAGTACGGCACCGTTCCCGGGGTCGTGACGGGATTGCCGTGTCGCAGTCGCGGCGCGGAATGGGAAGTCGTCGAAGGGCTGGAGCTCGGAGATTTCCAGCGATCCCGCATTGACGCATCGGTGTCGGAGCTGGTCTCGGAACGCGACGCCGTACACGGGCTGGGCCTGGCAGACTGATCGGCCGGCCAGGGCCGACGGCGCGTTCTCGACCCGGGAGTACACGGCCTAGGATGGTGGGGTGACGACTCCAGCTTCTGCCCCCTCGAACGCCGACCGCGCGGACTCCCTGCCCGCCTCCTGGAATCCAGGCGAGGTGGAGGCCGAGCTCTATCAACGCTGGGTAGATGCCGGCTACTTCCAGGCTGACTCGTCCAGCGACAAACCCGGCTACTCGGTGGTGTTGCCGCCGCCGAACGTGACGGGCAGTCTGCACATGGGACACGCGCTTGACCACACCCTCATGGATATCCTGACGCGGCGAAAGCGTATGCAGGGATTCGAAGTCCTGTGGCTGCCAGGAATGGATCATGCGGGGATCGCCACGCAGACTCTGGTCGATCGCAATCTCCGCGAGAAGGGCGTCGACCGTCATGAGATCGGTCGAGAGGCGTTCATCGAGAAAGTCTGGGAGTGGAAGCGCGAGTCCGGAGGCACCATAGGGAAGCAGATGCGTCGCCTCGGCGACGGCGTCGACTGGTCCCGTGAGCGGTTCACTCTCGATGACGGCCTCTCGCGGGCTGTCCAGACCATCTTCAAAGAACTCTACGACCACGGTTTGATCTATCGCGCGGAGCGACTGGTCAACTGGTCGCCGTCGCTCCAGACCGCCATCTCCGACATCGAGGTCAGGTACTCCGACGTCGAGGGCGAGCTAATCAGTTTTCGCTACGGTTCGATGAACGACTCCGAGCCGCACCTGGTGGTGGCCACGACCCGGCTCGAGACGATGCTCGGTGACACCGCGATCGCGGTCCATCCCGAGGATGAGCGCTACAAGCACCTGGTGGGCACCGAGATCGCGCATCCGTTCCGCGACGGGTGGACGATGCGAGTGGTAGCGGACGACTACGTTGATCCCGAATTCGGTACCGGCGCGGTCAAGGTCACGCCCGCACACGACCCCAACGACTTCGCGATCGGCCAGCGCCATGGGCTCGAGATGCCCACGATCATGGATTCCACCGGCCACATCACCGGCACAGCGACCCGCTACGACGGAATGGACCGGTTCGAGGCCCGCAAGGCCGTCCGCGAGGATCTCGCCGAGCAGGGACGGATCGTCAAGGAAGTGCGCCCCTACATTCATTCAGTGGGCCACTCGGAGCGCTCCGGCGAGCCGATCGAACCGCGGCTGTCACTCCAATGGTGGGTCCGGGTCGAGAACCTGGCGGCGATGGCGGGGGATGCCGTGCGCGACGGCGACACTGTCATCCACCCGAAGAGTCAGGAGCCGCGCTGGTTCGACTGGGTTGATGACATGCACGACTGGTGCATCTCGCGCCAGCTGTGGTGGGGCCACCGGATTCCGATCTGGTACGGCCCGGAGGGCGAGGTCGTGTGCGTGGGCCCCGACGAGGACGTGCCCGCCGGGTATACCCAGGATGAGGACGTTCTCGACACGTGGTTCTCATCTGGTCTCTGGCCGTTCTCCACCATGGGCTGGCCAGACAAGACCGCGGACATCGAGCGGTTCTATCCGACGTCGGTGCTGGTCACCGGCTACGACATCTTGTTCTTCTGGGTGGCGCGGATGATGATGTTCGGCACGTTCGTGGGTCGCACGCTGACCGGGGATACCGCGGCGCCCGGTCCGGTGCCGTTCACCGACGTATTCCTCCACGGGCTCGTCCGGGACGAGCACGGTCAGAAGATGTCCAAGTCGAAGGGTAACGGCATCGACCCGCTGGACTGGGTTGACCGCTTCGGCGCAGACGCCCTGCGCTTCACCCTCGCCCGTGGTGCCAATCCGGGCGGTGACCTCTCGGTCGGCGACGACGCCGCGCAGGCGTCGAGAAACTTCGCCACCAAATTATTCAACGCCACCCGCTTCGCGCTGATGAACGGAGCGCAGGTTGGCGAAGTGCCGGGGGTGGAGGCGCTGACCGACGCGGACCGCTGGATACTGCATCGCTTGGGCGAGGTGCGGGTGTCCGTCGACGGCGACCTGGATCGATACGAGTTCTCCAAGGCCTGCGAGACGCTCTATCACTTCGCGTGGGATGAGGTCTGCGACTGGTACCTCGAGCTCGCGAAGGTCCAGTTCGGCAACGACGATGAGACGCGAGCCTCTGAGCGGGCCGAGAACACCCGTCTCGTCCTGGGCCATGTCCTTGACGTAGTGCTGCGGATGCTGCACCCGGTGATCCCGTTCGTCACCGAGACCCTGTGGACGGCGCTGACCGGGGGCGAGTCCGTGGTGATCGCGGACTGGCCCACCGACGTGGTGCCCTCCGACGATGCGCAACAGCCCGTCCGCCGCGTCGACGACGCGCAGGCACTCATCACCGAGATCCGCCGTTTCCGCTCGGACCAGGGGCTCAAGCCCGGCCAACGAGTTCCGGCGCGCATCTCCGGCGTCGACCAGGCGGACCTGCCGACGGACCTGCTCGATCAGGTGTCCGCATTGGCTCGTCTCACCCCGGCGGCGGACGACTTCACCGCCACGGCCTCGTTGGAGGTCCGCCTCGCGCTCTCGACGGTGGGCGTCGAGATCGACACGTCCGGGACCATCGACCTGGCGGCTGAGCGTCGTCGACTGGAGAAGGATCTGGCGGCCGCCCACAAGGAACTCGAGTCGACGGGTGCGAAGCTGGGGAACGAGGCGTTCCTGGGCAAGGCCCCGGATCACGTAGTGGAGAAGATTCGTAAGCGACGTGATCGCGCGGAGAGCGAGGTCGACCGAATCACCGTGCGTCTCCAGTCGATGCCTTCCGACAGTGGGTCCAAGTGAGCGGGCGGCAGTGGCTCCCGCCGCACGATCCGGAGGAGGGGTGGGACGCCCCGACCGAGGAGGACGTGGCCGAGATGCTCGGCGAGGACGGTCTCGTCGCGGGCGTCTCGCTCGGGGGACCGATCCCCGGAGACGAAGAGTATGAGGGCGACGACCATCTTCCGCCGCGCCCGATACCGGAGGTCGGAAGCCCGGAGTGGCAAGCCGACACCGCGGAACTCGTGGCGGTGGAGGAGGAGTTGGCCACCCGGTGGCCGGAGTCCAAACTCGAGCCGAGCCTGGACCGTATCGCGGAGCTCACAGGGGTGCTCGGGGACCCGCAGCATGCCTACCCCGTGGTCCACGTGGCCGGCACCAACGGGAAGACCTCCGTCACCCGGATGGTCGATGCGCTTCTGCGCGCGCTGCACCAGCGCACCGGACGTAACTCGAGTCCTCACCTGCAGTCCGTCATCGAACGCATCGCCCTGGACGGCGAGCCGATCACGGCCCGGACCTTCGTGGACACCTACCGCGAGCTGCAGCCCTATCTGGAGCTGGTCGACCAACGGTCCGAGGCCGCTGGCGGGCCGCGCATGAGCTACTTCGAGGTGATCACGGCGATGGCGTTCGCGGCGTTCGCCGATGCCCCGGTGGACGTGGCCGTGGTGGAGACCGGAATGGGAGGGACCTGGGACGCCACCAACGTCGTCCACCCGGCGGTCGCTGTGGTGACCCCCATCGGTCTGGACCACACCGAGTACCTGGGCGAGGACCTGGAGACGATCGCCGGTGAAAAGGCGGGGATCATCCAGCCCGGCCCTCAGGACGAGCTGTTGCCGCGTGACCCGATCGCGGTGATCGGGCGCCAAGAACCTGAGGCGATGGAGGTTCTCATCCGTCGAGCGACGGAGGTCGGCGCGATCGTGGCCCGCCTGGGCTCGGAGTTCGACGTGACCGAGCGTCGGCTTGCCGTTGGAGGACAGCAGCTGACGCTGCGTGGCCTCGGTGGCGAGTACACAGACGTGTTCCTGCCCCTGTTCGGAGTGCACCAGGCAGAGAATGCGGCCACCGCCCTCGCGGCCGTCGAGGCATTCTTCGGCGCCGGTCCCGACAGGATGTTGGACCCGGAACTGATCCGTGCCGGATTCGCCGCGGTCGATAACCCGGGACGTCTGGAGCGGCTGAGCTCCAGTCCGACCGTCCTGGTCGACGCGGCACACAACGGTCACGGTGGCCGCGCGCTCGCCAAGGCCGTCACCTCCGAGTTCGACTTCAAGCGACTGGTCGCCGTTGTGGCGATGCTCGATGGCAAGGACGCCGACGCGTTCCTCACGGCCCTGGAACCAGTGGTGGAGGAAGTCGTGGTGACCCGCGCGGCGTCCGCGCGCGCGATGCCGCTGGACGAACTCGCACTCGTCGCCGAGGAGCGGTTCACGGCCCAGCGGGTCCACGTGGTGGACTCGCTGCCTGACGCGGTCAGTGCCGCCCTCGACCTGGTCGGGGTCCCGGACCCGACCGCAGACGACGACGTCTCGGGAGTCGGTGTGCTCGTCACCGGCTCCGTGGTGACTGCTGGAGCCGCACGGAGTCTGTTCGGAAAGGACGCGCAGTGACCAACTCGACCCCCGGGCCCCGGGGCACAGCTCACGAACCCTCGGTGGACCCCTGGAAGGGACTGAGAGGCATCATGGCCGGCACCCTCGTGCTCGAGGCGATCGTGATCGGCCTGGTGCTCACGGTGATCGCCCGGCTTGACGACGGCGACCATTTTCAATCCTGGAAGGTGTGGTTCGTCAGTCTGCTCGCGATCGCGATGCTCGTGACGAGTGGCTTGCAGCGCAAGCCGTGGGCGATCCCGTTGAACCTCACACTCGCCGGACTGGCCGTGGCGGGCTGGGCCGTGCACTGGTCGATGGGCGTGTGCGGCTTGATGTTCGCGGCCGTGTGGGCGTACATCCTGTACCTGCGGCGGGACCTGTCGCGACGGATGGCAGGCGGCTATCTACCCAGCCAGCACGATTGACGATCCGGGACAACTTGTAGGCTTGCCACCGTGACCGAGAGAACATTCTTCCTGATCAAGCCCGACGGGGTCGAGCGCGGCCTGACTGGCTCCATCCTCGCCCGCATCGAGGCCAAGGGCCTCACGATCGCGGCCATGGACATGCGCACGGTGTCGCAGGAGACGGCTGCCGCGCACTACGCCGAGCACGCGGAGCGCCCCTTCTACTCCAGCCTGCTGGAGTTCATCACCTCCGGCCGGGTTGTTGCCGGTGTCCTCGAGGGGCCGCGCGCGATCGCCGCGTGGCGCCAACTCGCAGGTGGCACGGACCCGGTGGAGAAGGCGGCTCCGGGTTCCATCCGCGGCGACTTCGGACTGGAAACTCAGTACAACCTCGTCCACGGATCCGATTCCGAGGAGTCTGCGGCGCGCGAGATCGCGTTGTGGTTCCCCGGCCTGTAGGTCCTCAGTTTCCTGGCGGTGATCCGCCGCCCCGCGCCCGTCGGTCCCAGGACCAACGGGCGCCTTCTCATTTCGGTCAGCCCCGCGCGGCGACGTTTTAACACCGCGTGTGGGAGAATAGCTGTAGCTCATCCTGGCGAGTGGACCACCAGTCCGCCCCGGAACGGGCGCCCGCCACCCGCGGACCGGTTCGCCCCGGTACCACGGGCTTATAAGACATCGCCCCGCCCGAGGTGGGGCCGAGACCAGAAACGCCCGACCCCGTGCGGCGGCGTGGGTCACCGGAGATCCGGTGACGTGATCGCGCCCGGAGTCCGGCCAGAGGAGACACGTGTCGGATCCCAACCTGACAATCGACGACATTAACGCCCTTCCCGAGAGGATGCGCGCACATGCGGCCGCCAAGGCCGTGGGGATGACCAGCAAGGAATTCCTGGTAGCCATGGCCGGGATAGGCGTGGAGGTCAAGAGCGCCCAGTCCGGCGTGACCCGCGAGGTGCTGCAGACCTGGTTTGAGGGACGCGGCCAGACAGGTGGCGACACCTCACCGGCTACGACAGAGGTGGCTGCCGGTCCCGCTTCCGAGGTGCCGCCGGAGAAGCCCGTTCGCGAGCCCGCGGCCAGAAAGGCACCGGCAAAAAAGACCTCGTCCGGAAGATCACCGGCCAAGAAGGCCGTCGCGGATTCGACCGCGTCAGACACGACCTCAGCTGAGCAGACCGCTGGTCAGCGCACGTCCGTCTACAAGGCTTCGGCTGACAAGGCCTCGGCCAAGCGGCCGGCTCTGCCCGAGATCGCGATCGTCACCGGAGAGGTGGGCTCGGCCGAGTCCGGCAACCGGCGTCGTCGGTCCACCGCGACTCCGAAGTTCTCTCCGCTCTTCTTATCGCCCGATGAAGTGGCGGCTGAGAAGACTGACCGCGACGGTCGTGCGCACGAGCAGAGCCGGTCCTACGACAGTCCCGAACACCCCGCTGAGGACAACGGGGATACCGGGGGCGCCGACGGTGACACACGCCGATCCGATGACCAGTCCGAGGGTGGCGAGGGTGGGGCCCGGCGCCGTCGTCGCGGTCGCCGGGGTCGCGGCCGGGGCCGTGGTGAGGGCGGGGACGACCAGAACACGGAGAATGCCGACGATTCCGACGATTCCGATGAATCGGACGACGCGGGGCGCGGGACTGACGGCGGCCGCTTTTCTGTAGCCGATTCTCGGACGAACGACGACGCCGAAGACAACGACGATTCCGAAGACGGCAATGGAGACGATTCCGACGAGTCCGATGGCGCTCCGTCGGGATCGAGGCGGCGTCGCCGTCGTCGTCGTCGCGGTGGGGGATCCACCTCGGACGACAACCAGACCTCGAACGACGACCCGCCCAACACGGAAGTCCATGAGCGTGACTCCAGCCGTCGGCCGAATCGCGGCGGCCAGGGCCAGGGGCCGGGTCAGGGCACGTCCAGCGACGAAGTCCAGGGAATCACCGGCTCCACCCGGCTCGAGGCCAAGCGCCAGCGCCGGCGGGACGGTCGCGAGGCTGGCCGTCGTCGTCAGCCGATCCTCTCCGAGTCCGAGTTCCTCGCCCGCCGCGAAGCCGTGGACCGCGTCATGGTGGTCCGCGAGAAGGACCGTGCCGACGGCAAGGGCGTCATGACCCAGGTCGGTGTGCTCGAGGATAAGGTCCTGGTGGAGCACTTCGTCACCACCGAGTCCGCGCGTTCCATGGTCGGCAACGTCTTCCTCGGCCGCGTACAGAACGTGTTGCCCAGCATGGAGGCGGCGTTCGTCGACATCGGACGCGGACGGAACGGCGTCCTCTACGCCGGCGAGGTCAATTGGGAGGCCGCCGGGCTCGGTGGCAAGTCCCGACGCATCGAGCAGGCGCTCAGGCCCGGCGACATGGTGCTCGTGCAGGTGACCAAGGACCCGGTGGGGCAGAAGGGTGCCCGACTGTCCACGCAGATCTCGCTGGCCGGTCGATTCCTGGTCTACGTCCCCGACGGCAACTCCACCGGGATCTCCCGCAAACTCCCCGACACCGAGCGACGTCGACTCAAGGCGATCCTCAAGGAGGTCGTGCCCGAGGGGTCCGGTGTGATCATCCGCACCGCCGCCGAGGGCGTCAGCGAGGAGGAGATCGGCCGCGACGTCGAGCGTCTGGCCGCCCAGTGGACCGAGATCTCCGACGCCTCCGCCAAGCGGACCGCCTCCGGAGCCGGCACACCCGTCGCGCTATACGAAGAGCCGGACTTGTTGGTGAAGGTCGTGCGTGACCTGTTCAACGAAGACTTCTCGTCGCTGGTGATCCAGGGGGAGACCTCGTGGAACACCGTTCACGACTACGTGTCGCGGGTCGCGCCCGAGATGGTCGAGCGGCTACAGCGGTACGACAATCCCGACGTGGACGTGTTTGCCACCCACCGTGTCGACGAACAGCTGGCCAAGGCCCTCGACCGTAAGGTCTGGCTACCGTCCGGTGGCTCGCTCGTCATCGACCGCACCGAGGCCATGACCGTGGTGGACGTCAACACCGGTAAGTACACCGGTTCCGGGGGCAACCTCGAAGAGACCGTCACCAAGAACAATCTCGAGGCCGCCGAGGAGATTGTCCGGCAACTCCGGCTACGTGACGTGGGCGGCATGGTGATCATCGACTTTATCGACATGGTGCTCGAGGCCAACCGGGACCTGGTCCTGCGCCGGCTCACCGAGGCGCTCGGACGCGACCGCACCCGCCACCAGGTCTCCGAGGTGACCTCGCTGGGTCTGGTCCAGATGACCCGCAAGAAGCTGGGCACCGGTCTGGTCGAGGCTTTCTCGACGCCGTGCGAGCACTGCCAGGGACGCGGCCTGCTCGTGCACGCCGATCCGCTTCACACCGAGTCCCACAACGCGGACGAGCCCGGCTCACGTCGTGGTCGTCGTCGTGGGGGCAAGAACGGGGAATCCGAGACCCCGCCCGCCAAGGCCGCTGCACCGCGTAAGGACGGCCCGGCACCGGCCGCGCACCCGGCGGCTCTGGCAATTAGTCGGCATGCCGACGACGATCACGACGACGCCCACGGCGGAGCCGCCGCCGGCGACACCGGGGCAGAGGAGAGCACCGCTGCTGCCGGCGCCACCACGGCTGAGGTCGACGTGGCTCAGCAAGCTGATAGGTCTTCGGGCAGCAAGGCTGCGCAGGCCCCCGATACGGCTGAGCCGACGGAGGAGCCGGACTCGTCGGATGGCGCGGGGACGTCCCGTCCGCCGCGTCGCCGCCGTGCCGCTCGTCGCGCTACGTCGGCCGCGCCCGCGCCGTCGACGGCGGCCGAGGACTCGGCCGCCGCTGAGGTTGCCGAGACGCCGAAGGATGAAGCTGCGGCGACAGCTGAGGCCTCGGAGGCCGTACAGGCGGTCGCGGCGCCACAGTCCTCGACGGACACGTCCGGTCGGCGCCCGCGTCGGCGGTCGACCCGTCGTGAGGCGGGTGCGGCGACCGATACAGCGGCGCCGGACACCACCACAGCTCCCGAGGCGCGGGTCGAGGCGACGGCGTTAGCCGAGGCCCCGACCGCGGTGGTGGCGGAGCCGCGCAAGCGCCCCGCCAGACGGCGTGCGACACGATCCACGACCGCCCCCGAGGACAACTGACGTCCGAGGTCGCGGACCCGGCGGCACGGCCGGTTTGACCTGCTGTGCTGCCGGACCGTAACCTTGACAAGTCGCTCGTCGCGGCGCTATGCCGCTGCGCGAGGAGTCGAGGTCCGGGCCCACGGGTCCAGTGATCGGCGAGCCTCGGTCGACGTAAGTCGGCGAGCAAGAGAGAACACCGCACATTAGGTGTGATCGCCCCGAGGCGGTCGCACACCCGAGAAGCAAGGGGAAGCCCTCCATGTACGCGATCGTCAAGACCGGCGGCAAGCAGTACAAGGTCGCCGAAGGGGACCACGTCAAGGTCGAGAAGATCGAGGGCGAGGCCGGCACCTCTGTGTCGCTGTCCCCGATCCTCGTGGTCGACGGCGCTGCTGTCACCTCCGACTCCGATGCCCTGGCCAAGGTCACCGTCTCCGGCGAGATTGTCGAGCAGACCAAGGGACCCAAGATCCGGATTCACAAGTTCAAGAACAAGACCCGGTACCACAAGCGTCAGGGCCACCGTCAGAAGCTGACGGTCGTCAAGATCACGGGTATCAAGTAATTCACTTCCGGCCGTTAGGCCACCAGCTCAGCGCCCTCGGGCGTGATCCCTGAAGGAGGGACTCGGACATGGCAAGTAAGAAGGGCGCATCCAGCACCCGTAACGGTCGTGATTCCAACGCGCAGCGCCTCGGCGTGAAGCGCTTCGGCGGCCAGGACGTCAACGCCGGCGAAATCCTGGTGCGCCAGCGGGGCACCAAGTTCCACCCGGGCGTCAACGTCGGCCGCGGCGGGGACGACACCCTCTTCGCTCTCGCCGCCGGTGCGGTGGAGTTCGGCACCAAGCGCGGCCGCAAGACCGTGAACATCGTGGCAGCCGGCGCCGAGGCCTGACCAGGCAGCCGTACACAGTCACGATTCGCCCTCGGGGGCCGGGCGGGGTTTGACGACTCCACACCCGGCCCCCGAGAGCATTTGCACCAGTCCGTCCGTCATCCGTCCCCACCAGGAGGAACCCACACCATGTCGAGATTCGTCGACCGCGTAGTCCTCCACCTAGCGGCGGGGGACGGCGGCCGCGGCTGCACCTCTGTGCACCGCGAGAAGTTCAAGCCCCTCGGTGGGCCCGACGGCGGCAACGGCGGGTCCGGCGGAGACGTCGTCCTCGTCGTGGACCCCCAGGTCCACACGCTGCTTGACTTCCATTTCCGCCCCCATGCCCGTGCCGGCCGGGGCGAGCCCGGGATGGGCGCCAATCGTAACGGTTCGCACGGCGGCGACCTCGTGCTCTCCGTCCCGCCGGGCACCGTGGTGCTGGACGATCGCGGTGAGGTGTTGGCCGACCTCGTCGGTGCCGGCACCCGCTTCGTGGCGGCCGAGGGCGGCAAGGGCGGTCTCGGTAACGCGGCTCTCGCCTCCCGCGCCCGCAAGGCTCCGGGGTTCGCACTCCTCGGCGAGCCCGGGGAGGTTCGTGACCTCACCCTCGAGCTCAAGTCGATGGCGGACGTCGGATTGGTGGGCTTCCCGTCGGCCGGTAAGTCCTCGCTCATCTCGGTGATGTCTGCGGCCAAACCGAAGATCGCCGACTACCCGTTCACCACCCTCGCGCCGAATCTCGGTGTGGTCTCGGTGGGGGACGACACCTTCACGATGGCCGACGTCCCCGGGCTGATCCCCGGGGCCAGCGAGGGCCGCGGTCTCGGACTGGACTTCCTGCGTCACATCGAGCGCACGGCGGTGCTGGTCCACGTGGTGGACTGCGCCAACCTCGAATCCGACCGCGACCCCATCTCCGACGTCGAGGCCCTCGAAGCGGAGTTGGCTGCATATCGCTCCGAGCTCACCGACGCCGGGATGGGCGACCTGGCGGACCGGCCGAGAGTGGTGGTGCTCAACAAGATCGACGTGCCCGACGCCGCCGATATGGCGGAGATGGTCACCCCCCACTTCGAGGACAAGGGTTGGCCGGTCTTCGCCATCTCGGCCGTCGCCCACAAGGGCCTCGACGAGTTGCGCTACGGCCTCTACGAACTGATCAAGGCGCACCGTAAGGCCAACCCGCCGTCCGCGGCCGAGCGGATCGTAATTCGCCCGAAGCCAATCGACGCCGAGGAGTTCCGTGTCCGCACAGACCCGGCAGAGCCGGGTGCCTTCATCGTGAGCGGCAACAAGCCCGAGCGGTGGATCCGGCAGACAGAGTTCGACAACGACGAGGCCGTGGGCTTCCTCGCCGACCGCCTCTCCCGTCTCGGCGTGGAGGCTGCGCTCATCAAGGCCGGCGCCCAGGAGGGCTGCACCGTCACCATCGGCGACGTCTCCTTCGAGTGGCAGCCGCAGACCCCGGCGGGCGTGGACCTCATGCGCACCGGCCGCGGCACCGACATCAGACTCGAATCGGACGAGCGTGTGGGGGCCGCCGAGCGTAAGTACCGCAAGCGCGTGCGTCGTGGGCTGATCGACCCGGACGAGGAGATCCTGGAGTGACCCCCGAGCGGGAGCTGCGCCGTCGCATCGGCACGGCGCGCCGCGTGGTGGTGAAGATCGGGTCGTCCGCGATCACCAGCTTCCATGGTGGGATCCGTCGCCCACAACTCGACGCCCTCGCCGATGTGTGCCAGTCGCGGATGGCCGCCGGCTCGGACGTGTTCGTGGTCTCCTCAGGCGCGATCGGGGCCGGCATGGCCCCGCTGGGGATGACCACCCGCCCCTCCACGCTGTCGGCCAAGCAGGCGGCCGCGAGCGTCGGTCAGCTCGAACTGGCGCGTGCATGGGGTGACTCGTTCGCCCGCTACGACCGCGTGGTGGGGCAGGTCCTGCTGACCGCGGCCGACATCGGCCGCCGCGAGAGTGCGGCCAATGCGCAACGCACCCTCGACCGACTACGGACCCTGCGGGCGGTCCCGGTGATCAATGAGAATGACACCGTGGCAACGAACGAGATCCGGTTCGGCGACAATGACCGGTTGGCTGCGCTGGTCGCGCACCTCATCGGGGCGGACGCGCTGATCCTGTTGTCTGACGTGGACGCCCTGTACGACTCCGACCCGCGCAAGGGCGATGCCACCGCCGTGACGATGGTGGGTGGCTCCGGAGACCTCGATGGCGTGGTGGCCGGGGCCGGTGGAGCCCTGGGCACGGGCGGAATGGCCTCGAAGCTCGCCGCGGCCCGCCTCGCCGCGGACGCCGGCATCCCGGTGCTGCTCACCTCCGCCGAGCGCGCACCGGAAGCGCTCGCGGGCGAGCCGGCGGTCGGTACGGTCTTCGCCTCCCGGCCCGAGCGGATGACCGCCCGCCGCTTCTGGGTCCGTCACGCCGCCGACGCCCATGGCGCCGTGGTGCTCGATGACGGCGCGGTCCGCGCGGTAACCAGTTCGCGACGCTCCCTGCTGTTGGCGGGAGTGACCGGCGTCAACGGGATGTTCCATTTCGGTGACGTGATCGAACTGCAGGATTCAGCCGACCGCACCGTAGCGCGGGGGATAGCGCAGTACGACTCGATGGAGGTCAGGTCTCGGCTCGCCGAGCGCGGGGTTCCGGCCAACCCCGCCGGGCCGGGCTCGCGGGCGGGCGCGGCGCAGGGCTCCGGTCAGGGCCGCCCGCTGGTGCATGCCGACGACCTCGTGGCCGTCTGAGACTTACGCCCTAGAGCGGGACGTCGCCCTCGATATGGACCGGCGTGACCGTGCCTTCCTCCAGGTTGTAGAGCGCGCCCACGATGGCCGTGCGCCCGTCGCTGATCGCCCGGTCCACGGCCGCGGACTTCTCGCGGATCGCGGTGACGGTCTGACGGACGTTCTCGATCACGATGTCCTGGTACGCCGCCTCCGGGTCGCGACGCGCCTCGAACACGGCCGGGGCGATCCGCTCCACCACGTCGCGCAGGTAGCCCGAAGGAGTGGAGTGGGTGTCGACCGCGTTGATCGTCGCGCCGACCGCGCCGCAGGAGGTGTGGCCCAGCACCAGTGTCAGCGGGATATCGAGCACGTCGACGCCGAACTCGATCGACCCGAGTACCGACGGGTCGACGATGTGGCCGGCGTTGCGGATCACGAACAGGTCGCCGAGCCCCTGATCGAAGATGACCTCCGCGGGCACCCGCGAGTCCGAGCAGCCGAAGACCTGCGCGAAGGGATTCTGGTGCCCGGCCAGTTCGGCGCGCCGTGAGGGGGCCTGGTGCTCGTTGAGGTTTTCTCCGGCTACGTAGCGGGCGTTGCCGCGGAGGAGTCTGGCCATTGCGGTATCGGGTGTCGTCGCGATCTGCATACACCCATTGTGCTCCTGCGGATCCCGTTGTGGTGCTGCAGGGTCCTTCAAAGGTCCAGCCGGAGAATCCTCCCAGTGGCGCTCATAGCGCGGCGTCAGCGAATCCCAGGACCTCGACGCAATCACCGTCAATTGTCAGTTCGGCGTGGTCGTGCGCGCGCGTCCGACCCCGGTTGATCACCACTACTGGGGTGCCGGTGGTCACCGCTCTGTGCACGAACCGGTATCCGGATCTGACCGTGAGTGAGGATCCGACGACGACGACGAGGTCGGCCTCGTCGACCATGTTGTTGGCCCGGGACACACGGTCCGCCGGGACGTTCTCCCCGAAGTAGACGATGTCGGGTTTGAGCACGCCCCCGCAGAGCCGGCAGTCCACCATGCGAAATCCGGAGGTGTCGTCTAGTACGGCGTCGGCGTCGGGGGCCACCTCGATCGCACCGCCTGTCGCCACCCGTTCGGCGAAACCCGGATTGAGGGTCTCCAGCTGCTCGTGGAGGGCCCACCTGCTCAGCCGGGCTCCGCAGCCCAGACACGTCACCACGCCGTAGGTGCCGTGCAGATCCACTATCTGGCGACTTCCAGCCTTGAGGTGGAGCAGGTCCACGTTCTGCGTGATCACGCCGGCGACCAGACCACGGCGCTCCCAGTCAGCGAGTATCAGGTGCGCGGCGTTGGGGCGGGTGGCCTCCATGTGCCGCCACCCCAGGTGGTTCCTCGCCCAGTAGTGCCGACGGAATGCGAGATCCCCGACGAACTGCTGGTAGGTCATCGGGGTGCGCGCAGGGGAGTCCGGCCCCCGGTAATCGGGGATGCCCGAGGGCGTGGAGATCCCGGCACCGGTGAGCACCACGGCCCGCCGGTCCCGCAGCAGTTCCGCGAGTGCGACCGCACGCTCGACGATGTCAGCGTCAGGTTCGGTGCGTTCGGCGGGAGTCCAGGCGGTCTCGCGGATCCGGACCATCACAGCCCCCCGGATCCCGAGCAATCGTGCGCGCACACCACGTCCAGCGTCTCGCCCCTGCGGTCGGCCAATGCGGCAAGTCGCGCATGCGTCAGCGCGACCGCCCCCGGCTCCAGCGCCAGGACGCGCTCCAGGGGCCTGGTCTGTGCGGGGACCGGTACTGCCGACCGGATCTGCCCACGATGGTAGAAGGCATCACCGGCGTGGAGGACGTCCTTGTCGTCGTCGCCCGGTACGAACACCCCGGCGTGGCCCGCCGCGTGACCGGGCAGATCCACCAGCATCATCCCCTCGGCGACGTGGTCCAGCGGATGCACGCGGAACCCCTCCCATCGGTCGGTCCCGTAGACGTACTCGACGAAGCGCGGGCCGTGCGCCCACTGCGTGCGCCGGTACCTGCGACGCTCCACGAAGCGCGGCGTTCGTACCGCCCACGTCAGTGCCTCGGCTGCCACGTGCACACGAGCCTCGGGGAAGTCAGCGAGACCGCCCGCGTGGTCGAGATCGAGGTGCGTCAGGACGATGTCGTGCACGTCGTGGGGATCCAGGCCCAGTTCATCGATACGGCGCACCGCGGTCTCCGCCGGGTCCAATGCCGGTCGCAGCAGATGACGCCCGGGACCCAGGCGGCCCGCAGGGTCAGCGATGTCCTGAAGGCCGATGCCGGTGTCGACCAGGACCAGCCCGCCAGGAGCCTCCACCACGAGGATCCGCGTGGGGGTGCGGCCCGCCATGGTTCCGCAGTTGAGCTGGTGGATCCGCATGTGAGAAACCGTACCGGGGAACGTCGCCGCCGGCTCGGTTGACGGGGCACACTGGATCCATGACCACCTCCGCATCCCGCCCCGGCCGGACCACGGGCGAGGCCCGGCCTGTCCACCCCGTCTATCCGGAGTGGCAGCCACCGTCCACCTCCCGTGCTGCCAACTACGGGCCATTGCCTGCTCCCGAACCGGGCTTCACCCCGGAAGTGATCGTGGTGGGTCACGGGCTCTCGGGACTGGTGGCGACCTACGAGGCCAGCCGGGCGGGCAAGAAAGTGCTCGTGGTGGACCAGGAGAACGAGAAGAATCTCGGCGGTCAGGCCTACTGGTCGCTCGGCGGGCTCTTCATGGTGGACACGCCGGAGCAGCGGCGGATAGGGATCAGGGACTCCCTCGAGCTCGCCTGGCGGGACTGGCTCGGTTCCGCCGGGTTCGACCGCCCCGAGGACGCGCGTCCGCTCGAGTGGGCCCGCGCCTACGTGGAGTTCGCGGCGGGTGAGAAGCGGCGGTACCTGCACGACCTGGGCCTGCGGATCGTGCCGACTGTCGGTTGGGCCGAACGCGGTGGCGGCGAGGTTGACGGTCACGGCAACTCCGTCCCGCGCTTTCATGTGACCTGGGGGACCGGGCCCGAGGTGGTGCGCGTGTTCGAGGAGCCCGTTCTCGACGCCGCCCGTCAAGGGCTCGTGCGGTTCGCGATGCGGCACCGGGTCGACGAGATCGTGGTGTCCGACGGCCGGGCAGTGGGTGTCCGCGGAGCCACTCTCGTGCCCTGCGGCCTCGACCGCGGAGTCGCCTCACCGCGTGAGGAGATCGGAGAGTTCGAATTCCGGGCCAAGGCGGTCCTGCTGTCCTCCGGCGGGATCGGCGGAAACCCTGACCTGGTCCGCGAGTACTGGCCCACGGACCGACTCGGCGAAGCGCCCCGGAACCTGATCGTGGGTGTCCCCGAGCACGTCGACGGTCGGATGCTCGAGATCTCCGACGGCGCCGGCGTCAATCTCATCAACCGGGACCGGATGTGGCATTACACCGAGGGCGTGTCCAACTTCGCGCCCGTGTGGCCCTCACACGCAATCCGGATCATCCCCGGCCCGTCGACCCTGTGGCTGGACGGCAACGGCGACCGCATGCCGATGCCGCTGTTCCCCGGCTACCACACCACCGCCTCTATCGAGGCCATCCGTCGAGCCGGCCACGATCACTCGTGGTTCATCCTCGATTCGTCGATCGCCGGCAAGGAGTTCATCCTGTCGGGCTCCGAGCAGAACCCCGAGCTCACCGATAAGAGCCTGAAGAAGTTCGCCTCTAAGGCCGGTAGCGGGCTCCCGCCGTCGATCACCGACTTCACTGAGCAGGGTGTCGACTGGGTGGTGGCCGACTCCATCGAGGAGTTGGTGTTCGGGATGAACGAGCTCGTGGACGAGGGTGAGCCTGCGCTGGATCTCGAGAAGGTGCGCGAATTCGTGCTGGCGATGGACGGGCAGATGGACAACCCGTTCGCCAAGGATCTCCAGGTGCAGGCCATCCACAATTCGCGGCGCGTGCTGACGGACAAGCTCACCCGCCTGGCCAAGCCGCACCGCCTCCTCGCCGATTCAGGCGCGGGTAAGGGGTCGGCTGCGGGCTCGGGTGGGCCACTGATCGCCGTCAAGGTGCACCTGATGACCCGCAAGACGCTCGGCGGGATCGAGACCACGCTCGACTCGCAGTGCCTGACCAAGGACGGTCAGCCTTTCCCGGGCCTGTACGCGGCGGGCGAGGTGGCCGGCTTCGGCGGAGGCGGCGTGCATGGCTATAACTCGCTCGAGGGCACCTTCCTCGGCGGCTGCATCTTCTCCGGGATGAAGGCCGGCAGGGCGATCGCGCGCGAGGTCTAGCGCGCGTTCCGCTGCCGTGCCACGCTTTGCCGCGCCGACGACCCGCCCCACCCGCCGCCGCGGCGCGGCGCGGCGATCGTGTTTTGTCGTCGCCACTGCGAGCATTTTCGTCGATTTTCGCAGTGACCACGACATTTCTGGCTGGCGTTGGGCTGCGGCGGGCCGCGCGGCGTTGGGCCGCGGCGGGCTGGGCGGCCTGGGCGGCGTTCGGCTGCGGCGGCGTTGGGCGGCGTTGGGCCGCGGCGGGCCGCGCTTCGTACACCGCGCAGGGAGCGGCGGGGCGGGGCGGGTCAGCCGGCGCTGGCGATCGCGAGCGGCAGTACTGCGGATACGCCCGCAGCCCGCAGGTGGCGGGCCGCCTCCGTCGCGGTCCAACCGGTGCCGAACAGATCCGTCACGAGCAGCACCGGCCCATCGCCCACTGCGGTCGACCCATCGGCGGCGGTGGGCCCGGCGAGGGTGCCCCACAGCTGCGCGACCCGGTAGGCCGAGTTCTGCGCTGTCACCGGCGGTAGAGCGGCGGCGCGGGTGATCTCACCGAGGTCTTCCATGCGGCCCATCTGCGCCAGCGCGCGGGCCAGACTCGCCACCAGGACCGGATGGTCCCCGGTCGTCAGGGCCACCACTCCGGTGGGTCGCTCGGACCAACCCCATTCCCGTAGGACGGGCACGCAGGCGCGGGCCACCCAGTCCGGCGTCTCCTGGTCTGGTTCAGCGAGCAGGGCGCGCAGCTTCTGACCCAGCCCGAGGTCGGTCAGGCGTGCCAGGGCCCGGCCCTCCGCGGGACCGTCCGCGATCTTGCCCTTGAGCGGGATGTCCAGCCGAGCTAGGCCGGTCGGCCACTGGCGGCGCGGGGGCAGCACGACGCCGGGCCGCTCGAGGGCATCTTTCGCGCGCGTGAGGGCGGCGTCGGCGACGGTGGTGGGGCGGCGTTCGCCGGTGCAGTTGTCGCAGCGGCCGCAGCCGGGTGAAGCCGGGTCGAGAGTCGGGTCGTCCAGTTGACTGCGGAGAAAATCCATCCGACAGCCGTCCGTGCGCTGATAGGTGATCATCGCCTGCTGCTCCGCCTGGCGGGCCTCGGCCAGGCCGGCGTAACGCTCGGCGTCGTAGTGCCATGGTTGCCCCGTGGACACCCATCCACCGCGAACCCGCTGGACCGCGCCGTCCACGTCGAGGACCTTGAGAACCATCTCCAGGCGCGTACGACCCAGATCTACAGCGGGCTCAAGTGCCGGGGTGGACTGCGGCCGGTCCGGGAGCAGCGCTTCCAGGACGCGTCGAACCACGTCCTCGGGCGGAAATGCCAGCGAGGCGAAGTGGTTCCAGATGGCCCTGTCCTCTGGGCCGGGTAGCAGGACTACCTCGGCGCGGTCCGCGGCACGGCCGGCACGGCCGATCTGCTGGTAGTACGAAATCGGGGACGGGGGAGCGCCGAGATGTACCACGAAGCCGAGGTCCGGCTTGTCGAAGCCCATACCGAGGGCCGATGTGGCCACCAGTGCTTTGACCTCGTTATCCAGCAGCGCGCGTTCGAGTTCCTCGCGCTCACCGGCGTCGGTGCGGCCGGTGTAGGCGCTGACCCGGTGCCCCGCGGATGTGAGGAGCTCAGCCATGTCCTGCGCGGCCGCGACGGTGAGGCAGTAGATGATCCCGCTGCCGGGTAGCGAGTGTAGGTTCTCGACCATCCAGGCGGCGCGCTTCTCCGAATCGTCGATCTCCACCACCGAGAGCCGAAGCGACTGCCGGTCCAGACCGCCTCGCAGCACGAGAGTGTCGGCCTCGGCGTGTGGGTCGGCACTCGGAGCGTCTCCGGCAGTACCGACTCCGAGTTGCTGCGCCACGTCGCGCACCACTCGGTCGTTGGCCGTGGCGGTGGTGGCCAGCACGGGGACGCCCTCGGGCAGGTCGGTCAGAAGAGTGCGGATCCGACGGTAGTCGGGACGGAAGTCGTGTCCCCAGTCGGAGACACAGTGGGCCTCGTCCACCACCACGAGGCCTGCGTCTGCGGCGAGTGCGGGCAGGACCGTGTCGCGGAAGTCCGGGTTGTTGAGCCGCTCGGGGCTCACCAGCAGCACGTCCACCTCACCGGCCCGGACGGACTGCCGGACCTCGTCCCATTCCGTCATGTTGGCGGAGTTGATCGTGGCCGCCCGCACCCCGGCCCGCGCCGCCGACTCCACCTGATTACGCATCAGCGCCAGCAGGGGCGAGACGATCACTGTGGGCCCCGAGCCGAGTTCACGCAGCAGCCGGGCTGCGATGAAGTAGACAGCCGACTTGCCCCAGCCGGTGCGCTGCACCACCAGAGCACGCCTGCGATCCGCGACCAGGGCCTCGATGGCAGTCCACTGATCTTCCCGCAAGGTAGCTCCCGGGCCGGCGAGCGCTGACAGGAGCTCATCGGCGCGGGATCGCAGCGCCGTGCGATCGAGTCCGGTGGGGGAGATGCCAGTGGGAGTGGGGGCCATGGTGCCCATCGTGCCCCAGAACTCCGACACCGCCGGGCGGGGTGGGGGCGGACCTCGTCGTCGTCCTGGTCGTGTTCTTTCCGGCAGGTCCATACTTGCCGTATGACGCAGACGTGGAAGAACATCGTGGAAGCCGATCCCGAGCACTCCCGGCGGTACGCCAAGCGTTGGGAGGACATGGTTGCGGAAGGCGTCGACATCGACGGCGAGGCGCGACTGGTCGACGCAATGGCGCCGCGCGGCGCGCGGATCCTCGACGTGGGGTGCGGCCAGGGCCGGATGGGCGCGTATCTCTACCAGAGAGGGCACCGGGTGACCGGGGTGGACCTCGATCCGTACCTCATCGACAGGGCGCGCGAGTCGTGCCCGGATGCGCAGTGGGAGGTCGCGGATCTGGCTGACGATGGTTGGGCTCAGGGGCCGTTCGACCTTGCCGTCTCCGCGGGCAACGTGCTGGCATTCGTGGATCCAGCAGACAGGGGCGCGGTGTTGGCCAACCTCGCAGCGCGACTGGAGGCGGACGCCAGGGACGTCGAGAACCGGCCGGGGCGACTCGTTGTGGGATTCGGACTGGACCGGGGGTGGACACGCGAGCAGTTCGACGCCGACGCCGCACAGGCCGGGCTGCGCCTGGTGCAACGCTGGTCCACGTGGGATCTGGAGCCGTTCGACGACGAGAGCGGATTCATGGTCGCGGTACTGGTGCGCGCTTAATCGGGGAGAGCCTCGCGCCGATCGCCTCACCTCGACGATCGGTAAGCTGGCACGCATGACGACGAGCCACCTTGACGCCCTCGACGCCCCCGGCCAGATCGGGGCGGACCCGGTCCGTGACGCTGTTCGTGACGCGGCCAGTCGTGCACGAACCGCCTCTCGCGAGCTGGCGCTGCTCACCGCCGACCGAAAGAACTCGCTGCTGCTCGCGGCGGCCGACGCCCTCGTCGCCGCGGAGGCGCGAATCCTTGAGGCCAACGGTCGTGACATCACCGACCAGGCGGAGGCGGGAACCGGGGAGGCGATGCTCGACAGGCTCCGGTTGACCCCCGAGCGGATCGAGGGCATCGCGGGCGGTCTTCGGCAGGTCGCCGGACTGGCCGACCCGATCGGTGCCGTCGTCCGCGGGTCCGCGCGGCCCAACGGCCTGCAGTTGCGTCAGGTCCGCGTCCCGCTGGGTGTGATCGGCATGATCTACGAGGGGCGCCCCAATGTCACCGTGGACGCCTTCGGACTCGCTTTCAAGTCCGGTAACGCGGCGCTCCTGCGTGGATCGAAGTCCGCTCGTCACTCCAACGAGGCACTGGTCGACGTCCTGCGCGGCGTACTCGCCGAACATGATCTTCCCGTGGACGCCGCGCAATTGTTGCCGTCCGAGGACCGCTCGTCCGTGACGCACCTCATCCAGGCGCGGGGCCTGGTGGACGTGGTGATCCCCCGCGGCGGTGCAGGGCTTATCCAGACCGTCGTGGAGAACGCTAAAGTGCCGGCCATCGAGACCGGCACCGGCAACTGCCACCTCTACATCCATGGAGACGCGGACCTGGACGAGGCGATCAGTCTGCTGATCAACGGCAAGACCCGCCGCTGCAGTGTCTGCAACGCCACAGAGACCGTCCTGATCGACTCCGCCCTCGGCGAAGCAGCGGTGGACCGTATCGTGGGCGCGCTGCGCTCGGCGGGCGTGACCGTGCACGGCGACCGCGAGGGCCTGGTCCCGGCCGACGACGTGGACTGGGGTGAGGAGTACCTGAGCATGGATATCGCCCTCAAGGTTGTCGATGGCGTGGACGAGGCGATCGAGCACATCGCACGATGGTCGTCGGGACATACCGAAGCGATCTCGACTCGCAGCATCGACGTGGCGGACGAGTTCTGTGCTCGTGTTGACGCGGCCGCGGTGATGGTGAACGCCTCCACGGCGTGGACGGACGGCGAGATGTTCGGCTTCGGCGCTGAAATCGGCATCTCCACGCAGAAACTCCACGCCCGGGGCCCGATGGGTCTCGAGGAACTCACCAGCACCAAGTGGATCGCCCATGGAAAGGGGCACGTGCGGCCCTAGCGCCCACACCACCCGGGTCGCCCGACGGCCCGCCCCGGACACTCCGAATCGAAAGGATCCACTCATGGACCGAGCTCGCACCGCCCAACGACCGGCATTCTCCAGCATCGACCACGTCATCGAGGCGCTCGGTGACCAGGGGTATCTGGCGGACCGGTCCACGGCGACCGTCGTCTACCTCGCCGACAGGCTGGGCAAGCCCCTGCTCATCGAGGGCCCGGCGGGTGTCGGCAAGACTGAATTGGCCAAGGCCGTGGCGAGCGCTACCGACGCCGAACTCATCCGACTGCAGTGCTACGAGGGCGTCGACGAGGCGCGAGCGCTGTACGAGTGGAACCACGCCAAGCAGATCCTCCGGATCCAGGCGGGCCAGGGCGAGGGCTGGGATTCCACCCGGGACGATGTGTTCTCCGAGGAGTTCTTGCTCTCCCGGCCGCTACTCACCGCCATTCGCCGCAGCGAGCCCACCGTGCTGTTGGTCGATGAGGTGGACAAGGCCGACATCGAGATCGAGGGACTGTTGTTGGAGGTCCTCAGCGACTTCGCGGTGACCATCCCCGAACTCGGCACCATCGAGGCGACCCGCCTCCCGTTTGCTGTGCTGACCTCCAACGCGGCCCGCGAGCTGTCCGAGGCGCTTAAGCGGCGCTGCCTCTACCTGCACCTGGACTTCCCGACGCCCGAACTGGAACGCAAGATCTTGGCGTCGAGAGTGCCCGAGCTAGACGACCGGCTGGCCGAGCAACTCGTCCGGGTGGTCGGCGTTCTGCGCGCGATGGCGCTCAAGAAAGTGCCGAGTGTGTCCGAGACGATCGACTGGGGTCGCACCCTCGTCGCACTAGGGCTGGACACCATCGACGACGAAACGGTGCTGCAGACCCTCGGTGTTGTTCTCAAACACCAGTCTGACCAGCTTCGCGCGGCCGCCGAGCTGCGGCTCAACTAGGTCGACGCACAGCAAATCGAAGGCGGGCGCGATGAGCAACGAAACGACCATCAAGGGAACACCGGGCGGTCTGTCCGGCCAACTCGTGGACTTTGTCGACGCACTGCGTCGCAAGGGGATCCCCGTAGGCCCGAGCGAGGCGGTCGACGCGGCGTCCGCGATGGTGCACATCGACCTCCTCGACCGAGCGGCGTTGCGCGAGGCACTGGCCGCGACGATCCTCCACAAGCCGACGCACCGCGGGGTGTTCGACCAGCTCTTCGACCTGTGGTTCCCGGCAGCCGTCGGCGCCCACGCGCAGAGCGACGCGGCGATGGTGGAGGTGGAGATCCCCACCGACGACGACGGCAAGGTGGACCCCGAGGCATTGAACGAACTCATCGCCTCGCTTCTGCTCGAGGACACCGACGAGTCGCGCGCCAAGGCCCGTGCACTGGCAGAGCTCCTGGTGGAGCAGATCGGTTCCTACGATTCGGCCGGCGGACAGAGATTCTCCGCGTACCAGGCGCTCAGCCCGCTCGATACCAGCGCGATCATGCAGAGGATCCTTGACGGACTGCTCGGTGCCGACCCCTTCGACCCGGATGGTGCCAAGAGGCACGCGGAGAAGACCGCCGCAGCGAACTCGGCCGCCGACATGGTGCGCGGATTCTTGCGCGAGGTCGCTGACGAAACCCGCCGACGCACCGCTGAGTCGGTGGGTCGCGACCGGGTGGCGCAGTACGCTGTCGGCCCCGCTGCAGAGCAGGTCGACTTCCTGCGCGCCAACGACCAGGACCTGCAGGCGCTGCGCCGACGTGTGGGTCCGCTCGCCCGCCAGCTGGGCAGCCGTCTCGCAGCCAGGCGTCGTCGCCACCGGCACGGCGCGATCGACATGCGTAAAACCATGCGTAAGTCGATGTCCACAGGCGGGGTGCCGATCGAGTTGGTACTGCGTAAGCCGCGTCCGGCCCGGCCAGAACTAGTGGTGCTGTGTGACGTGTCCGGCTCGGTGGCCGGATTCAGCCATTTCACCCTCCAGTTGGTGCACTCGCTGCGCGAGCAGTTCTCCCGTGTGCGCATCTTCGCTTTTGTCGACACCACCGACGAGGTCACCTCGTTCTTCGAAGCTGGTTCAGATCTGGGTTCAGCGATGAGTCGCATGGTGAGGGAAGCGGAGATCGTCACCTACGACGGGCACTCCGACTACGGTCACGCCCTCCGGGGATTCGCAGACAAGTACGCGCACACGCTCAGCCGGACCGGATCGCTCCTCATCCTGGGCGACGGACGCAACAACTACCGCGACCCGTCGGTCGAGGCGCTCGAGTTCGTCACCGAACGGGTGAGCCATACGCACTGGCTCAATCCGGAGCCCACTAAGCAGTGGGGGACCGGCGACTCGGCGGCCAAGCTCTACTCGCAGTACGTCCCGATGCACGAATGTCGGAACGTGGAACAGCTCACGAAGGTCGTTGCTGGCCTCCTGCCCGTGTGACCGTCGGTGACACCGGGGTGCTGCGTTCGACCGCACCGGGTAGCTGACGGATAGACTGCACGACCATGACCGACACGGGTACCGCCGCGGGCGTCCGACGCCGCATTGGCGTGATGGGCGGGACCTTCGATCCCATCCACCACGGGCACCTCGTGGCGGCCAGCGAGGTTGCCCACAGGTTCGGGCTCGACGATGTCGTGTTTGTCCCCACCGGCCAACCGTGGCAGAAGCGCGGCCGGAAGGTGTCGCCAGCCGAGGACCGCTACCTAATGACCGTCATCGCCACCGCATCCAATCCACGCTTCTCCGTCAGCCGGGTAGACATCGACCGTCAGGGACCCACCTACACGGTCGATACCCTCCGTGACCTGCTGCGGCAGAACCCGGACACCGAACTGTTCTTCATCACGGGCGCGGATGCCCTGGAAAAGATCCTGACGTGGCGCGGGTGGGAGGAGATCTTCGATCTCGCCAGCTTCGTGGGGGTCTCGCGGCCGGGTTTCGAACTGTCCGACACCCATCTCCACCGCACTGGCGACGGGCAGGTTCACCTCCTCGAGATCCCGGCACTGGCGATCTCGTCCACGGAGTGTCGCCGCCGCGCCGCCGACGGGGCTCCTGTCTGGTACCTCGTGCCCGACGGGGTCGTGCAATACATCGTCAAACGCAATCTCTACCGGCCCGAAGGCTCAACCCGCCTGGACGGCACCCCCGCAGCGACGGCTCCGGTACACCTCGAGCCAGAACTCACCGAACCCCACACCGAGGAGAACCCCCTGTGACCGCAAGCCCCGAATCCCTGGAGATGGCCGCGATCGCGGCCCGCGCCGCAAGCGAGAAGCTGGCGACCAACATCGTCGCGATCGACGTCTCCGGTCAGCTCGTCATCACCGATTGTTTCGTCGTGGCCTCCGCCGAGACCGAACGACAGGTTAACGCCGTGGTCGACGAGATCGAGGACAAGCTCCGCGAGGCGGGATACAAGCCGCTGCGCCGCGAGGGCACCCGCGAAGGACGCTGGGCGCTACTCGACTACAACGAGCTCGTGGTGCATGTCCAGCACGTCGACGAGCGCGACTACTACTCGCTGGACCGCCTGTGGAAGGACTGCCCCGTCGTGGAGATCGAGGGCGTGGAATCCTCGAGCCCGGCCACCGCATCGGGCTCCGGCGCCGACGATTCCCTCGCGCCGGAGGAGCCACTGCGGGATCAGGAGCTCTGAACTTCGCGGTGACCCGTCGCCTCATCCTCCTGCGTCACGGACAGACGCACTACAACGCGTCGTTGCGTATGCAGGGTCAGTTGGATACCGAGCTCAGTGAGCTGGGCGTCCGGCAGGCTCATGCGGTGGGCCGTGTGCTGGCCCCGCGTCGGCCGTGGACGATCCTGTCCTCGGACCTGCAGCGGGCTCACGAAACGGCGCGGGCTCTGGCCTCGGAGGTGAGCTTGGAGGTGCATACCGACCGTAGATTGCGTGAAACGGATCTGGGGAGGTGGCAGGGGATGAGTCACTCCGAGGTCGACGCGCAGTGGCCTAACGCCAGGATGCAGTGGCGGAGCACCCCGCGCTGGGCCCCACCCGAGGGGGAGAGCAGGATCGATGTCGCCGCGCGGACCCGACAGGTCGTCGACGAGCTCCTCCAGACCTCAGCGGAATGGGACGAGCATCCCGCCGTGCTCGTGGCCCACGGTGGTGCGATCGCGGCGTTGACCGCTGCGTTGCTGGAGCTCCCGGTGGAGCAGTACCCCATATTCAACGGTCTGGGGAATACCTGCTGGGTGCAGTTGTCCGCCCACCGACGGCTCTCGGGCTCCGGCGAGGACACCCCCGGCCCCGAGGTGGCACCCACTACTGACGCCGCACGTGACGTGATCTGGCGCCTGGACCAATGGAACGCGGGCGTCACACCGTCGGAGGTGACATGACTGTCCGACTGGTCACTGACTCCAGCGCTGACCTACCCGAAGAGTGGACCCGGGAGTTCCAGATCACGGTAGTGGGTCTCCACGTGGTCGAGGAGGGCGACCGCGCGGTCTCCACAGCGGCCGTGACACCCGATCAACTCGCAGAGGTCTACGAGGAACTACTCGCGGATCCGGATTGCACCGGCGTCGTGTCGGTGCATCTGTCGAGTCAGCTCTCCCGCACCTGGCAGTCCGCGGCCGACGCGGCGACGAGGTTCGGGGGACGTGTCCTGGTGTCCGACTCGCGGTGCGCGGGGATGGCGTTCGGTGCCGCGGTTGCGCAATGTGCGTGGGCGGCGCGCAACGGTCTCGGACTGTCCGGGACATACGAACTCGCCGAGAGGCTGTGCAGGGGTGCGTCCACGTTCGCGGCCCTGGAATCGCTGGACAGTCTCCGCCGAGGTGGCCGGATCAGCGCTGTGGCGGCGATCTTTGGTAGCGCGCTCGCGATGCGACCGGTAATAGTTCTCCGCGGCGGGACGGTGGAGCTGGCGGCCAAGGCCCGCACTACCACCAAGGCGCACCAGCGGCTGCGTGCGTTGTTGCGGGACGAGATCGGTCGGGGCGATGTGCTGGTGGTGGTTCACCACCACGAGGCACCCGAGCGGGCCGAGGAGATGGCCACGGAGATCCGAAAAGAAACTCCGTTCCCGGAACGCGTGCTGATCGTCCAATTCGATGAAGTGCTGGGGTGGCACCTGGGCCCCGGAACTGTGGGTGTGTCCATCACGAGCCTGGATGACATCGAATTCCCCATCCCTCCGTTCTTTCCACAGCCGACAATCTGACCCCCGGAGCACGAAGCTGAACGGGGTGATCCACCGGCTAGGTTCGCGCCATGCGATCCGACACCCGGTCCCGCCCCGTCGGCCACGGCGATCCGGTCAGGGACCCAACGCAGGCCGCCGCGCTGGACAGACTTTCCACTGTGCTGGCACCGCCCCGGCCGATCAGCGACCCCGCGCCACCTACATCGACGAGGGAACCGGTGCCGTCAGGGGCTGGCGAGTCCGCGCCACCCTGGGCGGACATCGACCCCGACGGAGTACGCCCCGAACGGGTTCCTCCGGAGGACCCTGACCTCTCGGTTTGGGCCGATCCGCCGTGGTGGAATCGCATCCGGTGGGCGCCGGACAAGATCGCAGGCGTCGCGCTGGTGGTGCTCGTGGTGGCACTGGGCGTCTTCTCCGTCCACAGGCTGTTGGCTTCGGTGCCCGAGGCGGCGCCGGTTCCCGAGCTCCCGTTGGCAACACCGGGAGAGACGGTGCCGGCAGACGGAACCTCGGTGCCGGATCCGGCCTCGACCCTGATCACCACCGCGCCTCTGGCGGCGGCCGAGTCGTCGGAGGCCGAGGAGATCGTCGTGTCGGTGGTAGGTCTGGTGGGTCGCAGCGGACTGGTGACCGTGACACCGGGTGCGCGGGTCGCCGATGCCCTCGACAGGGCGGGCGGCGTCCTGGAGGGGGGAGATCGTGACGGCCTGAACCTTGCTCGCAAGGTAGTCGACGGGGAGCAGATCCTGGTCGGGCTAGCGCCCGGGCCGGACGGCCCCAGGGGCCCGCGCAGCGCCATCGTCGGTGCGGACGGCGGCGCAGGCCCGGAAGGTGTAATCGCCTCTGGTCCTGGTCCTGCACCGGAGGGGCCGGGCGGCGCCGCGGGGATGGTGAACATCAACACCGCCGATGCCACCGCGCTCGAGACACTGCCTGGCGTGGGACCGGTGACGGCCTCGTCGATCCTGGCGTGGCGTACGGCCAACGGGGCATTCGCGAGTGTCGATCAGTTGACGGAGGTGGACGGAATCGGACCGGCGACGCTCGCCCGCCTCCGGCCGCTGGTCACCGTATGAATTCGACGGGCCCCAGCCGAGATGCTGCCGGGCACGGCGCCGCCGCCTCGCACGCGCGGGGTGAGTTCGCTCAGCGGGTGCCGGCGGTGCGGGACCTGAGGCTGGTCGTGCCTACTGTGGTGGTATTCCTCGCTACGGCTGCAACTGCAGGTGCCCCGCCAGCCGTGTCGGCGGCCCTGTCCGTGGTGTCCGCTGGGGTCTCGGGTGTGGCACTCGTGTGGGCGTCCGGGCTCGGGGCCGACCGTGCGAAAACTGGCGGGCTGGACCGGGCTGCACTGGGGGTGCTGGCGATCGCGTGCGCGGTAGGGGCGGTGGCGGTCGGAGTCCAGGCGGCGCGGGCGCATGCGTTGGCCGCGCATCCGCTGGTGGGGCTGGAGGGTGCCCGCACAGGGATCGAGGCCGTGGTGACGGGTTTTGATCGCCCTGTCCGCAGCGGTGGTGTGATAGTCCCGATTCGGGTGGAGGTCACGGGGTCGGGAACCTCAGCTACCGCGGGAAATATCGATGTGGTGCTGTTGGCCCGCGACGGGTGGCGGGGGATACCGCCGGGAACACGGGTCCAGACATCGGTCACTGTGCTGGAGCCGATGGCCGCGGGGGGTCCTCCCGCGGTGCGGGCGATGACGCCCCCTCGGGTGACCGCGCAGCCGGGGCCGATGGGCACGATGCCGGCAGCGGTGAGAGAGCGGCTTCGCGTGGTGTCAAGACGCGCGCTGCGAGGGGAGGCGGTCGGTCTGTTGCCGTCATTGGTCCTCGGCGATGAGGGTGGGGTTTCCGCCGAGACACGTGGTGAGTTTCGGTCCTCCGGTCTGTCCCATCTCGCAGCGGTGTCGGGAGCCAACACGACATATGTGGTGGGGGCGGCGTTGCTTGCGGCGGCGGCGCTCGGAGTGGGTCGGCGTGGGCGGATCGTGGTGGCGGGCGTGGCTCTAGCGAGCTTCGTCGCGGTGGTGGGTCCCGAGCCGGCGGTGCTGCGGGCGGCGGGGACGGGTGTGATCGGTTTGGCGGCATTGAGCGCGCACCGGTCAGGGCGTCCGTTGGCGGCCCTGGCGGCGGTAGTGATGCTCGTGTCGTTATTGGATCCCGCCACGGCGACAGGAGCCGGGTTTGCTTTGTCGGTGACCGCGACCGCGGCGTTGGTGGTGGCGGCCCGGCCGGTGGCGGTGCGGATCCGGCGGCCCTGGATGCCCGGCCCCGTAGCGGACGTCCTGGCGGTGTGTGTGGTGGCGCATCTGGCTACTCTGCCGGTGCTGATCGCCTCGGGACTCGAGGCCGGGCCATGGGCGTTGCCCGCCAACATCGCGGTGGCGCCGGCTGTACCGATGGTCACGGTGCTCGGAACGCTGGCGGCTGCGGTGGGGCCGGTGTGGGAAGACGGAGCGGTTCTGCTCTCGGCCGCGTGCGCGCCCGCGCTGTGGTGGCTGGATGCGGTCGCGGGGGTCGTGTCGGCGCTACCGGGCTCGCCGGAGGTGGCGCGGGGATGACCGTCGGGCTGTCAGGGGGCGCCGGGCGGCGACGGTGTCAGGTCTGCGTGGCACCATGTCGTGAGAACAACTCGGGTCGTGAGAGCCCGGAGATGACGACGACGAGGAGGTCGCATGCCGACAGGGCCCGCTCCGGCTCCGCTGCATCTGGTGTTGGGGGAGGACGAGTTCCTGACCGAACGCGCGACCTCGGGCGTCGTCTCGACAGTGTGTGCCGCAACACCTGCGGGAGAGGACCCGCCGGTGGTTTCCCGTCTGGGTGGGCCTGATGTCACGGCTCCACAGTTGTTCGAACTTCTTTCCCCGTCACTATTCGGGGAGGCGCGCGTCGTGGTTATCACCGGTGCCGCGGAGCTGGGCAAGGATGCGGTGGCAGCCGTGCTCGGCGCGGCCAAGGACCTGCCCGAAGAGACGGTGCTGGTCGTGCAGCACACGGGCGGGGGCCGAGCCAAGAACTTGGTGGCGGACCTGCGCAAGGCCGGGGCCGAGGAGCACACGGCCGGCACGATCACGCGACATATGGACGTGGTGGGCTTCGTTCGGTCGGAGTTTCGCGGGCTGAAGGTCCGCGTCGCCCCGGAGGCGTGCGAGGCCCTGGTGGAGGCAGTGGGCACAGACCTTCGCTCGTTGGCGTCTGCGTGCGGTCAGCTCGTCGCGGACACCGGCGGCAAGGTCGATGTGGAGGCGGTGCGCCGCTATCACTCGGGCGTGGTGGGAGTCAGTGGCTTCACGGTGGCCGAGCGTGCGGTCACCGGTGACACGGCAGGCGCGATCGAGGCTCTCGAGTGGGCTATGCACACGGGTGTCCCGCACGTGGTGCTGGCGGATGCGTTGGCAGACGCCGTTAATTCAATCGCCATGGTCGGGACGCAACGCGGCGCCCCACCTGCGGACTTGGCCCGGCAGGGGTTGCCACCCTGGAAGGTCAAGAAAGTTGCTGCTCAAACACGCTATTGGTCGATCGAGACGCTCGGCAGCGCACTGCAGATCGTGGCGCGTCTCAACGGTGAGGTGAAGGGCATGGCGGAGGACTCATCCTATGCACTCGAGCGCGCGGTTCGCGCGGTTGGCGCGCTTTCGTCCGCCCGCTGATCCGCCCTCCGCCGCCCTGTTGAACCAGCTCACTCGTATTTCGTTCGACACCGTAAGTCGGGTGTCGAGGTTACGACGAAAGCCCACCCCGTGCGCACCGGGAGGTTGCGGGAGGTGGGCCTTCGGAGCCTCGACACATCGGCTCACCGACGTGGGGCTCGGGCGCTTCTCTCGGGGAGAGGAACGTCAGCTGCTCAGAGGGCGTTGACGGCCTTGGTGAGCGCCGACTTCTTGTTGGCGGCCTGGTTCTGGTGGATGACGCCCTTGCTGGCGGCCTTGTCGAGCTGGCGCGAGGTAGCGACGAGCAGGGCGCCGGCCTTCTCCTTGTCGCCGGCCTCGGTGGCTGCGCGCAGGTTGCGGATGGCGCTACGCAGGCCGGTCTTCACCGACTGGTTACGCTGGCGGTTGCGCTCGTTGGTGAGGTTCCGCTTGATCTGGGACTTGATGTTGGCCACTCGTCACACCTTTGGTCGTGTGTCGACGGCTCCACGAGGGGATCCCGCCGATCTGATGTCTTGTCGTCTTGTCCGGGCGAAAACGCAGTACGTGAAGCCGTAGTACGCAGTCCTGTGGACACCGACGACCCACTTTACCAGCGCCCACGTCACCGGCCAAAATGCGGACGCCGGGTCAACGCCAACCGTATTCGGCTCGGAGTCGGTCTGCGACCATGTCGAACTTCCTCTGCGGACAGATCGCTCCCTCGCGGCGGATGCCCTCCTCGGGGACATCCAGGACCCGGTCGAGGCGTACCCAACTCGGTCGGCCCTCCGAATCCCACGGACCGGATCCCATCGCGAGCCAGTCTCTGTCGTGGTCACGCTTGTCCTGCGAGGACAACTGGAGGCCGAGAAGGCGGTCGCCATCGCGGCCCACAACCAGGACCGGTCTGTCTTTGCCGCGACCGTCGTTCTCCTCGAACGCGACCCACGTCCACACGATCTCGCCGGGATCGGCGTGACCGTCGAGGTCGGGCGCGTAGACGATGGTGCGGGCCCGGCTCGAGGTGGGCACTGTCCCGGTGGTGGCCGGGCGTCCGCTCGTCCCGTTCTGCCGGGCGAGGACGGGGGAGCCGCCACGATCATCAATCCGCTTGCGCACCTCGCGGACGGCCGTCGGTCCGTACCTGCGGCCCATCCGGACCGCCTGCCTCCCCATCCGGGCCCAGTCGATTGCCATGTTCAACAGCGTAACCGCCCCTAGGATCGCAACCATGGACATGTTGTGTGCGGTGGTGTGGTCGCAGGAGCAGGCGGAGGTCACTGACCCGGGCGAGTCGGCGGAGGTGAGGGCGCGGATAGCGGAGATCCTCGAGGCACCGCTGTCAGACCTCGGGGCGAGTGAATACCTGATGAACGTCCGCGACGAGGCCGTGGCCGGCGCCGTGATCGACGTTCGGGTGACCCCGATGCCGGTGCTCGCCGTGATCCGTGTGCGGGTGCCCGTCGCTTCGGCGACCGCATGCGCGGGTGTTCTCGCCGCACTGCAGGAGGTCGGACCGGTGTCGGCGTGGTCGGTGACGGACTCGGAGGTGCTCGGACCACCGCCCCCCCGCTCCGACGGGCGGTGCGAGGGCATGGCCAATATCGCGTTCCTCCGACGCCCTGAGCGGATGGACCGCCACGACTGGCTGCGCATATGGCTCGAGGAACACACGACGGTCGCGATCGAAACGCAGTCCACCACCTCCTACACCCAGCACGTGGTGGTCCGACCTCTGACCGAGGACGCACCGGTGATCGAGGCGATCGTCGAGGAGGTGTTCCCGATCGAGGCTGCACGCGATCTCGGCGTGTTCTTCGACTCGCGCGGCAGTGACGAGAGGCTGAACGCCAATATCGCGGCGATGACGGCCTCCACCGGGCGGTTCCTCGACGAGGGCACCGTCGACGCGGTCCCCACCGGAAGGTACGTGGTGGGAGTTCCCGGCCGGAGCGTGTGACAATGGGGTGATCGCCCGGTCGGACGCAACCCAGCACTACCCGGGCCCGCCTCCAGGAGTGATCGAGATTCCCAACTTCGCAGAGACGACGTTCACCGATCCCGCCAAGATCAGGAACTTCTGCATCATCGCGCACATCGACCACGGCAAGTCGACGCTGGCCGATCGAATGCTGCAGCTGACCGGTGTGGTCGAGGAGCGTCTCATGCGCGCCCAGTACCTGGACCGCATGGACATCGAGCGCGAACGCGGGATCACCATCAAAGCGCAGAACGTCCGCCTGCCGTGGGTGCCCCGCTCAGGCGCGCACGAGGGCGAGGAAATCGTCCTGCACATGATCGACACCCCGGGCCATGTGGACTTCACCTACGAGGTCTCTCGCGCGCTCGAGGCGTGTGAGGGTGCGATTCTGCTGGTGGACGCGGCGCAGGGCATCGAAGCACAGACTCTGGCCAACCTGTACCTGGCCATGGAGAATGATCTCGAGATCATCCCGGTACTCAACAAGATCGACCTGCCGGCCGCGGACCCGGACCGGTTCGCCGAGGAGATCTCCCACATCATCGGTTGCGAACCCGCCGAGGTGCTGCGCGTCTCCGGTAAGACTGGCGACGGCGTCGAGGAACTGCTGGACAAGCTGTGCGAGACGATTCCGGCGCCGGTCGGCGATCCGGAGGCTCCGGCCCGCGCCATGATTTTCGACTCGGTCTACGACACCTACCGCGGCGTCGTCACCTACGTCCGTGTGATGGACGGTTCGCTCAGGCCGCGCGAGAAGGTCAGGATGATGTCCACAGGCAGCACCCACGAGGCGCTCGAGGTCGGGATCATCTCGCCGGAACCCAAGTCGACGACGGGACTCGGCCCCGGCGAGGTGGGCTACCTCATCACCGGTGTGAAAGATGTGCGGCAGTCGAAGGTGGGTGACACGGTCACCAGCGCCCGTAACGGTGCAGACGAAGCGTTGCCCGGCTATAAGGAACCCAACCCGATGGTGTTCTCCGGGCTCTACCCGATCGATGGGTCTGACTACCCGGTCCTGCGCGATGCGTTGGACAAGCTGCGACTTAATGACGCCTCTCTTGACTACGAGCCCGAGACCTCGGTTGCTCTGGGCTTCGGTTTCCGTCTGGGTTTCCTGGGTCTGCTCCACATGGAGATCACCCGCGACCGGCTCGAGCGGGAGTTCAACCTCGATCTCATCTCGACCGCCCCGAACGTGGTGTACCGGGTGGTCGCAGAGGACGGCTCGGAACACCAGGTCACCAACCCCTCGTACTGGCCGGAGGGCAAGCATCGTGAAATCTACGAACCGATCGTCAAGTGCACGATCATCGTGCCGAGTGAATTCGTGGGCACCACGATGGAGCTGTGCCAGTCCAAGCGTGGGGAAATGAAGGGCATGGATTACCTGTCCGAGACTCGGGTCGAGCTGCGTTACGTGATGCCGATGGGCGAGATCATCTTCGACTTCTTTGACTCGCTCAAGTCCCGCACCAAGGGCTACGCATCCATGGACTACGAGGAAGCCGGCGAGCAGATGTCCGACCTGGTCAAGGTTGACATCCTTCTGCAGGGGGAGGCGGTGGACGCGTTCTCCGCGATCGTCCACCGCGATTACGCGCAGGCCTACGGCAACAAGATGACCGTGAAGCTCAAGGAGCTCATCCCCCGTCAGCATTACGAGGTTCCCGTGCAGGCGGCGATCGGATCCAAGATCATCGCCCGCGAGAACATCCGCGCGATCCGCAAGGACGTGCTATCCAAGTGCTACGGCGGTGATATCAGCCGTAAGCGCAAGCTGCTGGAAAAGCAGAAGGAGGGCAAGAAGCGTATGAAGTCAATCGGTCGTGTGGAGGTGCCCCAGGAGGCGTTCGTGGCCGCGCTGTCGTCGGATTCAAACTCCGACAAGAAGTAGGGCACTAGGCTGCCACCGCTTGCGTGGTCTGCGTGTTGATATCCGCCAACCGGTTGCCGCACTGTTAGTGCCATGCCCTCGTCCTTCGCGGAGTTAGAGGCCACCCCAGCCATCGGTGTGTCCGTCTGGGTGCTCGCGGCACTCGTGCTGGCCGCGTTCGTCGCCGGTTGGGTGGACTCGGTCGTCGGAGGCGGAGGATTGATCCAGCTCCCCGCGCTGGTCATCGCCTTGCCTTCCGACGCCACGACCCCGCAGGTGCTGGGCACCAATAAACTGTCGTCGGTCGCGGGGACGCTAATCGCCACCGCGACGTACCTGCGCAGGATCCGGGTACCGGTGGCGATGGTGTTGCCGCTTGTAGTGGCTGCTTTCGTGGGCTCCGCGGCGGGGTCGTCCGTAGCCCGGTTTATCCCCAAAGAGGCGCTCACCCCGATCGTGCTGCTGGCCGTGGTCGCGGTGGGGGCCTATACCTACTTCAAACCGTCGATGGGGCGGACACACGAGGAGCGCTACACGGGGTGGGCGCGGGCGTGGCGGTCTGCCCTCATTGGCGTGGTGGTGGGGTTCTACGACGGAATCCTCGGCCCCGGTACGGGCTCGTTCTTCGTCATCGCAATAGTCGCGTTCCTCGGCTTCGGCTTCCTCCAGGGCACGGTCGCGGCCAAGCTGGCCAACCTGACCACCAACATCGCCTCGATCCTGGTCTTCGGCTTGCATGGCGAGCTGCTCTGGGTCATCGGCGGCTGTATGGCGGTGGCAAACCTGAGCGGCGGGTTCCTCGGGGCGCGGATGGCCATGCGGCACGGTAACGAGTTTATCCGCACCGTGTTCCTTGTGGTTATCGCGATTCTCGCGACCAAGCTTGCTTGGGATACAGCCGTCCAGTGGTGGTGAGTCGACCGGGCCGGGCGAGCGAGGTCGCATAGCCGGCGGACGTAGACTGACACACATGACACCTCCGAGTTCAGAGACGTCGCCTCATCCGCTGCTCGACGAGTCCCCGCTGCCGTACGGGTTGCCGGACTTCGCCGCGATCGACGATGCGGACCTGGAGCCGGCGATCCGCACGGCGATCGATGACCACGCGGCTGAGATCGCTGCCGTCGTCGACAACCCGGAGCCGCCGACCGTCGAGAACACGGTGATCGCACTCGAACGTTCGGGGCAGGCCCTCGACCGGGTGCTGTCGACTTTCTACGGGCTTTTGGGTCCGGACGCCACGCCGGCCCGACGTGACGTGGACCGTGTGGTGTCGCCGCTCCTGGCAGCCCATCACTCGGCGGTCATGACTGATCCAGGCCTCTACGCCCGTGTGGACGCGCTCCACTCAGCACTAGAGGCAGGGTCGTTGGATGTAGCTGATGAGACAGCGCGCCTCGTCCGCCGTCACCACCGCGATTTTCTGCGGGCCGGTGCCGCGCTCGACGACGAGGCCCGCGCCCGACTCACCGCGATCGATACCCGCCTTGCAGAGCTCACAACCCTCTTCGGCGAGAACCTGCTGGCCTCGACCAGTGAGCTCGCCGTGTCCGTCACCGACGAGGCCGAACTCGACGGGCTGCCGGACTCCATGAGGTCGACGCTGGCGGCGACCGCCGCCGACGCCGGACGCGAGGGTTGGCTAATCCCGCTGGGGCTGCCGACAGTCCAGCCGATCAGCGCCTGGCTCGACCATGAAGGCCTGCGGCGGCGCGTGATGGAGGCGTCCCTTCGGCGTGGGTCCACTCCGGACCATGACAACGGCCCGATCGTGCTGGAGATCGTTCGGCTGCGTGCCGAGAGGGCATCTCTGCTCGGGTTGACCTGTCACGCCGATCATGTACTCGCAGTCGAGACCGCAGGCACACCGGACGCCGCCCGGGGACTGCTTCTCGACGTGGTGGACGCCGCAGTGACGAACGCTCGAAACGAGGCCAAAGACTTGCTCGGCGGTGAGGATCGGGAGCTGAATCCGGCTGACTGGGCGTGGGAGTCCGAGCGTTTACGTTCCGAGCGATTCCGGGTTGATGACGCCACAGTGCGCCCCTTCTTCGAGCTCGAACGGGTGCTGCGCGACGGTGTCATGCACGCGGCGTCGAGTCTGTACGGACTGCGTTTCGTGGACCGTCCTGACCTGACCGGATTCCTGCCCGATGTCCGCGTGATCGAAGTGTTCGACGATGTGCGCAGTGAGCGCGACGCAGGGATCGGTCTGTTGCTGCTCGACTACTACGCGCGTCCGACCAAGCGGGGCGGGGCGTGGATGAGCTCGTTCCGCGACCAGTCCCGTCTCCTGGATTCGCGGCCCGTCGTCGTCAATGTCATGAACCTGGCACGTCCCGCGGCGGGGGAGCCCACTCTCCTCACGATGGACGAGGTCACCACGATGTTCCACGAGTTCGGGCACGCACTGCACGGACTGCTCTCCGACGTCGAGTACCCAGTCTTCTCCGGAACCTCGGTGCCCCGTGACTTCGTCGAATTCCCGTCCCAGGTTAACGAGATGTGGGCGCGCCGCCCGGAAGTGCTTGAGAACTACGCGCGGCATGTGGAGTCCGGCGAGTCGATCGACGAGGACCTGGTCGAGCGGATGCGGGAGGAGCGTTTCGGTGAGGGGCAGGCGACCGTCGAATACCTGGCCGCCGCATTGCTCGACCTGGCTTGGCACTCGCTGTCGCTGGAGGAGGCCCGCGCGGTCACGGATGTCGACGAGTTCGAGTCGACTGTCCTCGCCGAGGCTGGCCTTGACGTGCCGGGGATCGAACCCCGGTACCGGTCCCGGTACTTCCAGCACATCTTCGCCGGCGGTTACTCCGCTGCCTACTACTCCTACTTCTGGGCGGAGGTCCTCGATGCGGATGCCGCCGAATGGTTTGCCGAGCGCGGGGGACTGGAGCGTTCTTCCGGTGACGCGATGCGGCGTGAGGTCCTCTCGCGTGGGGGCTCGATCGAATTTCTCGAGGCCTACCGCCGGATGCGGGGCTCCGAGCCGAGTCCGGCCGCGCTGCTGCGTCGGCGTGGTCTGGATTCCTCGGTGGTCGGAGGCCGTGAAGCCGCTGCTGCCGCACGGACGTAGGATCGCCCGATGACGGCGTTCCTGCAGTTCTGGGACAAGGTCGAGCTCTGGCTCGTGACCCTGCCGTTTCCACTGCAGGTGATCATCATGCTCACGATGGGGGTCCCGCTGTTTCTCCTTGCCGCGGTAGTGGTGGAGAAGGTGGCGGACGAAGTCGTCCACAGGTTCCGGGGGCTCGCAGCTCCGCGGTCCGCAGAGACCGGGAAGGAGGTCCGCTGATGCCCCGGTCGCGTGTGACTCTCGCCCTGGTTTTGCTCATCGCGTTCGTCGTGATCGCATGGTTGATCATCGAGGTTCTCTGACTCAGTGCGCTCAACCGGACAATGCCCGCCGTGGAGCGCATTCCCGAAGTACACTCCCCCCATGCAGCGCTTGAGTGGACTTGACGCCAGCTTTCTTTACTTTGAGACGAGGGCCCAGCTCCTCCATGTGAGTGGGCTGATCGTCCTGGACGTATCAGAGATGAAGGGCGGCTATTCGTATGAGGCGTTGCGTCACGAGTTGAGCCGTCGGGTCACCGGGATGCCGGGCTTCCGCCGCAAACTTCACGATTCGGTCCTCAACGTCGACCACCCGGTCTGGGTCGAGGCCGATGACTTTGACATCGACCATCACCTCCACCGGGTGGGGATCCCGGCCCCGGGTGGGGATCATGAGCTTGCCGAGCTGTGTGCGCATTTGGCTAGTCAGCCGATCGACCGTTCTATGCCGCTGTGGCAGATGTACGTCATCGAGGGGCTACCGGACAACCAGGTAGCGGTCTTCGCGAAGATGCACCATTCGACCGTGGACGGCGTCACCGGCGCCAATATGATGTCTCAACTGTGCACTCTCACTCCCGACGACCCGTCGCTTGACGAGGACCTGGTCAACGAGACCGCCGGCGGGTCCGGTGCACTCGAGCTCGCGGTGGGCGGCGCGCTGTCCCGTTTGGCCACGCCATGGCGACTTGCTTCGCTCTTGCCCGGAACCCTCGGGGTGTTGCCGTCGTGGATCAACCGGGCGCGCAAGGGTTTGGCGATGCCGGCCCCGTTCACCGCCCCGCGCACGCCCTTCAACAGTACGATCACCGGCCACCGTTCGATCTCGTACACCAGCGTCGCTCTCGATGACATCAAGCAGGTCAAGAATGCATTTGGCACCACCGTCAACGACGTGGTGCTGGCGATCTGTTCGACCGCGCTGCGCAGCTACCTGGAGGATCTGGACGAGCTGCCCCGCAAGCCGCTGATCGCGATGGTGCCGATGTCAGTGCATGCAGCCGAGTCACGGCCGGGAACGAACCGGGTGTCGGGGATGTTTATGTCCCTGTCGACCGATATCGACGACCCGGTGGAGCGTCTCGAGGCGATTCGAGACGCGAATATCGTAGCCAAGGACCACACCAACGCTCTTGATGCGAACCTGCTCACAGACTGGGCGCAGTTCGCGGCGCCCTCGGTGTTCGGGTCGGCGGTGCGGATGTACTCCAGGCTCAGGCTCTCCGAGCGTCACCCCGTGGTGCATAACCTCGTCATCTCGAACGTGCCCGGCCCCAACTTCCCGCTGTATTTCCTGGGCGGGAAGATCGACAAGATGTTGCCGCTGGGGCCGGTGTTCCACGGGGCCGGACTCAACTGCTCGGTGATGTCGCTCGACGGCAAACTGCACTTCGGGTTCATCGGCTGCAAAGACCTCGTCCCCGATCCCTGGCCGCTGGCGAACGCGGTCGAGGACGCATTGGCGGAATTTGTCCGGGCGGCGTCCGAGCGCGAGAAGAGTGGTGTGCCCGCGGTCGAGCCCAAATCGGTGGCTGAATTAGGCCAGGAGCGCAAAGACCAGCGCAAGTCCGACCGCCAGACATCCAAGGCGTTGGCTCACGCGGATGCCGCCGCAGCCTCCGACTCAGGCGACGAGGGGAAATCGGAGACGGCAGCCGTTACCACGGCTCCGGCCAAGAAGGCTCCGGCCAAGAAGGCTTCGGCGCAGAAGGCGGCTGCGAAAAAGGCACCGGCGAAGAAGGCTGCCGCGAAGAAGGCGCCGGCTAAGAAATCTCCAGCCAAGAAGGCTGCCGCGAAGAAGACACAAGCAACGAAGTCGGCGGCCAAGCCGGCAGGGAGCAAGCCCACGGCCGCAAAGCCCACCGCGACAAAGTCCGTCGGCGGGACGTCTGCGTCTGCGTCCTCGTCCTCGTCCTCGCCCACGACCGCAGGGCAGAAGCAGGCTCGGCACGGTGGCGAAACCGGCACGGGCGCCGAGTCCGGTCAGGCGTGACGAACACGGCTCACGGCGCAGCCGGTATCGCGAACTCTCCGCCCGAACGTGATCCGGGGACACCATTCGGTATCTACCTGCACGTCCCATTTTGCTCGACGAGGTGCGGCTACTGCGATTTCAACACGTACACCGCAGGGGAACTCGGTTCCGCGACCTCACCCGTCGACTGGGAGCGAGCTGCAGCCCTGGAGATAGAGCGGGCCGCGGAGGCACTCTCGCGGTCAGGGACGCCGCCTGAGGTCGACACGGTCTTCGTAGGTGGCGGCACACCGTCGCTCGTCGGGGCGGATGTTCTGGTGGCGATGCTCGCACGGATAGACGCGACCTTCGGTCTCGCGCCGGGCGCCGAGGTGACCACGGAGAGCAACCCGGAGTCCACCTCGCCCGAGTTCTTTGCCCGCCTTCGCGAGGGTGGATACACCCGCATCTCTCTCGGTATGCAGTCGACGGCGCCGCACGTACTGAAGATCCTGGACCGGACACACACTCCGGGACGGCCTCAGAAAGCCGTGGCAGAGGCGCTGGGCGCAGGATTCGAGCACGTCAATCTAGACGTGATCTACGGGACGCCGGGGGAGACCGACGACGACCTCGCGCGCACCCTCGACGCCGTGGTCGGGGCCGGTGTGGACCACGTTTCCGCCTACTCGCTCATCGTGGAGGACGGCACCGCTCTGGCCCGCCGTATCCGCCGGGGTGAACTCCCCGGGACCGTCGAGGACGTATTAGCCGACCGCTACGAACAGGTCGCGGACCGCCTCTCGAGTGCGGGTTTCCACTGGTACGAGGTCTCGAACTTCGCCACCGATGAATCCGGCTACTGTCGGCATAACCTGGGCTATTGGCGGGGCGGCGACTGGTGGGGTGTCGGGCCCGGTGCCCACTCCCATCTTGCCGGTGCGCGGTGGTGGAATCTCAAGCACCCCGCCAGGTACGCAGCTGCATGCGACGCTGGTGAGCTTCCGGTCGACGGCGGGGAGAAGCTCGACGACGACGACCGCCATCTCGAGCTGATCATGACAGGACTCCGGCTCGCGGAGGGGCTCGGGGATTCTGCGTTCACCACCGAGGAGCGGCGCCGCGCGGACGAGCAAGTCGAGGCGGGGTTGCTGCGTCGACGGAACGAGCAGGACGCCGGTGGACCCGGTTATGCACTGACAGAAGCGGGCCGGTTACTGGCCGACGGGGTCGTGCGCGACATCCTCCTCTGAGCCGACCACCCGGACACTGGCCTAGAATCGGGGACCGGAGCCACGCGAGGAGGAGGAATCGATGTCGAGTTCGGCCGATCGTAGGACCGATGTCCTGCGCGCGATCGTCTCCGACTACATCGCCTCGCACGAACCCGTCGGTTCCAAGGCGCTCGTCGACCGTCATTCACTGGGCGTGTCCAGTGCCACGATCCGCAATGACATGGCGGTACTGGAGGCGGAGGGCTTCATCGTCCAGCCGCACACCAGTTCCGGTCGCGTACCCACTGAGAAGGGCTACCGGCACTTCGTGGACTCCATCGAGGAGATCACGCCACTGTCACGGGCCGAACGCCGCGCGATCCGCGCGTTCCTCGAGGGTGCTGTGGACCTCGATGATGTCCTCCGGAGGGCGGTGCGATTGCTCTCGCAGCTCACCCGCCAGGTCGCCGTCGTCCAGTACCCGGTCCTGGGCCGCTCCACGGTGCGTCATCTCGAGGTGGTCAGTCTCACCCCCACCCGGCTTCTCCTGGTGCTCATCACGGACACCGGGCGGGTCGACCAACGGACGGTTGAGCTGGCCACCCCGCTGACCGAAACGCACCTCGGCGAACTGCGGACGCTGCTCTCGGAGGCTGTTGCGAACAAGAGACTGTCCGACGCGTCGGCGGCGCTCACCGCGACCGCCGAGGCGGCACGATCTGAATACAGGCAGGCGGCCGAACGCTGTGTCACGGTCCTCGTAGACACCCTCGTGGAGCAACCCGACGACCGGATCGTCCTGGGCGGGACAGCCAATCTCACCCGGAGCGCCGCCGACTTTGACGGGTCGCTGCGCTCGGTTCTCGAGGCCCTCGAGGAGCAGGTCGTGATTCTGCGTCTACTCACCACCGGGCAGACCGTGGGCATGACCGGGACCGCCGGGGTCACAGTCCAGATCGGCGAGGAAACCAAGGCCGCCGAGATCCGGGGCGCCTCAGTGGTCTCCTCCGCCTACGGGGTTGAGGGGGAGGCTTTCGGCGGGATGGGGGTGCTCGGGCCCACACGGATGGACTACCCGGGAACAATCGCGTCGGTCGCCGCTGTTGCCCACTACGTGGGCGAACTCCTCTCCGGACACTGACGCCCGTACGCTCTTCGAGAGCCACATCAACTACTTGACGAAAGGCCACACGTGTCACGCGACTACTACGGGACCCTCGGGGTCGATAGGGGCGCCTCGGAATCTGAGATCAAGCGCGCCTACCGCAAGCTCGCACGCGAGCTCCACCCCGACGTCAACCCGTCGGACGAGGCACGTGAGAGATTCAGCGAGATCACCGCGATCTACGAGGTCCTTACCGATCCCGAGAAGCGTCGCATCGTCGACATGGGCGGCGACCCCCTCGAGTCCGGTGGCGGCGGTGGATACGGCGGCGGCTTCGGCGGCGGCGGCGGCTTCGGTGGGGGAGGCCTCGGTGACGTGTTCGAGGCGTTCTTCGGCGGCGGTGGCGGCGGCGGTGGTCGTGGTCCCCGCAGTCGCGTGCAGCCCGGTTCCGACGCGCTCATCCGTGTGAGCCTGGACCTGGCCGAATGCGCCACCGGTGTGACCAAGGAGATCAAGGTCGACACCGCCGTCCTTTGCGAGGTCTGCCACGGCAAAGGCTCCACGAGCGACAAGCCCCCTGCCAAGTGTGGGATGTGCCAGGGCCAGGGCGAGATCCAGTCTGTACAGCGGTCACTGCTGGGCAACATCATGACCAGTCGCCCGTGCCCCACCTGCGCCGGGACCGGTGAGATCATCACCGATCCCTGCGGTGAATGCACCGGTCAGGGGCGTGTCCGCAAGCGTCGTACCGTCTCCGCAAAGATTCCCGCCGGTGTCGGGGACGGCATGCGCATCCGTCTGTCGGGTCAGGGTGAGGTCGGTCCAGGCGGCGGGCCCGCCGGCGACCTCTACATCGAGGTCGACGAGCGCACCCACCCGGTGTTCGTCCGCGACGGCGAGGACCTGCACTGCACGGTCCGGGTCCCCGTGGTTGACGCCATGCTCGGCGGCAGCGTCGAACTGGAGACCGTCGTGGGCGACCCTCTGGATATCGAGATCCCGGCCGGCACCCAGCCCGGACACACGGTGACCTTGACCGGCCGGGGAATGCCTCGCGTCCGCGGTGGTGGCGCCGGGGATCTGACCGTCCACATGGAGGTCGTGATTCCCGAGAAACTCGACCGCAAACGTCGTGAGCTCGTCGAGCAGATGCGCAGGCTGGACGGCGACTCGGCCGAGGTGGTCAACGAGGACACGGCCCGCCGCGGTGGCCTGTTCTCCCGCCTACGCGACGCCGTGGCCGGTCACTGACGGACATGACCCCGCCCCTGTTCCGCGCAGAGTCGGTCCCCGCCGTCGGCGGGACCGTCGTCCTCGACGGCCCCGAGGGCAGGCACGCAGGGTCCGCCCTGCGCGTGCGGCCAGGGGAGACCGTGCGGGTGGGCGACGGCCGCGGTGTCGTGGCTGTTTGCCTGGTGACCGGTTCGGCCTCCGGCAGGGTGGAGGCCGAGGTGGTGGCCCGCGATGAGGTCTCGCACCCCATGCCCGCAGTGACGATCGTCCAGGCACTGCCCAAGTCAGAACGCTCCGAGCTGGCCGTCGAACTGGCGACAGAGGCCGGGGCCGACAAGATCATCCCGTGGCAGGCCGATCGATGTGTCAGCCGCTGGACTGGTCCGAAGATCGACAAGGGCCGTACCAAGTGGATCAACGCCGCCCGCGCCGCCGGTAAGCAGTCGCGCAGGGCATGGGAGCCGGAGATCGGTGAACTGCTCGACTCGACCGCACTCGCCGGGTTCGTCGCGGACGAGACCTCGGCTGGCGTCCGGGCCCTCGTCCTGCACGAGGACGGGGCCGCCGGATTCGCAGACACGGTGACGGCGGGACCGGTCCCGGAGCGGATTCTCCTCGTCGTCGGGCCCGAGGGCGGCGTCTCCGACGCCGAGATCGACGCACTGACAGGCGCCGGCGCCGACGCGGTCGTCCTGGGCCCCGAGGTCCTCCGAACCTCCACCGCTGCGGCCGTCGCGTTGGGCGCGCTCGGAGTTCTCACACCGAGATGGGCCCGCACGGGGACTACACTCGACTCGACCACACCACGAAACGGGAAGTGATCCACGTAAGCACTCCAGACAGCGACGCAGGCCTCAACGCGACCGCCGCGGACAACGGCGCCCGGCACGACTCTGGCGACTCACCCGTCCGCACGGCCGTTCAACTTGACCCGGATCTGGCCATGGCGGTGCTCGGGGCCGCCGATTCCAACCTGCGCACGCTCGAAGAACTCCTCGAAGCCGACCTGCACGTCCGGGGCGGCACCATGACCATCTCGGGCTCCCAGCGGGCGGTCGATACGGCCTCCCGGGTCGTCTCAGACCTGCTGCGGCAGGCGGGCAGAGGGGTGGAGATCACGCCGGCGTCAGTGCGACGCTCCGTGGAGATCCTCGCCGGCTCCGCGCCGCTCACCCCCCAGGAGGTGCTGGGGACGGAAGTGCTCTCGCGCCGGGGCGGGATGATCCGCCCCAAAACCCTCGGGCAGAAGCGGTACGTGGACGCGATCGACGACCACACCATCGTGTTCGGCCTCGGACCGGCGGGCACCGGCAAGACCTACCTGGCTATGGCCAAGGCGGTGGCCGCGTTGCGCGCCAAAGAGGTCAGCCGCATCATTCTCACCCGGCCCGCGGTCGAGGCCGGGGAACGCCTCGGCTACCTGCCCGGCACCCTCCACGAGAAGATCGACCCTTACCTGCGGCCCCTGTACGACTCGCTACACGACATGATGGACCCCGAAGCCATTCCCAAACTGATGGCTGCCGGAGTGATCGAGGTGGCACCGCTGGCCTACATGCGCGGTCGGACCCTCAACGACGCGTTCATCATCCTCGACGAGGCCCAGAACACCACGCCCGAGCAGATGAAGATGTTCCTCACGCGCCTGGGCTTCGGCTCCAAGATCGTGGTGACGGGCGACATTACTCAGATCGACCTCCCCGGTGGGCAACGCTCCGGGCTGAAGGTCGTCCGCGAGATCCTCCGTGGGGTCGACGACATCAACTTCTCCGAACTCACCTCACGAGATGTCATTCGCCACTCACTGGTCGGAAAGATCGTCAACGCCTACGCAGAACATGAAGGGCGCCTCGATCGGGGCGCCCGAAAAACCGACACACACGAGCCCAGGGAGAAGCGTCGCCGATGAGCATCGAGGTCGCCAACGAGTCGGGCGTGGAGGTCGACGAGGCAGAACTCATTGACGTGGCCGCGTTCGTGATCGCACGCATGGATGTCCACCCGGCCGCCGAGTTGTCCATCACGCTCGTCGACAAGGACACCATGGCAGACCTCCACGTGACATGGATGAACCTGCCCGGCCCCACCGACGTCATGAGCTTTCCGATGGACGAACTCACCCCCGGCGGTCGCCCTGACCTGCCGGAACCCGGTCCGGCGATGCTCGGCGACATCGTACTGTGCCCGGCTTTCGCCGCTGACCAGGCCGCCAGCTCCGGCCATCCGCTGGCCCACGAACTCGCGCTTCTCACCGTCCACGGGTGCCTGCACCTGCTGGGATACGACCACGCCGAGCCAGCCGAGGAACGGGAGATGTTCGGGCTGCAGAACGAGTTGCTGGGCGAGTGGTACGACCATCGCGAAGGCGCCCCGGTCGGGGACGCCTGACCCGTGGACGGCACCCTCATCACGGCCCTCGCGGCCGTACTTCTCATCCCTGTCGCGGGCCTGTTCGCCGCGATCGACGCCGCGTTGAGCACGGTGTCCGTGGCCCGTGTCGACGAGATGGCCAAAGACGGCCGCTACGGCGCCCCCCGGTTGGCTCGCATGCTGGACAACCGGGCGCGGTATATCAACGTCACGGTCCTGCTCCACGTGCTGGCTCTGGTGGCGGCCGCCGTGCTGTTCACCGTCGTGTTCTCGGACCTTATCGATTCGTCCGCGTGGGCGCTGACCGTCGCTATCACCGTCACCACCATCGCCGGCTACGTCGTAGCCGGCGTGGGGCCTCGCACCCTCGGACGTCAGCACGCCTACACAATTGCTCTGGGCGTCTCGACTCCGTTGGCCGTGATCAGCATCGCTTTGGCCCCGGTGGCCACGCTGCTGGTCAGTGTGGGTAATGCCGTCACCCCGGGTGGCGGCTTTCGCAACGGGCCCTTCGCCTCCGAGATCGAACTCCTCGAGATCGTGGACATGGCCCGCGAACGCGGAGTGGTGGCCGACGACGAATCCCGCATGATCCAGTCCGTGGTGGAGCTCGGAGAGACCACCGCGCGCGAAGTCATGACGCCGCGGACCGAGATGGTGTGGATCGAGTCCGACAAGACAGTCGGGCAGGCAGCCCGGCTGACGGTGAAATCCGGCTACTCCCGGATCCCGGTGGTGGACGGCGACGACTCCGACAACGTGGTGGGCGTGGTCTACCTGCGCGACATAGTGGCCCGCCTGGACGACCCGGACGGACGAGCAGCTCCGGTCGCGGATGTCATGCGACCTGCAGTCTTTGTCCCCGACTCCAAGCGGATAGATGACCTCCTGGCCGAGATGCAGCGCGATCACAATCATCTGGCGTTACTGGTCGACGAGTACGGCGGAACCGCGGGCCTCGTGTCGATCGAGGACATCCTCGAGGAGATCGTCGGCGAGATCGTGGATGAGTACGACACCACCGAGGTGCCACCCTTTGAAGAACTGGAGGACGGCCGCTACCGGCTGTCCGCCCGACTTGGGTTGGACGAGGTGGCGGAGATTTTTGACATCGACTTCCCGGACGAGGTGACCGAGGAGGTCGAGACCGTCGGCGGGTTGATGGCGCTCGAACTCGGTCGCGTCCCGCTGCCCGGCGCGCACGTGGTGACCACCGGACTCGAGCTCCGCGCCGAGGGCGGTAACGACAGGCGGGGGCGGGTCAAGGTGATCACGGTGGTCGCACAACGTGTTGAGACCTCCACCGACGAAGATTTCAGAAACGACGAGGAGAACCGATGAGTACCCCCGAGGGACACAGGAGCGGGTTCGTCAGCTTCGTGGGCCGGCCCAACACCGGCAAATCCACGCTGACCAACGCACTGGTCGGCGAGAAGATCGCGATCACCTCGTCGAGACCCCAGACGACCCGACACGCGATCCGTGGCATAGTGCACCGTCCCGACGCCCAGATCATCCTGGTCGATACCCCCGGACTGCACCGCCCGCGCACTCTGCTGGGGGAGCGGCTGAACGCCCTGGTGGAAGACACGTACTCCGACGTCGACCTCATCGGAATCTGTATTCCCGCCGGGGAGCGGATCGGCCCCGGAGATCGCTGGATCCTGGAACAGGTCCGCAAGCTCTGTCCCAACACTCCGCTACTGGGGCTGGTCACCAAGATCGACACGGTTTCCAAGCAGAAGGTCATGGAGCAACTCATGGCGGTGTCGAAGTTCCTCGGCCCCGACAGCGAGGTGGTGCCGGTTTCGGCGGCGTCGGGTGAGCAGGTGGACGTGGTCGCAGACGTCATCGCAACCCTGCTTCCGGAGGGGCCGCAGTTCTACCCCGAGGACGTCATCACCGAAGAGTCCGACGAGTCGCGCATGTCCGAGCTCATCCGCGAGGCCGCGCTCGAGGGTGTGCGGGATGAGTTGCCGCACTCGATCGCCGTGTCGATCGAGGAGGTGCTACCCCACGAGGGGCGCGACGACATGGTGGACGTGCACGCCGTGGTCTACGTCGAACGGCAAAGTCAGAAGTCGATCGTGCTGGGCAAGGGCGGTTCCCGGATGAAGGAGGTCGGCACCCAGGCCCGCGCCGGCATCGAGGAACTCCTCGGCACGAAGGTCTATCTGGACCTGCACGTCAAGGTGCTCAAGGAATGGCAGCGCGACCCCAAGATGCTGGGGCGGCTGGGCTTCTAGCGCACCCGGCCCACGAGACCCACCGCCGACACGTCTGTCGACACGCGCCCACCGGTGGGACAATGGGCGTTCATCCATCTGTCGAGAGGAGGCCCGTATGCATCCCTTCACCGATACGGGCCTCGTCGTGCGTACCTACGACCTCGGCGAGGCGGACCGGATCGTCACCCTGCTGACCCGGAACCACGGGCTCGTTCGTGCCGTGGCCAGGGCTGTGCGACGGACCAGGTCGCGAATGGGCGCGAGCCTGGAACCGTTCGCCGTGGTCGAGGTGCAGATCGCCCCGGGCAGGGGACGGAGCGGGCTGGGCACCATTCGTCAGGCGTCCAGTCGCGAATCGCTCGCCCGCCAACTGGTGGCCGACTACCCCGCCTACACCTCCGGGTGTGTGGTGCTGGAGACCGCTGAGAGACTGGCGGGTGAGGAGGGCGACCCGTCTCCGCGACTGCTCGGCCTCGCCGTCGGGGCACTACGTTCTCTCGCCGAGCAGCGCCGTGCGCCCGGACTGGTCGCGGACGCGTTCCTACTGCGCGCCATGGCGGCCTCCGGCTGGGAGCCCGTGCTGGATTGTTGCGTGCGATGTGGCGTGGTGGGGCCGCACCGGGCGTTCCATGTCGCCTCCGGTGGCACCGTATGCGTCCACTGCCGCCCTCAGGGTTGCGCCATGCTCTCGCCGGGCGTCACCGAGCATCTGTCTGCTCTGCTCGCCGGGGAGTGGGACGCCATCGGGCCGTCATCCCCGGCCGTCATCCGACAGGCCTCCGGGATCGCCGCAGCCCACCTGCAGTGGCATCTCGAGCGGGACCTGCGAAGTCTGCCCCTGGTCGACCGCGGCACGGTCGTTCCCGCACCCGTCGACACAGTGGAGGAGTCCAGTGCCCGGATTGCCCAGATTTCGTAAGCGTCCCGCCTCACAACAGGCCCCCGCCACCCCCGGGAGGGCAAGCGTGGCGCGGACGCCGACCCCGCACCCCTCAGGGGCCCGCCCGCCCGCCATCCCCGCCGAGTTCGTTCCCCGGCACGTGGCACTGGTCATGGACGGGAACGGCCGCTGGGCCCAGGAAAAGGGCCTGCCCCGTACGGAGGGTCATAAGCGGGGCGAGGCCGTCCTGATGGACGTGGTCGAGGGATGCATCGAGATGGGGATCCCCTACCTGTCCGCGTACGCCTTCTCCACCGAGAACTGGAAGCGCAGCCCCGAAGAGGTCCGCTTCCTGATGGGATTCAACCGGGACGTACTGCGCCGTCGCCGTGACGAGATGAATGCCCTCGGGGTGCGCGTCCGGTGGGCGGGCCGCCGGCCGCGACTGTGGGGTTCGGTCATCTCCGAGCTCGAGGAGGCCGAGGAGCTGACCAAGGACAACACGGTCATGACCCTGGCCATGTGCGTGAACTATGGTGGCCGGGCCGAGATCGTGGACGCCGCCCGTGACTTCGCCCGCAGGGTTGCCGCCGGGGAGGTCTCGCCAGAGGACTTGACCGAAGACGACTTCCATCGCTACCTGGACGAGCCGGACATGCCCGACGTGGACCTGTTCCTGCGTCCCTCGGGCGAACTGCGTACGTCGAACTTTCTCCTGTGGCAGAGCGCGTACGCCGAGCTGGTCTTCCAGGACACCCTGTTCCCGGACTTCGACCGCCGCGATCTGTGGGCGGCGTGCTTGGAGTACGCCGAGCGTGACCGGCGCTTCGGTGGAGTCGCTCCGAGCTGAAGTCCGAGGTCTTAGCCGACGACGCGGTCAGTCGGCGCGGACGGCGCACTCCGCGCACAGGCCGAACAGCTCGACAGCGTGGGTGACCTCGGTGAAACCGTGCGCCCCGGCGGCCCGGTGTGCCCAGGATTCGACGCCGGGCTCCTCGACCTCCACCGTGAACCCACACCCACGGCACACCAGGTGGTGGTGATGGGAATCCGAGCACTTGCGGAAGATCGACTCTCCCGAATCGGTGCGTAGGACGTCGACCGCGCCGGCGTCCGCCATCGACTGCAATGTCCGATAGACGGTGGTGAGACCGATGGTGTTCCCTCGGTCGCGGAGTTCGGCGTGGAGGTCCTGAGCGGACCGGAAACCCTTGGACTCGTCCATCAAGTCCGAGATGGCGCTGCGTTGACGTGTCGAGCGCATACCGATGGGTCTGTCGGCGGTGGTCACCTGCTACTCCTCCCCGACGTGTACGACGGCCGCCTCGACGATACGCAGCAGATGATCATCGAGCAGTTCGTAGCGCATCTCCCGGCCCTGGCGCAGAGCTGAGACCACCCCCGAGGACTTGAGTACCCGGAGGTGTTGGCTGACGAGCGGCTGGGGGACGCCCAGGGCGTCGACGAGCTCGTGTACGCAGCGGGGCCCCTCACGCAACTGGAGCACGATCTCGATGCGCAGCGGCGCGGAAAGGGCCCGCAGCAGCTCGCCAGCGGCGGAGACCACGTGGTCAGGCGTGGGCGGGGCCTGCGCGGCGCTGCCAGACGGGTGGTGCCGGTCCGCGACACACTCCGTGGGGGGCGTGGGATCGCTTGCGATTGCCATCGTCTCCACCTTCCGGGCTCGGCGACGAGGTCCGCGGCCACCGGCATCGTGTCGGGTAGGGGACCCCAGTATCCCAGACCCGGATGCCATACCGGATACCCTGGGGACAAGTGCCCGGGCGTCAGCCCGTGCCGAGGTGATCTACCTCGACAGCTCCGCAACCGACTCATTAAAGGGAGAACCCCCGACGTGGCAGCCTCAGCTTCCGTCATCGACACCGTCGTCAACCTCTGCAAGCGCCGGGGACTGGTCTACCAGAGCGGCGAGATCTACGGTGGCACCCGCTCTGCCTGGGACTACGGTCCACTCGGGGCGGAACTCAAAGACAACATCAAGCGTCAGTGGTGGCGAACCTTCGTGACCGCGCGCGAGGACGTCGTGGGCCTGGACTCGTCGATCATCCTTCCGCGTCGGGTGTGGGAGGCCTCCGGCCACGTCGAGACCTTCACCGACCCGCTGGTCGAGTGCCAGGTCTGCCACACGCGGCTGCGTCACGACCACCTGCAGGAGGCCTACGCGGCCAAGAAGAAGCTTGACTCGCCGTCAGACGCGCCGATGTCCGAGATCGCGTGTCCGAACTGTGGCACCAAGGGCAAGTGGACCGAGCCCCAGCTGTTCTCCGGTCTGGTCAAGACGTTCCTCGGCCCCGTGGACAACGAGGAGGGCCTGCACTACCTCCGTCCCGAGACCGCCCAGGGCATCTTCGTCAACTACAAGAACGTCATGACCACGTCCCGTCGCAAACCACCGTTCGGCATCGGCCAGATCGGCAAGGCCTTCCGCAACGAGATCACGCCCGGCAACTTCATCTTCCGTACCCGCGAGTTCGAGCAGATGGAGATCGAATTCTTCACCAAGCCGGACGAGGCCGTGCAGTGGTTCGACCGTTGGGTCGAGGACTGCTGGGATTGGTTCGTGGACCTGGGCATCGACCCGGCCAACCTGCGTCGCTTCGATGTCCCGGACGACGAGCGCGCCCATTACTCCGCCCGCACTATCGACTTCGAGTACAGGTTCGGCTTCCAGGGCAGCGAGTGGGGTGAGCTCATGGGCGTTGCCAACCGCACGGACTACGACCTGACGCAGCACCAGAAGCACTCGGGTGAGGACCTGCAGTACTTCGACCAGGCCACCGGTGAGAAGTTCATCCCCTACGTCATCGAACCCAGTTTCGGTCTGACCCGCTCCCTGATGGCGTTCCTCGTGGATGCCTACACCGAGGACGAGGCGCCCAACTCCAAGGGCGGCGTCGACACCCGGACCGTGCTCAAGCTCGATCGTCGACTGTCGCCGTTCAAGGCCGCGGTGTTGCCGCTGTCACGCAATGCCGACCTCTCGCCCAAGGCGCGGGACCTGGCGGCGCAGCTGCGCAAGAACTGGAATGTGGACTTCGACGACGCGCAGGCCATCGGGCGTCGCTACCGTCGTCACGACGAGATCGGTACGCCGTTCTGTATCACGGTGGACTTCGACACCCTCGAGGACCAGGCCGTGACGATCCGTGAGCGGGACACCATGGCGCAGGAGCGCGTGGCCATCGACCAGGTGGAGGGATATCTCGCGCAGCGGCTCCTCGGCTGCTGACCAGACGCTGGCACACTGGTCGAGTGATGAGAACCCGGTCCCCGCTCGGCGCGGTGTCCAGGGCCATCGGATGGCTCCTGACCCTCGTGCTCCTACTAACTCTGGTCGTACCCGGCTTCATCGCGTTCCGCGTGTGGCATGTGGCACGGGTCGACGACCGGTCACCCGCTGACGCGATCGTGGTGCTGGGAGCAGCGCAGTACAACGGGATCCCGACCCCGGTGTTCCAGGCGCGTCTCGAGCATGCAGCGGCGCTCTACGAACAGGGTGTGGCGCCCCAGGTCATCACCGTCGGGGGCAATCAGCCGGGCGACCTGTACACGGAGGCGGGATCGGGGCGGGCCTATCTGACGAGTCTGGGCGTCCCGCCCGAGGTGATACTCGCGGTAGAGACCGGAACCAACACCGTCGGCAGTCTGGATGCGGTCGCGCAGACCGTGACCGACCAGGGCGGCGGATCGGTCGTGTTGGTCAGTGACCCCACGCACTCATACAGGTCACGGATGATGGCTCGCGACGTGGGGCTGGACGCGTGGACCTCGCCGACACGACACGGGCCTGCGGTGTGGACCCGGGAGAACCAGATCATGAGCATCATCCGGGAGACCGGAGCTGTGCTCTGGTACCAGTACCATCGGCTGGCCGGCAACGACGTGGATTTTCCCGGCTGATCGGGTCGACGGGGTCACCACGCCGGGAGGAGAAGGTCATGACGGGGTACGCGTACACGGAGTCCGACGGTGAGCGTCGGGTGGCCGAGGGGAGTGGTCGCGCGCAGGGCTCGGCCAGTGAGCGCAGCCCGTTCGAGCGGGACCGCGCCCGCGTCCTGCACTCGGCGGCCCTGCGTCGGTTGGCGGACAAGACCCAGGTTGTCGGGCCCGGAGACGGTGACACCCCACGCACCCGCCTCACTCACTCCCTGGAGGTCGCGCAGATCTCGCGCAGTATCGCCGCAGGGCTGGGTTGCGACCCGGACCTTGCGGATCTGGCGGGTCTGAGCCACGACATCGGCCACCCGCCCTACGGCCACAACGGCGAGCGGGCACTCGACGAGGTGGCCCGTGGCTTCGGTGGGTACGAGGGTAATGCCCAGACAGTACGGATCCTCTCCAGGCTCGAGCCGAAGGTCGTAGACGCTGACGGCAACGGTGTGGGTCTCAACCTGACCCGCGCGGCACTGGACGCTGCCACCAAGTACCCGTGGCTCCCGCGCGAAGGCACCAGCAAGTTCGGTGCGTACCCGGACGATGCGGATATCCTCGCCTGGATCCGGAAGGGTGCCCCGGGCTATACCCGCAGTCTCGAGGCCCAGATCATGGACTTCTCCGATGACGTGGCCTACTCGGTGCACGACGTGGAGGACGCGATCGTCGCCGGCCGGCTGGATCTGCGGTCGCTGTCGGACAGATCAGAGGTCGCGGCACTGGCAGAGCTCGGGGCCACGGAGTTCCGCGGCCCGGATGCAGACCAGTTGGAGCAGGCCGCCGGCCGCCTTGGCGCCCTGGGGGTGGTCCGGGCCGTGCAGCCGTTCGAAGAGTCCTTCGGTGGAATGGTCGCGCTCAAGGCTCTGACCAGCGAGCTCGTAGGTCGCTTCGTCATGCCGGCCATCCACACCACGCGTGACGTGCACGGTGCGGTGCCGCACGGTCGTTACAGTGCGACCCTCGAGGTTCCGGTGGAGGTGGAGGCCGAGGTGGTGATGCTCAAGACGATGGCCGTGCGGTACGTGATGAGTGACCCGGGCCACCGCGTGCGCCAGGACCGCCAGCGTGACCGGATCCACCGCGTTGCCGAGTATCTGGCCCACTCCGCGCCGGCGGGGCTGGACCCGGTTCTACGCCCGTTGTGGGATGTGGCCCGGGACGACGCCGCACGCATGCGGGTGATCGTGGATCAGGTCGCCTTGTATACCGAGAGTCGGTTAGAACGCATCGATCGGGCCAGTGCGGGCATCCAGGCGGCCTGGGGTTAGCTGACCGCGCGAATCACGTCCGAGACGAGCTGGTCCACCCCGAGGGCGTCGATCGTGCCGCCCGGTGAGAATCCGGTGCGCACCACCACGACGTCCGCGGACGGGACCACCACCACGTACTGGCCGTCATGGCCGGAGGCCCAGTAGGCGTCCGCCGGGATGCCTTCCAGACGCAGCGGGGATCCGTCCCCCGCATCGTTGAGCCACCACTGGGCACCGTACGGGTCGGGTTCGCCGCCCGCGCCGACCTCCGAAGTCATAAATTCCGTCCACCCCTCGGGCAGCAGCGGGGAACCGTTCACCTCGCCGTCGTCCAGCACGAACTGTCCGAACCGCGCCCAGTCCCGCGGCGTGGCCCACAGATACGAGCCGCACACTGATCGGCCCGAGGCGTCAGCCTCGAGGATGGCGCTGGTCATGCCGAGCGGGCCGAAGAGCAGTCGGTCGGCCAGCTCGGGGCCGAGCCCGGTGCGTTGGTGGAGCAGGTCGCAGACGATGTTGGAGGTACCGGACGAATACTGGCGGTACGTCCCCGGATCGTGGGCGAGGGGCTGCGAGGCGGCGAACGCGGCCATGTCGGGTTCTGTGAAGAGCATCTGGGTGATGGGTGTCCCGAGGTCGTACTCCTCGTCCCATTCCAGGCCGGAGGTCATCCGCAGCAGATGATCGAGTGAGATGTCGGCGCGCTCGTCGTCCCATTCGGGGCGCAGGCCGGTTGCGGCGGGGTCGAGGTTGGCATCGGGGAACTCGACCTGCGCGCGTCCGACGAGGGTGGCGGCCACGCTCTTGGCCATGGACCAGCCGAGCTGGCGGGTGTCGGGGCCGAAGCCGTCGGCGTACCTCTCGCCGATGATCTGGCCCTGATGGACGACGACGAGTCCGCGCGTCCCGTCCTGTTCCGCGGCCTCATCGAGTGCCGAGGTCACGGCCGCGGGCGCGTCGGGCGCCCCGGGGAGGTTGATTCCCGCGCCGGCCTCCTCGGGCCGCAGCGGGGGCGGCTGGGTGCTCTGCGAACCCGCGGGGCGGTCGCCGAGGGTGCAGCCATACTCGGAGACGTACGCGGTCTGCCCGAACGCCATGCCCAGCACGGATACCGAGACGGTGCCCTCGGCGTCGTCGACGTTAGTCCGCAGGTAAGGCACCAGCGGGTTGGGCGGCAGGTCGTTCTGGGGATCGTCGCGGTCGGTGAGGAAGTGGATCGCACAGGCGTTGTGGGCGGCGTAGCCGGTACCGGTCAGCAGCAGCGGACGGAAGCGGATCCCCACGACTACCAGCGTGGCGGCGACGAGGGCCAGCACCACGGCCAGGATGATGAGGGATTTTCGCACCCGCGTCATGGCGTCAGAACCGCCCGCCTGCGCCGCCGCCGCCGAAGCCGCCGCCACCACCGCCGAAGCCACCGCCCCCGAAGCTGCCGCCTCCACCCCAGCCCCTGCCGCCTCCGAAGCTGGAGCCGGCACCGCGGGCCATGCCCTGGATCAGGGCCCCGGCGATGAGACCGCCGACCATCGCACCGGTGTTGGAACCGCCGCGACCACCGCGTCCGTACGGGCCGCCACCATGGCGTCCGGAGTACTGCGGGCGGGAGGCGTCGCTCTGAGCAAGACGAAGTGCTTCACGGGCCAGGTTCAGGGCCCTGTCGGCGGCTGGGAAGGCGGCCGGGCCGGATGTGGCCTCGGCGGTATCCAGGGAGTTCTTGGCTGCCACCAGGCGGGTGCGGGCGGCCTGACCGATCACGTAGGAGCGACTGCCGATGTAGTTGTCGGCCTCCCTGACCGCACCCCGTGCGCGGGTGATGGCCGCCTGCCTGGCTGCGCGTGCTCTATTGGCCGTCTCGGCCTCGTGTCCTGCGGCCGCCAGTGCTTCGTCGAGGTCGCGATCCACGTCGATGAGCTGGGAGAACGTCCCCAGCGGGTCGGTCTCGCCATGGCTGCGGGCGAGGTCGAGCGCATCGCGGGCAGCAGCCGAGGCATCGGCGAGGGCATTGCTGGTCGCAGTGGAGATGTCGGTGGTGGAGAGCAGGCTGGCTGCCTGTGCCAGCTCTTCCTCCACCTCGGCGATCAAGGCATCCAGGTCGCGACGAGCGGTAGTGATGTCGTCGGCGGCGTGGTCTACGCCGTCGACGAGTTTCTCCGCACGGTCGAGCTCGCCCTCCGCCGAGGTGATCGCGTCCACGGCCTCGCCCTGTTCACCCACCGGCCGGGCCAGCGCGGTGCGGGCGCGAGTGGTGTCGGACTCCGCGGCGGTGAGCAGCTCGGCGGAAAGTTGCAGATTGTCCTCGATCGAGGTGAGGACCGATGCGGGGAAGCGACCACGAAGTCCGGCCATGGTCTGCTCCGCCTCGGGCAGGCGTGCGCGGAGGCTGACCGCCCGCCGGGTCAGGGCGTCGACGGAGGCGCCCCCGTTGATGAGGAGGTCTCGCATCTCGGCGAAGGCCCGGGACTGGTCCTGGAGACCACGTTCGGCGCGCTCAGCTCGGGCGGCCACCTCGAGCAGCATGGCGCGGCGCTGGTCCGGGGTCTCGGGTATGTCGTCGTCCAGGCGCTGGATCAGTGCGTGCGCCGCAGCGACCTCTGCTCGTGCGGAGTCCAGGGCGGCGCGGAAGGGACGGGTACGCAGTTCGCCGAACTCGCCGGCAGCCGTAGTCAGGGCGGTGGTGGAGGCATCCACGGACTGGTCGGCGTCCACGAGGCCGGCGCGGGCGCGGGCGTCGAGCACGTCCACCTGCAGGGCGGACATGCGTGCGGTGTCGTCACCGGGGATGTCGCGGGCGGCCTCGGCCTGACGAGCTGTTCGTGAATTCTGGCGGCGCCGGGTCACCAGGAGCACCAGTGCCACCAGGGCGACGATCACACCGATGGCGATGAGCAGCGTCGTGACCGAGAACCCGGACCCCGAGCCCTGGCGCTCCAGTCCATCGGCGGCTCCCGTGACTGCACCCGCCCAGTCGTCCACGGCCAACGCCGGCTCGATGTCAGCATCGGCGATGCGCTGCACGGCGCGCTGGTCGTTGTATTCGAACCAGTACCCCCCGTCGCCCACAGCCACGACGAGCAGCGCGTCCGAGGCCCCGAGATCTGACAGGCGCGCGGTCTGCTGTGCCCACTGCTCGGCGGGCATGCCGTCGAAGGTGTCGACCAGGGTCACCCAGAGTTGGATCTGGTCGGAGGAGCGCAGGTCCGCCAGTCGACCCTCCACCCGGCCGGTGTCGCCGCCCAGGACCCCGACCGAATCGGTGAGTTGCTGCTGCAATCGCGTCGGGGGTTCGGCCGAGGCGATCGGGGCCGAGAGGGCCGCGAGGCACGCCACCATCGCGGCGAGGAGCACGGCGACGAGGGACCGGGCCAGGGGGCGTTGGTCGATTACGGTGCGTGGCGGGGCGGCGATCATGGGCCCAGCGTATCGGCCGGGTAGCGGCGCCACGACGAGCTCGGGCAAGGGCCGCTACTCTGGGCGTCATGGCAGGGCGGATTCCGGAGCAGGACATCGCCGCGATCCGCGAACGCACTCGCATCGAAGAGGTCGTCGGTGAGTACGTCGCGCTCAAACCAGGCGGCGCCGACTCCATGAAGGGTCTGTCCCCGTTCAAGGACGAGCGGACGCCCTCATTCCATGTGCGTCCGCAGCACGGCTATTTCCATTGTTTCTCCACAGGTGAGGGCGGTGACGTCTTCAGCTTCCTCATGAAAATGGAGCACATCAGCTTCGTAGAGGCGGTGGAGCAGCTCGCGGACCGCATCGGGTACCGCATTTCGTACGAGGGCGGCGGACAGGTTGTCCAACGGGACCGCGGCACCCGCTCGCGGCTGGCCCAGGCCAACGCGGCCGCTCAGAAGTTTTACGCCGAGCGGTTTCGGGACGACGCTGAGGCACAGGTGGCGCGGGACTTCCTGACCGAGCGCGGTTTCGACATGGCTCAGGCCGAGTTTTTCGGTTGTGGCTACGCGCCGACCGGCTGGGACACCATGAGCAAACATCTGATGCGCCAGGGGTTCGAGGCCAAGGAGCTTGAGGCGGCGGGACTGTCCAAAACCAGTTCGCGCGGCTCTCTCATCGACCGGTTCCATCGCCGTTTGCTGTGGCCGATACGCAATCTGGCGGGTGAGGTGATCGGTTTCGGCGCCCGCAAGCTGTTCGAGGACGACAAGCTGGGCAAGTACATGAACACGCCCGAGACGATGCTCTACAAGAAGTCTCAGGTGCTGTTTGGTCTGGATCTGGCCAAGCGGGAGATCGCCTCGCAGCGCCGCGCTGTGATCGTCGAGGGCTACACCGATGTCATGGCGATGCACGCCGCGGGCGTCACGACGGCGGTGGCGGCGTGTGGCACGGCGTTCGGCGAGGACCACCTGTCCACGCTGCGGCGGTTGATGCTCGACGACAACTACTTCCGCGGCGAGATCATCTACACGTTCGACGGCGACGAGGCGGGTAAAAAAGCCGCGCTCCGGGCGTTCTCCGGGGATCAACAGTTCTCCGGTCGCACCTTCGTGGCGGTGGCCCCGGCTGGCCAGGACCCCTGTGACCTGCGGCAGGGCAAGGGTGACGCCGCGGTGCGGGACCTGGTCTCCACGCGGGTGCCGATGTTCGAGTTCGCTATCCGGTCGATGCTCGAGGACCACGATCTCGATCACGCGGAGGGCCGCGTGGAGGCGCTGCGGAGGACTGTTCCCGTGGTCGCCGACATTCGCGATTCAACTCTGCGTGACGAGTACGCCCGCCAACTCGCAGGCTGGGTGGGCTGGGACGATCCCGCGACAGTCCTGCGCCGCGTCCGTGAGGAGGCTCGCAAAAAAGGCCGCTCGCAGTCGTCGGCCACGGGCCCGACTCTGCGTCGTCGTGCCCCCGGCGGTCCGGGTGGGGGACCCCGGTCGACGGGCAGTGGTGTCGGCCGTGACGGCGGGCGGAACGACGACGAGGTGGGCGCCGGCGACGGCCAGCAGCCTTCCGGGTCGCCTAAGGGCGTACCGCTTCCCTCAGCCGGTGATCCGGTGTTGTGGCCGCAACGAGAGGCGATCAAAGCGGCCCTGCAGTATCCGGGCCTGGCGGGTCCGCTCTTCGATTCGCTGCCGGTCGAGTGCTACACCCATCCCGCCTACGAGGCGCTGGCGTCGGCGCTGTCTCAGGCCGGGGGCTGCGTGTCGGGAAAGAGCGGGGCCAACTGGGTCTCGGAGGTGTCCGAGGGGCTCAAGGACGAGGGGCTGAGTCGGCTCGTGGGCGCACTCGCTGTGGAGACATTGCGCGTGTCCGAGGAGGCGCTCCCACGCTATATCTCCGGGGTGCTCGCGCGACTGCAGGAAGTGTGGGTCTCGGGTCAGATCGCCGACCTCAAGTCCAAGGTGCAGCGGATGAGCCCGGCTGAGGACCCGGAGGGATACTCGGCCCTGTTCGGGGATCTGGTTGCGTTGGAGGAGTATCGCCGAGGGCTGCTGGAGCAGGCGGTCGGGGCCACCCCCGACATCGCCTGAGCTGGCGATTTGGTCCTTTCGGCCGGCGCGCACTAAGGTGGGTTCTCGGTATCCGACATCACCCCGGAACGCCGAGAACAATCCCCCATAGCTCAACGGCAGAGCATTCGACTGTTAATCGAAGGGTTTCTGGTTCGAATCCAGATGGGGGAGCATTCAAAAAGGCCCACCGCATCGCGGTGGGCCTTTTTTGTTGTGCAACAGATGGCTTCCGCGTGATCAGCAGGCGGTGCCCACGGCGTCCTGCGGAAGATTGCCGATCATGTCGACGGACGATCCGTTCCACTGGAAGGTGACGTCAGTTCGTCCGCGCATGTTCGCGTTACTGTCTGAGCCAATCGGCCAGCGGTACTGCACCGTGACCGAATCTGACGTTGAATCTGTCACCTGGCCCAGAGCGTTGCAGCGGATCCCAGTCCCGAGGAACTCGCCCTCGTTGTAAAGAAGCAATTGAGTCGGGGATGAGCCGGTACCCCCGGCAGTCTCCAGCTCCGCGTATCCCAGGGGGCCGCACAAGTTGCCGGTCTGCCAGACGGACCACGCCCGGTCGGGAAACGGCGCGGCGATTCCCGCCGCGTCAGTAGCAACGGGGACAGTGGAAGGCGAACACTCTTCCGACGTGCTACCGGATGGCGAAGGGGGATTTCCGTTCGACTCAACGGGTGACGAGGCGGCCGTTTCAGTAGCGGTCACCGTGACCGTGGTGGCGGGCGGCGCTGACGACCCGATCGCGGAGTCCTGCTTTTCACCTGTCTGGTCCTGACCATCGGCGCAACCAACGAGGATCAGGGCTGCGGTGAAGACGATCGCGGCGAGGCCAGTGGTCGGTCGGGCCAGCTGAACCCAGAGGTGATCTGGTCGGCGTGGTGGTCCTGGTTCATTCATGTCGACTCTTTCTCGTATGGGAGGCCGCTTCCGCCTCTTCGGCCCGATGACCGTGAACATATCGGTTTTCGGAGACGTCCTCGTGACGGGCCGGGCCACAGGTCCGCAGCAGCAGTGGGATAGCAGCCGGAGCGCGCGCCGTGCTTTCGCTACGCTGAACACCGACTCAAACAACGAGGAGAAGCAGCGGATGACCACGCAGATTCGGATCGGCATCGCCGGCTACGGCAATCTTGGCCGCGGTGTGGAGGCCGCGCTCGCCCAGAACCCCGACATGGCGCTTGTGGGTGTGTTCACCCGACGCGCGCCAGAGAACGTTTCGACACTGAGTTCCGGGACACCGGTGTTCGCGTACGACGATCTGTCCACCAAGGAGGGGCAGATCGATGTCCTGATCCTCTGCGGGGGGTCGAAGGACGATCTCCCGGTTCAGTCCCCGGAGCTCGCGGCCACGTTCAACATTGTCGACAGTTTCGACACCCACGCCCGAATCCCTGAACATTTCGCCGCAGTGGACGCTCCCGCGCGGGCGGCGGGCACCACGGCGTTGATCTCCGCGGGCTGGGACCCGGGCATGTACTCGATCAATCGGGTGGTGGGCGAGTCGCTTCTTCCCGAGGGCGATACCTACACCTTCTGGGGTCGCGGGCTGAGCCAGGGGCATTCGGACGCGGTCCGGCGGGTGCCCGGAGTGGCTGGCGGTGTGCAGTACACGGTACCGAGCGACTCCGCGATCGCGGCGGTCCGCGCTGGTGACAGGCCGACGTTGACCACGCGGGAAAAGCACGTCCGCGAGTGCTTTGTGGTCCTGGAGGAGGGGGCCGACCGGGACACCGTGCGTGAGGCGATCGTGACGATGCCGAACTACTTCGCTGATTACGACACGACGGTCAATTTCATCACTGCAGAGGAGCTCGCCCGCGATCATCGCGCGATGCCGCACGGGGGGTTTGTCATCCGTTCCGGCGTGACGGGTGAGGGAAACCCGCAGGGCATCGAGTACCGGCTCACCCTCGGCAGCAACCCGGAGTTCACGGCCGGCGTGCTGGTGGCCTATGCGCGCGCTGTGCACCGGCTCAACGCCAGCGGCCAGATTGGCGCACACACCGTCTTTGATGTGGCTCCCGGCCTGCTCTCACCGAAGAGCCCGGAGCAGCTGCGCGCGGACGACCTGTAACCGCAGCGGCGGACATGACCGTTGTCGAGGCCTCGCTGTCCACAGGCCATGTGCGAGGAAGTATGCGGGAGGGAGTCGCCCGCTTTCTCGGCATCCCGTACGCCGAGGATCCGGTGGGCGCCCTGAGATTCGCTGCTCCCGTGCGCCGTCGTTCGTGGGACGGCGTCCGCGACGCCACCCGACCGGCCGCGACGGCGCAGCGCTTGCGGTTCGACCCGGACCCGGCGATCCCCGAACCAATCGTCGCAGGGACCGACGTCCTGCATGTGGACGTGTGGACGCCCACCGACGAGGCCGGGCTCACGGCTCCCGCCGAGGGGACCGGGCACCCGGTGATGGTGTGGTTCCATGGCGGGGGCTGGGAGTCCGGGTCCTCCCACCAGCCGTGGTTCGACGGATCGACGTTCGCCCGCCGCGGAATCATCGTGGTCTCTGTGGGCTACCGCCTCGGGGTCGAGGGCTTCACGCCGTTCCCTGACGCGCCTGACAACCGCGGGGTGCTCGACTGGATCGCCGCCCTGGAGTGGGTGCAGAGTGAGATCACCGCGTTCGGAGGCGATCCCGGCAGGGTCACGGTCGCCGGCCAGTCCGCCGGAGGGGGAGCAGTGTTGTTCCTCCTGGGATCGCCTGCCGCGGCGGGGCTCTTCCACCGTGCGATCGCGAGTTCTTCTGCGATCCTCCGGGCACCGTCCACCCACCCTCCCAAGCGGATCACTGCCGCGTCCCTGGCCGCGGGCGGCCGTGGCGCGGTGGACGAGTTCCATCGCAGATTCCGCAAAGATAATCAGTTCACCCTGCCGTTCCGTCCGGTCGTGGATGGCGACCTCGTGCCGGGACCCCCGCTGGAGACTGTCGCGGGTGGCCGGGCGGGCGAGGTTCCCCTGATGATCGGCTCCACCGCCCTGGAGTTCGATGCGATCGCTGACAAGCTTCCCGGCCCCGCGCTCGTTCCGGGTGCTGCGCTCATCGCGCTATCCCAGCAGATACCGCGAGAGGGGATCCGGGCGCTTGCTCGTCAGTCCAACGGCAGATCGCTTCGGCGCAGTGTCGGTGCGGTGATCGACGCCGCCGCGATCCACTCGACCGTGGTCCGCGCCGCCGAGACGCGCTTGGCGGCCGGGGATCCGACGTGGGTCTACGACTTCTGCTGGGCTGGGGGGAACGGGCCCCGGCACTGCGCGGATCTACCGTTTTTCTGGGGAGTACCGGAGGCGGAAAACGTGGAACGCTATCTCGGTGAGCCAGCCCCGTCATCGTTGGTGAAGTCGATGCACGACTCGTGGGTCACTTTTATCACCGGCGGAGACCCGGGCTTTCCCGTCTACGACGCCCCCGGAAGGAACGTACAAGCCTGGACCGATCCGCCGAGCGTGCTCGCAGACGGGCTCGCCTCGGTCCGCGAGGTCTGGTGGCCCGAGGTGGCCGACTGAGCCCTTGCTACGATGACGCGGCGCGAGTCCTCCGGTACATCCGGGGGCGCGAGGGGCTATAGCTCAGTTGGTTAGAGCCGCGGACTCATAATCCGCTGGTCGCGGGTTCGAGCCCCGCTGGCCCCACCCATAGGTCATTGTTCAAACCAACGACATTGCCGGTTTGAGTACCGGATTCCGTGTCTGACCGTTGGGCGACCGCGGTTGCCTGGGCCTCGGGGTCGACGAACACGGTGAACGGCGGGCCGGGTTGCCCGTCGACGGTGTTCTCCTCCGTGAGGATCAGTTTCTCAAAGAACGCTTGTTTAGCGATCCGCCGTAGCGAGTCGTCGATGCGCATGTAGATCGCATGGCAGTCTCCGGCCAGGGCGAGACAGTCGTCGAGGTGGGCTTTCGCCTGCTCGTACTCGATGTCGCCCGCGTTGATCTGGGCGTCGAGGAACGCGATCCGCCGTGCGATGCGTTCCTGCTCCGTGGCAGGTAGGTCGAGGGGCAGGGCTCCGGCGTAGTGAGCTTGAAGCAACTTGGTGCGCTCGTCCCGGAGCGCGTCGCGTTCGAGTTTGTGAGCGTTCCGCTCCTCCTTGGAGGTGGCTTGGAGCTGGTCGAACTGGCGAGTGATGAGCTCGCGCAGCGCTGTCACGATGTGGTCAGGGATCTGGATGCGGCGGTAGTAATCCTCCACCGAAGTCTCGACTTCGGAGATCAGCGATCGCGCGCTGGGGGCTGAATCATCTGCACGTTTGAGATGCCGCCCTGATTCACGCAGTCCTGGGCGAGGTCATGAACGTGCCAGTAGTAGTCCAGAGCTGGCTCTACCACGTTTACCGTGGTTTCGACTGGCGTGTAGTGATGAAGGAGGATCGACACGCCGTCGCAGGTGAAGCCCATGTTGTCTTTCGTCAGGATCGCCAGCGGCTGTTCGCCGGTCCACTCGATGCCAATGCGCACGTCGTACTCGTCGTTGTCTGTTGCTTCCGCCGCGGTGCGCGCGAGCGCCATCAGGCCCGCGATGGCGCTCTCAATGGCGGCAGACTCGACCTGCCAGCCGTCAAAGAATCCGTCACTGCTCATACGATGACCGCCCACGGCAGCGGCGAGGGTCACCGAGCCGTCATGGTGGATGCTCATCCAGGCCTCCTTCCAGAGTGAACGTTCGCTGGCTGCGGTGTTCACGGCTACCCAGCGGCGCAATCCGGGGCGGGGATTGTCGCGGTCTGTCGACGGCGGGTGAATACTGACCCCCTGGTGACGGGGTGGTTTCTAGCCAACGACGCAACACCAAGTGATGTTGTGGAGGGCATGATGACGACGAGACGAGTAAAGAAGGGGCCGGGGCGGCGACCGCTGTCACAGCAGCGGGCGCGGTACATGGCGTTGCGGGCGCAGGGAATGCCGATCCGGCGGGCAGGCAGGGAAGCGGGGGTCTCACGGTCCACGGCGCGGAACTGGGAACACGGCTACTGGCAATACCGGGGAGCCGAGAAGTTCCAATGGATACCGCCATTGGATCGGCTGGAGGTTCGGGCGGTCTCGCCGAGATATCTTTCGCAGGACGAACGGCTGGAACTCGCCGACCTCCACGGCCAGGGTGTGTCCATTCGGCAGATCGCACACCGTCTGGGCCGGTCACCATCAACAATCTCCCGGGAACTGCGCCGCAACTCGTCTACTCGAGGGAATACGCGCACCTACAACCCGTTCGAGGCGAAACGCCAGGCCTGCGCTCGGCGGGCCCGTCCACGCCGGCGCCGAATTCACGCTGACCCGGTGTTGTACGAGGCCGTGAGTGAGTTGCTAGCCACGAGGTGGAGCCCGTCCCAGATCGCCCGCCGGCTGCGCCGTGATCATCCCGCCGACCGGATGATGTGGGTGTGTGCCGAGACCATCTACCAAGCCGTCTATCAGCCCGGATCCACGCTCGGCCGACCGCACAAGGTGCCCTCGTCCGGCACGGGTGCGCTACGGACTGGACGTCCCGGCCGTCGAGCCCAGCGCCGAGACCGACAGCGGCGTCCGCGCTTCGAGCAGCCGATGCTCACTATCCATGACCGCCCGTTCGAGCCTGAAGATCGGACCCGATGGGGTCACTGGGAAGGTGACTTGATCGTGGGGACCCAGGGCCGCGACGCTATCGCCACTCTCGTGGAGCGGCGTAGTCGAATGGTCCTGCTGGTGCATCTACCGGCGACGGATTCGGTGACCGTCACCCAGGCGATCACCTCGGCCCTGGCGGCGTTGCCACCGGTGCTGGTGGGTTCGTTGACATGGGACCAGGGCACCGAGATGGCCCGGCATCTCTCTGTGACCGCGTCGCTGAGGATACCGGTCTACTTCTGCGATCCGCACGTCCCCTGGCAGCGGGGCTCGAACGAGAACACCAACGGCCTGCTGCGTCAGTACTTCCCCAAGGGCAGCAACCTGTCCGTCCACGGCGCCGACTACCTCGCCGACGTCGCCGGCGAGCTCAACCACCGCCCCAGAGCCGTCCTTGACGACAGGTCACCGCTGGAGTTCATCACCGACGAACTAGGCTCCGAGGTGTCCAACCGTTGCGTCGTTGGCTAGAAACCACCCCGTCACGTAGGGGTCAATTCTCACCCGCCGTTGACACGGTCGACGTTCTCGAGCGGGTGAACACCTCCGCGTCCTGCGTAGGTCAGGGCCAACCCCACGGTCTTGGTCAGCACTCCGCGAGCCTCGTCACGTGTGAGTCGATCGTGGAAGCGAGGGATGCGAGGGTGAGCGACTGCGATCAGCCAGGCGCGCTTGTCGGAATCCCTGCCTGCCGCGGCTTCATCGGACAGTGCATCTAACGCCTCAGTTGCGTGGCGGCGCTCCTCGAAACGAGCTCGATACATCGCCTCGATCTGCCGCTCCTTCATCCACACGGTGTCGGAATCGTTCCGCACCGGCGCGGCGAAGTAGTCGTTCTTGTAGATCAAATGTGGCCCATCGACGCTGGCCGGGATCTCTACGACAACGGCACGGTTACCCTCGACTCCGATCCGATGCACGTTCAGCCCGAACACCGGCGGAGAGATCGCCGTGATGGCCGCGCTTCGCAAGGATCGTTCGTACGCTTCATCGAGCTCGCCGACGTCGACGCGCTCAGTCGCAGCCTTCTGCGTCTCCCGTACTCCGTAGACGATGACGCCGCCGCCGCTGTTCGCCATCGCCGCAACGTCCTTGGGGAAGTCCGTCTGTGGCAGCCCCTTCGCTGGCGGGAGCTCCGACTTCCAGTCCAAGTCGTTCGTCTCTGCAACACCAGCGGCAACGGCCGCATCAAGAATCGCGTCAGCTAACGGTCCCGGAGCGGTGCCCACGGCGCGGTGAAGTGCGGTGAAGGTCATGCTGCAAGCCTAGAGATGCTCGCTGACACAGGGAGCAGCGCGGCGGGCTCTTCCGACTCGCCCAGGGGAGGCGTGAAGTGCTAAACAAGGCAGGTTTCTCCTTGATATGAAGTCCTTCGGGGCAGGCTCTCGGGCCACTCTCTACGCACTGTCTCGTCAACGTTGTCGTGCGATGAGAGAGGCAAACGTCGTGATCCGATTGCTCTGGGCAGCAAGCGTCCGCACCAGCTATTCCCTGCGCCGCTGCATGCCGACGAACCGGCTCCTCGACGCGATCCGCACCCGGCGAGGCCTCAAATGGGGTCTGCCCGCGATGCTCCTCGCCGGCCCCCACCTGCTCGCTGCGAGTATCTGCACCAACCTCATCGCCGACGGCGGACCGGGTTGGCTGAACATCTTCGTGATCCTGTTCATCTGGAACGCGATGAAGTTCCTCATCATGGGGCCCGTCAGCATCATTCTGCTCGTTCGGGTCCGTGTCCAGGAGGCCCGGCAGCGCAGACGCGCGCGGCGGGCACAAGCCGCCGCAACTGAACCCCAGCTAGCCGAGAACGAGCCAGTGAGTGAGAATGACAAGTCCATTTGGCCCCGCTGTGCTGTTTTGATTTGGCCCCACCCTCGTGATGGGTGAGGGGTGGGTGCGCCGGTGGTCGGCGACCCGGTCGACTCAGGTGCTTGCGGGATCCTTTCGGTGCTGCGCTGCGGTGGTGGCCAGTCGGTAGGAGGCGGTGCCGGTCTGGATGATGTGGGCGTTGTAGGTCAGGCGGTCGACCACGGCTGCGGCCAGCCGGGGGTCGGTGAAGGTGTTGCCCCATTCGCTGAACGGAGCGTTGGAGGCGCAAGCAATCGAGGCTCGTTCCTCTCGTGCGGTGATGATCTGGAACAGCAGTTCGGCCCCGCGTGGATCGAGGTGGACGTAGCCGAGTTCGTCGAGGCACAGCAGGTCAAGGCGGGCGTACCGGCCGACCACTCTGGATAGTTGCTTGTCGTCGGCGGCTTCGACCAACTCGTTGACCAGGGCCGCAGTGGTGATATACCGAACCCGTCGTCCTTGTTCGGCTGCCGCGGTGCCCAACGCGATGAGCAGGTGTGTTTTGCCGGTGCCGGAGTCGCCGAGCAGGACCAGGGGCTCGCCAGCGTCGATCCACGCTCCGCCGGCAAGGTGCGCCAGCGTCGCCGCGGGCAGGTCGGGCAGGCGAGCAGGGTCGAAGTCGGCGAGCCGTTTGGTGCGCGGGAACTTCGCCTCGTTGACTCTGCGCAGTCGTCGGCGGGCATCGCGCTCGTCGCACTCGGCAGAGAGCATCTCAGCCAGGAACGCCTTGTGAGTCAGTCGCTGCTTGGCGGCGGCTTCGGCCATCGGTATTGCCTGGTCACGCACGGTGGGAAGGCACAAGGATTTGGCGGCAGCGCCGATCGCGGCTTCGGCGGCCGCATCGGTCAGCGCGGTCAGCGCCGGTGGGGTCTTGGCGCTCATGCGATGGCCTCCTGCAGGTGACGTGGGCCGGTGGTGGTCAGGAGCTGGTCGTAGCCGGCCAGCGAGGGCGCGGGCCGCTCGGTGGCTGCGGTCGGCCCGGCTGTGGCCGGGACCGCGATCGGCGGGGTGGTGGTCCGAGCGCAGGTGGCACTGCGAGCGTGGACGGCGACCAGGTCCGGATCGAACACCCCGTCGGCGATAGCAGCGGTCATGCCGGCGGTCACCGCTGATGCGTTCATGGTGCGGTGCAGTAACAGGACTCCGATCAGGGCGCGGGTGCCGGCGCTATCGCCCAGTGCTGCGCGGGCGGCGGTCCAGAACCGTTGATGGTCAGCGGTGAATGCCCCCGACGCTTTGGCCGAAGCAAGGGCGGTGGAGCCGGCCATAGCGCCGGGTTTGCGGACCAGCACCTCCAGGTAGTGGTCCAGCACGAGGTCCTCGGTGCCCTTGTGCAGGGAGCGGGTGTGCTCAGCAATGACCTTGCCGTGGGCGGCCGGGTCGAGCACTCGGATACTGGTGGCGCCCAGACGTGCCTCGAGACGACGGCCGACGTGGCGTGCGGGCACTGAGTAGTAGGACTGGCGCACGCATATCCGCGCTTTGGCATCGACCCGGCACGACAGGACGGCGGCCACATCGAAGTCCTGCGCCGGGAGCGGCCGCAGCAGCGGTAGCTCCCGAGCTGCGGCGGCGCCGACGGTCTCGGCCCGGGCACCGATGCGCCGGGCATCATCGTGGACATCGGCGGCGGCGATCAGCTCATTGAGCTCGGCCAGGGAGTTCACCTTTGGTACCGGGGTCAGGTGCCGTCGCCGGAACCGGCCGATCTCGCCCTCGACGCCGCCTTTTTCGTGGGCGCCGTCCTTTCCGGGGATGCAATAGAACGAGTCGAACCCGTAGTGCGAGCGCAACGCCACGAACCGGGGGTTTTCGAACCGCTCCCGGCCGAGCGCGACCCTGGTCACGGCGGGTTTGAGGTTGTCGTAGCGGATCATGCCGACCGGTACCCCGCCGAAGGCGGCGAACGCCCGGACGTGCCCGTCGAAGAACGATTCCTGGGCCTGGTTGGCGTAGGCGAAGTGGAACGCCTTACCCGAATGCGACAAGCGCATGCAGAACATGAATATCTTCATCACCACCCCGGCGATCGTGGCGGTGAACTCACCGAAGTCGACCTCGGCCTCCTCGGCCGGCGGGTGGGTCTGCGGCACCATCACCTCGGTGGGGCCGCTGATCTCAGCGCGAAGTTTGGCGACCAGGTTTCGCACGCTCGACTCGGCCACCTCCACTCCTTCCTCATCCAGTAGTCGCTGCCAGACGCGGCGAGCGGTATGACGCTGCTTGCGCGGCGCCGTGAGATCCTCGGTCAACCAGCGCCGGATCGTTGCCTCATGCGGGCCCAGCACCGGCGCATCTCGATGCGGAGTCTTACGCGGCGGCGGCACCGCATCAGCCAATGCCGCGCGCACCGTACGGCGGTGCACCTTGTGCCTCTCGGCGAGCGCCCGGATGGACAGGCCTTCATCCCGGGCATCTCGTCGGATACGTTCGAACTGCTCCACTCTCGATCTCTCCTTCAACCCCTTGCCTCTCGTGAACGTCTTTGGTCGGACGACACGAAATCTAGGGTCTGGTTGATCGAGGGTGGGGCCATTTCAGACCAGCACTACGCCTCCAAATGGGGCCACTTCAGACTGGCACACTCAAGTGAGTGCCACGCGTTGAACTCTCTACGGCTTGCGGGCACAGCAGCGGGTGAACGATGGGGGCGCAGATTGGCGACCTTAACCTGTCTGCCCAGCAGCGTCCTCGGCGTGGTCTCAGAGCGTGAGGTCCCGTCAACGGTACTATCTAGCGGTGAACTCATAGCGGCTTGTCCTGTACTGGTCGGCCGACGTCAGAGTCGGTCGAAGGGTTGAGCATGGGCGAGTCAAACGCGGAGCGAAGCCGTGGAACAGCGTGGCGAATCTGGGACTTACACGTCCATACGCCGGCATCAATCGTTCAGCAATACGGCAGCGATACCGATGAGACGTGGTCGCGATTCATAGATGAGCTGGAAGCTCTACCCGAGGACATCAAGGTCATCGGCATCAACGACTACTGGTTTCTCGATGGCTACAAGCGCGTGCTCCAGGCCCGCGACAGCGGCAGGCTGGGCAATCTGGAAGCCATCTTCCCTGTAATCGAGATGCGCCTCGACCAGTTCGGCGGCACGGAAGGGAAACTGTCCCGTGTCAACGCCCATGTAATCTTTGACCCAGAACTCGATCCAGATGTAGTTCAAGCTCAGTTCTTGAACGCGCTCCAGCCGCAGATGAAACTGTCTCCAGGCCACGATGCGCTGGGGTGGCAAGGTGTCATCACAAGAGAATCGCTGGTTGATCTGGGAAGCAAGATTAAGAAGTCTGTTCCCGAGGATCAATTCGGCAAGTACGGGTCCGACCTGCAAGAAGGCTTCAACAATCTCAACGTCACGCTTGATGATATTCAAGCGGTACTCGCCGGCCCCTTCTTCAATGGCAAGGCCCTGTTCGGCGTTGGCAAGACCGAATGGGCGGACATCAAGTGGAGTGATCAATCGATCGCCGCCAAGAAGAACGTCATTAACTCAGCCCACTTCATCTTCACCGCATTCGAAAAATCGTCTCGCTGGAAGAAAGACGTTGAGTTCTTGCGTGCAAGCAAGGTGAATGATCGACTTCTTGATTGCAGTGACGCTCACTATTTCTCGGATTCTGATCAGCACATGCGGCTCGGCGCTTGTCAGACTTGGATGAACACAACGCCGACCCTTGCGGGCCTTGCCTACGCACTTGAAGAATTCGATCGTCGGGTCTTCGTCGGGCTTGAACCTCCAGCTCTCGCCCGCGTCCGCAAGTATCCTGAACGATTCATATCGCAAGTTCGGGTGCAGTCGGACAAAGAAGACCACAAGCTCTTCGACTACGAGATGCCCCTCAACAGTGGATTTGTCGCGGTCGTTGGCAACAAAGGGCAGGGAAAATCTGCGCTGCTTGACTGCATCGCTTTGGCTGGGAATTCGTCGCGAAATCGTGAGTTCGCGTTCCTGACAAAAACACGGTTCCTCAGCCCCACCAGCATCAAGGTCGCCAGAGAGTATTACTCCAAATTGGAATGGGCAACTGGCACAACTCGCCGAGTTCAACTGAATGACGAACATGACAATTCTGCTCCCGTCTCTATCGAGTACCTACCTCAAGCATTCGTGGAGCGTGTATGTAACACCGACCCTGCCGCTGGAGATGCCGACGAGTTCGAGCGCGAGCTGCGAGACATTCTCTTCACCCACATCGGCGAAGAAGAACGCTCGGGAGAAAAAACCTTCGATGCGTTGCTAGCCCAGAAGACACGCGTTTCTCAAGACGACATCGATCGGCTCCGCGATGATCTTCGCTCAGTTATTAGCTCATACGTCTCCCTCGCATCGTTCCGCGCTGAGAACCGTTTGCCTGAAGTCGAGGGGAAAATCGCTCTCAAGGAATCCGAAGTATCGGCTGCCGAAACCAACCTCAAAGCCGAGAAGGACGCACTAAACGAAATCGACTCTGCTGGCCATGACAATGACGTCCTCGCAGCGTTAAAGGAACGTTCTGAGGAAATTGAGACTGCGCGTACCGAATTGCTGTCCAGGCGATCAGACAACGAACAGCGCCAAGCGCTTTCTCGACAAGCATTGTCTGGAATGGAAGCTGTTGCCCGCCGAGCCGAAGCAATTCGGTCGGATGCGGCCGACCTGAACGTCGAAGCTGAGGCACTGCTGGCAAGAGACGGCGCCCCCTACGTCACCGTGACGATCAATCATTCCCGCTATGACGCCTGGCGCGGACTTATCGAAGCTGGTCTCGTCACGGCAAAAGCCGAGCATGATGCGTTGGTCGGAGACCTCGCAGTCCAGGATGAAGCACGACGCCAGAACGCAGAGGCGCTTGCCGCCGCTGATAGCGCGCGCGAGCGAGCGCGCCAACGCGTGCTCCAATCCGAGGAACGTGTCGCCGTCCTTGTAGGAAATGAGAACGATCAAGAGTCCTTCGCTGGACTCAAGGCGCTCCGTGCGCGAATCACAGATGCACCAAGGCAGATGGACGCCATACGCGAGCAGATAGTCGAGCACGCCGGCCGTATACACGCAGCGCTCCAAGCCCAACTCCAGGTCGTCGAGAGCCTGTACGCGCCGGCATCAAACTTCATCGCAGAATCTGAGGTGGTCAAGAACGCTGGGCTTCAGTTCAATGCTGAGTTGAGAATGCTGTCTACATGGCAAAGCGTTTCGACCGCCCTAGACGGTCGACGTAACGGCGATTTTCCCGACTGGCTCGCCGAGCTTCCCCAACGGGTCGAAGATACGAGCTGGGAGCAGCTCTCTGTTCAACTCGCGGAGGCGCTCGTCCGTCTGGAGCACGAGCGAGCTGAGATCGACGGCGGGTTCCGGAACCCTGAGAGCGCACTTCGTAATACGACTACGCTGGACGACTTTCTAATGAGCATGTTCGACTTGTCCTGGCTCGAGGTCAGATTCGGACTGACTGGTGATGGTCTACCTCTTTCTCAACTGTCACCCGGCCAGCGCGGGTTAGTGCTCGCGTTGTTCTATCTCGTGGTGGATCGCCGTACAACACCACTTCTTCTCGATCAGCCGGAAGAAAACCTTGACAATGAGACCATCTCGTCGAAACTCGTACCGGCGATCCATGAAGCGTCCGGCAGAAGGCAGACCATCGTAGTGACCCATAACGCGAACCTTGCGGTCGTTGGTGACGCCGATCAGATCATTCACTGCGAACTCCGAAACCAACGATTCGCGGTGAGTAGCGGCAGCATTGCCGAGCTCGATGTGGCACAGTTCGCCTTGAATGTTTTGGAGGGAACCAAGCCTGCGTTTGATAACCGTCGCCACAAGTATGAGGCGTTCCCTGAGTTGACTTGAGCAAATTCGTACCTACGACCTACCGGCGTGGACGCGCCTGCGACCTGGCCGGCGGACTGTCCCATCGCACGCAAGGACTGCCGCGCGGACTCCTTCGTCGCTGATCCCTAGCCGCTCGGAGACTTGAATGAGCGTGAGCCCACTATCGGAGAGTCGTGCTGCCGCCGTCCGAAGTTCGTCGCTCAGCTCAGGGCGACGAGTGACAAGACCTGACTGCACCGCCAACTGCCACACCGTCGACCGATGAATCCTAAATCGGGCCGCCAGGTCACTCACCGGCGCACCTGACGCATAGGCAGCGACAAGCTCTGCCCGATCCGAGGCATTCAAACGGGTTTGAGATTGACGCGAATTTTCTACGACAGGACCACCCGAATCAGCTGGCCGTGCCCCACGCGAGCGAGGAGTACGAGGCGCAGAGCCCCTGAGAACGCGGGAAATCAACGATCACAGTGGCATGCTCGGGTTTGAGAAGTGCCTACTGAGGTCCACAATCACACGCTACGCCGGGCGTGGGGCCTTGCCTGCTATGGCTTCAGAAAGCCAGGCCCATCCGGAGCGCGCCCACCGCCTCGGAGAGCGCGGCCCGGGCGATCGGTGTGGCTCCGACGGCGTTGACGAATGGGTGGACCAGTGTCGAATGTCGGCGTAACGCCACCATGACCCCCGCGTCGGCCATTTTTCGGGCGTACGCCTCGCCCTCATCGCGCAGTGGATCGAAGCCACCGGTGGCGACATAGGCCGGGGGTAGCCCGGAGAGGTCGGTTGCGAGCAGAGGGGAGGCTCGCGGGTCGGTGCGGTCGTCGTCTGACCGGATATAGGTTCGCTCGAACCAGTCCATGTTCGCCTTCGTGAGGAAGTAGCCCTCCCGGAACATCTCGTACGACGGGGTCCTGGCCGACATGTTGGTGGCGGGAACAAACAACAGCTGAAAGTCGGGCATTTTCTCACCGTCGTCCCGCGTCACCTGGCAGACGACCGCAGCCAGGTTGGCCCCCGCACTGTCGCCGCCCACGGCGATCCGGGTGGGGTCGACGCCGTACGCCTCGGCGTTGTCGCGTACGTGCCGGAACGCAGCAAGGGCGTCCTCGACGGCGGTGGGGAACCGGAACTCGGGTGCGAGCCGGTAATCCACGCTGAGAACGGTCAGTCCGCCGGTCCGCGCGATGTAGCGACACGTGGCGTCGTGGGAGTCGATACTTCCCAGCACCCAACCGCCGCCGTGGAAGTACACCAGCGCCGGCTGGGGCTCGTCGGTGTCGACTGACGAGTAAAGGCGGGCGGGGAGGTCGGCGCGGGCGGCGTCGCCACCGGCGAGCGGGAGCACGATGTCCCGGACAACGGCGAGATCGATCGTCTCTCCCGAGACCGTGTACGCCGATCGCTCGAGAGCAAGACGGGCTTCCTCCAGCTGCATGTCCTCGTACTCGCCCTTCGACATCAGGGATGTGAACCGCACCCCTGCCTGGAAATGCGGGTCGAGGATCTGGCCGCCGGCGCGCCGCGGCGGACCCGCCGCCAGTTGGATGAGTCCGCCGGGCAGCCGCCCGGCCGCCGACATGGTGGCCTTGGTCAGTCGATCGGAGAACGTCGGAGTGAAGACGCGATGGCCGGACATCGGGGAACGCATCGTCCCAGTGTGCCGAGCAAACGGAAAAAGTATGCGGCAAACGAACAAATGACGGGTCATCCGAGACCGGTTGCAGTTAGCCCCGTCGTCGTCGCCCGCTGCACTGCCCGCGGCTGACACACTGGGCCCCGACTGTCGCCGTCAAAACGATCGCGGCCACAATTCAGGGAGGAACCGATGTCGCAGGACATGATCGAGAAGGCGCTCGCCACCGTGGGGGAGTGGCCGGTGGACAACGTCTCCGCAGCGGTCGTCGGCCCTGACGGCACGGTGGCACTCCATGGCGACGAGTCCCGGGTATATCGATTGGCCTCCGTCACCAAACCCATCGTGGCGCTCGCGTCGCTTCTGGCCGTCGAGGAAGAAGCGATCTCACTCGACGATCCCGCCGGGCCCGAGGGCTCGACCGTGCGCCACCTGCTGGCCCACGCCTCCGGGCTTGATTTCGCTGACCGCGACACGATCCGAACCGGCCCGGGCGAGCGGCGCATCTACTCTTCCGCCGGTTTCGAGGTGCTCGCCGACCACATCGCTGACGCCACCGGGATCGCCTTCCCCGACTACCTTCACGAGGCCGTCTGCCAGCCACTCGGGATGACGTCGACGGCACTTGAAGGCTCGGCCGGGCACGGCGCCTCTGGCAGCCTTGCGGACCTCGCAGCGTTCGCCCACGAGCTCGTGGCGCCCAGGCTGCTCGCGCCCGAGACCTTGGAAGAGGCCGTCAGCGACCAGTTTGGCGGGCTTGACGGAATCGTGCCCGGCTACGGCATGCACAAGCCCTGCCCCTGGGGGCTGGGGTTCGAACTGCGCGGGTCCAAGCACCCGCACTGGACCGGCCAGCACAATTCGTCCGGGACCTTCGGACACTTCGGACAGTCCGGCACGCTCCTGTGGGTCCAGCCAGACCTGTCCGCCGCGCTGGTCGTGCTCACGGACCGCGAATTCGGCGACTGGGCGAAGCCGTTGTGGCCCGAACTGTCCGACAGGGTGGTCAAGGCTGCTTCCCGGCAGTAGGTCCACGGGGACCCGCTCGGCCGCTGATAGCTCGGAACGGCCGCCGGATCCCGACACGCCGCAGGGGGCTCCCGGAAGCGGAATACTGCTGCTGTAACTTTGCTGAGAATCCAGAAGTGTCGCTGGTGTAATTCGTTCACTTACGGCACAGTGGTGATCAACAACAACATAAGTCACATCGTGCACACGATTTCATGAGGTCGTTGGGGAAGACGTCCCTCAGTGAGTCGGGAGTGAAGCGATGTCTGATCTGAATAATTTTGCGGATACGACGACCGGTGTGGTGTTCATCCACGCGGCGCCGACCGCACTATGTCCACACGTCGAGTGGGCTCTGACGAGCATCCTCGACGCGAACTCAGCCATGCGCTGGGAAGACCAACCTGGCCAGCCGGGCGCTCGCAAAGCGATCGTCGATTGGATCGGCCCGGTTGGCACTGGCGCACGTCTGGCCGACTCGTTGGCTAAATGGTCCATGTTGGCCTTTGAGGTCACCGAGGACCCGAGCGACCTCGTCGACGGCGAACGCTTTTCGCACACACCCGAGTTGGGGATGTGGCGGGGTCAGACCGGCGCGAGCGGCGACGTGGTGATCGCTGAGAACCGGCTCCGTCGACTGATGCAAGACGGCCCCGCAGCGTTTCATGCCTCCGTCGAGACCGAGCTCGGCACAGCCTGGGACCGGGCTCTCGAACCACTACGCGGACACCCGGCCGCCGCCGAGGTCACCTGGCTCTCGCGCGTCGGCTGATTCGCTCACGCTCCCGCATCTCATAGAAAGCGCCTGTTCCCGGGTCGTCCGGGCGCAGGCGCTTTCTGATCGCCGACCTGCGATCCGGCGCGGTGACTATGCGCCACTCGATCTTGGCGGGCGATTCCCGGGCCATGGAGGGCGCTACAAGGCTTCGAGCGACGTTTAAGGTACCCGGGGGAGGGCCACAAACGCAGAACGCCCGCTCCCGGCGGTGCGGAGCGGGCGTTCTCGTGGTTGGCGGATCAGCTAGGTCACAGCGGGATGTTCTTGTGGTTGCCACGTGAGTGGGCGGCGGTATCGAGTGCCTCGGCGAGACGACGACGGGTGTCGGTGGGCTCGATGACCTCGTCGACGACGCCCATCGAGACCGCGCGTCCCACGCCGCCGGCGATCGCTGCGTGCTCCTCGGACAGGCGCTCGTGCAGTTCCTCGCGCTCGTCTTCGGGCGCTGCGGCGAGCGTCCGCCTGTGCAGGATGCCCACGGCTGCCTTGGCGCCCATGACGGCCACCTCGGCGTCGGGCCAGGCGAACACCGCGGAGGCGCCGAGTGCGCGCGAATTCATGGCGATGTAAGCCCCGCCGTAGATCTTGCGGGTGACCAACGTGACGCGGGCCACGGAGGCCTCGGCGAAGGCGTGGAGCAGTTTCGCTCCGCGGCGGACGACGCCCTCCCACTCCTGCGAGACGCCCGGCAGGTACCCGGGCACATCCACCAGGACGAGCAGTGGCACACCGAAGGCATTGCAGAGGCGGACGAATCGCGAGGCCTTCTCCGCGGACTCGGAGTTGAGACATCCGCCCAGACGGAGCGGGTTGTTGGCAATGACACCGACCGTACGGCCGGCCATCCGGCCGAAGCCCACCACAATGCTGGGCGCCCACTTGGCCTGGAGCTCCTCGAAGGTGGTGCTCCCGTCGAGCTCCGACGAGTCGAGGAGGCCGTGGACGAGCGGACGCACGTCGTACGCACGCTTCGGGGACTCGGGCAGGAGACCGGCCAGGTCCGTCTGGTCGCCCTCGAGGACCTGGAGGTCTAACTCGCCCTGGGCGGACAAGAGGTTGACCAGGCGCCGGGCCCGGTGGAGAGCATCGCGCTCGTCGTCGGCGGCGATGTGACACACGCCCGACTTGCGGTGGTGCACGTCCTGGCCGCCCAGGCCCTCCATATCGACCTGCTCGCCGGTGACAGAGCGGACCACGTCGGGTCCTGTCACGAAGATCTTGCCCGCCGGCGCCATGATCACGACGTCGGTGAGTGCGGGACCGTACGCGGCACCGCCGGCGGCGGGGCCGAGCACGACCGAAATCTGCGGCACGTGGCCCGATGCGCGGACCATGGCCTCGAAGACCAGGCCGACAGCGTGGAGCGCCTCAACGCCCTCCGCGAGCCTGGCGCCGCCCGAGTGCCACACCCCGACGATCGGCAGGTGCTCGTCGATCGCGACGTCGATGGCGCGCACGATATGGCGACACCCTTCCAGGCCCATGGCGCCGCCCATGACGGTGGCGTCCGTGGCGTACGCGATGGTGGGCTCACCATCGATGAGGCCCCGGGCGGCGAGAGCGCCCGAGGCATCGGGCTCAGTGATGAACTCGAGCGACGCGGGGTCGAAAAGGTTCTCAAGCCGCAGGACAGGGTCGCGCGGATCGATCTGGGTGTTCTGGTCCACGGTGCTGGTGATGGTCATGAATGCAGTCCTTTCCTTGGCACATGTCCCGGTTAGAGACATGAGCTCTGACGGACCCCCGGACTGGCTGGTGGGCGGCGATGGCGTTCGGAGCGGGACCCCCGTCCCGTTCCTGCCACCCGCCCGGTGCCCCGCGGTCAAGCGAGGTGGTGTGAGTGAACTGCCCTGCACACGAGGAGGGGACGCGGGCTCGCATGGTGCACCGACCGCACCTTCGGCCCTTCGACGCGTCCCCGCCCCGGCGTGCGGGGCATCAGGTCAGCTCTTGTCGATCTTCTGGATGTAGTCGACCGCATCCTGCACGGTACGCAACTTCGCGAGGTCCTCGTCGGGAATCTCAACCCCGTAGCGGTCCTCCGTCTGCACGGCGATCTCCACCATGGAGAGCGAATCGATGTCGAGGTCATCGACAAAGGACTTCTCTGGAGTCACCTCGGATGGTTCGATCCCGGTGACCTCCTCGACGATCTCTGCCAGTCCTGCGATGATCTCGGCCTCGGTGCGTGCCATGTGTTGTCCTCTCTGCTCTGGGACGCCGTGCCCGGTGGGCGCGGCGGACGTTCTGGTCACGGGCGTCGGATCAGGGCCGACGACCGTGGGGTGTGTGGGAGCGGTTACGAGCCGCTCAGTGCGGGGACCGACTCTAGTACGAGTTCGAGGTCCTCGGGGGTGGTGATTCCGTGCCGGGGCACGTCTCGCATCATCCGCTTGGCCAGCCCGACGAGTGCCCCGGAAGGCGGCAGTTCGACGAACATGTCGACCCCCAACTTGAGCATCGTCTGAGTGCAAAGGTCCCAGCGGACTGGGTTGGTGATCTGGTTGACCACGCGGTTCAGGGCGTCCCGGCCAGAGGTGACGACTACGCCGTCGGCGTTCGAGAGCAACGTCAGCTCGGGGTCGTTGACATCGGTCGCGTCGGCGAGCTCGCGGAACTCTTCGACGGCTGACCTCATGTGCTCGGTATGGAACGCGCCGGCGACTTCGAGTCGCCGGAGCCGTGCGCGGGCGGGGGGGTTCTGTTCCAACGCATCGCATGCCTCGAGTGGGCCGGCGGCGACGATCTGGCCGGCCCCGTTGCGGTTGGCCGGGGCCAGACCCGCGTTGTCGAGTGCGAGCAGCACGTCGGCCTCGACTCCGCCCAGGACGGCGATCATCCCGGTGGGGCGGTCAGCGCATGCGCGGGACATGGCGGCACCCCGTGCAGAGGCCAGCCGGAGAGCGTCGGCATCGGAGATCACACCGGCCACGGCGAGCGCGGCGATCTCACCGATGGAGTGGCCGGCAACGATGGTGTCCGCAGGCACCTCGCCCCGACGACGAAGCTCGGCGGCCCCGAGGAGGGAGGCTGCGACGACAAGGGGCTGAGTCACCGAGGTGTCGGTGATCTCCTGGAGGGTCGCGGTGGTCCCGAGGCGCTCGAGGTGCAGTCCGCTTGACGCGGACCACTCGGCGAGACGGCCGGTGGCGCCGGGAAGCTCGAGCCATGGCGCGAGCATTCCGGCTTTCTGGGACCCTTGTCCTGGGGCGGTTAGGCAAAGCACGGTTATTAGACAACACGTCCGGGCCGGGTTCGGATGATGTTCTCACAGCCAGAAACTTGCCCCTGTTTTTGTAGGGTTCCCACAAAAGTCGAGTTGGCAGGACGTCCATCTGTTGCTGGGCCAGTTTCGTTACACCGTGGGGTGGGAGTGATTATTTAGATCTCCTGTGAATGTCGTTCGGCGAACTTTCCGAGGACGAGCGCGATCCGCAGGACAAATGAGTCCCTCGCGTTGAGGGGATCGAAGGCCGTGATCTGGCTCACTCTTTTTAAGCGGTACCGAACGGTATTGGGATGTACGTACAACTCCCGTGCGCAGGCCTCGACGTGCCCACCGGAGTCCAGATACGCCCTTAATGTCGCCTCAACCGAGCTGTCCGCGCCTCGAAGTGGGGTGACGATCCGCTCGACGAGCATGGCGGCCGCGCCCCTGTCACCGCCGAGAACCCGCTCGGGGAGGAGGTCGATCGCCGCCACCGGCCGCGGGGCGCCCGGCCATCCACTGACGGCGGTCGCGGCAGAGAGTGCCTCCGCCGCGCTGTCGGGTGCCTCGATCAGAGAACCCACGGTGTGTCCGTGCACCACGGGCGCCTCGTCGGAGAAGGCGTCGATGACCGGTGCGGGTATCGACGTCGAAGACTCGAGCGCCCCGGAGAGGATGACGACGAGGCGCGCGCCCTGCACCACGGCCAGCGCGTGCCGATCGGACGCGACAGCTGCTCGATGAACGGCGGGCACCGATGCCAGGCCCAGATCCTCGCGCGGCGTCCCCACTATGACCGTCGCCGGGGTGGTGGGATCCCAGTTCAGCGCGGAGGCGCCGGAAATGAGGTCGGCATGCCGGTCACCGCGCACGACGGCGTCGACGATCATCGCCTCCATGCGGGTGTCCCACGCGCCACGGTTCTCCGCTGCCGCCGCGTACACGGACGCGGCGGTGAAGCCCAGTTCGCGGCCGAACTTCAGCACGGCGGCGATCATCAGGCCGCGTTGGCGTTCGTTATGGGTGATCCGTGGCATCACCAACTCGAAATACTCAAGTGTCGACCGGACCAGCTGCACCGTCTGCTGCAAGGTCAGCCCCTGACCGAGCCCCTTGGGGAGCAGTTTGAAGCCCGCGATGGTGTCGGTGTGCGGGGCCTCGGGGTTACGCATCCACGTGACGAAGTCACGCACGGCGCTCTGGATGATGAGCTGGATCTCCGCCCGCTGGTCCGCGGAGAGTTCGGCGAAGAACGGCAGCTCGAGTTCCAGAGCTCGAACGGCCTCGGTCGACAGGGTCCCCGAGTACCGGGTAATGCGCTTGAGCAGCGCATCGGAGACCGGACGCCGGTCCGGTGACGTCATTGAACGTCGCCGGACCGGCTGCGATCCGTCTGACCCGTCTCCGGGTTCGGTCAGCTCGGTCACGCCACTCCGGGGTCCGTGGTGGGCTCGGGCGCAGCCATGACGTCGTCGATCTGGTACTTGCGTGCGGCTTCCAGGAGGGTGCGCTTCTCCACGCTGCCCTCACGGACCAGGCCGGCGAGGACCGCCACGATGATCGACTCGGTGTCGGTGTTGAAGAACCTACGGGCGGCCGGGCGAGTGTCGGAGAACCCGAACCCGTCGCAGCCGAGCACGGTGAAGTCGCCGGGGACCCACGCACGGATCTGATCCGGGACCGCCTTCTGGAAGTCGCTCACGGCGACCTTCGGGCCCTCCGCGGACTCGAGCGCCGCAGTGACGAACGGAACCCGGGGCTGCTGGTCGGGGTGCCGCAACTCGTGTCGCTCGCTTTCGAAACCATCGCGCGCCAGCTCGGTCCACGACGTGGCGGACCACAGATCCGCAGCCACGTCCCATTCCTCGGCTAGGACGCGTTGGGCCTCGACCGCCGCGTACATCGCCACGCCGGACGCCAGGATCGACGCCTTGTGGGTGCCCGACTCCGCCTTGCGGAAGCGGTACAGGCCCCGTAGCAGGGCGTCCGCGTCGAGGTCCTCCGGCTCGGGTGGCTGGGGGACCGGCTCGTTGTACAGGGTGATGTAGTAGGAGACATTGCGGTCGATCCCGTCTGTCTCCGTCTCGTGCGCGGCACCCGGCCCGTACATCCGCTCGATGCCTGCCCGCACGATGTGGGCGACCTCGTAGGCCCAGGCCGGGTCGTAGGAGATGATCCCCGGGTTCGTCGCGGCGAGCAGCGGAGAGTGCCCGTCCATGTGTTGCAGTCCCTCACCGGTGAGCGTCGTGCGGCCGGCGGTCGCACCCAAGAGGAATCCTCGCGCGAGCTGGTCAGAGGCGGCCCAGATGCCGTCGCCGGTGCGCTGGAAACCGAACATCGAATAGAAGATGTACAGCGGGATCATGGGCTCGCCGTGGGTCGCGTACGCAGTGCCCGCCGCGGTGAACTCGGCCACCGACCCCGCTTCGCTGATCCCCTCGTGCATGATCTGGCCGTCTTTGGCCTCCTTGTAGCTCAGCATGAGGTCGTGGTCTACCGATGTGTAGTTCTGCCCGTGTGGGTTGTAGATCTTCAACGTCGGGAACCACGAGTCCATGCCGAACGTGCGTGCCTCGTCGGGGATGATCGGGACGAACCGGTCGCGCAGACCTTCGTCGCGCATCAGCTCCTTGGCCGTACGAACAAGCGCCATAGTCGTGGCTACCGCCTGCTTGCCCGATCCCTTGCGGAGAGATTTCAGTGAGTCGATGTTCGGGACCGACAGCGGGGTGAACGTCTGACGACGCTCCGGTACATGGCCGCCGAGGTCCGTCCTCCGCTCGAGCATGTAGCGGATCTCCGGTGAGTTGGGTCCCGGGTTGTAGTAAGGAGGCTGAGTCGGATCGGCCTCCAACTCCTCATCCGTGATGGGGATCTTCTGGGTGTCACGGAAGAGCTTGAGATCGTCGAGCGTCAGTTTTTTCATCTGGTGCGTCGCGTTGCGACCCTCGAAGTTCTGGCCCAAGCCGAAACCCTTGATGGTGTGCGCGAGGATGACCGTCGGCCGTCCGGTATGTTCCATCGCGGCTTTGTACGCGGCGTGGATCTTGCGGTAGTCATGCCCACCGCGGCGCAGGGCCCAGATCTCGTCGTCGGTGATGTCCTCGACCAGCTTCGCGGTGCGGGGATCGCGCCCGAAGAAGTGCTCGCGGATCCAGGCGCCGTCGTTCGCGCGGAACGTCTGGTAGTCACCATCGGAGACGGAGTTCATCAGCGACACGAGGGCACCCTCGGTGTCCTTCTCGAACAGGGCGTCCCACTCGCGACCCCAGACCACCTTGATGACGTTCCACCCGGCGCCGCTGAAGTACGACTCCAGTTCCTGGACGATCTGCCCGTTGCCGCGCACCGGCCCGTCGAGTCGCTGCAGGTTGCAGTTGATGACAAAAGTGAGGTTGTCCAGGGCATCGTTGGCGGCCACCTGAAGTGCCCCGCGCGACTCGACCTCGTCCATCTCGCCGTCGCCGAGAAACGCCCAGACGTGCTGCTGTGAGGTGTCGGTGATGCCCCGGTTGTGCAGGTAACGGTTGAACCGTGCCTGATAGATGGCGTTGAGGGGGCCGAGCCCCATGGAGACAGTGGGGAACTCCCAGAACTCGGGAAGTGAACGCGGATGGGGGTAGGACGGCAGGGAGCGTCCGGGGTGGCTCTTCTCCTGCCGAAAGCCGTCGAGGTCGTGCTCGCGGAGTCGACCCTCGAGGTAGGCGCGGGCATACATGCCGGGGGAGGCATGGCCCTGGAAGTAAATATGGTCGCCGCCGCCCGGGTGGTCCTTGCCGCGGAAGAAGTGGTTGTAGCCGACCTCGTAGAGGGGGGCGGCGCCTGCGTAGGTCGAAATGTGGCCACCCACACCGATCCCGGGCCGCTGCGCCCGGTGCACCATGATCGCCGCGTTCCACCGGATCCACCGGCGGTAGGTGCGCTCGATCGATTCGTCACCGGGGAATTCGGGCTCGCGGCTCGTGGGGATTGTGTTGACGTAGTCGGTCGAGGTGAGTGCGGGGAGGGGCACGCGCTGCTTGGAGGCCCTTTCGAGCAGTCTGAGCATGAGGTAGCGGGCCCGCTCGGGGCCGGCCTCCGCGAGCATCCCGTCGAGCGAGTCCATCCACTCCTGCGTTTCCTCGGGGTCCGAGTCCGCGAGGTAGGAGGCGACTCCTTCCCGTAGGACCGGCACATTGGTGGGTGCGGAACCGTCCCTGGGGCCTGCGTTCTCGGTCATGCTTTTCGTCCTCACTTCTGCGATTCCCTCTGCGGTGACCAGGTGGGGTCACGACGTTCGGTCGCGGTGCAGTTCCCGGGTCGCTGCGCATCCCGCGGGTGTGTGGCGGGTCGCGCGGCGGACTCGGTGCGGGCCGCCGTCGGCCCGCGTGTCCGATTGTGCCCCAAAGCGTGACGCTCGACACCCCCGTGCAGTTCTCCAGCGGATGAAATGGGCGGTAGGCGTTTCCCGTCGGAGGGTGCGCGGGTAGTGTTCCTGGTCAGCGAAAGACCGAACAGGTATTACACGGATATGAGGGAGGAACACCACGGTGGTCGCCGCGGCGAACCAGCAGGACGGAGCGGACCAGGTAGCTGGTCAGCTCGAACTGACGGAAGGCATGCTCGTTCAGGAGGTCGGATGGGATTCCGACTGTGACGAGTCGATCAGCGAGGCCGTCGAGGACGCCGTCGGATCAGAGCTGCTGGAAGATGACACCGACGAGGTGGTCGACGCGGTGCTGCTCTGGTGGCGCAGCGGTGACGGCGACCTGGTCGACCGGCTCATGGACGTGGTGACGCCTCTGGCTGACGCCGGATCCGTGTGGGTCTTCACCCCCAAGACGGGGCTCGACGGTCACGTCGAACCGGCAGTGATCGCCGAGTCTGCCCAGACGGCGGGGATGCTCCAAACGCGTACTGCCGCGCTGGGGGACTGGGCGGGCAGCCGACTCACGTTGCGCAAGAACAGCGCGCCTCGAAAGTGATCGTCGCCCCGGGCCGCACTCCTGCCTCGATGTGAGAGTGCGGCCCCGGGTGCGATAATCTAACCCGCGCCGGTGCGGTGATCCGCGTCGGCGCACGCGCGCGTAGCTCAGCGGTTAGAGCTCTGGTTTTACACACCAGCGGTCGGGGGTTCGATTCCCTCCGCGCGCACCCAGAGGTAAATCATGACCACCGGACGATGCTCCCTGGCGGGTGTGCCCAAGACGTTCCGCGAGAGGCTCAGGCCCCCGGAGGGGCCAGATGTCCTCGCGCTTATCTAGCTCCGCAGTCGATCCGCTCGCTGGAAGGCACGCCGCTGCTCGGCGTCGTTTCGTTGACCGTAGCGGTCCTGCAGCGCGCGTCGGCGGGCCACGATCTCATCGTCGACACCGGTAATCGTGGACGTGTCCTCGTCGGCGCCTGGGGCATCCGATCCCGTAGCACCCCCATTGTTGTGGTTCGCCGCTTCTTCGTCGTCGCGGCGCCGGGCTCGGAATTCGGCCCAGGCGAAGTAGAGGAGTGCTGCGGGTGCGAGCACGCCGAAGGTCAACCACTGCAGCCCGTAGGACAGGTAGGGGCCGTTCTCGATGCCGGGAATCGGCGCGGGAGTGAGCGATCCGGGTTGGTCGCCCGTCAGTTGCAGGTAGCCGTCTGTCACCACTGCGTGTCCGAGGGACGTGCCCAGAACAAGGGGATCCACCATGCGGACGGCAGGTATCCCGTCGATGCGAACAGGCTCCGCGTGACCAACCTCGGCTGTGCGGAGGCGGGCGGTGATGTCCACCTGGCCGGCCGGGGCGGCGGGGTAGTCCGGCACCGTATTGTTCTCGCCCACCGGTACGTAACCACGGTTGATCAGTATCTCAGGTCCGTCGACCGGCTCGAACACGGTAAGCACCTGGTAGACGGCCTCGCCGTCAACGGACCGCAGCCGCAACAATGCTTCCGCATCGGGCTGCCAACTCCCGGCGAGCGTGACCAGGCGCCACTCGCGTTCGGTGTACGCCTGCGGACTGTTGACCACCTCGGCCAGGGGTGCTGGTGCAGCCTCGACGGATTCGGCCAATCGTGAGTTGCGGACGTCCAGATCCTCGCTCTTACCCAACTGCCATGGGGCCAGAAGCGCAAAACAGGCCCAGGTGAACAGAATGACGGCCAGGAGGCCGAGCATCCACCCGGGGGTCAGGAAACGCCGCAGATTGCGCATGGTCTCAGGGTATCCGTCGTGGACGTTCAGCTATCGGAGCAGGTCTCGGACTTCGGCGACCAGGCCTGGCAGGGCAGCGTCGATCTGGAGCCGGGTGCGGGTGAACCCGCTGTCGTCACCGTAGAAGGGATCGGCGACGTCATGGCCGTCGGCTGAGGGGTCGAACTCCCGCAGGAGACGGACCCGCTCGGGATCGACGCCGGAGTCGAGAAGGTGATTTCGGTGACCGCTATCCAGGGCGACGAGGAGGTCGGCGCTGTGGTGATGGTCGGACAACTGGGCCGCGACGTGTGCGGAGTCGTATCCGTTGGCTTCCAACTCCGCAGCGGCACGGGGATCCATCCCGTCGCCGACGTGCCAATCGCCGGTACCGACGCTCGACACCCAGACCCTGTCGCCGAGCCCCTCGTCAGCGAAAGCACGCCGTGCCATGACGTCGGCCATAGGGGAGCGGCAGATGTTGCCGGTACAGACGAACACCACGCTCACCTCTGATTTACCACTCACGGATGATCGCCTCCAGTGCTGCGGTATCGATCGCAGACCAGCGGGCCGCGTCCCATTCGTCCGGCTGGCCGTAGCCCCAGCGGACGAGGGCGGTAGGAATTCCGAAACGGGCCGCACCCTCCACGTCGTGTTTGCGGTCACCGATCATCAGCACCTGTCGGGTGCCGCCCTCCTCGGATGGTATGGGTGCGATCTCCAATGCGGCGAGGGAGTGTGCGATCACATCCGCCTTCTCGAGGCGGCCAACCGTGATGTCGGCACCTCCGATGAAGTCGAAGGGGGCAGCCAGATCGAAGTGGCCGAGGATCCGCCGGGCGACGTCCTGGTCCTTACTGGTGGCCACCGCCATCCGGTAGCCATCCCTGGCGAGTCGGTTCAGCAGATCGTCCATGCCGGTAAAAACGCCGTTCTCCTGCCAGCCCACCTCGTCGTAGCGCTCGCGGTATGCGGCCAGTGCGCGGTCGAGGTCGGCACCTGCGAGGCCCAGCGAGGACAGGGTCTCGGTCATGGGCGGGCCGGCTATCGACCGGATGTCACGGGTGTCGTCCCACCGGGTGTCGGTTGCGTCGAGCGCGTGGAGGAGGGACTTCGAGATGCCTTCGAGGGAATCTGTGATGGTGCCATCGAGGTCTACGAGAAGAATCGGACGATCAGACATGACGCCAGTGTCCCAGAATCGGACTGGGTGGCTCCGTGACCGGGGGAGGGCAAGTGCGTGCACCATGGTGGAGAGTCCGGTCATCGTGCAGCGGATGGAACAGGAAGGGGAGCAACCATGACCACCGGTAGTCCCATTTTGGCCGAGGTGATCGACCTGCTCGAGCAGGCCTACCCGCCGCGACTAGCGGAGAGTTGGGACCGCGTGGGCCTGGTAGCCGGCGACCCCACCGCACAGATACACCGGGTCGTGGTCGCCGTCGACGCCACTGACGCGGTGGTGGACCACGCGCTTGCTTCGGGCGCCGATCTGTTACTGGTACACCATCCTCCGCTGATGAAGGGGGTGCATTCGGTGGCTGCCGATACCCCCAAGGGACGACTTTTGCACCGCCTCATAGCTGCTGGCTGCGCCCTCTATTCGGCGCATACCAACGCCGATTCCGCCCGCCCCGGCGTCAATGACGCACTCGCCGAGGTCCTCGGGCTGACCCCCGGGCGACCACTCGCGGTTACCGGTGACGGAACCGTCGATCGGTGGGTGGTGACCGTGCCCGGGGACGACGTCGACGCGCTGCTGCAGTCGGTGTTCGCCGCCGGGGCCGGACAGATGAGCGGCTACACCGAATGTTCGTTCTCGATTGCAGGCACCGGGAGGTTCCGGCCTGGGGAGGGCACCGACCCGACGATTGGGAGTATCGGCGAGCCCGAAGAGGTGGCCGAGCTCCGCGTGGAGTTCGTGGCTCCACCGGAGCTGCGATCCGCGGTGCGACGCGCGGTGATCGACGGCCACCCGTACGAGGTCCCGGCGATGGACGTGCTGGTCAACCATGCTGGACCCGGACCGGGGCCTGAGAGCACCGGGCTCGGTCGGGTCTGCGAACTCGATGAGCCCACGACTCTGGCCGCGTTTACCGCGCTTGTGGCCGATCGACTGCCCGTTACCGAATGGGGCGTCCGCGCGGCCGGTGATCCGGATGGTCAGATCAGACGTGTCGCGCTGTGCGGCGGGTCCGGCGACTCGCTGCTGGGTGCAGCCCGGGCGGCGGGAGCGGACGTCTATCTCACTGGTGATCTGCGCCACCACGTGGTGGACGAGCACCTCCGGGAGGGCGGACCGATGCTCGTGGACGCCGCCCATTGGGCGCTTGAGTTCCCCTGGTGTGCGCAGGCCGCGGCACTACTCGAGGAGCGGGCCGGAGTTGTGGCGACGGTCTGCGATGAGCGGACCGATCCATGGACGGTGGCGTCCGGAGGAGTGCGCGACGAGCGGTAGTCTTGGCCCTCATGAAGGCCGATCCCACTCTCCAGCGTCGACTCGTCGACCTCGCCGACCTAGACCTGCGTCTGGCGGGTCTCTCGCATCGGCGTTCGGCGCTGCCCGAGCAGGCCACCGTGGACGACCTAGAGGCCCAGCGTCGCGGTGCCGTAGAGTCCGCGGCTCGCGCCCGAATCCACGTAGAGGACCTGGATCGCGCGATCGCCAAGTTGCGCTCCGACCTCGACGCCGTTCGTCGGCGCCGGGCCAATGACGCGGACATGCTTGCTACCGGAGGAATCTCCGAACGCCAGGCAAGCGAACTCGAGTACGAGTTGCGATCGCTGGTCCGCCGTGAGGGGGCGCTCGAGGGGGAGCTCGCGGAACTCGAAGAGCGGCTCGAGGCTGTGAACGCCGATGTTCGTCACTCCGGCGCGCTGATCACCGACCTCGATGCCAGGCTCGGAATGGCCAGGACCGTGCGGGACACCGCCCTGGCAGAGCTTGAGGACGCGGTCACCGAGACCACCGGCGAGCGCGCCCGTAGTGCCGAGGACATCCCGGCGGACCTCCTCGACCTTTACGTCCGTAGTGCGGAGAGTTCGGGGGTGGGCGCGGCGATCCTGAACGGTGGTCGATGCTCCGCCTGCGCCATGGACCTGGACCGACGCACCATCTCCGTGTTCCGTTCGGCCCCCAAGGACGAGGTTCTGACCTGCCCCGAGTGCGGTGTGATCGTGGTCCGCACCGACAACTCGTGAGTGCCGGCCCCGGGTGGACCGGAGCCACCGGGCGCCCCACCCGGATCGTCCTCGCGCGCCACGGGCAGACCGCACTCTCCGTGGATCGTCGCTACTCCGGCCAAGGCGACCCGGAACTCACCGACCTCGGAGTTGCCCAGGCGGAGAAGACCGCCGCTCGACTGGCTGCGCTACCGCACCTGGCCGCCGTCGTCTCCTCGCCGCTGCGCCGGTGTCTGGCCACGGCCGAGCGCGCTGCCGTTACCGCCGGGGTTCCGCTGGTGGTGAACGAGGATCTCATCGAGACCGATTTCGGCCGATGGGAGGGGCTGACGTTCCGGGAGGCGGCCGAGCGTGACCCGGACGTGCACTCGAAGTGGCTCGGTGACACCGCCGTCGCGCCACCGGGCGGCGAGAGTTTCTCCGTGGTCCGCGAACGCGTCGAGCGGGGCCTACGCGGGATCGTCACAGATCATCCGGGAGCTGTGGTGGCCGTCGTCAGCCACGTCACCCCCATCAAACTCGCGGTCCGCGCCGGCCTAGGGGTGGGGAACGAGCTGCTGTTTCGTCTCCACCTAGACCTGGCTTCCGTATCCGACGTGCGCTTCTACCCTGACGGGCCTACCTCGGTGCACCTGGTCAACGACACCTCGCATCTCGACTAGACTTCTCTAGGCGAACGAGTCGGCCGGACGGCCGCGGACAGGGGAACCGGCACCCGAAGGGTGTCAGGCCTCGGCCCGAGGAAAGTCCGGACTCCACAGAGCAGGGTGGTTGCTAACGGCAACCCGGGGTGACCCGCGGGATAAGTGCCACAGAAAACAAACCGCCGCGCACTCGCTGCGCGGTAAGGGTGAAACGGTGCGGTAAGAGCGCACCAGCGCCCCGGGCGACCGGGGCGGCTAGGTAAACCCCACCCGGAGCAAGGTCAAAGGCCCCATCGTCTGACGATGTGGCTGCGCGGATGAGTGTGCACGAGGTGCACAGGAAGGGCTGCTCGCCCGAGTCCGCGGGTGGACCGCTCGAGGTGCCCGGCGACGGAGCACCCAGATGGATGGTCGTCGCTCTCCGTGCGCGGAGGGCACAGGATCCGGCTTACAGGCCGTCTCGTTCGCCCCCTCCAGGCCACGCGGATCGCACATCGGAACGCCCTCGTATCCATCGGCGGACAGCGAAGCGGCTAGTAGTGTCCGGGGAGTACGTCCGTACCCGACTACCCGAGGAGTCAACCGTGTCGGAAGAACAGTGGTACTACGACATCGCCACAGGTCAGGCCATGCAGGGCAAGGTGACCAATTGGGACAATCGAATGGGGCCCTACGCGACGCGTGGAGAGGCGGAGTCGGCACTCGAGCGAGCCAAGGCACGTAACGAGGCCTGGGACGCCCAGGACGACAACTGACCTGGAGACCGGGGCCGCGGTGTGGCCGAGCCCCCGTGCGCGGTGCGCGACTGAGTCACCCGGATTCATCTGCGGGTACCGTCACAGTGGTTCCGATCACGTGTTCTTTTGTGGGGAGATTCAGTGGAGCAGACAACTGTCGTTGACGTCCTCGTCGTCGGGGCCGGTTTCTCCGGTCTCGGCGCGGCCATCCGGCTGACACAGGAGGGCTTCAACGACCTGGTGGTGCTCGAACGAGGCTCCGACGTCGGCGGGACCTGGCGGGACAACAGTTATCCGGGTGCGGCGTGCGACGTGCCGTCCCACCTGTATTCCTTCTCGTTCGCCCCCAACCCCGACTGGTCCCGGGCGTTCTCCCCGCAGGGGGAGATCTACGACTACATCCGCCGGGTCACGCACGATGCCGGGGTGCGCGAGAAGATTCGGTTCGGGGTCGACGTGACCGCGGTGGAATTCGAGGAGGACCGCGGCCGCTGGACGGTGCGGACCTCCCAGGGCCAGTACGACGCCCGCGTGGTGGTGTTGGGCGTCGGCGCGCTCTGCGAACCCAAGCGCCCGAACATCGATGGGCTCGACGACTTCGCGGGCCCCGTATTCCACACCGCCCGGTGGGATCACTCTGTGGCGTTGGCGGACAAGCGGGTGGCGGTGATCGGCACCGGAGCCTCGGCGATCCAGGTGGTGCCGTCAATCGCACCGCAGGTGTCGCACCTTGATGTCTACCAACGGACCGCGCCCTGGGTGCTGCCACGGATGGACCGGAAGTACCCGGAGATCGAGCGCGCGGCATACCGCCGGATCCCCGGCCTCCAGCGCGCGATGCGGGCTCTGCAGTACGCCAGCCGCGAGTTCCAGGTGGTCGGACTCACGCGCACGCGGGCAGCGCTTGCCCCGATCAAGGCGATCGGCCGTGCGCACCTGGCCCTGCAGGTCCGCGACGCGCGGCTACGCGCCCGTCTGACCCCTCGATTTGAGCTCGGATGTAAGCGGATCCTGCTGTCCAGTACGTGGTATCCCGCCTTGACCAGGAACAACGTGGACGTGGTCACGGAGCCGATCAGCCGCGTCACGACGCAGGGGATCACCACCGTCGACGGTGTCGACCACCCCGCCGATGTACTGGTGGTGGCCACCGGCTTCCACGTGACCGACTCACCGTTTTTCCACCGAGTCCGCGGTGCCGATGGCCGCACCCTCGCGGACAGGTGGGAGGACGAGGGTATGGAGGCCTACAAGGGCACCACGGTGGCCGGCTACCCCAACCTCTTCGTGCTGGTCGGCCCCGCCACCGGCCTAGGTCATTCCTCGATGATCTACATGATCGAATCCCAGCTCAACTACCTGGTGGACGCCATGCGCACCATGCGGGACCGCGAACTGCAGACTGTCGAGATCCGCCGGGCCGTGCAGGATGCCTACAACCAAGAATTACGTGACGGTATCGGAGACACGGTCTGGGTGAGCGGCTGCCGGAGCTGGTACCTCGATGCGAAGGGGAACGCACCCGCCGTGTGGCCCGACTTCACGTTCGCGTTCCGCCGGGAGACCCGGGAGTTCGACCTGAGCGCCTACACGCGAACCGTCAAGGGCGAAAGTGGTCGGTAGCTTCGAGCAACAGGTGGGTTGTCCCGACTTCGGTCATCGCGTGCCCGGCGGCGGGGACGATGTGCAGCTCTGACCCCGGCCACGCCGCGTGCAGCTCCCACGCGTTGGCCACCGGACACACCACGTCGTAGCGCCCGTGCACGATCACCGCCGGCAGATGAACTATGCGGTCCATCCGGTCCAGTATCGAGGCGCCGTTCAGGAATGCGTCGTTGACGAAGTAGTGGTTCTCGATTCGGGCGAACGCGAGCGCAAATCGGTCCGGGTCGCCGAAGACTCCAGCAGGGCGGGGGAGCAGGGTGGACGTTGACTTCTCCCAGGTAGTCCACGCCCGCGCCGCGACGAGCTCCATCTCAGCGTCCCCGCAGTGCAGGAGTCGGTGGTAGGAGGCCACATGGTCGTACCCGGACTGCAGCACGGCGTCTGCGCCGTCGGCGGCGATCAGGGGCGCGAGATAACCCTCCCATTCGTCGGGGAACAGGTGTGCGGCTCCGCCTCGATAGAACCAGTCGATCTCCGACGGCCTGCACAGGAAGATTCCCCGCAGCACGAGGCCGCGGACCCGGTCGGGGTGTTCTTGCGCGTAGGCCAGCGCCAGTGTTGATCCCCATGAACCTCCGAACACCAGCCAGCGCTCGACCCCTAGGTGCTCACGCACCCGCTCGAGATCGGCCACCAGATGCCAGGTCGTGTTGACGGCGAGGTCGGCGCCGTCGGCCACGTGCGGGGTACTGCGCCCGCAGCCGCGCTGGTCGACCAGGATGATCCGGTAGGCAGCGGGATCGAACATCTGGCGGTGGGCCGGGCTGGTACCGCCACCGGGGCCGCCGTGGAGAAAAACCACCGGGGCACCGTCGGGATTGCCCGAGCACTCCCAGTAGAGCTCCTGGCCGTCGCCCACCTCGAGCATGCCGCTGTTGTGGGGTTCGATCCTCGGGTATAGGGCGTGCCGCCCGCCGCGCCCGGGGTCTTGTGAAGCCACGATCAGAAGGAGTGGTCGGGCCCGGGAAAGGCGCGCGAACGCACTTCCGCGCCGTATTGGCGTGCGGCGTCGCGCAGACCGTCGGCGAGCGCCGCATACTTTTTGACGAACTTGGCGGTGCGGCCGGTGCCATAGCCGGCCATGTCCTGCCAGACCAGAACCTGGGCGTCGCAGCCGTTTCCGGCGCCGATGCCGACCGTGGAGATTTCCAGCTCGTCGGTGACCTCGCGGGCCAGTTCGGCGGGCACCATCTCCATGACCACCGAGAACGCCCCGGCCTCCTGGACGGCTCGGGCGTCGGCGCGCAGTTCGTCTGCGGCGTCGCCGCGACCCTGAACACGGAAGCCACCCAGGCCGTTGACCGACTGCGGGGTGAAGCCGATGTGTGCCATGACGGGGATCCCGGCCTCGACGATCGCCCGGATCTGCGGTGCCATCCGAACGCCGCCCTCGAGTTTGACGGCCTGGGCGCCACCTTCCTTCATCATGCGGGTGGCCGCGGCGACCGCCATCGCGGGCGAGCCCTCGTAGCTGCCGAACACCAGGTCCGCCACGACCAGCGCCCTGGGGGCGCCACGGGTGACAGCCCGCACCAGGGGGATCATCTCGTCCTCGGTGATCGGGACGGTGGTGTCGTAGCCGTAGACCACGTTGGCCGCCGAATCGCCGACCAGAAGGACGGGGATCCCGGCTTCCTGGAAGAGCTGCGCAGAGACGAAGTCGTAGGCGGTGAGCATGGGCCACGGTTCACCGGCGGCCTTCATCTCGGCCAGGTGGTGGATGCGCGTCACACGGGTGAGTCCCTGCTGCACCGCGTCCGGTGCGTCACCGGATCCGTAGACGGGACTATCGGGGTTCTCGCTCATGGGGGTGTGGCCTTCCTCGGGTGACCTCGAGGCCGGCCGTGGCCGGTCCCCGGGTGGGCAGGGGGCGGTGACGAAAGTGCTATCCGTCGCCGACGAGTCTGCCACGCGCGCCCCGCGGGGGTCGGCGTGCGTGGTGCGAGGTGGATGTCACACGGACGTAACACGACAGGCACTAGGTTGGACGCCATGAACCGCCAGCAGGAGTACGTGCTCAGGACCCTCGAGGAACGCGACATCCGGTTCGTCCGGCTCTGGTTCACGGATGTCCTCGGCACCCTCAAGTCCGTTGCTGTCGCGCCGGCCGAACTCGAGGGGGCGTTCGGGGAGGGGATCGGCTTCGACGGCTCAGCCATCGAGGGTTTCTCCCGGGTCTCGGAGGCGGACACCGTCGCCAAGCCGGACCCGTCGACATTCCAGGTTTTGCCCTGGGCCCACGACGACGGCGGCCAGCACTCCGCCCGCATCTTCTGCGACATCTTCAACCCGGACGGCAGCCCCAGCTGGGCGGACCCGCGGCACGTGCTGCGCCGACAGCTCAACAAGGCCGCCGACCTGGGCTTCTCCTGCTACGTGCACCCGGAGATCGAGTTCTTCCTGTTCAAGGACCTGGACACGGACGGTGCCGAGCCTGTCCCCACCGACAACGGCGGTTACTTCGACCAGGCGGTGCACGACACGGCCCCGCATTTCCGCCGCCACGCGATCGAGGCGCTCGAGGCCATGGGCATCTCCGTGGAGTTCTCGCACCACGAGGGCGCCCCGGGGCAGCAGGAGATCGACCTGCGCTACGCCGACGCGCTGAGTATGGCGGACAACATCATGACGTTCCGGTACATCGTCAAGGAGGTGGCCATGAACAACGGGGTGTGGGCGTCGTTCATGCCTAAGCCGCTACGCGACCACCCGGGCTCGGCCATGCACACCCACATGAGCCTGTTCGAGGGCGACACCAACGCGTTCCACGACCAGGACGATGAGTATCAGATGTCGGCCACGGCGAAGTCGTTTGTCGCCGGCATCCTGCGTCACTCGCCGGAGTTCTCCGCGGTGACCAACCAGTGGGTCAACTCCTACAAACGACTTATCGGTGGCGGGGAGGCTCCCACCGCGGCCACCTGGGGCCGGGCCAACCGGTCGGCGCTCGTGCGGGTGCCCATGTACACGCCCAACAAGGCGTCGTCCCGCCGGATCGAGGTACGTAGTCCGGACTCGGCCTGTAACCCGTACCTGGCGTACGCGGTGATGTTCGCCGCGGGCATCAAGGGCGTGCAGGAGGGATACGAGTTGCCGCCGGAGTCCGAGGACGACGTGTGGACCATGAGTCGCAGGGAACGGCGCGCGATGGGGTACACGGACCTGCCGGGCAGCCTCGAGCAGGCACTCGACGCGATGGAGGAGTCCGAGCTGGTGGCAGAAGCGCTCGGCGAGCACGTCTTCGAGTTCTTCCTGCGCAACAAGCGTCGCGAGTGGCAGGAGTACCGCAACGACGTGACCCCCTACGAGCTGCGCAACTACCTGAGTCTGTGATCGGAGGGGGCATCGTGAGCCGGGACTCTTCGAGGCCTCGCCTCCCCAGCCCGGGTCGGCTCGGCCTGCTCGACAACCGGGCCACCGAGTGGTTGGGCTACCTGGGGTGGGACGACGACGACGCCGTCCAGATGCTCTGGGCGTTGTCGCGTGCTCCCGATCCGGATCTGGCGCTCGGTGCGCTCGTCCGGCTGCGGGAGTCACTGGCCTCGGAATCCCACGGCACGAGCTCGTCCGCGCGTGCCGGGACGGAGGCTGGAGTCGCGGCACTGGATTCAGCCCTCCGGTCCGAGCCTGAGCTCCGGGCGCGGTTGCTGGGTTTGCTGGGCTCGTCGAGCGCGCTCGGGGACCACCTCGTGGCGGATCCCACCCGCTGGGCGTCGCTCCGGTCGGACCTGCCGTCGCGAGAAGACGTCCTGGCCGCCATGCTCGGGTCCGTCGAGGCGGTGCCCGAGGAGCCGGTCGAGGGGGCTCCCGAGCCGACCCAGTCGGCCGACCTGCGGAGTGTGGGCACCTACCGGGCGAAGCTCACGGGCGGCGCTGCGGTAGCGGTCCTGCGCTCAGCCTACCGAGATCAGGTGGCGCTGCTGGCAGCACATGACGTGGCCCCGACAGTCGAGGACGCCGCGCCGGTACTGGCCTTCACCGACGTGGGGACGCGCTTGTCCGATCTCGCGGACGCTGCCCTGACGGCGGCGCTGGCCGTGGCCGTGACCACCGTCTACCCCGATTCCCCGATGCCCGCGCGACTGGGCGTAGTGGCCATGGGCAAGGGCGGTGCCCGCGAGCTCAACTACATCTCCGACGTGGACGTGATCTTCGTCTCCGAACCCGCAGACGCCCGGACCGCGCGCGTGGCGGGGGAGACGATGCGCATCGGGTCGATGGCCTTCTTCGAGGTCGACGCAGCACTGCGACCGGAGGGTAAATCCGGGGAGCTCGTGCGGACCCTGGAGTCCCACTCCGCCTACTACAAGCGTTGGGCAAAGACCTGGGAGTTCCAGGCGCTGCTCAAGGCCCGCCCCATGACCGGCGACCTGGCGCTGGCCGAGGAGTACCACGCCACCGTCCACCCCATGGTGTGGACCGCCGCGGAACGCGAGGACTTCGTCCACGACGTCCAGGCCATGCGCCGGCGGGTGGAGCAGAATGTCCCGGAAGCTCTGCGCGAACGCGAACTCAAGCTGGGGCGCGGGGGATTGCGCGATGTGGAGTTCGCGGTACAGCTGCTTCAGATGGTCCACGGGCGCACAGACGAGGACCTCCGGGTCACGAGCACTGTCGACGCATTGGCGGCCCTGCGCGCTGGCGGGTACATCGCCCGCGAGGACGGGGCCGAACTCCTGGCCGCCTACGAGTTCTTGCGACTGCTCGAACACCGGCTCCAGTTGCAGCGCTACAAGCGGACTCACATGCTCCCGGAGGACCACGACGAGGAGGCCTACCGCTGGCTGGCCAGGGCTTCGCTCATCAAGCCGAACGGGCCCCGTGACGCAGCCCAGGTGCTGCGTCGCGAGCTGATGGGAATCCGTCGTCGGGTGCGTCGCCTGCACTCGAAACTGTTCTACAGGCCCCTGCTCGACTCGATTGCCTCCTATGACGCTGAGGCGTTGTCGCTGAGTCCCGAGGCCATGGAACGTCAGCTCGCGGCCCTGGGCTTCGGCGCGCCCCGCAACGCGCTCGGGCACCTGCGTGCGCTCGCCGGCCAGAACAACCGTCGCGGCCGGATCCATGCGCTGCTGCTGCCCACGTTCATGGAGTGGCTCGCGGACACCCCGGATCCCGACGGCGGATTGCTCGCGTATCGCCGTCTGAGCGAGGAGAACCAGGAGATCACCTGGTTCCTGCGCACCCTGCGGGACGACAGCATCGTGGCCCGCCGCCTGGTGACCGTCCTGGGCACGTCGGCGTTCGTCTCCGAGCTGCTCCTGCGTAACCCGGAGGTGATCCCTGACCTCACTGACGGAGCCGAGGGACCGGTGTTGATGGCATCGCAGGTGTCTGACATCGCCTCTGCTCTCGCTGCTTCCGCCGCGCGACATCCGACCCCGGAGCGCGTGATCGCCGCCGCGCGGTCACTCCGCCGCGCCGAACTGGCCCGGGTAGGTGCCGCCGACGTGCTGCGGATGATCTCCGTTCCCGAAGTCGGCAAGCGGTTGTCCGCCATCTGGCGTGCGGTCCTCGAAGCGTCGTTGGCCTCGGTGACCCGCGATATGGTGCCCGCGGGTGGAACCCCACCGGCCCGGCTCGCGTACATCGGCATGGGCCGGCTGGGCGGGGATGAGCTGTCCTACGGCTCGGACGCGGACGTGTTGATCGTGTGCGATCCGGTCGAGGGCGCCACGGACGACGACGCGGTCAAGTGGGCCACCCAGGTGGCTGAACGGGTGGGCAGGCTGCTGTCCTCGCCGTCGTCGGATCCGCCGCTGGATCTCGACGCGGACCTCCGTCCCGAGGGCCGCAGCGGTCCGCTGGTGCGGACGCTGGCCTCCTACCGCGCCTACTACGCCAAATGGGCGGAGACCTGGGAGCTGCAGGCGCTATTGCGAGCGTCGTTCGCGGCGGGCGACCGTGAGCTCGGGCTGGACTTCCTCCACATGATCGATGTGTTCCGCTATCCGGAGGAGGGCGTCCCGCCGAAGGTCGTGCAACAGATCCGCCGGATGAAGGCCCGCATCGACTCCGAACGGCTCCCGCGCGGGGCCGACCCGGCAACACACACCAAGCTCGGGCGTGGCGGACTGGCCGACGTGGAGTGGTGCGCGCAATTACTCACCATGAAGCACGCCGCCCGCGTGCCAGGCCTGCACACCACATCGACCCTCGAGGCCCTGGACGCCGCTGCCTCCGCCGAACTTCTGTCCGAGGGGGAACGCGATGCTCTGGTCAAGTCCTGGCTGATGGCCGGGCATGCCCGCAACGCGCTGGTCCTCGCGCGGGGCAAGGCGGTGGACCAGCTCCCCGGGCAGGGCCCGATCCTGGCCGCGGTCTCGATGATCTGTACGGGCTCCGGTGACGGCGCGGAGTTCCTCAATGAGTATCTACGCGTGACCCGCCTCGGGCGCCGGGCGGTGGATCACGTGTTCTGGGGCGAGGTCTAGCGGCGGGGATCAGGGTGGGGCAAGGGTCGTCCCCGATGCGCGCAGGGCGTGCGCGCCGTTAACCTGGGAACATGCCTGTAACGATGAACCTCACCCTCACCCTCGACGGCGTCACCTATGGCGAGCTGTACGAGTTCGTCGACGCCGTCCGCGCCGCAGGTGTTCCCGCCGACGAACATGTCCGCTGCCTCGGCTCCGACGACAAGGGCGACCGCTTCGAGATAGAACTCGGCCCGGACCGCCGCCGCTCGGGTGCCGCCCGCGCGGCCTCGGGAGCCCTCGTCGGTGAGCCCGTCGGTCCGACCCGTGGCCCCTCGTCCCCGACCTCATCGTCCCCCTCGATCGCGTCGGTCGCCGAGACCGTCCGGTCGATGGTGCGCAACGGTGACGACCTGGATCGGGTGATCGCCGCCCTCGGAGACCTGCGCAAGTTCCTGCGTTGACCACACGCCGCCCGTTCGCGCGGGCCACGGGGGTGCTGGCAGTTCTCGTCGCCGCGGTGGGTATAGCCCTCCATCATTGGCGCTCCGAGGCTCCGGCAGTCCTGGTTCTGGCGACGTTCGCGGTGGCGTTGTGGCTGTTCTCCGTGATCGCTCTGGCCGCCGCCGTGCGCGCCCGGTCTGCGGTGCTGGGGGGCATCGCCGTCGTGTTGCTGGGGGCCGGGGTGGTCCAGTACAGCCCGCTGGTGGCGTCGCCGCGGGACATCGACGACGACAAAGGCGTTGGGCTGCGGGTGATGGTCCAAAACCTCGAGTTCGGACGGGCCGCGCCACACGACGTGCTCCGGGCGGTCCGCGACGGCGGGGTGGATCTCCTGATGACCGTGGAGACGACCCCGGAGTCGGCGGATGCGCTGCGCACCGCCGGGATAGTTACCCTGCTTCCGCACGAGGCGGTGGTGGCGGCCCCGGGTGCACAGGGAGTGGGCGTCTGGTCGCGATACCCGCTCACTGCGCCGGAGTCGATCCCCGGATTCAGTCTCGGCGCCGTCAGAACGTCGATGGTGGGCCCCGGTGGACCGGTGACGGTGGTGGCGGTCCACCCCGTGGCCCCGGTGTTCGACGCCGGCGCCGCGGTCGCGGAGGCCGATCTACTCCGCGGCTATCTGGGCGGACTGCCAGGGCCCGCACCAGTGGTGGTGGGCGGTGACTTCAACGCCACCTGGGACCACGTCCGATTCCGGGATCTGCGCGGGCTCGGTTACACGGACTCCGTCTCCGGCGGCGGCGACGGGTGGGTGCGCACCTGGCCGACGGACCGATGGTTCCCCCCGTTGATCGGTATCGACCACATTCTGGCCCGCGGCGTCGTGGGAGTGGGCCAGACGCAGACCGTGGACGTGGCGCGAAGCGACCACCGAGGAGTCACGGCGACGGTGCGTCTGCACTCCAGGTGGCCCCGGTGACCTAGCATGCGGACCATGAGTTCACGTTCTCATCTGACCGCATCCGGCTTCGCGGCTGTCGCGCTCGCCGTGACCCTGGCGGCGTGCGGCGGGACGACCGTTGACGGGCAGGCTCCGGAGGTCTCGTCCGAGCAGGGGACCTCGGCCGCGACATCGAGCTCCGCGTTCGCGCAGGAGCGGCCCGAGAAGCCGACCGGGCCGGTCCCGTCCCCGCCCCCGCAGTCCCCGGCGTCTGAACCAATGCCGGGTGAACCCGATCCGCTGCCCGCGCCTGACGCCGAGGGCGAGCCCGCACCGCCGGAAGCGCGGGGCGAGCCCGCACCCCCGGAACCGGGCGGCGGGGACTTTGTTGCACTGCTCGAGCGTCGTGGCGTGGTGATGCCCGGGGGAGTGGATCCGGTGGCCACCGCCACTGAGGCCTGCAGTCGCTTCGACGACGGACAGCAGATGGATGAGGTGTCGGGCTGGCTGGGCGAGCGCGGCGGACTCGATCGGGACGGTCAGGGCTACTTCCTCGGGGCCGCCGTGGGCACCTACTGCCCGGAGAACTTCCCCAAGCTCGGTTGAGACTGGCTCGAGGTCACATGCGGCCGTACCGGGCTCGGACGATTGAGTAGACGCCGTAAAGGCCGATCCCGACGCCGGTGAGGATCAGCAGGACCCGGCCGAAGGGCTGTTCGCCCACAGTGCGCAGAGCGGAGTCGAGGCCCCCGGCCTTCTCCGGGTCGGCGGTCACCACGGCGGCCACGACCAGTCCGCCGAGGATCGTCAGCGCTATACCCTTGGAGATGTAACCGAGTTGGCCCGCGATCACGATGGCCCTGCCGACATTCCCGCCGCCCGTGCGCTTGAGGTCCTCGACAAACTGCTTGGTCGCCCCTTTGTAGACCTGATAGAGGCCCACTCCGATCAGCACGAGCCCGGCCACCACCACGGCGACCTTGCCGGGGCCGGAACCGAGTAAACCGGCGGTGGTCCCGGACGCGGTCTGCGAGTCCGAACCGCCGCCGCCGGACGCGAATCGGGCGGTGGTCACCCCGAGCGCGAGGTACACGGCAGCTTTCGCTCCGGCGGTGGCGCGGTCGCTCATCTCGTCAGAGCCCAGAAACAGCTCTATGACCTGCCACAGCCCGAGGGCCACAAAGGCCGCCGCCCCCGCCCACAGCAGCGCCTGACCGCCGGGAGCCTCGGAGATCTGTGCGAGCGCGCCGGAGTTGGATGCCTCTTCGCCACCGGATCCCGTGGCGATCCGGATCGCGATCCATCCGATCAACAGGTGCATCACGCCGTTCATCACATATCCGGCGCGGGCCAGCCATTCCAGGGCCGGGTGGTCGACGGCAGACCTGGCGGCATCTCCGACTGAGCGGGAACGTAGCGGCGAGTTCATGCCTGAACCCTGCCATGCGGCAGCGGTGGCTACCACTCGATCTCGCCGAGCACCTCATTTCGACGCCGCAGTTCAGTGGCCCTCAGCTCCGTCTCGCGATGCTTTTCCATGCGGCGACGGGCCTGCTCTGCGAGTGCGTCGGCCTCGACTTCCGCGAGCAGGAGCTGGAGGCGGTCCTTCTGCTCGCGCAGGGTCTCGACGGAGGTGCCCATGGCGATGAGCTTGCGCGAACCGGCTGAGGCGTGCAGGAACGGATTGCGCTCGAGGATGAGTCGCGCCTCCTCGGGATCCAAGACCCGGGACAGCTTGAGCATTACCGGGTAGCCCTGACCCTCGCGTGCAGCGTCCTGCTCGTGCTCGGGGTCCAACGCCGCCGCCACCACTTTGAGTGGGCGGGCCCGGGGAGACGAGCTCCGGAAGTCGATTCCGTCCGCGTCCGTATCCATGTTGCCCCGGCCCCTTCCTGCTGCGCCGACCGGCTGCGAGCTATGCTCTCGTCCGCCGCCTGATCCAACCGTAAACGCCCCGGCCGTGGTGGCCGGGGCGTTTAGGCGATTCAGGTGATCCGGGCGTACCGGTCCGGGGTCAGCAATCGTAGTAGAGCTCGAATTCGTGGGGGTGTGGGCGCAGGGCGATCGGCGCAATCTCGTGATCGCGCTTGTACGAGATCCAGTTGTCGATCAGGTCCTCGGTGAACACGCCCCCCTCGGTGAGGTACTCGTGGTCTCCCTCGAGACGATCGATGACGGCCCCCAGAGAGGTTGGTGCCTGCGGGATGTCCGAGGCCTCCTCCGGCGGGAGCTCGTACAGGTCCTTGTCGACCGGGTCCAACGGCTCGATCTTGTTCTTCACGCCGTCGAGCCCCGCCATCATCATCGCGGCGAACGCGAAATACGGGTTACCTGAGGAATCCGGGCAACGGAACTCGATGCGCTTGGCCTTGGGGTTGTTGCCGGTGATCGGGATGCGGACACAGGCCGAACGGTTGCGCTGCGAGTACACAAGGTTGATCGGCGCCTCGTAACCGGGCACCAGGCGGTGGTACGAGTTGATGGTGGGGTTGGTGAACGCCAGCAGCGACGGAGCGTGGTGCAGGATGCCACCGATGTAGTGGCGAGCCATATCTGACAGTCCCGCGTAGCCAGACTCGTCGTGGAACAGCGGCTGGCCGTCCTTCCACAGCGACTGGTGGGCGTGCATACCGGACCCGTTGTCACCGAAGAGCGGCTTGGGCATGAACGTGGCCGACTTGCCGTTCTGCCAGGCGGTGTTCTTGATGATGTACTTGAACAGCTGCACATCATCGGCGGCGTGCAGCAGCGTGTTGAACTTGTAGTTGATCTCCTGCTGGCCGCCCGTGCCCACCTCGTGGTGCAGGCGCTCGAGTTCGAAGCCGGCGTTGGTGAGGTTGGTCGACATCTCGTCGCGGAGGTCCACGTAATGGTCGTACGGGGCGACGGGGAAGTACCCACCCTTGGCCCTGACTTTGTAGCCCAGGTTGGGGGACCCGTCGGCCTCCTGCCTCGCCCCTGTATTCCAGTGGCCGGAGATGGAGTCGACCTCGTAGAACCCGTGGTTGGTGCCGGAGCCGTAGCGGACGGAATCAAAGACGAAGAACTCTGCCTCGGCGCCAAAGAAGCAGGTGTCGGCGATACCGGTGGAGATCAGGTATTCCTCCGCCTTACGCGCGACGTTGCGCGGATCGCGGCTGTACGCCTCCCGGGTGAACGGATCGTGGACGAAGCAGCTGATATTGAGTGTTTTGGCTTTGCGGAAGGGGTCGATCAGCGCGGTCGAGATGTCCGGCAGGAGCATCATGTCCGACTCGTGGATCGACTGGAATCCGCGAATCGACGATCCGTCGAATGCCAGACCTTCCTCGATCATGTCCTCGTCGAACGCCGCGGCGGCGATCGTGAAGTGCTGCTCAGCCCCCGGCATGTCGGTGAATCGGATGTCGATGTACTCGACGCCCTCATCCTTGATGAACTTGATGACCTCATCCGGAGTGGAGAATGCCACGATTCGCTCCTCGTCTCTGAAGTGCAACGGAAAACCTGTGTCTTCCGTCGTGCGGTGACCTCACGATATGGGCGAGGTGTTGCCCGGCCGTCAAGCGGATGTTTCGTCGGTGTTACGCGGCGGGCCGGGGGTGTCCCTCCCAATGGGGCAAGCCTAGTAGCCCGGGGTGCGCCACCGCTGACATGGGGAGCGGAACGTCGCGGGCTACCCTTGGTGGTATGCGTGAAGTAGCGGGATCGTGGCTTTCCGGACCCACCTCGGCGGGTGGCGGAGTGGAGCAGGCGTACAAGGGCGAGAGACTGGGACTGCCGCAGTACGGCGAGGGCTCGCTGGCGCCTCTGGGGGTTCGGTTTGGAGCGCTGATCGTGGACTGGCTCCTCGCCTACGCCGTGGTAGGGCTGGTGGTGACACTAGGCGGTCCACAACTGCTCGGTGGTGACTCGTTTGCCGGAGTCTCCAGCTGGGCGGTACCGGTGGTCTGGGGCGCCGCGGGTGCAGTCTGCGTGTGGCTGTTCGCGCAGACTCCGGGTCAGGCCATCGTCGGCATCGGGACTGCTCGCATTGACGCGGAGGAGCGGGTGGGAGCAGGACGCGCGGTAGTCCGGGTCCTGTTCATCTTCTTCCTGCTTCCCCCGCTGATCCAGGACGAGGACGGCCGCGGAATGCACGACCGGGCCACGGGAACGGCACTCATCCGCACCCGCTGACGGTCATCGAGCCGGAGGTGATCAGCCGCGGCGACGAGCGCTTCGCTGGATGTTGCGGACTTTCGCACCCTTGGGAATCGGCCCCTTGGGCATCTGGTTCTGCAGCCCGGTCTTGGTGGACAGCGCCCGCAGTCGGGTGTCCAGAGCATCAACCTTCTGCCGACTGATGTTCATCGGGTAGCGGGTCAGACGGCGGGTGAGCTTGCGTAGCGGCACCTGCTCGGGGGTCGCGCCCTCCTCGTCACCCACGATCAACTCGTAGATCGGGGTGTCGCCCACAACGCGGGCGATCTTCTTCTTCTGCTGCGAGATGAGCGGCTTGAGCCGGTGTGGCTGGCCCTCACCGACCAGCACGATGCCGCACCGACCCACGACCATGTGTACGGCGTCGAAGCTCGTGGTGGCGGCGACCGCCTGGTTGACCCGCCAGCCGGAGCGCAGCTGGTCGAGGGCCCACGCGGCTGCACCCGGCTGTCCCTCGGCCTTGCCGAACACTGTGTTCTGCACGCGGCGGGAGAAGATGAACATCGCCGCCATCAAGCCGACGAGCAACCCGAGCGGAAGCATCCACCACTGGCCGCCCCACAGTGAACCGATGAAGAAGAACACCACGATCGAGAGCACGACCGCACCGATCAACAGTGGCCAGAGGAGCTTGTCCTCCTGGGACTGGATCTTCAACGCCTGCCACATCTGGCCGCGTTGTTCCTTGCCCGCCGCCCGTCGTGCGGCCCGGGCCGTCTTCTTGTCCGCCTTGCTGACCTCGCTCTTCGCCATGCCGATCAGGATACGTGGCACCGGCCCTTGTCCGGGAACCGCGGGGTCAGGCGCGGGTGCGCGCGAGGACGCTCGAGGCTTCCTGAGAAGCAGCTCCGCCGGTCTTGAGCTGAGCGAGGTGCTCCGGAACTTCCTGTCCGCGATGGTCGAGCGCCTGCACGTAGAGACGGCCGGCGCGGTACGAGGACCGGACAAGCGGGCCGGCCATCACACCGGCGAACCCGATCTCACGTGCCTGGTCGGATAGTTCCACGAACTCCTCGGGCTTGACCCAGCGGTCGATCGGATGGTGCAACGGGCTGGGCCGCAGGTATTGCGTGATCGTGAGGATGTCGCACCCCGCCGAGTGCAGATCCTTCATCGCGTCCACGATCTCCTCGGAGGTCTCGCCCATGCCGAGGATGAGGTTGGACTTGGTCACCAGACCGAAGTCACGGGCCGCGCGGATCACATCGAGAGATCGATCGAACCGGAACGCGGGCCGGATCCGCTTGAAGATCCGCGGGACGGTCTCCAGGTTGTGTGCCAGCACCTCGGGGCGTGACTCGAACACCTCGGCCAACTGGTCGGGGTTTCCGTTGAAGTCGGGGATGAGGTTCTCCACCCCTGTGTTGGGGTTGAGTTCGTGGATCTTGCGGACGGTCTCCGCGTACAGCCACGCGCCGCCGTCGGCGAGGTCGTCACGTGCCACACCGGTGATGGTCGAATAACGAAGACCCATCTCGCGAACAGACTCGGCCACCCGCCGGGGCTCGTCACGGTCTAGCGCCGTGGGTTTGCCGGTGTCGATCTGACAGAAGTCACAACGGCGGGTGCACTGTTCGCCACCGATGAGGAAGGTGGCCTCCCGGTCTTCCCAACATTCGTAGATGTTGGGACATCCGGCCTCCTCGCACACGGTGTGAAGGCCGCCGGTCTTGACCAGACTCTTGAGTTCCTTGTACTCGGGCCCCATGGTTGCCCGCGTCCGTATCCACGATGGTTTGCGTTCGATCGGCGTCTCGGCGTTACGTGCCTCGATACGAAGCAGTTTGCGGCCCTCGGGTGTCACAGTCACGCCTGTCAGCCTACGCGCGAATCACGAGACGGGCAGCGTGCCGTCGAGGGCCTCCACCAGGTCGGAGGAAACCTGGTCCAGTACGTCGGACACGGTCACCGTCCGACCGAGCTCCGCGCTGAGCGAGGTGACACCGGCGTCAACGATCCCGCACGGCACGATCCGTGAGAATGCGCCGAGGTCGCAGTCGCAGTTAAGTGAAAATCCGTGCATTGTCACGCCTCGCTGGACTCGGATGCCGATCGCGGCGATCTTCCGCTCGGGGCGCCCGCCGGAGGCCGCGCACCACACCCCCGACCGGCCTTCGACCCGGCCGGCCTCAACCCCGAAATGGGCGCAGGTGGCGATGAGCGCCTGCTCCACTCTGCGGACGTATTCGACCACGTCGATCGGGTCCGTCAGCGCGATGATGGGGTAGCCAACGAGTTGTCCGGGGCCGTGCCAGGTGATCCGACCGCCACGGTCCACGTCCACCACAGGCGTGCCGTCCGTGGGACGGTCCCCGGGCTCCGTGCGCTTGCCCGCCGTGTACGTGGCGGGGTGCTCGAGCAACAGGACGGTGTCCCCGCGGACGCCGTCCGCGCGCTCCTGCGCGAGGGTGCGCTGCAATTCCCAGGCGGGCGTGTACTCGACCGCGCCGAGCCGACGGATTTTCGGGGCGGTTGGATCCTGGCGCAGGGACTGACCGTGGTGCGACATGCGATCCAGACTAGGCCGATTGCTCGGCGGACGACGACGGGGCGCCCTCCCGGTAGGAGAGCGCCCCGCCTGTGACGGCCGGCGATTACAGCCCGAGGTCGCCCTCGAACTCCGCCTTCTCCAGCCGATCCTTGACCGTGGTCAGGAAGCGGCCGGCGTCCGCGCCGTCGATCAATCGATGGTCGTACGTCATGGGCATGAACCCCATGGACCGGATGGCGATCGACTCGCCCTCGTCATCTGTGTCCACCACGGGGCGACGCACGATCGCACCGGTGCCCAGCATCGCCGCCTGCGGCGGGACGAGGATCGGGGTGTCGAAGAGCGCGCCCTCGCTCCCGATATTGGTGATGGTGAACGTGCCACCCGAGAGATCGTCCGGCGTGAGCTTGGACGAGCGTGCTCGATCCGCCAAGTCGATGATCGCCTTGGTCAGAGCAGGAATATCCATGTCCTGGGCGTTCTTGATGACAGGAGAGAGCAGCCCGGCTTCGGTGTCCACGGCGATGCCGAGGTTCACCTCACCGTGGTAGGTGATCTCGTTGGCGTCCTCGTCGTAGGACGCGTTGACGTTCGGATGCGAAACCAGGGCCTCGACCACAGCCTTCGCGTAGAACGGCAGGTAGGTGAGCTTGACGCCGTGCTTGTCGGCGAACTGCTCCTTGACCTGGCCACGGAGCAGCGCCACGCGGGTCATGTCCACCTCGAAGACCTGGGTGAGCTGAGCGCTTGTCTGCAGCGAATCCCGGGTGATACGAGCCGTGACCTTGCGGATACGGTTCGCCTTCTTAGTTGTTCCACGCAGCTCGGCGAGCTCGGGCCGCACGCCAGCAGTGGACGGGCCGCCGGAGGTGGGGGCCTTCTTCTCGGCGGGAGCCTCGGGGCTGCTTTCCGCACCGGAGCCCTCGGCCGCGGCCAGCACGTCCTGCTTGCGGATGCGTCCACCGATACCGGTGCCCTTGATCGAGTCCAGGTCCACGCCGTGTTCCTGCGCCAGCTTGCGCACCAGCGGAGTCACGTACGGCGAGGTGCCGGCCTTGGCGGCAGCGGCGGGTTCGGCCCGCTTCTGCACGCCGGACCCGGAGGGCTTCGAGCTGTCAGCCTTCGCCTTTGCCTTGTCCGCGGACTTCTTCTCCTGCTCCGGTGTGTCGCCGGCTTTGTCGGCTTGCTTGTCGTCGCCGGCCGCGTCGGTGGCGTCACCCTGGGCCCGTTCGGACCTCGCGGAGGATTCTTCCTTCTCGGTCGTCTCCGCTGGCTCGTCGTTGTCGTCGGTGTCGGAGTCGTCGGAGTTGGAGTCGTCCCCGGAGCCGTCGCCGATTACTGCGAGGGTGGCGCCGACGTCGACGGTCTCGTCTTCTTCGGCGACGATCTTCTGGATGGTGCCGGCGACGGGGGAGGGGATCTCGGTGTCGACCTTATCGGTGGAGACCTCGAGTAGGGGTTCGTCGATCTCGACGGTGTCGCCGACGGCCTTGAGCCATTTGGTGATGGTGCCCTCGGTGACGGATTCGCCGAGTTCGGGCATGGTCACGTCGGTGCCCTTGCCGCCTCCGGAGCTGCCGGAGGACTTCTTGGGCGGGGCGGGCTCGTCCTCAGCGGGCTCGTCGGCGGAATCGTCGTCGGACGGTGCTTCGTCGGCCTCGTCGGCTTCTGCCTCGGGCTCATCCTGCTCAGCGGAGGAGTCGGAGTCGTCGGAGCTGGAGTCGTCCCCGGAGCCGTCGTCGATGATCGCGAGTTCTCCGCCGATCTCGACGGTCTCGTCTTCTTCGGCGACGATCTTCTTCAGGGTTCCCGCGGCGGGGGAGGGGATCTCGGTGTCGACCTTGTCGGTCGAGACCTCAAGCAAGGGCTCGTCGACCTCGACCGTGTCCCCCTCCTTTTTGAGCCAGCGGGTGACTGTCCCCTCGCTGACGGATTCACCGAGAGCCGGCATCTGTACGGAGAAGGCCATGGTGTTGTGACTCCTCGAGAGTGTGTCTGCGCCGTCCCCGGCGCGGTCAGCGCCCGCGGTGAGCGGCGTCATTTATTGGGCAACTATCTGTTCGTCGAACCATCCGGGACGGGCCGCGGTGGCGTACCTCACGGGTGATCGTCGTCCATTGTGCCCTCTGCCACTGGTCGGTGTCGGAGGACGCCCCGATCCGGTGCCGGGCCGGAGCGCGAACGTACCGGTGATCGTGCACGAACATCGTTACCGGCGCTCGGTAGAATCGCAGCGCATGATCGGCCCCACCCCGGACGGGGGGCCGATGGGAGGAGAACGACGGTGGGGATACGCGACCTTTTCGGCCTTCGGGGTCCCCGCATACCCGCGGACCCAGCCGACCTCGACCACTTTCGCCGGTGGTGCCGCACTCGGGTGGGGGTGGAGGCGTTTCTGGAACCCGAGACACTCGTCTCTGTTCCCGGACTGTGCCTGGTGGCGTTCGACGGTGAGTGGACGCGGCGTCCCGTCGGGGATGTGCGAACAGCGCGCAAGATCGCGGCCGAACTGAAGATTCCCCTCGTGGACGCGGCGGTCTACGGCTACCCGCAACGGATGCGCGATTACGAAGAGGTCCGCATCAAGCGGGAGAGACGCGAAAGCGCCCGCCGGCTCCGCGAACGGATTCGCGAAGCAGACGGGCGCTAGCGGACCAGCCGGGCGGAGAACTGAACCGACGAGGCGGCTCAGTTCGCCGAGGCGATGTCTTCAAGGACCGCCAGCAGGGTGCGGACCGGGACGCCGGTGGCGCCCTTGGGGATGTAGCCCTCGGCGCCGCCGTCGTTATATGCAGGGCCGGCGATGTCCACGTGCGCCCACTGGACGCCCTCGGCCACGAATTCCCGCAGGAACAGTCCCGCGGATAGCATTCCGCCCCACCGGTGCGGCGTGACGTTGGTGAGGTCGGCGACCTCCGAGTCGAGACCGTCGCGCAGCTCCTCGGGCAGTGGCATCGGCCAGCCGCCCTCGCCCACCTCGCGGCTAAGTTCGGAGACCCGGTCGCGGAACTCGTCGGTGCCCATGACTCCCGGGGTCTTCTTACCCAGCGCCACCATCTGCGCACCCGTCAGGGTGGCGGTGTCGATGAGGTGCGACGGCGAGTCCTCGCAGGCGCGGACGATCGCGTCGGCCAGGATCAGTCGACCCTCGGCATCGGTGTTCTGCACCTCCACCGTGGTGCCGCCGTACATCTTCAGGACATCGCCCGGACGGTACGCGGTCGCAGAAGGCATGTTCTCCGCCATCGGCACGGTCGCCACCACGTTGAGGTCCACACCGAGACGCGCGGCCAGGATCACGGTGGCCACCACGGCCGCCGCCCCGCCCATGTCCATGGTCATCTGCTCCATGCCGGCAGCAGGCTTGATGGAGATGCCTCCCGTGTCGAACGTGACGCCCTTGCCCACCAGTGCCACGGTCGGACGGCCCTCTCCGCCCCGGTGGGTCATGCGCACCAGACGCGGCCCACGGGACGAACCGCCGCCCACCGCGAGGATGCCGCCGAAGCCGCCGTCTGCCAGCGCGGCCTCGTCCAGGACCTCCACCTCGAGGCCCGCCTCGCGCCCGAGCGTGGCGGCGCGGTCCGCGAATGATCCGGGGAACAGGAGGTTGGGTGGGGTGTTGACGAGGTCGCGTGCGAGGCCGACACACTCCGCGATGGTGCGGGCGCGGGCCACCGCATCAGCGCCGTCCCCGGATACGAACACCCTCAGTGAGTCAGTCGGGTTGTCGTCGTTCTCGTTTTTCGCGGTGACCTTCGCGGGCCGGAACGATCCCAGAGCGGCGCCCAGTGCCACCACCTCGGCGCGCGCGCCGTCCAGCAGTACCAGCGCACTCCCGAGGCCACGGCACGCACGCGCGGCGGCACCGGCGGCGCGACGCAGGGTCTCATCGGTCACCTCATCGGTGGCGGAGCCCAGGCCGACCAGCACCATGGACCGCCCCGGGAGGCCCTCGGGCGCCTGGACGCGAGCTGTGGACCCGACCTTGGTGGACGCACCGACGGCGTGGGCCACATCAGTCACCGACGACGCCGCGTCGCTGTCCAGGCCAGGGGCCACGACGACCGGAACCGAGTCCTTGCCGGCGTCAGCGGCCGCGGAGATACCGACCACCACCACCTCGGACTCGACAAGTGACGTGACCGCCTCGATCACGGCGAGGTCCGGATTGTGGGTGAGGATCGACTGCGCGGTCGGCATGAAGCGCTCCTGGGGCTCGGCGGGAACATAACGGATCAGCCTGACCCGTGCGGCATGACCGCCACGGGAAGGGCACCACAGTCTATCGACTAACGTGGGATCCCAGCCGTACGTGAGAGCCCGAGGAGTGGCGATATGACAGACACCGGAGACCTCTACGAGGGGCCGCTGCACTCGCGCCACGTGGAGGCGGGCGCGACATTCGCACCCTTCGGTGGATGGTCGATGCCCGTCCAGTACACGGGCACGGTCGCCGAACACACAGCCACGCGCACGTCAGTCGGACTGTTCGACGTCAGCCACCTCGGCAAGGCCCGCGTGAGCGGCCCCGGCGCCGCCGAGTTCGTCAACACCTGCTTCACCAACGACATCGACCGGATCTCGGCCGGCAGTGCGCAGTACACGCTGTGCTGCAACGCCAGCGGGGGAGTTGTCGACGACCTCATCGCCTACCGCGTCTCCGACGAGGAGATCTTTCTCATCCCCAACGCCTCCAACACCGCCGAGGTCGTCCGGCTGCTCCAGCAGGCGGCCACGGAACGGGCACCCGGGATCACCGTCGCCGACGAGCACCGTTCGCATGCCGTGCTCGCGGTCCAGGGTCCGGAGTCCGGCGAGGTCCTCACCGCCCTCGGCCTACCGACCGACCTGGACTACATGGCCTACGTGGACGCCGATTTCGGCGGTCATCCCGTCCGCATCTGTCGGACCGGGTACACCGGCGAGTACGGATTCGAGGTCCTGCCCGCCTGGGATCATGCCGGCGCCGTCTGGGACGCGCTCGCCGAGCAGGTCCTCGCCCGCGAGGGCGCGCTCTGCGGACTCGGAGCCCGCGACTCGCTGCGTACCGAGGCAGGCTATCCGCTCCACGGTAACGAGCTGTCCGTCGACCTCAGCCCGCTCGAGGCCCGCTGCGCCTGGGCCATCGGGTGGGACAAGCCGTCGTTCTGGGGCCGGGAGGAACTGCTCCGCCAGAAGGAGGCCGGCCCCGCCCGCCGCGTCTACGCACTCCAGGTCACCGGTCGGGGAATCCTCCGCGCCGGCCAGACGGTGCGCGCCGGCGGTCGCGACGTGGGAATCACCAGCTCGGGGACGTTCTCGCCCACGCTCAGGACGGGCATCGCCCTGGCGTTCATCCAGTTGGACGCGGGGCTGAAGAAGGGCGACGACGTGGTGGTGGACGTACGCGGACGAGAGGTACCGTGCCGCCTCTCGGTACCGCCCCTCGTCGAGATCCGCACCCGCTGACCCCGCCACTTCTTCCAGGAACGAGACGCACATGTTCCAGTTCGACATCCGCCCCTCGGCCGCCCCACGGTCCGCCGATGAGCGTGACGCAATCCTTGCCGCCCCCGGGTTCGGCCAGTACTTCACCGACCACATGGTGACCCTCCCGTACGCAGACGGACGGTGGGGTACCCCCGTCGTCGAGGCGTACGCGCCGTTCTCCATCGACCCCTCGGCAGTGGTTCTGCACTATGCCCAGACGATCTTCGAGGGGCTCAAGGCCTATCGGCAGGCGGACGACTCCATCGCCTCGTTCCGGCCCGAGCAGAACGCGGCCCGCTTCAACCGCTCCGCGGAGCGACTCGCGATGCCGCAGCTCCCCGAGGAGTTGTTCATGGAGTCACTTCGGCAGATCGTGGAGATTGACCGCGACTGGGTTCCTGCCGCTGGTGGCGAGGAGTCCCTCTACCTACGTCCCTTCATGATCGCCACGGAGATCGGACTCGGCGTGCGCCCGGCCGGGGAATATCTGTACTCCGTCATCGCCTCGCCCGCCGGTGCCTACTTCGCCCGCGGCGTGGCCCCTGTCAGCGTGTGGTTGAGCACCGAGTACGTCCGCGCCAGCCCGGGCGGCACCGGCGCCGCCAAGTTCGGCGGAAACTACGCGGCGTCTCTGCGCGCACAGGAGCAGGCCACCCTGAGGGGCTGCGACCAGGTGGTCTGGCTGGACGCGATCGAGCGCAAATACGTCGAGGAGATGGGCGGGATGAACCTGTTCTTCGTCCTGGGCACCGGCGACGATGCCGAGATCGTGACCCCGGAATTGTCCGGCTCACTGCTGCCGGGCGTCACCCGTGACAGCCTGCTGACGCTCTCCCGTCATCTCGGCTACCGCGTGACCGAGCGTAAGGTCGCCGTGGATGAGTGGGAGGCCGGAGTGGCTTCGGGCGCGATCTCCGAGGTCTTCGCCTGCGGTACGGCGGCGGTCATCACTCCCGTCGGTTCGGTGCAGCACGCCGAAGGCGGCTACACCGTCGGTGACGGTGGGCCCGGAGCGGTGACCATGCGTCTGCGCGAGACCCTTACCGGCATCCAGCGCGGGTCTGTGGAGGACCCGTTCGGCTGGATGACCACCCTGGTCTGACCGCCCCGGCGCGATCCTGGCGTCGGTCAGAGCAGGAGAACGGCGGCGAGGAGAGTCGCCGCCGTTCCCGTTTCGATGGCCGCGCCCAGGATGTCGCCGTTGACGCCCCCGAGTCGGCGCACCACATGCCGGGTGACTCCGGCGGCGATGAGATAGGCCGCGAGGCCGATTGCCGCGCCCCCCGCGGCGATCCACCACCGGCCGTGGACGGCTGCCGTCCCGGCGAGTCCGGCCCCCGCGGCTGTACACAGCAGACCGGCACCGACGACGGCGACGCGGGATTGTGACCCCGCTACGAGCGCCCCGAACCCGGTGTTCGTGGCGGCCGGAACACCCCGACGGAGCAGGATGATGGGCAGGCAGCGGGACAGGACAAAGGCTGAGACAGGAGCGAGCCAGGCTCCCGAACCGACCAGTGCGCCCAGTGCGGCGACCTCGGCGAGAAGGGTGAGGGCGAGCACGGCCGCGCCCATCGGACCGATCGAACCGGACCGCATGATCTCCAGCGCCCGCCCCGGGCCCGCGTAGGACCCCAGGCCGTCGACGGTGTCGGCCAGGGCGTCGACGTGCATGCCGCGGGTCAATGCCAACACAGCCGCGATGCCCACGATCCCCGACAACAGCGCCCCGGCACCCAGCGCGTACGCACCGTGCGCCAGTGCGGTGGCCACGAGCCCGCAGACGAGCCCGACCACGGGCAAGGCCGTCATAGATCGGCCGGCGGCGCCACTACTGGGGATTCCTGTGTTACCCACGGGGAGCACCGTCATCCACGAGAAGGACAAACGCACCGCTTCCAGCACGAGCCGTCAGTCCTTGCCGCTGACCCCGGCGTCGGCGAAGGTCGCCATCTCCGTGAGGATCGCGATCGCGTTGTGGATAACCGGCAGGGCGGCGACGGCGCCACTGCCCTCGCCCAGTCGCATCGAGTGCTCGAGCACCGGATCGAGGGACAGGTAGGTCAGGGCCGCGGAGTGGGAGGGTTCGGCACTGCGGTGCCCGGCCGTCCACCACTGGCGTGACCCCGGGGCCAGGGCCTCGGCCATGAGCGCGGCGGAAGTGACGACAGAGCCGTCCAGCAGGCACGGCGTCTTACGGACAGCTGCCTGGGCCAGGAACCCGGCCATCGCGGCGATGTCGGCGCCGGCGACCTTACGCAGCATGGCCACGGGATCACGCAGATCGCCTGAAGCCCGGTACATTGCATCGCGGATCGCTGCGGTCTTGCGCATCCAGCCCTCGTCGTCCACGCCGGTCCCGCGTCCGACCAACTCGACCGGCTCGCGTCCTGTGACCAAACAGGTCAGCACTGTTGCAGGGGTTGTATTGCCGATACCCAGGTCGCCGGCGACGAGTAGGTCAGCGCCGGAATCCACCTCCTCGTCGGCGATCCGGCGTCCCGCGGCGATCGCGGCCCGTACCTCTGCGACGGTGAGTGCGTCCTCGCGGTCGATCGATCCACTGGAGCGGCGGATCTTGTGGTCGTCGATACCGCCGGGCCGCTCCTGCGACATCGCCATATCCGCCACACGGACGGTGGCACGGGACTGCCGGGCCAGCACCGATACCGCGGCGCCCCCGCCGACGATGTTGTCCGCCATCTGGAGAGTGACCTCGCGGGGGTACGCGGAGACGCCGTGCTCGGCCACGCCGTGGTCACCCGCGAACACCACGATCCTGGATCGCTCGAGCGGGCGCGGCGGGCACTCGCCCTGGCACGAGGAGATCCACACGCCCAGCTCTTCGAGCCGACCCAGCGATCCGTCGGGCTTGGTCAACGTGAGTTGGCGGGCGCGCGCCTCGTCAGCCGTCGAGTGGGACGGGGGGTGGACCGGAGGGAACTTGACCGGATCGTCGTAGTGGGCCACGTCGCCGAGGCCAGGAAAGTCGCACGGCGTCGCGGTATCGACCGGCGTCGCCGGGTGGGTGGCCGCGGCCGGTTCGCCGCCCGGTCCGGCGGCGGTGGCGGTAGGGGAGGCCCCCGCGGACGCAGCGACGGGTACGGCAGTCGCTACAGACGCGACGGATCCGGTCGCCGCGACGTTAATGACGGGCGAGGATCCGGCCCCCTCGGTCAGGGGGAGGGGGCGACCCGCGACGACGAGGACCGTCCGGTCGCACACCTCGGCCAGGCGCCGATTGAGCGAACCGATCACATCAGAGAAGACCCGGCCGGCGAGCGTGTCGGGCACAATCCCGAGCCCGACCTCGGGGGAAACCAGGATGACTCTGCCGACGTGTGCGGCGACGACCTCGACCAGCTGGTCGAGGTCGTCGGCCACAGCCGCCCCGCCGTCGGCCCATCCGAGGGTCGCGTCCATCCGACGGGTCAGCCAGCCGCCCAGGTCATCGACGAGCACGGTCGCGGAGGGGTTCTCCGCGAGGATCCGTGAGACCTCGTCCGTCTCGACGGTCGTCCACTGTTCCGGTCTGCGGTACTCGTGTACAGCGATACGGGCTGACATCTCTGCGTCATCGGCGTCGCGTCGCGCGGTGGCGACGTACACCACCTCGGTGTCGGCCGCGGCGGCCACGGCCTCGGCATAGGCGGACTTTCCCGAGCGGGTGCCGCCGAGGACGAGCTGGCGCATGGAGGTGGCCCTTCCGGGGTACGTCGAGGGGTCAGATAGCGTCGCCCGGACGGACCCGGGGACGCGGAGTGCGGAGCATTCGGGGCTGGGTGGCGCGCATGACCGCATACCAACCCAGACCGAAACCGGTGTCCTCGGTGTCGGGGAACCGGTCGCGAACGGCCTTGTTGATGGTGCGGCCGAGGAAGATCCCGTCGACGACGATCACCGCGATGAGGAGCAGGAACAACAGGCTGCTCAACTCCCGCAGCTCGGGGTTGGGCAGGAGCTGGAAGACGATCACGAACAGTGCCAGCGGCATGAACCAGTTGACGATACGGCGGTGTGTGTCCACCCAGTCGCGGGTGAAACGCCTGATGTCACCGCGGTCGCGGGAGAGCACGTAACGATCGTCGCCGTCCATCATCAACTGGCGCCGCTCCTCGCGGGCCTCGCGTTCCTGGGCCCTGGCGGCCTTGCGCTCGTCCTTGGTCATGCTCGCCTGGGCGGCCTTGCGCCGTTCCTTGGCCTCCTTGCGGGTGACCGGTGCGGTGACCGGACCCGAACGCATGCCTCGGGCCCGTTCCTGGTCACGGCGCTTCGGGGTGGGCTTCCCCTTGCCCGCCGGACGTCGCGCATCGGAGACGGACTCCTGCCCGGGAGCGCTGGTTGACTCCGGCCGCTCACCGGTCACCGAGGTGTTCTCGTCCGGACGGTCGTTTCTGGAGCCGAATCCACGCAACTTCACGACCCCAGGCTAGGCGATCGCCCGGAGCGAAGGACATTCACCTATCCGGCGCAGCAGGAGTACCGTGTGAACGGGAACGGGTACCGGGGAATAGAGGACTCCCCGGTAAGCGTTGGAATATTCGAGACGTCCCGAAGCCCTCTCGGATCGCAAGGAGAACCGACATGACCACTGCGGAGAACACCGCCACCGGTGTACTGCTCACCGACGCCGCCGCCTCCAAGGCAAAGGCCCTGCTCGACCAGGAAGGTCGCGACGACCTTTCGCTTCGCATCGCCGTCCAGCCCGGCGGCTGCGCCGGACTGCGCTACCAGCTCTTCTTCGATGACCGATCCCTCGACGGTGACGTGATCGACGACTTCGACGGCATCAAGCTCGCCGTGGACCGGATGAGCGTCCCATATCTCACCGGTGCGTCGATCGACTTCGTCGACACCATCGAGAAGCAGGGCTTCACGATCGACAACCCCCAGGCGACCGGTTCGTGCGCTTGCGGCGACTCGTTCAACTGACCTCACGGTCGAACCGACCTCACGGTCGAACTGACGACCCGGACCGATCACGTATCGGTCCGGGTCGTCTACTGTCTGGGGCATGCCCGTAGTCATCACTGGTTCCATCGCCTCCGACCACCTCATGAACTTCTCCGGTCGTTTCTCGGAGCAACTCCTCCCCGATCAGCTCGCGCACGTCTCGCTGAGCTTCCTGGTGGACTCACTCCAGATCCGCCGAGGCGGAGTCGGTGGAAACATCTCCTTCGCGCTCGGAGTGTTGGGTCGGGAGCCTTACCTGGTGGGTGCCGCCGGTGAGGATTTCGCCGAGTACCGCGACTGGCTCGAGTGTCACGGCGTCGACTGCTCGGCGGTCCACATCAGCTCCGCGCTGCACACCGCGCGTTTCGTGTGCACCACCGACTCCGAGATGGCGCAGCTCGCGTCTTTCTATCCCGGTGCGATGGGTGAGGCCGCCACCATTTCCCTGGCCCGGCTGGTCGAGCGGATCGGACGCCCGGAAATCGTGCTGATCGGCGCCAACGACCCGACCGCCATGAACTCGCACACCGCCGAGTGTCGTGAGCTCGGCTTGGACTTCGCCGCAGACCCCTCGCAGCAGCTGGCGTTCCTCGACGGTGACGCGTCCGCGGCCCTTGTAGAGGGAGCCCGCTACCTGTTCACCAACGAGTACGAGTACCAGTTGCTGCTAAACAAAACCGGTTGGACCGCCGATGAACTCGACTCCAAGGTGGGAACCCGCATCACCACTCGTGGGGGCAAGGGCGTCGTGATCGTGGAGAAGGGCGCCGAGCCGATCGAGGTCGGGGTCGTGCCCTCGGACAACCTGCTCGACCCCACCGGCGTGGGCGACGCGTTCCGCGCCGGATTCCTCAGTGGCGTCCTCGACGGGCTGTCGCTGGAGCGTTCCGCCCAGTTCGGTGCTCTCATCGCCACCCACGTGCTGGAAACCACCGGAACCCAGGAGTGGACCATCGACCCGGTGGCCGCGCGTCGTCGTCTGGCGGCCACCTACGGCGACGAGGCGGCCGAGGAACTCTCCGCGCTCCTGCCGGCCTGAACTACTGACGGCGCGGCCCACGGGGGCTTCGCTAGAGGCGTACCGGGTAGTCGCGCTGCTCGATGTCCGGGACGATCCGTCCCTCGACAAAGATGCCGTGCCAGATCATGAAGCACAGCATCGTCCAGATCCGGCGGCTGTGGTCGGAGTCGCCGCGCCGGTGCTCGTCGAGCATCCGCAGGACCGCGGCCTTGTCGATGAACTCGTCGGTACCGGAGGCGAGGACGTGCTCGCGGGCCCAATCATGAAGTTCCGGCCCGGCCAGCCAGTGGCGGGTCGGAACGGGAAAGCCCAGCTTTTTTCGGTGCAGAACGTGGGCAGGGACGATGCGCTCCAGCGCCTTGCGCAGTGCGTACTTGGTGGTGCCGTGCGAGATCTTCTCGGAGTGTGGCAGTCGGGAGGCGACCTCGTACACCTCGCGATCGAGGAAGGGCACTCGCAGTTCGAGTGAGTTGGCCATGGTGACCTTGTCCGCCTTGACCAGGATGTCGCCGCGCAGCCACGTGAACAGGTCGAGGTGCTGCATGCGGGCCACGGGATCCCAGCCTCGCGAGCGGTCGTAGATCGGCCTGGTGACGTCCTGGTGCCCCCACTCTGGGCGGTAGTCGCGCAGGACTGAGCGGACCTGATCCTCGGAGAAGGAGCGCGCGTTGCCGTAGTAGCGGTCCTCGAGACTCATCGAGCCGCGGTGGAGCAGGCTCTTGCCGCGGGTGCCCTCGGGGATTCGGGTGCTGAGCCGACCGAGAGCGCGCCGCAGCCCACCGGGGATCTTCTCGAACGGCGCAAGCGACAGCGGCTCCTTGTAGATGGTGTAGCCCCCGAACAGCTCATCCGCGCCCTCGCCGGACAGGACCACCTTGACGTGCTTGCGGGCTTCCCGGGCGACGAAATAGAGAGGGACGAGGGCGGGATCCGCGACGGGCTCGTCGAGGTACCAGATGATCTCGGGGATCGCGGCGGCGAACTCCTCGGGGGAGACCACCTTGACTATGTGCTCCACCCCGATCGCCGCGGCGGATTCCGCGGCCACATCGACCTCGGAGTAACCCTCGCGTTCGAATCCGGTGGTGAATGTCAACAGGTTCTCGTTGTGGCGGCGGGCCAGGGTGGCGATGGCGGTGGAGTCGATCCCGCCGGACAGGAACGAACCCACTGTGACGTCCGCGCGCATGTGCTTGGCGACGGAGTCCTCGAGGGCGGTCGCGATCTCCTCGTAGCGGCGCTCGCTGTCACCGTCGGCGACAGGTACGACCGGGAAGGTGGGCTCGAAATACCGCTCGATGAGGGGAGGGGCACCCGGCGTGAGGGTGGCGTGGCAGCCGGACTCGAGGCGACGGACGCCGCGCGTGAGGGTCTCGTCCTCAGGGACGTACTGGAGGGTGACGTAGTGCTGGAGGGCGCGGGTGTCGATTGAGGTGTCGACGACCACGAGGTCCACGAGTTCTGTGATCGACTTCTTCTCGCTCGCGAATGCGGTACCCCCGGGGCCGGTGGCGATGTACAGGGGCTTGATGCCGAACGGGTCACGGGCGACGAAAAGTGAGCGCTCGACGGTGTCCCAGATTGCGAACGCGAACATCCCGCGCAGTCGGCTGACCGCGCCCGGACCCCAGTGGTGGAACGCCGCGACTATGGGCTCGCCGTCGCCTTCGGTCTCGAAGGTGGCGCCGTGCTCGCGACTGAGTTCCTCGCGGAGTTCGAGGTAGTTGTAGATCTCCCCGTTAAACACCAGTGCGTAGCGGTCCGGCTGTCCAGGCGGGCCCCAGCGGAGTGGCTGGTGGGAATGCGCGATATCGATGATCGACAGCCGATTGAAGCCGAAGGCGATGTCGTCGTCGGTCCACGTTCCCACCTCGTCCGGGCCGCGGTGGCGCTGGCAGCCCATGGCGGCGAGCACGCGTGCCTCGTGGGAACGGGCGGAGCCGTCGGGGGTCAAGAGACCAAGCAGGCCACACATGCGTCGGGTACCTCGTCGATCCAAACTCGGGGGGTGGGGCGGCGGACCCGCCTGGACGGGTCGCGACGGGTTCGAATACTACTGGCACGAGTGGTCATGGACGTCGTCGTGGACGTGTCGGGGGTCAGTCGGGTGAAATGCCGGACCCGCGGCTTCCATTCTGAGAGCCGTGGTCTACTCTTCTAAGGTGTCCCGGCCACGTGGCCGGAGCCGCTGATCAGGAAGGCATGATGGTGGAACAGCGTGACGGGCGTCGTCGGACGCGCAGGGCGACACTCGCGGTGTCTCTCGGCACATTGGGCTTGCTGTTGTCCGGTTGTAGCCTCCACACCGACAACAAGTGGTGGAACCAGACCATGAACTTCGGGTTCCCGAACGGGATTACCCCCGAGGGAATCGCGATTCGCGAGTTCTGGACGTTGGTCGTGGTGACCTCGCTGATCGTCGGCTTCTTCGTGTGGGGGCTGATCTTCTGGTCGATGGCCTTCCACCGTAAGAGGAAGAACGACGACGGCGAATTCCCGCGTCAGACCGCGTACAACGTGCCGCTCGAGTTGGTCTACACGGCGGTGCCGTTCGTGATCATCTCGGTGCTCTTCTACTTCACCGTCATCACCCAGAACAAGGTGCTGGATCTCCGTCCGGAGGACGAGGTCGGCGTCAAGGTCGATGTGACCGCATTCCAGTGGAACTGGAAGTTCGGCTACAACAAGGTCGACGTCGCTGGTGCCAGCATCGAGGACGGCACCAACTACGAGGCGCAGCGCGCGGCCGAGGAAGCGGGTGTGCTCTCCGACGAGCAGCGGGCGGCGCTCGGACACGAGGGTGAGCTCGCCGCCGGCGGTCCGATCCACGGCCGTCTCGCCGAGGACAAGTCGTACCTGCACTACAACAATATCGAGACCGTCGGTACGTCCGAGGAGGTCCCGGTGCTGGTGGTGCCGACCGGCACTCGCATCGAGTTCCGGCTGGCCGCTGCCGACGTGGTCCACTCCTTCTGGATCCCCGAGTTCATCTACAAGCTCGATGTCATGCCGAACCCCGGCAAGAACCAGCAGCTGAGCATGTTCCAGGTGTCGGAGATCGAGCGCGAGGGTGCCTTCGTCGGGCGCTGCGCAGAGATGTGTGGTGCGTACCACGCCATGATGAACTTCGAGCTGCGTGCGGTCTCCCCGGAGGCATTCGCGGACTACATCGAGTTCCGTCAGGACAATCCGCTCGCGTCCAACGCTGAGGCTCTCGAGTCGATCGGCGAGGAGCCTTACTCCACGTCCACGGCTCCGTTCAAGACCGGCCGTAGCGATACCCGCGATCAGAACAACGTCATCGAGAACGCGTCGGCCAACTGACGGTCTCTCCAGGTATCTCGCGAAGGGCTCCTTGAACGATGAACGCAACCGTTAGAATCTTCGACGCTCTGACGATCTTCTTGGTCGTCCTGGGTGTTGGCTACGGCTACTTGACCGGCACCTCACGTACCGGTGTCGAGTGGGTCGGCACCACAGCCTTCGTGCTCTCCGGTGGCTTGGCCCTGCTCATCGGCGGCTACCTCCGCTTCGTGGCGCGTCGTATCAGCACGCTGCCCGAGGACTACGAAGAGGCGGAGGTCTCCGACGGAGCCGGCGAGCTGGGCTTCTTCAGCCCGCACAGCCTGTGGCCCTTCATGATGGCCTTCTCGATCTTCGTCGTCGGGTACGGCGCGGCGTTCTGGAACTGGTGGGTGCTGATCGGCGGTGCGATCTCGTTGATCGTGACGGTCTGCGGCCTGGTCTTCGAGTACCACTGGGGCCGGGAGAAGCACTGACGCCGGCACTCGCAGAATCAACGGGGCCCCCATCGCAGTCGCGGTGGGGGCCCCGTTGTTGTCGGCGAGCGAACCTACAGGCCCATGTCCTTGGCGATGATGGTCTTCATGACCTCGTTTGTGCCACCGTAGATTCGGTTGACCCGGTTGTCCGAGTACAGGCGAGCGATCGGGTACTCGTTGATGAATCCGTAACCACCGTGCAGCTGGAGGCAGCGATCGATGACCTCCGCCGCCACCTCGGTGCAGAACAACTTGGCGGAGGCGGCCTCGGCCGGGGTCAACTCGCCCGCGTCGAGGGCCTCGAGGGCCCGGTCCGCGACTGCCTGGGCAGCGTCAACCTTGGCCTGGCAGGCAGCCAGCTCGAACTTGGTGTTCTGGAACGAGGCGACCGCCTTGCCGAACACCTCACGCTGCTGTGTGTACTCCTTGGCGAACCGCACCGCCGCCGCTGCCTGACCGTAGGCACCGAACGCGATGCCCCAGCGCTCGGACGGCAGGTTCTGTCCGAGGTAGTGGAACCCGCGGTTCTCCTCGCCCAGCAGGTCCTCGACCGGAACCTTGACGTCGGTGAACGAGAGTTCGGCGGTGTCAGATGTTTTGAGGCCGGCCTTGTCCAACTTGCGACCCACGGAGTAGCCCTCAAGCGAAGTCTGCACAGCGAGAAGAGAGATGCCGAAGCGACGGTCGTCCTCACGAGGGGAGGACGTGCGGGCACAGACAATCACCCGGTCGGCGTGTACCCCGCCGGTGATGAAGGTCTTGGCACCGTTGAGGAGGTAGTGCGTTCCGTCCTCGGAGAGTTTGGCGGTGGTTTTCATCCCAGCCAGGTCGGAGCCGGTCCCGGGCTCGGTCATCGCGATGGCCCACATCTCCTCCCCGGCGACGAACTTGGGCAGGTAGCGCTGCTTCTGCTCCTCGGTGGCGAGCATCTTGATGTACGGCAGGCACAGCCCGACGTGGACGTTGGACCCGCCAAAGTTGACGCCGGCGCGGGTGATCTCCTCGGTCTGGATGGCTTCGAACTTGTGGGTGTCCAGTCCGGCGCCGCCGTACTCTTCGTCCACAGTGATCCCGAAGAGACCCAGTTCGGCGAGCTTGTAGTAGAACTCGCGCGGCACGATGCCGGCGTCGTACCACTCGTCGAAATTAGGGGTGACCTCAGATTCGATGAAGGAACGGAGGGTCTGGCGGAAGGCCTCGTGGTCCTCATTAAACACAGTTCTGCGCACGGGTACGCCTTTCCATTGGATGCCCCGTTGACGGCGGAGTCCGGGGTGTGAGGTGAATGTCTTTTACCACTGTCGATCGTACAAGGGCGCGGGCACCCATCTTCGCGAGATCACCGGCTCGGGCGGGTACCCCCGAAGAATCTGAAACGTGTTCTACCTGACGCGGGTGCCGATATCCTCGGGCGAGAACATCTCGTCGGGCGGGCCGGTCACCGGCGGGCTGGGCGGGATCAATCGACCGCACCCAGACGAGACCGAGGATTACCGTGATGGAACAGGACAGCACAGTCGACCAACACTTCGACGTGGTGGTGGTGGGCTCCGGCGTAGCCGCCCTCTTCGGCGCAGCCGCAGCAGCCTCGCGAGGTCTGTCCACCTGTCTCATCGAGAAAACCGACCGATTCGGAGGTACGTCCGCGTATTCCGGAGGCGCCGTGTGGCTGCCGGGCAACGCGGTTCTCGCCCGCGACGGTCTCGGGGACTCTGTTGAGCGAGGTCGCACCTACTTCCGCGCCGTAGTGGGGGACAGGACGAACCGGGACGTCCAGGAGGCCTTCCTCAACACGGGCCCGCGGGTGGTCGAGTTCCTCCAGGACGAGCTCGGCATCCCCATGCGGTTCCAGGCGTTCCCCGACTACTTCGATGCCCCAGGACGCCAGGAGAGCGGCCGTAGCGTCTATCCCAAGCCGATCAAGGGCGAGGAGGTGGGCGACCGGACCTCGGACATACGGCCTGCTGTTCCGGTCGACCAGTTCGGGGCCCCCGAGGACACCACGCGGCTCGAGGGTGGACGCGCGTGGGTCGCCAGACTGGTTCTGGCCCTGGACGCGATGGATAACGCAACTGTGCTCCTGAAGACTGCCGCAGAGGAACTACTCACCGACGCCGACGGCCGCGTCGTGGGTGTGGCGGTGAGTGACGACTCGGGCCCCCGCAAGATCAACGCCCGCCGGGGCGTCCTGGTGGCCGCAGGGGGCTTCGAACGCTCGCCCGAGATGCGCAAGGAGTGGCAGCAGATGCCCACCGCCGACTGGTCGTCGTCGCACCCGGACACCGGATCTGGCGATGCGGTCCGGATGTTCGAGCAGGTGGGCGCCAAACTCGACCTGCTCGACCAGTCATGGTGGTGCCCGGCAACACTTTTCCCGAACGGCCACGCCGCCTTCACGCTGGGCTTCCGCGCGGGTATCATCGTGGACGGCACCGGCCGACGTTTCGCTAACGAACTCCTCCCGTACGACCAGATGGGCCGCAGGATGCGGGCGCGGATGGCCGACGGCGCAGGTGACGAGTTCTGGTTTGTCTTCGATGACGCCGAGGCCGGGGGCTACCCCGCCATCTGCATCCCGGCACCGGACCAGCAGCAGCTGAGTGAGGCCGGGCTCTGGCATTCCGCCGGGTCGATCGAGGAGATCGCGAAGGCCACCGGCCTCGACAAGTCCGCCCTCGCGGAGAGCGTGGACCGGTTCAACGGTTTCGCCGAGAACGGCCAGGACACCGACTTCCGTCGGGGAGAGGACCCGTACGGGCGATTCTTCCTGGGCGCGTCAACCACCAAGGAATGCCTGCGTCCCCTCGGCGGCGAACGCTTTCACGCCGTCCGGCTGGTGCTAGGCGATCTGGGCACTAAGGGCGGTGCCGTGATCGACACCAACGGCGCGGTGGTGGACGCCGCCGGCCAGGCGATCGCAGGTCTGTACGCCGCGGGTAACTCCTCGGCGTCGGTGTCCGGCGAGGCGTACCCGGGCCCCGGCGTCCCACTCGGCTCCGGGATGGCCATGGCGTTCAGGGCCGTGGCAGACATGGCCGGCGACCCCCTGCCGATCGCTCCCTAAGACCGGTGGGCCGGGGTGCGCGGCAAGGCGCACCCCGGGTTCAGCCCAGGGCTCAGTGCCCTGCCCACTCCAGGAAGTCGGCCACTGAGATGACCGGCTTTCCCCACCTCGATGCGGATCGGGCCTTACCCGATTGACTGCCCACCTCCGCCACGATTAATGCGTCACACTTCGTCTTGGTCACGTTCGCTACAGGCAGCAGCCCGTTCTCGACTGCCAAGGCCTCCATGTCGGATCGCTCCATCAGCCTGCCCTGGCGGTCGAGCGCGCTGCCGGAGAAACTCACGCGGGTGCCGGGCAGCAGTACCTTTGCGGCACCTACGGCTTGAGATGTTTCGAGCCCGGCAGAAAGATCTGAGCCCACCACCGTGCCGGCCCTGCGGAGGCGGCCGAGTATCTCCGTGGTCAGGGGCACTCGCTCGGCTGCCAGGCGCACCTGTTCGGCCACGAGTCGTCGCGCGCCCACCGCAACTTCGAGGTCTCCTGCGGTGAGTTCGTCGTCGTTGTCGTCCGTACCCGACTGGTCCGCGCAGTGCGGGAGGTCCAGGAGAACCGCACTGAGCTCTGTGCTGATCTTGAGCATCGCCGACAGTTGGGGGAGTGCGCTCGAGGTCGGTGGCCGAAGGCCGACGTCGCGGCTGAGGAGGTAACTGATGCCGGATCCCTCCCCGAGATCCACAGCGAACACTCCGGCCGCCGGGTCCTCCGGCCACACCCTCTCGTACGCCTGCAACGCGGCTTGGGCGCGCATCAGGGCCGACCCCGCGCGACTGCGAGTGCGCTCGCCGGGCGTGAGTCCGTCCGAGGGGATTTCCACGCCGAGAGGCATGGGCTCCGCGCTACCCAGCCGTTTGAGCTCGGAGTCCACGTGACCGACCGTGGAATCGACGTGCACGCCGACGGGCGTGTGACCGTCTAGCAGGGGCGCGATCATCGCCCACGCCTCACGGAGGTTCGGTGCCAGCAGAATGTCGGTGACGGTGATCCCGTAGTCGGTACGGGCCTCTGCGAGGTCGCGTTCCGGGTTGACCAGGGTGGTGACCGCGGTGCCGTCGGGAAAAGCAATCGCCAGCTCAACGGGCCTGGGCATGGACCGCGCGTTGTCCTTCCCGACCGTCAGCGCCGCAATAGCGCAGTAACGGCGGTCGGTAGTGTTCTGGTCCGGCGCGCGGAGAAACCTGATGATCCTCCGATCGGTCCGCAGGTCCTTGGCGAGAACCGGTCGTGTCAGTATCAGCCCGTCGAGTGACCGGCACCGGCTTAACGCGACGTACAACTGGCCGGTCGCGAACGTTCCTCCGGTGAGGTCAACCACCAGCCTGTCGAGTGTCTGACCTTGACTTTTGTGGATAGTGATTGCCCATGCCAGTTTGAGGGGCAACTGGGTGAACGTACCCACGATCTCGTGGCGGATACCGCCACCGGAAGCGACTGGGCGGGTCACATCCCAGGTGTGCAGCGCCACTTCGGCCACCTCGCCGTTCGTGAATCTGACGACTACGACCGGTCCCCGTTCTCCGCGGTCGCCTCGTCTCCCCAGGGTCACGTCGATCACCCTGCCGATGGAACCGTTGACCCAGCGATGTGCCGGGTCGTTGTTCAACATCATGACCTGGGCGTTGACCTTGAACCCGAGTACCTCCTCGGTCGGCAATTCGAACCCCGTGAGGTCCCCGGAGGTCATGGCCTCGAACGACAGTTCCGAACCGGGCAGCCGCTCGAGAAGGCGGCGGTTGCGGGCGTCGGCCATGCGGTTGGTCGTGGTGAGGGTGAGCCAGAACTCGTCGTCGGGGGGTTCGAAGTCGGGGAAGGTTCTCGCGTTGAGGCGCTGCCGGGCACTTCCGACCAGCGTCCCTTCCCGGATGGTGTTCAGGATCGAGGTGAGTTCGGGATCGCCGGACTGCCGGAATACGTGGGTCAGATCGACGGTGGCGAACTCGTTTCGGGTATAGCGGTTCGCGGAGAAGAAGTAGGGGGTCGCGTACGCGCTCTCGAAATTGGGCTTCTCGCCTTCCGTGACCACTGGGGGTAGCTGGAACAGATCGCCCACCAGAACCAGTTGGACGCCGCCGAACGGCATGGTGGGGTCCGGACCGAATCGGTCGAGGGCCTCGGCGATCATGTCAAAGACGTCGGCCCGGATCATCGACGCCTCGTCGAGGATGAGAGTGCGCACTCCTGACAGTGCTTGGGCGAACCGGGCGGGCCGGTAGGTGTTCCCCCGAATGTGGTCGACGGTGTGGCTGGGGTGGAAGCCGAACAGTCGGTGAATGGTGTATCCGCCCACGTTGAGGGCGGCGATGCCGGTCGGGGCGGCCACGAGGGCCGAGTGTTCGGTCTCGGCGAGGAAGTGCCGGATAAGAGTGGACTTTCCGGTTCCGGCCTTGCCGGTGAGGAAGAGGTTGTGCCCGCCGTGGAGCAATTCGAGGGCGTGCTCGATCTCATTGGTCAGCTCAATCGGGTGACCGGTATCAGCTGCGTGCGTGTGTTCGGTCATCTGTGCCTGCCTGCTGGTGTCCCGTGTTCTACGCGGGGGAGTGGCCGGGTCGACGTGCGGTGGCCACAAAAATCGCGGACCGGATCTCCTGGTGGAGATCCGGCCCGCGATCAGATGCTGCCGGGTAGGTCAGTCCTCGTCGTGCAGACGGGGCCGGTTTTGCTCCTGCAGCGACGTGAGCGTGGAGTGCTCGAGGTCGTGCTTGCGGTGGGCTGCCTCGTCGAGCAGCCGGGCCTCTTCGATTGGGTCGGCCGTGAGAGCACCATGCGGAGCGCGACCTGCCGCACCGAGTTGGTTCATCTTGGTCGGGACCTTGGCCCCGGCGTACTCGAGAGGAACCGCGTGTCCGTGCTCATCGATCTCCCCGAGCGGCTGGTGCACCTCGATGAATTCACCCTGCGGCAGGCGCATGATGATTCCGGTCTCGATGCCGTGCTCCAGCACCTCACGGTCGGTGCGCTGGAGTCCCAGGCACAGGCGGTAGGTGAAGAAGTACACGAGTGGCGGCATGAGGATCAGTCCGATTCGACCGGCCCACGTGGTGGCGTTCAGCGAGACGTCGAAGTGATAAGCGATGAGGTCGTTCGAACCCATCAGCACCAGGATCACATAGAACGTGATGGCCATCATGCCGGCGGCGGTACGCACCGGCACGTCGCGCGGACGCTGAAGCAGGTTGTGGTGAGCAGTGTCGCCCGAGAACTTGGACTCGATCCACGGGTAGGCGAACATCACAGCGACCATGCCGCCGAGCATCACTGCCACCCACATGACGGCGGGGACGGTGTACGGGCCGAGGTAGAGCTCCCAGGCAGGCATCACACGTGCGCCGCCCTCTGTCCACAGCATGTACCAGTCCGGCTGCGAGCCCGCTGAGATATGCGATGGGTTGTACGGCCCGAGGTTCCATATCGCGTTGATCGTGAACACGCCCGAGAAGAGCATGAGCATGCCGATCGTGATCGCACCGAAGGCGACGGACTTGACGGCGAAAACCGGCAGGATGCGGACACCCACCACGTTGTTCTCCGTGCGGCCGGGCCCGGGGAACTGCGTGTGCTTCTGGTACCAGACAAGCGCGAGGTGCGCGGCGATCAGCGCGAGGATGATCGCGGGGATGATCAGCACGTGCAGGACGTAGAAGCGAGGAATCATCAGGTCGCCGGGGAAGTCGCCGCCGAAGATCATCCAGTGGAGCCAGGTGCCGATGACCGGCATGCCGACGATGATGCCGGAGGTGATCCGGAGGCCGGTACCCGAGAGCAGCTCGTCCGGGAGGCCGTAACCGAGGAACCCCTCGACGATTCCCAGGAGCAGCAGCACACAACCGATAACCCAGTTGGCCTCACGCGGGCGACGGAATGCGCCGGTGAAGAAGATACGGATCATGTGAACGACCATCGAGGCCACAAACAGCAGCGCTGCCCAGTGGTGAATCTGACGGACGAAGAGCCCGCCACGGACCTCGAACGAGATTTGAAGTGCAGTCTCGTAAGCACGCGACATCTCGATGCCGTTGAGCGGCGCGTACGCACCCTGGTAGATCACCTTCGACATCGAGGGGTCGAAGAACAGGGTGAGGTACACACCGGAGATCAGCAGGATGATGAAGCTGTACAGGGCGATCTCGCCCAGGAGGAAGGACCAGTGCGTCGGGAAGACCTTATTGATCTGCCGGCGCATGCCCTTTGCCATGGTGTACCGCGAGTCGAGCCCGTGGCCGACTGCGGCGATTTTAGTGTTGTTACTCATGAACGACGCTCCCAGAAGGCCGGTCCGACGGGCTCGATGAAGTCACCATTGGCGACGAGGTAGCCCTCGCTGTCCACGGCGATGGGCAGCTGCGGCAGCGCACGCGCGGCGGGGCCGAAGATCGGCTTCGCGTACTCGAGTGCGTCGAACTGCGACTGGTGGCACGGGCAGAGGAACCGGTGGGTCTGCTGCTCGTACAACGACGTGGGGCAGGCGAGGTGGGTGCAGATCTTCGAGTAGGCGTACAGGTCGCCATAGTTGAAGTTCTCCTGGCCCTTGCGCTTGATCACGCGGTCAGCGTCCTCGGGACGGAAGCGGATCAGCATCACAGCGTTGCGGACGCCATGGATGGAGTGCATGTGCTCCTCGAAGTTTCCGAGGGCAGTGGCGGGGAGCGGGAAGACCGACTCGAGACCACCGGCGGCCAAGTCCTCAACGTGGATGCGCTCGAGGCGACCCTCGCCGGCCGGCGGGTGGCCGTCCGGGTAGACCTTGCCGGTATCGCGTGCGATGTAGACCTTCTCGGCGGGCAGGCCGTCGGGGCGCTCGTTCGAGGCGAGCGTCCATCCGGTGGTGTGGAGAGTGCCGTCGCCGGCGATGGTGAGCTCGCCGCGCTTCCACGGGTTCTTGATCATGCCGCCGAGGGGCAGGATCGCGGAGAGTCCGATGAGGCCTGCGCCGGCGCCGAGGAAGCCGCCCATGACCTTGCGGCGACCAAGGGTGGAGGTCTTCCAGGCGTCATTCAGTTCGGCGACGATCGTCTTCTGGTCCACACCTTCCGACGGGCCGTCGTGGCGAGTCTGGACCGAGATCTCCTCGGGGATGAACTTCTTGGTGAACTGGACAGCGCCGAAACCCAGGAACAGGATCGATAGGCCGATCGTCACGCCGAGCAGCGGGGTGTACAGCATGTACATGCCGAAGCCGTCTTCGCCCTCCCCGCGGTATTCCCACGGCCAGGCGATGTAGATGACGGCGAAAGCCAGCGCCAGCAGGGCGGACAGGGCGAACCAGATGGTTACCGTGCGAGCGGCACGCTTCTCGGCGCGGGTGGTGACACCCTCGGGGAAACGCGGTTCGCGGAACCGGACGTCGACCTCATCAAGCTCGGTTCCCAGCCGGACGAGTTCAGCGTCACTCATCCGGTCGAGGTCCGCGGCGGACGGGTCCTTCGGGCTTTCACTCATGAACGGGTTCCGATCCACAGGGTCGCGCCGATGAGGGCGACGATGCCGACAAGCCACATGGCCACGCCTTCGGTCACGGGGCCCAGGCCGCCGAGGGCGTAGCCACCGGGCGAGACCTTGCCGTCGGCGTTCTTAACGTAGGCGATGATGTCTTTTTTCTCGTCAGGCGTGAGCTGGCGGTCCGAGAACTTGGGCATGTTCTGCGGTCCGGTCAGCATGGCCTGGTAGAGCTCTTGCTCGTTGGCAGGGTCGAGAGTCGGGGCGTACTTGCCCGCCGACAGGGCGCCACCACGACCGGTGAAGTTGTGGCAGGAGGCACAGTTGAGGCGGAAGAGCTCCGAACCACGAGCGATCTCGTCGGAGCGGTTTTCGCCCGAGGCGCCAAGAAGGCTTTCCTGGGCGATGTTCCCGTCCGCGTCCCTGACGATATCCGGACCGCCGCCGTAGAGATCGACGTACGCGGCGAGCGCCATGATCTGGTGCTCGTTGTACCGGGGCTTCTTCCGCTCGGCCTGGGCCTCGTTGTCGGCCGCGGGCATGCGGCCGGAGTGCACCTGGAAGTAGACAGAGCCGGCGCCGACGCCGACGAGCGACGGGCCGCGGTCTTCGACGCCCTGCAGGTTTGCGCCGTGGCAGGTGATGCAGGCGACGTCGAAGATCGACTTACCCTCGGCGATGAGGGCGGCCTGGTCCTGCTGCGCCGTTGCCACCTGGGGCTCCGGAACGACGGCCGTGGCGATGGCTCCAGCGCCCAGCAGACCGGCAGCTATGACGAGCGCGCCGGTCGCCTTGCGGCGCCGCTTGGAGGACGCCGGACGCTTCGGAGTCGCTGCCGACTCCGGCGACGGCGAGTCCGCAGCGGGTGGATGAGGTGAGTTCATTGTGAGTTCCCTTTGGTGTTGGGACCTGCTGGACACAGCGTCCTGCAGCCAGCTGACTACTGAATGAAGTAGATGGTGACGAAGAGGCCGATCCAGACCACGTCAACGAAGTGCCAGTAGTAGGACACCACGATGGCCGCGGTGGCCTGCGCCGGCGTGAACCGCGACATCGTCGTACGCATGACGAGTACGACGAAAGCGATCACGCCCGCCGCTACGTGGAGGCCGTGGAAGCCGGTGGTGATGAAGAAAACGGACCCGTACACGCTGGACGAGATGGTGGTGCCCTCGAGCACCAGCGTCACGTACTCGTACGACTGCCCGATGAGGAACACCGTGCCCATCGCGGCGGAGATCACGTACCAGCGGCGAAGCCCGAAGACGTCACCCTGCTCCGCGGCGAAGACACCCATCTGGCAGGTGAACGACGACGCCACGAGGATCACGGTGATCGTCAGGGCGAACGGCACGTTCAGGTGCACGGGGTAGGAAGGCCAGTCACCTCCCGAATTTGCCTTGGAGACGAAGTACATCGCGAACAGGCCCGCGAAGAACATCAGCTCCTGGGACAACCAGATGATGGTGCCCACGCTGACCATGTTTGGCCGATTCAGCGAATGAACACGCTGGGCCATGGCCGATCCTGAGTTATCTACTGCGCTCGTCACGAGGCCAAGTATGACCCCTGAGGTGGGCGGAGTCTGCACGGACCCCCGAAATCGGCGTGTCCGATCAGCGTTTCCGCAGGTCGTCTTCGTCACGACCGTGTAAGGGACGGGGAAGCGACCCCCTTGCAGGGGCTATCAGGGCGCTCTCAGCCTGATTGCAGAGGCGCTGAACGAGGTCTCCCGGAGGGAGTCCGGCGGCGAGGTGAAGGCGGCTGGTGGCACGATTGGGCGCGGCGGGTCCGGGCCATCGGGGTGCGGGCCGGTAGGACACCATCAGGAAGGTCGGGACACGTGGTCAGTTCGGCAGCGTTCGGCGGGGGTCGCTCGTGGCCCGGGGTTCTCGGCACGCTCACCGAGGGCGAGGACCTGGATTCGGCGGATGCCAGCTGGGCGATGTCCCGAATCATGGAGGGTGTTGCCACGGATGCGCAGATCGCGGCTTTCGGGGTGGCTTTGAAGATGAAGGGCGTGACCGGGGTGGAGCTCGACGCGCTGGCGTCCACGATGCTCGCCTACTCCCGGCGCGTGCCCACCGACCGTCCGAGCGTGGACATCGTTGGGACGGGCGGCGACCGGCAGGGAACCGTCAACATCTCGACTATGTCGTCGTTGGTGGTCAGCGCATGCGGTGTTCCGGTGGTGAAGCACGGAAATCGCGCGGCCTCCTCAAAGAGCGGTGGCGCGGATGTGCTGGAGGCCCTGGGGGTATCGATCGACCTGGGGCCGGAAGACGTCGCACGCTGCCTGGACAGCGTGGGTGTTGCCTTCTGCTTCGCTCCCGTCTTTCACCCCGCGCTTCGGTTCGCCGCCACCCCGCGCAGGGAAATCGGCATCCCGACGGTGTTCAACATCCTCGGGCCATTGACCAACCCGGCGGCACCCACGGCGAATCTTATCGGGTGCGCCTTCGAGAATCTGATGACCGTGATGGCCGAGGTGTTCGCGCTCCGCGGCCGGTCCGCTCTGGTTGTCCGCGGCGAGGACGGCCTTGACGAGATCACTATGACTGGTCCCACGCGGGTGCTCAGGGTTTCTGACGGACACGTCGATGAGGACCGGATCTCGCCAGCTGATTTCGGGATGGACACGTGCTCTATAGAGGAGCTCCGCGGTGGCGACGGCAATTACAACGCCGGCGTTGCCCGTGCTCTTCTGGCGGGCGATCGCGGGCCTGTGCGTGATGCTGTGTTGCTGAACTCCGCGGCGGCGTTGGTGGCTTTTGACGGACTTTCTCGTGGTGATGATCTCGCTCCGGCGATGCTCGTCGCGGTGGATCGCGCGGCCGCCGCGATCGACAGCGGGCAGGCGGCCCGACTGCTCGAGTCGTGGGCGAGCTTCAGCGCCGGGGGGCGCTGAGACGGGTCAGCTGTCACCAGCGGCGCGTTCGGCCTTCTCCGCCCAGTTGACGAACGCGCGAGCGCCGTCCAGGGGGAGGGACCAGTCCCCGTCGACGGTGACGATCCTTGTCGGCGCGAAATCAATCCACCGGTGCACGTTCGAGATCTCTGCCGATGTGGCTCCAGCGAAGGGGCCGATGGTCGGCAGGACGGTCGTGGCGGCCGATCTGAGTCCGTCTATGACGGACATGGGTGATGCGCCTGCGGGAACAGTTCCCGACCCCGCGAGTCGGCCGAATCGCACCACCGCGATCGCCCAGGCGTGCGGTCGGGAGGGCTGGGCCAGGACGATCTCGGCCACGCGGGCCGTTGCCGCGAACTCCTGTCGGCGCGCGAGGACGCGGACGAGGACGGCGACGCGGTCCCGCAGCCGAGCCGCACGTTCGAAGGCTCCCTCGGAGGCGAGTGTGTCGATTCTGGCGATCAGGGCCCGCAACACGCTGGAGTCGCGTCCGTCCACAAACGCCGTCCACTCCCGGGCATCCGGTATCACCTCGAAGATCTCCATGAGGTCCTGCCAGGCGTCTCTGGCGTCTTCCGCGCGGCGGAACGGGCCGATCGCATGGTCACGGTCGGGGAGTCGGGCTACTCGGCCCCGGTTGGCCCGTCCCTCTGGCGGCGACAGCCACCAGCCACGTCGGGGACTACGGGAGCGACGGTTGTACGGGGGTTGCAACGAGTCGATGAGGCGCTCCTCGACCGTCCACGCTTCGAGGAGATGTGCACACGGAACGGCCTCGACGGATGAGGCCAGTCCAACCATCGTCCGCATCCGCCCCCGGGAGTCGCCACCGGAGTAATAGGAACGGGCTCGTCGACGGACGGAGATAGATGATCCGACATATAAAGCGACGCCGGAAGCGTCGCGGAACACGTAGACGCCCGGCCCGGTGGTGAGTGAGTCGGTCAACGCAGATCGACGCCGTACGTCCGGCGACAAGCGACCGTCGTAAGCCCGTAGCTCCGAGAGCGTAGAGACGCCGCAGTCGCCGACCCTCGAGATGAGCGCGTGGAGCACGTCGACAGTGGCGCGCGCGTCCTGCAGAGCGCGGTGGTTCGGTTCGACGGTGGCGCCGAGATGTGCGGCCAGCACCCCTAGTTTGTGACCACGTGTCTCACCCTGGTGCAGAACCCGGCGAGCGAGGGCGAGAGTGCATACGGACTGCGGGTCGGGCCAGGGGTGTCCGGTGGCGATGGCGGCCGCGCGGAGGAAGCCGAGGTCGAATCGGGCGTTGTGGGCAACGAGTACAGAGTTTCGCGAGAACTCAAGGAAGGTCGCCATGACCTCGCCAAGGGACGGCGCATTGACCAGGTCTCCGGACTCGATACCCGTGAGTCGACTGATGTGAGCGGGTAGAGAGCCGTCGATGGAGACGAACGTCGACAGTTCGGCCCGCACTTCTCCGCCGCGCACCCGTACCGCGCCGATCTCGGTGATCTCATCCCTACCCGGGCTGGTTCCGGTGGTCTCCAGGTCCACCACGACGAAGGTCACTTCGGAGAGCAGAGGCTCGAGATCGTCGAACGCCGCCTGTGTGCCGGGCAGCACGGGCGAGAGGGATCCGGACATGGCGCAGACGGTAACGCCGGGGTCCGACACGTCCGGTCTCGACCCTCCCTGTCCGCCGGTGTGTCCTCCGGGACGCCGCCTTGACGCGAGGTCGTGTCGTACCCGGTTCCTAGGGTGCGACGTGGGCGACGCCATGGGACGGCTATCGCGGCTCGATAACGAATGGGCAACACGCTCAGGACGGAATGTGAGGTAGATCATGATCTCGATGGACTGCGCCGAGTGTCCGGCTCGTTCCGAAGGTTGCGAGGGCTGCATAGTCTCGCTGCTTGTCGGAGAGAAAAGCCAGGTAGATGGCTTTTTTGAAGAGTCGTGCGGTTATGTGTTGGAGCCGGAGATCAGATCGGCCATCGAGGTTCTGCGTGAACTCGGAATGGTCACGACTCTCGAAATTCTGGCCGGATCCGAGGCCGCGTGAGCGATGGGCTGGACTTCGAAGAGATGGTTTCGTAACCTTTTCGAGACCTCGGAAGTCATCGCCCGCCCACCGGTGGGGAGCCGGGGTCACCACCTAAGCGCATACCGCGCACCGGGGAACCAAGTTCCAGTGGGGTGAATCGCACACGGGGCCATCGCGGTCTCGAGCGTAGGACAGACTTCCGTGTCCGAACCCGTCAGCTAACCCGGTCGGTGTAACAGGAAGAAAGAGGAAAAGACTCTCGTGGGAGCTCACAGCATCAAGACCAGTTCGACCGGCCGCCGTGTCGCCGTAGCCGGACTGCTCGCAGCAGGAGCCGCAGTTGCGGGTTCCGCCACCGCGGCCGCCGCACCGGTGTCCGTCGACGTCCCCGTCGAATTCCAGCTTCCGGGTGTGCCGGCCCAGGTCACCTTCGACCTCCCCGAGGGCATCGCGCTCCCGGCCGGCCTCGCTCAGGTCGCTCCGGTCGAGTTCGCCGCCCCGGCACCCGTGGTCACCACCGGGCAGCGCATCCTGGACGCAGCGAGCACCCGCGTCGGATCGCCGTACGTGTGGGGCGCCACCGGCCCCAACTCGTTCGACTGCTCGGGCCTCACCTCGTGGGCGTACCAGCAGGCCGGGATCTCCATCCCGCGCACAAGCCAGGCTCAGATCGGCGGCGGCACGCAGGTGGCGAAGGCCGACCTGCAGCCCGGCGACATCGTGGCCTTCTACAGTGGCGCCAGCCATGTGGGCATCTACGCCGGCAACGGCCAGGTCGTGCACGCGCCGTACTCCGGCACCTCGGTCAGCTACGCACCGCTCGACTCCATGCCGTTCTACGGCGCGACCCGCTACTACTGAGTCAGTCAGTTCTCGGGCTTCTGCGAACCCCGTCGACACCCGGCCGAGAGCCGGGGTCGACGGGGTTTGTCGCATTCACGGGGCTCTTCCGTGGCTGATCGGCGGCGACAGGTATCCGTCCCGGCAGGGCGGGCGAAGGCCGCGCGCGCCCTGTGGCAGTCTCGTTAATGATGACCAAGACCCTGCTGATCACCAATGATTACCCGCCCCGCCCCGGCGGCATCCAGTCGTATCTCGAGATGTACCTGTCCCACCTGGATCCCGACAACGTCGCGGTGCTCGCTTCGACGTTCCGTGGGACCGAATCGGCGGACTACGACGCATCCAAGCCGTTTCGGGTCGAGCGGGTGCCCACGGAGACGCTGCTCCCCACCCCGGATCTCGCCGATCGCGCCCGGAGACTGGCTGCGGATTTCGGTGCGAACACCATATGGTTCGGCGCAGCCGCGCCTCTCGCGGTGATGGCGCCAGTTCTCCGGCAGGGACAGGTCACCCGGATCGTCGCCAGCACCCACGGGCATGAGGTCGGCTGGTCGATGCTGCCGGGGTCGCGGCAGGTGCTGAGAATCATCGGCGATTCCACGGACGCGGTCACCTACGTCAGTGACTACACGCGCCACAGGTTCGCCTCCGCATTCGGACCCCGAGCCCGTCTCGTCCATCAGCCCGGAGGTGTGGACACGGACCGGTTCCGGCCCGACCCTGCCAGGAGAAAGGCGATCCGCGAGCGCTACAACGTGGCCGATAGGAACGTGATCGTGTGCCTGTCCAGGCTCGTGCCGCGGAAGGGACAGGACGCGCTCATTCGCGCGATGCCTGAGATCGCCAGGCGTGTGCCGGGAGCGGTCCTCGTCGTCGTCGGCGGGGGGCCCTACCGTCGGAGCCTGGAGGGGTTGGCGCGCCGCCACGGCGTGAGTGACCGGGTGATCTTCACCGGACGGGTTCCGGCGGACGAGATCGTGGACCACCATCGAATGGCAGACGTGTTTGCCATGCCCTGTCGCACGAGGGGCGGCGGGCTCGACGTGGAGGGACTCGGAATCGTCTACCTGGAGGCCTCGGCCTGTGGCGTGCCGGTGGTGGCCGGCCGAAGCGGAGGAGCGCCGGAAACCGTGCAGGACGGCCGTACCGGGCTGGTGGTGGACGGAAGGTCCGACGGCGAGGTGGCCGATGCCGTGGCAAGTCTGCTGGAAGACAAGCCACGCGCCTCATCGATGGGGGTGCGCGGGCGCACATGGGTCCTGGACAACTGGCGGTGGGAGGACCTCGCCACAGAAATGGAACGCGTGCTCTCGGGGGAGTGATCCCCCGGGAACACGCGTTCCGTCTGACATCGCGCTCAGGCGTACAGGGCCTCGATCTGCTTGGCGTACTTCTGGTGCACCACGTTGCGCTTGACCTTGAGCGACGCGGTCAGCTCACCGGTCTCCTCCGTGAACTGGTCGGGGAGCACGTGATACTTCTTGATCGACTCGGTGTGCGAGACCAAATTGTTGGCCCGCGCGAGCAGCTGGTCAAGGTGCTCGATCATGTCGGCGTCCTTGAGCAGGTCGTACAACGAGCCGGACTTGTCGTGCTGCTTCTGCCACCGCTCAACGGCTTCCGGATCGAGGGTGAGCAGCACGGAGATGAACGGCTGGCCGTCACCCACGCAGACGGCCTCGGCGATGAGCGGATCCGCGCGAAGTGCGTCCTCGAGCTGGTTGGGCGCGACGTTCTTGCCGCCCGCGGTCACGATGATTTCCTTTTTGCGGCCGGTGATGCGTAGGTAGCCGTCCTCGTCGAGTGAGCCGAGGTCACCGGTGCGGAACCATCCGTCCGCAAATGACTCCGCCGTGGCCTTCTCGTTCTGCCAGTAGCCGGAGGCGACGACCGGCCCGCTGACCTCGACCTCGCCGTCGGTCGCGATCCTGACAGCGCAACCGGGGAGTGGCTGCCCGACGCTGCCGATCCGCATACGGTCAGGGGTGTTGACCGTGATGGCAGCACAGGTCTCGGTGAGCCCGTAGCCCTCGAAAATATTGACCCCAATACCGTCGAAGAAATGCGTCAGACGCTCACCCAACGCGGCACCACCTGAAATCGCGATCTCACAGCGTCCGCCGAGCGCGTTGACGAGCTTGGCGTAGACGAGCTTGGAGAACACCGCGTGGCGCAGCCGGAGTAGTGGACCGACTTTGCCCGCCCGATTGGCCTTGGAGTATGCGACCGCGGTCTCGGCAGCCTTGGCGAACATCCAGGCCTTGAAGGCGCCACCGTCCTGCGCGGTCGCCTGGGCCTTGTTGTAAACCTTCTGGAAGACGCGCGGAACGGCCAGGATGTAGTGCGGCTTCATCTCACCGAACGTCTCGACGAGATTCGTGATGTCCGACGAGTGCGCGATGGTCACACCCGCGTGGAAGCCCGCGAAGGTGATGGCACGCGCCAGGACATGGGCCAGCGGCAGGAACATCACCGTGGTGGAGTCGTCGCGCAGGTACTGCTTGAACGGTGTCTCGAGCACCGCCAGCGTCTCGGACATGAAGTTCCGGTGCGTGAGCATGCAGCCCTTGGGCCTGCCGGTGGTGCCGGAGGTGTAGATCAACGTAGCGGGGGAGTCCGCGCGCACCATGGACCGACGCTCGTCGAGCGCCGTCGCGTCGACCGTTTCACCTTCCGATGCCAAGGCCTCGAGTACGGGTGTCGCGCCGTCGATGATGAGTACCTCACGACTGCCGTCCAGGCCTTCGACGCCCGCGCGGGCTGTAGCGGCATTGACGTCGTTCTCGACGATGATGAGTCGGGCGGCCGAGTCTTCCATGATCCAGCGGATCTGTTCGGCGCTCGAGCTGTCGTACACGGGCACCGTCACCGCGCCGGCGGCCCAGATGGCGAAGTCGATGACGTTCCACTCGTATCGGGTGGAACACAGCAGGGCGACCCTGTCGCCTGCTTCGACTCCGCGCGCAATCAGCCCGCGTCCCGCGGCTCTGACCTCCTCGGCGAATTGCAGGTTGGTGACGTCCGTCCAACGGCCGTCGACGGGCTTCTGGAATGCCACGTTGCGCGGGCTCTGCTCTGCGCGGTCGTAGGCCGCCTGAACGCAGGACCAGTCGTCAGGGACGGTGAAGGTGGCGGGTGCGGCGATATATTCGCGCAAAGGGTCCTCCCGGTGGAGACGTTCCGTTATGTCGCCTGCCACACTATCCGCGCGGTCGGGGGAGGTCGACGCCGCCCGGCATCACCCGACCACTGTGAAGAGCGCATCGCCGGTCGGAATGTGTGAAGCTTGACGGTATGAACGAGGACAACGGTGCCCCCGAGGTCTGGCCGACCAAGGATTCCACGGTGGTCGATGCCCCGGTGGACGTGGTCATGGCGGTGATTTCCGACTTCAGCGCCTACCCGGAATGGTCCGCGTCGATTCGTGCCGCAGAGGTCGTGTCCACGGGCGCGGATGGTCGTCCGGACCAGGTCCGTTTCCAACTCGAGGCGGGCGCGATCGTCGACGAGTACGTGCTTCATTATTCCTGGTCGGCGGACAACCGCGGTCTGGAATGGCAGTTGGAGAGCTCTACGCTGCAGAAGTCCCAGCGCGGCAGCTACAAACTGGCGCCCGTGAGCGGTGGCACGCGGGTGGACTACGAGTTGGAGATCGAACTCGTGGTGCCGGTCATCGGCAGTCTGCGCAGTCGTGCCGAGCGCAGGATCCTCGAAGACGCGCTGAGCGAACTCAAACGTCGGGCGGAGTCCCGGTGACCGAGACTCTGGTCGTCGTCATTCTGGGTGGCGATCCCGCGCAACGCGCCGCCACCACCGCGAACCTCCTCTCGGACGGGCGCACCGCACTCGTCCTGACCGGCCACCCGAATGCCGTGGACCCCCGCTTGGCCACCGGCGACCACGGTTCCGTCGAGATCCGTCCTGAAGACCCGATCTTGCGTCTGGAGGCGTACCGCTCGGGATCGGTGGACCCGGACGACGACGTCCTTGCCGCACTGTCCGCCGGCGGCGACACCCCGCTCTCAGCAGTGCTGGGTTGGGAGTACGCCCGCCGCGCCGCGCGTGCCGGGTACTGGGACGTCGTGGTGGTGGAACTCGATGGCGACATCTCCGCGGTCCGCCGGATCTCCGCGGCCGGGGAGCTCGCCGCCTTTGTCGAGTCGAGGTGGCCCGCGCACGTCCGGTTCGCGTCGATGGCGGCGGGAGACCGCGCGGATACACGAATAAGGGAGGCCCACCGTCTCGCGTCCCTCGCCGGCGACGTGGCCGATTTCCTTGCCGGCCCGCTAGAGGTGCACGTGGTGGGCAGCGCACCCGAGGGGACGGTGGCGATGGCGGCCCTGGCCAGGGGAGCTGTCCACCCCGAGGTCACATCTGACGGTGTCGGGGGGTACCTGGTCGAGTATCCGGTTCCCACCCGTCCCTCTTCACCGGTGACGGTCGAGGGGGACAGACTCCGTCTGGAACACGACGGGTTCCGGGCGGTATTGCCTCTGCCTTCACTGCTGGCGCGATGCGAACTCGTCGGGACCGAGTTCGACGCCGACGCCGGCCGAGTGGTCGCCCGCTTCGTGCCCGACCCGGAGCTGTGGCCCCCGAATCTGGTGCCGAGCGGATCCGCGGGCCAGGCCGGGTAGTATCTGCTTTCGTTAACACCCATGACGCGAGGACCGGTGACCACGGTGCTGTACTACCTGTTCAAACACGTGCTCATCGGCCCGTTCCTGCGGCTTACCAGTCGGTGTGTTGTGACCGGTCGGGAGAACTTCCCCCGCCACGGTCCCGCGCTGTTGGTCGGCAACCATGAATCGGTGGCGGACTGGTTGTTCATGCCGCTTCTGGTTCCTCGCCGGGTGACCTTTCTGGCCAAGAGCGATTACTTCACCGGGACGGGCATCCGCGGCATGCTGAGTCGCTGGTTCTTCGCCGGCTCCGGGCAGCACCCGATTGATCGCACAAATGCGGACGCCGCCCAGGCCGCGCTCGACGCGGGGCTTGAAGTCCTGTCGAGGGGCGAGGTCCTGTGCATCTACCCCGAGGGCACCCGCTCGCCGGACGGTCGCTTGTTCCGGGGCAAGACCGGTCCGGCCCGTCTCGCTCTCCGCGCCGGGGTGCCGATCATCCCCGTGGGCGTGATCGGCGGTGGTGATTACATCCGCGGGCTCAGCCGACTCCGCTTCGGACGCCGGCCCGAGATCCGCATCAAGGTGGGGGAGCCGGTCGACCTGTCACCGTGGGCGGGCAGGGCGGGCGACCGCACCGCAGAACGAGAGCTCACCGACGAGTTCATGCGTCATATCCAGGCGCTCACCGGTCAGGAGTACGTACCCGACACGTACGGTGCCGATATGAAGAAGCGCTACGAAGCGGTCCAGAAGGCGGGCCGGAACATGCTGGACCAGCCCGTCGAGGGCATGCGCTGACGACGTGCGTTATTTCTACGACTGTGAGTTCATCGAAGACGGCACCACTATCGAGTTGATCTCGGTTGGTGTGGTGGCGGAGGACGGACGCGAGTTCTACGCCGTGTCGACCGAATTCGATCCTGCCGCTGCCGGTCCCTGGGTGCGACGCAACGTGTTACCGAAACTTCCGAACCCCTCGTCCCCGGCCTGGATGTCGCGAACCCGGATCAGAGACAAGCTGTACGAGTTCGTCACCGCGCCGCCGGCCGGCGGAGTGGAGATGTGGGCGTGGATCGGTGCCTACGACCACGTGGCGATCTGCCAGCTGTGGGGGGACATGACTGCTCTCCCGGCCGCCATGCCCCGTTTCACGCGGGATGTGCGGCAGCTCTGGGAGATGGCGGACAAGCCCGAACTGCCGCCGCACCCCGGTGGTGAGCACGACGCGCTCGCCGACGCCCGGCATGCGCTCATGCGGTTTCGCGCCATCGCGGCCAGGGCTCCCCACCTGGGTCTCTGACGCGGCGGTCCGGCACCGTCGCGTATCCTCGCCCAGGTGAGCAACTGGACAGTCGACGTCGACATCGCGCAGCTACCCGACCTTCCCCCGCTCTCCGCGGACCTGGACCGAAAGCTGGCCGATGCACTGTCGCGACCGGCGCTTCAGCAGCCGTCATGGGATCCGAAGCATGCCGCGGCAATGCGCAAGGTCCTCGAGAGCGTCCCTCCGGTGTGCGTGCCCTCTGAGGTGGAGCACCTCGCTGACCGCCTGGCGGACGTGGCTCACGGCCGCGCGTTCCTGCTCCAGGGTGGTGACTGCGCCGAGACGTTCGAGGCGAACACCGAACCACACATCAAGGGTGTCATCCGAACACTCCTGCAGATGTCGGTCGTCCTGACGTACGGCGCGTCGATGCCGGTGGTCAAGGTCGGTCGGATCGCCGGGCAATACGCCAAGCCGCGTTCCGCCGATCGTGACGCCACCGGACTGCTGTCCTACCGCGGCGACATGGTTAACGCGCTCGAAGCCGACGAGGCGGCCCGTGGTCATGACCCGTCACGGCTGGTCCGTGCCTACGCCAACGCTGCCGCCGCGATGAACCTGGTCCGCGCGCTGACCGCCTCGGGCACCGCTGACCTGCACCGCGTTCACGAGTGGAACATGGAGTTCGTCGCGGGTTCGCCGGCCGGAGCCCGATATGAGGCGCTGGCGGCCGAGGTCGACCGAGGACTCCGGTTCATGGACGCCTGTGGTGTGTCGGACGAGAACCTCCGCTCCGCGGACATCTTTTCCTCCCACGAGGCGCTGGTACTCGACTACGAGAGGGCCATGCTCCGCCTGGCCGACGACGGGACCGGACTGACCGGGGATGCGGAGCCCGGGCTCTATGACCTGTCGGCTCACTTCCTGTGGATCGGCGAGCGGACCCGCGGTATCGACGACGCACATGTGGCGTTCGCATCTCTCATCGAGAATCCGATCGGACTGAAGATCGGGCCCACCACCACGCCCGAGCTCGCTGTCGCGTACGTCGAGAAACTTGATTCGCATAATCGCCCGGGCCGCCTGACCCTGGTCTCACGGATGGGTAACGATAAGGTCCGCGAGGCGCTGCCCCCGATAGTCGAGGCCGTAGAGGCCACCGGCCATAAGGTCATCTGGCAGTGCGACCCCATGCACGGCAACACGCACTCCACGTCCAACGGCTACAAGACCCGGCACTTCGACCGGATCATCGACGAGGTGCAGGGCTTCTTCGAGGTGCATCACGCGCTCGGTTCGCACCCGGGCGGTATTCACATCGAGCTGACCGGCGAGGATGTGACCGAGTGCCTCGGCGGCGCCCAGGACATCTCTGACCTCGACCTCGAAGGCCGCTACGAAACCGCCTGCGACCCGCGACTCAATACGCAGCAGTCGCTCGAGCTCGCCTACCTGGTGGCGGAGATGCTCCGCGGCTGACCAACTCGGGAGCGGATCAACCGAGAGCGTCGATCTCCACCCCGGATCCACGGGCGACCACACGTCCGGGCAGCGGCGTCTGGCCGTAGACGATGCCGCGGGACGTGCCGGTGTCGATAGTCGCGCGCAGTCCCGCGTCCTCAAGGGCCCGTCGCGCGTCAGAGGCCCGGGATCCCAGCACCACGGGAACGGTCACCGCGTCGGAAGGCACGACCCGCACCACCGCGTTATCGGGATCCACCCGCTGGCCAGCCGCAGGTTCGGTGCGCACCACGTGGCCGTCCGCGATCTGTCGATCGGTGACCGGGGATTCGCGGACGATTGTGAACCCGGCTTCGGTCAGGATGTCGGTCGCCTCGTCGAGGGGCGCATCGCGGGTATCGGGAACGGTCAGTGCATTGGACACGAGCAGGGTGATCTTGTCGCCGCGTGCCACGCCGGTTCCGTTCTCCGGGTCGGTGCCCACGGCGTGCCCGCCCTCCACCTCGTCGTCGTAGATCCTCTCGACGCGTGACACAGTGAGGCTGGCCCCCTCCAACGCGTTACGCGCCTGGTCCTCCGCCAGGCCCGCGACGTCGGGAACGGCAACGGGTGCTGGTCCGGAGCTGGTCACCATGGATACCCTCGCGCCCACGTCGACCGTCGTGCCCGCCCGCGGCTCCAGCGACACCACCTGACCCTTGGGCACCGAATCTGAGTGTTCGGCGGTCCCCCGGATCGGTTCTAGGGAGTTCTCCCGCAGCAGCGTGGACACCGCCTCGACGGATCGGTCCGCACCCACCGGGGGTACCACGGGACGGCCGACGGAAACCAGGACCGCCACGGTGTCGCCGCGTGGGACTCGCTCCCCGGCGGCGGGATCGGTACCGACGAGTCCGGTCGGCGGTACGTCGTTGCTGAAGGCGTCCCGCGTGGTGGCCGCCAGCCCGACTGCGTTGACGGCGTCTGTGGCCTGCCCGATGGACATGCCCTGGACCGATGGCACCTCCACGAAGCGACCTGATCCGAGCCACCAGCCCGCTACGGCCAGGGCGATGGCGGCAGCGAGCGCCACCACGAGCCACAACAGACCTGACCGGCGCTGCGGGCGCATCAGGTCGCGCCTCTGCGGGGACTCGATCTGAGCGCCCGGAGAGGGCCCGGCCGAGCGGGTCTCAACCCGGGTCGGCGTCGGGCCGCCCGGATGACGGAGGGCCTCGCCGCTCTCGCGGTCGGCGGCGTCGAACTCGGACTCGCCGCCGGGGGCGGACCGTGCCGCGGCAGCCCGGGCCCGAGACCAGGAGGACTGCTGCGGTGCGGGGACCACGTAGGCAGGGAACTTGCCCGTCCCGGCGGCGTCGTCGAGGTCTCTGAGCATGGAGTCGGCGTCGGCGTAGCGGTCTTCGCGGCTGCGACGGGTGGCATGGAGGACGAGGTGGTCGAGGTCTTCCGCCACGGTGTCAGAGTGGTCGGAGGGGGCGGGGACGTCGGTGTCGAGTCGGCGGTAGGCGACGGCGATGTTGTTGTCACCGGAGAAGGGCGGTTCACCGGTGAGCATCTCGTACGCCAGGACTCCGAGCGAGTACAGGTCGGACCGGGCGTCGGTGTCCGCGCCGGTTATCTGTTCGGGGGAGAGGTAGGCGGCGGTGCCCATCACGACGCTGCTGGAGGTGGCCCGGGATTCGGCCACGGCCCGGACGAGGCCGAAATCCGCGAGTTTGACGGCACCGGTGCCCGAGATCAGGACGTTCTCGGGTTTGATGTCGCGGTGCACCAGGCCGGCACCGTGAGCTTCGCGCAGCGCACCGAGGAGGGGGCGCAGCACGGCGGCTGCGGCGTACGGCGGCATGGGGCCGCGCTCGTCCAGTAGCTCGCGCAATGTGCCGCCGGGCACGAGCTCCATGACGAGGAAGGCGATGTCGCCTTCAACGCCCTGGTCGAAGACCTGCACTATGCCGGGGTCGGACAGTTTCGCGGCGGAGCGGGCCTCAAGGGTGAAGCGATCGACGAAGGCGCTGTCGCCGGCGAGGGTGGGGTCGAGTAGCTTGACGGCCACGTGACGGTCCAGCCGTTCGTCGGTTGCCAGGTGGACGATCGACATCCCACCCCGCGCGATCACGGCGTCGAGCCGGTAACGCCCGTCCAAGAGCGTGCCCGGTCCCGGGAGGCGGCCGTCATATGTGCTCATGCCGTCCATTCTGCCCCTCGGGCCTCAAGAACGGTACGGCGCGACGCGGAGCGGGCAGTGGTGCGGCCCGCGGGCGCTCGGGCGTCTAACGTGGTGTGCGTGAGTAGCATTCCGCACAGCGACGACGTCCTGCCCGCCGGCACCGAGACCATCAACCTTCCCGAGGTGTCCGAGCGTCTCGGCATCCCTGTGACTAGGGTCCATGATCTTCTGCGCGACGGGTCACTGCTCGCCGTGAGGCGCGCGGGCATCATGGTTGTGCCGGCGTTGTTCCTGGATGACGACGACGAGATCGTCCGCTTCCTCCCGGGGCTTGTCTCCGTGCTCAGAGACGGTGGGTTCAGCGACGAGGAGATCCTTCGCTGGCTGTTCGACCAGGATGAGAGCCTGCCAGGGAGGCCGGCCGAGGCGCTCCACGGTCACAGCGCCCGCGAGGTCATGCGGCGCGCGCAGGCTATGGCGTTCTGAAGGAGCCCGACGGGTCGGGCGGATCCGGCACGTGCGTCGTCGCCCGCCGCCACCACATGCCCGTGAGCAGAGTGGCGGCCAGCGCGATCCCGACGAGCAGAGGACTGTAGAGACTGGTCGAGCCATTGGGGCCGATAGCCATCACGAGGAACACGGTCACACAAACGGCTGCCGTGGTGGCCCGTCGGCCGGGTCGGGCGGGGAACCAGAACGCGGCCACCCACACGTGGTACCAGGGCCAGGACAGTGTATTGAGCACCACGAACGCCAACATCGCCAGCATGATCCCGCGGAGCGCGTTCCGTGTGTGCTGGCGGTGGAACCACCACACGAGCACCAGGGTCGTCGCGAGGACCACCTGGCCGACGGTGCGTGCCACGGCGAGGATGTCCTCGAACCCGTGTGCATCCCACACTGCGTGCACTAGGTGCGCGGCTGCGGTGGGCGCGCTGAGGTAGTTGATCACGCGGTCGGAGACAGAGATGGCATGGATCCACCCGACGCCCGTTCCGGAGGCCACGGTGATCAGAGCGAACACCGTCAGTGCCACCGCGGCGGCGACTGCGGTGTCCGCCGTGGCGCCGAGAACGGGGCGGCTGGTGGCTGACGAGCGGCGCCGGTCGAGGGCGATCCACAGCAGGAACGGAGCCACGATCACGGCTGTGGCTTTGAAGGCGACCGCGATGCCGATCGCCGCCCCGGCCCACGCGTACCTCCGATCGAGGGTGAGAATTACCGCACCCACGCAGGCGACGAGCGGGAAGATCTCGTTGTGCAGCCCGCCCGCCACGTGGATCACCGTCAACGGTGAGGCGCACGCCAGCCAGACCGTTGCGCCAGGGTCGACCCCGGCGCGTCGTGCCGCGATCACCAGCAGCGCCACGAGTCCGGCAAGGGCCGCGAGGACCGCCAATCGAAGGATGATGACGCCCACGGCAGGGTGCCCGCCGGACAGGGCCACCACGATCCGCATGGACAGCAGGTGGAGTGGACCGTAGGGGGTGGCGGTGGACTGCCAGTCCGGGCTGACCTCGGTGGTGAAGGGCCCTGGGTTGGCCTCGGGGCCGAACTTGTACGGGTCGACCCCGGCTGCGGTCATGGCCCCCTGGGCGAGGTAGGACCAGGCGTCGCGGCTGAAGAGCGGGATCGACGGCAGCATGGGGAGCGACCACAATGCTGTGGCCCAGGCGGCGTCCCGGGCGGGCAGACGTCCGGACACGGCGCGCGGGCCCAACGCGAGCCACGAAGTCACCATGAGCGTCACGCCGACCCACGTCAGGATCAGCGCGAGGACGCCGCCGTGACCGAAGGTGTATCCGGGAAGTCCGAGAGCGACGGCCGGGCCACCGTCCACGGGTAGTGCGCCCGCGCCGAAGCCGCCGAGAGTGAGTAGGACCGCACCGATGATTCCGCGCCGCAGTGCGGGGCCGGAAGGACCGGACAGGGCGCTACGTGCCGACTCCGCCGTCGTCATGGTCACCGTCCGTATCCGTGACGACGACGTGGACGCGATCGTCGGGACCGTGCCTTTCGCAGGATCCACGCTCAGGCCCGTCGTTTTGTCGCAGCCGCCGCCAACGATCGGAGCTCGTCCCGCCCGTGATCGCTGACGGCCTCGGAGGAGATGGCGTCCAGCGCGCGATCGGTGAGCCCGTCTATCTCCGTCTCGACGGAGGCCACCGCGCCGGACTCCACGAGGATGCCGCGGGCCCGCTCGAGGGTCGTCGGCGTTGGTGCGGTCCCCAGCACGGACCGGAGGAAGTCGGCATCCACTCGCGGGGCCAGGGCGATGCCCCTGGCGAGTAGCAGAGTGCGTTTGCCCTCACGCAGGTCATCGCCAGAGGGCTTTCCGGTGATCTCGGGGTCGCCGAACACTCCGAGCATGTCATCGCGCAACTGGAATGCCTGGCCCACAGCTACGCCGAACTCTCGGAGCGCGGCGATGGTCTCCGGGCGGGCGCCGGCCAGTTCGGCACCGATGTGGAGGGGACGCTCGACCGTGTAAGCCGCGGTCTTGAACCGATTGACCCGTGCCGGGGTCTCCTCGTCCGTCGCGTCCGAGGCCTCGGCGAGGATGTCGAGCATCTGCCCCGAGAGGACCTCGGTCTTCATCGAGTACCAGGGAACCAAGGCTCGGGAAAGCGCGGCCGACTCGACCCCGGATGTCACGAACATTTCATCGGCCCAGGTCAGTGCCAGATCGCCGATGAGGATGGCCTGCGATTCGCCGTAACGTCCCGGGTCGCCGTCCCATCCGAGGTCACGGTGCAGGGACTCCACGGAACGGTGCACGGTAGGCCGTCCGCGGCGGGTGTCGGATGCGTCGATGATGTCGTCGTGGACCAGGGCACACGCCTGGATCAGCTCGAGGGCGGCGCACGCGGTCACGACCTCGTCCGGCACGTGCGCCCCGACGGAGTCGACCGCTGCATAACCGGCCAGAGCGAATCGGGGACGCATCCGCTTGCCACCGCCTAGAACGAAGTCGGCAAGGAGTCCCGCCAGGCGGTCGACGCGGTCATCGATCCCCGCCACGACCGCGCGACGTCCTCCGAGGTGGTGGCGGAGCGCGGCGAGGACGCGTTCTCCGTCGTCCGGTCGGGTCGCCGTGACCATGAGCACCGTCCCTTCCGGGCGCCCTGTCGCGGGTGCCCTCGTCGTCGATGATCCTAGTGGTCGGGTGGGAGAGGGACCCGTCTCACGTCGGGTTACCCTGTTCCGGTGACCCAGCTACCCGACTTCGACCCGACGGACGGCGGCCGGCACCCGAGTGTCGTCGCGCAGATCGCCGCGTCGACCTCTCCGAGGGTTCCGTTCTCCGTGGAGTTCTACCCGCCTCGTGATCAGGCGGCGGAGGAGCGTCTCTGGCGCGCCGCTTCGGTCTTCTCCGAGCTCGGGGCAGCGTTCGCCTCCGTCACGTACGGGGCCGGTGGATCGACGCGCGACCGTACGGTCCGCGTGGTGGAACGGATCGCCCGCGATACCAACCTGGTACCGATCGCCCACCTCACAGCGGTCGGACACACGGTTGCCGAACTGCGCGAGATGATCCGTATGTTCGGTGAGGTCGGGGTCTCCAATATCCTTGCGCTGCGCGGTGATCCACCCGGGGATCCGCTCGGAGAGTGGACCGCACACCCGGAGGGCCTGCACTACGCGGAGGAGCTCGTTCGCCTTATCCACGAGGTGGGAGACTTCCATGTGGGTGTGGCGTCGTTCCCCGAGGGCCATTACCGGGCTCGCGACCTGGACCACGACTCCGAGATCTTGATCAACAAGCTGCGTGCCGGGGCCGACTACTCCATCACCCAGATGTTCTGGGACGTCGAGGATTACCTGCGCCTGCGCGACCGCGCGGTCGCCGCCGACCCGGAGCAGGGCGCCAAGCCCATCATCCCGGGCCTCATGCCGGTCACGAGTCTGCGTCAGGTCAAACGGATGGTCGAGCTGTCCGGTTGCGCACTGCCGGACGACCTGTCGACACGGCTGCAGTCCGCGGCGGGCGACGGGCCGGAGGAGAACCGTGCGGCGGTGCGTGAGGTCGGGATCGATCTGACCACCCGGATGTGCGAGCAGCTGATCTCCGAGGGAGTCCCGTGCCTGCACTTCAATACCCTGAATTTCTCCAAGGCGACCCACGAGGTCCTGACTAACCTGTCGATGGTGACCCCGTCCGGGGTGTACGCAGGCGGGACCTGAGCCGACTAACCTCCACTCGGGTCAGTGCACGAGGCGGTCCTCGCGGGCCCGCGAGGTGCGGGCCGCCAGGACGGTACCGATCGAGACGAGCAGTGCCGCGCCGATCCCGACGATCATCCACACCGCGAAGCCGCGTGCAGCCGGATCCGGATACGACGACGACGCCTGCATACGGGTGATCGAACCGGGCGAGGGGGTCCAGCTGACGGAATTTCCGGCGCCGATGGTCCCGTTGCTCTGGCCGATCCGGTTGGGAAACGTCAGGTCCACCTGGGTGGTGGCGGAGTCGGACCGGTCCGCCGGGAGCCCGGACAGGTCGACCGATCCACTGAAAGTGACCGTGTCACCGCTCCGGCGGAATCCCATCGTGTACGGGCGCGCCCCCTCGATGTCGACGGCGAGCGTCAGTGCGTCCACCTCGGCGAAGGTCAACTGGGTGAAGTAGATCTCCCGCCCGGTAAAGCCGTCTGCGGAATACGGGGTGATCCGTACCTTCTGCTCCAGACCGGAAGGGGCTCCGATGCGTTCAAACGCCGCCGCCTGCTCCGGTTGATCTCCGGCCACGAGGATGCGGCCCGACACCGTGTCGTCCTTCCGCACGCTCATCTGCGCGTTGAGCTGTAGACACCCGGTCAACATGAACAGCAGCGTGGCAAGTGCGGTGACCCCCGCCAGACGCCGGGGCACGAGGGAGGCGCCGCGGGGCGGGGCAGTGGTCGCGGAAGGGTGGGGCTGGGTCACGATCGTCATTCTGCCCGTGAGCGACGTCGCCGCCGTGCCGACGTGCCGAGACGGCGACTTACGAGACGGGCGACGGTTCGGCCGCTGGTACCGATGACGCCCCCGCCGGGGTGGGTCGAGGCACCCGCGAGGAACACCCCATCAGCTCCGGGAACGGTGTGACCCCGAAGCTCGGGATGGGGTCGCATGGGCAGCATCTGATCCAGTGACATCTCGACGTGCATCACGTTGCCACCGATCAGCCCAAGTTCGGACTCCAGATCTTCGGGGGTCTGGACGTGACGATGGATGATCGAGTCAGCCAGCCCGGGCGCGTAGCGGTCGGCGGTCGCGATGATGCGGTCGGCCTCGGCCGGGCCGGCCTGTTCCCAGGAGCGTCCGTCCGCCAGGTGACGGGGATGCCATTGGGACCACAACGTCAGCTCGTGCCGTCCCGCGGGCGCGAGCGAGGGGTCGAGGGCACTGAAACTCATCGCCAGGACGGCGGGATCGGCGTCGAGTCCGCCTGCCGCCGCGACGCCGTGGCGTCGATCGAGGACACGGCGGTCCGTCACGAGCAGTTGCAATCCATGGGAACTGGTAGGAGTGTCGATCCCGGGGTATCGGGGAAGGTCGCTGGTCCCGAGACGTACGACCATGCCGAGTCCGAACCCCGGCCGGATTCTCCTGCGCCAACCGTCCAGGGTCATCTCCGGTAGCACTCCCGCCAGGAGGTCGAGTGTGGTGTGGACGTGGCAGGCGGCCACGACGACCGAGCACTCCAGTGAGGACCCGCTCTCAGTCTCGACCCGCCATCCGGATCCGGATCTGTGGACGGCGGTGGCACCCGACCCCGGGGTGACGGTCCCGCCATTGGCACGAACGGAAGAGACGAGCGCGTCTGCGAGCGCGCCCGAGCCGCCGATCGCACGGCCCGGCGGAATGCGATGCATGAGTGCGGCGAATCCGATCATCGGGGCCGTGGCGGGATGCGACATCGGTGGGCCGGACTGTGCCCCGAACCAGGACAAGGCCGCCTTGAGTCGTTCGGAGGAGAATGTGGCATCGAGGAGCGCGTCTCCCGACGACAGGAAGGTCTGTACCGCGCCGAACGGGTCCCGGAGGTCGTCGAACCCGAGGAACGCGGACCCCAGTCCGGAGGCCGTGGGCCGGACTGAGAAGCCCTTCATCATCCGACCGGCGAGCACATCCCATCGGCGCACGAATGAACGGTAGGCATCGGCGTCCTGCGCGCCGCATGCGGCGGCGATACTCACGCAGGTGGCGTCCAGGTCGCGGTGGAAGACGATGGGTGGAGCGTCGCTCCCCGGTGGCGCTGGTGCGAATCCCCAGGGGTCACAGTCAACGTAGCGCAGACCGTGTGAGGACAGGTCCAACTCTTCCGGGATGCCGGTGTGTCGGATCATCAGATGAGCGGATGAACCGCGATCCGTGCGGTGGCCCGGGTAGCGCTCGACGGTGGAGGTGGCTCCGCCGAGTACCGTGTCGCGTTCCACCACGTGCACGTCGAGGCCCGCCCGGGCGAGGTAGGCGGCGCAGACGAGTCCGTTGTGACCCGACCCGATCACCACAACGTCATGTCGTTGGCTCACGCGGGATCCCCTGCCTTCAGGAGCGGGAGCGGGCGCGCGAGGACGGCGAACGGCCTGGCATCGCCTTCGAACCGGTATTGGCGGAGGATGTCCGTGAAGCCCATCGACCGGTACAGGCGCCACGCACCGTTGGCTTCTCCGTCCACCTCCGGTGTAGACAACAGGACGGTTCCCTCTGGCCTGTCGGCGAGAAACCGGCTGAGCAGAGTGGAGCCGACCCCCCGTCCCTGGTGGGTGGGGGACACGTGGAGTTCGGTCAGTTCGACGTAGTCGGTGGGCAAATCACGACCCTGGTCGCGTAACCCGCGGGAGACCTGTTCGTACCACCACTGCCCAGGGCTGCCGTGGTAGCCGTAACAGATCGCCACCAGCGGGCCGCGCGACGGACCGAGGATCCGGCGTTTCGGAGCCTCGAACGCAGCCCAGCCCGACCATCCCTCGCGGTGGCTGTGCTCGAGCCACGCGGCCGCTCTGGACCGGATCACCTGTGGCGGGTAGCCCATGGCGTCCACATAGACGCTCAGCGCCTCGGGTAGTCGGTCTCGGAAGTCGGCGGCGTCCAGCCGGGTGATCACGGTGTCCATCCCCACCATCTCACCACGCGCACGCGTCTGTGGGCCGGGTTGTGTCGTACCCCGGCGATACCTTGCGTTCAGAAAGGGAGGTGCGGTGGAGATGGGCACAAGCAACGGCGGACGAATTCCGGGCGGGTGCGCCGGCAAGTCACTGGGTCGGGCGGGCCGGGCCGAAATCCATAGGGGGCGCGCGGTGGCGGCCTCGGCACCCGAGGAGCGGTTCGTCGAGGCGTACCGTGCGGCCCGGACGGCGGCCAGTGCCCTTCTCGTCCCCGGGCCGCGTAGGCGGGGCCCGACCGATGTCTGGCACCGCCTCTCGTCGGAGGTGCCGGACCTCGGGGAGTGGGCGACCGCTTTCGGTGGATATTCCGCTCTGGCGGCCGCGGTTGAGGACGGTCTTCCCCGCACAGTCACGGACCGTATGGCGGATGATTTCCTTTGGGCGGTGGGCAGATTCCTCGATCTCGTGGACCAACGGCTGGGGGTCCTGGGGCCCGCGGCGTAACTAGTTCACGCGTGTTCGGTGCGGAGGTTTGCCCTCAGTGGGTAATCGTGGTGGTCCTCAAGGCGTTCCGCTCGTATGATGGGGGGAACCCTTGACCGGCTGATCACCCGACACGGTCGATGTCTACCGATCGAGCCGGCTGCGCTCGTCATCACGAGCATTTGAAGGAGGTCGAAGTGCCCCTATCTGAGCACGAGCAGCGCATGCTCAAAGAGATCGAGAGCGCGCTCTACGCCGAAGACCCCAAGTTCGCGTCGTCTGTCCGCAAGACCGGCGCGACCGGACCTCGTCGTCCCACAGGTCTTGTCGTGGCGCTCGGATTGCTGGGAGTCGCCCTGCTCGTGGGTGGGTTGGCCGTGTTCAAGCTCGGTGGCTTCCCGATCCTCAGCCTCATCGGTTTTCTTATGATGTTCGCGGCTGGTGTGCTCGCCCTGCGGTCCTCGCCCTCCCACAGGTCCACCGGCAGAGCCAAGCAGGCGGCGGGCTCCAAGGTGCCCGGCGCGGGCCGCGGAGCCACTCGGTCGTCGGGAGGGCAGTCCTACTCGACGCGTATGGAAGATCGTTTTCGGCGTCGGTTCAATCAGGAGCCATAGCCAGGCCGGTGTAGTAGGGCCCTGACGGGCCCCGGACCTCGAAGGAGGGGTGAGCGCAGATGCGCTCGCCCCTCCTTCTTTGTATTTGTCCGAGGCGCCGGCTCCACGGTCCAGTCGGAGCTCTTCCACCTTGGGACACACCAGGGTTGCGGCTCATGCCGCACCGTCCCACTACGCCCCACCCTGTAACCCCACTTCCCCCCACGGGCCTTGCCTCACTGATGGTCTTGAGCCGCAGTAGTCACACTGGTACCAATTTCGCGGACTATTCCCGCCCGGTCGGAGGCGTTGGGTGCTCTTTTCGGTGCGGGGCTACAGTGGATTTGAATAATTTTGTGCGCTGTGAACTGCAGTTAAAGCTGTTGGTGGGGAGAAGTGGGGCGCAGACCTTGTTTGTGGGGCGTTGTGGGGTAGAGTGGGGCACGCAAGGAGCTCGAAGGGCCTGAACCCCAGGAGGTGGCGGGTGACCGACACCGATCCCGTCGACTCCGGACGTGAACGAGCCTTTGTCGGGTACGGGACACACCGTCCCAAGCTCGACGACAAGGGGCGACTGACGATCCCCGCCAGATTCAGGCCAGGCCTGGCGGACGGGGTGGTGGTGTGTGGGTGGTTCACCAACACGCTCTCGGTCTTCCCTGAAGACGAGTTCGACGCGCTGGTCAGAAAGGTCCGGCCGACCGCCAACCTCAGCGAGAGGCACATGGCGTTCTTCCGGCTCCTGGTGAGCGGCGCGGAAGTCCAGCAGCTGGACTCGCAGGGGCGGATCTCCGTGCCGGCGAGTCAGAGGAACTACGCCGGTCTCGACAAGGACTGTGTCGTCAACGGCCTCGGGGAACGACTCGAGGTCTGGAACGCCGAGGCGTGGGACCGCTACAGCGCCGAGAACCTACCCGTGTTCTCCGAGATGGAGGGCACCTCGCTCGGGATCGAGTTCTGATCCAGATCGAGGCATGAGACGAACTAGGCAACAAGCACGACGGACGGAGCCCCCCGGCCCCTGCCCGGCACCACCCTGACGTACTTCCCCAACGCCAGGTGGGTACCGGACGGGGACCAGGGGGCTCCACCACAACCGGAGCACTAACGAGAATTTCCGGACGCGAGGGAGGCGAGATGGCGGCAGAGCCCGATGCCGACCGAGGCGCCGCGCGCTCCGGGCACGTCCCGGTCTTCCTCGAGCGGACCATCGAACTCTTCCGTCCGGTCGTGGAGGGCGCCGCCGGTGAGGGGCGCACCCCGGTCATCGTGGACGGCACCCTCGGGCTCGGCGGCCACACTTCGCACCTGCTCGCGGAGTTCGATGACCTCCACATCCTCGGGGTGGACCGCGATCCGGAAGCGCTCGACATCGCCACTCGTCGGCTCACCGCCTACAGGGATCGCTTCACTCCTGTGCACGCACGATTCGACGACTTCGACGATATCGTCGCTGCGCTTCCCGCGGACGCCCGTGACGAGGCCGGACCGGCGATCGATGGAATCCTGCTGGACTTCGGGGTCTCCTCCATGCAGTTGGACGTGGCCGAGCGCGGCTTCGCCTACTCGGTCGACGCTCCGCTGGACATGCGGATGGACCCCACCACCGGCCCGACCGCCGCGGACGTGCTGGCCGACTACACACACGGGGATCTCGCGCGCATCTTCCGGGTGTACGGCGAGGAGCGGTTCGCCCGGCAGATCGCCGCCGAGATCGTGCGACGGCGGGACACCGATCCGGTCACCACGAGTACTCAACTCGTCGAACTTCTCTACGACACCATCCCGCATGGGGCCCGCCGCACCGGAGGCCATCCGGGCAAGCGTGTGTTCCAAGCGCTGCGCATCGAAGTGAACGCGGAACTGGAGGCGGTGGAGAACGCCGTGCCCGGTTATCTCGACCTCGTCCGTGCAGGCGGACGTGCCGTGTTCATGGCCTATCACTCGCTCGAGGACAAGATCGTCAAGCGCGAACTTACTTCGAGGATTGCCTCACGTACCCCCGCCGGCCTCCCGGTCGAACTTCCAGGTCACGGCCCGGAGTTCGCCGCGGTCACCAGGGGTGCGGAGAAGGCGTCACAGGCGGAGATCGATCACAACCCACGCTCGGCCTCGGTCCGGGTGCGTTGCGTCCGGCGAATCGACGGGAGAAACCCATGACGAGCACAATCGATACGCCCGGGTCGATCAACGGGCTCGACACTCTGCCCACGCCCGGCGATGCCGTCGATGGTCCCGAGACCGCTGGCCGAGCGGTCGGCTTGCGACGTCGACCGGTCACCCGATCCGTACGAGGGCGTCGAACGGTCATAGTTCCCGCGGAGCGACTGAGCGCTGCCGACCTCGCGGGCCGGGTGCCCTTCGTCGTCGTGCTTCTCCTTCTCATCGGTGCGGGCGTGGGCGGCACACTCCTGCTCTCCGCCCAGACCACTCAGGACACTTACGATCTGAAGAACGCCCGAGACTCCAACGTCGAGCTCGTCGAACGGATGGAGTCCCTCCAGGCGTCCAACGAACGCGCCCGCTCCGCTGAGGTTCTGGCCCAGCGCGCAGAGAAGCTCGGGATGGTCGGCGTGGCCAGCGCACCGATCCTCGCCAGGGGTTCGGACGGGGTCATCGAGATCGTGGGCGAGCCCGAGGCGAAGCTCGGCGCGCCGATCAAGCCGCTGCAGCCCGCTCCGGTAGCGTCCGATCCGTCGAGGTCGCCTGGCAGGGGCGGGTTCGACATACCGCCCGCGCAGTCCCCCCAGGACAGGACGCCTCGCGGGGTCGCCCCCGTCCCGTATCCGCCCACCCAGGCGGCTCTACCGGCGCCTCTTGGAGAACCCGTCCCTCCGGCTCCGGTCGAGCCGGCACCCGCAGTTCCCGAACTCGCCGCCCCGGCGCCGGCCGGCCCCGGCGCGGACACAGCGACACTTGCGCCGGTACCCGGCCAGCCGTTCTGACACCTAACCCCGAAAGGCACTCCCGATGACCGATCGACGCAACCCGGGAAGCGGACCCCGCGTCCCATCGGGTGCCCCTCGCGGGGCGGCGCCGGGCGCAGGGAGGCCACCGACACGCTCCGGCCGGATTCTCACCGCCGCGACCACCGACCGCCGCTTCACCTGGATGCGGTCGGCGTTCGCGGTGATCATGGTGATCGCACTGGCCAAGCTGTTCTGGGTGCAGACCATAGGCGGTACCGAACTCGCTGCGCGGGCGGAAAGCCAGCGGCAGGTGCACCAGATCCTGCCCGCGACGCGTGGGGCGATTGTCGACCTCAATGGTGACCCCATCGCGTTCACCCGCGAGGCGCGCGACCTGTCCATCCAGCCGCTCGTCGAGGAACGCAATGCGGAGGAGCGAAAGAAGCTCGACAGCTCCAAACCCACGTGGGACGAACTGGTCGAGGAGATCGCCGACGAGTTCGAGGCGGTTCTCGGTGATTCAGTGCACCGCGATGAGATCGAGGCCAAGCTCACCTCCGGCGGAGGATTCACCTATCTCGTCCGCAATGTCGACGTGACCCTGGCCAACACCATCACCAAGAAGTTTCCGATGGTCGGCGCCGAGCGCGTCGACATCCGCGAGTACCCCGGCGGAGCCCTTGCGGCGAACGTCGTGGGAGCCACGTCCAAAAGTGACGACGGCAAGCTGATCGGGCTCCAGGGCATAGAGGCGTTCTTCAACGACCAGCTCGACGGCGAAGACGGCCGACAGACGTTCGACCGAGCCCAGGACAACACCATCATCCCGGGCACCCTGCGCAACGTCACCGAGCCGCGGGACGGGGACACCGTCCGGCTCACGCTCGACGCAGATCTGCAGTGGCACGTCCAGAAGGCCATCCAGTCGGCCAAGGACACCTCCGGCGCGGAGAACGCCTCCGCCGTGGTGCTCGACGCTCACACCGGTGAAGTCCGGGCGATGGCCAACGACAATACGTTCAACCCGGCCGTGGGGGTCGGTACCGAACTCGAGCGGGGCGCCGATCTCGGGAACCAGGCTGTCACCTCACCGTTCGAACCAGGCTCGGTGCAGAAGATCATCACGGCATCCGCCGCGATCGAAGGTGGTCTCACCGACCCCCAAGAGGTCCACTCGGTGGACGGCAGTATCAGCATGGAGGGAGTCACCGTCTCCGACGCGTGGCAGCACGGCCCCACGCCCTACACGACCACCGGGATATTCGGTAAGTCGTCCAACGTCGGCACCCTGATGCTCGCGCAGCGTATCGGCAAGGAGTCCTTTTCCGACTACCTGCACAAGTTCGGCCTGGGCGAACGCACCGGGATCGAACTCGCCGGCGAGTCCGAGGGACTGGTCCCGGACCTACAAAACTGGCAGGGCGGCAGCTTTGCCAACTTGCCCATCGGGCAGGGGCTGTCCATGACCACACTCCAGATGGCCGGGGTCTACCAGACCATCGCCAACGACGGACTGCGGGTTCCTCCACGGATCGTCGCCGAGACTGTCGGTCCGGACGGCGAATCCAAGGCCACCGAGAGGCCCGAGGGCGAGCGTGTGGTGAGCGAGGAGACGGCACGAACGGTTCGCGACATGTTCCGCTCGGTCACACAGTCCGGCGGAACCGGGCCCCAGGCCGCGGTCGCCGGCTACCAGATCAGCGGCAAGACCGGTACGGCTCAGCAGATCGATCCCGGCTGCTCCTGTTATTCCAACTCGCGGTACTGGATCACCTTCGCGGGAATCCTCCCCGCCGATGACCCCGAGTACGTGATCGCCATCATGCTCGACGCGCCCCAGCGCGGAGTGCTCGGCGCTTCCGCCGCGCCCCTCTTCCACGACATCGCCTCGTGGCTGGTCAACAGGGACAACATCCCGCCGTCCGCGCCCGCGCCGGAACTGGTCCTGCAGGCGGGGTGACCGTCGCCGGGCAGGGTAGCGTGTAGCGGGTTCACGGGAGGGTGCGAGTACGGAAAGCGGGGCGAGGACAGGCGATGACCACAGCAGCAGAGCTGGCTGACGGGGCGGGGGCGACGCTGCTCGGAAACAGGGACGGGGCCGATGTCGTCCTGACAGGCGCCACCATCCGGGCCCAGGACGCCGGGCCCGGGATCCTGTTCGCGGCGCTCCCCGGCACCCGGTTACACGGCGCGGCCTTCGGTGCCACCGCTATCGAAGCGGGGGCGTCGGCGATTCTCACCGACGCCGAGGGCATGGAGACGATGGCTGCGGTCGCCGGCCGGGTCCCTGTTCTCGTTCATCCCGACCCCAGATCCGTCCTGGGTGAGGTATCCGCGTCGGTGGCCGGGGACCCTTCGGCGGATCTCGACGTGGTGGGCATCACCGGCACCTCCGGCAAAACCACCACGTCCTATCTTGTCGAGGCCGCGCTCGAAGGGTGCGGTCACACCGCCGGGCTCATCGGCACCACCGGCAGCCGCGTCGGTGGCCGAGCTTTGCCCAGCCGACTCACCACCCCCGAAGCCCCCGATCTCCAGGCACTGCTTGCCCGCATGCGCCAAGACGGGGCGAGGGCTGTGGCCGCAGAGGTCTCCAGCCATGCACTGCGCCTCGGGCGGGTCGACGGAACCCGCTTCGCAGTGGGCGCGTTCCTCAACCTGTCTCAGGACCACCTGGACTTCCACCCGGATATGGAGGACTACTTCCGGGCGAAATGTCGACTGTTCGACGCCGATGTGGACCCCGGCTCGTCGGTGCGCCCGGCGACGAAGGCAGTCGTGGTGATCGATGACGACTGGGGGCGACGTCTCCATGCGATGCGCCCGGACGCGGTGACCGTCTCCGCCGAATCCGGGGTCGACGCCGACTGGACGGCGGGGGAGTCCGCCACTACCGACCACGGCACCCAGATCTTCACCGTTCACGGACCGGACGCGTTCACCGTCGAGGTGGAGTTGCCCCTGCTGGGGCGTTTCAATGCGGCCAACGCGTTGGTGGCCCTCGCGATAATGGATGCCCTCGGCGAGGACGTCACCGCGGCCGCGACGGGTTTGGCGAATGTGCGTGTCCCCGGTCGCCTCGAGCCGGTGGTGCGCGGCCAGGATTTCCGGGTGCTGGTTGATTACGCCCATAAGCCGGGGGCCGTGGCCGCTGTCCTGCGGTCCGTGCGCGCCCAGACCACGGGGCGTGTGGCTGTGGTACTCGGTGCCGGGGGTGACCGTGATCCGGGCAAGCGCTCGCTGATGGGGGCCGCTGCGGCGGAGATCGCCGACTTTGTGGTGGTGACCGACGACAATCCCAGGTCAGAGGATCCGGCCACCATCCGGTCCGCTGTGCGCGCGGGGGCTGAAGGCAGGGCCGGGAAAGACACCGTGGTCGAGGAGATCGGGGACCGCGGTGCCGCGATCGCGGCGGCCGTCGACTGGGCGCGCACCGGTGACGCCGTGGTGATTGCCGGCAAGGGGCATGAGACCGGCCAGGAGATCAACGGGACCGTGTACCCGTTCGACGACCGGACCCGGGCAGCCGAAGAACTCGTACGTCGACTCGAATACACCGCCCCGACGGGCGAGACGGAGGACAGCACGTCATGATCGACCTCACCCTCGGCGAGATCGCCGGGATAGTCGGCGGGCGGTTGGTCGGAGGAGAGCCGTCCACCGCGGTCACCGGATCAGTGGAGTTCGATTCTCGACGCCTCGGCCCCGGTGGACTGTTCCTGGCGCTGCCCGGCGAACGCGTTGACGGTCACGACTTCGTCGCCCGCGCGATCGATGCCGGTGCGGCCGCGGCCCTCGTCGCCCGTGAGGTCGACGGGGTGGACGGCGCTCAGATCGTCGTCCCCGCCGTCGACCGGCGCGAGACCAACGCGATGGCGCTCGCGGCTGACACGGACGGCTCCGGCGCGGCTGTGCTTACCGCACTGGGTGCGCTCGCCCGCGCCAGCGTCGACCGACTGGTCGCCGACCACGGGCTCGTGGTGGTGGGGGTGACGGGCTCATCCGGCAAGACCAGCACCAAAGACCTCATCGGGGCGGTCCTCTCGGCGAAGGGCACTGTCGTGGCCCCGCCGGGATCGTTCAACAACGAGATCGGTCACCCGTGGACCGCCCTACGGGCCGATGAGACCACCGACTTCCTTGTGTTGGAGCTCAGCGCCCGTGCTCCCGGGAACATCACCGAACTCGCAGCCATCGCGCCGCCCCGCGTCGGGGTGGTGCTCAACGTGGGCACCGCGCACCTCGGCGAGTTCGGATCCCGAGACGTCATCGCCGCCACGAAGGGTGAGCTCGTCGAGGCGCTGCCCCCGCGGGCCATGGGAGGTGTCGCCGTTCTCAACGCCGACGATGATCGCGTCTCCGCCATGGCGCCGCGCACCAGTGCCGAGGTGGTGACGGTCGGCCACGACGGTTCCGCCGACGTGCGTGCGGAGGATGTGCGGCTCGACGACGAGGTCCGCGCCACCTTCCGCCTGATCACACCGCAGGGGGACGCAGACGTCGCGCTCCGGGTCCACGGCGAGCACCAGGTGGGCAACGCGCTGTCCGCCGCCGCCGTCGGCCTGGCCTGTGGCATGGAAGTCGAGCAGATCGCCGCAGCACTCGGCACTGCAGAGGCCGCCTCAGAGCGCCGGATGGACGTGCGCGTGACCGCGGACGGCGTGACCGTGATCAATGACTCGTACAACGCCAACCCCGATTCCATGCGGGCCGCCCTCAAGTCCCTGGCCGTGATGGCCCGGTCGGGAGGGCGTCCGCGACGGACGTGGGCCGTGCTCGGCGAGATGGGTGAACTGGGCGACGACTCGGTGATCGAGCACGACCTGGTGGGACGATTCCTCGTTCGTCTGGACGTATCCCAGCTCGTGGTGGTGGGCATAGGCCGTCCCCAACGAGCGATGTTCCAGGGCGCGATCCAGGAGGGTTCGTGGGGTTCCGAGGCCGACCATGTGGGTTCGGCGGAGGAGGCGATGGCGATCCTCGACGAGCGGGTGGAACCCGGCGACATCGTCCTGGTCAAGGCCTCGGCGGCCGTCGGTTTGTGGAGCGTCGCGGAGCACCTGCTCGCGGCGCGTGGTGAGGAGAAGTCGTAAATGACACAGATCATGGTCGCCGGCATCGTGGCCTTTGTCGTGAGCATCTTCCTGACGCCACTGCTCATCATCTACTTCCGCCGCCACGGATACGGGCAGGAGATCCGTCTCGAGGGACCGCAGTCCCACATGAGCAAGCGCGGAACCCCCAATATGGGCGGCATCGCGATCCTTGCCGCGGTGTGGCTCGGGTACATCGTGGCGGGGGTGATCGGACAGATCACCGTGGGTGGTGGCGGGTTCACCGCATCGGGCCTGCTCATCCTGGGCCTGGCCACCGCACTGGCTTTCGTGGGCCTGATCGATGACGGTCTCAAAGTGTTCAAGCGTCAGAACAAGGGCCTGGGCATCCTTTCCAAGACCATCGGTCAGATCCTCGCGGCGGTGGCTTTCGGCATCCTCGTCCTGCAGTTCCGCAACGGGGACGGGCTCACCCCGGCTAGCAGGTCGCTGAGCTACGTGCGTGACTTCGTGGCGGTGAGTTTCCCCGTCGTCGTCTTCCTCGTCTTTATCGTCTTCCTCGTCTACGGCTGGTCCAACGCGGTCAACTTCACCGACGGACTCGACGGACTGGCCGCTGGTTCCATGGCGATGGTCATGGGTACGTACGTGGTGTTCAGCTTCTGGCAGTTCCGCTACTCGTGCTTCTCCACCGCCGAGGGCGTTGACCTCTCCGGCTGCTACCAGGTACGCGACCCGCTGGACATCGCCGTGGTGTGTTCGGCCGCGCTCGGTGCGTGCCTGGGTTTCCTGTGGTGGAACGCCGCCCCGGCCAAGATCTTCATGGGCGACACCGGCTCCATGTTCCTCGGAGGCATCGTCGCGGGCGTGTCCGTGGTCTCGCGGACCGAACTTCTGATGGTCGTGGTGGGTGCCGTCTTCGTGATGGAGTTCGTCTCCGTACTCATCCAGGTCATCTCATTCCGCACCACCGGACGTCGCCCTTTCCGGATGACGCCCATCCACCACCACTTCGAGAATGGCGGCTGGAAGGAGACCACGGTGACCATCCGCTTCTGGCTGCTCGTCGCGATCTCCTGTGGTCTGGCCATCGCGCTGTTCTACGGCGACTGGCTCGCGAGCTCGACGGGATGACAGACGTGACCGACAGGAGCGAATTGGCAGCAGTACAGGGCCCCGACGTGCGCGGACTCGCCGGCCTGCGCGTGCTGGTGCTGGGCGCCGGAGTCTCCGGTCCGGGCGCGGTCCGCATCCTCCATGCGCTGGGGGCCGACCCCGTGGTGGCGGACTCACGGCCCGACGCCCTCGCACGGCTGCGTGAGGCGCTGCCCGACGACGCTGAATTCGTCGGCATCGATCTGGACCACGCCGCCGAGCTGCTCGATGGTTCTGCCGGTGGTCCCGAGGTGGACCTGGTAGTGACCAGCCCGGGCTGGCGGCCGGACTCCCCGCTCCTCCTCGCCGCCGCGGCCGGTGACGTCGCGGTGTGGGGCGATGTCGAGCTGGCATGGCGTGCCGATGCCGCCGAACTGTTCGGTCCCCGCCGCACCTGGCTCGCGGTGACCGGGACGAACGGCAAAACCACCACCACCTCGATGCTCGAGGCGATCTGCCTCGAGGCGGGCATGGCGGCCCGGGCGTGCGGAAACATTGGTCTGCCGGTGACGGACGTCCTGCTGGCCGAGCCGCGCGTCGACGTGCTGGCCGCCGAACTCTCGAGTTTTCAGCTGCACTGGGCGCCGAGTTGCCGGCCCGACGTGGGACTGGTGCTCAACATCGCCGAGGACCACCTGGACTGGCACGGTTCCCTGCAGGCGTATGCCGCTGCCAAGGCCCGGGTGCTGACCGGACGCGTGGCCGTGGCCGGCGCCGACGACGAGATCGCCGCGCGACTCCTCGCCGCCGCGCCCGCCGCCACGCGCATCGGATTCCGTCTCGGCGTGCCGTCGCCGGGGGAGTACGGAGTGGTCGACGATGTGCTCACCGCGAGGGTCGGCGGTGTGGGTCACCCGGACACTCATGTGGATCACCCCGAGAACGGCTCAGCCCCCGCGGTGGCGCTGCTACCGGCAGCGGACGTCCGCCCGGGCGGGCCCGCCGGCATCCTCGATGCGCTGGCGGCCTCGGCCGTGGCGATGTCTGTGGGTGCGCGACCCGAGCACGTGGCAGCGGCCCTGCGGTCATTCACGGTCGGGGCGCACCGTGCCGAGCCGGTTGAGACGATCGACGGGGTCCATTACGTGGACGACTCCAAGGCCACCAACCCCCACGCGGCCCGCACCTCGCTGCTCGGTGGTGGGGGACGGGTGTGGATCGCCGGAGGCCTGCTCAAAGGCGCCGACGTCGACCCCCTGGTCGCCGAGGTCGCCGACGTCCTGCGGGGCGTGGTGCTGATCGGCCGGGATCGGGGCCTGATCGCCGAGGCATTGGCCCGACACGCGCCCTCGGTGCCGGTCGTTGAGCTGGCCTCGGGAGACGATGACGGTGCCACGGCTCCCGACGAGCCGCAGCAGACGATGGACCGGGCGGTCGAGGAGGCCGCACGGATGGCCAACGGTGGCGACACGGTACTGCTCGCCCCCGCAGCCGCATCGATGGACATGTTCACCGATTACGGCCACCGCGGGCGAAGCTTCGTCCTCGCTGTGGGCCGTGTGGCCGGGAGGTAGGGACATGGCAGTGAAAGAGACCGCCGGCAGGGGCGCACGCCCCGCACCCGCGTCCGGCGCGCGGGCGGGAACCGATACCGGCTCCGAGGCCCGACCGGACGTGCTCGCCCGCATCGCCGGGCCGCTGGCCGCCATCAGTCGCGCACCTCTGACCTCGTACCACGTGGTCATGGTCGTCACCGCCCTGCTCACCGTGATCGGGCTGGGAATGGTGCTGTCCAGCTCCAACGTCCTGGCCATCTCCGGTGGGGGTACACCGTTCGATATCTTCCTCCGCCAGGCACTGTTCGTGGTGATCGGCTGGGCCGGCTTCATGGTGGCCCTGCGGATGCGGATCGAAGCACTGCGCGCGCTCGCTTTTCCGCTGCTCGCGGTGTCCGTCCTGCTGCTGGTAGCGGTGCTCGTGCCCGGCGTGGGTTCCGAGGTGAACGGCTCACGCGGCTGGATAAGCCTCGGGTTCTTCTCGATACAGCCCGCGGAGATCGCGAAACTCGCCTTCATCGTCTGGGCCTCGTCGGTGATCGCCAAGCGGATGCGGACGGGTTATTGGCTCGATCTGCTCTTCCCGGCCGTGATCGGCTACGCCGTGGTGGCGGCGCTCATCGTCGTCGCCCCGGACCTGGGTATGGCGACAGCCGTCACCATCGCCTTCCTCTGCGTGCTCTGGTTCGCCGGTTACCCCACGCGGCATTTCCTGTGGGTGATCGCGTTCGGAGTCGTCGTGTTTGGCATTCTCGCGGCGGCGTTCGCCTACCGCTTCGAGCGGATCCGCACCTTCGTCGACACCTTTCGCGGTGACTTCTCCAACCCTCAGGGCTCGGCGTACCAGTCGTATCAAGGCATGCTCTCCCTGGCAGACGGCGGACTCTTCGGGGTCGGGCTCGGGCAATCCAGCGCCAAGTGGTTCTACCTCCCCGAGGCGACCAACGACTTCATCTTTGCGATCATCGGCGAGGAACTCGGCTGGTTCGGTGCCGCCGTGGTGGTCTCGCTGTACCTGACCCTCGGCTGGGTGGGCATGCGGATCTCGACCCGCTCGGTCGACCCCTTCCGTCGGCTGCTCGCCGGGACCATCACGGCGACGATCGTCCTGCAGGCGTTCATCAACATCGGTTACGTGGTGGGCCTGCTGCCGGTGACCGGACTGCAGCTGCCGTTGATCTCCAACGGCGGTACCTCGGCCGTTATCACCCTGGCCTCCCTCGGAATCCTCGCCAACTGTGCCCGGCACGAGCCCGAGGCGATCTCCGCGATCCTCAGTTCGTCGCATCGGCGTCGTCGTTGGTTCTCGTTGCCGGCCCCTCGCCCCTACACACCCGAGCGTCCGGTGCCAGCCTCGTCCACGCCCGGCCGTTCCAGCGCCGGCACCCGCCGGTACGGCGAGCCCGTCACCCGGCAGCAACCTCCTCGACCCGCAGGGTCCGCACCGCGCGGCAACAACGGTTCGCGACGTACCGCACAGCCGGCACCCGTCCCGCGACCGCCTCGGGGCACGCCCCGGGCTCCCGCGTACGAGAGCATGCCGATCCCCGCAGACGCAGCCCGTGACCGGCGCCGTGGTGCCACCGCGATGACCGGCCGCACCGCGCGTCCCGTGCGTGGACGTGAGGCGGAACGTACCCAACCGCGGCGCCCGGCTCCTGACGCGACCCGTCAGCCGCCCGGCTCTCGTCAGGCGCCCGCCGCCGGTAAGCCGAGCCCGATTCACAGGGGAAGGGACCGATGAGTAGTCCGACAGCCTCGGGACCTTCCGTCCTCGTGGTGGGCGGCGGCACCGCCGGCCACATCGAACCCGCCCTCGCGGTGGGGGAGGCGGTCAACGCTCTCGACCCGACCGCACGCGTCACCGCCGTCGGCACCCCCCGCGGACTCGAGACCGAGATCGTCCCGCGTCGCGGCGTGCCCCTCGAACTGGTCGACCCCGTCCCGCTGCCCCGCACCATCGGCGGCGACCTGTTCCGGCTCCCCGGACGGATGATTCGCGCCGTACGCGGCGCCCGGGAGATGCTGCGCCGAACCGAGGCCGATGTCGTGGTGGGCTTCGGCGGGTACGCCTGCGTACCCGTCTACCTGGCAGCAGCCGTCCCTATCGGCCGCGGTCGTTCGCGTCGCCGAGTGCCGATCGTCGTCCACGAGGCCAACTCCCGTGCCGGGATCGCCAACAAGCTCGGAGCCCGCTTCGCCGTCGCGACGCTGGCCGCCGTCACCGACTCCGGCCTCGACGCCCGCGTGGTGGGTAACCCGGTCAAACGCTCTGTCGCCACGCTGGACCGGGCCTCGCTTCGGCCGCAGGCCCGGGCAGCGTTCGATCTGGACCCCGACGCCCCTACGTTGCTGGTCGTGGGTGGCTCGCAGGGCGCCCAGTCACTCAACACCGCCATGGCGGGAGTGGCGGAGGAGTTCTCCCGCGCCGGGGTGGCCGTTCTCCATGCGGTGGGGCCGAAGAACGTCGACGACGCGCCCGCGCCCGGCAACGACGGCGCGCCGTATGTCACCGTCCCCTACCTGGACAGGATGGATCTGGCCTACGCCGCCGCCGACCTGATCCTGTGTCGTGCCGGCGCCATCACCGTGGCCGAGGTCTCCGCGGTCGGACTGCCCGCGGTCTTCGTCCCGTTGCCGCACGGCAACGGTGAGCAGGCCCTCAACGCCCGAGACCTCGTGGCCGGAGGTGCTGCGCTGATCGTGGACGACGCCGACCTGAACGCCGACTACCTGCGGTCGGAGGTCCTGCAGCTCGCGCTGGACGCCGACCGCCTCCAGACGATGTCCGCGGCCGCCGTCAGCGGTGGCTCCCGAGATGCGGCGGAGGTCGTGGCGCGAATCGCGCTCGACGCCGCCGGAAAGGCCGCTCGTTGACCGAGAGCACCCCGCCCGCAGCCACGCCGTCACCCGGCGCCGTACCCGTCGGCGAAGCCCCCGTCGACGACGTTCCTTCGGCGCTCACACGCGTGCATATGATCGGCATCGGCGGCGCCGGGATGTCCGGTGTCGCGCGCATCTTGCTCGACCACGGCGTGGCCGTCTCGGGCAGCGACGCCCGCGACTCGGTGGACCTGCGCGCACTCCAGGCCCGCGGCGCCGTCGTGCGGGTGGGCCACCACGCCGAGGCGCTCGGCGACCCCGCGACCCCGCCGGACGCGGTGGTGGTATCCAAGGCCGCGATACCGACGGACAACCCCGAGCTCGTCGCGGCCCGCGCCGCCGGGATTCCCGTGGTCACCCGGTCGCAGGTCCTGGGCTCACTGGCCCGGGCGGGCCGGTCGATCATGGTGTGCGGAACCCACGGGAAGACCTCCACCACCTCGATGCTCATCGCGGGAATGCTGGCTTCCGGGTCAGATCCCTCCTTCGCGGTGGGCGGCACGGTCCTGCAGTTCGGCACCAACGCGCGTGGCGGCGCCGACCCGGTGTTCGTGGCCGAGGTCGACGAGTCCGACGGTTCGCTCGTACACTACGAGCCCGACGTGGTGATCCTCACCAACGCCGAGCCCGACCACCTTGACCACTTCGGCACCGCCGAGGCGTACTACGAGGTCTTTGACACCTTCCTCGCCCGCATCCCCTCGACCGGCGCGCTGGTGGTGTGCCTCGATGACGAGGGCGCGTCCGAGCGCGCACGCCGCGCCGCGACCGCCGGGGTCCGTGTGGTGGGCTACCGGACCTCGACCGGCCCCGCGACCGACCTGCCGGTGGTGGGGGAACTGTCGGCGATCACGGTTGACTCCGATGGTGCCCGAGCCCGGCTCACGCTCGACGGCGCGGACCGCGGTGAACTGCATATCGGTACCCCGGGTGAGCACATGGCGCTTAACGCCCTCGCAGCGCTCCTGGCCGCACGCGAGGTCGCAGGCAGCACCGACACCGATGTCGCCGGCTTCCTCTCGGGGCTGTCCGGCTTCGGGGGAGTGGGACGTCGCTTCGAACCCAAGGGCACCGCGGCCGTCGGTGACGGCGAGGTCCGGGTGTTCGACGACTACGCACACCACCCGACCGAGGTCACCGCTGTGCTGGGCGCTGCCCGCGAGATCGTGGCCACCGAGGGTGGCCGCCTGATCGCGGTGTTCCAGCCCCACCTGTACTCGCGGACCCGCATCTTCGCCGAGGAGTTCGGGCAGGCGCTCTCCCTCGCGGACGAGGTGGTGGTGCTCGATGTGTACGGGGCGCGCGAGCAGCCCGAGCCCGGCGTCGACGGCGGCCTGGTGGCCCGGTACGTGACCTCGTCGGCCCACCACGTTCCCGACCTCGATGCGGCACTGGCCGCGGTGTTCGGCATCATCCGGCCGGGCGACGTGGTGTTCACCCTCGGCGCCGGTGACATCACCACGCTCGGCGCTCGTATCGTCGCGGGCCCTCGTCACGGAGAGGCGGCCTCCGCCGCCTCCGGCCCGGGGTCGTGAGGGATACACACCATGATCGACGACCCTGTCGACCGGCCGAACGACGAGCCGGAGTCCATGACGGACGACCCGGACCGCCGCCTCGACGCCGCCACCGTGCGCAGCTCCGACGAGCGTGTGCGGCACTCCGACCCGACCGTGCGTGCCCGGCTGCGGCGGCGTCGGCGACGCACCAATCGCATCTACGCGGGCCTCGGCGCGACCCTGGTTGTGCTGCTGATCGGCTACGTGGCGTTGTACTTTCTGCCCGTGTTCTCCGTCCGTGAGGTCAAGGTGGTCGGGACGACGTCTATCCCGCAGGAGATCGTGACCGAACGTGCCGCGGTGATCCCCGGCACGCCGCTGCTGCAGGTGGACACCCACAAGATCGCCCGGCGCGTCGCGGGCATCCCGAGGGTCGATCAGGTGACGGTCAAGCGTGACTACCCGTCGGGTTTACGGATCCAACTCGTCGAGCGGACTGCGCTCGTGATGGTGGAGGTCGACGGTGCCCTGCACCTCGTCGACGCCCAGGGCATTGACTTCGGCGAAGGGGAACCCCCGCCCGGTACGCCATTGCTGACGGTGGGGGAGTCGGCGAGAGCCGAACTGCCCGGGGTCGTCCGCGATCTGGCCTCGGTCTTCGACGAGGTCCGTGGCACGGCGGGCCAGGAGATCACCTCGGTCGAGGTGCAGACGCCGGCGTCCATCGTGCTGACGCTGGCCGATGGACGGATCGTGGAATGGGGGGCCGCCGGACGAGACCACGAGAAGGCGGTGGCCCTGCAGATGGTGCTCGAGCAGCCCGGCGAGATCTGGAACGTGTCGAACCCCGCCCTTCCGGCCTCCCGGTAAAATCCCAACGAACGAATTTTCAGTCCCTCGGGACGCGGTAGACACGACACGCCCGCGAGCCTCGTGGACGTGCGGGGCCGGTGCCCCTACCGTGTGTTTCGACGGCGGAAAAGGCCTCTGACCAGCAAGTTTAACCCTCAACTAGAGGGTGAGACTTCAGGCTCCTGGAACTATCGCCCGAGACAAACTCACCTGAACCGAGCACGACACCCCCATAGGAAGGCCGGGCCTCGATGAGCTCACCGCACAACTACCTCGCAGTCATCAAGGTCGTCGGGATCGGCGGCGGCGGCGTCAACGCCGTCAACCGGATGATCGACGAGGGGCTGAAGGGTGTCGAGTTCATCGCGGTGAACACCGACGCACAAGCCCTCCTCATGTCCGACGCCGACGTCAAGCTCGATGTGGGCCGCGAACTCACGCGCGGACTCGGCGCCGGCGCTGACCCGGAGGTCGGGCGCAAAGCTGCCGAGGACCACAAAGACGAGATCGAAGAGGTCCTCAAGGGTGCCGACATGGTGTTCGTCACCGCCGGCGAGGGCGGCGGCACCGGTACCGGTGGTGCGCCCGTGGTGGCGGCCATCGCCCGCAAGCTGGGCGCGCTCACGGTCGGCGTGGTCACACGCCCGTTCTCGTTCGAGGGCAAGCGTCGCGGCGGTCAGGCCGACTCGGGCATCGATCAACTGCGCGAGGCCTGCGACACGCTGATCGTGATCCCCAACGACCGGCTCCTCCAGTTGGGTGACGCCGGGGTGTCGATGATGGAGGCCTTCAAGACGGCCGACGAGGTCCTGCTCAACGGTGTCCAGGGCATCACCGACCTCATCACCACGCCGGGCGTGATCAACGTCGACTTTGCCGACGTCAAGGGCGTCATGTCCGGTGCCGGGAGCGCTCTGATGGGTATCGGCTCCTCGCGTGGCGAGGGTCGGGCCTACAAGGCGGCCGAGGCCGCCATCAACTCGCCGCTGCTCGAGACGACGATGGAGGGCGCCAAGGGCGTGCTCATGTCGATCGCCGGTGGTAGCGACCTGGGGCTGTTCGAGATCAACGAGGCCGCCACGCTCGTGCAGGAGGAGGCGCACCCGGACGCCAATATCATCTTCGGCACCGTCGTGGACGATTCGCTGGGCGACGAGGTCCGCGTGACCGTCATTGCCGCCGGTTTCGACGGCGGTTCGCGTCCGGTCACGGCTGGTTCCGCGCAGCCGCGCCGTGGACGCCACCACCTCGGCGACGACGAGTCCGTGCCCGGCGCCTCCGGAGACACCGGCGGCGCCTCCGAGCTCGGATCGACCCCCCTCGGCAGCGGGCGCCGCGAGGAGTCGGCGTATCCGGCGTCCTCCGGCTCGTCCACGACCGCGTCCTCGTCGCGCCGTCGTGATGACGACGACGACATCGACGTCCCGCCCTTTATGCGGCACTGACTCCTGAGATGTCGCCTCATGCCCCGGGGCGCGTCCGCCGGGTGGTCACCGACCGCCGCGGCGGAGCGTCTTCCGGTGACTTCGACTCGTTCAACCTTGGCGATCACGTCGGGGACGCCCCCGCCGCGGTGGCGGCAAACCGGACCCGCCTCGCCCGCCGGATAGGGCTGCCCGCCTCGGACGTGGTGTGGATGGACCAGGTCCACGGCACCCGCATCGCCCGCGTCACACGCCCGACCGGCGGCGCGGTGCCCGCCACCGACGGGCTCGTCACCGACCGGCCGGGTCTGGCGCTGGCGGTTCTCACCGCGGACTGTGTCCCGGTGCTGGCCGCCGACGAGCAGGCCGGCGTGATCGGTGCCGTGCACGCGGGACGAGTGGGGGCTGTCGGCGGGATCGTGCCGTCTCTGATCGGGGCCATGACCTCTCTCGGTGCAGACCCGGCGAGGATCACCGTCCTGCTCGGACCCGCCGCGGCGGGGGAACATTACGAACTGCCCGATCACCTGGCAGACGAGGTCGAGGCCGCACTTCCAGGCAGTCGCGCCCGGACCGTCGCGGGCACCGCCGGAGTGGATCTGCGCAAGGGCATCACGCGCCAACTGGCCGGGCTCGGCGTCACCCGTGTCGACTCGGATCCGCGGTGCACCATCGCCGAGGAGAGTCTGTTCTCGTATCGGCGTCAGGGGCGGACCGGACGACAGGCCTCGGTCATCTGGAGGCAGACGCAGGACGGAGGACGGACATGACGGACACCCGATCGGACGAACTGGCGACGCGTCTCGCCGCGACCAGGGAACGCGTGGATGCGGCCCGGGCCGCGGCCGGCCGGACGGACCCGGTCGACCTCGTCGTCGTGACAAAATTCCACCCGGTCACCGACGTGCTCCACCTGGCCCGCCTCGGGGTGCGCGACGTGGGCGAGAACCGCGTCCAGGAGGCCGCCGCCAAGGTCGACGAGCTCGCGACCGCCGACGCTGAACTGGCCGCGGCGGTGCGCTGGAACATGGTCGGCCACATCCAGTCCAACAAGGCTGCCGCCGTGGCTGGCTGGGCAGATCGTGTGCACTCGGTGGACTCCGTCAAGGTTGCCAACGGGCTGCAGAAGGGGCGCGCCCGCGCCGCGGACGAGCGCGAGGGTGTGGCCGCGCTGTCGGTGCTGCTGCAGTTGAGCCTCGACGGAGACACCTCCCGTGGCGGCGTCACCCGTGACGATCTCGGGCCCCTCGCCGACCACGTGGCCGGACTGGACCACCTCCGCCTGGCGGGGCTCATGGTGGTGCCGCCCCTGGAGGGTGAAGCCGCTGCGCACTTCGCCGACGCCGCGCGTGTCCACGCCGAACTGCTCCGGTCACACCCGGATGCGGTGGACTTCTCCGCCGGCATGTCCGGGGATATCGAAGAGGCGATCGCGGCGGGTTCGACATGCGTGCGTGTCGGAACGGCGATACTCGGCCCCCGACCAGTAGTTTGAGTTCCAGCCTCGTGGGACGGATCCCGCGAAGAGAAGCCCGCGACGCCCCGTTATCAGGAAGGTCCCGGAAGATGAGTGCAATCGCCCGGTTCAAGGAGTACTTCGGAATGGCGCCCGTCGCGGCGTACGAGGACGAGTACCTGGACGACTATGACCGCCCGGTCCACCACGACGTCCGCGCCCCCCGCGGGCTGCACGACGAGGATGGCCTGGGGCCCGTCGCGCGCGATCGTCGGGACGACTACGGCTACGCCGAGGACCGCTATACCGAAGACCGCTACGCCGAGGAGCCCGCGCCGCGGGCCCGCGTGTCCGACCTCGACGCGGTCGACGAGCGGATCGCCATGCGCTCACGTGGCGGCCTCGATGAGCCGGCGCCCCGTACGCGCCGCTACCATGCCGCAGAGGCCGGAGCTCGCGCCTCGCTGCGCGGTGTCCCCGCCACCAGAGGTGCCGTGGCGCTCGCGCCCGAGGAGGAGTTCGTGGAAGACGGCCTCGTGACCGTGCCCGAGACAGTGGTCGAGCGTCCCCGCGGTTTCGGCGACGGCAAAAGCCTCGGCGAACACTTTCGCGCCGGCCGCGCCGTCGTTCTGGACCTGTCCACCATGGCCGGTGGAGACGCCCGCCGCATGGTCGACTTCGCCGCCGGACTCGTCTTTGGGCTCGACGGGCGGATGGAGAAGGTGGCCGATCGTGAGCGCACCTTCCTGCTCCAGCCTGCCGGCATGGACCTCACCGAGGCCGAGATCCGCGACGCGGTCAATGGCGCCTTCCGGCGTTGATACAGCTCACCGAAGCAGTGGCAGGTATCGACGGGGTGCCCTCGGCGCGGTGTCACCGAGTGCCAGTAGGGTTGGGCCGTGCTTGAAACCCTGAAGGTTCTCGACGTCATCATCCAGGTCTTCTGGTACATGCTCCTGGCCCGGATCGTGGTGGAGATGATCGCCTCGTTTTCCCGCGGCTGGAGCCCGAAGGGCTTCTTCGCCGTGGTGGCGGAAGTGCTGTTCACCATCACCGACCCGCCGGTCAAGGCCCTGCGCAGGGTGATCAAGCCGGTACGGCTCGGCCAGGTTTCCCTGGATCTCTCGGTGCTGGTGTTGTTCCTGATCCTGATGGTTCTCCGAATGGTTTTGGGCATAATGATTGGAACATTGCGGTAGTCAGTCGCGACCAGTAGGTGACGCGCGGGCCGAATGTGACTAGATTGGCACGCGTTAAGGTAGTAATTAAGTCGTGGGTCCGGTGCGAATTCGCCGGGCCGGCACCCGAGACGACCACGAGGGGTATCCATGCCGTTGACTCCAGCCGATGTGCACAACGTCGCTTTCTCCAAGCCGCCGATCGGCAAGCGGGGCTATAACGAGGACGAGGTCGACACGTTCCTTGACCTGGTCGAGACCGAGCTGTCCCAGCTCGTCTCGGACAATGAGGAGCTCCGCCACCGGGTGGACGAACTGAGCAAGGACCTCGAGAAGGCTCGCAAGGAGAAGGCCTCCAAGGCTGACGCTGCGAGCGCCTCGGTCGCCGGCGATCAGACTTCAGCCCCCGCTGCGGCGGCTGCGCCGGCCGCGGCAGCCGCGCCCACCACTCCGGCGCCCGCCGCTGCTGCAACGCCGTCGTTGGCCAAGAGCGAGGACAGTGGCGCCGCGAACTCCGATACCCACCTTCGCGCCGCCCGCGTGCTGGCCATGGCGCAGGAGATGGCCGACCGGCTCACGGGTGAGGCCAAGAAGGAGTCCGACGGGCTCATGACCAAGGCGCGCGGCGAGTCCGACCGTCTGGTCGGCGACGCCAAGTCGCAGTCCGACAAGATGGTCGGAGACGCCCGCAAGGAAGCCGATAAGATCCTCGGCGACGCCAAGGCCAAGTCGGACGGCATCGTGAAGGACGCGCAGACCCGCTCCGAGCAGCAGGTCAAGGAGGCGCAGTCCAAGGCCGACGCGCTGCAGGCCGACGCCGAGCGCAAGCACACCGAGATCATGGCCACCATCAACCAGCAGCGTGGTGTTCTCGAGGGCCGGATCGACCAGCTACGCACGTTCGAGAAGGACTACCGCAGCCGGCTCACCAGCTACCTGGAGAACCAGCTCAGCGAGCTCGGCAAGTCCGGCTCGGCGGCTCCCGCCTCGCCCACATCGTCCTCCGCGGCCACCGCGTCCTCCGCGTCCCCCTCGGACAGCAGCACTGGTTCGTCCGTCCAGGGCTCTAACAAGGACGGCGGCCACCGCGCCGAGTGATCCTCGTAGAGCGACGCGTCGGTCCCCGCCCCTACCCAGGTGCGGGGATCGACGTATATTCGATGACAAAGTAGGGGCCGCCGTGAGCCATGTGACCCCGCGACGCCACAGGGGCAGGAGGCACGAATGCTCATCGCAGCACTCGGACTGACCGTTCTCGGTTTCGCCTTTCTGGTGGCCGCCGTTGCGACAGGGCAGATCGGCTGGGCCTGGGCCTGCATCCTGGTGGGTGCGGTGGGACTGCTACTGCTGGTCGTCGACCTTGTCCGAGGTCGCGGCGGGCGCGGCCGCGATGCCGGCAGAACGCCTGAAGAGGCGGAGACTCGGGCCGAGGGGTAATATCGACCTCATGTCCGGCCATGAGCCGGATGCGCACTGAACCGGCCATCACCGGGGAGCGCTCGGAAGAACGGTCGGCCCCGCGTGGGACGGCTCAGTAGAACCGAACGGGGGAGCCCGTCACAGCCCGACCCACGAGTGGGCGTCGCATGTCGTCGCCAAACGGGGTGGTACCGCGGACGGAGCGCGCCAGACGCGATCCGGATCGTCCCCGAGCGCAGGCCAGACGGCCCCACGGACGCGACTCGTGAGGGCCCCGTACGCGAGGAGTCCGCCCCACATGAGCACAGACCCGGCCAACCATGTGCCCGCCGCCACCGGCAGCGCGTACCCGATCCTCGACCTGACCGGAGGGACCACGGCGCAGACGCCGTCGTTCCCCGCACTCGAGGAGACCGTCCTGAAACGGTGGGACGAGCGCGACACCTTCCGCGAATCCATCCGCAACCGTGCTGATGCCGAGGAGTACGTCTTCTACGACGGCCCCCCGTTCGCCAACGGCCTGCCCCACTACGGTCACCTGCTCACCGGATACGTCAAGGACGTGATCCCGCGCTACCGGACCATGCGCGGCTACAAGGTGGACCGCCGCTTCGGCTGGGATTGCCACGGCCTTCCCGCCGAGTTAGAGGCGGAGAAGCAGCTGGGGATCACCGAGAAGTCGCAGATCCTCGAGATGGGGCTGGCCGAGTTCAACGAGGCCTGCAGGACCTCGGTCCTCCAGTACACCGACGACTGGGAGGAGTACGTCCACCGCCAGGCCCGCTGGGTGGACTTCGAGAACGACTACAAGACCCTGGACATCGACTTCACCGAATCCGTCCTGTGGGCCTTCAAACAGCTGTACGACAAGGGCCTGGTCTACAAGGGATTCCGCGTGCTGCCCTACTCCTGGTACGAGCAGACGCCGCTGTCCAACCAGGAGACGCGACTCGACGACGCCTACAAGATGCGGCAGGATCCGGCCGTCACCGTGGCACTTCCGCTGGAGGCGTCGCAGGACAGCCCGTTCCACGGCGCCGAGGCCCTGGTCTGGACCACCACTCCGTGGACCTTGCCGTCGAACCTCGCGGCCGCCGTGCACCCCGACACCGACTACGCGGTGGTGCGGGTGAACACCGGTGATCTGGCCGGACGGACGTTCGTGCTGGCCGAGGCCCGCCGTGACGTGTACTCCGCCGAGTTCGGCGAGGATGCCGAAGTCGTGGCCACCGTCAAGGGCTCCGAGCTCGTGGGCACCCCGTACATCCCGCCCTTCGACTTCTTCGCCGGCCACGCCAACGCGCACGTGGTGCTCTCCGCCGACTACGTGACGACCGAGTCCGGTACCGGTGTCGTTCACCTGGCGCCCGCCTTCGGCGAGGAGGACAAGGACGCCTGCGACGCCGCCGGCATCGAGCTGGTCATCCCTGTGGGTCCCGACGGCAAGTTCACTGCCGAGGTGCCGCCGTACGCGGGCCAGTTGGTCTTTGATGCGAACGCGCCCATCTCCCGGGACCTCAGGGCCGCGGGCAAGCTGGTGCGGCACGAGACCATCGAGCACTCCTACCCGCACTCCTGGCGCTCCGGGCAGCCGCTCATCTACATGGCGCTGCCCGCGTGGTTCGTCAAGGTCACCGCATTCCGGGATCGCATGGTGGAGCTCAACCGTGAGCACATCACATGGATGCCGGAGCACGTGCGGGACGGCCAGTTCGGCAAGTGGCTCGAGGGTGCCCGCGACTGGAACATCAACCGCAACCGATACTGGGGTGCCCCGATCCCGGTGTGGGAATCCGACGACCCGGCCTACCCACGCGTCGACGTGTACGGGTCGCTCGACGAGCTCGAGGCCGACTTCGGTGTCCGCCCCACAGACCTGCACCGCCCGTACATCGACGAGCTCACCCGACCCAACCCGGACGACCCGACCGGCAGGTCCACCATGCGCCGCGTGGCGGACGTGTTCGACTGCTGGTTCGAATCCGGCTCGATGCCGTTCGCCCAGGTGCACTACCCGTTCGAGAACAAGGAGTGGTTCGACTCCCACTTCCCGGGCGACTTCATCGTGGAGTACAACGGTCAGACCCGCGGCTGGTTCTACACCCTGCATGTATTGGCCACGGCCCTGTTCGACCGCCCGGCGTTCACGCACGTCGCGGCCCACGGCATCGTCCTGGGCAGCGACGGGCTCAAGATGAGCAAGTCCAAGGGCAACTATCCGGACGTCATGGAGGTGTTCTCCCGCGACGGCTCGGACGCCATGCGGTGGTTCCTCATGAGCTCCCCGATCCTGCGGGGCGGCAACTTGGTGGTGACCGAGCAGGGCATCCGCGAGGGCGTTCGCCAGGCCATGCTTCCGCTGTGGAACTCGTACAGCTTCTTCCAGCTGTACGCCGCCGAGCGGGCCACCTGGCGCACCGATTCACCGCACGTGTTGGACCGCTACATCCTGTCCCGGCTGTCCTCGACCCGCGACGCCATGACCCAGGCGCTCGATGTGACCGATATCGCGGCGGCGTGCGACGAACTCCGCCTGTTCGCCGACGCCCTGACCAACTGGTACGTCCGCCGTTCGCGCTCGCGTTTCTGGGCCGGCGAGTCCTCGGGGCAGGACTCCCGCGACGCCTTTGACACCCTCTACACGCTGCTCGAGACCACCATGCGGTTGGCGGCCCCGCTGCTGCCGCTGATGAGCGAGGTCGTGTGGACCGGGCTCACCGGTGAGGAGTCGGTGCATCTCACGGACTGGCCGGCGGCCGACGAGCTTCCCGGCGACGACGAGTTGGTGGAAACCATGGAGGCCGTGCGCGCGGTGTGTTCGACCGTGTCCTCGGTCCGCAAGGCAAAGCAGCTGCGCGTGCGCCTTCCGCTGAATTCGCTGACCGTCGCGATGCCGGACGCCGAGCGCCTGCGCCCGTTCGTCGGGCTCATCGCCGACGAGGTCAACGTGCGCGAGGTGCACCTGACCAGCGATGTGGCTGCCCACGGCCGGATGGAGTTGGCCGTCAACGCCCGCGCCGCCGGCCCTCGCCTGGGCAAGCAGGTGCAGGTCTGCATCAAGGCGTCCAAGTCCGGGGACTGGACCGACGAGGACGGCGTGGTCACCGCCGGTGGCATCCGCCTCGAGGACGGCGAGTTCGAGCACCGATTGGTCGCCGCGGATCCGGAGTCCACGGCAGCTTTGCCGGGTGGCGCCGGACTGGTGGTCCTGGATCTGACGGTCACCGAGGAGCTGGAGGCCGAGGGCTGGGCCAAGGACCGGGTCCGCGAGATCCAGGAGGCCCGACGTGCGGCCGGCTTCGACATCTCCGACCGCATCCGCGTGCGTATGGAGGTGCCCGCAGCTCGACGTGAGTGGGCCGACCGCCACGCGCAGCTGATCGCCGGCGAGGTCCTGGCCACCGATTTCGCGGTGGTGGACGCGCTCGACCCAGCGGACGGGGATCCCGTGGACCTGGCTGAGGGCGTCCGGATGACGCTGGCTCGGAATTGACGGGGTAGGGCCGCCGTGACCGGCGGGCAGGATCGGTGGGTCCTGCACGTGGACATGGACGCCTTCTTCGCGTCCTGTGAGCAGCTGACCCGCCCGACCCTGCGGGGCCGGCCGGTGCTTGTGGGCGGGGTCGGCGGCCGTGGCGTGGTGGCGGGCTGTTCGTACGAGGCGCGTGCGTTCGGGGCTCGTTCGGCCATGCCGTCGCACCAGGCGCGCAGGCTGATCGGTCCGTCGGCGGTATTCCTGCCACCGCGGATGGCGGTGTACCGCGCGTTGAGCCGCCGGGTGTTCGAGGTGTTCGCCGAGAACGCCCCGGTGGTGGAGCAGGTGTCGGTAGACGAGGCGTTCCTCGAGCCCCCTGAGCTGCGCGGCGCCGATTCGGAGCGGACCCGCGCGTGGGCGCAGGCCCTGCGGGCGGCGATCCGCGAGGCCACCGGGCTGCCGGCGTCGGTGGGGGCGGGCGCCGGCAAGCAATACGCCAAGATCGCCTCGGAGCTGGCCAAGCCGGATGGGGTCGCGGTGGTCTCGCGCCGTGATCACGCCCGGATCCTGGACCCGTTGCCGGTGCGCAGCCTGTGGGGGGTGGGTCCGGTGGCGGGGGAGCGGCTCGCCCAGTTCGGGATCGCCACAATAGGCGACTTGGCGGCAATGGACCACGACGACGTGACTCACGCCCTCGGCAAGACCGTGGGCCCGGCGATCGCCCGGATCGCGCGCGGCTACGACGACCGGCCCGTCCACGAGCGGGCCGAGGCCAAGCAGATCAGTGCGGAGAGCACTTTCGCTGCCGATCTCACTACCGCGGGTCAGGTCGCGGCGGCGGTCCGGCGGTCGGCAGAGGGGGCGCACCGCCGCCTGCTCGTCGACGGCCGCGCTGCGCGCACGGTGACGGTCAAGGTCCGGCGGTCCGATTTCACCTCCATCACCCGCTCGTACACGTTGCCGGAGGGCACAACCTCTCTCGAGACGATCATCTCGGTGGCCCGCTCACTGGCGCCGGACCCGGTCGACTTCGGCGCGATCCGCCTGCTCGGCGTGGGCGTGTCGGGTCTGACAGAGTTTTACCAGGACGCGTTGTTCGAGCAGGAGTTCGCACCCGGCCCACGGACATCCGATGACGACGGCGAGGACCTGCCCGACATCGTGGGAGTAGGCACCACCGTCACCACGGAGGATTCCGGCTCAGCAGATCCCGACGACCGTGCCGCGGACGGGTCGGCTGTCGACGCGCCCCCGGCGATCGGCGCGTGGCGGACCGGTGAGCAGGAACGGTTCCGGACCGGGGCGGATGTGCGGCATCCGGATTTCGGTCACGGCTGGGTCCAGGGCTCGGGGCACGGCCGCGTCTCGGTGCGTTTCGAGACGGCGGCCACCGGGCCGGGCCGTATGCGCACCTTCGCCGACGACGACCCCGCCCTCGAACCGGCCGATCCCCTCGACTCACTTGGCTGGTGACCACCCGCCGCGCAAGCCCCGAGGTCACGGCTCATCAGCTGTAGAGGTGGTACCGGCCCCACCGGCGTCGGACCTCTGCGGCCCCGGAGTCAGTGGCGCCGGAGTCAGAGGCTCCGGCCACGGAGAGTAGCGCGGCCAGGAGGACGCGAGCCTGTCCCGAGCGGAGGTAGCCGCTGCTCAGCACGCCGCGGGCTTCGAGTTCGGCCCCGCCTCCCTGGCCCCCGTAGGTCGCTGAGGCCTCCCCTCGGGGGACTCGCGTGCTGGCCACCACCACTATCTCGGGGCGATCTTCGGCCAACTCAGCGACGGCCTCCGCGACGAGTGGAGGAAGGTTGCCGGAGCCCGTCCCCTCGAGGACCAGCCCGCGGGCCCCGGCATCGACGCAGGCGCGCAGCGCGGCGGCGTCGGAGCCCGGCGGGCACGCCACCACGTCCACGCGGGTGTCGGTGAAGCGGGCGCGACCGGCCAGCGTGGGCCGATCGAGCTCGGGTGGGAGATCCTCGACGGGATGCTCGGGCGAGTTCCGGGCAAACGCGACGGGGTCGGTGGTGTGCCATTTCCGGACGCCGCGGGCCTGGAGGATCGCACGTCCCAGGACCACCAGCACGCCGAGGTCGCGGGAGACGGGGTCGGCGGCGAGCAGCACCGCGTCGAGCAGGTTGGCGGGGCCGTCTGCTTGCGGATGATCGGCTGGGAGCTGTGCTCCGGTCAGTGCGACGGGCCGTGGGTCGGCGTGGTGGAGGTCGATCGCCATGGCGGTCTCCTCGAGGGAATCCGTCCCGTGGGTGATCACCACCCCGCAGACCCCGGGGTCGGCCAGGACATCGGTTACCGCCTCGACGAGACGGTCCCATTCTTTGGGCCCGAAGCTGTACGAGTCGCCGTCCAGGACGGCGCGCGCGCTCACCTGAACCTGCTCCGGCAGCACGGCCCGAAGACCGTCGAGCATTGCTTGCGTCGCGGGGTCGGAGTCACCGGCCACGACCGTCCCGTCGGGGCCCGTCGAGGCCGTGATCGTGCCTCCGGTGGTGCAGATCACTACGTGGGGGGTGTCTGTGCTGGTCTCGGCGCTGTTCACCCGGTCCACAGTGGTGGGCGGACGGCCCGTCGTCAACCATCCCGGCCGCTGTCGATGGAACAATGACGATTCCGTGTTCGTTGGGCCGGTGACGCGGTCAGCGAACCGCACCGGGCCCGCACGCTCTTGCTCGGAATCGCACATACGACGAAAGGACCACGCGTGAGTCTTCGACGGACCATCGCCGCAGTCTCCCTGTCCGCCTTCGCGCTGGGTGGCCTGGCCGCCTGCGGGGGCGAGGACAACACCCGGGAGACGGCACCGGCCCCCACCACGTCCGCGCAGGAAGTCGCCGCCGTGCCCACCGCCGAGGAGCTGACCCAGCTGCTCGACCGCGCGTCCGACCCCGCAGTGCCCGTGGAGGAGAAGGTCGACCTGGTCGAGGGCGGCGCCGAGGCCCCGGAGATCTTTGACCAGATCGCCGCGCTCAAGTCCGAGCAGGGCGCGAGCGTGACCATCACCGGTGTGGCCGAGGGCGATATCCCCGGCACGTTGATCGCCAACGCCGTGATCGCGCAGCCCGGCCAAGAGGACATCAACGTCCAGGCCCAGTTCATCAACCAGGGCGGCCAGTGGCAGCTGCAGAAGGCGTTCGCCTGCGCGCTGATCACCAACGCCGGCCTCGAGCCGCCGGCGACCTGCGCAGCGGCCTGACAGGCCTCTCGCGATCTGACCAGCCCACCGCGGCCGACTGATGCCAACTGATCAGTCGACGCTGCGGAACTGCAAAACCGAGTCCTCGTCGTAGGACGTCTTCCGACCCGACTCGGGGTCGGTGTAGACGGCCCGCGTCGAGGACTCGGTTTTTCCGTCCACGGGCAGTGCTGCGCGCAGGTCGATGGTGAGTTCGCCGGAGCCGCTGACGGCGTAGGTCTCTACGTCCAGCGTCACGCCGGGACCGCCGTCGGGTGCGGGGGCGGTGAGGGTGTCGGCGGTGTCGGGGGCGTCGTACTCCACCCGGACGGTGGCCACGTCGCCGTCGAGGGCTGTGAGTTCGTAGGTGACCACGCGGGTCGGTGCCACTGCGTCGTCGACCTGCCGGGTGACGGTCCAGCGGGCGCCCACGCCGATCGCCTCGGTGGGCCAGGCGACGGTGGCCTCCGAGACGGCGTTGGCGGTGATCTCCACCCCGGCCCGGGCGGCGTCGGTGGCGCCGGTGGGTGCTTCGAGCGAGAGTTCGCGCACGATGCCGTTCGAGCTGCGGTTCCAGGTGACGGTGAAGCCGGGCGCGGTGGCGAACTGGGCGTTGCGCAGTTCGTCCACGGAGGTGAACTCCTCGGCCACGACCGTGGCGCGCTGCGCCCCGTCGACGTCGGGTTCGGACTCCCCCTTGAGGGTGAGGGTCTGCGCGGGAGTGGTGTCGGTCCGCGGCTCCGTTCCCGGCACGGAGGTGCTGGAGTTCCCCGAGCGGGTGACGTCGACCACCGCAGGTTCGCGAGAGGGTGCGTATTCGAGGACGCGGCGCTCGCCTCCACCGGCATCGATCAGGGAAACGTCGGGTGCCGGCCCCGGGTCGACCTTTACTGCGGGTTCGAGGCCCTGGGTGTCCGCGGAGCTGCTGGGCGCCCGGTCGGCGGCCTCATCGGATTCAGCGCACGCCGCCGCGCCCACCAGGAGAGCGGCGGCCAGCGCGGCGGCCACCAGACGGCGGCCGCGGTGAACGGGTCGGAAGAGGCCGGGGGCAGGGAGCGATCGCGGGTCCACGGGCACGAGCCTAGAGGGTCGCCACCCCGGGGCCACGGCGTCCGCGAGCTCATCAGCGATACTGGAGCCCATGACTGAGACCAACGAGCCGCGGTCCGATGCGCCGACGCAGACGCCCGGGTACTTCCGGGCCGGGCCGGTACTCATGCTGGGTCTGGGTGCGGGGATCGTGATCCTCGATCAGATCACCAAGGTCCTGGCGGTGGCGAAGCTCGAGAATGCAGCGCCGATCCGCCTCGTGGGGGACACGGTTCGTCTGGTGTTATTGCGCAACCCGGGCGCTGCGTTCTCTATGGCGACAGAGCTGACCGTGGTGCTGAGTGTCGTGGCGACCGTCGTGGTCCTGGGACTGCTCTGGTTCTCGCGTCGGGTGCATTCAACGTGGTGGGCCTGCGGACTCGGCTTGATCCTGGGCGGCGCCGCCGGCAATCTGATTGACCGCTACTTCCGGTCGCCGGGGATCCTGGAGGGCCACGTGGTGGACTTCATGTCGATCGGCTGGTGGCCGGTATTCAACGTGGCGGACTCGTCTCTGGTCGCCGGGGTGATCGTGGTGGCCGTGGCGGTGCTGCGGAGCATCGACTATGACGGTGCACCGGTCGCGCTCGCGAACTCCACGGGCCCTGTGGACGCCGACGAGGAGGATCCCACCGATGGGTGAGGTACGGACGTTCCCCGTCCCCGACGGCCTCGACGGCATGCGCGTCGACGCCGGAGTCTCCCGGCTGCTGGGGCTGTCCCGGACCGCGGTCGCCGATCTGGCGGTCGAGGGCAAGGTTCTGCTCGACGGCCGCGCCGTGGGTAAGTCCGACAGACTCACGGGGATGAGCTGGATCGAGGTCGAGATGCCGGCGCCGCGGGCCGAGCCGGCGGTGGTGGCCGAGCCCGTCGAGGGGATGGCGGTGCTGTATTCGGATGCGGACATCGTCGTCGTCGACAAGCCCGTCGGCGTGGCCGCCCACGCCTCCGTGGGCTGGACCGGCCCCACGGTCATCGGCGGTCTCGCGGCGGCCGGGTACCGCATCTCCACCTCCGGCCCGCCCGAGCGCAAGGGGATCGTCCACCGTCTGGACGTGGGCACCTCAGGGCTGATGGTGGTGGCGGCCTCCGAGCGGGCGTACACGCTGCTCAAGCGGGCCTTCCGTGACAGGACGGTCGACAAGACCTACCACGCGCTGGTGCAGGGCCATCCCGATCCGCTGGCAGGGACCATCGATGCCCCGATCGGCAGGCACACATCGTCGGACTGGCGGTTCGCCGTGACCTCCGACGGCAAGCACTCCATCACCCACTACGACACGCTCGAGGCGCACCAGGCCGCGACGTTGGTGGAGGTGAAACTCGAGACCGGGCGGACCCATCAGATCCGCGTGCACTTCTCGGCACTGCACCACCCGTGCGCGGGCGATCTCACCTACGGCGCCGATCCGGTGCTGGCCAAGCGGCTGGGGCTGGAGCGTCAGTGGTTGCACGCCGTGGGGCTCGGGTTCGAGCATCCGGGCACGGGGTCGCGCGTCGACTTCACCAGTACCTACCCCGACGATCTCCAGAGCGCGATCGACGTCCTGCGCTCGGCATGAGTTCGCCGGCTCGGGCACCCCTGCCGCTGCGGGTGCTCAAGGTAGCCGGTGTGGGCGTGGTGATCGTGCTGGCGTTGGTGGCGATCCTCACTGCCCTGCGTACTGATCCGCCGCGTAGCCCGGGCGTGATGAGTGACGCCGTGGGGCCCGAGCATGATGAGCCCGTCGACGACTATGCCGCGCGTGTGTCCGACACCCTGGCCACCGCAGACGGCGACCGGGACACAGCACGCTGGGCGCTCGTGTCCTTGACGGATCCGTGGTCGGTTGCCGAGGCGGCGGACGTGGTTCGCGACCTGCCGCGGGTCTCGCGGATGTTCGTGCAGGTGCCGGTGGACGGTGTCGCGATGCCCGTCACCGGCGCCACCCTGCCCGAGCCGATCGCGGGGGACAGCGGGCGCGGGGAGGTATTTGACCGGGGGCTGCGGCAGGTGAGTGCCGTACTCGGGGCGGGCACGGCACCCACCGACCGGGCTGGCGAGAACGTGGCCGGCGAGGGCCGAGCCGCCGCCGTGGCCTCGCTCACTGTCTCCCGCATCCGCGCCAGCGACCCCGCGATCATCGGGCTCCTCGCCCGCGGTACCAGTGAGCAGCTGCGCGTGGTGGCCGAGCACCCGCGGGTCCGCGCGGTCGAGGCGTTGCCGCCGGACGCGGTGTGGGGTCGCTTCGCCATCCGCCCACTGCTGCCACAGCAGACTGAGGTGGCATCGCCGCTGCCCGACACGGCCCCCGTTCCGGCCGGCTGAACCTGCCGGGCGCATGAGCTGGGGCCACCTCTGGCCGCACCCCCGCCCGAGGGCCCGGGGCTGGGTCCGGGGCTAGGGTTGCGCCGGTGAACGGCAGACGGGCGGTCGGAGCGGACTCAGCGATGGCGGGCGGGATGCTCGCCGGAGTCCTGGCCTACACCCTGTGGGGATTCTTCCCCGCCTTCTTCCCGCTCCTCGAGCCCGCCGGGGCGGTGGAGATCGTCGGCCACCGCATCGTCTGGTCCCTCGTGGTGATGGCACTGGTGCTCACCGCCCTGCGCCGATGGCGTGAACTGTGGGCGCTCGACCGCGCCGCCTGGACCCGGATCAGCGGCGCCGCGGTGTTCATCACCGTCAACTGGGGCGTGTACGTCTACACGGTCAACTCCGAGCGGGTCACCGAGGCGGCGCTGGGGTACACCATCAACCCGCTCGTCAGCGTGCTGCTGGGCGTCGTCCTGTTCCGCGAACGCCTCACCCGCGCGCAGTGGTGGGCGGTGGGCCTCGCCGTCGTCGCCGTGGGGGTTCTCACCGCCGGATACGGACACTTCCCGTACCTGTCCGTGATCCTCGCGCTGAGTTTCGGGCTGTACGGCGCGCTCAAGAAGGGGCTGCGCGTGGACCCGGTGATCGGGATGACGGGTGAGGTCCTGGTGATCGCCCCGTTCGCGCTCGCGCTGCTGGTGTGGCTGGGCGTGACCGGCGTGGGCACGTTCACCGGCCACGGCGCGGGGCACTCGGTCCTGCTGGCCGCCGCCGGCCTGGTGACGGTGGTGCCGCTGCTGCTGTTCGCACGCGCCGCGCAACGCATCCCGCTGGCGATGGTGGGGATGCTGCAGTACATCGTCCCGGTCCTGCAGATGGCGTGGGGACTGATCGTGGTGGGGGAGCGACTCGACGCTGTGCAGTGGGTCGGGTTCGGGCTTATCTGGGTAGCGGTGATCGCGTTCACGCTGGCCGGGCGGTCGCCGCGGATGCCGCGTGCTGCGGGTTCGAGGCCTGTCGTAGATCCGACCTAGACTGAGGCGGACAAGTTGTAGGAGGAATGCTGCGTGGGCGGATCCCAGTTCGTGCATCTGCACAATCACACCGAGTTCTCGATGCTCGACGGGATGGCACAGATCGACCCACTGTTCGCCGAGGCCTCCCGTCTCGGCATGCCGGCGGTGGGGATGACGGACCACGGCAACATGTACGGGTCCTCGGACTTCTACAGGCAGGCCGTCAAGACCGGCATCAAGCCGATCATCGGGATCGAGGCCTACGTCGCCCCCGAATCGCGTTTCAACAAGAAGCGCGTCCTGTGGGGCGAGAAGAACCAGAAGAGCGACGACGTTGCGGGCTCGGGCGCCTACACGCACATGACGATGGTCGCGGAGAACGCCACCGGCCTGCGCAACCTCTTCCTGCTGTCCTCCCTGGCCTCGTACGAGGGGCAGCTCGGCAAATGGGCCCGCATGGACGCGGAGATCCTCGCCGAGCACGCCGAGGGCATCATCGCCACCTCCGGCTGTCCGTCCGGTGAGATCCAGACGCGGCTGCGACTGGGCCACAAGAAGGAGGCCTACGAGGCCGCCGAGAAGTGGCAGTCCATCTTCGGCAAGGACAACTTCTTCCTCGAGCTGATGGACCACGGCATCGACATCGAGCGCCGGGTTCGCGAGGACCTCATCAAGCTCGGCAAGGACCTCGGCATGCCGCCGTTGGTCACGAACGACTGCCACTACGTCACCCGCGATCAGGCCCACGCGCACGAGGCCATGCTGTGTGTGCAGACCGGCAAGACGTTGGCCGACGAGAACCGCTTCAAGTTCGACGGCGACGGCTACTTCCTCAAATCCGCCGAGGAGATGCGCGCGCAATGGGACTCCGAGGTGCCGGGCGGCTGCGACAACACACTCTGGGTCGCCGAGCGCGTGCAGCCGTACGACGACATCTGGGCGCCCAAGGACCGGATGCCCAAGTTCCCCGTCCCCGAGGGCGAGACCGAAGACACCTGGCTGGCCCGGGAGGTCCACAAGGGTCTGCAATGGCGCTTCCCCGACGGGATCCCGCAGGAGTACCTCGACCGCGCCGAGTTCGAGCTCGAGGTGATCAAGGGCAAGGGCTACCCGGGCTACTTCCTCGTGGTCGGTGACCTCATCGAGCACGCCCGCTCCATCGGCATCAAGGTCGGTCCCGGCCGAGGCTCCGCCGCCGGTGCGCTGGTCGCGTACGCGCTCAAGATCACCAATATCGACCCCATCGAACACGGCCTGCTGTTCGAGAGATTCCTCAACCCGGAGCGACCGTCCGCACCGGATATCGATATCGACTTCGACGACCGGCGCCGCGGGGAGATGATCCGCTACGCCTCCGACAAGTGGGGATCGGACAAGATCGCCCAGGTCATCACCTTTGGCACCATCAAGACAAAGGCCGCCATCAAGGACGCCGCCCGCGTGAACTTCGGTCAACCCGGCTACGCGATCGCCGACCGCATCACCAAGGCGCTGCCGCCGCCGATCATGGCCAAGGACATCCCGCTGTCGGGCATCACCGACCCGAAGCACGAGCGCTACGGCGAAGCCGCCGAGGTCCGCCAGCTCCTCGAGACCGACCCCGACGTCAAGCGGATCTACGAGACCGCCCGCGGTTTCGAGGGCATGGTCCGCCAGGCGGGCGTCCACGCGTGCGCGGTGATCATGTCCTCTGAGCCGCTGCTCGACGTGATCCCCATGTGGAAGCGCGCGCAGGACGGGGCCCTGATCACCGGATGGGACTACCCCTCCTGTGAGGACATCGGCCTGCTCAAGATGGACTTCCTGGGCCTGCGCAACCTCACCGTGATCGGTGACTGCCTGGAGAACATCAAGCTCAACCGCGGCGAGGACATCGACCTCGACACCCTGAGCACCGACGACCTGCCCACCTACGACCTGCTGGCCCGCGGCGATACCCTCGGCGTGTTCCAGCTCGACTCGGGCGGCATGCGCGAGCTGCTCAAGCGGATGAAGCCCACCGGTTTCAACGACATCGTGGCCGCCCTCGCGCTCTACCGCCCCGGACCCATGGGTATGGGTACGCACTGGAACTACGCCGACCGTAAGAACGGCAGGCAGGAACCGGTGCCCATCCATCCCGAGCTGGAGGAGCCGCTGCGCGAGATCCTCGGCGAGACGCACGGCCTGATCGTGTACCAGGAGCAGATCATGGCCATCTCCCGCGAACTCGCGGGGTACACGGCCGGTGAAGCCGATGGCTTCCGTAAGGCCATGGGCAAGAAGAAGGCCGAGGTGCTGGCCGCGGAGTACGAGAAGTTCTCCGGGGGGATGTTCGAGCGGGGCTTCTCGAAGGACGCCGTGGACGCACTCTGGGGCACCATCGAGCCGTTCGCCTCGTACGCGTTCAACAAATCCCACGCCGCCGGCTACGGACTGGTCTCCTTCTGGACCGGCTATCTCAAGGCCAATTACCCGGCCGAGTACATGGCTGCGCTGCTCACCTCGGTGGGCGACGACAAGGACAAGGCCGCCCTATATCTATCAAACTGTCGGCAGATGGGCATCCGTGTCCTGCCGCCGTCGGTCAACGACTCGCTCACCAACTTCGCCTCCGTGGGCACCGACATCCGTTTTGGCCTCGGCGCCGTGCGCAACGTCGGCGCCCATGTGGTGGACTCCGTGGTGGCCGCCCGCGAGGCCAAGGGGACGTTCTCCGATTTCTCCGACTACCTGGCCAAGATCGACCAGACCGCCTGCACCAAGAAAGTCACCGAGTCGCTGATCAAGGCCGGTGCGTTCGACGCGCTCGATCACCCGCGCAAGGGCCTGTTCCTGGTTCACGCGGATGCCGTGGAATCGGTGATGTCCACCAAGAAGGCCGAGGCCGTGGGCCAGTTCGACCTCTTCGGTGGGGGAGACGACGCAGCCGCCGACACCGGCTTCGGCGACGTCTTTGCCGTCCGCGTCCCCGACGAGGAATGGGACACCAAGCAGAAGCTCGCCCTGGAGCGCGAGATGCTCGGCCTGTACGTCTCCGGGCACCCGCTCGACGGACTCGAGGCGGCACTCGAGGCGAAGACCGACACCTCCATCGCCACCATCCACGGCGGCGAACTGCCCCACGGCACTCCCGTGACGATCGGCGGGATCATCTCCGGCGTCGACCGACGGGTGAACAAGAACGGTGAGCCGTGGGCGATCGTCACAATCGAGGACTTCAACGGTGGCGTGGAAGTCCTGTTCTTCCCCAAGACCTACCGGATCGCCGCCCTCGACATCGCCGAGGACGCCGTGGTGCTGGTCAAGGCCCGCATCAACATCCGTGAGGACCGCGTCTCAGTGTTCGGCGACACCCTCGAGGTTCCCGACCTGGTGGTGGGCGGAAACGGGGCCCCGCTGGCACTGACCCTGCCCACCCGCGTGTGCACCATCGAGACCGTCACCGCCCTCAAGCAGGTTCTGAGCAGGCACCCCGGGCCATCGGATGTGCACCTGCGATTGGTGAACGGCAAATCGTCAACCGTCCTGCGGCTGGACGATCACCTGCGGGTAGAGACGTCGTCGTCGCTCATGGGTGACCTCAAGGCGCTGCTCGGGCCGGGGTGCCTCGCAGGCTGACCGGCCGGGGGCGCGGGCGCGCTGACCGGTTGGCAGCGCGAGCGGGCGCGGTGGGACACTGGTGGTTGTGACCGCCACTGATCCCGCCGCGACCCATCCCGCCGCGACCCAGGTCGTGACCCCCGACGACATCGATACCGCAGCCCGACGGATCGGCGACGTGATCCAGTTGACCAATCTCAAGGTGAGCGAACGGCTCAGTGAACAGACCGGCGCGCGCATCCTCCTTAAGCGGGAGGACCAGCAGCACGTCCGCTCCTACAAGATCCGCGGCGCCTACAACCTCATGGCCCAGCTGAATTCTGACGAACGCAGCGCGGGAGTCGTGACCGCCAGCGCCGGAAACCACGCCCAGGGCGTCGCTTTTGCGTGCCGCGTCCTCGGGATCAACGGGCGCATCTACGTGCCCAACAACACTCCCAAGCAGAAGCGCGACCGCATCCTCGACCACGGCCGCAACTGGGTGGAGCTCGTAGTGACCGGCATCAATTTCGATGCCGCCCAGACCGCTGCCCGCGCGGATGCCGAGCGCACAGGCGCGACCATGGTCCCGCCATTCGACCACCCCGACACCATGGCCGGTCAGGGCACTATTGCCGCGGAGATCCTCGCTCAGCTCGACGAGACGCCGGACGCCGTGGTGGTCCCGGTTGGAGGCGGCGGGCTGGTGGGCGGAATGGCCACCTACCTGGCGGAGTACGCGCCCGATTGCAAGATCATTGCCGTGGAGCCCGCCGGTGCAGCGTCGCTCACCAGGGCGCTCGAGGCGGGGGAGCCGGTCACTCTCGAGACCGTGGACACCTTTGTCGACGGCGCCTCCGTGGCACGGCTGGGCGATTTCCCGTTCGGGGTGATCTCGTCCATGACCGAGCGGATTCAAGTTTTGACGGTGGACGAGGGCGCCGTGTGCACCGCCATGCTGGAGCTGTACCAGAACGAGGGCGTGATCTCCGAGCCCGCCGGGGCACTGTCGGTGACGGCGCTCGAGCAGCTGGACATCGAACCCGGTGCGACCGTCGTGTGCGTGATCTCGGGTGGCAACAACGACGTGTCCCGCTATAGCGAGATCATCGAGCGGTCCCTGGTGCATAAGGGTCTCAAGCACTACTTCCTGGTGAAGTTCCCGCAGGAGCCCGGCCAACTGCGTCGCTTCCTGGACGAAGTCTTAGGGCCCGAGGACGACATCACGCAGTTCGAGTACCTCAAGCGAAACAACCGCGAATACGGCGCTGCTCTGGTGGGCATCGAGCTCGGCTCCGCCACCGGGCTGCATTCCCTACTCGAGCGGATGGACGCCTCCCGCATTGAGTGTGAGCGCCTCGAGCCTGGGACCGCGGCGTACGAGTACTTGACCTGACATTGCGACTGGCGGGCCGTGTAGGTTCTGCGTCGCGCAGTGGGAATGGCGGGGATCTGAGGCCCGCGCTCGTCATCTCAATTAAACAAGGATCGCACTTGCCCGGTGGCAGCTCAGGAGAGATGAGCACTCTGTCCGTGGAAACGGGTAAGTAGGCGGCGCGTAAACCCGATCAGCGGGTCCGCAGCACGGCGAACCCGAACGCCTGACAGAACACCGAGTCAGTGTCGACGACCGCCCCTGAGGTCAGCACAGCCCCGCCAGCCAGCGGGACCCGACACGGCTCGGTGCCCAGGTTCAGTACCAGCGCCAGCGGCCCGCGATGGACGATCAGCCACCGATTGTCGGCCGCCTCAGTGCCGGCCTCTACGTGCACTGAGTTCAGCCATGGGTCGCTCAATGCCGGTTCGGCCCGGCGCAGCGCGATCAACTCGCGATAACCCCGCAGGATCTGCGAGTGCGGCTCTGCTGACTGCTCCGAGCGATTGAGCACCGAGCGGTGGAAAGTCTCCGGATCCTGCGGGTCGGCCACCGCATCCGCATCCCAGCCTGTCGCCGCGAACTCCCTGCGCCTGCCCTCACGCACGGCCTCGGCCAGCTCAGGCTCGGGATGCGAGGTGAAATAGCAGAACGGCGTCTGCGCGCCCCACTCCTCGCCCTGGAACAACATGGGCGTGAACGGCGAACACAACACCAGCGCAGCCTTGGCCAACTGCTGCTGCGGAGTCAGAGTCATCGACGGCCGATCGCCGGCAGCTCGGTTACCAACCTGATCATGGGTCAGCGTGTACGCCACGAACCGTGAACCCGGCACCCGGCCTACATCCACCGGACGCCCGTGCACGCGGCCGCGGAACGACGAATACGTCCCCGTGTGCAGGAACGCCCCCGTTAGCACCTGCTTCAGATTCTCGAGCGACCCGAAGTCCGCGAAGTAGCCCTGACGTTCCGCGGAGATCGCGGCGTGGATGGCGTGGTGTACGTCGTCGTCCCACTGCCCGTCTAGCCCCAGACCGCCTCCCTCACGCGCCGTGACCAGCCGCGGGTCGTTCTGATCCGACTCCGCCACCAGCGACAACGGCCGCCCCAGATGCGTGGACAGCGACTCCACCGCCACCGCCAACTCCTCCAGCAGATGCACTGCCGAGCCGTCGTGCAGTGCGTGCACGGCATCCAGCCGCAGCGCATCCACATGGAACTCGGAGAACCAGCGCAGGGCGTTGTCGATGATGTAGCGCCGCACCTCCCCGGAGTCGGGCCCATCCAGGTTGAGCCCCGAGCCCCACGGCCCGTCAGCAGCGGACAGATACGGCCCGAACTCCGGAAGGTAGTTCCCCGACGGCCCCAGGTGGTTGTAGACCACGTCCAGACACACCCCCAGACCCCGCGCATGGCAGGCGTCCACGAAGTCCTGGAACGCGTCCGGCCCGCCGTAGGGCTCGTGCACTGCGAACCACGCCACGCCGTCGTAGCCCCAGCCGTACTCGCCGTTGAACGCGTTCACCGGCATCACCTCGACCATGTCCACGCCCAGCTCGACGAGCTCATCGAGATGCTCGATCGCGCTGCTCAGTGTCCCGCCGGTCGAGAACGTGCCCACATGCATCTCGTAGATCACCGACCCCGCCAGCTGGCGACCCGTCCACGCCGCATCGGTCCAGCGGGACGGGTCCACGCGATGCACCCGGGACAGTCCGTGCACGCCGTCCGGCTGACGCGGCGACCGCGGGTCCGGTCGGGGTGGGCTGACCTCGTCGTCGTCGCCCGTCACCACGAATCCGTAGTCCCTGCCCTGCTCTCGGAGAACATCACTGGTCCACCAGCCGTCCGCGGCGCGACGCAGGGGAAGCGGGTCGGCATCGGGGGAGTCGAGCACCAGGCCCACCGCACGCGCCGACGGCGCCCAGACAGAGAACACAGCGTCGGGATCGCAGGTGGCGAGTTCGGCGGAGGCGGCGTTGCCGGCGGACGGGGACTGCTCACTCGAGGGGGTCACGCCGCCCAGCGTAGGGAATGCCCGGCGATACTGGAGCCATGGACCACACCGGCACCCGCCCACTCCGGCTCACCGCCGGACCGGACGTGACGGCTGAGTACGAGGAGAAGCGCTCCAAGTTTGTGGCGGTACTGAGACGGAGCGACGACGAGGACGACGCCCGCGCCCTGATCTCCGATCTCCGGGCAGAGCACCCCTCCGCTCGCCATCACTGCAGTGCCTTCCTGGTAGACGTGGCCGGGGCCAACCGCATCGAGCGCAGCAGTGACGACGGCGAGCCGTCCGGCACAGCAGGAATCCCCATGCTGGACGTCCTGCGGGGAAGTGGTCTGACCGGCGTGAGCGCGGTGGTGGTCCGATGGTTCGGCGGGACCAAACTCGGCACCGGCGGACTCGTGCGCGCGTACTCCACCGCGGTGACTGCGGCGATCGACGAAGCCTGGAGGACAGGCCGCGTGGTGGAGGTGGTGCAAACCCCTGCCTGGACCGCCGACGTGGACCATGCTGTAGCCGGCGGACTCGAATCCGCGCTCCGGGCGGCCGGGGCACAGGTGCTCGACATCGCCTACGGCCGACGGGTCGCGATGACAGTGGCGGGGAAGCACGAGGTGCTCGGGCCGATACTCGCCGCCCGTACCTCAGGGGGCGTCGAATGGGAGTCCGCGGGCGTCGCGACCACCGAGAACGCGGCGACGCGCCGGGGTATGGAATCCTGAAGCCATGAGCATGCAGCCCTACCAACCGAACTCGATCGAGCTCCAGAAGCAGCAGGTCCGCAAGAATTCGCGGAACACCGCGATCGCGTTGGGTGCGGTTGTGGTGTCTGTGCCCCTGATGTTGGTGCTCGACACGGCCTTTCTCCTGGTGGCGATCATCGCCGGAATCGCGACGGTCTACTACGGCCTCAAGGTCAAAAAGGCCATCTCCGGAGGGCCGGACCAGGGCCAGCTGTACTGACCTCAGCCGTGGCGGCGCACGACATCCGCTAGATCCGCGCGCTCGGTTCGAAACGCGTTGGCGGGATGCTCGGCGTCGGCGTACCCGAACGCGATTCCGCACACGATCAGCCGGTCCTCCGGAATTCCCAGGTGCTCGCGGATCCCGTCCGAGTACAGCGCCAGCGCCGCCTGCGCGCACGTGGCCACACCGACCGACGTGGCCGCCGCTAGGAACGTGGACACATAGGCGCCGCAGTCGACCGCGCCGTACGTGCCAAGGCCGGCGTCAGAGGTGATGATTGCGACGTGTGGCGCTCCGAAGAACCGGTAGTTCTCGAGCATCTGGCGGGTCCGCGCGTCATGGTCGGACCGCTCGATCCCGAGCGCCGAGTAAAGTCCGAAGCCGCTTGCCCTGCGCCTGTCGGAGTACACGCCGTCGTAGCGCTCGGGCGCCGGCAGGTCCGACTTCATCGGGTTGGTCACCACGTGATCGGTGAGCGCCTTGCCGAACGCGGCCGTCGCCTCGCCAGAGACCAGGTCGACCTGCCAGGCCTGCGAATTGCACCACGATGCCGTGCGCTGCGCCATCCGCAGGATCTGGTCAATCGTCTCCTCCGGCACCAGGTCCGAGGTGAAGCTACGGCAACTGTGGCGGTCGTCCAGGATCTGCTCGAGAACGGCGGCCGCGCTGCCAGCGGATTCAGTGGTGCTGGCGGTTGCAACGTCGCTGGCAGGGACAGCGGGCATAACGGTGGCGTCGGGCATTGGCACTCCAGAGGGGAATTCGCGGGTTGTGACTTCAGTCTCGCACGGACGCAGGCGCGCCCTGCCGCCGCCATCGAGCAGCCTCTGCCTCACGACACCTATCCGATCGCGCGGGACCTATCGGATCCCATAGGCATGGTGAATTCGGATAGGTGCGGGGCGCGGAAGAGGATGCGTCGTCTATTCGAAATGAGCTCGCCACGGCGAATCCGCTGCTCCCTCGGCGTGAATCGGCTGCGGTCAGTCGAATTCCCCAGTGCTGCCGTTCTCCACAGCCCGCTCACATTAGGAGGCATACGGCGGGGATCGCCGTCTTGAGCTGCCTGATGATCTGGCTATGAACGCCATCGAAGAACTTCGTCCCATGCTCATCACCACCGATCAGCTACTTAGTCGAGGCATGACGAGTCAGAAAGTTAGCCAGTCAGTGGCATCCGGCGAGCTGATCAGGATCAGGCCCGGCTTCTACGTCGAAGGCCGAGCGCGTGAGCTCCGCAGGAAAGACCGCCATCTGCTCTCAGTTCTCGCTGCGAACTCCGCGCTGGACGGCCCCATCTTCTCGCATTCGTCGGCGGCGCTTGTTCATGGATTGCCGGGCTGGGGACTGCCTCTCAGGAAAGTGTCGGTGTCTGAGGACTGCGCTAGGGCGCGTTCCCGCACTAGCAGGCTGGTGGATTTCCACTGTGTCCCGAACCTCCACGATGACGTGAGCACAGTGAACGGTCTACGGGTCACCAACGCCGAGCGGACAGTGACTGAGGTCGCGATGACGGCGGGACGAGACGCGAGCGTGGCGGTCGCTGACGCGGCTCTGAACAGCGGAACTACAACGCCAGAGTCTCTGGATCTGGCGATGCGCCGAGCTGCCGGCCGGCCAGGGATTAAACGCGCTCGTCTGGCGATGAGTCTTGGCGATGCCAAAAGTGAAAGCGTGGCGGAATCGTTGAGCCGGCTCACCTTTCGGGACTTCGGTCTGCCCGAGCCCGAGTCCCAGGTCGAGATCTTCACCCCCAGTGGCGCCCGGGTTGCCCGCGTTGACTTCCTCTGGCATGAATACGGCGTTGTGGGCGAATGCGACGGGTTCGGCAAGTATTTCGACAGCGCGAGCCCGGCAGAATCCAGACACCGGCTCGGAATGGAGAAGGACCGCGACGCAGAACTCACGGCCCTCGGATACCGGGTCCTGCATTGGCGATGGCGAGACCTCGAGGAGCCCCATCTCCTCGCTGCGCGGATTCGGAGGGTGCTGTTTTCTGCTGCCGCTTGAAAGATGGTTCGCCGAGACAACAGAACCGGTCGAATTCTTTGCTAACCCCAGCAGGAGAGCCGCGACGCCCCAGAAGCAGTCCCACGGCCCCGACACGAGGCCCACGGCGCCTATCGGATTCCGCGACGCCCATGGGATCCGTTAGGTCTATCGCAATCCGATAGGTCTCGCGGGGAGGGGCAGAGGTTCGCGGAGTTGGGCGTTGGTCTCGGGGAGTCAGGCAGACCGATAGTCTGGATTCATGGGTGTGCGGGTCGATGCGTGGACATGGTCGGTGCGACTGTTCCCGTCGCGGACCAAGGCCGCCGCTGCGTGTCGGGGCGGCCATGTCAAGGTCAACGGTGAGGCGGTGCAGCCATCGAAGAACGTCGTACCCGGCGATCGCGTGCAGGTGACGGGCACGCTGGGGCGCATCCGCATCCTCGAGGTGGTGCAGACCGTCAGTAAGCGGGTCGGCGCTCCGGTGGCTGCGACCTGCTACATCGATCATTCGCCCGCGCCGCCGCCCAAAGAGGTCCTCGCCTCGCAACCGCGCAGAGACCGCGGAGCGGGACGGCCGACCAAGCGCGAGCGCCGCGAGACCGATTGGCTGCTGGGCAGAGACCCGGTCTGAGCCTCGGACCGAGACCCGGGCTGAGCGGCGAATGAAGCTGCGCCAGCGAAAGCCAGTGCCAGCCGCGGTAGCTGAGCCTGCGCCATCGCCATCGGAAACTGAGCCCGCGTCACCCGAGTCAGCCGCGCGCCCGCTCGATCACCACCAGCGCCGCATCGGCGAGCAGTTCGCCCACGTCAACGCGGCCGGAGATGCGGACACCGCTGCCTGAACCGCCGCCCAAACCGGAGCCGGACGAGCCGATCGCGCTCACCGCCCATGACCCGGGGGGCAGGTCCACCGCGGTGCCGACGAAGTCCTCGGGAGGCATCACCGCGGTGCGCCGCCGGGCGATCATGCCGACCACCGGCCGGCCGTCGACCTCCCGCGTGAACGACACCACCTCGGAGCCTGCGGGACCGTGGACCGGAATCGGCACGTGGGCACCTCCCGCGAGGGCGTCCGGATACTCGCGACGCACCCGCAACAGCTGGCGGACCAGCAGGAACTTGGGATGCCCTGCGCGCGCCACGGCTCCGGACCGAAGCGGGCCGTAGTCCACGAACCGGCGGTTGTCCGGATCGACCAGCGAGTCCTCCCAGACCTCCGTGCCCTGGTAGACATCCGGCACACCTGGCGCGAGCAATTGCAGGGCCTTGGCGAGCAGCGCGGTGTCGCGGCCCGCGGGGGCGATGCGCTCCACGAACGAGCTCACCATCCCGGCACCTGAGTCGATGAGTCCGTCGACCCACCGATGCATGGCGGACTCGAACTGCGCATCCTGATCGGTCCACGTGGTGTGCACCGCGGCCTCGCGTAGCGCTTTGTCGGCATAAGCATGCAGACGCGACCGCAGTTCCTTCGACGGCCCACCCAGCTCCGGCCACACGCCCACGATCACCTGCAGCAGGAAGTAGCCGGCGTCCGCGGCGGGCGGCGGGAACTTGGCGAACACCTCCCCGACGAACTCCGCCCACTCGTCCGGCACCTGCGAGAACACCGAAATGCGGGCGCGTACGTCCTCACCGCGCTTGGTGTCGTGCGTGCTCAGCGCGGACATCGCCAGCGGTGTGGCCCGAGCTCGCTCGGCCATCGCCAGATGGAACGCGTCCGTGGATAGCCCCATGAGCCCGGGTGAGCCGCCCACCTCGTTGAGCGAGACGAGCCGGCCCAGCCGGTAGAACAGTCGGTCCTCCTCGGCTTTGGCGGTAGCGGCACCGGTGACCTGCGCGAGCCTGACCGACGTCTCACCACCGCGGGCCAGGGCCCCGGCCACGAGCGCGAGCGGCACTGCCAGTTCCGGCCGCTGCCGCCGCAGCTCCTCCACGATCGCCGGGAGCGTGCCACGCAGGACGGGGTAGTCGGCCCGATAGAACGGCGTCTGCGCGATCACCGAGATCAGCGCTTCGCGGAGGAGGGCCTCGTCGTCGTCGATCCCGACGTCGTCGGGGCTCCGTTCGCCCCCGCTGCCACCGACCCCGCTGCCCGCGCCGTTGCTAGCACCACCGTCGCGACGTACCGCCCGCACCAACCGCGCCAATTCGGGCGCCAGATCCTCGGCCACGATCTGCCGCTTGAGCTCGGCGGACTGCGCGTGCACCTGGGCGTCGTCCCCTGGCCCGTCGCAGTACTGCTCGGCCAGCTCCGACAGCCGACCTTCGCCGCGGGTGTCCACGAGCAGCTGGTCGATCAACCGAAGCATGTCGTAGCCCGTGGTGCCGTCGACTCCCATGGCGGGCTCGAGCACCTCAGGCGGCGTGATGCGAGTTCCGGGCGCGAGGATCTTCTCGACCAGCAGCCACCGGTCCGGGCCGGCGAGCTCACGCAGTCTGCGCGCGTAGTCCACGGGGTCGGCGAGGCCGTCGGGGTGATCGACGCGGATGCCGTCCACCAGATCCTCCTCGCACCAGCGGCGCACCTGGGCATGCGTGGCCTCAAAGACCTCGGGATCCTCCTGCCGCAGCCCGGCCAGCTCGGTCACGGTGAAGAACCTCCGATATCCCAGCAGCGGCTCACGCCAGTGGACCAGGCGGTAGTGCTGCCGGTCGTGCACCTGCTGAGCCGTGCCGCCCTCGGTGCCGGGAGCGATCGGGAACCGGTGCTCGTAGAAGTGCAGTTCGTGGGTACCTGCCCCTGTGTCGACGACGACGAGGTCCGCCACGTCGTCCGGCGAGCCGAGCACCGGGATCGCGATCCGCCCGCCGACGCCATTGTCGGGCGCGGTGTCGAAGTCGAAGAACGAGAAGTACGACGAGTCCGGGCCCCGCCGCAGCGCGTCCCACCACCACGGGTTGGCGGCGGGCTGCTCCACGCCCAGGTGATTGGGCACGATGTCCACCACCAGACCCAGACCGTGCTCCCGGCACGCGGCCCGCAGCTCGCGCAGTCCGTCGATCCCGCCGAGTTCTGCAGAAACAGTGGTCGGATCCACCACGTCGTAGCCGTGCGTCGAGCCGGGCGTGGCCGTGAGAATCGGCGAGAGGTACACGGCCCCCACCCCGAGCTCGGCCAGATAGGGGAGCAGCTCCTGCGCGTCGGTCAGGGTGAAGCCGCGACCGTCCGGGTCGGAGGCCGGGGTACGTAGCTGGAGCCGGTAGGTGCTGGAGGGCGTCGCGCGGCGGTCCACGGGTCAGCGCAGCTTTCGCAGGACCACGGTGCTGCGGCCCGCCACGGTGACGGTGTCGTCTGCCGCGAGTTCTCCGTCGTGCTCGCCGGCGTGGCTGGTGGTGTCCAGGACGGTGGCCCAGGCCTCGGCGTACTCGCCGCCGAGGAGCGAGAAGTCGATGGGCTCGTGATGCGCGTTGAACAGCAGGAGGAAGGAGTCGTCCACGATCCGCTGGCCGCGCTGGTCGGGCTCGTGGATGGCCTCGCCGTTGAGGTAGACGCCCAGCGATTTGCCGAACCCGGAATCCCAGTCCTTGCTGGTCATCTCGGCGCCGTCGGGGGCGAACCACGCGATGTCCTGCGGGTCCTCCTCGCCGCGGAGGGGCGCGCCGAAGAAGCGGCGGCGGCGGAACACGGGATGGTCGCGACGCAGTTTGACCAGGGCCCGGGTGAACTCCAGGAGGTCCTCTTTCTCCTCGTCGAGTTCCCAGTCCATCCACGACGTCTCGTTGTCCTGGCAGTAGACGTTGTTGTTGCCGTTCTGCGTGCGCGCGATCTCGTCACCGTGGGCGATCATCGGGGTGCCTTGGGACAGGATCAGGGTGGTCAGCAGGTTCCGACGCTGCCGGTGCCGCAGGTCCAGCACCTCCGGGTCATCGGTGGGCCCCTCGACACCGCAGTTCCAGGAGCGGTTGTGGCTCTCGCCGTCGTTACCGTCCTCGCCGTTGGCGTCGTTGTGTTTCTCGTTGTAGGAGACCAGGTCGTTGAGCGTGAACCCGTCGTGGGCCGTGACGAAGTTGATCGACGCGGTGGGCCGTCGGCCGGTGTGCTCGTAGAGGTCGGACGAGCCCGTCAGTCGTGAGGCGAACTCGCCGAGGGTGGCGGGCTCGCCGCGCCAGAAGTCGCGCACGGTGTCCCGGAACTGGCCGTTCCACTCAGTCCACAGGGGCGGGAAGTTGCCCACCTGGTAGCCGCCTTCGCCCACATCCCACGGCTCGGCGATCAGCTTGACCTGGCTGACCACCGGGTCCTGCTGCACCAGGTCGAAGAACGAGGACAGCCGGTCCACATCGTGCAGGCCCCGGGCCAACGTGGAGGCGAGGTCGAAGCGGAAACCGTCGACGTGCATGTCGAGAATCCAGTACCGCAGCGAGTCCATGATCAACTGCAGCGAGTGCGGATGCCGGACGTTGAGCGTGTTGCCCGTGCCCGTGTAGTCCATATAGTGCTGCTCGTCGCCCTCGACGAGACGGTAGTACGCCTGGTTGTCGATACCGCGGAAACCGATGGTCGGGCCCAGATGGTTCCCCTCGGCGGTGTGGTTGTAGACCACGTCGAGGATCACCTCGATATCGGCCTCGTGGAAGGCCTTGACCATGGCCTTGAACTCACTGACCGCGTCGCCGGGTCGATCGGAGAACGCGTACTCGTTGTGCGGAGCCAGGAAGCCGTAGCTGTTGTAGCCCCAGTAGTTGCGCAGGCCCATGTCGATCAGGCGTTGGTCCTGCATGAACTGGTGCACGGGCATGAGCTCGATCGCCGTGATGCCCAGGTCGGTGAGGTACTCGATGATCGCCGGGTGGCTCATGCCGGCGTAGGTACCGCGCATCTCGGCCGGGATGTCCGGATGCGTTGCCGTCATGCCCTTGACGTGGGCCTCGTAGATCACCGTGTTGTGATACTCGTGCCCCGGCGAGCGGTCATTGCCCCAGTCGAAGTACGGATTGATCACCACCGTGGTCATGGTGTGGCCGAGGGAGTCCTCGGTGTTCCGTTGCTCCGGATCCTCGAGATCGTAACTATGCAGGCTGGGGTGGCCGTCAAAGGCGCCGTCGAATGCTTTGCCGTACGGGTCGAGCAGTAGCTTGGAGGGGTCGCAGCGCAGGCCATTCTCGGGTTCGTAGGGGCCGTGGACCCGGTAGCCGTAGCGCTGACCGGGAGTGACCCCGAACAGGTAGCAATGCCAGATGCTGCCGTCGACCTCGGTCAGTTCAACGCGGCTCTCCGCACCCGATTCATCGATCAGGCAGAGTTCCACACGGTCGGCGACCTCCGAGAACAGTGCGAAGTTCGTGCCGGTCCCGTCGTAGGTCGCACCGAGCGGGTAGGCGGCCCCGGGCCAGGCTCGGATGAGCTCCGGAGCGGACTGGGTCACATCGTCTTGGGTCACGAGGTCCAAGCGTAGTGCCTCAGAGCCCGTGGGCAGTGTGGCCGGGTTCACCACCAGCCGGTTGCGGGGCCCATCTGACGTGCGAGTTCGCCGGAGGCCGAGCGCACCCACGAGCCGGAGAGGTGGTGCGAATCGTGGTAGACGATCACGTTGCCCACCACCACGGGGCAGTTCACGGGGTTGCAGAGTCCGTCGGTGAGGTCGAGAAGCCGGAGGGAGTCGATCCCGGCGCCGGCCAGTGAGGCCGGGTTGACGGGGGAGATGGACAGCTCGCGCGGCATACCGCATTCCGCAGGGGTTCCGCCGTCCCCCAGGCAGTCGCCGGCACGGATCGGGCCACGCCCGTTGTTGAGCCAGGGGGTGTCGCGGACGGCGATCACGCCGATGCCCTGCTGATCGAGCGCGCGCCACAGGTCGACGTACTGGCGGGGCGCGAAGTCCGGCCCCACCACGCCGACGGGCCGGGTGGCGGTGGTGAACACGAAATCCGGGGCGAGGCCGGCGAGTGCGGCAAGCGCCCTGGGGGTCCACTCGGTGCAGCTCGGGTAGATCTCGCCGTCGTCGGAGACGGTGGCATCGAGGGTGAGCGGGCAGCCCATCTTGAGCACGGTCACCACGCGGAAGCCGTAGTGGCGTCCGACCTCGTCGAGGCCGCTGATCCAGTGCTCGGCGTGGGAGCCTCCGACCAGGGCGATGGTGCGGGGGGAGGCGGTGTCGCCGTAGACGCACATCTCGACCTCGGAGGACTCGAAGTCCGAAATGCAGCCGTCCAGGGTGCTGGCGGGCAGGTCGTTGGCCACCTGGATCAGGGAGGGAACGTACGGCGCGTCGGGGGTGGGGATGCCCTCCAGGTAGGCGCGGGCGCCCGGGTGGTCGGGGTCGGTGAGGGAGTCGATGTAGGGGACCGAGGACCGGGATCCGGCGGTGGCACTCCACCAGCCGACGGTGCCGAGACTCGCCACGGCGGCGACGACGACGAGAGCGGTCGCGCCCACGAACCGCCTCTGCTCGAGAACGGACCGTTTCGGGCCGCTGTCTCGCATATCCCGTGCGATTGCCGCGGGGGTCTTGTTTCCGCGTGCCCGGCTTGCCATTCGGATCGGCCGTTCGACGTACTTCTCCGTGATGAGCGCCAGCACGATGGAGATCGCGATGATCGTCAGACCGGAGGTCACGGTGATCTCGGCCTCGCGGTCGGAGGACAACCACAGGATCAGCAACGGCCAGTGCCACAGGTACAGCGAATAGGAGATGTCGCCGAGGCGGCGGAAGGCTTTGGCGGACAGGAGCCAGGAGACGGGGTCCTTGGCCGGGGTCGCGCGTTCCCCCGGAGGCAGGTTGCCGCCGAGGATGATGAGCAGTGCGCCGCCGATCGGGTACCAGGCCATCGGGCCGGGGAAGTAGGCGGCGCCGTCAAAGAAGAATCCGGTGCTCACCACGAGGAACAGTCCGGCGACCGTGGCGATCCACCGCAGCGGCCAGGGCAGGACGATCCCGGCAAGCAGGATCGCCACCAGGCCGCCGATGAGCAGTTCCCACATACGGGCGGCGGTGTCGTAGTAGTTCAACTGCTGGTTGGCGGCCTGACCCAGGATCGACCACCACACCGACGCGGCGGTGCTGGCGGCGACGATCACCACGAGCGGCCACTTGGGCGATCCGCGACGGATGATCAGACGCCACAGGGCGGTGAACCCGAGGATCACCGCGAGGAGCACAACGTAGAACTGTCCCTGCACGGACATCGACCAGAGATGCTGCAGGGGCGAGATGGTGGCGTCCGCTGCCGCATAGTCTGAGGCGGTGCTGGCCAGCTCCCAGTTCTGGTAGTAGAGCAGTGAGGCCACTGTCTGCTCGAAGATCGCCGACCACTGGGTGGGCGGCTTGATGAGCACGGTTCCCAGGACGGTGGCCGCGATGGTCACGACAAGTGCCGGGTAGAGGCGTCGTATGAGCCGTTGCAGGTGTGGGAGCGGGTTCAGCGAGGTGGCAGGGTTGTCGGCACCACGCAGCAGCGAGCCCAGGAAGAAGAATCCGGACAGGGTGAGGAACACGTCCACGCCGCCGGAGACGCGGCCCATCCAGATGTGGAAGACCACCACCAGCCCGATTGCGAGACCGCGCAACCCGTCGATGTCGTGCCGATAGGCCATCTTTCCGGGTTTCCGCCAGACCGTCACCGTCTGCAGCCAGGTCGTCCCGCGTCCGCGCTCAGCGGGCTCGGGAGGAGAAGGGGTGGCCACTGGCGGGTACTTCCTGACGTCTCATCCGGGGTTCGGCAGGCGGTCCGACTCGCCGCTGGTCGATTCTGGGCGGAGCGGAGCCGGGTCCGATTAGACCACAGACGATCGGCTCAACCAGCGTTGGTACAGTCCGCGCATGACCAGCCCGTCGTCGTCGTCCCGGGTCGCGAACCTACCCGGCGCACTCTTACGCGCGGCGGGAACCCTCGTGGGCGTGGTGCTTCCCTATCTCGTGGCCGTGCTGGTGTGGATCGTCGCCGCGCCCCGGGCCGAATTGCTCTCGGTGGGAAACGGACGCGGAATACGGCTGGTGGATTCCGGCGTGGACGGCGGTAGTCAGCTCCTGATTCTCGTGATCCTGTTCATCTTTGCGACGGTCTGTGCGGCCCTGGTGCTGTGGCACCGGCACCCGCGGTTACGACGTCCCGGTGGAGTTGTGGTCCTCGCCCTCGTGCCGGGGCTCGTCTGTTCGATCGCCGCGGCGAACGCCACCCGGGTGGCAGATCTACTGGCCTCTCCGCCGCCGGACGCTCCGTACGGCGTGGTGGTGGCCCAGGCGCCCGCCGTGGGCGCGTTGTTCTTCGACCGACTGATCTATGGCGAGTCCGGCCCGTCGTGGGACTGGCTCCCGCCCGGTGCGGGATGGCTGGTCCTGGGCGCGATGATCGCCGCTTTCACGGTGGCCTTGCTGGCCTATTTCAGCGACTCGCCGGGCTTGGTCGGGGAGGCAGCCGCAGAGGATCCGAGTTGGGCGGCCTGAGTGTGGCGAACTGGTCGGTGATCCGTAGTCGGCGTTCGGCAAACCGGTAGAGCGCGGCCGGCCGACCTCCGGACGGGCCGGGGGGAGCGCTTCGCCCGCATCGCACCAGTTCGCCGCGCCGGGTGAGGATCCGCTGGAGGTTCGTCGGGTCCACCTGGTGTCCGAGGGCGGCGCCGTAGAGCTGCGCGAGCCAGGACAGGGTGAACTCGTCGGGTGCCAGGGCGAAGCCGAGCGTGGAGTAAGAGAGTTTGGCGGCCAGGCGGTCGCGGGCGCGGGCCACGATGTCGGCGTGGTCGTAGACGGTGTCGGGCAGTGCATCGACCCGGAACCAGGCTGTGTCGTCAGGCAGGTCGGGGTCGGCGTCGCTGGGGAGCACTCCGAGAAAGCCCGAGGCGAAGACCCGGCGGCCGGGGATGCGGGCGGGGTCGGAGAATTCGGACACGGACTCCAGGTGACTCAGTGACCGCACGTCCACCTTCTCCGCGAGTTGGCGCGTTGCGGAGGCGGGCAGGTCCTCGTCGTGTCGGACCTCGCCTCCGGGGAGGGCCCAGCGGCCGGCTTCGGGACCCAACGAGTGCTGCCACAGCAGCACATGAAGGACGGGGACGTCGGCGCCCGGGACGGGGCGCACCTGGCCCACGACGACAAGCACTTCGTGAACGCTGTTACACTCTGACATGTTTTCGATTGTAAGTCGAAAACGGGCCGGTGGCGTATCGGCTCGCAGGAACAACCCGGGAAGGGGCAGCGATGAGCTCTGCCACTGGACTGAACACCGCCACTGAACTCACCGGTCGGCTCGACTCGCCGCTGGCCGCGAAGGTCTACCACGACGGATCCATCTACACCGGCGTCGAGCCGAACGACGAGTGGGCGGCCGAGATCCGCCGCCTCGCCTCCGAGCGCGACGCCGTGATCCTCGCCCACAACTACGAGATCCCCGCGATCCAGGACATCGCCCACCACGTGGGTGACTCTCTCGCCCTGTCGCGGATCGCGGCGAGCGCCGAGCAGTCCACCATCATCTTCTGCGGTGTCCACTTCATGGCGGAGACGGCCAAGATCCTCTCGCCGGACAAGACCGTCCTCATCCCGGATGAGGCCGCCGGCTGCTCGCTCGCGGATTCGATCACCGCCGAGCAGCTCGCCGAGTGGAAGTCCGAGCACCCGGACGCCGTGGTGGTCTCCTACGTCAACACCACCGCCGCGGTGAAGGCTCTGACGGATATCTGCTGCACCAGCTCCAACGCCGTGGAGGTCGTGGAGTCCATCGACCCGAGTCGTGAGGTCCTCTTCCTGCCCGACCAGTTCCTCGGAGCCCACGTGCGCCGTAAGACCGGTCGCGAGAACGTGCTGGTCTGGGCCGGGGAGTGCCACGTCCACGCCGCGATCAACGGTGATCACCTGACCGCCAAGTCCGAGGCGCACCCGGGCGCGGAACTGTTCGTCCACCCGGAGTGCGGCTGCGCCACGAGTGCGCTCCACCTGGCCACCGAGGGCGCGGTGCCCGCGGATCAGGTCAAGATCCTGTCCACCGGCGGCATGGTCGAGGCCGCCCGCTCCTCGGGAGCGCGCGAGGTCCTGGTGGCCACCGAGGTCGGAATGATCCACCAGCTGCGCAAGGCCGCCCCGGAGATCGACTTCCTGCCGGTCAACGAGGACGCCAGCTGCCCCTACATGAAGATGATCACTCCGGCAGCCCTGCTGCGCGCACTGGTGGAGGGAGCGGACGAGGTCAACGTGGACCCCGCCACCGCCGAGGCCGCGCGCGGGTCTGTGGAGCGGATGATCGCCATCGGGAACCCGGGGTCGGGCGAGTGAGCGTGGCACCGTCCGGGCACGACGACCACGACGACCACGACGACAAAGCCCTCGATCCCGACACCCGTGCAGACGCCCTGATCGCGATCCGTCGCGCACTCGACGAGGACCTGCGATACGGCCCGGATGCCACGTCGCTGGCCACCGTCCCCGCGGACGCCCGGGCCACGGCACGGCTCGCCTCGCGGGCCGCGGGAGTGGTGGCGGGGCTGCCAATGATCGAGATGGTGCTCGCGGAGGTGCTCGGCAATGATGCCGACACCGGCGAATTCTCGGTCACCCTGCACGCCCGCGACGGCGACCGTGTGTCCGCTGGCGATGTGGTGGCCGAGATCTCCGCTCCCACACTGGGACTGCTCACCGCCGAGCGCACGATGCTCAACCTTGTGTGTCACCTGTCCGGAGTGGCCACGGCGACACGCGCCTGGGCCGACGAGATGGAGGGCACGCGCTGTGCAGTCCGGGACACCCGCAAGACCATGCCCGGGATGCGCCTGTTGCAGAAGTACGCGGTGCGCTGCGGCGGCGGCGTCAACCACCGCATGGGGCTGGGCGACGCGGTGCTGGTGAAGGACAACCACGTCGTGGCCGCCGGCGGCGTCGGTCCCGCGTTGGACGCGGTCCGCTCACGCTTCCCGGATCTACCGTGCGAGGTGGAGGTGGACTCGCTCGAGCAGCTCGACGAGATGCTGGATGCCGGGGTGGACCTGGTGCTTCTGGACAATTTCCCGCTGTGGCAGACCCAGAGCGCCGTTCAGCGGCGGGACAAGCTCTCGCCCGGCACGCGGCTGGAGTCCAGCGGCGGACTGACGCTGGACGTGGCCGCCGACTATGCCCGCTGTGGTGTCGACTTTGTGGCCGTGGGAGGCCTCACACACTCGGTCGGGGTGCTCGATCTCGGACTGGATATGTGAGGTCCGCCCCAATGGGCCCCCACCCGGGTCTTCGGGCTCGGGCCAACGGCACCTGTCCGCGTAGGGTCAATCATCATGACGGGCTTCTGGGACTCGGGCGAGAACATGACGGCGGCGGAACGCCGTCAACAGCGGATGGCGGAGGCTCGCCGCCGCGTTGAGACGGGGGAGAATTCGCCGCCCCCACCGCCTCCCGCCAAGCCCACCCGGGCGCGCACGGTGCGCACACCCAAGGCCGTGACGGTTGATCCCAAGGCGGTGACCGGAGCCCAGTTCGCGGTATGGCGCAGTGTTCAGCACTTCTGCACCACCGATTCCACGCCCGACGCCCGTAGCGACGACCTCGACCTGCTGGTTGCGTGGTCCGACTCGATCCAGCAGTTCCGGCTGCGGCAGAGGATCGTGGCGCGCCTGGACCACGAGGGCGCCTGGCTGCCGGTCTGTTATGCCAAGGACGGCGCCCGTGAGGCGATCACCCAGGCACAGGCCGAGCGCTACCGCGAGGTCCGACTTGGCGAATCGACCCTCTCCGGCGGCGCCCAGAAGCCGCTCAAAGAGACCGACCACCCGGAGAGCACCACCACGCTCTGAGAATGCCCTCGGCGGCGTTCCGGGCGAGCGGTGCTCATCGTGAGGCGAGCGCGAACCGCTGTCCCTCCGGCTGCGGGCCCGTGATCACCACGAGCTCGTCCGCTCCTGCCTTCTCGGCTGCCGGGTCGGTGGTCTCTTTGGCGACGGTGGCCGGTTCGTCGTCGTCGTTGTCGTCGTACGTATATCCTCCCGGGTCGCCCGGCTGCGGTTCTACGGCGACCACCGTGTTCTCCTCGAGCAGGTCGATGATCGCGGTTCGGGCCGCCCGGGCGTAGCGCAGATTCCGCAGTGCGGGGGTGTCGGTCTCAAGCGCGGAAGGGTCGACGTCGACCGCGCTCAGTGGCTCGCCGGACGGCGCCTCGTAGGCCTCGCACACGGACTCGACCAACTCGTCGATCCCCAGGCTGTCCGACTCGCTGAGCTTGTCCACCACGATCATCTTCGCCCGCTCCAGCACATCCTGCTCGGGCACTGTGGCGGCGTCGATCGCGTTTCGGATGTCATCGGATGAAGTCATGATTCCAGCGTGCCAGCCCTCCCGTGCGCCTGCATCCGGAGCCGCCGTCTGCTCGGCGTTCCGCCGCGGGGCTCAGGTCACGGCTCGAGCACGATCTTTACCGCGCCGTCCTCCTTCTTCTGGAACATCTCGTACGCGCGCGGTGCCTCCGCCAGAGGCAGGCGGTGTGTGGCGAAATCGTCGACGCCGAGAGGGTCGTCGTCGGTGAGCAGGGGCAGGATCTCCGGAACCCATCGCATGACGTTCGCCTGGCCCATCTTCATCGTCACCTGCTTGTCGAACAGGGTCAGCATCGGAATCGGGTCGGCAGTGCCGCCGTACACGCCTGACAGGGAGATGGTGCCGCCGCGGCGGACGATGTCGATCGCCGAGTAGAACGCCCCCAACCTGTCGACGCCCGCGTGCTCCATCATTTTCTTACCGAAGAACTTGGGCATCAGGCCGACCGCGGCCTGGGCGGCGCCCGCGGCAGGGGAGCCGTGGGCCTCCATGCCCACCGCGTCGATCACCGAGTGCGGCCCGCGGCCGTCGGTCATGTCGCGGATCACGTCCCCCACCTCGCCGGGCATGTCCGTCGGGTCCAGCACCTCTACGCCGCGATGTGCTTGCCGGGCCCGACGTTCGGGCACGGGATCCACGCCGATCACGCGGTGCCCCCGGTGCGCCGCGATCCGCGCGGCCATGTCCCCGATGGGGCCTAAACCGAGGACGACGACGACACCGCCCTTCGGGATCTGTGCGTATTCCACGCCCTGCCAAGCCGTCGGCAGGACATCCGACAGGTAGAGGTAGCGGTCGTCGGCGTGGTCGTGCGGGACTTTGATATGCGTGTTCTGCACCTGTGGGACCCGCAGATACTCGGCCTGCCCGCCCGGGACGCTGCCGTAGAGCTCTGAGTAGCCAAACAAAGCCGCGCCCATGCCCTGGTCTCGTACCTGGGTGGTCTCGCACTGGGTGTTCAGACCTTCGCCACACATGTGGCAGTGGCCGCACGAGATCTGGAAGGGCATCACCACCCGGTCACCGGGCTTCAGGTCGGTCACTTCCGAGCCGACCTCCTCGACGATTCCCATCGGTTCGTGACCCAGGATGTCGCCCTCATTCATGAACGGGCCCAGCACCTCGTACAGGTGTAGATCCGATCCGCAGATGTTGGTGCTGGTGATCTTGACGATCGCGTCGGTGGGCTCCTCGATTCGTGGATCGGGGACATCGTCCACGCGGACGTCTCGCTTACCGTGCCAGGTAACCGCCTTCATGTTTCGGCTCCTCTCTCGTCAGTCGGTCGCCGTCACGGACGGCGGCGTCGGTGGTGATGCCGACCGTAGTAACGAGTGAGGTCGATCGCATCCGGTGGCGGCCGCACGTCTCGCCCGGGCGTGCCGTCAGACCGTTGTCACGGAGACTGGGCGCTGGCACACGTGTACGTGCCTCCGGGCGAGCCGGCGGGGGACACTCAGTACATCGTCAATCGTGTCGGTGGATCCTGGCAGCGGTACACGGGCATCCCTTCCACAAAGTGTCGCGACGATGCCATCCGCGATGGGATGCCCACTGCGATCGCCACGGTTCTCGATGCCTGCCGGGCCCCGGAGTCCGGAGTCGGAGATCTGGGACTATCCACCGCGATGAGCCGACCGAGCTGTGACGGCAGGGGGATCGTGGTGCTCTACTCCGCGGTGACCCCGGGAAGCTACGCACAGGAGATCTCGTCCGCGCTGACGCAGTACCCGGGTGCCTCGTATCTGCGCACTGACTCGGCTTGCCCATCACTCCGTGCCCGCGACGAGAACGGCAACGCCATCTATGCGGTGTACCGACCGTCGGGTTACACGCGGGAAGCCCTGTGTCCGGACGTCCGCGCAGCCGGCCCGCCGGCGTACGGCCGATGGCTCGACACGACGAGCGACCCGTCTGTGTTGGTGGCCTGCTGAGTGCTGCTGACCCTCCGACGCGGATCCCGTGCGCGCTACCGGACGATCAGCGGGATATGTTGCTCTGCCGCGGTGTTGGCGCCGTGGTGGCCGAGCAGTGACGACTCAAGTTTCTCGTTGTGCGTCCGGGCCAGGATCACGCCGCCCGTGGCGATGGCGATGATGTCGCCGAGCCGTTCGGCATGATCCCGTCCGGGGCCGAATAGTTGCTCGTCGAGGGCCTGCTCGCGACTAAGAACGCGGGCGTGGCCGTCCAGTGCAGACGCCCATGCCGTCTGAACGTCCTCCGCGGCGCCCGGGCGGGTATAGACGTGACGGACCCGCGCCTCACCGGCGACAGTCTCTACATCGGTGAGAAGAGCGGGTGTCGAATCGATGTCGATGACTGTTTCCGCGGAGACCATCCCATGGTCTGCGGTGACAAGAAGCCTGCAATCCCGGGGGAGATCGGTAGCGAGGTCGGCTATGAATGTGTCGACTTCGCGTAGCGATTGAATCCATTCCGGGGACCCGGGACCGTGGATGTGACCGATCAGGTCTAGATCCCCGAAGTACGCGTAGACAAAGCGCCGGCGTGGTGACGGCGCACCAACGATCGCGAGGACGCCTTGAGCTATCTCGGCGAGTGTGTTTGCGGGCACGTAGTTGCCGTCGGCACGGAATGCCGCGCGGGTGAGGCCGGATTCGCGGAAGTCCTCACGCATGACGTAGTTGACGTCGACCCCCTCGGCGGCGAGGAGCTCAAGCACGCTTGGTTGCTGCTGCACCGCACGCGGCGGAAACCGGTCCAAAGCAGAGGGGCCACCGGCAGATTCGAGCGTCCATCGGAGCGGGTTGAACGAGGTGTGCGGGCCGTCGGCGTCGTTGATGCGAAAGCTGTAACCCACGATCCCGTGCCTTGAGCAGGGTGCTCCCACCGCGAGGCTCGTCAGACTGGTGGCCGTGGTGGCGGGGAACCCAGCCGAGATCATGCGGGTGGTCATGGCGGCCAGGGACGGTGCATGGTCTGCGTACTGGCGAATGAGCTCAGCCCCCAATCCGTCGACCAAAACCAGCACGGTGTCGCCGGCTGGTTCCAAGCTCAGCGGATTGCGGAGCCCGACGCCCATCGATGCCGCAACGGACGGCATCACATCCGCCAGAGAGTGTTCGGAAGGGCTCAACGGGATCGGGGTCATGAATCCACCATCCCGCATCTTGCTCGCGGACGGACGCGACTCGAAAAACAGTTGAGCAGCCACATTCTGGACCTGGGCCGCTGGACGCTAGCTAGAACGGTGGGGGGTCGGTGTCGTGTTTGAGGAGTGTGCGGATGCCGGTTTCGATGTGGCTGTGGGTGGGTGTGGTGCGTTGCCACCAGCGGCCGGGTTGGGGTGGGCGGGTGCGTCCTGGGCCGGTGCCGGTGCTGCTTGTCGAGCGTGTGGGGTTGGCAGTGGTGCGGGCGCGTTCGGCGGCTAGGCGTGCGGCGCGGCGGGTGGAGTAGGCCGGTTCGGTGCGGGGTTGCTCACCGCCGGTGGTGGCCGGGTCGGGGTTTCGGCGTTGTTGGGTGTTCCAGTTGTGTGCTTCGGTGCGGGCGTTCTCGCGCCGGTAGGTACCGAGTGGGCCGGCGGGCCGGGTGCGCATGGTTGCGCCGTCGGGTGTGGTGAGGGTCAGGGTGCCGTCGGGGTCGAGGTGGTAGGTCCAGTCGGAGAAGGTTTTGAATCGGTGGTGGCGCCGGCATAGGCACATGAGGTTCGCCTCGATGGTGCGGCCGCCTTGTGCGGGGTTGGTGTGGTTGAAGGGGCGTATGTGGTCCAGATCGCAGTCCGCGGCTGGGACGTGGCAGCCGGGGTGGCGGCAGGTGCCGTCGCGGAGTCGGATGCGGCGGGCTAGGTGGGCGCTGGGCCGGTATCTTCCGGCTGCGTGGGCATTGTCTGCGGCGCCGATGCGGGGATCGATCTGTTCCAGGTTGGCCCCGTGGCTTGCGGCGAGCATGGACTGCAGGGCGTTAAGGGCGGATCGGCCGGTGCGGGTGAACTCCACTACCGCACCCGATGCG
>NZ_AGFF01000007.1 GCF_000226215.1 Dietzia alimentaria 72
CGCGCCGCGCCCCGCCCCGCCCCGCCCTCGCGCCACGCCCCGCCGCGCCGCGCCGCGCCGCGCCGCCCGCCGCCTCGCCCCGCCCCGCCGCGGAGAGGATTTCGACTGCATCGGCCGAGTGCGATTGCACGAAATCCTCTTCGCGACGCCGAAAGCCTCGGGGGATCGCGCCTCTTGCCTCGGGCGCGTGATTGGTGTTACGGGAGGGGCGGGTGCCGTGCCTAGAGTCCGGGGAGGGCGGCGCCGCGCGCGCGTAGGGCGGACCGGACGTGGAACAGGATCTCCGAGGGAGTGCGCGAGAGCGCCGTCGCCGTGACCACTTCGATGTACCAACCGGCGGCCCGAAGTCGATTCCGTCTGAGCTCGTCGTTGGCCTGTTGCGTCTTGGTTCGATGGTCGGCGCCGTCGTATTCGACCGCCACCTTGAATTCGGGCCACGCTATATCGAGCCGGTAGGGGGTATCGCGCGGTGTGTACTGCAGGACGAAACCGGTGAGGTCATTCTCGATTAAGAATAGTCGCGTCCGCGTTTCCCACGGGGATTCGGAATCCGTATCCACCTCGTCGAGACGGTCGAGGACAATCCGTCGTCCGCGAACGCCGTGAAGGGATTCGACCATCGGACGCAGTCGCTCGATAGCCAGAGGGCCCATGGTGGTCGAGGCGTCCAGCGCGCAGATCGCTTCGACTCGCGGTTCATGTCGCGCGATGTCGAATAGGCACCACTCGGGACTGGCGATTCTGATGTCGTGCGGTCGGCCGGAGCGCAACATGTCAATGTGCTCTCTCGGGATCCGATACTGCCTCCCGAGAATTCCGGGTCGCTCGATCCGGCGTTCCGGGGACGAGACTTCGTCCAGTACCTCGAGCGGACCGAAACGGTGCCCGTAGATCAGAGCCGCGTGCCATCCGGTGATGACCGAACCCGGATAGAGCTCCATGAGTGCCTCCGCGCGTGCCCAGATGTCTATCGAGACCGAGTCTCGGAACCAGAGACCGTGGTGCAAGCGACGAAAGCCGCGACCGGTGAGTCTGCTGCCCGTGTGCTGTCTGAGATCGCGCGTCCGAATCGGAATGTCCTTGTGCTTCTGCTTCATGAAAGCGAACTATCGCGCGCTGGGTTACGCGGAACCCGCAGATTGACGGCTCTCGGGGTCGGGCTGTGGAGATTCCAGCGGCTGTGCATAAACGCCGCGGAGAGGATTTAGTGCAATTGCACTCGGGCGATGCAGTCAGAATCCTCTTCGCGGCGGGTGGGGTGGACGAGGAGCGGGCGGGTGGGTGGGGTGGACGAGGAGTGACGGGGCCGCACGCCGCGGGCCGGACGGTCAGCGGGGCAGGGGCGTGATCCGCGAGACGTGGCCGGCCAGCGGGGTCACCGTCAGGCGAACCACGGTGCCCGGGCGGACGTCCTGGAACGCGCGATGCCGACGGACGGTCCACTGACGCACCCCCGCGTCGGTTCTCAGGACGAGTTCGGTGCGGTGGCGCCGGCGGTCTATCCGCCCGGGATCGCGGGCATAGATCAGCGCCAGTACCGCATGGGGCAGAAAGTCGAGGGTCCTGCGGTCGCGGACGTCGACCACCGTGCCCGAGACCTCCGACGAGGTCAGCAGGTCCACGAGGCCCACGATAATCCTCAGGAGGCCGAGTACTGCGCCGCCGGTCGCGGCCACCGCGATGAGCGTGGCGATCAGCCGGATCGACGCGATCTCGGCGGTGTATTGGGAGAGGTCGCTGTCGGTCGCCACCCGGAACGCCAGCCAGAGGAAGAACCCGCTGATCGCGATCTGTATGACGCCACGGATGAGAAGTGAGGCGGGCGAGTGCCCGGACCACGGCCGGAGCGATATTCCGAGGATTCGGCTCCACGAGTTGACTGAATTGGGTAGTCCGGAGGCTGAGGGTGTCGTCGTCATGGTGTTGGCCCTTTCGCGGGACCGGATGGGACCGGGTGGCCTAACCATAGACAGGAAAATGTGAAAAGACTTAACATTCGCATCGTTCCTGCGTATGGTGGTATTTCTCGATCTAGGAGCAGTCATGCGTACCTCTCTGACCCGGGCCGGACTGATGGCCGTCGCCGCGGTCTTGGCATTAGGCACCGCAGCGTGCGGGCCGGATTCCGAACCCCGGGATGTGGGCCCCGCCGACACAACGGCGGGCGCGGAGACCGCGGACGGGCCCCGGACGGGCGATGGGGCGGACGGACAAGCGGACCGCGTGGCGGTGGAAGAGCAGACAGACAAGCCGGGCACGACGATCGACGCCGGCCAGGGCGACTACGAGTTCGGGCTGGGGCGCGACTCGATCAACGAGACCATCGAGGCGACGTACGGCAGCGACAACGCCTCGGTCACCTGGGAGGGCGACACGATGGTCGTGGCCATGGACGGAGACGCGGAATCCCCGTTGGCCGCGTGGTCCGAGTGCCGGGTCATCACGCAGTTGGTGCTCGAGGGCGAGTCGGTTGCCATCGAGTATCCGAACGGTCGGCTCGAGTGCGACGAGGTCATGGCCGACGAGTAGGCGCACCACCGTTGCCGCGGGTGCTCGCGCGGGGTCGGTAGGATGGGGGCTCGTCGGTAGGTCGAGCGCAGGGCGGAGAACCCGTCCGCGACCCGCCACAGCGAATGATTTTCAGGAGTTGACGTTGTCGATGACCACTGTCGCCGTAGTCGGAGCCACGGGCCAGGTGGGGCGCGTGTTGCGTGCCCTGCTGGAGGAGCGGGAGTTCCCGGCCGACAAGGTCAGGTTCTTCGCGTCCGCCCGCTCGGCGGGCACCACGCTGGAGTTCCGGGGCGAGGACATCGTGGTCGAGGACACCGCCGCGACCAGCGACGAGGAGCTCAAGGGCATCGATATCGCGCTCTTCTCGGCGGGCGGCACCATGTCCAAGGAGCAGGCGCCCAGGTTTGCGGCGGCCGGCGCCGTCGTCGTCGACAACTCCTCCGCCTGGCGCAAGGACCCCGACGTTCCGCTGGTGGTCTCCGAGGTCAACCCCGAGGCGACGCAGAACCCGCCCAAGGGGATTATCGCCAACCCCAACTGCACGACCATGGCGGCGATGCCCGCTCTCAAGGCACTCCACGAGGCTGCGGGCCTCAAGCGGCTGATCGTGTCGACCTACCAGGCGGTGTCGGGCTCCGGACTGCAGGGCGTGGACGCGTTGAACGCCCAGATCACGAACAACATCGGTGCCGGTCACGAGCTGGTGCACGACGGCTCGGCGCTCAATGTGGAGGACACGAGCCCGTACGTGGCGCCGATCGCGTTCAACGTGCTGCCGATGGCGGGTGCGATCGTGGAAGACGGTTCCGAGGAGACGGACGAGGAGCAGAAGCTGCGCAACGAGTCGCGCAAGATTCTCGACCTGCCCGAACTGCTCGTGGCCGGCACCTGTGTGCGTGTGCCCGTTTTCACCGGACACACGCTGAGCATCAATGCCGAGTTCGAGCGGGACATCACGCCGGAGCAGGCGCGGGAGGTGCTGGCCTCCGCTCAGGGGGTCAAGTTGGTGGACGTGCCGACCCCGCTGGACGCCGCGGGCATCGACGAATCGTTGGTGGGGCGCATCCGGCAGGACCAGTCCATCGCCGGTAACAAGGGACTCAATCTCATGGTGGCGGGGGACAACCTGCGCAAGGGTGCCGCGCTCAACACCATCCAGATCGCTGAACTTTTGGTGAAGTAGCTCGATAGCCGAGCAGGTAGTCGCCGCGGAAAGGCGCGACGCGGGAGTGACGTAGATCACGCTATGCTGCCGTGGTGAGTGTCGCGAAGCGAGCGAGTCGGTTCACGTCGTTGTCGTTGTGGTTCTTGACGACGACAACGACGACGACAACGCGGCGGTTCACGTGAGCAATACTCTGCCCCTCCCCTGCGCGGCGGGCGCCATCAGTGCCCCGACGGAGCAGACGGACTGCCAGGACAAGCGTGGAACCCTGCTGGCCACGATCCTCGGTTCCAGTCTGGCGTTCATCGTCGGATCGATCATCAACGTCGCTCTTCCCCAGATCCAGCAGGAGTTCGGCGCGGGAGCGACCGGGGTCCAGTGGGTCGTCAACGCGTACCTGCTGCCGCTCGGCGCCCTCGTGCTCATCGGCGGTGCACTGGGAGATCATCACGGCCGGAAGCGGATCTTCCAGGCCGGGCTTCTGATTTTTGCCGCGGCCTGCGTGTTGTGTGCCGTGGCGTGGAGTTCTCCAGTCCTTCTCGCGGGTCGGGCGCTCGAGGGCGTGGGAGCGGCGATGATCGCGCCGACGTCACTGGCAATCCTCGCCGATGGCTTCTCAGGACGCGAGCGGGGTGCCGCGATCGGGACCTGGGCGGCCGCCGGGGCAGCCGCGGGGGCGGTGGCTCCGGTCCTCGGCGGGGTGATCGTCGATTTTGCCGGCTGGCGGTGGGCGTTCGCGCTGATGGTTCCGCTAGCGTTGGTCGCCTGGGGTGTCTCGCACCGGTCCGTGCGCGAGAGCCGGGCCAGCTCGGACGAGACCGCGCCCCTCGACTGGACCGGCGCGGCCCTGTCGGGGGCGGGCCTGTTCGCGTTGATCTGGGGATTGATCGCTCTCCCGGACCGTGGGCTGACGGCCCTGGTGGTGGGGGCGCTGGTTGCGGGAGTGCTGCTTCTCGTGGGGTTCGTGGTGGTGGAGCACCGCCTCGGTGACGCGGCCATGACCCCGCTGGTGCTGTTCACCGACCGGACTTTCGCCGGACTGTCGGTCCTGACCTTTTTCCTCTACGCGGCCCTCGGCGGGCTCATGGTCCTGCTGCCGTACGTACTGATCTCCGAGCTCGACTACACCGCGACCGCCGCAGGAAGCGCGATCCTGCCGTTCCCGCTGATCATGCTCGTGCTGTCGCGTTTCGTCGGCGGGACGGTCTCCCAGTACGCCAGTACGCGGACGTTGCTCACCGTCGGCTCGTGCCTCGTCGCGGTCGGATTCCTCCTGTTGTCGGCAATGCCGTCAGCGGGCGTGAACTACTGGCTCCACATCTTTCCCGGGCTCGTCGTCCTGGCGCTGGGAATGGCCACCTCGGTGGCGCCGTTGACGACCGCGGTGCTCAACAGCGTCGGACCGCGGTACACCGGGGTCGCTTCCGGGGTGAACAACGCGCTGTCGCGGATAGGCGGCCTGGTGGCTACCGCGTTCCTCGGGCTCGTGCTCATCGGCTCGGCTGACGACCTCCTAGCGGGCTTCGGCTACGCGGCGTGGGCCGGCGCCGGGCTGGCGTTGCTGAGTGCGGGCACCGCGTTCATCCTCGTCCGCAGCACTGCCGATTCGGAGGGTTGAGGCCGGAACGCCGACGGCCGTCCCGCACCTCGATTCAGTGGCATAGTGGAACCGGTAAGCCCCATAGTGGCCGGGCTCACGTTCCGGGCGCATGGTGACACCGCACGATTGCCGTGCAGGCGGGTGCCTGCACCGACGAGAGGATTGCAGATGGCTATCAACGACGACGACATCACGACTGCCGGCGCACAGGGCGGCGAGGGTGTCGCTGACGGCGGCTCCAACCCCCACGGTCACGACGGCGGCGCGGACGGCTCGGCCGGTGAGGGCACCGCTGACGGCGGCTCGAACCCGGACGGTCACGACGGTGGCGCGGATGGTTCGGCGGGCGAGGGCACCGCTGACGGCGGCTCGAACCCGGACGGTCACGACGGCGGCGCCGACGGCACGGCCTGATCAACAGTGCTGGAGCGGTGCGTCGCATGCGGGCGGGATGAATTCGCCCGTGACTACTGGGGTCGCCGGCCCCTGCTGACCCGGTCAGAAGAACTGCCGCGCGACTTCTCTGACCTGCTGTCATCGGAGATGGTCGACGAGATCATCGCCGAACGGGGGGTACGCACACCCTTCGTTCGGATGGCGCGGGAGGGCACTCTCGTGGACCGGGCGTGTTTCACCCGCGCCGGCGGATTCGGCGCGCAGATGCCGGACCAGATCGACCCCGACGGCGTGCTCACGCAGTTCGCCGCCGGGGCGACGATCGTTCTGCAGGGGCTGCACCGGTTGTGGCCACCGATCATCAATTTCGTGCGGGGCATGACTTCGGACGTCGGCCACCCGGTGCAGACCAACGCGTACATCACTCCGCCGGCCAACCGCGGCTTCGATCCGCACTACGACGCCCATGACGTCTTTGTGCTCCAGGTGGCCGGTACCAAGCGGTGGCGCGTACACGAGCCCGTCCACCGCCATCCGCTATCCGACCAGCCGTGGACGGATCACCGCGAGGCCATAGCCGCCCGGGCGGCCTCTGAGCCGGTCATCGACGCGGTACTCGAACCGGGGGACTGCCTCTACCTCCCCCGCGGCTGGGTCCACTCGGCAGAGGCGCAGGGCAAGACCTCGATCCACCTCACCGTGGGTGTGGCACCGTTCACCGGCCATGATGTGGCCCGGGCCGCGCTCGAGGCGCTGGCGTCCCAGGAAGAGTTGCGCGCGTCGCTGCCGCTGGGGCTCGCCCCGACCGATGGCGACCGAACCCGGGAGCGCACTCGCGAGGTCGTGGAGACGGTGGTGCGGCTGCTGTCGGACCATCAGGACGAGCTCAGCGTCCGCGCGGGAGCCGAACTCGCGCGCCAGTATCAGGACCTGACGCGCCCCGCGGCGGTGCGCCCGCTCGCCACGCTCGACACCGTCGCCACGCTGGACTCCGACACGCAGGTGCGGTGGCGAGAGGGACTCCACGGCTCGATTCACTCCGACGCGGGGGCCGTGCGATTGACGCTGCCCACCAAGACCCTCAGTTTTCCCGCGGTGTGCGGCCCCGCGCTCCAGTCTCTGCTGGACGGGGCCCCGGTGACCGCGGGTGCGCTACCCGGTCTCGATGCAGCCGACGGACTCGTCGTGGTGAAGAGGCTGCTCCGGGAAGCGGTCCTGGTGGCGCTGTGAACCGGCCTGCCGGATGGGAGCCGTGCAGCGTCTCCGCGCTGCGCCGTGGTGATCCGCTGGAGGGCTCTGGCTCTCGCGGGGTGCGGTGGCTCATGGTCGAACTGGCCGGCCCGTGGGGGCACTCGGCACTGCTCGACTCGCCCGCTCTTCTCTCCCCGGAGCTGGGCCGCGAGATCGCCGGGCGCGCGCAAGAGGCCGACGTTCGGATCGCGGCGATCCGTCGGCCCGGACGACGCCCGCAGCATCGGCGCTGGCGGTGGGCCCTGGCGGATTCCAGGCCCGGGCACGAGTCGCTGCGGTGGGGCGAGGTCGACGGACCCGTCGGCTACGCCGAGATCCCCCTCGACGGCACCGCCGGCACCCCGGCAGAGGAACCACTGGTCGCGGTGTGCACGCACGGCAAGCACGATCAGTGCTGCGCTGTACGCGGGCGAGGCGCGGCGGCACGGATAGCCGAGCGGCACCCGGAAGCGACCTGGGAGTGTTCGCACCTGGGCGGGGACCGATTCGCCGCGACGATGCTCCTCCTGCCGCACGGCCTGTTCTACGGTCGCGTGGACCAGGCGGAGGATCCGGCCGACATCGTCACCCGTTATATCGAGGGCCGGGTGGACGATCGCTATCTGCGCGGCCGCAGCAGCTACCCGGCGGAGGTGCAGAGCGCCCAGCATCATGCCCGCGCGATGATCGCCGACGACCGCATCGACGCCTTCGCGCCACTGGACGTCGTCGACACCGACGGCCACGTCGAGGTGACCCTCGAGGGGCCGAGTGGGCCGGTACGGGTGCTACTCCGCGAGACGTACTCCGACCCCATCTTCACGATGTGCAAGGCCCACGCCCCGGGGCCGGTCAAGCAGTGGGAACTGGTCGAGATCAACGGCGAGCCTCCCGAGGCGGCCGACCCTTCAGCTGATCGGAAAATTGTGTGAAAGCGCATCCGGACACCAGGCCCGCGGACACCGGCGCGGAGGAGATGGACGACGACCCGATGATCGAGGTGCGCGACCTGCGTAAGCAGTACGGCCGGCGGGGGACCATCGCACTCAAGGGCGTGAACTTCACCGTCCGACGTGGCGAGCTCTTCGGACTTCTCGGGCCCAACGGTGCCGGAAAAACCACGACGCTGGGCATTCTCACCACACGGGTCAAGCCGACGTCCGGCACTGCCCGGATCGACGGGATCGATGTGGTGGCCGAGCCCCAGGCGGTGAAACGGCGGATCGCCGTGATGCCGCAGCAGAGCAACCTCGACCGTTCGCTGACGGCGTTGGAGAACCTTACTTTCCACGGTGCGTACTTCGGGATGCGGCTGGGGGAGCGGCGGCGACGCTCCCGCGAGCTGCTGGAGCAGTTCGGGCTCGCGGACCGGGCGGGCGAGCAGGTGGAGAACTTCTCGGGCGGGATGGCGCAACGACTGCTCATCGCCCGGGCGTTGATGCACCATCCCCCGCTGTTGTTCCTCGACGAACCGACAACGGGTCTGGATCCCCAGTCGCGTCTGTTCTTGTGGGACCGCGTCACCGAGCTGCACCGCTCCGGCACCACGATCGTGCTGACCACGCACGACATGGCGGAGGCGGATCGCCTGTGTGAGCGGATCGCGATCGTGGACCACGGTGAGCGGATCGCCCTGGACACCCCAGCGGGTCTGCGTGACCTGCTGCCGGGTGGGCGGGGAATCGAGCTCACGATGGACTCCCGGGATGACCCGGCGCCGCTGCTGTCCGAGCTGGGCAATACCGAGTCGACGGAAATCGACGAGGGACAGTGGCGGGTGCGGTGTTATGGCGATAGCCGACTGGGCGAGGTGATCACTGTCGCCGAACAGCGTGGCGCAGTGGTCCGGGATGTCCACCGGCTCGAGGGCAGCCTCGAGGACGTGTTCGTACACCTGACCGGACGGGAACTGCGATGAGCCAACCCCACATGAACCCCGCCGACGCCCGGACAGCTTTTGATCCCACGTTGGCGCGCGCTACCGGCCCGCGCGCGTTCCTGGGTCTGTTGCAGCGCGACATCTGGAACACGCTCCGACACGAACTCGGCGGCTTCCTCGCCCAGTCGCTGATGCAGCCGCTGGCGTTCCTGTTCGTCTTTGGCCTGGTCCTGCCGAAAATCGGTGCGGCTGACGAGAGCTATGCGACTCAACTCCTCCCGGGCATCATCGCGCTGACGCTCGTGCTCACAGCACTGCAGAACGTCGCGTTGCCACTGGTGATCGAGTTCTCCTATACGAAGGAGATCGAGGACCGGTTGATGGCTCCCGTCTCCCCGCTGATGGTCGGGGTGGAGAAGTTGGTGTTTGCCACGGGCAGATCCCTCATCGCGGCGGTGTTGATCCTGCCGCTGGGTGCACTGATCCTGCCGAACGGGCTTCAGACCGGCGGGGCCCACTGGGGGATGTTCGCCCTCCTGCTGGTCGTCGGAGGCTTCGCGGGAGCGTCCATCGGACTGGTCCTGGGGACGATGGTGCCGCCGAACCGCATCAACATCATCTTTGCGGTCGCGCTGACCCCTCTGATCTTCACCGGCGCTACGTTCTACCCCTGGCAGTTGCTCGACTCGTTGCGCTGGTTCCAGGTGCTGACGTTGTTCAACCCTCTCACCTACGTCTCCGAGGGGATGCGCGCCGCATTGACCGACTCTCCCCATCTGGGCGCGGGATGGATCGCCCTCGGTCTGGCCGTGTCGACCTCGGTATTCCTGTTCCTGGGGCTGCGCGGGTTCATTCACCGCGCGGTGGACTGACGACGGGTGGTAGCTTCGCGAATATGCCGCAACTCATCATCGCCCTGCTCGCGATTTGGCTCATCCTCAGCATCATCGGATTCGTCGTCAAGGGTCTCGTCTGGCTCGCCGTCATCGGGATCATCCTTTTCCTCGGGACCGCCGCGTGGGGGTTCGTCAAGAGGGAGACGTTCGGCCGCCGCTAGAGGTGCTGGTGGCCACCCTGTGGTGGCAAGTCAACTCCGTCCCGGTCCAGGGTGCGCGCCTGAGTAGCCTCGGGTCATGAGCGCACTCACGTCGCACGAGCCCGGGACGACCGACGAGATCATGGTCCGGATGCGGTCCGTCATCCCCTTCGTAGCTCTGGGCGGGACCGCGGTGATCGCGGGCGGCCTGGTGGCCGCCGTGACCCGCCCGCTGGGATTCGACGAGGGCTCCTGGGTGGCGGCCTACCTGGTCCTTGTGATGGGCGTGGCCCAGATCGGACTCGGGGTGGGGCAGGCCGTGCTCGCGAGAAAGGTGCCGACCATCGCGGTGCGATGGCGGCAGGTTCTCGCGTTCACCGCCGGCAGCCTCGCCGTCGTCGTTGGCACCCTGGTCGAATCCCCGCTCGCCGTGGTCGCGGGCGGCGCAGTCCTGGTCGCGGGCCTCATACTGTTCCTACTCGCCGTTCGCGGCTCCGGCGGGCCGGTGATATGGCTGTGGTTCCACCGACTCTTCGTGGCGTTCCTCGCAGGGAGCGTCGTGGTGGGATCGGTGCTGTCATTCCTGCGTCACATGTGACGGGGCGGGCGGGGTGTCGTGACTGCGGAGGCCATTACGCTTCATCCCATCACTCACCGAGAGGGACACCATGACGAGCACTGTCCTGGCCGTGGAGTCGGCTGCGTCCGCTGACGAGCTCGTCTCGTTGTTCTGGATCGTGTTGGCGGCGTGGGCGGCTCCTGTGCTGTCCGGGTACACGCGCTCGGTGATCCCCGGCGTGGTCATGCTGCTGGTCGGGGGGATGGCGATCGGGCCGCACGGGCTCGGGCTCGCTGTCGAGGCCGGCGGCGTGGCGATGCTGTCGGAACTCGGCCTGGGCATGCTGTTCCTGCTGGCCGGCTTCGAGCTCGAGGTCTCGTCGATGACCGGTCGCAGCGGTCGGCGGGCGGGAGGGACCTGGCTGATCAGCGTCACCCTCGCGGCTGGGGTGGGGTGGCTGGTGTCGGGGCGCTGGGAGACGGCGGTGGTGATCGGGCTCCTGTTGACCTCGACGGCGATCGGGACACTGCTGCCGATCCTCAAGGGCAACGGACACGACGACACTCCCGTGGGGCGAGCGGTCCTCACCCACGGGGCTGTCGGAGAACTGGGTCCTGTCCTGGTCATGGCCGTACTGCTCGGAACTCGCAGTATCGGGTCTTCGCTCGTGGCTGTGGGGCTGTTCGTGGTCGCCGCGTTGTTCATCACGGCGGTGCCGGCCCGGGTGCTACGACTCCCCGGCCTGGCGCGGGCACTCGACAGGGGCGCCACCTCGACCGGCCAACTGGGCATGCGCACGGTGATGTTGTTGCTGGCATCCATGATGGTGGTGGCGACGGTCTTCGGACTAGACGTTGTGCTCGGGGCGTTCGCGGCAGGGCTCATCCTCCGGCACCTGGTCGACAACCTCGAGAACCGTCACCGCGAACCCGGAGAGTCCAGCGAGCGGAAACTACCCGGGTTGCTCCTCGATCAGTTGGAGACCGTCGGGTACACGCTGTTCATCCCCGTCTTCTTTGTGGTGTCGGGGATGGCCATCGATCCCCGCGCGGTCGCCAACGCACCCTGGCTCCTGCTTGCCGTCGTGGGGAGCATGGCCGTTCTCCGCGGCGGGGGAGTCTGGCTCGGTGAGACGGTGGCGCGCGTGACCCCCGAACTGACCACGTCGCGCGAACGCGTGCGGGTCGGCCTCTATGCGGCCACCGGCCTGCCGATCATCGTCGCCGTCACCGACGTCGCGGTCTCCAACGGCTTGCTGACCCAGGAGATCTCCTCGGTTCTCGTGGCCGCCGGTGCAGTCACTGTCCTGCTCTTCCCGCTCATCGCGGAGTTCGTCAACTCGAGGGAGCGTGGTCCCGCCCGGTCGACCGGCGCCCGCCCCGTCGAGTCGTAGCGCACGGGCGCGACGGTGCGCCCGGCCGTCGTCGGAACCGCGCGACGCCGTGGGCGCTGGGTTACGGTGACAGTGCAGTCGGGATGCGGCTGTCGCTCTGATCGCCGCTCTCCGTGAAATGGAAGTGGGTATCGGTTATGGATGCACAACCAGTCATCGTCGGTGTGGACGGATCGAGCGACTCGGTGCGAGCGCTGCAGTGGGCGGCCGAGTACGCCCGGGATAACGGCGCGCGGATCCAGGTCCTGGCCGTTTTCGATCGCCCCTCGCTCTGGGGTCCCCTGGGCATGGCCGGCTGGGAGGACACCACCGACCTGGAGGCGGACCGCCGCAAGATGCTGGGCGAGACCGTTCGGGAAGCGCTGGGGGAGTTCGCGGAGCTGGAAGAGCGGGTGCTGGCCGGGCATCCTGCCGAGGCGCTCGTCAGGGCATCGGAGGGTGCCCGGCTGATGGTCGTGGGCAGCCGTGGTCGTGGCGGTTTTGCCGGCTTGTTGCTGGGCTCGGTGAGCCAGCACGTGATCGCGCACAGCCGATGCCCCGTCGTCGTCATCCCGCACGAGAGCGAACCCGAGCACTGACCGCGGCAGCTCAGTAGGAGAAGTCCACCGGGGCGATCTGCTGACCGGAGTACGGCAGCAACACGCTGGGCTGGCCCAGCGGCAGCAGGAATCTACCGGTGACGGCCCCGAAGGACGAGCGTGAGCCGTCGGCGCCCAGATCGAGGTCCGCGAGTCGGGTCCGCGACATGTGATCGGTACCGACGGTGTTACCGGTGGATGTCTCCGCGGAGAGGAAAGTTCCCTCCGGGGTGAACTCGATCCACGGGTCACGCAGCGCGATCTCGGCGAGGTGGAAGCGGGTGAACGACACCACTGTGCCCGAGTACCGCACCACACCGTGACCGGTGGCCGGGTCGATGTCGGCGCCGTCGGACTCGAACGTCAGCTGGCCGTCAGGGCGCACTCCGGCGCCGTCGGTCCCGGTGACGCCGCCCTGCAGGGTATCCGTGACCAGATCGGTGTACCCGGGCGCGACACCCCACACGAGGTCCTCCACGACCGGCTTCGGCGCGTTGGGGCCGGGGGTCGGATCGAAGTTCACGGGGACAAAGAACTCTTCCGCCGCGTTGACCGCGCCGGCAGCGGCGTAGGTGTAGATGCCGTATTGGGCGCCGGGAGCCGTGGTGGAGGGCTTCTTCACCGTGAGGGTCGCGGTGAAGGACCCGTCGTCGGCGAGCGGGACCCACTGTTGACGAATGGTGCGGCGGAGGTCGAAGGGGGAGTCCGGCACGCGGTTCAGCGCGTTCTCGGACATCACCCAGGCGGTGGCCGAGCGCTGCTGGCCCACCCGCGCCTCGGCGGGGGCGTCCACTGACGGCTTCCATTCCGGGGCGAAGGCGCCGAACGTCACGAACGTGCCGTGGGGGACGCCGGGCGGGACGGGGAGCGGGAGTCCGTTGGTGTTGGCCGACGGGTCGAAGCCCGAGCCTTTGACGACGACGACGTCGCCCTCGTGGACGGGCGCCTGCCCCAGCGGGGTGGCCCCGTCGGCGCCGAACACCGTGATCGAATGCTCGGCGGCGGGCGCGGGGGCGGGCGCGTCGAGCGACCCGGGCGCGATTGCCGGGAGGGCGGCGACGGTCGGGGCGGCTGCCGCACCGGTCACCGCCAGGGCGACGATGGCGACGAGTGACGAGGCCACGGCCCGCGCTGTGCTCACAGTGGGTGTTCTCATGATTCTCATTTCTGGTCTCCGGCCGTCGCTGCTGAGACGGTTGGCACGGCTGATACCGCCGAGTCAAAGTGGGAGGCCGCTCGGTGGGGGAGGATGAGTTGGCGCCCGGTCTCCGGGTGGCGGATCACCTCGACCGGGTGGCGGTAGACCTCGGACAGCAGGGCGGCGGTCAGGATGTCGTCCGGTCGACCGCACGCGATGATCCTTCCGCCGCTGAGCACGGCGACCCTGTCCGAGTACGCGGCTGCCAGGCCGAGATCGTGCAACACCACCACGACCCCGGCCCCCGCGGCCGCGCGGGCGGAGGCGATCCGCATCACCGTCTCCTGGTGCTGGAGATCCAGCGCGGCGGTGGGCTCGTCGAGCATGAGCGTCGTCGTCTCCTGGGCGAGGACCCGGGCCAGGGCCACGCGGGCCTGCTCGCCCCCGGAGAGCGTCGCGAAGGAACGCTGCGCGAACTCCTCGACATCGCAGGTCCGCATGGCGCGAGCGATCGCGGCGTCGTCGTCGTGACACCGGTCGGTCCGCGCCCACGGCGCGCGACCCATCCGGACCACTTCGGACACCGTGAAACCGAATCCCAGCCGGTGCTGCTGGGGCAGGACCGCCCGCCGCCGTGACATATCGGTGGTGGACCAGGCGTCTACTGGGCGCCCGTCGAGCTCGATGGATCCGGCGTGTGGGGTGAGGTCCCCCGCGAGCGCGGAGAGCAGCGTCGACTTGCCGGCGCCGTTGGGCCCCACCAGGGCCAGCACCTCCCCGGCGACCACGTCGATCGATACCCCCTCCAACACGGGAGTGTGGTCCCGCATGACGTCCAGGCGTTGTGCGCGCAGGGTGGCCTCGCCCGGCACCGGAGTGGACGGTGGGGGGCCCGCGGCGCCGCGTCCGAGGCGGGGGATTCGCATCATGCCCACCCGCCCTGGGTGCGGCGGGTCCGGAGCAATAACCAGAAGAAGACGGGGCCGCCGACGATCGAGGTGAGCATGCCCAGGGGCAGGTCGGCGTTGGCCAAGAGCGTCCGGGCACCGACGTCGGCGGCCAGCAGGACCACGGCGCCGCCGATGGTGCTGGCCGGTACGAGCAGACTGTGCCCGGGACCGACGATCATGCGCAGCGCGTGCGGGACGATGAGCCCGACGAACGCGATGATCCCGGTGAACGCCACACCGGCCGCGACCAGGACGCCCACGATCGCGATGGCGCGCCAACGCGCGCTCTCGATGTCGACCCCGAGATGGCGGGCCGGACTCTCGCCGAGCGCGAGGAGGTCGAGTTTCGGGGCCAGCAGACGCGCGCCGACCACACCGATCAGCGCGAGCGGGGCCACCACGGCGACCGTCGACCAGGTGGCACCGCCCAGCGATCCGAGCTGCCAGAACACGATCTGCTCGCGGGCCGCGGGGGAGGCGGCAAAGACCAGGTAGGCCAGGAGCCCGCCCGCGAGGGCGTTGACGGCGACCCCGGTGAGGATGACCGTCACCACCTCGGTGCGGCCCTCGGACCTGGCGAGAGCGTAGACGATGATCGTGGTGCCCAGACCGCCGAGGAAGGCCGCGCCCGCCACCATCCAGTTGGTCGAGAAGACCCCGCCCAGCAGGATCATCGACGCGGCCGCGACCGCGGCCCCGCCGGACACCCCGATCACACCGGCCTCGGCGAGCGGGTTGGCAAAGACGCCCTGCAGGACGGCTCCCGCGCATCCGAGACTGGCCCCGACCAGCATGGCCATGACCACGCGGGGGAAGCGCACCTGCCAGAGCGCGGCATCGCCCTGCTCGTGGGCGGGCATCGGCCCGACCCCCACTCCGAGGTGATGGGTGAGGGAGCCGAGCACCTCGGCCGGCGACACGGGGACCTGGCCGAGCCCCGCGGCGATCACGGCGAGGACGGCCAGCAGGACGAGGCCGCCGCCCAGCACCCACCGGCCGGGAAGGCGGAGCTGGCCGCGCGTGGCGGAGGTGGCGCGACCGGAGACGGTGGTGGTCATGCTCCGTCCGAACCGTAGTATGCGGTGGCCAGCGCCTCGATGACCCTGCCCGTGGAGGGGCCGAAGCTGAGCAGCACGCTGTCATCCATGTCCAGTACCCGACGGTTCTTGCCCGCCGGTGTCTGCGCGATCCCGGGCAGGGTGACCAGCCCGTCCACGCCGTCGACCGAGTCGAGCCCGCCCGTCATCATGAGGATCACGTCCGGGGCGGCCGTGATGAGTGCCTCGCTGGTGACCTGTGTGTACTCCTGGGTCAGGCCGGAGGCGGTGCCGGCGTCGACGCCGCCGATCGCGGTGATCAGCTCGTCGGCGCCGGAACCGGGGCCCCCGAGCAGGGACACGGCCGAACCGCGCTGGTAGAGGAACGCGATGCTGGGCGGATCGTTCGACTCGGGCACGTCCGCGATCGCCCGGTCGATCTCCGATCGTGTGCGCTCGGCCAACGCCCGCCCGGACTCGGGGACCCCGAGGGCCGCGGCGATCGCCTCGATCTGGTCGTCGACGGCATCCAGGGTCCGTTCCGGATCGAGGAACACCACCGGGATGCCCGCCTCGCGCAACTGCAGCTGCACCGCCCTGGGTCCGATGCTGGTGTCGGTGAGGACCACCGTGGGGGACAGGGCGAGGATCGCCTCCGCGTTGAGCGAGTGCCCGCCGGGTGTGACGTTGGGGATATCGGCTGCCGCCGGAAAACTCGTCGCGGTGTCCCGGCCCACCAGGTTGTCGCCCAGGCCGAGAGCGAAGATCGTCTCCCCGATGGTGCCGTTCTGGTCCACGGCCACGATGCGGCTGGTATCGGTGATCGTCACGGGGACGCCGTCAGCGGACTCGACGGTCACAGGTAGGGCGGGGGCCTGCGGGGCGTCCACCGGTGTCGGGTCGAGATCGTCCAGAACCGCGGTGGCGGGTCCCGGACCGCTCGTCGGCTCCGGGGTCGTCGACGCACACGCGGTCGCCGCCATCCCGACCGCGAGTAGGAGGGCGACCGCTGCCACCGCGTCGACGACGCCGCGAAAGCGGGTCCCCGGGGTCATCCGTCAGCCCGCATCCGCGCGACCTCGCCGTCGAGCTCGTTAAAGACGTCCCTGTTGAAGCGGAAGGCGTCACTGACCTCGTCGATGAACCGCAGCTTCTCGTCGTCGTCCAGCGCGAGCGCGTCCATCGCGGCGCGGTAGTCGTCCTTGAACGGCTTCGGCTTGGGGATCTGGTCGAAGATGTAGAACCGCACCCCGTCAGTCTCGAAGCCGTACGTGCGTTCCATGATCCGGCGGATGATCTGCCCGCCGGACAGGTCGCCGAGGTAGCGCAGGTAATGGTGGGCCACGAAGCCGGCGGGCCACGTCGCCGACACCTCGCGGAGGCGGGCCGTGTACCGCTCGGTGGCCGGTAGTGCGGTGATCTGCTCGCGCCAGCCCGCGCCGAGGTGGAACTGGAGGTCCTGTTCGAGAGCACTCTCGCGCAGCAGACTGTCGTGCAGGAACGGGGCGACGAGGGGATCGGCTGCCAGACTCCGGCCCCCGGCCTCGAGGGCGCTGTAGATGAACCACTGTTGGCTCAGGAGTGCGACGTAGGCCTCGCGAGGCAGCTTCCCGTCGAGCAGCCGGGACATGAACTGCGATCCCTCGGCATCGCGGTGTGCGGGGTCGGTGGCGGCTTTGACCTGCGCGGCGAAACCGGGCTCGATGGTGGTCTGCATAGGGTGTCTCTCCTCGGATCGGTATCCGTCAACCGTCCCGCGGGCACCCGTGTCCGGGATCCGATCCGCTCTCGTTGACTTCGTGGCTGTAGGTTAGCCTAACCTACAATAATCCAAGAGTCGGGAGTACTGATGAACCGTTCGTACCTGCACCGCCACTCGCGTCGCGCCGCCTCCGTCGCCGCACTCGGGGCCCTTGTCCTGGGGCCCGGATTGGCCGCGGGGGCCGTGGCCTCCGCGGCGCCGGGCGACGACGTCCAGCTCACGCTCTCGGAGAGCACGGAGCTGACCGACGGCCAGGAGATCACCGTCGAGGGCTCGGGCGTGGATCCCGAGCTCGGCTACTATTTGTCGACCTGCGTGGCCGGCACCAGTGGTCCGACCGGGCCGGACTGTGCTGGGGGACCCAGTGACAGGTCGGCCTCGGCATGGGTGTCCAACAGTCCGGGCGCCACCGTGCCGGTCAACCCGGACGGCACGTTCACCGCGACCCTCCACGTCACGCGGGCCGGCGAGACCATGACCGGCGAGCCCGTGGACTGCGACGAGACGCCCTGTGCCGTCACGCTGTTCGGCGACCACCGGAACGGCTTCGTCCACACGGCCGAGGTGCCCGTCACGTTCGCCTCGCCCGCCGCTGCGTCCGCCGGCGCCTCGTCCGGCGCGACGACCGTTTCCGGATCGGGCGAAGCCACGGACGCCGACGCGGAACAGACCGCTGCGGAGTCCGACGAGGACTCGGGCGTGAATCCCGTCTGGTGGATTGCCGGCGGACTCGTGGTGGTGGCGCTCGTCGGCGGCGGAATCGCGGTCAGCCGCAAGTCGTGAGCATCGCGGAATCGAAACGCAACTGAACGCGGACCACGTCAGGGCCGGGGACATGTCCCGGCCCTGACGCGTGCAATAATCCGCTGAGCAAGGCGATCACGAAAGAGGAAGCCGGTGTGAATCCGGCGCGGTCCCGCCACTGTAGTCGGGTAGCGACCCTCATCAGCCACGGCCCAGACGGTGCCGGAAGGCGAGGCGAGCGATGATCCGAGAGCCAGGAGACTCCCGTGATCGCGTCCTCATAGCCGGGGCGGATTTCCCCGAGAGAGGTGGCGTCGCCACCATGTTCGCTGTGTCCCCGTTGTCGGGTACCTCGTTTTCCATTCTCCGTGAGACGGTCGCGCGTCGAGGGGTCCTCGACCCACCTGGGTAGCCACCACCCGAAGTTCTGACCCGCCCGACTTCCGGGCGGGTCCGCTTCTGCGTGCCGCTCGCCGCGCACAGTCCCCGATTCGCGTTTCTTCCCATCACGGAGCCTTGATGAGCCATACCCGACACACCTCTGCCCGTTCACCATTGACCCGCCCAGCCTCAGCCCTTGCCGGGCTCGTAATTCTGGCGCTGGCCACGACCGCATGCTCGTCCACCGACGAGGCCGCCATCGTGGCCGGGCCGGGCGAGGACTGCATCACGGACTATCAGCCCGGTACCGACTACTTCCCGGACAAGTCAACGATCCGGGACGCTGAGAACGTAAGTATCGACTACCACGAGAGTTACCAGGTGGTGACGGTCGAGCAGCCGTTCCCGGGCGCCAGCCGTGAGTCATACGTGCTGGTCAAATGTGGTGCGCCGCCACCGGAGCTCACCGGTGACCTGGCGAGCGCGCCGCAGATCACTGTTCCCGTTCAGAGCCTGTATTCGGCGTCCACCACCCACCTGCCTCTGCTGGCGGATCTAGGACGAATGGATGTCCTGGCAGGGGTCGCGAACGCGGCGAACGTCAGTGGGGCGGAGGCGATCGAACGCATTGACTCCGGCGAGGTCGTCGAATACGCGCCCGGGCAGACCATCAACGTGGAAAAGGTCATCACCGAAGCCCCCGACGTGCTCATGACCCAGGGCACCGACGAGCCGGTCTACGGCAAGATCCGGGACGCGGGTGTGCCGGTGATAGCCAATGCGGAGTGGTTGGAGTCCACGCCTCTCGGACGTGCGGAATGGCTCAAGGTGATGGCCGCGTTGACCGGGTCGGAGAAGAAGGCCGACGAGGTCTACACACGGATTCGCTCCGACTACCTGGAGGTCGTCGACTCCGCAGCCGGAGCGCCGGCGCGCGATGTGTTGCCGGGGCAGATGTACGAGGGCACCTGGTACATGCCCGCGGGCGGCAGTTACGTCGGCAGGCTGATCGCCGACGCCGGCGGCACCTACCCGTGGGCGGACGACGACGCCACAGGCAGCCTTCAACTGAACTTCGAATCCGTGTTCAATCAGGCCGGAACTGCGCCGATCTGGTTGGTGACCAGTGACTGGGACACCGGAGCGGATGCACTGGCCGACGACCCCCGCTACGGGACGCTGTCGGCGATGCACGAGGGCGGGACCTGGTCCGCGAACAAGGCTATGGGGCCGCGGGGCGGAAACGACTTCTATGAACGCGGTGTCACCCGTCCCGACCTGGTGCTGGCCGATCTGGTCGCGATACTGCACCCGGAGCTCGCCCCGGATCACGAGTTTTCCTTCTACCGCGAGGTTCCCCGCCCGTGACGGGGACGCTGACGGTCCGGTCCCGGGAGAAGCCGCCGCGCGATGCGGCGAACGACCGAGCGGTCGCCCTCACACTCCTCGCGGCCACCGCACTGGGTCTCTTCCTGGTGGCGTTGGCGGTGGGCCCCGTGCGGGTTCCGGTCGCGGACACCGTGCGGGTGCTGTTCGGCTGGGCGCCGTCTGATGCGCGACTGGAGGTCATAGTCCATGACCTGCGTCTGCCCAGGGCGCTCACGGCGGTGTTCGCCGGAGCCGCCCTGGGGGTGGCCGGCCTGCAGATGCAGACCCTGTTCCGCAACCTGCTCGCCGACCCCTACATCCTCGGGGTGAGCTCGGGGGCCAGCCTCGGAGTCGCGCTCGTCGTGGTGGTCGGGGGCGGCGCCGGCGCGGGGTTCACTGCGGAGGTCGCGGGCCTGGGGCGTGCCGGAGTGGTTCTGGCCGCGGCGACCGGGTCGGCGATCGTCCTGGCGATGGTGCTGGTGCTCTCCCGTTGGGTGCGCTCCGCATCGGTGCTGCTGCTCATCGGCGTGATGGTGGGGTCGGCCACCACGGCGATCGTCAGCGTGCTGCTGGTGTACACGGACCCCCAGCGGTCCCAACAGTTCCTCCTGTGGGGGCTGGGCAGCTTCGCCGCCACCAGTTGGGCCGATCTGCGACTGTTCGGGCCGCTCGTGATGCTGGCGGTGCTCGTCGCGGCCTCGACGGTCCGTGCGCTCAACGCACTCCTGCTGGGGGAGGGGTACGCCCGCACCATGGGGATCGACGTGCGCAGGACGCGACTACTCACGCTGGCGTCGGCGTCCGTACTCGCCGGAGTCACCACCGCGTACTGCGGACCCATCGCGTTCCTCGGGCTCGCGGTCCCGCACCTGACCAGGATCGCACTGGGTACCTCGGACCATCGGGTGCTCGTGCCCGGGGTGGTGTTCATGGGTATCGCCGTGGCGTTGGGCTGCGGGATCGTCAGTCAGGTCCCCGGCGGCGACGCGGTGCTCCCGCTGAACGCCGTCACCGCCCTGATCGGTGCGCCGATCGTGGTGACCGTGCTCCTGCGCAGTCGGCGGGGTCTCGACGGGGCGGTCCGATGACCGCCGCGGGGGTCGAGGTCCGGGATCTCGGCATCGGCTACCACACCGGCGGACGTATCCGCGGACGCTCTACGGTTGTAGCTTCGGGTTTGCGCGCCGTGGCCCGGACCGGCGAGCTCACTGTGCTCCTGGGGCCGAACGGCAGCGGTAAGTCAACGCTCATCCGCACCCTGTGCGGACTCCAACCGGCCCTCGGCGGGCAGGTGCTGCTCGGCGGAGATGACCTGGTGACGCTCGCCCCCGACGAGCTGTCCCGGCGGGTCGCCGTGGTGCTCACAGATCGGGTGGATCCGGGTCTGTTGTCCGCGCGCGAGTTGGCCGGACTGGGCCGGATTCCACACCTGGGTGTCAGCGGCAGACTGGGCTCGCGCGATCACGCGGCGGTGGAACGCGCGCTCGAGCCGGTCGGCGCGGCACACCTCGCGGACCGCCCGGCGTCGGAGTTGTCCGACGGTGAGCGTCAGCGGGTGCTCACCGCCCGGGCTCTGGCGCAGGAGCCGTTGTTGCTGGTGCTCGATGAGCCCACGGCCTTCCTCGACGTACCGTCGCGCGCCGGGTTGGTCGCCCTGTTGCGTCGACTGGCTCGCGAGCAGGACCTGGCGGTGCTGATGTCGACCCACGATCTTGAACTGGCGCTGCGAGTGGCGGACCGCGTCTGGCTCATGGGCACTGACCGCAGCCTGGTGGACTCGGTTCCGGAACAGTTGGCGGTGTCGGGTCGCATCGGCGCGCTCTTCGACGGAGAGAACCTGCGATTCGACCCGGCCTCCGGCGTGTTTGTGCTCCGTGACGGGGACGAGGGCCGGTCGGTGCGGATCCGGGCCTGTGAACCTCTGTCCGCTGCGCTTGCCCGGATGCTGGCGCGCGAGGGATGGGTGCCACCGGGCGGTGACGACGACGAGGTCGCGGAACTGGTGATCCACGCCGATTCGACGGACCGGATCCACCTGTGGCACGACAGGCGGTCGTGGGCCGTGGACGAACTCGGTGAAGTGCCTGATCTCGTCAGGTCGCTCCCGGACAACGGGACCCCCGCGGCGGCGCGGTCCGAGGTGGCGTCCGCGTTCGCCGGGCTATCGCGGATCAGTCCGTACTTCGCGTTGGGCGCAGGTGCCCGAGCTCCGGGCGAGTGGAGACTGGCTGAGCAGTTGTACGGCGACGACACCGCACTCTCGGCTCTCATCGACGGGGTGCAGCAGCGTATGCGAGTTCGCGACCGTCGTGTGGCGGTGTCGACACTGTTCCTGGGGTGGTGCGCCCGGCTCTGGTCGATCGGTCTCGGTTCGGTGATGCACCACGGACTGGTGCCGGACCTCGACCCGTCGCGCCTGTTGTGGCGCGCCGCAGACGGGCCGGTGGAGCTTCATGTCGACGAGCCGATCGCCTGGCGCGGATCGGCGGAGGAGCTCGCATCCCCACTGCTCGATCAGCACATCGAGCCGTTGATCGCCGCGGTGAGCCGGGTCGACTCCGTGTCTCCGCGTTTGCTGTGGGGAAATGCGGCGTCGGCGCTGCTCGGCGCGGCCCGGGTCCTCGACGGCCCGCGAGCGGGGCAGGCGCGGGACCTGGCCCGACAACTGCTCACCGATCCCCGGATCTCCGGGGCCGTCCGATTCGATGACGACGACGGGTACAGGCGCACCTCCTGTTGCCTGTTCTACCGAACGCGAAGCGGCGGCTTGTGCGGTGACTGCGTTCTGCCCCACAAACCCGCGCGGTCCAACCTCCGAGAGAAGGAAACGACATGACCGACACCACCACGCAGCAGGCGACGCCCATCGATCCACCGGTTGTCGAGACCCCGACGGGCGGTCGTGAGCAGCGCTGGGCTCTGCCGGCTGATGAGGACCGGTTGCTGGAGATCATCCACCTACTGTTCGACGAGTACTGGAATGAGATCTGGTTCGGCATCATCATGGAAGGTGCAGCGTGGGAGGTGGCCGCGCCCAACGCCCCCGAGCGGATCGCCATGTACGGCGGCTACGCGACCGTCGACTTCGGCCGCTGGCACTTCCACCTGTGCATCGGTGAGCACACCGCGAGCGGGCCCGAGTTGGGTCGGATCAGGCGCTGCTCGCGAGCCGAGTTGTATCGCAGTCTCGGCGCCGACGGAGCGCCGGTGTCGTGGGGGTTGCGACTGTTCAACGGCAGAGACGATCAGATGATGACGGCGATGCTGCCCAACCCTTACCTCTCGCGCACCCAGCAGCTCGAGAAGACACCCACCTGGGAGCGCCTCGAACTGTGGGACCGCCTCCGGTCGCAATTCCTCGGGCTCGGTCCGGACGAGGTCGATCGTTCAGGTCGTGGCTTCGGAAAGCCGACATGACCGAGCCGGGCGCGGTGATCGCCGATCTTGACGCCCTCGGGCCTCCGTTCAGCATTCGCCAACGCGACGATCTCGTCTCCGAGCCCGCGACCGCCGGAGACGTCGAATGGTTTGACGCGGCCCGACTCGTCGGCCCGGAGCCGGAGGAGATCCGCAAGATGGTACAGGTCCATGCGCACTCTCGCGGGATGGCCGTCGGGCGTCACGCCGGGTCGTTGGTCTTCCAGCGGTACTGCCACCGGCTCTGCTCTGTCGCGGCCGCGGCGTGGGTACGGCACGGAGCCGCGCTCGACCTCGCGGCCGAGCGGGTGTCCCTCCGATTCCTCGACGGGACCCCGGATCTGCTCATCCTGGACCGGGCACGGGTCGACGCAGCGGTGACGGCTGACGATGTTTTGCACTCTGTCGTTGATGCGCATCTCCTCCCCGTCGCCCGCCGGCTCAGCGCTGAGACCGGGCCCGGGATGGGCAATCTCGTGGGCAACATCGCCGCAGGTTTCGCGGGCGGCTTTCGCGCGCTGGCGCGGCTCGAAGACTCGGGCCACGGGGCAGGCGAGGTGCACGCCCGCGCGGAAGAGTTGCTGTCCGCCCGCCCGGAACTGCGCCGTGGGGGCGATTTCCGGGTCCTCACCGGGCCCTGCGGCCCGCGGCTGCAGTACGACCGGAAGAGCTGCTGCCACTGGTACGCGGCCCCCGACGGCCGATACTGCTCATGGTGCTCGCGACTGACGACCGACGAGCGCACCCGACGTTTCCGCGAGAATATGGCCGCTGAGTAAGCAGGAGGGGATCACGACACGGCTGAAGAGCCCTAGACCGCCCTGCATGAACTTCACAAAATTATGAATCACCAGAAACCCGTGTAGCGTCGGGGTATGGATCGACGATCACCGGTACAGCGCGCCGTCGAGCGGTTCGGGCAGGGCCTCGAACTCGACGGAATCCCACGAATGCCGGCCCGGGTGTTCGCCTTCATGATGATCGGCGGTCAAGAGTCGTACTCCTCGCGTGATCTCGCCCGAGGGCTCGAGGTGAGCGCGGCGGCGATCTCCGGGGCGGTCCGCTACCTCGTCGACGCGCGACTGGTGATTCGGGAGCGGGCGCCGCGGGGCCGGGGTGATCTCTTCCGGCTCATGGACGGCGACGTGTGGGCGGAGATCTTCGCCTCTCGGCTCCCGCTGATCGATCAGGTCAACGCGAGTATCGATGACGCCGTGGCGATCCTCGACGACCTGCCTCAGTCCGACAAGGCGCCGGGTCTGGCGAAGCTGCACGAGACCCGGGAGTTCTTTGAATTCGTCCGCAACGACATGCCGCGCATGCTCGTGCGCTGGGCTGAGCACAAGGCCAACAGCCACTCCGAAGCGCCAGAGGAGACAAATGCCCCGCTGCCGTTCCTGGCCCCGGACGAGGACGGGGCCACTACGCTAGAACGCAGGGAGGCGACACGACGATGACCGAGCGCCCCGTGATCGCCACGGACGGGCTGACCAAGCGCTTCGGTGACGTCGTGGCGGTCAGCAACCTCGATCTGGAGGTGTTCCCGGGGGAGATCTTCGGGTTCCTGGGGCCCAACGGCGCGGGTAAATCGACCGTCATCCGCACGCTTCTCGATCAGATCCGGCCCACGTCCGGGCGGGCGAGCATCTTCGGCCTCGATTCCCGCGTTGGCTCGCTGCGGATCCGAGCGAGGGTCGGCTACGTGCCGGGCGACCTGGCGCTCTATCCCAAGATGACCGGCGCGCAGTTGCTGGCGTATTTCGGGCGTCTGCGGGGAGGGGTCGACCAGACCTTCGTCCACGAGCTCGCCGAACGCCTCCGGGCGGACCTGTCCAAGAAGATCGGCGACTATTCCACCGGAAACCGCCAGAAGATCGGTCTCATCCAGGCGTTCATGCACACGCCGGACCTGCTCATCCTGGACGAGCCCAACGCCGGCCTGGACCCGCTGATCCAGCAGGAGTTCCACACCATGCTCGGCGAGGTCCGCGACCAGGGCCGCACCGTGTTCCTGTCCTCCCACACCCTGTCGGAGGTCGAGCGGGTGGCCGACCGCGTGGGGATCATCCGCGAGGGCGAACTGGCTGCCGTCGAGCGGATCACCGACCTCAAGGCCAAGGCCATCCGTCGCATCGACATGGAGTTCGCCGGGCCCGTTCCTGCGAACCTCTTCGACCGGGTCGCGGCCATCCGCGAGGCGACGGTCGACGGCCCGCACGCCACCGTCGCTTTTGACGGCCCCATCAATGCGGTTCTGCAGGCGGCGATGGCGCATGAGCTCGTGGACCTGCACACCCGCGACGCCGACCTCGAGGAGATCTTCCTCGCCTATTACCGCAGGTCCGGCCAGGAAACGACGACGCCGACAACAGCGACGACAACGACGACGACGACGAGGTCGACGGATGCGCACTGAGGTGCTCCGGCACGAATTGCGCGATCGCCGGACCCCGGTGGTGGTCCTGGCGCTTGTGCTGGTCGTGTTCGCGTTTTTCGTCCTGGGCATCAGCTCCGGGCTGCAGTCCACGATCAGCGACCTCACCGACGCGATGCCCGAGGCGGTGATCGCGTTCATTCCCGTGGGGCCTGGCGGCTATGCGGTTGGTGAGCTGTTCAATCTCCTGGCGCCGTTCGTCCTGATCGCGTACGCCGTGATGACCGGTGCCGCCCTCATCGCTGGTGAGGAGGAGGCCGGCACGATGGCCGTCCTCTCTGCGCAACCCCTCAGTCGCCCCAGCCTGCTAGCCCAAAAGGCGGCCGCGCTGGCGCTGACCCTGGCGGTCATCACCGCGCTATTCGCTATGGGGTCGGCCCTGTCCTCGGCTGTGTTCGACATCGAGGGACTGACCGCCTCAGGTATCGCCGCGGCAAGTGTGCACCTGTACCTGTTGGCGCTGCTCTTCGGTGCCGTGGCCCTGGCAGTGGGCGCTCTCACGGGTAGTGCGTCGCTGGCCTCCGGCGTCGGCGGCGGACTGGCCGTGATCGCCTGGGTGTCCAACTCCATGCTGCCGGTCGCTCACCTCGACGCCTGGACCGTGCTCAGTCCCTGGCACTACTACGTTGCCGGCGAACCATTGGCCCACGGCGTCCACGTGCCCCATCTGCTCGTGCTGGCGGTGCTCACGGCGCTGGTCGTCGTCGTCGCTCTTGTGGCTTTTACCCGCCGCGACCTGAAGGGATGACGCCCGTGACCACCACGACTTCCGACGATCCCGCCGGCCGCGCGCATGTGAGCACGGTGGTCCAGATAGTCGCGATCACCCGAACGGCCGTGCGCGACCGACTTGTCCTGGTGACTACGGTCGCGGTGCTGCTGGTGGCTATGGGCGCCCTGACCGGTGCGCTCTGGCCCTCCCTCCAGGACGCCTTTGCCGACCTGCCTGCCGCACTCAGCGACGGCCTCGGCACGGTCCTGGCCGGCGCGGACCTCACCTCGCCCGTCGGATGGATGAACGCCGAGATGGTCTCCCTCGTGGTGCCGGGGGGCCTGATCGCTGTCGCTGCGATCTCGGCGGCGAAAGGGGTCGCGGGGGAGGAGCAGGCCAAGTCCCTCGGGGTGCTCCTGTCGGCTCCGGTGAGCCGGGTTTCCTTCCTCGTAGCCAAGACCGCCGCCATGGTCGTCAACGTCCTGTTGGCCACCATCGGCGCAGCCGCCGGAATCGTCCTCGGCGATCGCATCGGGGGCCTGGGAATCGACACCGCCGGAGTGCTGGGCACCTGCGCGCACGCCGCCCTGCTGGCCATCGTCTTTGGCGCCGTGGCCGTGCTGGCGTCAGCGATCACCGGGGATCCGCGGCTGAGCTCGTCCGTGGCCGGTGGACTCGCCGCCCTGGCCTTTGGCCTCAACGCGTTTTTGCCGCTGTCCAGCACGCTGGCTGACTTCGCCCGGGTCAGCCCCTGGTACTACTTCGCGCACAGCAATCCGTTGGCCGACGGCCCCGACTACGGGCACCTTGCCGTGCTCTCGGTGAGTGCCGTGGTCATCCTGGGACTTGCGGTGGTGGCCTACCGGCGGCGCGATCTGAATGGTTGAGACCCGCCGGTGAGACCAGCACGCGCTGCCAGTCGTCAGAGCATCGAGGCCAGGTCAGAGCCGGTGGTGGGGTAGGCGGGGATCGCGGTCGCGAGCTGACTGGCGGTGAGGCCGAACTTGATGGCCATTCCGAAAGTGTTGATCACCTCGCCATACCCGGGCCCGAGGAGGTGGGCGCCGACGATGAGGTCGGTGGAACGGTCGACGAGGATCTTGGCGGCGGCAGTGGTCTCGCCGACCCGGTAGTTGGAGTACCAGCCGCTGGTGTCGGAGTAGCGCACGTCCAGGTCGATGCCGTTCTCCCTGGCGTCGGCCTCGAGCATGCCCACCCGGGCGAGCTCGGGGATGGTGAAGACGGCGGTGGGGATCCCGGAGTAGTCCGGCGTGGTGGTGGCATCGCCCAGCATATTGGCCGCGGCGATCTCGGACTCCAGGCTGCTGACCGGGGTCAACGGCATCCCGGCGGTGTCGGCGGCGTCGCCGATGGCCCAAAAGGCAGGATTCGTGGTGCTCTGCAGGTGGTCGGCCACGCTCACCCCGCGATCGCCCCACTCCACTCCGGCAACGTCCAGCCGGAGGTCCTCGAGCTGGGCGATCCGTCCTGCACCGTGGACGACCAGGTCGGTCTCGATGGTCTCCGTGGTCCCGTCGTGGTCGACGGTCACCCGCAGGCCGGAGTCGGATCGCTCGACCGAGACGATTGCGGTGGTGCGGCGCACCTCGACGCCAGCCGATCGACCGCGCTCGACCACCAGCTCGACGAGGTCCGGATCGAAGCCTTTCAGTGGACGCGCTCCGTGGTCGATGATGACGGCCTCGCTGCCGACCCGCGCCGCGATGTGGGCGAACTCGAAGGAGATGAACCCGCCACCCACAAAGAGGATCCGGGCGGGCAGCGCGTCCAAGTCCAGGAATTCGGTGCTGTCGATCAGGTGCTCGTGGCCGGGGAAGTCCAGTGGGCGTGGCTGCGCCCCCGTGGCGATGAGAAACCGGTCCGCGGTGTGGGTGGTGCCGTCGACCTCCAGCTGGTGGGCGTCGACGAACTGTGCGCGTCCGTGCAGGGTGGTGACTCCACTGTCGATCAGTCCGTCCTCCGTACCCCGGGGGATGGGGTCGGTGAACCCGTGCTTGTGCGCCATGAGGTCTGCCCAGTTGATCGCCAGCCCGGAGTCGTCGATCCCCTTGCCGCGCATGAGGTGGGCGCTGTCGATGATCTCGGCGCCGCGACGAAGGATCTTCTTGGGATCGCATCCCCGCAGCGGGCACGTCCCGCCGTAGGGGAGCGAGTCGACGATCGCGACCCGCCACCCCTGGGCTGCGCACTGCGTGGCGGCGGCGGTGCCGGCCACACCGGCTCCGATGACGATCAGATCGTACGTCCGGCTCACGGGAGCGGCCTCTCGTAGGGGATGAATTATTTGCGGATCAGCTGTGGTTCCAGCTCGTGACCGGAGCGACCACCTTGCCATCGGAGTCGTAGGTGTAGAAACCCTCGCCGTCACTCAGTCCGGTCTTGCCGGCGTCGATCCCCTTTTGCAGGATCTCGGCGAACTTCCGCTGCTTCTCATCGCCCATGCGCGAGATGTTGGCGGCCACGTTGAACCCCACGACGTCGAACACCTCGAACGGCCCCTGGGGTGAGTGGGTCGCGGTGCGCCACACGTTGTCGATATCGACGGGGTTGGCCACGCCGTCGACGTAGAGGCCCGCGCCCGCCTGCAGCCACGGGACGAGCAGTCCGTTGAGCAGGTAGCCGGGGGTCTCCTTGAGGATCGGGATGGGTACGAGCCCGATCTCGTCCGCGAACTCCAGGACGATGTCGAAGTACTTCTGCTCGGTCTTCTCCGCGACCATCACCTCGCCGGTGTTGTAGCGCCAGACGAGGTTCGCAAAGTGCAGCGCGAGGAACTTCTCGGGCCGGCCCGTGTCGTCGGCGAAGTCGCTCGGGCGCAGGGTGGAGGTGTTGGTGGCAAAGATGGTCTTCTCCGGCGCGCTCTCACCGATCTGCGCCCACACCTTCTTCTTGAGCTCGAGCTGCTCCGGGATGGCCTCGATCACCAGATCGGCGTCGGCCACGGCATCGGCGATGTCGGTGGTGGTGGAGATGGACGCTATCGCGTCGTCGAACCGCTTCTCGTCGAAGTCCGGCAGGTCACGCTTGTAGTAGCCGCGCATCCACTCCCACCGCTCGGGGAGCTTGACCAGGAGGTCGTCGGAGATGTCGTACCCGGTCACGGTCTTGCCGTGGTACGCGGCCTGCATCATGATCTGCGAACCGAGGACGCCGGTTCCGAACACGGTGACGTTGGTGATGTCAGTCATTGCTGACTCCTGTCTCAGTGAGGGGTTGGCTTGCTGAGTCGGTGTGGCGAGTGCGCGCGTAGATGTCTGGCTGGTGAATCACCACGTGGGGGCGACTCGAGGTGAGGTAATCCCGGAACCACGATACCAGGACGGCCGCGCGCTGCTGCATGCCCGAGAGCAGCATCAGGTGGACGGCGAGCCAGGAAAGGAAGGCCAGGAGCCCGCTCATCTGGATCCGACGTGGCGTGACTTCAGCTACCGCGCGACCCCGGCCGATCATGGCCATGAAGCCGAGGTCGCGGAACCCGAACGGCGTGCGGGGCTGGCCCGCGAGGTCGGCCTGGATATTGTCGGCGGCCCACTGTCCGGACTGCTTGGCGACTGAACCCAACTGGGGGAGGGAACGTCCCTTCGCGTCCACGATGTTGGCGGCATCGCCCAGCACGTAGACGCCGGGGAAGTCCGGGACGGTGAGATCGGTGTTGACGTCCACGCGTCCTCCCCGACCGGTGGGCAGGCCGGCTTTGTGCAGTAAGCCGGTCGCCTTGAGTCCGGCTGTCCATGCCACGATCCCGGCCGGGATGGTCGTATCGTCCGCGAGGGTCACGCCCTCTTCGGTCACCGCGGAGACGGCCGTGCCCAGATGGATGATGACGCCGAGGTCCTGCAGGCTGCGGCGGGTGTACCTCTGCGATGAGTCGGAGAAGGCTCCGAGGACGGTGTCGCTCATGTCGATCAGGTGGACGTTGATCGAGGCCGCGAATTCAGGGGAGTACTGCTCGGCCACCACGAGCCGGATGTTCTCGGCAAGGGCGCCCGCGGTCTCGACACCAGTGGGGCCCGCGCCCACCACGGCGACGCCGAACGGTCGGTGCTCGCCCCCGGCGTCCTGCATGGCCGATGCCCGCTCCAGTGCACCGAGCATCGCCGAGGACAGGCTCGTCGCGTCGTCCAGCGAGTACAGCGGGTAAGCGAGGTCGCGTGCTCCGGGCGTATTGAAGAAGTTGGGTTCGGTGCCGGCGGCGATCGCCAGGATCCGGCCGCGGTAGGACAGGCCGTCTGCGGTCGTGACGGTTTTGGTGGTGGCGTCAATATCCGCCACCCGTGCCGTGCGGATCTTCACGTGGTCGCGCTCGCGGTGCAGAATCGCGCGGAGTGGCCTGGCCACGCTGGAGATCGGGATCTGCGAGGTGGCCGCCTGGTACAGCAGGGGCTGAAACTGGTGATACGGGTTCTGGTCGAGCAGGAGGACGTCGACACCGGCTCGCCCGAGCTTCTGGGCGGCGTACAGGCCGGCGAAACCCGCCCCGACAATCACGACGTCGTGGTCGACGACCAAGGGCGAATCGGGGCGATAGGAATCTGCGGCAGGCTGTTGGGTCATGTCTTGTCCTTACGCGAGTAGAAGTGCGTTGTCCACCAGTCTGACGCGGTTATGGTGCGCCCGTGGGCTTGTTGAGGACGACGACGACGAGGTTATGCGCTCCGCGCCAGTCTTTAGCTTCAGACTCCCAGCACGGACGCCTCAGCGAGAACATCAGCGGGCATCGGTCGGCGGAGGCCCCACCTGATCTGGATCGGACGCTCGCCGGAGTGGGACACGTAGTCCGCATTTCCCAGCAGCATGAAGGGCGCCGTAGTGACGTCGTCCTTAGGTGAGTTGCGGACCGCAAGCAGTACATCGGTTCCGGTTTCGCGTTGACTGAGGTACCGGCGGCCCGTCGGAGAGGTCTGGGTGGCGTTTGACTGGGATTCCCAGTCAAACAGTGTCGACGAGACCGGGACATCCCTGTACATCGTTGATGGGCTGAATACGCTTTCGTCCTTGTGGAGATTGATGAAGAAGATGTCGGTTTGGTGGGCCGCGCACCAGGCAACGCCTTCCCGCAGAGTTTTAGGACGGCCGTCCTCTCCGCGCCAATCCAACGCAGACAGCAGTTCCTCCCGGCTGTAGCTCGCATGTGAGCGCAGCGGCAGAGCGGCGAGATCCCCGTCGAGGGGAAGCGGTACGTGGCGAATGTTCCGAGTGGCGGCGTCCATTAATTGGACTAGCTCCTCGAACACCCGCGGAAAATTGGCGAGGTCGCGGACAGTATTGTCGAAGTCAACAGTGCTTTGAACTGGCGACAAGAAGTCGATCAGCATCGATGCCCAGACGTCACTGCGGGCGAACGACTTGCCAGCCAAAATGCCCTCGCTCACGCGCGTGTACTCACGGATTCGATCAAGGTCGTCGACTGTTCTCAAACGCTGAAGCTTCTTGAGAAGGAGTTTTTCTCTACCCTCTGGTTCAGGCTGCCCTGTCGCGATGGTGACAATTGTTGTCCATGAACGGTCAGCTCGGTATACGTCGTCTAAATCGCGATTGGTCTCCTCAAGAAATTCGGTGAGCACTGGGACAGTCCCGAGTGAGCGGAGATCCTTTGCCAACGCGGTCTTGGTGTTCGCATTTACTGCCTGTTTAATAGATCGCAGCACCTCGTCGCGGGAAACCTCGTCGAGAACGATCCGCGATGCGCCGGGAAGCGATGGGAAGCCCACTTCAAGATCGGTTTCGAGCCGACGCCTCGAGAGCCCCGTCATTGCGCGATAGCGGCCCGCAAGATTGAAATCGGCCCGATGCTGGCCCACGAAATCTAAGACAATCAACACGGCTTTCCCGGGTGACCGACGCAATCCACGTCCGAGTTGTTGAATGAACACTGTCGAGCTCGCGGTGGGACGCAGCATGAGGACAACATCAACTGAAGGAATATCTACACCCTCGTTGAAGACATCGACGGTGAATAGGCAACGAAGTTCGCCGGCTTTGAGACGCTCGACAAGGTTGCGCCGCTCGTTCGAGTCAGTCGTGCCGACGATGGCAGCGGACGGAATACCGCGCGCTGTGAATGCATTGGCCATGTACTTCGCGTGGTCCACCGACACGCAGAAGCCGAGCGCCCGCATCCGGGTCGCATCGAGGACCTTCTCCCGTAGAGCCTTGAGAACAAGCAACGTCCGGGCGTCATTGCCGGTGTACAAGTCAGAAAGAGCTCCAGGGCTGTATTGACCCGCGCTCCACTCAATATCGCGTAGATCCGTGTTGTCTGAAATTCCGTAGTAGTGGAACGGGCACAACAGATCCTGCTCGAGCGCATCCCAGAGGCGAAGTTCGTAGGCAGTCCGACCATTGAAAAATTCACGGACGTCGACACCGTCCGCGCGCTCCGGTGTTGCAGTCAGGCCAAGAACGTCTTCGGCGGCGAACCGCGAGAAGAGTCGTCGATAGCTTGCCGCTTCGGCGTGGTGGAATTCGTCGACGACAAGGATGTCCCAATCATCGGAAAGGTGGTGGTCCCGGTCGAGCGACTGCACGCTGGCAAACACATGCTTCCAATGGCGAGGCTTCTCGCCACCGACGAATAGTTCACCGAAAGAGCCGTCTCCAAGCACGGCGCGATAGGTGCGCAGTGCTTGAACCAGAATTTCTTTTCTATGGGCGACGAATAGCAGAGAAGGTAGATTGCCGTCGGTTTTCTCGGATAGCGCGCGGTAATCGAGGGCTGCAACGACGGTTTTGCCGGTTCCAGTTGCTGCGACTACCAGGTTGCGATGGTGGTCAAAAACTTCTCGTTCGGTCGCAAGTGCGTCGAGCATAAGTTGCTGGTGGCCGTACGGGCGTACCTCTAAGCCGGCGAGGGAAACAAGGGCAGAGGTGGATTTTCGACCCCCCGCCTCTTCGAGCGCTTTGTCTATCTTTTCGGCGTCGGTATCGGGGTCGTACAACTCAAAGTCGGCCAAGTTCCAGTAGGAGTCGAAGACCGTCCGAAATTTCGCTATTTGAGCCGCGTGCGCGACTGAGGACAGTCGCACGTTCCACTCGAGCCCGTCCACAAGTGCGGATCGAGATAAGTTCGAACTGCCGACGTAAGCGGTGTCGAAGCCCGAGTATCGACGAAATAGCCATGCTTTCGCATGCAGGCGAGTCGAGGCTTTCTCAAACCGGACCTTGACCTGAGCTCCGTAATCATTAACTAGAACGTCGAGAGCGCGCCGATCTGTAGCGCCCATATACGTGGTCGTGAGAACACGAGGCGCTATCCCTCGTTCGGCGAGCAGTTTGAACTGAGGGGCCAGGACTGTCACTCCGGTGAACTTGACGAACGCACACAGGAGATCGACCTCGTCGGCCGATTCCATCTCAAGGGCGAGCTCATTGCCGAGGCCAGGCTCGTCGCGCGCGTTGGTAAGAAGTGCACCTTCGGATAGCGGAGTCGATGGGCGACGCGGTTCTGTTTCGTCTATGCGGTAGATGGACTGGAGGATGGACTCACCTGCGAGGTCGTCACCGTCAGAGTCGAGTACAGCAGTAAACCGTTCGACGACCTCAAGCCGCTTAGCTGGGTCGACAGATTCGAGATGCCTGCGTACTGCTTCGCCGATGTGCCGGCCAAGAATCTCGGGGGCGAGCGCCGGATCTAGATTCGTGATGCGTGACGACGCTGCTGTCACATCGAGGCGTTTTTGCAGGCGTGGAGTGACGACTGACTCGTAGAGCCCTTCGGGCAACGGGGCGCTCATAGGCGCTCCGTGACGCGCTTGTGTCTGCTTGTCGAGAGAATGGTCACCGCGGGAAGGTCTGGGGTAGCCCAGTTGAGTGACGGCAGTTCGTCACGGGAGAGCCAGCGCAATTCGTCGTGATCCGTACTGTGGGACGGTACCTCACCGAACGAGACGAAGTAGCAGGACAGATCGATGTCGAGAGGGCCGACCGGGGTCACTGTCCTGTCGACGAGGTCGCCAACCGAGACAGAAAGCCCAAGCTCTTCCCGGATTTCGCGAACCAATGCAGCTTCGGGGGTCTCGTCGTCGTCGACCTTTCCTCCCGGGAACTCCCACATTCCCGCCGCCGACTTGCCAGGTGCGCGTCGGCACGCGAGAACCTTGCCGTCCCGAGAAAACACCGCCGCCACTACTTCGATTCGCGGCAATTTAGCTCCTCTGTTAGCACTCGCCACATTCCGGAGTAGACCTTATCCGCAGCGGTTACGCCCCTTCGCCTGTATCGCCCAGCCTGCAATCGAACGTGCTCACTCTGCGATCAACCGCTCCAGCATCGCGTGGTGCAGCACGTACTCGTTCGGGGTGGCCGGAGCCTCCATTTCGTTGAAGAAGACCCGGCGACGATTGATCCGCGACAAGATGATCGCCTGCCGTAGCCCGGCGTACACGTAGTAGAACGGCAAGTCCCTGACGGTGGTGCCGGTCAGGCTCTCGTAGCGATTGATGACCTCGCTGCGGTCGAAGACGTCGGGGATTCCGGGGAACTCGAAGGCCACCGCGAGTTCCTGGAACAGGTCGTGGAAGTACAGGAACCAGCCCAGGTCCACCTCGGCCGGGGCGATGGCCGCCATCTCCCAGTCCAGTACAGCGGTCGGGGTGGTGCCCTCGTAGAGAATGTTGCCGATCCGGGAGTCGCCCCAGCTCAGTACGTCGGGACTGGTCTCGTCCGGCCAGTGGGCCTCGATCCAGTCGAAGGCCTGGTCAATGACGGGGATGCGCATCCCGTCCTCGCGAGTCGTCCACTCGTAATAGGCCCGCTGCTCGTCGACGTGAGCCCTCAGCGCACTCGTGCCCGAGGTGGGAGCCAGCGAGGGCACCACTTCCTCTGGCCGCGCGATCTGATGGATCGCCGCGAGGACCGCCACGGACTCATCCCGCACCTGGGCCTGCTGCGCGGGATCCATCTCCAGCAACCAGCCATCGAAAACGTACGGGGGATTGTCGACCGGGGCCTGCCCGGTGGCGCGATCCATCACCAGGAACGGCGTCCCCAGCACGGCCGGATCCTGCTCCAGCCACCGGACGCGGGGGACCGGCAGATCTGTGTTCTCGCCAACCACCCGCATCACGTCGAACTGCGTGGTCAGGTCGTAGTTGGGAAACACCGGGAACGCATCGTCCTGCGGGCACATCCGCGCGACCAGTTGCGCGGACTGCGGCTCGCGCGAACCGTTGGGGGTCCACGTGGCGTCGAAGAGCACCGAGATGTTGGACATCCCCGAACTCTCCGGTCTGCTCACCGCCGAGACGCTTACCCCCGCGGCGGCGTCGACCTCGTCGCGGCCCGCGAGCCACGAGGTGAGGCGCTCACGGATCTGCTCGAGGTCGGCCTCGCCGGAGGTCACCCGCTGATTGAGCCGTTCGTCGGAGTGTGCCTGCGCCATGTGGTCAAACCCTTCGTGCGGACCGATGCGGGGGGTGGGACCCGCGATCCCCATAGTGTGACCTATTGCACAATCGGTAGAACTCAAAACGCGCATCCCTGCAGTCGCCCTCGTGATTTGGGATGGCGCACCTTGTCGTCGTCGAACTTTAGGGCCGTTACGGTCCACGCCGGCGCGCGCCAGGGAACAGTAATCCAGGACAACCGGTCCAGTTCCTCGACGAAAGGTGCCCCCATGTCCGCGACCTCCCAGGATCCGCAGGCGCCGCAGCCGCTACGCGTCGACCCGGCGGACGAGGGCGCGCACGCCCCGCAGCCCGGCGAGCCACTGTGGAGCGAGAGCCACTACATGGACGCCATCAGCGACGACGGCACCGTGGGCGTCTACGCCCGGCTCGGCGACACGGCCAACCAGGACGTGTCCCTGATGTCGTTCGCCATCACCCGCCCGGGCAAACCATCGATCATCCTCAACGACCCGGCCGCGCTGCCACCTACCCGCGAGGACTTCAAGTTCACGGTGCAGGCGCCCACGTACACCGCCTGCTTCGAGGTCACCGACCCGGTCAGGGCCTACATCGTGGACTTCGAGGGCACCGCGTACGCCTATGCCGACGAGGGCGCGATCCTGCGCGGCGAACCCGGCACACCCACACAGATCAAGGCCGAGCTCACGTGGTTGACCGACGGCATCGACTACCAGTGGTCCATCACCACCCGGTATGAGATGCCGTGCCGCGTCACCGGGACCCTCTCGATTGACGGCGAGAAGTTCACCTTTGCCGGCGACGGGCAGCGCGACCACTCCTGGTCCACCCGTGACTGGTGGGGGACGCAGTGGATGTGGAATGCCTTCCGGCTCGACGACGGTGAGGGGCTCACCACCGGGACCAAGATCCACAGCGTGGTGATGGACGGGATGGACTACGCGTTTGGCTACGTGCAGAAGGACGAGGACATCATCGAACTGTCCCGGGGAGCGTCGAACGCGGACTATGACGGCGACGGGCGCATGACGGGCGCCACGTTCCGCCTGGAGGACGTGGACCTCGACTTCGCCGTCACTCCGACGGCATATGCCAGCCTCCTGCTGACCTCCGAAGACGGCAGAGTCGCGCACTTCGTCCGCGCCATGGCCGACTTCGCGGCCTCCGACGGGCGTACCGGCCGGGGCTGGATCGAGTGGGAACGCGTGATTAACTGACCGGGCCCCGGTAGCGCCGGCGCCCACCGTTTGGCACAGTCGTGACGCGGACAGAACTAATGAAATGGCGGCGATGAGTCAGGTGAACGGCAGTGAGCAACAGGTTCGCTGGTCGCAGGTGGAAGACACATTTTTTGTAGGCAACCACCAGGGCAACTTTGTGGGCTACATCGAGCAGTCCCCGGACGGCAGCTATAGGACGTTCGACAAGACCTCGACGCTGCGAGGCGAAGCGCCCACTCTGGAAGAGTCGATGGCCTGCCTGGACGAGCTCTACTTTGCCACCTCCCACGAAGGGGACCGTCGATGACCGTGGACTCAGATCATGCTCGATCGGGCGACGCGGGAGGCTTGAAGTACCTGGTTTATACGAGTGAGGCCGCACGGAAGATGCTTCCCGCTGACCTTGAGTCGATCCTGTTCACCTCCAGGAAGCACAACATGGAAACGGGCATCACCGGCGCCCTCCTCTACCGGAACACCACCTTCATCCAGTTCCTCGAGGGTCCCCCTGCAGAGATCGACGCGTTGATGGACAGGATCAGGATCGACGACAGGCACAACGACGTGCGGGTCCTCCTGGTCGAGGCGGCATCCGAGCGCAGCTTTGGTGACTGGAAGATGGGCTTCGGAATACCTAAGGAAACGCAGGCGACCGGGGTCGACGGAGTGCGGGACAGTTTCACCGACCTCACCGGAGGCGCCGGCTACGATGTCGTCCGGCAGGCCGCGGAGGACTTTTCGATCTGGTTCAAGGTGCGGGAGCGCGCACTCCCGTCCTGACCGAGCGGGCCTCTGGTGTCCGGCCCGCGCGGGTGGGCGGGGGGATTGGTGAGACGTCATCGATATGCGGGCTTCGGTACGGTCGTTGACGTGAGCCGCGGAGTCCACCTGCGGGTGAGGCACCCCTTTTGCGGAGTCGTGAAGCGAAGAGAGCGTGTCCGTTGTCAGTCCCATTGAGCATCCTTGACCTGGTCTCCATCTCGGAGGGGTCCACCGCGCGCGAGGCGATTGCCGCGTCGATGGAGTCCGCGACGCTGGCCGACCGGTTGGGGTACACCCGACTGTGGTTCGCAGAGCACCACAACACGCCGAACCTGGCCTCCAAGGCCACTTCGCTGCTGATCTCGCAGGCCGCCTCGGTGACCGAGCGGATCCGCGTGGGCTCCGGCGGCGTCATGCTGCCCAACCACGCCCCGCTCATGGTGGCCGAGCAGTACGGCACGTTGGCCAACATTCACGGCGACCGGATCGACCTGGGCCTGGGCCGCGCGCCCGGCACCGACGGCATGACCGCGCAAGCCCTGAGTCGCTCCTCGGCGGAGCCGCAGGACTTCGCCCGGCACATCTACGATCTGCAGGGTTGGTTCGGTGAGGACGGAACCGCGCACAGCACTTCGATCTTTTCCTCGGTCTCGCAGGGCATGGAAGTGCCGATCTGGGTGCTCGGCTCCACCGTCAACGGCGCCTCGATAGCGGGCCAGCTGGGGCTGCCGTTCTCGCTCGCCTCGCATTTCGCGCCCGACCAGATCGACGACGCCATCCGCGTCTACCGCGAGTCGTTCAGTACCGAAGCGCCCACCGCGCGGCTGGATAAGCCGCAGCTGATGGCCGGGATCAACGTGGTGGTGGCCGATACTGACGCCGAAGCCCGCCGGCAGTTCACCACCCTCCAGCAGATGTTCCTGGACCTGAGGGCCGGGCGCAGGCGCAAGATCCAGCCGCCCGTCGACCCGGCGCAGTTCGCCGGCAGCACGCCCGCGATGCTGGATATCAGTGCCGTGGGCTCGCCGGCGACGGTCAAGGCGCGGCTCGAGGAGTTCGTCGAGCGCACCGGCGCCGACGAGCTCATTACCGTTACCTACGCACACGACCCGGCGGTGCGGAACCGGTCGATCGAGCTGCTGGCCGACCTCTGGTTCTAGACCCCCGCTCACATCTCGATTGCGCTAACTCTGAGCAGGAGCCCGGACTCCAGACCCTCGTCGTAGCTGATCTTCAGAATGTGTCCGGTGGGTCCGGTCCTCAGGTAGACCTGTGTGCTTCGTTCGAGGTTCGGTCTCCGCGTCTCGCTGCGAAATGGGCCATCGTTGATGCTCACGGTCGTTCCTGTGATCTCCTCGCTGACACCGGACCGCTTCAGCAGCGCCTCTCGGGAAGTGATCGAAGCAGTGCGCACCATGACGGCGCCGGACGAATCCGGAAAGCTCGAATGCCACTCGCAGGAGACGACGGCGTCGTCGTCGGACAGCTTTAGCCCGAGCTCAGATGCAGCGCGGAGAGCAATATCGCACGGATCACGATCAAGAAGCCGCGGAGCGGCGACGACAACCGCGACGAGGAGCGCGAGCGCGATCGCCCCGGATCCGAGCCACGCCCACGTGTCACGGAACGCTGGGCTCGCGGTCTCCTCTCGGCTGCGCATCACTCGCCTCTTCTGTCAGCTGTCATGGTCCGTTTGGGCAGTGAGGAGGCGAGACGCTCCGGGGCCGGAGAGGGTGCTGCGGTCCACACTGCGTCCGGAGACTGTGAGCAGCAGGTCCAGGGCATCGGCTGTGACGTCCTCGCCGTTTCCCCAGGTGGACCCGGTTCGCAGGTCGACGAGCCTTAGGCCGTCAGCCCGCTCGCGTCCGCCGCCGAAGGACACCGGGGTGCGCAGTTGATAGGTGAGCGCTTGGGAGATGGCTGCATCGGGGTAGCGCCCGGCGATGCCCAGTGGCCTGCGGATATCTTCGCCGTGCACGATGGCCTCGACCACTCGCGTGGCCAGGGCTGCGGGTGGTGTGCGCGTCAACGTGGTGGCGTCCGCGAACGCCGCGAGTGTGTCCTGGGGGTTCTCCCGCTTGCGCCGGGCAACTCCGTTCTCGTTGGCGAGATCAAAGCCCATACGCGCTGCGACGAGGTCTCGGACAAACGAGACTCGCCCGGTGCGGGCCGTATCCACTAGGTGCGCCAGGATGTCGTGGACATCCCAGCCAGGGCAGAGCGAAGGCTGCTCCCATTGCTCGTCCCTCAATGCGGCAAGGTCGGCGACCAGCAGTCGCCTTTCCGCATGCACGATCTGCCAGGTTGCTCGTCTCCGGGTACGCATGCCCACTCCTCTGTGTGTCGAGACTGTATTTCAGGGCCTGCCCTGCCTCCCGATCTTTGGTTCTAGCCTCTCAGCCCCTTGCGGATACCCCCCTGGGTAAGTACGTTCGGGTCTACGACCGTATATGGAGGTGATGATGACTGAGTTGGCATTGAAGACCACCCTGAACGGGTCCATGACGAACGCATACGATCGCGTTCGCGCAGCACTCAAGGACCAGGGGTTCGGAATCCTGACCGAGATCGATATGGCCGGCACTCTCAAGGAGAAGATCGACGCCGACCTGGAGCCCTACGTGATCCTGGGCGCGTGCAACCCGTCGCTGGCGCACCGGGCGGTGTCGGTCAAGCGGGAGATCGGGCTGCTCTTGCCCTGCAACGTCGTGGTTCGTCAGGATCCTGACGACGCCGACCTTGTGCACGTCGAGGCCATGAACCCGAACCTGATGGTGCAGTTCGCCGATGATCCCGGCCTCGCCGAGGTCGCCACGGAGGCAACCCGGCTGATCCAGAAGGCCATCGACTCGCTCAACTGAGCACTTGCGCCGCGATCAGACGGTGATGTTCTGGAACGATCCCGCGGCGAGCTCGTGCTGCCGGGGAGCGTCGCCGTCGAAGTCTGTCGTCGTCAGGTCAACCACGACGGGCGTGGGGTTGGACTGCACCCGCACGATGTAGCGACGCGTGGACAGGCTGGCGATGCTCGACCACTGGGTCTGGTCGTCCTGCTCGAGTCCGCCCGCGCTGACCCCTGTCATCACGCCGGCGGGCAGGTCGAAGTTGTTGAGCGCGTGGAAGGTGAGCATCTCCAGCGCAGCGGCATCATCGGGCTCGAGCAGAGTCATGACGTAGGCGGTGGCGCGGAGGAATCGCGCCGCGCTGCCGGAATCGCCGGGTAGCCCCACAAAGCCCTGCCCTTGCGACAGGGGAGCAACGTCGACCCCGCGGATGTTCACCGAGTCCGGGTTGGCAGCGGTGATCCGCGGTATCCAATTGCGCACGTTGTTGTAGTGCCAGTCGAGGTACGGCGAATTGGTGGCCACGCCCAGCGGGTTGTCCAGGCGGCGCTGCACCCCGTTTTGAAACTCGATCACTCCCGACGCACCCGTGGCGTCGTGCAGGACCAGGTGCAGTGGAGGGATGTCGTTGATCGCGTCATTCCGCTGCGCCCACACGGTGAGCGCGGAGAACGCGTCAAAGACCTCGGCGACGCTCGCGCAGGTCGTCAGCGCGTACGTGACCGTGTTGAGTATCTCGAGCGTCTGCGACGGGTCGGTGCCCGCCGGATCCGGATAGGACGCGAATCCCGACATGTAGAGAACGCCCGCATAGAGGCCGGCCTCGTTGGTGCCGTCCGACAGCAGGCTCGGCTCGCCGAACGCATCCATACCCACCACGCCGTAGCGCGAGGTCCACGCGATTCCCGGGCCGTCCGGCGCAGTGGAGGTGAGCGCGAGTCCACGCGGCAGCACGGTGAGGCGCGCCCCGAGTGCGTCCGGAAACTCCATCGTTCGCGCGACCGAGACGCTGCCATCCGTTGCTCGAAGCTGAAAGCTCGTACACATAGTTTCCAATCCGCCGCAATTTGGATGGCCCAGCCGGTGCCCGGAGAGTCCACTCGGTCGAGTATGTGGGGCGGGCCGTGCCTGCGGAGGAATTTTTTGTAAAGTTCCGGCCTCGCGGTTTCCGTAATCGCCGTCGGCTCGGATCTACCGCGATCGCACGAGTTCGTCGTGGGCGATGCGCATTAGGTCCCCGGCCGCGCCGGTGACGACGCGCTCGCCTCTCCACACGGCGTGCAGGCTTCTGCGGAGGTCGAGGTCCTCGACGGGGATTCTGGTGAGGTCGCCCTTCGTGAGGTGCTCGGCGACCGCCAGCGTGCTGAGCACTGCCGGTCCCGCGCCGCCCAGCACCGCGGAACGAACCGCTGCCGAGCTCCCGAGCTCGAGCAGTGGCTGCACCCGGCCAACCTCTGTCAGCGCTGTGTCCAGGGTGGTGCGGGTCCCCGAACCGGCCTCGCGCACCACCAACGGCGTGGAGGTGAGGTCTGTCGCGCGGAGAGGGGCCGAGCGCGCGGCCCAGGGATGGTCGGGGGTGACGACGACGACGAGTTCGTCTCGCGCCACCACCGCACTGTGGAGATTTCCCGGCACTTCCGGGGCCTCGATGAACCCGAGGTCGCAGCCCTTGTCGAAGACGCGCTGACACACCGTCGCCGAGTTCTGCACCTCGAGGCGGACCCCGAGACCGGGATGATGGCTACGCAGTCTCCCCAGCCAGCCCGGGAGGAGATGCTCGGCCACGGTCATGCTCGCACACAGCGCGATGGTCGATTCGTTCTCCGCGTGCAGCCCCTGCGCGGCGTGCAGGAGGTGACGGGACTCCGTGAGCACCGAACTCGCCCAGTGCGCGATGACCGTCCCCTCGGCGGTCAGCTGCGATCCCCGTGCGCGACGGTCGATGAGCGTCAGCCCCAGCTGTTTTTCCAGCCGCCGGAGTGACCGGCTCGCGTTGGGTTGAGCGATCCCGAGCTCGCGGCTCGCGGCGCCGAGGCTGCCCCGCTCATCGATCGCCAACAGCAACTCGAGTGCGCTGAGGTCCGGCCATTCCGTGGTCATCTGTTCGCGCCCTCCATACCGTTTCAGGCATATCAGATCAGCATGACTGCCGGTCGCAATTGAACCTACCGGACCGGTCCGTGGTCCCCGAAGCTGGAGACATGCACTCACAGATCGCCCGTTACGCGCCGGGTCTGGCGCTGTGTGCGGTGGCGTCGGCGGCGTCGATCGCGCTCTCCTCCCTCGTGCCCGCGATGAGCCCGTTGCTGATCTCCATCATCCTGGGCGCCCTGCTCGTCAACAGCCTGCAGTTGCCCGAACGCGTGGCGCCGGGGACCGGGTTCGCCGCCAAAACGTTGCTGCGCGCGGGGATCGCATTGCTGGGTTTTCAGTTGCTCCTTGCGGACATCGTCGACCTCGGGTGGGTGGTGATCCTCACCGTCGTGGCGGTGGTCGTCATCGGTATCGCCAGCACGTGGTACCTGGGCGGACTCATGGGGGTCGGCCGGGCGCAGCGACTGCTCATCGCCTGCGGCTTCTCCATCTGTGGTGCCGCCGCCGTGGCAGCCGCCGAGGATGTCGCGGACGCCGACGAGGAGGAGACGGTGACGGCCATTGCCCTGGTCGTGGTTTTTGGCACGTTGATGATCCCGGTGATCCCGCTCCTCGCCTCCGCGATCGGTCTGTCTCCGACCGAGGCCGGCGTGTGGGCCGGTGCGTCGATCCATGAAGTGGCCCAGGTGGTCGCGGCCGGAGGCGCGATCGGTGGGACAGCACTCGGAGTCGCCGTAATCGTCAAACTCGCCCGCGTGCTCCTGCTCGCCCCCGTGATCGTGGGTATCGGCATCGCGCAACGCCGGCAAGGGACCACTGCTCCCGGCGAGAAGCGGCCCCCGCTGGTGCCGCTGTTCATCATCGCGTTCATGGTCTGTGTCGTACTCCGGTCGAGCGGGATCGTCCCGGAGTTCGTGACTGACTCCGCGCAGCACGTAGAGACCGTCTTTCTCACCGCGGCGATGTTCGCGCTCGGGACCGGTGTCAAGTTCTCGAGTCTCCGCGAGGTCGGCCCCAAACCGGTTGCTCTTGCCGGCGTGGCCACGGTCATCGTCGCGGGAGTCGCACTCTCGGGCGCGCTCCTGACCTAGAACCAGCTACCGCCAGCGTCGTCGGACAGGAATGGAGCACGTCCCGTGCCCGGAGCCGTCAGTCGACGGCGGCGGCGCGCTCGAGCTGCAGAGCGCTCGGGAAGAGAATGTTGTTCTCCTTGTGGATGTGCTCGTGGAGATCGAGTTCCATCTCCCGGAGCCCGTCCAACATCGCTCGGTACGAGCCGCATCCGTCGGCGGGCATCGCGTAGCCGCCGGTCACCGAGTTGATCTCTCTGAACAGGTCGCCCACCACGGTGTGTTCGCGGACCAACGACTCGATCTGGGGGCCGAGCGCGCCGGAGCGGCCCACCGAACCGGTCTTCTCCAACCTGCTGATCGCAGGGAACACCTGCCGTTCCTCCGTGGTCATGTGTGGGTCGAGCGCAGTGACCGCCTCGACGAACAGCTCGTTGACCCGAGCCAGTTCGGGGTGGTGGTCACCGTGGACCCGGTGCACCTTCTCCACCAGCGCGCGCAGCCTCGGCATCTGGTCCCACATGTACGCGTGGTGGGTGTCGACGATGTCGTGCGCGAGATCAGCGCGTTCCTGCGAGCTGGCGGTTTCGCGGATGGTGTCCTGTGGCAGGTCCAGTGACCTGCAGACGTCATCAAGGTCGAGGCCGGCTGTGGTCGCCGATTCGGTGAGCGACCGCTGGCCGTCGCAGCAATAGTCGAGGCCGAGACCCTCCAGGATCCGGGCACGTCGACCGTCTTCGATCACGAGGTCGGCCAGCTTGGCGGATGCGTCGATTGTCATGTCTCGAGCCTAGAGAGGTCGTAGGCCGCAGTCCATGGCTGCGGAGGCGCATCGTCGCGAAAGAAATAGTGGTTCGCCGGCGGGGTGTGGCCGTGCTTGGCACAGTCGGGGGCGAACGGAAGAGGTAGCCATGAAGAAGACATCCTTGACGGCGCTGGCACGGCAGCAGTTGGACCTCGCCCGCCAGGCGCGGAGCGGGCGCAGCGCGGACACGGTGTTCGGGGGTCACGAACACGTGATGCGCCAGACGTTGATCGCCCTGGTGGGTGGCACCACGCTGAGTGACCACGAGAATCCGGGTGAAGCCACGGTGTACGTCATCCAGGGCAGGGTGTCACTCACCGTCGAGGGCGATGCGTGGAACGGCTCGCCGGGAGACCTGCTCCGGATCCCCGATAGTCGACACGGCCTCGAGGCCATTGAGGACTCGGTGGTGTTGTTGACGGTGGCCAAACACAGCTAGGCGCCGCCGTCACGGCACAGGTGCCTTACTTCCGCGGTCGCCGGAAGAGAACGTCGTGGTTGAGCTGCGAGATCATGTCGAGCGGGATACCGGCAGGGCACACGGCCGTGCATTCCCCGATCTGCGTGCACCCGCCGAATCCCTCGGCGTCGTGCTGCGCGGTCATCGAGTGTGCGCGCGTGCCACGCTCGGGCTGCCCCTGCGGTAGCGAGCCGAGATGGGTGGCCTTGGCGCCGGTGAAGAGCGCGGCCGAGCCGTTCGGGCACGCGGCGACGCACGCGCCGCAGCTGATGCACGCTGCCGCGTCGAAGGCGCGGTCCGCGCTCTCCTTGTCCACCGTGGTCGCGTTGGCGTCCGGCGCCGACCCGGTGGGCGCGGTGATGTACCCGCCGGCCTGGATGATCCGGTCCAGGGCGCCACGGTCGACGATGAGGTCCTTGAGTACCGGAAAAGACGCCGACCGCCACGGTTCGATGTCGATGACGGCACCGTCGGCAAAGTGACGCATGTACAGCTGGCAGGCCGTGGTGAGGGATTCGGGCCCATGGGCGGTGCCGTTGATAGTGAGACTGCAGGACCCGCAGATGCCCTCGCGACAATCACTGTCGAACGCGACGGGATCCTCGCCCTCGAGCGTCAGGTGTTCGTTGAGGACATCGAGCATCTCCAGGAACGACATGTCGGGGGAGACGTCGTTGACTCCATACGACTGCATCCGTCCTTCTTCGCGCTGGTCGCTCTGCCGCCAGACGCGCAGGGTGAGGTTCATTGATAGCTCCTCTGCTGCATCTCGATGTTCTCGAACTCCAGGGCTTCCTTACGGAGGGCCGGCGCCGCGTCGTCGCCGGTGAACTCCCAGGCGGCGACATACGCGTACTCGTCGTCGTGCCGTAGGGCTTCCCCGTCGGAGGTGGCGCTCTCGGCGCGGAAGTGAGCACCGCAGGACTCACCGCGGTGCAACGCGTCGATGCACATCAGTTCGCCGAGCTCGAGGAAGTCCGCGACCCGGCCGGCGCGTTCCAGCGACTGGTTGAGTCCCTCGCCGACCCCGGGGACCTTCACGTCGCTCCAGAATCGTCGCCTCAGGTCGCGGATCAGCTCGATCGCGTGACGCAGACCCTTCTCGTCACGCTCCATCCCGCAGTACTCCCACAGGATGCCGCCCAGCTCACGGTGGAAGGAGTCGACCGACTGGTCGCCGTCGATCGCCAGCAGTCGCTGGACACGGTCATGCACCGCGGCCGCCGCTGCGGCGACCTCAGGGTGCGATTCGTCGACATCGTCCGGCAGCGGGTGTGACGCCAGGTAGTCGGTGATGGTGTTGGGGAGGACAAAGTAGCCGTCGGCCAGGCCCTGCATCAGGGCGCTGGCGCCGAGCCGGTTGGCACCGTGGTCAGAGAAGTTGGCCTCGCCGATGACGAACAATCCGGGGATCGAACTCTGCAGGTCGTAATCCACCCACAGTCCGCCCATCGTGTAATGGATGGCCGGGTAGATCCGCATGGGGACCTTGTAGGGGTCCTCGTCGGTGATCTTGCGGTACATGTCAAAGAGGTTGCCGTACTTGTCCTCGACGGCCTTGCGTCCCATACGTTCGATCGCATCGGCAAAGTCGAGGTACACGCCCAGCCCGCCCGGACCCACGCCGTGCCCGTCGTCGCACTGGTTCTTGGCCGCCCTGGACGCGACGTCGCGGGGGACGAGGTTGCCGAACGACGGATACTGGCGCTCCAGGTAGTAGTCCCGCTCGTCCTCCGGGATCTCGCGCGGGTCGCGGTCGTCCCCCGCCTCCGCCGGCACCCAGATCCGGCCGTCGTTGCGGAGCGATTCGCTCATCAGCGTGAGTTTTGACTGGTGGTCACCGCTGACCGGGATGCAGGTCGGGTGGATCTGGGTGAAACACGGGTTCGCGAACAACGCGCCCTTGCGGTGTGCCCGCCAGGTGGCCGTCACATTGGAACCCATCGCGTTGGTGGACAGGTAATAGGCGTTTCCGTAGCCGCCCGAGGCGAGCACCACCGCATCGGCCAGGTGCGTCTCGATCTCTCCGGTGACCAGGTCTCTGACGATGACGCCGCGGGCCTTGTCGTCGATGACGACGAGGTCGAGCATTTCATGCCGGGTGTGCATCTCTACGGTTCCCGCGGCGACCTGCCGCTCGAGCGCCTGATACGCCCCGAGCAGCAACTGCTGCCCTGTTTGGCCACGGGCGTAGAAGGTGCGCGAGACCTGCACTCCGCCAAACGATCGGGTGTCCAGCAAGCCGCCGTATTCGCGTGCGAACGGCACGCCCTGGGCCACTGCCTGATCGATGATCGCGGTGCTGACCTGGGCGAGCCGGTACGTGTTGGACTCGCGGCAGCGATAGTCGCCGCCCTTGACGGTGTCGTAGAACAACCGGCGGACGCTGTCGCCGTCGTTCCGGTAGTTTTTGGCGGCGTTGATCCCGCCCTGCGCGGCGATGCTGTGCGCCCGACGGGGACTGTCCTGGTAGCAGAAGCTCTTGACGTTGTATCCGGCCTCGCCGAGGGTTGCCGCCGCCGAGCCGCCCGCCAGACCGGTCCCGATGATGATCACCGACACTTTCCGGCGATTCGCCGGGCTGATGAGTTTCGCCTCGAACCGGCGTCGATCCCAGCGCTCTTCGATCGGGCCGGAGGGCTGTGTGGTGTCGACGAGTGGCTCGCCGACCGTGTACAGGTCGCTCATCAGTTCACCGCACCCATCAGTATCGCCAGTGGTGGGATGAGGAACCCACCGATGATCACGAACGTCACGGCATACGCCAGTTGGTTGAGCCGTTGTCTGCGGACCTGACCCGTGTTAGCGCCCAACGACGCGAACGCACTCCACAGCCCGTGCCGCAGGTGGAACCCCAGGGCGACCAGAGCGACGACGTACGACAACACGACCCACCACATCGAGAAGCCGTTGACCATCCGTTCATACGGGCTGCTGGACTGGCCACCGGGCGCGATGACGTTCGCCGTGAGGTGCAGGAGGTGATAGACGATGAAGACCGCGATGACGACTCCGCCCCACCGCATGGTGAAGGAGGCGTAGGTGCGCTGGACGCCCCGACGGGTCCCGCGGCTCTGATATCGCCACCCTCCGCGCCCGCCCGTTGCCACCCGGGCACGGTGCCACAGGACGAAGGCAGCGCTGATGTGGCTGAGCACGCTGACCAGCAGCACAACGCGTACGAGCCACAAGGCCCCGGTGTGCGGTAGGAGTGGCTCTCCGAGTTCCCGGAGATGACTGGCGTAGCCGTCGAAGGCCGCCTGACCGGAGAAGATCTTGAGGTTGCCGTACATGTGCGCCAGGAGATAAAGCACCATGATCAGGCCGCCCACCGCCATCACGGCGTGCAGGACTATCGACGAGCTCACTATTGTGGCGCGGGGCTTCTGCTTGACCGTCATGAGGATCGGCTTCCATGTGGGCGTTGCGCGATGCTCTGTGCGCCGTCGGCTCAGTCGCGCCAGTAGTTGTTGGCGGCGGCCACCGTGGCGAACTCGATAGCCACCACGTGGGTCGCCATGGTGAGCGAGTCGGCGTCCGTGGCGTAGTCGGGTCTGAGTTTCTGGCGTACGTCAGCGTCGGGCTGAATGGCCCCGACGGTTTTTCGGGCCAACATGATTGCCAGCTCGCGCCCCTCTTCGGGCGTTGCGGTGATCAGGGTATTGCCGGGGACGAGTGCCATCGTGAACTCCAAAAGGTAGGTGTCAGAGGCTCCTGCCGACAACCGTAGACCGGTGTAACCACAAATTGGGGCGATCCGTCAAATCGTGGGACCCTGCGAAGTTCGCCCGGCGGGAAGAGACGGGTCGCCCGGGAACAGGCGCGGACCGAGCCACAGGGCCACGTAGACCAGTCCCACGAGCACCGGGACCTCGATCAGCGGACCCACGACGCCGGCCAGAGCCTGGCCCGAGGCGATGCCGAACGTGCCGATAGATACCGCGATGGCCAGCTCGAAGTTGTTGCCGGAGGCGGTGAAGGCAACGCTGGTGGACTTGGCATAGTTCAGGCCCACCGCGCGCGCGACTAGCAGACTGAAGAAGAACATCAGCACGAAGTACAGCAGGAGCGGCACCGCCATTCGTGCCACGTCCAGCGGGCGCGTGGTGATGGCCTCGCCCTGCATGGCGAACAGCAGGACGATGGTGAACAGCAGGCCGTATAGCGCCCACGGTCCGATGCGCGGCAGGAACGTCTCCTCATACCACTGGCGCCCCTTGGCGCGTTCGCCGAGGACGCGGGTGAGAAAGCCGGCCAGCAGCGGGATCCCCAGGAATACCAGCACGGATACCACGATCGCCCAGACGGAGAATTCGACGGAGGTCGTCTCCAGTCCCAGCCACGACGGCAGCACCTGCAGGTAGAACCAGCCCAGCGCGCCGAACGCAACCACCTGGAAGACCGAGTTGAGCGCCACCAGCACGGCCGCGGCTTCGCGATCGCCGCACGCCAGGTCGTTCCAGATGAACACCATGGCGATGCAGCGCGCGAGTCCCACGATGATCAGGCCCGTGCGGAACTCCGGCAGGTCTGGAAGAAAGAGCCACGCCAGGGTGAACATGAACGCCGGTCCGAGGATCCAGTTGAGGACCAGTGACAGGGTGAGGAGTCGTCTGTCGCCGGTCACGCGGCGGGTCTCGTCGTAGCGGACCTTGGCCAGCACCGGGTACATCATGACCAGCAGACCGACGGCGATGGGGACCGAGATGCCGCCGATCTTCACCGAATCCAGAGCGCGGTCCAGGCCCGGCACAAACCGCCCCAGCAGCAGGCCGACGGCCATGGCGGCGAGGATCCAGACGGCCAGGTAGCGGTCGAGGAACGACATCTCCTTGGCGACCGGGGCGACGCCTCGCGCAGAAGTGGTGACGCTCATCAGATGCGAGGCTCCCGTCAGATCGGTGGTTGTCCGGGAGCGAGATTACGCCCGTCGATGCGGGCCTGCTGAACCGCGAGCAGCACGGCAAGTGAGAGTGTTACACGGTGGTCGGGGAACCTGTCGACGAATTGTCGGCGATCAACATCGAGAGTTGCGCGACGGGGAGGACATCATGAAGGCGGTTCTGCTTCTGATCCTGATCACCGTCTCCGAAGCGACTATCGGTGTGTTTGTGAAGCTCACCGACGGATTGATCCCCGTCCAGACGCTGACCTTCTACGCGATGGCGTTCGCAGCGCTCTTCCTGTTCGTCGCGAGGTCGCTGGTAGACCGCGAATGGCCCAGGTTTCCGCGCGGCAACGTGAAGGACACGGCCATTATCGGCGTGCTCATCGCGGCCCAGGGCGGCGTGTTCAACTACGCCATGACGTTGGTGCCTATCGCCAACGCCGTCATCTTCTGGAGTATCGCCCCGTTCTTCGTGTTCATCTTTTCCGCGGTCTTCCTCGGCGAGAGGGTCCGTAGGCGCTACATCGCGATTTTCGTCGTTGCACTGCTCGGCATCGTGGTGGCTAATCCGCTCAGCGGCGGTCACACCCTGGGCAACTTTGTGGCGCTGGCGACCGGTGCGATCTATGCGGCGATGATCACCTACATGCGCTATGAGGGCAAGACCGAGGCGGACAACGACATCGCCTGGTCACTCTTGTTCGCGGCGCTGGTTCTCTCGCCCTCGGTGCTGCTCGCCGGGCCCGGCGAGGTGTCGGCCACGATCGTCTATCCCGCGCTGGGTATCGACCTGCCGGTGATGCTCTGGGTGGTGAGTCTGGGTGTGCTCTCCACCGGATTCGCCTACTTCGGCATCTCCATAGTGCTAAGGTTTCTCAACGCGAACGTCTACTCGTTGGTCGACATCATCGTCTCCCCTGTGGTGGCCACGACGTTGGGATATCTGATCTTCGGCGAAGTGCCTGCTCAGGGCACGCTCTATGGGGCTGTATTGCTGCTCGGCGCAGGGTTCTGGTTGACGAGGCAGATGTCGCGGGGCGCAGAAGACCGCGCCGCGCACCCCGTCCAGATCGCGGCCCGCCGTGCGGGCCCGGGCTGAGGGGCCCGACGTTCCAGCGGTCGCTCCTCGATTCTGAGGGCCGCCATCGGGCATTTCTCCACGGCTTTGCGGACTCGCTTCTCGTGCTCGGCCGGGACTTCGTCCACCACGATGCGCACGATCTCGTCGTCGTCGTTCAGTTCGAACACCGCGGGCGCCAGTCCCACACACACCGCCTGGCCCTCGCAGCGGTCGGGGTCCACGATCACCTTCATGTCCACCCTCCCGGGTCTGGTTGTGACGGATCTTGGAGGGGGTACAAGGCAACCATTTACTCCAAGGTCTTTTGGACATAATATCAGGATTATCGATCCCGAGGAGATAAAATGACCTACGTAATCGCGCAACCCTGCGTCGATGTGATGGACCGCAGCTGTGTGGAAGAGTGCCCCGTCGACTGCATCTACGAGGGCGGCCGCGCCCTTTACATTCATCCAGATGAGTGCGTGGACTGCGGTGCCTGCGAACCGGTGTGTCCGGTGGAGGCGATCTTCTATGAAGATGATCTCCCGGACGAGTGGAGCGACTACTTGACCGACAACGCCGCGTTCTTCGAAGAGCCCCTGCCGGGCCGCGACAGTGCGCTGGGCTCGCCCGGTGGCGCGGCAAAGGTGGGCCCCGTGCCGGCAGACGCGCCGCTGGTGGCATCGCAACCGCCCTCGGCCGAGTCCTGAGCAGCGCGCCGGGTGCGCGTCCCGGCTAAGCTCCTCGGCGTGGAAGGGCGAACACGGCTGCGGGTCCTCGATGCCGTGCGCGCGTCGGCGGATCCGGCCAGAGTTAACGAGTTGGCTCAACGGCTCGCCGTGCATCCCAACACCGTCCGTTTTCACCTGGACCTGCTCGAAGTCGCCGGGGCGGTCGAGCGTTCCGAGGTGCGAAGTGGCGGTCGCGGACGGCCCACCGCCGTCTATTCGGCCACACCGGTCAGCAGCTGGCCCGGACACCGCGACCCGGTGCTATTGGGTCGGATACTCATCGACGCCGCTGCTACCGGCGCCGGCGTGGACGCGTGGGAGGCGGGCCGCCGCTGGGGCAGGAAGCACTCCGCAGGCACAGGCACAGGCTCAGGCACAGGAACCGACACCGCCACCACGTTCGTGCGCGAAGAGATCGCCCGGCATCTCGATCAGACGGGCTTCGACCCCGCCGAGGCGCCCGGCGCGGACGACGGCCACTGCACGAGATTCACGTTGCGCAACTGTGCATTCGCCGACTTCCTCGGCGTCAACCAGCAGGCCGTGTGTGCACTGCATGCCGGGATGCTCGAGGGGACGCGGGAATCGGTCGATACAGATACGTCGTACCGAGTCGAGCTGCTCCCGCTCGTGGAGCCGTTTGCCTGCGCAGTCAACGTGTGCGAGCGCATTTCTGACTCGCCCCCCGATGAGGAGTGAGTAATCCATGCAGTACATGACGGCATTCGTGCTCAATGACCCGCACAGTGGCACCATCGCGGCCGGCCGGGTGCCCGTGCCGCAGATCGCGCCGGATGAGCTGCTGGTGAAGGTCGCAGCGACCGGGGTGGGGATTCACGATTCGTACTTCCTCCCCGCCGAGATGAGATTCCCGTACCCGATCGGCATCGAGGCTGCGGGGATCGTCGAGCAGATAGGGCGCGATGTTCTCGGGTACGTACCGGGTGACCGGATCGCGTTCGTGAGCATGAGGCAGGCCAAGGGCGGGGTCTGGGCGGAGTACGCGGCCGTCGCCTCGGACTCGCTCATAGTGCCGATTCCCGAAGGCCTGAGTTTCGAGGAGGCGGCGGCGGTGCCGGTGGCCGGCAACACGACCTCGCGCGCCCTGCACTCGCTACCTCCCATTGCTTCCGGGGGGTCGATCTTCATCGCCGGCGGGTCCGGGGCGATCGGGACATTCGCACTGCAATTGGCGTGCGCCCGCGGTTGGCGGGTGGCAGCATCGGCGTCACCGCCGAATCACGATTACCTGCGCTCTCTGGGCGCGGAACTGGCGGTCGACTACCGCGATCCGACCTGGCCCGAGAAGGTGCGCCAGTGGCGACCCGACGGCGTGGAAGGCGCCCTGGCAGTGCAACCGCAGACCACCGAGGACGCGGCGTTGACGGTGAGGTCCGGCGGGACCGTGGTGACGGTCTCGGGGGATCAGGCCGCACCGCCCGGCATCCGGGTCACGGGTCTCGACTACCAGGTTAACGTGCGCGAGGAACTAGTGGCGTTGATGGACGACATCGTGGCCGGCGACCTCCGGCTCGTCATCGAGAAGACCTACCCGTTCGCTGACGCACTGAGTGCGCTCGACAAGACCCAGACCAGGCATGCCCGGGGAAAGCTCGTGGTGACCCTGGGTCAGTGACTGGTCGTCGATGTTCTCCGTGCATGGCAGGACGCCCTGATCGGGCGCCCTGCCATCAGCTTTTCGTGGCGTTTCGGGGGAGCCATTGACAGATTAAGGTCATGACCTTACATTGACTAGTGTGATTCAGAACACTTCGCGCCAGGCGATGATCGACGCGGCTGAGCAGATTGTCGCCGAGCGAGGTCTGCCTGCACTCACGCTCAAGGACGTCCAACTCGCAGCGAACCAGTCCAACAAGTCCGCAGCGAAATATCACTTCGGTTCCCGCGAGGGACTGCTCGACGCGGTCATTGATGCACGCATGTCCCGGGTCAACGCGCGCCGTCAGGTCATGCTCGAGAAGTTGCAGGACTCCAGGCATCCCGCAACCGTTCGACAGCTCGTGGAAACTCTCGTCCAGCCGCTGGCTGCCGAGACCATGTATCGACCGAATAGCCGATACGCCCGGTTCCTGGTCCAGGCGTTGTTCGATCCCGCCCTCGCCGGCCTTTTGCAGAGACATTTTCAGGCGGCTAGCTACACCGCCGTCGTGGAACTCCTCAGCGATCACGGCTCTCTACCGCCCGAGATCGGGCAGTGGAGGATCCAAAACATCGTGATGCTCAACATGATGGCGCTCGCCGCTCACGAAGGGCTCGGACGAACGCCGAGCGAATGCGATGCGATCGTCACCGATTTGATCACCACCTGCGTTGCCTCGTTCGAAGCGCCCGTCGCGGCCCCGTCCCAGCCCCCGTCGAATACCAATTGTCAGGAGTGACCCCATGACCTACGCCTTACCCACCACAGCCATCACCACACCCACCGACCCACTCGCGTGCTTCGGCCCGATCGTCGCCCCACGCCTGGCCGACTCCACCGAGGACCGCCCCTACGAGTTGTTCGATCTCGAGCCCGCTACTCCCACCATCGGCGCGGAGATCTCCGGGATCCGTCTCGGAGGCGGCCTCTCCGACGACGTCCTGTCTGAACTCCGGCGCGCGCTGCTGGAGTGGAAGGTCCTGTTCTTCCGCGACCAGGACATCAGCCGGGACGAGCACCGCGCGTTCGCCCAGCAGTGGGGAGATCTGGAACAGCACCCGTTCTACAAGTACACCCAGCCAGGTCAGACCGACGTTGACGTAGCGACCCTCGCGAAGGACGCCACGAGCGCAGCGGCGGAGAACATCTGGCACAACGACATGACGTGGCACGAAGAGCCGTCGTCTGCCGCCGTCCTGCGCGCGGTCGAGATCCCGCCGGTCGGCGGTGACACCCTGTGGGCTGACATGGGGGCGGCCTACGACCTGCTTCCCGAGGACATCAAGAAGCGCATCGACCATCTCGAGGCCGAGCACGACTGGATCGTGTCGTTCGGCTCCGGGATGCCGCAGGAGGCAATCGACACCCTGCGACCGAACTTCCCGCCCGTGACCCATCCGGTGGTCCGGGTGATCCCGGAAACGGGACGACGGGTCCTGTTTGTCAACGTCGCCTTCACCCAACGGATCCTCGGGGTGAGTGAGGACGAGTCGAACGAACTACTTCGCCTACTGTACCGCCATGTGATGCGTCCGGAGTTGCAGGTCCGGCTGCGGTGGAAGCCCAACACCATCGCATTCTGGGACAACCGCGCATGCCAGCACTACGCCTCGAGCGACTACTTCCCCGCCCGGCGGGTCATGGAGCGGATCTCGATTGTGGGCGAGACCCCGATCGGCATCAGTGACTGAACGCGCCGGTTCCAATTCGACCCGCACTGCCCGGCCTACCTGAGGAACGCCACATGACCCACCCGCCCCTCGAGCAGAACCCCACCGATCTCGCGTCACTGATCACAGGCCGCAGCAGTTGCCGCGCCTTCCTGCCCGAGTCCGTCCCCCGGGAGACCATCACCCGCATTCTCGACCTGGCGCAGCAGGCCCCGTCCTGGTGCAATACCCAACCGTGGCAGGTGGCCATTACCGAGGGCGACGGGACCGAGCGGTTCCGCGCCGGTCTGACCGACCACGTCCGCTCGTCGCCGCAGGAACCCGACTTCGCCTTCCCGGTGGAGTACGTGGGGGAGTACCGCGCTCGCCGCAAGGACTGTGCGATGCAGCTGTATTCGAGTCTGGGTATCGCCGACGGTGACCGCCGCGCGTCGATGGAGCAGACGATGAAGAACTTCGATCTGTTTGGCGCGCCCCATGTCGCCGTCGTCACCACTGACCAGTCCCTCGGCTTATACGGGGCGGTCGACTGCGGTGTCTACGTGAATACCTTCCTCCTCGCTGCGCACAGCCTCGGTGTGGCGACCGTGCCCCAAGCTGCCCTCGCCGGTTGCGCGCCGTTCCTGCGCTCCTTCTTCAACCTCCCGGATGATCGCAAGGTCGTCTGCGCGATCTCCTTCGGCTTCGCGGATACCGACCACCCGGCCAACGGATTCCGCACGCCGCGGGCTGACGTCAAGACCGTCACCACGTGGGCCACGTAGCCGCGCGATCCCCTCAAACTAAGGACTTCGTTTCATGCCCCTCAACCTTGCGGACCTGTTTGATTCGGTCGTCGACGCGCTTCCAGACCGCTGCTGCGTGGTGTGCGGCGATGAGCGCCGCACTTACACGCAACTCGAACAACGCTCCAATCAACTCGCTCACGGTCTCGCTGCTGCGGGAGTCAGGGCGGGCGACCACGTCGGCATCCACATGCGCAACAGCGTCCAGTTCGTGGAAGCGATGCTGGCCTGCCTGAAGATCCGCGCCGTCCCGGTGAACATCAACTACCGATACACCGAATCCGAACTCGTCTACCTGTATACGGACGCTGCGCTGTCCTGTCTGATCGCGGACAGTGAGTTCATGCCGGTCATCCAGACGGCACTTCCGTCCTGCCCCGGCATCACGACCGTGGTGACACTCGGTCAGGTCAGCGGCGAGATCCAGGCGCCGCAGGCCCGGCTCGACCTGGAGGGCATGATCGCCGGCCAGCCGACGACCCGGCACTTCCCGCCCCGCAGCGGCGATGATCGGTTCATCATTTATACGGGTGGCACCACGGGGATGCCCAAGGGAGTCGTGTGGCGTCAGGAGGACTTCTACATGGCAGCCCTGGCGGGTGGGAACCATAGCGGTCCGCCGATCACCGACGCGTCGGAGCTGGCTGCCGCCGCAGCGGCGAATCCGAATCCCATGACCTTTCTCCTGCCTGCGCCCCTCATGCACGGGGCGGCTGTGTACTCGTTGTTCAGCGGCTTCTTCTCCGGGATCACGCAGGTCCTCATGCGGGGGTTCGACCCCGACGACGCCCTGCAGCTCATCCAAGACGAGAAAGTCTCGTGCGCCATCGTCGTGGGCGATGCGATGGCGCGGCCGCTGACCGATGCGATCGAACAGCGCGGGGCGTCGTTCGATCTCAGCTCACTGTTCATGGTCAGCTCCGGGGGAGCGCTGTGGTCGACGAGCTCGAAGGAACAACTCCTGAGTTTATTGCCGCACCTCTACCTGCGTGACGGATTCGGCGCGTCCGAGTCGGGCGTCGACGGCACCCTCGAGACGGACGCCGACGGGGTCACCCGAGTCCGGGGCAATCCGGCGATGACGCTGGTCGACGACGAGTTGCGCCCCATCGAACCCGGGTCCGACGAGCTCGGCTATATCGCACGCCGCGGTCACGTCCCGCTCGGCTACTTCAACGACGAGGCCAAGACCGCGGCGACCTTCCCGGTCGTGGACGGTGTCCGGATGGCGGTCCTCGGCGACTTGGGGCGGATCGAGGCGGACGGCGCCATCGTCCTTCTCGGCCGCGGCTCCGGATGCATCAACACGGGCGGCGAGAAGGTCTTTCCAGAGGAGGTCGAATCCGCACTCAAGGCGCACCCGGCGGTAATGGACGCCGTGGTCACCGGCATTCCGCACGAGCGGTACGGCGAGCAGGTCAGCGCTGTGGTCCAGCTGCGGGACGATTTCGCCCGCATCGACACCGACGAACTGGTCCAGCACTGTCGCACCTCGATCGCCGGCTACAAGGTCCCCCGCTCAATCACCCTCGTCCCCCACGTCGTGCGCTCCCCGGCAGGAAAAGCCGACTACAGATGGGCCCGGTCGATCGCCTCCGCGGAGACCGCCCTATGAGCGTCACGGAGGAACGGCATGGTCACGTCCTGATCATCCGCATCGCGCGCGAGGCGAAACGCAACGCGATCAACCGCGAGACGGCCGACGGAATCGACTCGGCGCTCAACCGGCTGGAAGACGACCCGGATCTGTGGGTCGGCATCCTCACCGGCACCCCGACCGTTTTCAGCGCGGGGACCGACATCGCCGAGCGCGCAGATCTACGCACCGAGCGCGGCGGCGAGTACGGGATCATCCGCCGCGAGCGGGACACGCCCGTCATCGCCGCGGTCGAGGGCGTCGCGCTCGGCGGTGGTCTGGAGATAGCGCTGGCCTGCGACGCGATCGTCGCCTCGCCCACAGCGACGTTCGGGCTCCCCGAGACCCGACGCGGTCTCGTGGCCACCTCCGGCGCACTGTTCCGGGCCGCCCGCTCGCTACCTCCGAACATCGCCCGCGAGTTGCTTATATCCGGACGAGCTCTGAGCGCAGCGCGCGGCTACGAACTCGGCCTCGTCAACGAGGTCACCGACAGCGGTCAGGCATTGGAACGCGCTCTCGCCCTGGCCGAGGACATCTGCCTGTCTTCTCCGTCAGCTGTCCGCACGACCCTACGAGCACTGCGAGCGATAACCACCGCCGCCGACGACCACGGCTGGCAGGTGACCGAACGAGCAGTCGAAACAATCGTGGCTTCCGAAGACCTGCAGGAAGGCATCGCCGCCTTCTTCGAGAAGCGGGTTCCGCACTGGACGGGACGCTGACACGCACCGCCGCGCTGTATCGCACCGCCGCCCATCTCCTCACCTCCCCGAGAACGGAAACGCCGCATGACCCCCGACACCCATCTCATCTCATTCGATCCGGCCACACTGGACGAGATCGGCCGCACCCCCGTCAGTACGCCCGTGGAGATCGATGACCGGATCGACGGTGCCCACGACGCTTTTGCGACCTGGCGCAACGACCGCGCCCACCGCCAGAGTCTGTTGGCGACCTGCTCCGAGCAGCTGCTGGCACAGCTCCCCGAGCTCGCCGAACTCCTCAGCCGGGAACAGGGCAAGACACTCGAGGTGGCCGGTGGTGAGGTGTGGATCGCCGCGCACTGCTTCGCCCACTTTGCCCAGCTCGACTGGAAGTCCACCATCGAGGCGCCCGAATCCTCCGATAGGCAGGCCAGCATCGAGTACCGCCCGCTCGGCGTCGTGGCCGCTATCGTGCCCTGGAACTTCCCTGTCTTCCTCATGGCAGCCAAGATCGCGCCAGCGCTCGCCGCTGGCAACACAGTGGTGGTCAAGCCCGCCGAGACCGTCTCCCTGGCAGTGGACAAGGTCGTGTCCGTCCTACGGGACATCCTGCCCCCACAGGTGCTGAATATCGTGCACGGCGGCCCGGAGGTGGGACGAGCACTCATCGCGCACCGTCACGTCCGCAAGGTCTCGTTCACCGGTTCCACACAGGTGGGCCGCCAGATCATGAGCCAGGCCGCAGACACCCTCACACCGGTGACGCTCGAGCTCGGAGGCAATGACCCCGCGATCATCCTCGACGACGCCGATGTGGACTTCGCCGCCCAGTCGCTGGCGCACAGCGCGTTCTTCAACACGGGTCAGATGTGTATCGCCCCGAAGCGCGCATATGTGCCGGCCGACAAGGTGGACCACTTCTGCCGCGCATTCGCGGCCGTGATGGACGAACTGCCGGTGGGCCGGGGACTCGACCCCGAGGCGAAGGTGGGCCCGCTGCACAACCGTGCCCAGCTCGACTACGTCTGGAGTCTGCTCGACAGGGCTGTTCAGGGCGGAGCAGTGGTGGTCAAGGGCGGCGGACGCGGTACGGACCTGCCCGGCTACTTCCTTGAACCGACGCTCGTGCGCGACGTGGACGACACCGCGGAGATCGTCTCGCAGGAGCAATTCGGTCCGGTGTTCCCCGTTGTGGCCTACGACGATGTCGAGGATGTCCTGGCCACGCTGGACAACCAAGAGTTCGGGCTCGGGGCTTCTGTCTGGGGCAGTGCCGCTGCGGCCGAAGACGTCGCCTCGCGGATCGATGCCGGCCAGATCTGGATCAACCAGCACAACGCACTCGAAGTCGAGCTCCCGTTCGGCGGTACCAAGTCGAGCGGGTTCGGTCGCGAAGGCGGAATGGAAGGGCTTCACGAATTTCTCCAAACCCGAGTGATCAGCCGTAAGAATTTGCATATCTGACCCCTGCGTTCCCCGGACGTGGCGCGGCCACCCGGTTCCTCACCCCTCGTGCAAGGAGCACACATGAAACTCGCAGTCACCACACTCGCAGCGCTGGCGCTGACCCTGACCGCCTGCGGTGGCGGAGGCGACACCGCCACCACCGCCTCGGACCGGGAAGACGCGCAGGCTCCGGCCGAGGCCGGCCGGTGCACCGAGGAAAAGGCGGGCGGCACCATCACGATGGGAGAATTCGTGATGCTCCCGAGCTTCGCTCCCGGACAGGGGAACTACGGTGTGCGGGGCGCGGCCGAGTCCGCCGCCGTATTCGACCGGCTCATGCGATGGGACCCGCAAGCCCAGGAATTCGCGCCCAAACTCGCCGAGTCCCTGGAATCGGCCGAGGACAACACCAAGTGGACCCTGAAGCTTCGTGACGACGTCCGTTTCTCCAACGGCGATCCGCTCACCGCTGACGACGTCGCGTTCACCATCGGGCTGCACAAGAACCCGGCGACGCGCTCGGTGGTCATGACCGACGCGATGCAGGTCAAAGACACCAAGGTAGTCGACCCGCAGACGGTGGAATTCACGCTTGACGAGCCGTGGTCGGGCTTCCCGATCCTGCTCGCCGGGGCCGCCGGCGAGGTCATCCCGCAGAAGGCGTACGAGGCCGCCAGCCCGGAGGAGTGGGCCCGTAACCCGATCGGAGCAGGCGCCTTCGTCATGGACAGCTACACCCCGAACCAGGAAGTCGTCCTCAAGCCCAACCCCGACTATTACGGCGGCCCGGTGTGCCCGTCGCTGCGTTTCATCAACATCCCGGGGTCCCAGGGCACCTTCGATGCCTTCCAGACCGGCGAACTCCAAGCAGCCTTCCTACGCAACGCCAAGTTCGTCTCGATGGCCAAGGATGCCGACGTGGCGGGGTTCGAGGAGGTCAGTAGCTCCGGCTCGGTGGTGAACATGAACTCGGGCAATGGTGGTTATGACGGCATCCTGACCGATGAGCGGGCCCGCCAGGCGGTCGCGTACGCGCTCGACCGAGATCTCTACAACCAGCGGGTGACCGGTGGGAAGGGCCAGGCCACGTCCTCGCTGCTGGCCGAGTCCTCGCGTTTCTACGACGGGCAGGAGGGGCTGGAGTTCGACCTCGATAAGGCCCGCACGATGGTGGACGAACTCAAGGCGGAGACCGGATGGGACGGGTCGTTGACCCTGCTCATCGGGGACAGCCCGGAGGTCGTCGAGTCAGGCGTCGTCATCAAGGCGATGCTCGATTCCGCAGGGTTCGACGTCACGATCCAGAACGCCCCCATCTCTCAGGTCACCGCGCGACAGTTCACGGGAGACTACGAGATCGTGATGGGCGGTCTGGCCACCTCGGACGCGGACCCCGTCGCCGCATTCGCCAGCGGGATGACACCGGGCGGCGCGACGAACCTGACCGGTGTCGACGACCCTGAATTGACGGAGGCGATCACTGAGTTGAAGGCTGCGGATGAACTCGAAGCCCAGAAGGAGGCTTTTGGCAAACTGCAGGAAGTCTACAACCGGGTCATGCCCTTCACCGTGGTCGCGAACGCCGAGATGTTCGTCGCGATAGCCGAGTCGGTCAAGGGAGTGGAGCCGACGATGTCGTCCACGATGCTCTTCGACGGCGCCTACATCGAGAAGTAGGAGGTCCCGTTCCCGGCGTCACCGCGGCGACATGGTGACGCCGGGGGTCCCCAGATCACCAGCACGCAGGTCGGCGAGCACATCGGGACGGAACCACCCCGGCGCCCGTCGGGCGAACTCGATGGGGGAAAGTCCCCCGGCGCCGCAGGGCACCCGCCCCAGCACTGGCACCCCGGTCAGCCGTGGCAGGTCCTCGAGATTGCAGTTCTCGGCAAGACCAGGTTCGTGAGGCCACGCCCCGATCACGATTCCGGCGCAACGCAGTCCCGCCGACTCGATGGCCCGGACCGTGAGTTCAGTATCCGAGAGGGTGCCCAGACCGGCCCGCGCCACCACAACCAGCGGGGCGTCGAGGGCAGCCGCCAGGTCGAGCACGGTGAGACCTGTGCCCAGCCGTACGAGCAGCCCGCCAGCCGCCTCGATGAGGTCGAGTCGCGCGGGACCGCCGGAGTGCGGGCCGGTGGGGGACGGCGCACCCACCGCACCGAGCCAGGACCGGATCGGGTCGAGCAATTCACCAGCAGTGGACTGCGGCACCCCGGCCAGGCGGGCAGCGGTTTCAGGTGCCAGTGGATCGGTCAGCCGCCGCACCTCCAGCACCCGCCCCACGCCGGCTAGACGCGCGGCCTCGTGCACATCGCCGGGCTCACCGGGCCAGAGGCCCGTCTGGACCGGCTTGCAGATGCCGACGTCCAGGCCGGCGGAACGCCCGAGCGCGGCCATCGCCGCGGTCGCGATCGTCTTTCCGACATCTGTGCCCGTGCCCGTGACGATGACGGGAGCGGCGTCGGCCGCGCCGGACCCGGCTTCCGCGCTCATGCGGGCGCCCCGGCTGCTGCCCCGGCGAGTGTGGAGTCGGCAACGTGGTGCCCGCGCCCGTGCTCGCCGAGGACCTGCGTGAGAACCTCGCAGGCGGTTGCCAGTTCAGCGTCGGAGAGATCGGCACGGGCGGTGAGTCGCAGCCGCGCTGTGCCCGCGGGAACCGACGGCGGCCGGAAGCACCCGACGCGAAGTCCCAGTTCAGCGCAGCGCTGAGAGGCGGAGAAGGCGCGTTCGGCGTCGCCGAGGATCACCGACACCACCGCGGACGACGGTCGCTGCGCCCCGGTCACCGAGGCCAACCGCTCGGCCACCTCCAGCACGCGGCGGGCCCGATCGGGTTCGCGTCGGAGTACGGCCAGTGCCGCCCGCGACGCGCCCACGCTCGCCGGCGCGAGGCCGGTGTCAAAGACGAAGGTGCGGGCGGTATCGATGAGGTGGTCGCGCACCCGCTGCGAGGCCAGCACCACCCCGCCCTGCGCCCCGAGTGCCTTGGACAGCGTCGCCGTGACCACCACGTTCTCGTGTCGCGTCAGCCCCAGCTCGTGCACGAGTCCGTGTCCGCCGACGCCGCGTACTCCCAACCCGTGGGCCTCGTCGGCCAGCAGGACCGCGCCGTGCTGCTCGCATGCGGCGTGCATCGCGGCCAGTGGTGCGAGGTCCCCGTCAGCGCTGTAGACCGAGTCGGTGACAACCAGCGCCCGTGCCTCGGACCGCCCGGCGAGGGCCTGTTCCACGGCGATGGTGTCGCCCCGTTCGACGACGACAACGCGAGCCCTCGACAACCTGCACGCATCCACCAATGAGGCATGGGAGCCGCCGTCGGAGACGATCAGCGACCCGCGACCGGACAGCGCCACCACAGCGCCCAGATTGGCCGTGTAGCCGGAGGAGAACACCAGCGCCGAGGGATGGCCGGTGAAGGCGGCGAGCTCGGATTCCAGCGCCTGGTGGTCGGCGGTCGTGCCGGTGACCAGGCGTGACCCGGTGGCGCCGGCACCAAAGCGGCGGGTCGCCTCAATCGCGCCGTGCACCACCTCGGGGTGAGTGCCCAGGCCCAGGTAGTCGTTGGAGGCCAGGTCGATCACGTCGTCGCCCGGGCCGCGAGGTCGGAGGACGCGGTGCAGGTGGCGGGCGTGCCGGTCGGCGGCGGCGGCGTCGAGCCAGTCCAGCGAGGTCGAGCGGATCTGCCCCTCGCAGGAGCGGCCCGGCGTGGTCGGCGGATGGTCAGGCATCGGCTCGGGCTCCGGTGGTGTGCGCGCGGGAATTGGCTGCAGCCCCGGCCTGGGCGGCAACGCAGATGGTGTCGATCTCCGCATTGCTACAGATGTAAGGCGGCATCGTGTAGATGAGATCGCGGAAGGGGCGTAGCCACACGCCGTGTGAGGTGATGGCTGTTGTCGTCGTCGTCATCTCTACGGGCCGGTCCAGCTGGATCACGCCGATCGCTCCCAGCACGCGCACGTCCACCACTCCCGGCAGGTCGAGCGCCGGGGCCAGGCCGGCGCGCAGCCGCTCCGAGATCCGGGGCACCTGCTCACGCCAGTCGCCGGCCTCGACCAGGTCGAGGGAGGCGCACGCGACGGCGCAGGCCAGCGGGTTACCCATGAACGTCGGCCCGTGTGCGAGGCCGCCCGCCTCGCCGGAACTGATCACCTCGGCCACGTGATCGGTGGTCAGAGTGGCCGCCAGCGTCAGGTATCCGCCGGTCAGTGCCTTGCCCACGCAGAGGATGTCCGGGGCGACGCCCGCGTGGTCGGCGGCAAACAATTCGCCCGTGCGGCCGAAACCGGTGGCGATCTCGTCGAAGATCAGCAGCGCGCCGGTCTCGTCGGCGAGCCGCCGCAGGTCGCGGAGATACCCCGGGTGGTGGAAGCGCATACCGCCCGCGCCCTGGACCACCGGCTCCACGATGATCCCGGCCAGCTCGTCTGCATGATCGCGGATCGTGCGTTCGAGCCCAGCCACGTACGCGGGGTCGTACCCGGCGGGCGGCACGGGCGCGAAGACCTGCTCGGCCACCACCCCGCGCCACATCGAGTGCATGCCGCCCTCGGGGTCGCACACGCTCATCGGGCTGAGGGTGTCGCCGTGATAACCGCCGCGCCAGGTGGCCAGCCGGGTCCGGGCGGGCCGGCCCAGCGAGCGCTGGAACTGGAGAGCCATCTTGGCCGCGACCTCGACCGACACCGATCCCGAATCCGCCAGGAAGACCTTGTTCAGATCGCCCGGCGCCATCCGGGCCAGCCGCTGCGAGAGTTCCACCGCGGGCCCGTGGGTGAGCCCGCCAAACATGACGTGACTCATCGTGTCGACCTGTCGATGCGCGGCCGCGTCGAGGTGCGGGTGGCGGTAGCCGTGGATCGCGGACCACCACGAGCTCATGCCGTCGATGAGCTCGCGCCCGTCGGCCAGGCGAAGTCGAACGCCTTCGGCGGACGCCACCGGCAGCGGCTGCGTGGACGCCGGAAACCCGCCGTAGGGGTGCCAGACGTGCTCGGCATCGGCGGCGAGCAGGGCGGCGGTGGCGGCGTCACCGGCGTCGCGACCCGGCTCCTCCTGCGCGGGGGCGTGAAGCGAGGCGGACATGTCAGGCGTTCGCGGGTTCGCTGGTCCCGGCTCCGCGCGTACGGATGGCGACCTTCTCGTCCTTGCCGGGGGCGGCGAGCGGGGCCGGGTCGGCGGCGGAGTTCTGCTCGGCAGCCGCGGTAGGATGATCCATCTGCAGGATCTCGAGTCCGGCGTCGGCGATCATCTGCAGGTCCTCGCCACCCGGCTGGCCCTCGGAGGTCAGGTAGTCGCCCAGAAACAGGGAGTTGGCGACGTACAGCGCGATGCCCTGGAGGTGGCCCAGATGGCGCTCGCGGCCGGCGGCCACGCGGATCTCGACGTCCGGCGCGACAAAGCGGACCATCGAGAGGATCCGCAGGCAGTCTCGGGGGTTGAGCGTGTCCACGCCCTCGAGCGGGGTGCCGTCGAAGGGCAGCAGGAAGTTCACCGGGATCGAGTCGACGTCCTTGGCCCGCAGGTCGAAGGCCAACTCGACCAGCTGCTCACGCGACTCACCCATGCCCGCGATGAAACCCGAGCACGCCGATAGCCCGGCACCGTGGGCCTGGGACACGGTGTGCTCGCGGTCGGCGTAGGTGTGTGTGGTGCAGATGTCCTCGTAGTGGCTCTCGGCCGTGTTGAGGTTGTGGTTGTAGGCGTCCGCACCGCTGGCGCAGAGCTTCTCGGCCTGCCCGTCCTTGAGAGCCCCCAGACAGGCGCACACCTCGACGCCCGGGGTGTCCGACTTGATGGCCTCGATGATGTCGGAGACCTTGCCCACTTCACGGTTGCTCGGACCGGTGCCACTGGCGACCAGGCACACGCGGGAGGCGCCGGCCGCGATGCCGGCCTTGGCCGCGGTGACCGCCTCGTCGGTGTTCAGCCATGTGTAGCGCAGGATGCCGGCCGTGGAGTTGAGGCGCTGCGAGCAGTAGAAGCAGTCTTCCGGGCACAGGCCGCTCTTGAGGTTGACCAGGTAGTTGACCTTGACCTTGTTGCTGAAATGCTCGAAGCGTAGGCGGGACGCGGCCGCCACGACCTCCATCAGCTGGGCATCGGGTGAGTTGAGCACCGCGAGGGCGTCCGCGGCGGAAACCTGCTCACCGGCCAGGACACGGTCGGCGAGGTCGTGCCAACGAGGGGCTGCGTGGGTCTGCGGGGTGGTGGCCATGGGTTCCTCCTGAACGCCGTTCATTGAACGCTGTTCAAGTTAGCGGAGGGGTTCTGACTTGTACAGCGTTCAGGAGAAAGGGTCCGCCGGTAGGATCAGTTCTCGTGGCCCTCACCAAGACGGCGGTTGTCGCTTCCGCGCTCGAACTCCTCCGCGAATCCGGTCTACCCGGAATGTCGATGCGCACCCTCGCGACCCGACTGGGGGTCCAGCCCAGCGCGCTGTACTGGCACGTCCCGTCCAAGCAGGCGCTGCTCACGGCCGTGGCCGAGCAGGTGTTGGGCCGCGTGGGAGCGGTGGACGCCGAGAGTTCGGCGACAGGCGAGCTCCGCGCGATCGGCGTGTCTCTGCGGGACGCCGTGACGGGAGTCCCCGACGGCGCCGAGATCGTGGCACTCGGATTGGCCGCCGGCGCGGAGAACCCGGTGGCGAATGCTGTGCACGCCGCCTGCGCACGGCACGGACTCGAGGAGCGTGGCCCGGGACTGACCACGGCACTCACGGGCTATGTAATCGGCCTGAGTCTGGAGGAGCAAACGCACCACAATCTGCGCGTTGCCGACCCCGAGACGCCGGCCGTCGACTTCCGGCCGCGATTCGAATCCGGGTTGAACGCGTTGCTCGCCGGCTGTGTGGCCGGATAACGGCTCGGGCCGACTCAGCGTGAGCGACTGATACAAAGACGCCCGTCGCGATGTACTCCCGCGCCCGCGGCGGCGGTGGCGGGAGTACATCGCGACGGGCGCCTGCGGGCAAGGGCCGGGGCCGGGGCTGGGGCTGGGCGTCTGTCCGCGAGCGGGGCCTGCGGCGGGATCAGCGGCGGAGGAAGTCCTGCACGAGGTGCACGGTGCCGTCGGCGGCTGTGGCCACGCCTACGCCGACCCTCGTGAATTCTCCTGAGAGCATGCGTTCACGCATCCCGGTGTCACTGAGCAGCGCGGTGAGCGCGTTCTGCGGAGTCGCGCCCTTGGGCAATGTGAGCACGGTGCGGTCGGTCAAATCGCTGGTCTTGACTGCGGCGGCTCCCTCGGCATCGTCTGCGCCGGTCGTCGCGTCCTCGGGCACGGAGAGTTCGCCCGTCGTGGGATCGCCCTCGGCCAACGCCGCGGCCCGCTCGCGCGCGGAAGCTTCCATCGCCGGGTCGGTCACCAGTCGATCGGCGCCCACAGCGAGGCGGGCCTCGTTGACGGCGGCCACCACGGCGCCTTCGAACGCCATCGCCTTGAGCTCAGCGGGTGCGAGATCGGAGGGGGAGAATTCGGCGCGCGTACCCGCGGGGCCGACGGCCGGGCCGCCGGGGATGAGCCCTGCCTCCGCTGCGAGCGACGAGAGTCCCGGGATATCCACCGGGAACGGCAGGGCGGACTCGAGAGAGCCCTGCGCGGCCGCAGTGCCCGCGCCGGAGGCGAGCAGGAGCGCGGAGGTGCCGACGACAACAGCGGAACGGATGGGATGACGCACGCGATGGGTCCTTTCTTCGGGCCGCAGCTTTCGCCGGGACCTGCTGTTAACGAGCGACGGTTGTGGCCAGTTCGGTCACCAGAGTCACTCCTGCATCTGTCGTCACTCTAGCCCCATCCGTTACAGCGGTGTAACTACGACGACGCCCCCGCCGCTGAGAAGGGTCGGCGGGGGCGGGGGCGTCGAGGGGGCGTGCGGGTCAGCGCAGACTGACGAAGTTCTGTGTAGCGAAGAGCTTCTTGTTGTCGGCCACCGCGACGCCCACGCCGAGGTGCGTGTGCGCGGGGTTAATCAGGTTGAGGCGGTGGGGTAGTGAGTTCATCCACTGAGTGACCAGATCTTTGCCGGTCTTTCCGCACCAGTTCTGTAGAACATTCTCGCCGTAGCTGCGCCACTGCCCCGGGTAGGTGGTCGAGACCTGGTCCCGGATGTTCGGGTTGTGGTACATCCGGTTCTCGTTGGCCATCTGCGAGCTCCAGGTCTGGGCGATGTCGTCCAGGCTGTCGAGACGCTTGACGGGGTTTTGGCCCGCGGCCTCGCGCTCGCGGTTGGTCTCTTCGTGGATCTCTGTGACGAGTTCCTCAACCTCAGCCGGGCTCGCGGAGTCACATCGCGGGGCTGTGGTTATCTCGAATGAAAAGGACTGTGCTCCGGCCACGGGCGTGGCAAGTGCTGCGGTGGTAGCCACCGCGGCGACCGCCGCGAACGCGTGGCGGGCGAGGGTAGAACACATGAGGGTGCCTTCCTTGGGTTGAGGGATTGCAGGGTTGAGAGAGCGCCAGGAGGGGGCTGGCCTAGGAGCCTCGTCAAGGGATTCAACTCAATAGTGGTCAACCGCGCAGGGGTTTGGTCCCGAAATCACCCCGACCGGAAAGGTGCGAAACCGCAGGTAGGAGCCTCAGGTGCCACAGCAGTGCACACGCTGATCATGCGCCACACGGGGTGCCGGTCAGGCCGGGGACCCGCTGCGGATTTCGCGGCGCCGGTCCACGACGCTGAACGCCATCGCGCCCGCGGCCAGCGTCGCGATGAGCCCCAGTGCCACCCGGAACGCCAGGAGCCAGTCGTCCTGTGACTCGACGATCCAGAACAGCACACCCGGCACGATCGCCGTGCCCACCGCCGTACCCATTCGCTGGCCCAACGAGATGATGCTGCCGGCGACCCCGCCGTATTCGGGATCCACCGCCCGCAGGGTGAGGGTCTGATTGGGCGAGATGGTCATGCCCTGTGCGGTCCCCATCAGGGCTGCCGGGGCCATGAAGACCAGATAGCTCACCGCACCGGAGTCCACCAGGCCTGCCAGCAGGATGAAGACCAGTAGCGCGGTGATGGTGATCGCGAAACCCGCCACAACCATCCGTCGGCCGAGGCGCAACACGAAGCGCCCGGCGACCTGCGCCGAGACCGCCGCGCAGATCGACGCCGGCAGGCTGATCAGCGCTGAGTTGATGGGTGCGTATCCGAGATGGAACTGCAGGTACATCGGCGTGATGATCCAGAGGCTAGTGCCGCCCACGAAGTAGATAGACACGATGATCATGCCGTTGCGGAACGCCGTGTCGCGGAAGATGTCGGGATTGACCAGCGGCGGCCGCCCAATGCGCTCATACCGCCGCTCCCACCAGGAGAACGCGCCCATCAGGACCAACCCCACCGGTACCAACGCCCAGTAGGCGAGGTTCCCGCCTCGGGTCAGGAAGGGCAGCATCAGCGAGAGCACAGCCGCGCCGAGCAGCACGATGCCTACCGGGTCGAGGTCCAGGCGCCTTCTGCGGCGGGTGGTGGCAGGTGCCTGCACGGGCGCGTCGGGAGAGGCTGCGAGTCCTGCGGTGGGGATCGCGTTGTCGTCGTCGCGGTTGTGGTCATCGTCCCCGGGGCGGTGCTCATCGCTGGGCTCGGCCAGCTCCAGAGAGGCCAGCGCCCCGGCTCGCGAACGCGAACCGCCCACATCCGGCCCCACGCCGGGCGGGGAGGGGATGCGGCGGTCGTCGGGTAGCCAACGCTGGCCCAGCACCAGCGCCAGCACGCCCAGCGGCACGTTGACCAGAAACATCGCGCGCCACCCCAGGTCTTCACCGACCGCCTGGATCAGGAGCCCGCCGATCAATGGTCCGGAGGCAGTGGCGATCGAGACGGTGGTGGCCATGGTCGCGAAGGCGCGGGCCCGTGCCTCCTTGCGGAAATATTTCTGTATGAGGCCGAAGGTCTGCGGATTGAGCATGCCCGAGCCCAATCCCTGGATCACTCGCGCCAGGTTGAGCATCTCGATCGACTGCGCGAGACCCGCCACCACGGCGCCCACCACGAACACCGCCACGCCAGCCAGGAACAGGCGTTTGCGGCCGGTCGCGTCGCCGAGACGGCCCGCCGGGACGAGCAGCAACCCGAACGACAACGCGTATCCGGAGACCACCCACTGCAGGCCGCGAGAATCCGAATCCAACGCCGTCCCGATCACCGGGAGCGCCACGTTGATCACGGACAACGCCAGCAACGCCATGAAGAGCGGAACCATGAGTGTGGTGAGGATCCGGGCGGTGCTCACAGGCCGGGTCAGCGCAGGTGTCTGGAGCTGGTCGTTCACCCGAGCGATGGTAACCGCGACGGACCCCACGCCGATGGTTCCCGGTGGCCAGGTCCCTGTGCCGGTAGGTCACGACCCCACAACGTCCTGGCTATAACCGCCCCCGGGGACAGCGATGTCCGTAGCGTCAGGTCATGGCTGATCTCATCCGTACCGCAGAAGTCGATCCGATCCCGACGACCGACCTCACCGAGCTGGGAACCGCCACCGGCAGGTCGGTGTCCATCTTCATGCCCACCGCCCGCGGTGGTGCCGAAGTCCGCGAGAACGCCATTCGCGCCAAGGCACTGATCAAGGAAGCCGAGGCGCAACTCAAGGCGCACGGCGCGGCGGAGGAGGAAACCGACGAGATCCTCGGCCCGCTGGTCACCTTGCTCGAGGATGACGCCTACTGGCAGCACCTCGCCGACGGCCTGGCGCTGTACGCGTCCAAGGGATTTTGGCGCGCGTACCGCGTGACGAAGGACTTCCCGGAGGCTGTGCACGTCAGCGACCGCTTTGCCGTCCGACCGATCGTGCCCGCCGCTGTTGGCGACGGCGAGTTCGTGGTGCTGGCGGTGAGCCAGAACAAGGCCCGCCTCCTCGAGGGCACCGCCGCCACCATTCGCGAGCTCGAACTCGGGTCGATCCCGTCCTCGATGGATGACATGCCCGGGGATGACCTGCCTCCCTCACAGCAGCAGTTCAGCCCCGGTCCGGCCTCCGGTTCAGTCTCGCGCAGCGTCGGCGGGGGCGTGCTCCACACTCACGGCACCGGCGCCGAGGTGGGCGACGTCCAACTGAAGAAGTTCCTGCGGCAGGTCGCTCAGGGGCTCGACGAAGTGTTGGACCCCAACGACCGCCGCCCGGTCGTGCTGGCCTCGGTGTCCGAGTACCACGGGCCGATTCGTGACAACCTGCAGCACGGCACACTCGTGGACGGTGTCGCGGCCGGCAACCCCGACGCCCTGTCACCGGCTGAGCTGCACCAGCGCGCGTGGGCCGTCGTCCAGCCGGAGATGAAGCAGAAGGCCGAAGCCGATGCGGAACGCTTCGGCGACGCGATCGGTGCCGGTCGCGCGCTGGCAGGTGGCGGTTCGGACATCCTGCACAGTGCGCGCGAGGGGCGCATCGACACGTTGTTACTCACCAGGCATCGCTGCAGCGCAGACCATGGCCCTGACGATCTGGACGCCGCTGTTGGTCACGTGTTGGCCACCTCCGGCGCCGTGGTGGTGGTCGACACCCTGCCGCAGGACGTGGCGGAGGGCGCGCTTCTCCGGTTCTGACCAGGTGGGCGCGGGTGCGGACGGTGCGCTTTGGCGCAGCGTCCGCACCCCTTTTTGTCTCGTGCACAGGTCCCGCCTAAGTCCGGTGTGTACCGTCGGCGTCCTCATGCACCCCGTCAACGTCAGGAGATCGAGTGCTCAGTAGGACATTGCGGACCGTTGTGGTCGCAGCCGGGGCCGTGCTGATCGCGGCTGGTTGTAGTGCCGGCGGCGACGACGGCGACACTGCCCCGGCCGAGACCCAGGCGGCGGCCGAGCAGACGGAACAGGGTGACGGCGCGGACTCCGGCGCCGAGCAGGCCGACGGGCCCGACACCTCGGGCATCCCTGACCCGGTAGCGGAGGTCAACGGCACCAAGATCTCGCGCGAGGAATTTCTCTCGGTATTCGAGAGCCAGTACAAGCAGATGTCGATGCAGGCGCAGATGACCGGCCAGCCCGTGGACGAGGAGCAGCTCAAGAAGATGACCTCGGAGGGCCTGGTCGGCACCGAGTTGCTGCTCCAGGAAGCCAAGAAGCGCGGCATCGACGTCTCCGACGACGAGGTCAAGGCCGAACTCGCGGTGTTCGCCGAGCGAAACCAGGTCAGCGCCGACGAGTTCATCACCGGTATGGGCGAGCAGGGGCTTGACCGCCAGGACGTGCTGGACCAGATCGACAAGCAGCTGCGCGTCCAGAAGCTGCTGGCCGAGGAGTACGGCGAATTCGAGGCGACCGACGCGGAGGTCGATCAGGCCTACAAGCAGGTCGCCGATCAGCAGGCCGCGATGGGCGGCGGCGAGGGCGCACAGCAGTTGCCTCCGCTCGAGGAGGTCCGCGGCGAGGTCGAGGAGCAGGTGTCGACCGAGAAGGAGGCCAAGGCGATGGAGGAACTCTCCCAGAAGCTGCGCAAGAACGCGGACGTGACCATCCACATCTGATCCGACGTCAGCCTCTCCGCCGCTGCATCCGGCGGTGGCGGGATCATGGCCGTATATCTGGCGGCAGCGAGTCGAGCATGATGAGATCAGCTCATGCAAAGTGCAGGCCGGATACGGATACTCACCACGACCATCGCGGCTCTGGCCACGGCGGCCGCAACAGTTGCGACGGCGACACTGCTCCACCCACCTGCTGCCGACGCGCGGACGCCGTGGCCGCCCGAGCTGGGCCCCGCCGGAACGGCCACCGTCCACGGCGACCCCGCCGCCACGGACACCCTGCCGGGCCGCGGCCCCGGGTCGAACCCGACCATCACCTCCGCGCTGACCGGTGCGACCTGCTCCACGGTCTTCGTGGGCTCGGACGGCATGCCGGTCGCGCTGTGCACCTCGTATGTCGGGCTCAATCCGCCCACCCCGCTGGCGCCGACCGTGAAGCTGTTCCACCCGGACACCGCCGCGGTGCTGGCAGAGGTGCAGCTGGCCAAGGGGGCGCTGCTCGGCGGGGTGTACGGCTACCTCGACGACCATGACCGCGTGGTGGTGGCCGACGGCAACCGCCGGCTCCTGGCCGTGGGCCACGAGCGCACCCCCGAGGGGCCGTGGCGCATGACGGTCGACGTCCTGGCCGATCTGTCGTCGGCCGTCCCAGACGGCGACGCGATCACCGGCCTGATGCCCGCGTTCGACGGACGCGTGTGGTTCGCGACGTCGGGTGGGACGGTCGGCACGGTGAGTCCCGCGGGGGGCCGCGCCAGGGCCGGCGGCCCTGGTCATGACGACGAGCTTCGCTTCCTCCGCCTACCCGCGGGGGAGAAGATCTCTAATGGACTCACTGTGCGGCCCGGAGGCGCGTCGGTGATCACCACCCGGGCGCTCTATGAGATCGACCTCCGGGCGGACGGGATGCCCGTCGTGCGGTGGAGTCGCCCCTACAAGGTGGAGCCGGCGCGCAAGCCGGGTTTGTTGGCCCATGGTTCGGGCACGACGCCGACCTACTTCGGTCCCGGCGGTGAGTTGGTGGCGATCACCGATGACGCCGAGCATCCGGATCTGATCGTGATGCGCCGCGATGACGGATCCGAGGTGTGCCGGATGCCCGCCTTTGCCACGACTCTGGAGCCCTCGTCCGCGGCGGCTGACGGGGTGCTGATCAAGGGGCCCGCGGTTTCGGAGAACTCGATCATCGCTTCAGGCAACGCGTTGGTATTGGTCAACACCTATGGCTTCGAATACCCACCGTTCGCCGTCGACGGTCCCGCCGCTCCCGCGTCCGCGCCGTACACCGGCGGGATGACCCGCATCGACGTGGGACCCGGCGGCGACTGCTCACGGGCCTGGACGTCCCTGGCCCGGACCGCGTCGCTGCCCAAGCTCACCACCGGCGATGGCCTCATCCATGCGATGGCGTACGGCCCGCCCCGTGCGGAGCAGGGTCTGGGGCCGGACCTCGGGTCGATCTCTGATCAGGGTCTCGCACAGAAGTTCGGCCCGGTGGATGTGACCTCGACGGATGTCGAGACCGGCCGCGAGGTCATGCGCACATTCGTCGGGCACGCCCCGCTGGACGAGCCGATGGAACTCACCGGCACCATCGATTCCCGGGGCGATGCCCCCGGCGTGATGTGGCAGCCCACGCTCACCCGCATGCTCCGGATCGGGCCTGCCTAGCCAGCCCCACCTGGCAGTGCGGCTTCCGCTGGCTCAGTCGGTCGGCCGGATGACGGCGACCGCGCAGGGGGCGGTCTGGAGTAGTCGGCGGCTGACCGAACCGAGTAGAAGTCCCTTGAAGCCGCCGTGACCGCGGGACCCTGTGACCAGCAGGGCGGCGCCGGTCGCTTCGTCGGCGACCGTGACAGCGGGTTCGCCCACCACCAGGATCAGGTCAACGGTGACATCGGGGTGGCGGGCCTCGTGCGGCGCGAGAGCGTCGAGCACGGTTTTCTCGTCCTCGGCGAGGACACTTTCGGCCAGTTTGTCCAGGTCGAAGAGCGAGGCGCCCGGCAGTTTGGGGACCTCCACCGAGTTGACGACCCGCAGCGTGGTGCCCCGCCGCTCGGCCTCGGCGAACGCGAACGCCATGGCGGGATCGTTGGCGGCGGAGCCGTCGGCGGCCAGGACGACCGGACCGCTCGACGGGCCTTCAGGCGTTCGCGGGGTGATCACGATGACGGGGCAGGTCGCATGCTCGACCACACCGGCGGAGGTGGACCCCATGGCAAAGTCCTCACGAGCGGTGAGTCCGCGGCTGCCCACGACGATCGCGGAGGCGATGCGGCCGACCTCGACGAGCGCCCCGACGGGACTGTCGGCGAGAACACGGAAGTTCGCCTCGACGCCTGTCGTGAGGTCGGCGAGCTGATCTCGCATGGCGCCCTCGACGTTGGCGCGGGCCGTCTCGTCAAAAGTGACCACCCGGCCGACGGCACGATCGGCGGAAATCACCTCGAGGGTCGTGCCGTGCTCGATGGCCCAGGCAGCAGCCCAGGCCACTGCACGGCGTGCATCCTCCGAGCCGTCATAGCCGCACACGACCGGTCCGATGGCGGTCTCCGACATGGCTTCCTCCTGCGGTTTGTTGATCTCGACCCACCCTAGTCGGCGACGGCAGGGCCGGAAGGAAGCGCGGCCCAGTGGGATATCCGCGGGTCGCGGAGGTCGTGTGCGCGGCCCTAGAGCAGAATTGATCGTTTTCTGGACCTCTTCCAGAAAGGTGGGCTATGGTGGTGTCATGACGACAGAGACAAAGAACCCGGGAGCGCTGCTCCGGGAAGTCGGGTTGCGGGTCACCTCTCCGCGGCTTGCGGTCCTTGCCGTCGTCGATGCTCGTCCCCACATCGCGGCGGAGGACGTCGCGACGAGGGTGCGCGAGCGGCTCGGTGCGGTCTCCACACAGACCGTCTACGACGCGCTGCGCGTCTGCACCGATGTCGGACTCATGCGCCGCATCGAACCCGCCGGGTCGCCGGCCCGGTACGAACGACGCACCGGGGACAATCACCACCACCTCGTTTGCCGCCAATGCGGTCTGATCGAGGATGTCGACTGCGCGGTCGGGCACGCACCCTGCCTCGCCACGGACCGTGACCACGGCTTCCAGATAGATGAAGCAGAGGTCAACTATTGGGGCATATGTCCCGAATGTCGGGCGAGCGAGGCCCTACTCGTCGCAGACTGAGACACAGACCACACCGCAACTCCACCCAACCTCAGAGGAGCCACTGACGTGACTACGCATCCCGCCGATCGCGGCGTACGAGATATTGCCCCCAAGGCGCCCACCACCACCGATAGCGGTGTGCCGGTTCCCCACGACGAGTTCAGCGCCCAGGTCGGCCGCCAGGGCCCGCAGCCGCTGCACGACTTCTACCTGATCGAGAAGCTCGCGCACTTCAACCGGGAGAATGTTCCCGAGCGCATCCCCCACGCCAAGGGATCCGGCGCGTTCGGCGAGTTCGAGACCACCGAGGACATCTCGGACATCACCTGCGCCGGCCTGTTCCAGAAGGGCGTCAAGACCCCGATGCTGGCACGGTTCTCCACCGTCGCCGGCGAGAAGGGCTCGCCGGACACCTGGCGAGACCCGCGTGGCTTCGCTCTGAAGTTCTACACCGAAGAGGGCAACTACGACCTCGTCGGCAACAACACGCCGATCTTCTTCATCCGGGACGCCATCAAGTTCCCGGACTTCATCCACTCGCAGCGTCGGAAAAACGCGTCCGGCCTGCGCAGCCACGCCATGCAGTGGGACTTCTGGACCCTCAGCCCCGAGACCACCCACCAGGTCACCTGGCTCATGGGCGACCGCGGGATCCCCAAGACCTGGCGTCACATGGACGGCTTCGGCTCGCACACCTACCAGATGATCAATGCCGAGGGCGTCCGCCACTGGGTCAAGTTCCACTTCAAGACCAACCAGGGCATCGATTTCCTCACCCAGGACGAGGCCGACAGGCTGGCCGGTGAGAACGCCGACTACCACCGTCAGGACCTGTTCGAGTCCATCAAGAACGGGGAGTTCCCCTCCTGGGACCTTCACATCCAGGTGATGCCGGTCGACGAGGCCGAGAACTACCGGTTCAACCCGTTCGACCTCACCAAGACCTGGTCGCAGAAGGACTACCCGCTGCGCAAGGTCGGTACCATGACGCTGAACCGGAACCCGCAGAACCATCACGCGCAGATCGAGCAGGCCGCGTTCGCGCCCACCAACATCGTGCGCGGAATCGGCTTCTCACCTGACAAGATGCTGCTCGGCCGCGTCTTTGCGTACCCGGACATCCAGCGCTACCGCATCGGGCCCAACTACCAGCAGCTGCCGGTCAACATGCCGGTATCGCCGGTCAACTCCTACTCCAAGGAGGGCCACATGCAGTACGAGTTCAACCATCCGGCGGTGGCCGAGTACCACCCCAACTCGATCGACGGCCCCACTGCAGACCCGGCCAAGGCCTACGACTTCGGAGAATGGGACACCAAGGGCTCGGAGATCTACCGCGGTGACGTCGACCCGCACCAAGAGGACACCGACCAGGTGCAGGCCACCATCCTCTACCGCGAGGTCATGGACGATGCCGCTCGGGAGCGCCTGCAGAACAATGTCGCAGGCCACGTGAGCGCGATCGACCCGTCCGAGACGGAACTGCTCGACCGCGTGTACGCCTACTGGTCCGCAGTCGACCCGGATCTCGGCGCAGCCGTGAAGTCCAAGGTCGAGGCATCCGAGCGAGGCAACACCCGCCTCCAGGACTGACGCCGGCCCCAGCCCGGAATCCGCTACTCGTCCGCGCGATCCGCTACCCGAATCCGGGCAGCGGATGCCTGGTTCGGGTAGCGGATTCCGTGCGTTTGAGGCCGGTGTGGCGATCAGCCGGCCCGGACCACAGCCAGTCCGTCATGGTCGGCGATGGCCCGGCAGGCCCGCCGCATCAGCAACGCGAACATCTCGTCACCACGGGCAGTGCGGGTGCCGTACATCCAGCCGAAGATCCCTACTACCGGGGTCTGGAGTAGTCCGTAGACGTAGTCGTTCCAACAGGCCTCAAGTGTGTAGTCGGTGACACCGTGCTCCAGCAGGGCCCGGTGGTAGTCGGCCACGATGTCGCGCTCCGCGGCCCGCCGGTCGTCCACGGTAAGGCTCGACTCAAGGAAGCCGCCCAAGTCGCGGCCGGGTAGTCCCACCGTGAGCGTCTGCCAATCACATGCCAGTGACGGAAGCTTCCCGGCCGGGTCGACCAGCATGTTGTCGGCCCGGTAGTCCGAGTGCAGCAGAGCGAATCGCTCAGACCGACCGTTGGCCCACTTCGCGATCATGGGGGCGATCTCGGACAGGATGCCTCGCTCTTCGTCGTCGAGCTGGTCCCCGAGTTCGGAGAGGAAGGCGTCCAACGCCGGCCCACCCATTTCCTGCAGCGTGAGGTTGTCCTCGACCGTAGCCACCGAGAGGCCGTCGATCTGTAGGAGTGCGGGATCGCTCCAACGCGGCCCGTGGAGGCCGGCGAGGTTCACGGCGCAGTCGCGGGCCTGATCCACCGTGAGCCCGGCCAGTTGATCGCCCTGGACCAGCGGTGTCACGTCGTCGAGGATGAGCGTGAACTCGCCCTCCCGCTCACCGAGTGCGGCGAACCGGGCCCGTGGGACCCGAACCGCGACCGTCGGCGCGAGGTCGCGGTAGAACACCACCTCACTGCGGTACACACCGTGCAGCAGCGGGCGCATGCCCTCATCCGGGTTCGGTAGCTTGACGAACAGCGTTGCCGGCAGATTGTCGGCCTCCACGTGCGCGATCACGCAGCACCCGATCTGGCCTGTGCCCACAAGGTCGGTACGCACCGAGCGGACCTCGGTTCCGAGGACCTCCGATAGCCACGACGCCGTCACCGCGTCCGGTGTGCTGACCACGCTGGGGTTCGATGCAACACTGCTCATGATGAGTTGTCCTTCCGGGGACGTGCGAGTGACGGGCGTGGGTGTATCCGGCCTGGGTTGGCTTCGAGGTGGGCGAAGCGTTCGGGGTCTCGGCGTGCGCTCCACTCGGCGAGCACCGGGGCGAGCTCGTCGGGAGTCGCGCCGTGCAGGACCACCGAGTCGGCGCCCAGGGCGAGCTGACCCTCGATGCGGTCGGCGCAGTGGGCGGCACTACCGACAGCGGCCGTAGCGAGCCACTCGTCTGGCAGGACATCGTGGGCGTGGCGCAGCAGGTCGAGATCATCGGTGGCGTCGAGTGCACCTGAAAAAGAGGACAGGCGTTCGTCCGCCCGGAACGCCTCGAGTCCCGCCGGATCCCAGCCATTGACACGGACCAATACGTCGCCGTACCCGGTCAGGTATGTGGCCAGCCGCCCGACGAGTTTGCGCAACCGGGCCGTCTCGTCGAGGGAGTCTTCGATGGTGGCCATGACCGACCAGACCCGCACGCCGGCGGGATCGCGACCGGCCTCTTCGGCGGACTCCCGGACCAGGCGCACGCAGCGCTCGACCGCGGAATCCGACATGAACGTATGCAGCACGACGCCGTCGGCGATCCGTCCGGCCAGCCGCAGTTGATTGTCACCCATCGCCATGAGCAACACCGGGATGTCCTCGTCGAACGACGCATCCTGCACGAGGTACGGGTAGCTGCCGGCGGGGCCGTCGTGGCCGACCACCGACCCACCTGACCAGAGCGTGCGGTAGATGCCGATGGCGTCCTCGAGCTGCGCCGAGGTCACGTGCGGCAGGCCCATGATGTCGAACAGAATGGGAATGCCCCGGCCCAGCCCGAAGGCGTACCTCCCGCCGGACATGCGGTGCAGGGTGGTGGCCATGGTCGCGCTGACCAGCGGATGCCGGGTGTTGTGATTGGTCGCGGCCGTGCCCACCCCGATCCGGCTGGTCGCGGCCACCGCCGCGCCCGCCATCACGGCGGCGTCCTTGAGCGCGAACCGCTCGGAGAGCAGGATCGAGCCGAGCCCCAGCTCCTCCGCCCGGGCGGCCTCGGCGATGAGGTCGGCGGGGGAGGCGCTGTGCCCGGCGAGGCCGTAGCAGGCGAGCTCTGGCATAAGCGCTTCGGCAGGAGGGGCGGGAGGAAGAACGACGGCGGCGGCGTGGGCCATGGGCACCTTCGGCAGGCGGAACTCCGGCGGGCCGGACTTGACACTCGTCACGCTAGCCGTTGGCTATGCCTGCGGCCGGATGATTCGCCTACAAGCCCAGGACCGCCCGCGCGATGAGGAAGTAGACCACCAGCCCGGTGGCGTCGACGAAGGTCGAGATGAACGGGTTGGAGAACACTGCAGGGTCAGCGCGCAATGTCTTGGCGAGCATCGGCATGATTCCACCGACCGATGCCGCGATCGTGCACAACGACAGCAGGGTCAGGCCGATCACCAGTCCGAAATCCGGGCCGTAAACGAGGCCCGCCACACAGAACGCGACGATACCGAGGATGAGTCCCAGGGTGAACCCGGTGCGAACTTCCTGCCAGAGCACGCGGAAGGTGTCCCTGGGGCTGACATCGCCCAGCGCCAGCGCGCGCGTGACGGTGGTCGCGGCCTGATTCCCGGTATTTCCACCCGTGCCGATGATCAGCGGCACGAACAGTGACAGCGCCACCACCTGCTCGAGCGTTGACTCGAAGACCTCCAGCACCTGCACCGTGAGCGCGGCACCCACCGCGAGTACGAGCAACCAGAGCACGCGCGAACGAACGAGGGACCGCAGGGGAGTCGAGAGGTAGGGCCGACGCAGGGGTTCGACACCGCCCTGTCGGGCGGTGTCCTCGGACTCGGCGTCCTCAAGAATGCGCAGCGCGTCGTCAAAGGTGAGGATCCCGACCAGTCGGTCTTCGTTGTCGACGATCGGCAGCACGATGAACCGCTCACCCGAACATCGACGGGCCGCCTTCTCGGCAGACTCCCGTGCGCGGGCGCTCACGGCGTTGTTCATCAGATCGCGGATCGGGGTCTCGGGATCTGCCTTCATCACCGCGCGCAATCCCACGATCCCCACCAGGGTGCGCTGCTCGTCGGTCACCGGCAGTGCATAGATCGTCTCGACATCGTCGATTCGGCGCGAGACCCGTTCGAGCGTCTCGGCCGCGGTGGTGTCGGGGTGGGTGGAGACGAACTGCGGCGTCATGCGACGCCCCACGGAACCGATGGGGTAGTCGAGGACGACGGCGGTGAGCGCCTGCTCCTCTGGGGAGAGCTCCCGCATCAACCGGGTCGCCACATCGGCGGGGAGTTCGTCGATGAGACCTGCGCGGTCGTCGGGATCGAGGTCCGAGAAGATCTGCCTGACGCGGTCGTCCTGCAGATCGTGGATCAGTTCGGACTGCAGCGGAGGGTCGAGCGACTGGAAGGCGGAATGAGCGCTGCCCTTGGGAAGCAGGCGGAACAGGACGGCCCGGTCCTTCGCGCCACTGCGTTCGAGGACGTCGACGACAAGCCACGATGGCATGGCGGACACCAGTTCCGCGGCTTCACGGAGCTCGCCGGCGCCGATGAGCGTATCGAGTTGGCGAGCGGCCATGCTCGGATCGCGCAGCGCGACGGCGGTCATCTCCGCGTCGAGCGGATCGGTGGACGGGTTTCCCCAGTCATCGTCGTCGTGGGGCGTGTCTTCGGAACCGCGCATGTCAGTACTCCTCCGCGATGTCGTCGTACGCCGTCAAGGGGTCGAGCTTGCCGTCAGCTCGGTAGGCCGCCCGAGCGAGGGTGATGGAAGCGACAGTGGTCACCACCACCGTCGCTCCGAGGGCTACCAGCGCCTTGGCGAGATCCACCCAGCCGAAGCCGGATTTCAGTTCGTGAACGTACGCCGACAGGATGAAAAGCATCATCCCGAGGCCGGTCGCCACCGACAAGATATTGATGCGGGTGAGCGCATCGCCGGCCCTGGACATGGTCACCGCGGCCACCAGGAAGCATAGCGACCCGAACAACGCCAGTACGCCGATCAGCAGATCCGTGAGCATCGACCCCTCCACCTACCTCACCGCCGCCCTCGCGAGAGCAGCCTCGCCAGTGCGACCGTTGAGAGCACACCGATGAGCGAGCCGAGCATCACCACGTCCAGAGCCACCGTGGATCCCCGACGGATCACGAAGAGCACGAACAGTGACACGGCGCAGAAGTAGCTCAGATCGGCCATGACGGCACGGTTGGCATCTCCCGGCCCGCGTACCGCGCGGACCGCAGCGACGACCATGCTCGCCATGACGATGGCAGTGGACAGGAGCAGAAGCCCCGTCAGCAGCGGGCTCATGCCCCATCACCCCGCAGAACGGAGAGAATGCGGTCCTCGGTCTGTCCCAGCAATTCGATCATCTCCTCCCGGGGCCCGCCGAGCACCACGTGCACCCACAACTCGTCGTCGCCGATGACGGTCACCAGTGTGCCGGGAGTCACCGTGATCGCCCATGCCAGGGCCGTGACCTCGATATCGGTACGGCACCGCATGGGATAGCGCACCAGGACCGGTGTCCCGATCGGTCCGGGCGTCAGCGCCTCCCCGGCCAGTGCCAACGAGGAGAGCACGACGTTCCACAGCAGCCAGCCCAGGACGAGAGGGGCGCGGAGCACGCGACGGATCACGGTTGCCCACCGATCGTCGAGGCGGTCATCGCGCCCGGTCCGTCGAGCACAGCCGAGACGTAGGCGTCGGTGTCGACGAGGCCGGCCACCGCCCGGTCCACCTCAGGTGCGACCGCACCGTATCCCAGGAACAGCGCCACCGAGACGACGGCGAGTGCGCCACCGGGCACGAGCAGACGGGCCGGCACGCGAGGCGCCCGGCCGGACTCGTTGTCCTCCTGCGACGGCTCTCCGCTCCCGCCGGACTCACCAACCGGGAGGGCCGGCCCACCCCACATCGTGCCGCGCCACAGGCGGAGCATCGCCACGAGCCCGATGAGCGAGGAGATCAGGATGACGACGACGGTGACGATCCCCCACGCGCCGCCCGTCCCCAGGGCTGCGCTGACGACCTCGACCTTGCCGATCAGTCCCGAGGTGGGGGGCAGGCCGACCAGCGCCGCGATCGCGAGCACCAGCAGTACGCCCAGGGGACGTTCTCGATACCACAGCCCGGACAGCCCGCCGAGCTGGCCGCTGCGGTAGACGTGCTCGGCAGCACCGAACAGCAGCACGAGAGCGCCGATGGTCACCATGTGGTGGATCATGTAGACGATCGCCCCGCCGGGGGCCTGCGCGACGGCCAGTGCTGCCAGGATGACCCCGACGCCCGAGACCATCTGCCAGGCGAGGATCTCGCGCGCACCGATGGGGGCGGCCGAGGCGACGGCGCCCCACAGCGTGGTCACCAGCGCCACCACCAGAAGTACGCGTCCCCACGCGGGATCGAGGTCGAACGCGGTGGCCCAGATGCGGATGACCGCGTACAGCGCGACCTTGGTGTGCAGTGCGGAGAACAGTGCCATGACGCCAGCGGAGGTTCCGGGGTAGGCCCGGGGGAGCCACCCGTGGACGGGGACGGCGCCGGCCTTGATGCACAGGGCCATCAGGACCACCCCCAACGCGGCGGCGACCCGGCCGTCCTCCGTCGCCGCCCCCGCCAGCACGGCGAGGTTCACGCTCCCGGCGGTGGCGTACACAAACCCGACGCCCGCGAGCAGCAGTGTCGAGGTGAGCAGGTTGATCACGACGAACAACCGGCCCGCCCCCAGCCGGCGCCACGTGCCCGTCATGGCGATGAGCGCGTAGGAGGGCAGCAGCATGACCTCGACAAAGACGAAGAGGTTGAACAGGTCACCGGTGAGCAGAGCGCCGTTGGCCCCTCCGAGCAGGAGCAGTGCGAGGGGCGCGAAGTAGCGGCTGCGACCGAATTCGCCGGTCTGAGAACAGAACACGAGCGAGAGCATGGCCACCACCCCGGTGGTGACGAGCATGAGTGCGGTGAAGGAATCGGAGACGAACGGGATGGCCACGCCGGGGACGAACCCGCCCACAGAAGTGGCGATCACCGGCTCCGAGCGATGCGCCGCGAGCAGCGCGAGGCCGGCCACCGCGGTGGCCGCCGGGATCGACAGCGTCACGAGTCGGCCGGCGATGCGGGACGGCAGGATCGCCGTCACGGCGGCCGCCATCACCGGGATGGCTGCCAGCAGGGGCAGGAGTTGGGCGGTCACGACGCGTGTTCCTCACCTGTGGGCGGGACGTTGTGGGTGTCGTCGTCCCGGCTCACGACGGCGAGGGCGAGCATGAACACTGTCACCGCGAGCGTGATGACGATCGCGGTGAGGACGAACGCCTGGGGCAGAGGGTCCGCGGACACCTCGGGCCCGTTGACGTTGGCCAGGGGCTCGGCCCGCCACGCCGAGACACCCGCGCTGAGCAGCACGAGGTTGACCGCATGGCTGATCAGGGACAGGCCGAACACCACGCGGACCATACCCCTCTGCATCATCAGGTAGACGCCGCCGGCGGTGATGACTCCGATCATGATCGCCACGGTCATCGGACGACCTGCCCGCCTGCGTCGCGACCTGCTCGGCGACCACCGCCCGTGCGGTGCGCCGTGTCCGGCGCATCCGGACCTGGGACGACCTCGGCGGGGGCGCGGCCCGCCCCGAGGGTGTTGAACGCCGTCATGACCAGCCCGAGTACGGCGGCGAACACGCCGAGGTCAAAGATGAGCGCGCTCGAGATGTGCTGGCCGGCCACGAGCCAGTGGGCGGGCTCGAGGAACTGTCCGATCGCGTAGCCGCCGACCCCGGTCAGCCCCGTGAGCAGCAGTCCCGCGCCGATGAGCGCGACCGGGGTGGAGGGCCGGCTCACTGGACGGTCCGACTCACGAGCCAGGTAAATCAGGGCGAACGCGCACGACGCCACGAGGGCAGCGATGAAGCCGCCTCCGGGCTCGTTGTGGCCGCGCCACAGCAGGATGAGTGAGATCAGGGCCAGGACCGGGGTCACCCCTCGCGCGAGTAGTTGGAGCGGCACGGTGTTGCGTGCGGCGTCCTCGAGTGCCTCCGCTGCCGTTCCGGTGCTCTGCTCGGTTCCGGGGAGGGATTCCTGATCAGGCGCAGACTCCCCGGCGTCGGCGGGGGTCCGAACCGAGCCCAGGACGGCGAGGATCGCGATGCCTGCCACGCCGAGCACGGCGACCTCCCCGAGTGTGTCGAGTGCTCGGAACTCCACGAGGATTGTGTTGACCACGTTGTTTCCGCCGGTGATCTCCGGACCGTTCTCCAGCAGGTACATCCCGATTGGGGACCGTTCGCGACGCCCGGTGAAAACCAGCACGCTGACCGTGGCCACGACGCCGGTGAGCGCGGCCAGCACGATGGCCGCGATGTTCCTCCGGCGTGAGGCCGGGATGAAGTCGCGGGGAAGTCGCCGCAGGACGAGCACGAACATGATGATCGTGAGCGCCTCGACCAACAGCTGGGTAAGACCGACGTCGGGCGCGCCGAGACCGAAGATCTGGATGGTCACCGCGATTCCGACCGCGGATAGCAACACGGCGGCGGACAGTCGCGAGTGTGCGATGCACAGCCCGACTACTGCCACGGCCACCACGATGAGCAGGATGATGTCGATCGCGCTGTCGAGCCCGGCGACACGCGGGGGGATCGCGGCGCCGCTCGCCAGAGCCCATCCACCGATCCCGACGGTGTAGACGATCAGGGCCGCGAGCAGTGCGCCGGCATGGCGGGCAGGGGAGTCCGACTCGGTCGGACGGATCAGCGCGCGGCCGGCCCTGGTGGTGGCCGACATCAGGCCCTCCAGGGCGGAGGCGCCGGTGAACGGCAGCAGTTCGCGGTCCAGGGCGCGGTCGATCAGGCCGCGGCGCCACACCAGGAGGACCCCGACGATCAGGATCAGGGCGGTGAGCCCCAGCTCGAGGGTGACCCCGTGCCACAGCGCGAAGTCGGCCTCGTAGGACAGGTCCGACTCCGTGGATCCGGGTGGGAGGGCGCGGTACTGCGCGAAGCCGCTTTGCACCGGTTCCCACCCGAATGGCCCGGCTGCCGCCTTCGCGACCGCCGACATTGGCGCGTCGAACACCCCGACCACCAGTGCGAGTGGCAGTCCGATCGCGGCGGGCAGGGCGGCGGGTAGCCAGAGGCGCAGCGGGCCCTCGTGGACGTCGCCTGCGCCGACAGCCGGCCGGGCCGGGTCGCGGTAGGCGCCGAGGAAGCCGCCCAGGACGATGCGAGCGCAGTAGAGGAATGTCAGAATCGCGCCGATCACCGCAGCCGCGAGCAGGGCCGTGACCGCCACCGGGCCTCCGACCACGTCACCGAACGCGGTGAGCATGGACTCCTTGGAGACGAAACCCAGGGTGGGCGGCACGGCGGCCATGGCGGCTGCGCCGAGCACGGTGGCGCCGAACGCCCACGGCATGCGGCGCCACAGCGGGCCGAGCTCACGGATGTCTCGCGTCCCCGCCCCGTGGTCCACCACGCCGACCAGCATGAAGAGCCCGGACTTGAACAGGGCATGGGCGACGGTGTGTAGAGCAGCCGCGGCGAGGGCGGCCTGCGTCCCGACGCCGATCGCGGTGATGATCCACCCGAGCTGGCTGACGGTCGAGTAGGCCATGAGCTGCTTGAGGTCGGTCTTCTGCAGTGCGAACACAGCCGCCATCACCGCGGTACCCATTCCCACCGACACGAGCACCGCGTTCCACACCGGTACGTCGTGGAACGCAGGAGAGAACCGCATCAACAGGAAGATGCCGGCCTTGACCACCGCTGCAGCGTGGAGGTAGGCGCTCACCGGTGTGGATGCGGCCATCGCGTCGGGCAGCCAGAAGTGGAACGGAAACTGCGCGGATTTGGTGAACGCCGCGATCGCCACGGCCACCGCCACCGCGGCGGTGAAACCGGGATCGGTGGCCCAGACGTCGTGGGTGAGGGCCGCCGAGATGGACGTGGTGTCCGTGCGCAACCAGATGGCCACGAGCGCGCCCAGCAGGACCAGGCCGCCGACGATCGTCACCGTGAGGGTGCGTAGCGCGGCCGCGTACGCGGGGCGGCCCGAATTGGCGATCAACGCGAACGACGCCAGCGACGTGAGCTCCCAACACACGTACAGCAGCAGCATCGAGTCTGTGAGCACAAGCCCCAGCATTGAGACCGTGAACACGGTCATGAGCTGGAAGAAGCCGTAGTGCTGAGGTCGTAACCCTGCGCTGGGTCCGCCCTCGCCGCCCTCGAGATACGACGACGAGTAGATCAACACGATCGCGCCGATCACCAGCGCGAGCATCGCGAACAGCAGACCCGTGGGGTCCGCGAACAGATCCAGGGTCCAGCCGCGGGCGGGCACCCAGGGAATCGAAATGACCCTGCTGAAGCCAACTCCGGCGTTGTGGATCTCAGGCAGGAGGAGCGCCGCGCCGAGGAGATACAGCGCCGCGAGCGGCCACCCCGCACCCCGCCCGAGCCACCGCGAAAGCGGCCAGGCCAGCAACGTGGCCAGACCTGCAGAGGCGATCGCGAGGACGGGGCTCATGGCTCCTTCCTGCGACGGGGCCTGCGCTGGAACCCGTGATGAGGCGTGCGGTGCGGTGAGGTGTCATTCCCGCTCGGGGGAGGGGTCATGTCGATTGGGGGCGAGTTTATCAACCGGCTCCGACACCGATGTTGTGGCGTGCCGGGTGACCTGCGGGTATGGCCCGGGCCAGCGGTTACCCTCCGAATATGAGCCCCTCTGCGACCCCCTCGGAGAACTCGAAGGCGGAGACGGACACCGAAACGGATGTCCTACCGGTCAGCGATCCCGACCCCGAATCCGTCCCCAGGGACGGCGCCGACGTCCGCGCCGACGCACCCCGTCCGGGTATCGCGCGACGGATCCTGGGCCTGATCCTCATCGTCCTGCCACTGGCGCTGGCTGCCCTGTGGGCAGTGGTGGGGCCGGCACCCCACCAGGAGCAGGCCGCGGACGGCGCGGGCGGCCCGGTGCGTTCGGCGCTCTCCGACGCCGCGGCCAACTCCTCCTTCACCGTGGCGGGCGCCGAGCGCCTACGAACCGGGTCCGCTGAACTCGCCGACGGCGCCGTGGAATTACGTGACGGCTCCACCGAATTGGCCACCGGTATGGAACAGCTCCAGGCCGGGATGGGAGAGGCCGGGTCGGGAGCCACCGAGCTCTCCGACGGAGTCAGCCGGGTCGTGGGCGCCGTGCGTGGCGTGGCAGTGATCCAGGGGCAGGTCTCCACCGCGATCGAGGACGCCCTCAGTCGACTCCAGGGCGACGCCCCCGAAACCGTCCGCGCACGCGAGGCGCTCACCGGCCTCCGCGACCAACTCGCGGCGCAGGGCATGGACCAGGACACCCTCGGAGGCCTGGACCGGCTCGAGGACGGCGCCACCGAACTCGCCCGCCAGCTCTCCGCCCCCGGCGCCCCGATGCGCGACGGGGTCTACGAGGCGACCCGCGGCGCCCGCGACCTCGCGGGCGGCGCGGGTGAACTCGCCGACGGCGCGATCACCCTGCGTGACGGCGCCGCCAGCGTCTCCGACTCCGCGATCCGGACGCAGGACTCCGTCAGCAGCACCGGGCGCGCCCTCGCCGCCGAGCAGGGCGACGCCGGGATGGAGGCCGCCGCCGCTGCTGACGACTCGCAGCGCCGCACCTCCGCAGGGATCATGGCCGTGGCCGCAGCCGCGGTACTGGGCGCACTGCTGGTGCAGCTCGTCCGCCGGCCTGGCTCCTCGATCGCCGAGCCGGTACTCGCACTGGCCGTGCTCACCGCGGGTCTCTCCGCGTGGGCGCTGGCCACCGCCGACGCGCCCTCGACCCTCGAGTCGGTCGCTGTGGTGGCGTTGGTGGCCCTCGTCGTCGTCGCCTCCTCCACGCTGTGGCGCGCCCTCGTCGCGGTTCTCGGGGCCTGGCCCGGCCGGATCATCGCTGTGATCCTCGCGGGGGCCTCGGCCGGCGTCGCGTGGTGGGTGTGGGTCTCCGGCGGTGCGCCGTCCGCGGTGGTCACCGCAACCTCGGCGACGACGACGGGGCAGGCCACCGCAGCGCTCGATGCCGTCCTATTGGCGGGCTCCGGCACGGTCGCGTGGACAGCGGCCGCCGTGTTGGTGGCCGTGACCGTGTGTTCCGCGGTGGCCGTGAGACTGGCCGGCGGGGCGAGCCGACGCGCCTGACGCGCGCGCTCGCCCCGGGCCGGTCCCGGTGCCGACGGGTCAGGCGTCGATGGATTCCTCCGACGCGACCGTGTCCACGCCACCATCGGTGAGCATGGGCACGTCAAACACGAATTCCGGGATCGCGAACGCGTCCACCAGGGTGCGCGCCCGGCCAGCGAGCTTGGTGCACAGCCGGTTGCGGGCCGCGCTGGCAGCCTTGGTGCGCTCGGTCGTCAAGCGGTTGTGCTCGAGGAACCAACCCCTGTCGCTGTCCACGATGTCCAGGACGTAGAGGTCGCACAGCATCCCCATGACCTCCTTGGCCTCCGGGTCCTCGCAGGCGTCCACGGCCTCGGCGAACCGGGCGAACACCCAGCTGTCCATGTGCGCGCGACCGGCCTGCAGCAGGTGATCCTGCGCCGAGTTGAACACCTTGAACGCGGCCGAACCATCCTGGCCCTGAGCCTTACGCAGGCGGCGGGCCACCGTCTCCAGAAGGTGCTCCTCGCGATCGACGAGCACCTCCAACTGGTGGCCGCGGTCGAGCAGATCGGTGTGCTCGCGGTCGGTCACGGCGTCGACGAGCTTCTGCCACAGCGTGGACGCCCGAGTCTTCTCCTGCACCACGTCGACCGCGGTACTGAGCGCGAACGCCACGGTCTCCCGCTGGTCCATGTCGCCGAACTCCGCCGCGTACGCGCCCATTAGCTCCTTGCCGACGAGCTGCGTGAGCACCACATTGTCGCCCTCGAACGTCGAGAAGACATCGCAGTCCTTACGCATCTCGGTGATGCGGTTCTCCGCCATGTAGCCAGCACCACCACACGCCAACCGGGCTTCGGTGATGGTGTCGTTGGCGAACGCGGTGACGGTGGCCTTGATGCCCGCCGCGTGGGTCTCCATCTCGCGGCGACGGACCTCGTCGAACGCCTCCGGGTTCTTCTCGAACTCATCCAACTCGGCGATGATCGCGTTCTGCGCACACGCATACGCGTAGGCGCGGGCCACCCGCGGTAGGAGTCGACGCTGGTGCTCGCGGTACTCCAGTAGCGGGATACCCCTTCCGGTCTCCGGATGGTCGAACTGGCGACGTACCAACGAGTAGCGAACAGCCATCGCCAACGCGGTACGTGCGGCCGCGCCCGAGGCCGCACCAACCGACACGCGTCCCCGGATCAGCGTGCCGAGCATCGTGAAGAAGCGCGCGCCGACCGAATCAATGGGCGAAGAGTACTTTCCGTTCTCATCCACCGCGCCGAACCGGTCGAGCAGCGCATCGCGGGGCACCCGGACCTCGTCGAAGCGGATCCGGCCGTTATCGACGCCGAGCAAGCCGCCCTTATGTCCGTGGTCGGTGGTGGTGACCCCGGGCATGTCCGCGCCCGCCTCGTCACGGATGGGCACCAGCAGGCAGTGCACACCGTGCCGGAGCTCCTCGCCGTCCTCGTGCGTGATCAGCTGCGCGAACACCGCGGCCATACGGCCGTCGCGGGCCGCGTTGCCGATGTAGGCCTTCTCCGCGCTGGGGGTGGGGGTATTGATCACGAACTCGCCGGACCCGGTGTCGTACGTGGCCGTGGTCTCCAGATTCTGCACATCCGACCCCTGACCCATCTCGGTCATGGCGAAGCAGCCCAGCAGGTCCAGTGACATGACATCCGGCAGATACTTCTTGCGGGTCTCGGAGTTGCCGAGATTGGCGATCGCGCCACCGAACAGTCCCCACTGGACACCGGCCTTCACCATCACCGACAGGTCCAGGTGGCCGAGCATCTCGAATGAGGTCAGCGCGCCGCCGGTGTCGCCTGTGCCCCCGTCCTCCGCGCGGAAGCTGAGCTTGGCCATGTTCGAATCGGCAAGTTTCCGGAGCTCCGACAGGACGTGCGCGCGGTGCTCCTCCATGCTCAGACCGATCGGGTTGAGCATGTCCGGGGTCATGGCCGCGCGGGTCGTCTCGCGGGCCTCCGCCCACGTGCCGTCGAGGACTTTCTGCATGGCCTCAGCGAGCGCGGCGTCGCCCTTGCCGGTGGTGGTGATGCGGCCGTAATTCGGATGCACGGTACGGGCGGTCTCGCTGGTGGGAGTCCCCGAGGGGGCGGTGATCTGGGCGTCGGTCTCAGTGGTCATGACCCGACCTTACGGACGCCCGTCTCTGCTGTGCACCGGAAAACCCGGGAGAGGTGACGGAAGCCATGCATTACAGCAGAAGTCCCGGGTCACATCAGTGACCCGGGACCTCTTATTGTCGGGGTGGCGGGATTCGAACCCACGACCTCTTCGTCCCGAACGAAGCACGCTACCAAGCTGCGCCACACCCCGGTGACAACGATGGATACTCTAGCGCCCCGTCCGCGGATTCGCGAAACCGGGTCAGGCGGGCAGGGGGACCTTCTCCTGCAGCGGCATCGCAGGGACCTCTCCCGGATCGTCGCCACCACCGGGTGCGGCCACCAGTTCGAGCAGAGTGGCCTCGGGCGGGCAGAACGTCCTGAACGGCACATACGGCGACGTTCCGAGCCCCGCCGAGACATGCAGGATCAGATTCCGGCCCCACGCGGACAGTCCGCTGACGCGCGAACGGTCGATCCCGCAGTTGGTGACGATCGCTCCGGTGGGAAGACAGAGCTGGCCGCCGTGGGTGTGCCCCGCCACTGCCAGGTCATACCCGTCGGCGTCGAAGCGGTCCAGCACCCGCGGTTCCGGTGCGTGCGCGAGGCCGATCCTCAGGTCGAATCCGGGCCCGGCCGGGCCCGCGATCTCCGAGTAGCGGTCCCGACCGATATGCGGGTCGTCGACACCGGCTACCAGGACCCGGCGGCCGTCCACCGCGATCTCCGCCCGGCGATGGGTGGCGTCGATCCAGCCACGTTCGGAGAACGCGGCCTTGAGATCGCGCCATGGCAATGGGATCGCAGAGTGCTTCTGGCGACCGATCCCGATATACGGCAGCGGGTTCTTGGGCACGGGCGCGTAGTAGTCGTTGGATCCGAAGACGAACGCTCCCGGCAAGCCGAGGAGCGGGCCCAGCGCCTGCACCACTGACGGGACCGCGCGATCGCTGGACAAATTGTCGCCGGTGTTCAGCACGAGATCCGGCTCCAGATCGGCGAGAGAGGAGACGAACTCCTGCTTACGTCTCTGGCCCGGCATCATGTGCAGATCCGAGATGTGCAGGATCTTCAGCGATCTGGACCCGGGTGCCAGCAGTGGCAGGGTGTGCCGCCGCAGTGTGAACGCGTTCCGCTCCCACCCTGTGGCGTACACCGTCCCGGCCACGGCCGCCCCGGCTAGGACGGCCGCCGCGCGAGCGGGGGAGGGGATCGGGTTACGGCTCTTTCGTGAGGGGCGCTGCATCAGCCCAGACTACCGACGCCGCCGTTCCCGTCCCGGCCGCGAGCGACTAGCGGGGTGGCGAGATGGTGATGGGCGCCAGGCCTGGGACATTCAGGACGATGGGTTCGTCGCCGACCGCGGCCCCCGGTCCAGAGGCTCCCGGACCGCCCGCCCCGGTACCGCCCCCGCCACCACTTCCAGACGAGCCGTCGGAGACGCGGAGTGTGACCTGGGATCCCGCGATGCCGGTACCGCCGTCAACGCCCACGACCGTCCCGTACGGGCGGCCGGATCCGGAGACGAACTGGGTGTTGACGACGAACCCGGCGTTGGTGAGCAGTGACGTGGCGGTGGACTGGCTCATGCCCTCCACGTCAGGCAGCGCGGCGCCGGTTGTGCCCGCCTGGTAGGCAGGGTCCGGTTCCGGCAGCTGAACGGGCCCGTAGATGGTCGCGATCGGGGAAAACGCCGAGAACCAGGTCTGCGCCGGCTCGAGACCACCGAAGAGATTGCCGTATGAGCACTGCCGCAACGGACTGGTGCACAGCTCGCTGGTGGTGGTGCCGTCGTTGAAGGCGTACACGGCGGCCGCGTAGTTGTTGGTGAACCCGAGGAATGCCGAGGAGCGGTTCGCCTCGGTGGTTCCCGTCTTGCCGGACATCGGCAGTCCCCATCCGGCGCCGCCGGCGGCGCCCGCCGCGGTGCCGGCGCCCACGGAGTCCTTGGACATGGCCACGGAGAGGGTGTCTGCCAGGCCCTTCTCGACCACCTGCTCGCACTCGGGCTCGTTCAACTCGACAGGTTTGCCGGAGCGGTCGGTGATGGACTCGATGGGGCTCGGCGGGCACCAGACACCACCGGAGGAGAGGGTGGCACCGACGTTGGAGAGTTCGAGAGCATTGACGGCGGTCGGGCCGAGCGTGAACGAGCCCGAGTTGTTCTTCTTGATGAACGAGCTGATCGAGTCGCCGTCGCTCGCCGTGCCCTTGCGGTCGTAGGACCGCAATCCCAGCCGGACCGCCATATCGACCGTCGGGGCCACGCCCACATCCTTGATCAGGTTGACGAAGGTCGTGTTAGGTGACTGGGCCAGCGCGTCGGTAACCGGCAGGGAACTGGGGTATGCGCCCGCGTTCTCCACGCAGTATTGGCCGGGCGGGCAGCCCAAGGCGCCGCCGGCGCCAAACCCGGAAAGCTGCACGCGGCGGGGGACAGCCAGGCTCGTGTTGGTGCCCATGCCCTTCTCCATGCCCGCGGCCACGGTGAAAATCTTGAACACCGATCCGGCGCCATCGCCCACCAGGGAGAACGGCTGCGGCTGGACGGTCTGGCTGTCGCCCAGTTCGAGCCCGTACTGTCGGCTCGAGGCTATGGCCACGACCTTGTGCGACTCTGTGCCCGGCCGCACGACACTCATCACCTCGGCCACACCCTGGGCCGTCGGATTGCCGTGGGCGTCGAGGGATCGCTGAACATTCGCCTGAACGGTCTCGTCCAGTGTGGTGCGGATGGTGTACCCGCCCTGCTCGACCATCTCGCGGCTCAGGCCGTTCTGGTCGAGGTAGTCCAGGACGTAATCGCAGAAGAAGCCGCGATCGCCCGCGGTGATGCAACCCCGCGGCAGGGAATTGGGCCGCTCCAGGACCCCGAGCGGTTCGGCGGTGTACCGGGCACCGTCCGCCGGGGAGATTGCGCCCGTCTGGACCATCGTGTCGATCACGGTGTCCCGACGCTGCTTGGTGTCCTCGGGGTTCGTGTACGGATTGAAATTGCTGGTCGACTGCACCATCCCGGCGAGCATCGCCGACTGCGGGACCGTGAGTTCCGAGGCGTCGACGCCGAAATAGGTCTGTGCAGCGGTCTGGATGCCGAAGGAGCCGTTGCCGAACGAGATCAGGTTGAGGTACTTGCTCAGGATCGCGTCCTTGCCCATCTCCCCGTCCAGGGTGAGGGCCATGCGGATCTCTTTGATCTTGCGCGCCGGGGTCGTTTCCACCGCGGCTCGACGTTCGGCGTCGTTCTCGGCGGAGACGAGAAACTGGAAGTTCTTGACCAGTTGCTGGTCGATCGTCGAGGCGCCCTGCTGGACGTCGCCGGCCGTGGCGTTGGTCAGCGCGGCGCGGATCGTGCCGCGCCAGTCGACTCCGGCGTGGTCGCCGAACCGGCGGTCCTCGATCGCGATGATCGCCAACTTCATGTTCTGGGAGATCTCCTCGCTGGGGACCACCACCCGCTGTTGGTCGTACAACCAGGCGATGGGTTCACCGGCCGCGTCGGTGACCGTGGAGATGGACGGCAGGTCGCCTTTGATCAGGTCCGCGGAGGTGCCGGCCAACGAGTCGGCCATCTTGTTGGAAGCCAGTCCCACAGCTCCGGATATCGGGAACACCGACCCAGCCGTGACCACTCCGGCGGCGACACAGGTCGCGACCAGCTTTCCCAGGGAACTCATAGCCGACACCCGCTCAGAGTACGTGACCACCCCCGTCGCGCATCCCCGCGCGGTCGGTTCCACAACCAACTCTTTACTTCTGTTGTGTGACTGCGGTAACAATATGAGTGAACGCGGGACGAATCGATCCGGATCAGGATCATCGTCAGATGGACCTGGGATCAGGAGTTCCGCGAACACAGTGGGCCCTCCGCGCCGGGTGGGTCCAGAAGGCCGGAAGTGTGAACCGAAGAATCCGTTCACACTTCCACACAGATTGGGGTACTTCGATGACGGCCACCCTTCCCGGGACCTCCAGCTCCCTAGACACGGGGGTCCGCCCCGGAAGCAGCAATCCTCTCGGATCGGAGGAGACGATCATCGGGGAGGGCCGCCAGGAATGGGTGGCCCAGGCCCGATGCAAGGACATTGACCCGGACGAGCTGTTCGTTCGCGGGGCCGCGCAGCGTAAGGCGGCCTCGATCTGTCGACACTGCCCGGTTCTACTGCAGTGCCGTGCCGACGCACTCGACAATCGTGTGGAGTTCGGCGTGTGGGGCGGAATGACCGAGCGTCAGCGTCGTGCACTGCTCAAGCAGCACCCCGAGGTGCGGTCCTGGGCGGACTTCTTCGCCCAGCAGATCGAGCGTCACACCGCCGTCTACTGAGTCACGACGCAGGGTCGTCTCTGACCCGGCGCCCCTCGACGATCGGCAGCGGCCGACCCTCATCGGCCCGCTCGAATCGACAACACTGATCCTCACGCGGTCCGCGGCACGTCGCCGTGGGCCGCGTTTGTCGTCGGTGGCAGTTGCTGTGGCTGGTTCCTGTGGCTGTGGCAGTAACAGTGCGCTGTAGCGGACACCGCTTCGCCTAATGGCGCGCGCGCCCCGTCAGGTAGGGCGTAGTTCGCGCCATGCCGCGTCGGAGGGTCGGGCCAGGTCCCCGCGCCGCGTTTGCTCGTGCTCACTGCGAAAAATACCGTCTCGGATCGCAGTGGTGACGACAAAACCGCGGGGGCTACGCAGCAGGCCTGCAAACCGTCGGCCCCAGCGCAGCAGGCCTGGTGCGCTGAGCTGGGGCCGGGCGGGACCTGCGAGGGGCGGCGGGCGGCGCAGGAGGCCGGGCACAACCGGCGCCGCGGATGTCCCGCCTAGCCGCAGAGTTGGTCGCCCACAGAGCGCAGGGCCTCGAGGTTGGAGATCTCGAACGGCAGCGACGGCACTCCCACGATCCGTACGTCCGGGTGGGTGTCGGTGAACGACTCCAGCAGCCGGACCTCCTGCTTGGCGGTCCCGGCGCGATCGGCGTGGATGCTAAGCACTGCCGCGGCCTCTGGATTGCTGTCGGCGAGCCGGTCCGCGGCGGCGCGGGCCTGCTCGGCGTCGAGGTCGGTCAGTCGCGGGTGCGTGCGGTTGATCACGACCCCCGCCAGCGGCATCTTCTCCTCGGCCAGCCGCTCGGCGAAGAACGCGGCTTCACGTAGGGCGGGCCGCTCCGCGGAGGAGATCACCAGGAATTCGGTGCCCTTGCGCCGCAGGATGGCCTGGGTGCGGGCGGCGCGCGTGGTGAATCCGCCGAAGGTGGTGTCGAGGGCCACCACGACCTCGGAGGCGTCCTTGAGCATCGACGAGCCCACGACGGCGGAGACCCCGCGCATGGCGGTACTCATGGCGCCGGTGACCAGGCGTCCGACTCCGCGACCCGGGGCGGAGAACAGTCGCATCAGTCGGCTGTCGAGGAAGGTGCCCAGGCGGCGTGGGGCGTCGAGGAAGTCGAGCGCGTTGCGGGAGGGAGGGGTGTCGACGACGACGAGATCCCACGTCGAATCGTCGAGCAGTTGCCCCAGCTTCTCCATGGCCATGTACTCCTGCGTTCCCGCGAAGGAGGTGACCATGGTCTTGTAGAAGCGGTTGTCGAGGATGGACTGCGACTTCTCGGGGGTCGTATTGGCCGTGACGAGCTCGTCGAACGTGCGACGCATGTCGAGCATCATCGCGTGGAGCGAGCCGCCGGCGGCCTCTTGGTCCGCACCCATGTCGACGGGCGAGGGCTCGTTGGTCAGGGAGTCGATGCCCAGCGCCTGGGCCAGACGGCGGGCCGGGTCGATGGTCAGCACCACTGTGTTCCGGCCGAGCTCAGCGGCCCGCAGGCCGACGGCGGCGGCAGTGGTGGTCTTACCCACGCCGCCGGCGCCCGTGCACACCACGACCCGCGTGGTGGGGTCGGTGAGCATGGCGGTGATGTCGAGGCGACGTGTCATATCAGTGCACTCCCTGGTCGACGAGGGCGGAGGCGAGGTCGTAGAGATCAGTGATCTCGACGCCGTGGTTCAGCGCTGGCAGGACGAGCGTGGGGCAGGCCGCCGACGTGAGCGTTTCGCCCGCGCGCAGCTGTCCGCGTGCGACACGGGCGTACTCGATGGCCTGCACGAGGAGTCCCTGAAGGCCCTCGTCGTCGACCTCCACGCCGGCTTCCTCGAGACCGGCCAGGACGGCATCGGCGTCGATCTCCTCGTCGGCGATCCGCTCCAGCGAGGCGTCGTCGAGGTGGCGGGTCTCGGCGCGATTGATGATGACCTGGCCCATCCGCAGGCCGTGACTCTTGAGGTCGGCGATCGCCTCGATGGTCTCCTGCACGGGCAGCGACTCGAGCAGGGTCACCAGGTGCACGACCGTCCGATTGGAGTGGACCAGCTCGGACACGGACTCGGCCTGGCGGCGGATTGGTCCGCCACCGCCGGCGAGGTCGGCCATCGCGGTGGTCACGTCGAGGAACTTTCCGATCCGGCCGGTGGGCGGGGCGTCCACGACCACCGCGTCGTAGACGACTTCTTTCTTGGCGTGCTCGCGCGTGACGACCTCGTAGATCTTGCCGGTGAGCAGCACGTCTTTGAGGCCGGGGGCGATAGTGGTGGCGAACTCGATGGCACCCACCGTCTTCATCACCCTGCCCACCACGCCGAGGCGGTAGAACGTCTCGAGGTAGTCGAGCATCGCGGCTTCGATGTCGATCGCGAGGGCGAAGACCTTGCCGCCGCCGTCGACCCTGGCCACCAGTTCCTCGCGGTAGGGCAGCGGTTCGCGATCGAAGGTCCGGGCGATGCCCTGACGTTCCTCGACCTCCACGAGTAGTACCCGCTTGCCGGTCGAAGCCAGCGCGAGGGCGAGCGAGGTGGCGACGGTCGTCTTGCCCGTGCCTCCCTTACCCGAGACGTAGTGCAACTCGGCGCGTGCGGAACTGTCGGACCAGCCGGTGGACAGCTCGTCGGCGATCGTGGCATGGGTCGCCGACGATGTCTGCATTCCTGGACTCTCGGTGGACGGCATGCGCTCCAGACTAGGCCCACGCACCGGCGCGCGCATGTTGCTTCCGACTTACCTAGAGTGGGGCCATGAGCGAATCCACTGCCGCAGCCCGGTTCGAGTACGCCACCATCCCGCTGCTGACCCATGCCACCAAGCAAATCCTCGATCAGTGGGGAAGCGATGGCTGGGAGCTGGTCTCCGTGCTGCCCGGCCCCACGGGTGAGCAGCATGTCGCCTACATGAAGCGGCAGCTCTGATGGCGGACCCGGAGGCCACCGGCTACTGGACCCGCAAACTCGCCCAGCTGGGGTTCGAGCTACCGACGGTCGTGCCGCCGGTCGCCAACTACGCCCCCGCCGTGCGGACCGGCGCGTTCGTCTACACCTCGGGCCAGCTGCCCATGGCGGACGGCGAGCTCGTCGCCACCGGCAAGGTGGGCGCCGCGGTGTCTCCGGAACAGGCCACCGAGCTGGCCCGCACGTGCGCACTGAACGCACTGGCGGCCGTCGACGGGCTCGTAGGCATCGACTCTGTGGTCCGGATCGTCAAGGTCGTGGGGTTCGTGGCGTCCGCGCCCGGCTTCAACGGCCAGCCGGCGGTCCTCAACGGTGCGTCGCACGTGCTGGGTGAGATCTTTGGCGACGCCGGCGTCCACGCCCGTTCGGCCGTCGGTGTCTCCGAGTTGCCGCTGGATGCCCCGGTCGAGGTTGAGCTCATCATCGAGGTTGAGGGATAGATCTGATGTCCGCAGGCTTGGCCCCGATCAGTTTCCCGGCGTACGAGACGCTGCGCCCGGTGACGGAGCTGGCAGGGGTCATCCTGTGCGATAACCCCTCCGAGATGACGTTTGAGGGGACTAATACGGTCGTCCTGCGAGCCCCGGGGTCGCCCACCTGCGTGGTGGTGGATCCGGGGCCCGACGATCGCGCGCATGCCGAGCGGATCGCGGCGATCGTGGGGGAGATCGAGCTCGTCGTCATCACCCATCGTCACGGCGATCACACCGACGGCATCGATCACTTGCGCTCCTTTACCGCCGCCCCGGTGCGGGCCGTCGAGGAGCGCTTCTGCCGGGACGGCTTGCCGCTGGTCGACGACGAGGAGATCCACGCCGCCGGACTCGACATCATCGTGCTGGGCACTCCGGGGCATACGGCCGACTCGATCAGTCTCGAAGTGCGGGCCGCTGGTGCCGGGTTCACTGCTCCCGCCGACTGCGTGGTGCTCGGCGACACGATCCTGGGCAGGGATTCGACCGTGTTGGATTCCACCGACGGCGACCTCGGCGACTATCTGGCCAGCATGGACCTGCTCGCCGGGCGGGCCGGTGGCCTCACCGGGATTCCGGGACACGGCCCCGACGTCGCGGATACCGGCCGTACCGCCCAGGTTCTGGGGCAGCACCGACGGAATAGGCTCGAGCAGATCGTGAACGCCCGTGCCGAGCTCGGCCGCGAAGCCACCGCCGCCGAGATCACGCAGCACATCTATCGCGATGTGACGCCATTTCTGTTGAAGGTTGCCGAGCAGTCGACGATGGTGGCGCTGCGCTACCTGGACCGTCTCGCCGCCGGCTCCTACGACGCCTGACCTGCGCGCCTCGACCCCGCATCCGCTGCCAACGATGAACTCCCGCACCGGCGGCAGCGGGTGCGGGAGTTCATCTTCAGGTGCGCCTGCTGAAGCGATGGGCGCGATGGGTCGGGCGCCGCTGCGGTGACTCAGGTCAACGAGCGCGGCGGGCCAGACGCTCCGTGTCTGAGATGATGACGCTCTTGCCCTCGAGTCGCAGCCAGCCGCGGTGGGCGAACTCGGCCAGAGCCTTGTTCACCGTCTCGCGGGAGGCGCCGACGAGCTGCGCGATCTCCTCCTGCGTGAGGTCGTGAGTCACGCGGATGTTGCCACCCTCCTGGGTGCCGAATCGCTGCGCCAACTGGAGCAGGGCCTTGGCCACGCGACCGGGTACGTCGGTGAAGATCAGATCCGCGAGGTTGTTGTTGGTACGACGCAGACGACGCGCCAGCACCCGCAGCAGCTGGTCGGAGATCTCGGGCCGCTCGGCGATCCAGCGCTTGAGCGCGGACCGGTCCATGGCCTGCACCGTCACGTCGGTCACGCAGACAGCGGACGAGGTGCGCGGGCCCGGGTCGAAGATCGAGAGCTCACCGAACATGTCGGACGGCCCGAGGATGGACAGCAGGTTCTCGCGACCGTCGGGCGACTTGCGGGACAGCTTCACCTTGCCCGAGGTGACGATGTAGAGACTGTCGCCCTGCTCGCCCTCGCGGATGATCACGTCACCCTTCGAGTACTCCTCGCGAGTGAGGTCGGAACGGAGCGCGGAGACGGCCGCCGGCTCCACACCCTGGAAAATACCGGCCCGGGTAAGGACGTCGTCGGCAGACTGGTCCGTGCGGCGATCAATCGTCACAGTCTGTGACCCTCCGTTCGGGCGAGGACATGGGTGTCCCCGCCATGGCGTGCGTGTGGCGAGAGCCACTGTAGTCGTTCCTGCGCCGGAGATGTGTCCAACGCGCGGTCTATAGAAAGGCTCAGGATTCGAGCTGCTCGGGTTCGGCCAGGATAGCGTTCTCGAAGCGTTCCATGAGAAGGGCGAATCCGGCCAGGAGGACCGGCACCAGGACGACAAGAATTCCCTGCATGCAGTCGATTATCCACCCCCCGGTCGCGGGCCGCACACCCGGCCGGTCGGAGCGGCTCCGCGCGGCGGAGGGACGGGACCGTAATGTGGATGCATGCCCGACCCAGCTTTCGCTTCCCCGAAGCGCCGCAGACGAGGGGTGGCCGCGAGGGGGGTGGAAACCGACCTCGGGCGCACCCGCCGTGCCAGGCGCATGCTCCGCTCCCTCGAGAAGGCGTTCCCCCACGTCTACTGCGAACTGGATTTTACGAACCCGCTCGAGCTGAGCGTGGCCACCATCTTGTCGGCGCAGTGCACGGACAAGCGTGTCAACGAGGTCACACCGGCTCTGTTCACGCGTTACCGCACCGCCGCGGACTACGCGGGGGCGGATCGCGAGGAGCTGGAGGAGTTCATCAGATCGACGGGCTTCTACCGCAACAAGGCCCGCAGCATTCAGGGCCTGGGCGCGGCGTTGGTGGAGAAGTACGACGGCGAGGTGCCGCGGACGCTGGAGGAGTTGGTCACGCTCCCGGGATTCGGACGTAAGACGGCCAACGTGGTGCTGGGGAACGCCTTCGGGGTGCCGGGGATCACCGTCGATACGCACTTCATGAGGTTGGTGGCCCGGTGGAAGTGGACCGAGGCCACGGACCCGGTCCACATCGAGCGGGACATGATGCGACTGCTGCCCCGCGCCGGTTGGACTGATGCCAGTCACCGGATCATCTTCCACGGTCGCAGGGTGTGCCATGCCCGTACCGCGGCCTGTGGAGCGTGCGTCCTTGCCGATGACTGCCCGTCCGCGGGGGAGGCCGGCCCGCTCGATCCCGTCGCCGCCGCCCGGCTCGTGGCGGGACCCGAACGTGACGACCTGCTTGAACTGGTCGGATTGGGGGAGTTGGTATGAGCGCCTCTCTGAGATGGTCGCTGGTCGCCTTTGTGGTGCTGATCGGCGTCGTCGTCGCTCTTCTCTCCACCCTCGGTGGCCCCGAGGAGGGCGCCGGCGACACGGCCGCATCGGCTACCGCACCACCCGTCGGTGCGCCGCCGGCCGAAGAACCGCGCACGATCGTGGACGCCGAGACCCGCGGCACGGTCGACCTGCCCGAGTGCCGCGACGGCGCCGTGCCCGCCACCACGACGGGGCCCGCCGCCGGCCTCATGGTTCGCTGCATGAACGACGGCTCCACCACCACGCTCGGCAAGATCCAGGCCGGCAAGCCGATGCTGGTGAACATGTGGGCCTACTGGTGCGAACCGTGCCGGCGCGAACTGCCCGCGATCCGTGACGCCCGGGCCACCCTCGGCGACGACGTGCGCGTGGTGATCTCGCACACCGACCCGTCCGAGACAAAGGGGTTCGACACCCTGGCAGCGCTCGGGATCGAGGACCTCATCTCCGTCTCCGACCACGACGAGGAGCTTCCCGCGCTGCTCGGAGCACCACCAGTGCTGCCGCTGACGCTGTTCGTCAACGCCGACGGCACGATCGCGCACGTGCAGATCGAACCGATGTACACCGAGCAGGACGTGCTGGACGCGGTCTCCGAGCATCTGGGGGTGACGGCGTGACGGATCCCGCGACGAACCCGCACGTGCCCCGGCCCGGCGACATCACCGGTGCGCCCCACCCCGGGTGGATGGACCCGCTCATGTTGGCGTGCGTGGACGGCAGTTTCGACGGGCTGTTGCCCCGGCGTCGTCCCCCCGAGGACAGCGGACCCAACGAGATCGGACGCCCGCACCGCTATGCCGCCGTGCTGGTGCTGTTCTCCGGCTCCGTGGACGCGCCCGGTCCGCGGCCCCCGTCGGACGCCCGGATCCTGCTCACGCACCGCGCACCCACCCTGCGCAGCCATTCCGGACAGGTGTCGTTCCCCGGCGGCGGTGTCGACGACACCGACAGCGGGCCGGTCGAGACCGCTCTGCGCGAGGCCTGGGAGGAGACCGGTCTCGAACCCGACGGTGTGGAAGTCCTCGCCGTGCTTCCGGAGCTGTACATCCCGGTCTCCAACTTCTCAGTCGCCCCGGTGCTCGGCTACTGGCGCGAACCGATGGAGGTTGACGTGGTGGACACGGGGGAGACCTCGCGTGTCATGACCGTGCCGGTCGACGAACTCCTCGATCCTGCCAATCGCTTCCTGCTGCGCCATTCCACCGGCTGGACAGGGCCGGCGTTCCAACACGACGACCTGGTGGTGTGGGGGTTCACCGCCGGGATCATCGCCGCCATGTTCCACTCCGCCGGCTGGGACCTCGACTGGGACACAAGCGACATCCGCGACCTCGAGCAGACTCTCGCCGCCTCCGGCAACGGGGAGAAATACCGCATGTCCGACGAGGAGGCCCGCCGCGAGCACACCGACCCCCTGGCCGACAGGACCGTGGCCGGGGTGCCGGGCGTGAGTTCGGGGTCCGACGTGCCCGATGACGCGCCGAGAACCGAGGAACCGCTCGACCTTCCCGCCGACGATCCCCGGAGGGGGTACCGGTGACGGGCTCTCAGTGGCTCGACATCGCCCTCTTCGCGCTCGCGGCGGCCGCAGCTATCTCCGGATGGATCAACGGTGCGGCAGCCTCGGGTTTCGCGCTGCTCGGCGTGGCCATCGGCGCCACGTCCGGACTGCTCGTGGCGCCCCACCTGGTTCGTGAGGTCGACTCGCCGCTGGGCCGTCTCGCGGCGGGGTTGACGATCATCGCGGTGATGGTGATCATCGGGCAGATCGCGGGTGTGACCATCGGTCGGGCGGCCCGCCGCTATATCTCCGGTCCCGGTGCTCAACTACTCGACAGTACGGTGGGTGCGCTGTTCCAGTCCGCGGCGATGCTGCTCGTGGCGTGGCTGGTCGCCGTCCCGGTCGCAGCCCAGGAGGGGACCGTACCCGGCAAGGTGGTGCGCGGCTCCACCGTGCTGGCGAAGATCGACGACGTGGCCCCCAATCAGCTGCAGCGGATCCCGGCAGCGTTCAGCCAGGTCCTCGGCACCACCGGATTCCCCGACATCCTGGGCCCGTTCGGAACCACCCCGATGCAGGAGGTGCCGCCACCGGACCCCGTGCTCGCGGGGTCGGAAGTCGTGGCCAGGGTTCGGCCGTCGGTGCTCAAGATTCGTGGCCGCGCCGAGTCCTGCAGCCGTGCGCTGGAGGGCTCCGGCTTCGTGGCCGCCCCGGGGCTTGTGATGACCAACGCCCATGTGGTGGCGGGTACGGGTTCGGTGACCGTCGAGTCCGGCGGCACCGAGCTCGACGCCGAGGTGGTGGTCTACGACTCGAGTGTGGACATCGCGGTGCTGCGGGTCGACGGGCTCGATGCGCCGGCCCTCCCGCTGGCCGCCGAGCACTCCCGCACCGGAGACAACGCGATCGTCCTGGGCTATCCGGGCAATGGTCCCTACCGGCCGGACGCGGCACGCATCCGCGAGCGGGTGACCCTGCGTGGGCCGGACATCTACCGCGAACAGACCGTTGAGCGCGAGGTGTACATCCTTCGGGGGACGGTCCGCGAGGGCAATTCCGGTGGCCCGCTGATCTCGCCGGACGGGCAGGTCGTGGGCGTGGTGTTCGGGGCCGCGATGGACGCCGCCGACACCGGCTATGCACTCACCGTCGAGCAGGTACTGCCGCAGCTGCAGGCGGGTGTCGATGCGGTGGGCGCGGTGTCGACCGGCAGCTGCGTCGGGGTCCGCTGACGCAGCTGGCTGAAGCGCCTCGGTCAGAGGTCGCTGATGCTGCGCGCGAAATCCACGATCAGGTGTGACGTCGCGGCAGGGGCCTCCATGGCGGGGTAGTGCCCGGCTCCGGTGATCAGTTCCGTGCGGAAGTTGCGGGCCCAGGGAGCCGAAGCGCGAACGGTTTCCGGAAGGATGAATCGGTCCTCGGCGCCACTGATCCCCAGAACCGGCTGGTCCAGGACCCCCGAGACGGCCCGTCGGAAGTCTCGGCCGTCCGGGCGGAGCTGGCTGCGCACCATCCAGCGGCGACTTTCCAGTGACAGGTGCGCGACCTTCGGGATGAGCATCGCGCGCCGGAGCAACTCGGCGGATTCGCGGAAGTCCTCCGTCTCCGGCCACGCGGCGCCGGAGCGGGTGCGGAGCATCTCCTCCACGTCCGCGGCGCCGTCACGGGTCAGTCGTCGTTCGGCGAGTCGCGGTGTCTGGTCACTCAGCAGGCGGGGCACGATCGCCCGCCGCTGGGTGCGGTCACGCAATGCGGCTCGGCGGGTTGCGAGTGGGTGGGGGGATCCGACGACGACGAGGCCCCGCACCGCCCGCGGCCGGCGGTATGCGGCGGTCCACGCCACGAATCCACCCTCGCCCTGACCGACGAGCACGGCTGAGGAGTGCCCGAGTGCCCGGACGAGGTTGGTGACATCGGAGGCCAGCGTCCACGGGTCGTAGCCACGTGGCGGTTTGTCGGAGTCACCGTGGCCCCGCAGGTCGAGTGCCACCGCGTGGAAGCCCGCCTCCGCCAGTGCCAGCATCGGCGCGCGCAACGTCCACCAGATTCCGCCGAGTCCGTGGATCAGCAGGACCAGCGGTGGCAGCGCACCGGGGTCGGTGTCCGCGGGGAGTGCCTCGGCGACGTGCAGGCGGATGCCGTTGGCCGAGATATCACGATGCCGCCACGACCCGTCGATCCTGACGATCGACGGGTCGGGCGGCCTGTGAGCGGGCGTTCTCAGCTGCGTGCGGAGGGCTCGGGCGTCTCGGTGACACGCACCGTGCCGGGCCGCGGCTCGGTACCCCTGGGCATGGCCAGCTTGAGGTCGGACACCGAGTCGATCGTGCGCTGGGGCTTACGGATCTTCTTCACCTTGCGGTAACCGAGAAACCCGAACAGCGCGGCCAGCACCACCAGGACCACAAATACGATGAGGAAGCCCATCCAGTCCCAGGTCTTGGTACCGAACCACATCGAGATGAGCTTGGCCCACATGAACACGAACGGGAAGAACGACATCATCAGGAACACGAGCGCCGCCACGAAGAACCCGGAGCCGGTCGCCGCCTTCTTCACCTGCTCGGTGATCTCGGTTTTGGCCAACTCGAGTTCGGAGCGCAGAAGCGTCGACACATGGGTCGAGGCGTTCTTGACCAGGGTGCCGATACTTGCGTCGCCGCTCCCGATCGAGTCCGCATCGTGCAGGGGGATCGATGCCTGGGTCGGCGTGTGGGTTCCCTGGGCGTGGCTCACGGTTGTTCCTCCATTGTCCGGCGACGGGTGCACCGTCGTCCATCGTGCCACGACACGTGGCTGCGTTCACCCGCTACCCGGTCAGCCGCGCGTGCCCTTGGTCCGGATCTGCTCCATGATCGACGGATCCGACAGGGTGGAGGTGTCGCCACCGTCGCGGCCTTCGGCCATGTCCTTGAGGAGCCGACGCATGATCTTGCCGGAGCGTGTCTTGGGCAGTTCGGGCACGATCGTGATGTCCCGGGGCTTGGCGATGGGGGAGATCTCGGTGGAGACCCGAGCCCGCAGCTCGTCGATGAGCGCGCGGTGATGGTCCGTGTCCTCGGGGGCGCTCTCACGCAGGATCACGTACGCGACGATCGCCTGACCTGTGGTGTCGTCGTTCGCGCCCACGACCGCGGCCTCGGCGACGGAGTCATGTCCGACGAGGGCGGACTCGACCTCGGAGGTCGAGATCCGGTGGCCGGAGATGTTCATGACGTCGTCGACGCGACCCAGGACCCAGAGCGCACCGTCGGCGTCCCACTTGGCGCCGTCACCGGCGAAGTAGTACCCCTCCTCGGCGAAGCGTGACCAGTAGGTATCCCGGTAGCGCTCCATGTCGCCCCAGATGCCGCGGAGCATGGCGGGCCACGGCTCGGTGATCACCAGGAAGCCCTGTTCCTCGGCGGCGACCTCCTTGGCGTCGCCGTCGACGATCGACGCACTGATGCCGGGCAGTGGTCGCATGGCGGAACCCGGCTTGGTCTCGGTGACGCCGGGCAGCGGCGAGATCATGATCGCCCCGGTCTCGGTCTGCCACCAGGTGTCGACAATCGGGACGGCGTTGCCACCGATGTGCTCGTGGTACCAGCGCCATGCCTCCGGGTTAATGGGCTCACCCACTGAGCCGAGCACCCGGATCGAGCTGAGGTCGTGGGCCTTGGGGATCTCGCGGCCCCACTTCATGAACGTGCGGATGAGCGTCGGCGCGGCGTAGTAGATGCTGACGCCGTACTTCTCGATGATCTCGAAGTGCCGGTGCTCGTTCGGCGAGTTGGGCGTGCCCTCGTAGACCATGCAGGTGGCGCCGTTGGAGAGCGGGCCGTAGACGCCGTAGGTGTGACCGGTGACCCATCCGACGTCGGCGGTGCACCAGTAGACGTCCTCGCCGGCCTTGTGGTCGAACACCACGTGGTGCGTGTAGGACGCCTGGACCAGGTACCCGCCGGTGGTATGGATGATGCCCTTGGGCTTACCGGTGGTCCCGGAGGTGTAGAGCACGAACAGCGGGTGCTCGGAGTCGAAGCCCTCGGGGGTGTGATCCGCGGACTGGGCCGGGATGACCTCGTCCCACCACACGTCACGCTCGTCCTGCCAGTCCACGTCGATCCCGGTGCGGCGCACCACGAGGACCTTCTGGACGGACGCCGCCGGGCCGTCGACGCTGGGCATGGAGTCGCCGAGTGCCTCGTCCACGGATGACTTCAGCGGGGCGGGCTTGCCGCGCCGGAACTGCCCGTCGGCGGTGATGACCACCTTGGCCTCCGCGTCGTCGACACGGGATCGGAGTGCCTGCGAGGAGAACCCGGCAAACACCACGGAGTGGGTCAGGCCCAGGCGCGCACACGCCAACATCGCGACGTAGGTCTCGGGCAGCAGAGGCATGTAGATGGCCACGCGGTCGCCGGCCACCAGACCCAGAGAGCTCAAGTAGTTGGCGGCGCGGCTCACCTCGTCCTTGAGGTCGGAGTAGGTGATGTCGCGGGAGTCGTCCGTGGGCTCTCCCACCCAGTGGATGGCCACCCGGTCGCCGTTGCCCGCCTCGACATGGCGGTCCACGCAGTTATAGGACGCGTTGAGCGTGCCGTCGACGAACCACTTGGCCACCGGGGCGTCGGACCAGTCGAGGACCTGGTTCCACTCGGAGTTCCAGTCCAGTCGCCGAGCCTGCTCGTCCCAGTAGGCCAGACGGTCGGAGGATGCGCGCTCGTACTCATCGGGACCGGCGTTGGCCTGCTCGGCGAACGCGGGGTCGGGGGCGAAGGTCTCGTTGTGGTCCTGAGCGGTCATCGGAAGGCTCTCTCTCGGGGACAGAATTCACGGCGGCCGGGGTCGACACGGCGGAGGCGACGGAACCGGTGATTGTGAGGGTAGTCACACGACCTAGCGAGTGTTTGACAGCACACCCGTCGGGGGGAGAGTGGGTGTCCCCGTCCCCTCTGCTCAGTCGCGGGACGCGGAGTCGTCCTCGGCGCGGCCTTTGTCCGAGGCGGCCCCCGAGGGTTTGGCGGGTGCGGACGTGGAGGTTTTCGCGCTCGTGGTGGAGTCGCCGGACTTTCCGGGGGCGGTGGGCTTCGTCGTCGTCGCTGTCGGGGTCTTCTTGTCGCCGCGGTCCTTCGACGACGCCTCGGGAGCGTCGCCGGGGGATGTCTCGCGAGAGATCGGCGTGGTCTGCGCGGTCGGTTGGTCTTTGGGCTCGGTGGATTTGTCCTTCGATCTAGTGGCCTCGTCCCTCGGCCCGGCGTTCGTGTTCTCCGGCGCCGGCGTGGTGCTCTTCGCAGGGGCGGCCGTGGTGCCCTTCGGCGTTTTCTGCTCAGGCTTGGAGCCGGTAGCGGTCTTGTTCTTCGTCGCGGCGTTGGTCTCGGTCGAGCGCTCGGTCCTGGGCTCTGTCGTGGGCTCGGTGGAGCTCGTATCCGTTCGTTTGGCGCTGCCCTTGTCCGTGGGCTTCCCCGCGCTCTTCCCCGTGCCCTTGTCGGCGCTCTCGACGGTGGGCTCGACGGTGGGCTCGACGGTGCGCTCGCCGGGGCCCTTGGACTTGTCTTTCGAGGTGCGGTTGCTCTCATCTGTGCGAGCGGCGCCGGCAGCGACGTCGGCGGTGCCAGCACGTGGAGCATCGGCACGGGCTCCCGACGGGGCCTCGATCCCGTAGTACTCGAGCAGTGTGATCTCCTGCTCTGGGGTCAGAGCGTCCTCGGTGTGGTCGGGGCGAGGCGAATCGCGGACGACAGCGCGGGTGTGGTCGACGTGCAGCTCGTTGTCGAGTAGACGTGCGCCGTGGAGCGGGACGATCGCGTCGGCGGAGAAGATCCCGGTCGCCACGGTCGCAAAAGTGATTTTGCCGCTGGAGTCGTCCACATAGACCTGGCGTACCGCGCCGATCTTGGTCCCGGTCGAGTCGAAGGCGGTCGCGTCGAGCAGGGTGTCGAGCTGTTCCTTGAGGTTCACGGGGATCTCCGGGGTTCGAAGGTGAGCGTCGGACCCGAGCACGGAGTCCCTTTACCGATTGTGGTGATTACATCAGCTCGACAGCGGTTGAGTCGGCTGATAGTTAGCTGTGTCGGGGGATTTTCGACCGTCTGCGTCCCGACGGCACCCCGACTCCGATGGTCACGGTGGGTCGCGGGCGGCTGATCGGTACCCTCGACCGCGTGACCTCCCCAGCCCACGACCCGCTCGCCCCGCTGGTGTCCCTGCCCGGCGTGGCCGACGCCGCGGAGGCCGCCCGGACCGCTCTGGCCACCGTGCACCGCCACCCGGCGAACAGGCGCGGCTGGCCCACCACGGCCGCAGAGTCGGTGTTGCGCGGTGCTCGGGCCTCGGCGGGTGTGGAGGGGGCGTCGGTGCGGCTCGACGCGGACGGCCACCACGACGACGTGCTGGCCAGCGCACTGCGCGTGGCTGGGGAACTGACCGGCGAATCGCTGGACCGAGCAGTGGCGGTGTGGACCCGCTCGCCACTGCAGGAACTCGCGCACCTGCATCTGCTGGCCGCGTCCGGGCCCGGGGTGGACCCGGAAACACTCGGCCGACCGCGTGCGGAGTCGGGTGTCGCGGAGCGGCTCCAAGGTCTGGCGGAGCTGATCACCGGTGGGACCCGGGTGCCCGCGCCGATACTGGCGGCGGTCGTGTTGGGTGAGCTGTCGGGGTTGAAGCCGTTCGGTTCGTCGGATGGGATCGTCGCCCGCGCTGCGTTCCGCCTGGTCGCGGTGTCGACGGGGCTCGACCCGCACTGCCTCGGGGTGCCGGAAGTGACCTTTTATCGCGACCCGCGGGCGCACCGTACGGCGCTGGATGGATTCGTATCCGGCACCGAGGACGGCATCGCCGCCTGGTTGATCCACTGCTGCGATGCGCTCGAGGGCGGTGCGCGAGAGGCCGCGTCGATCGCCGAGGCCGCCGGCGCCTGACGTTTCCGGGGCCTGACGTGCGATTGGCGGGCCGGCCCTGGGGCCGACCCGCCGTCTCACTGCGGATCCATCGAGAGTTCCGGGTACCAGGCGTCCAATGGTCCGCCGTGTGGCCGGTCCGGGACAACCGCCGGTGGCGGCTGGCGCGGACCCACGGCTGGGTTTGCCTCTCGGGCGTTATCCGTCGCGTGGGTTCCGGAATGTCGATGACGGTGACTCGGGCGGGGGGCCGGTACTTCTCTTCCGTTCCGGTCCTGGCGTCGTTGCCACCGTGCACTCAGCATGCACGGACGAATGTCCTCCCGGCGATAGTGGAATCCCACAAGGAAACCCTCGGCTCGTGGGTGGGTTCGACTATCGCTCCGGAGTCGTCTTGTGACCCATGATGAGCGATTGGGCGGTTGCTACGCTGGGCGACGGGCGTCGCGGGCGAACGAGAGCACCGCGGCCCCCACTGCCAGCACGATTGCCCCGACCCCCACGATCGGGCCCGTGGCGCGTTCGAGCGTCGGCAGCAGCGGGGTGGGGTTCGAGAACGTGAGGATTGGCCAGCCGCGTTCCAAGGCTTCGCGGCGCAGAACCCGGTCGGGGTTGACGACCGTGGGGTGGCCGACCTCCTCCAGCATCGGCAGGTCCGTCGACGAGTCGGAGTAAGCGTACGAGGCCTCGAGGTCGTAGCCGTAGCGCGTGGCGAACGCCCGGATGGCCTCGGCTTTACCAGGCCCCTGACAGTAGAACTCGATCTCCCCGCCATAGCGGCCGTTCGCGTCACGGTTCATGCGTGTACCGGCGTAGTGGTCCACGCCGAGCATCCTGGCGATCGGCGCCACGAGTTCCTCGCCGGAGGCCGAGACGATCACCAGGTCGTGGCCGAGGGCGCGGTGTTCGTCCAGGAGTTCCTGCGCCTCTGCGTAGACGGTGGGGGAGACGGTTTCCGTGAGCCCCTCGGTGACGATGCGCTCGACCTTCTCCGGCTCCCAGCCCTTGGTGGCGGTGGCCATGGCCTGCCGCACCTTCTTCATCTGCTCGTCGTCCGCATCCGACAGGCTGAACGCCAGCTGCGTGTACGCCAGATCGATTACCGAGCGGCGCGAGAGGAGGCCTTCATCGAGGAATGACTTGTTGAAGGCGAACACCGACGAGGTGGCGATGATCGTCTTGTCGAGATCGAAGAACGCGGCGACCCGGCGGTGACGGTACGACGACCTGGGGCCCTGACGACGTGGGGCGGACACACTCTCGAGGATACGGCCCCGGCCGCCGAGGCGTGGTTATCCACAGCCCCGTTGTTCTCCACAGTCCGGGCTCCCGACGCGCGCACGGAGGCCTATCCCGCACCTGAGGTGCGCGACGCTGTGTCCGTGAACAACACCACCGCACCGGCGTCGGCAGGTCGCCACGGCCAGAGCCGTACCCGTGCCTCCTGGCAGGTACCCGGGCTGGCCGGGGCCGTGGCGGTGGATGTGACCGACCCTGACCTCGATGCCGACGTGCGCGCCGTCCTGGCCGCCCTCGCGCTGGATGCAGCCCCGGGTGGTGACCCCTCCGCCGGCGTGCTGGTCACGGACCGAACCGATGCCGGAGCGGGCCGCGGAAGGTCACGCGTGGTGCGGGTCGGTTCGGACCAACGGCCCCACGGCGACGACGACGAGGTTCTGCGGCTGCCCTCCGGGACCGGCGATCTGGTGGCAGCGCTCGTGGCGCAGGAACGGACATCCTCCGGTCTGCTGGTCATGGTCCAGAGTGCGGTGGGTGGCTGCGGTGCGAGCACGCTGGCGGCGGCGATAGCAGTCCGGGCCGCATCGTCAACACGCACGCTCCTGGTGGAAGCAGATCCGCGCGGCACGGGTGTCGACATCTTGCTGGGCAGCGAAACCGAGCCCGGCCTCCGTGTGGAGGACGTGCGTGCCGAGCTCGGCGGACCCGATCCGGAGGCACTCTGGGGCGCCGTCGCGATGGCACTGCCCGGGCTCGGGATCCTGGCCCGATCCCGGACCCGGCCCGCAGACGGCACGCCGGACGCCGCGACCGATGGCGCACTCGGCGCCGCGTGGGCACATCGTTCCGCGGGCGGGCTGGTGGTCTGCGACTCGGGCGCCATCAGCGGCGGGCAGGGACCCGGAGGGCCGGGGGGCGCGGACCTCGCCGTCGTGGTGACCAGGGCCGATCTCTCCGGAGCGGTGGCGGCTGCACGGGCGTTGGCCGCCGCGCCGGACGCGGTCCTGGTGGTGCGCACCGGACGGGCGGACCCGCTCCACCCGGCTGATGTCGCCGACGCCGCCGGGGTGGGGCGCTGGCACGCCCTGCCGGAGCTCGGGGCGGTCAGGCGCGCGGTCGGAGCCGGGAACCTGGCGGCCGCGCTCGGGGGCCGACGTGCAGGTCGGGGGCGTGTGCGTCGATTGACTGCTGTGGCCGATGCGGTGCTGGGGGAGGTCGGAATCGATGAACGGTGAGGACGCGGATACCGGGGTGCTGCCGCCGGATCTGGTGGACCGGGTGCGCGCACGCCTGGCGGGGCTCGGTGTGGAGCCCGACCCGGATGAAGTGGTGCGTGCCGTCCGCGCCGAGTCCGGCGTGCTGCACGGGCACCTCGATCTGCTGCGCACCGCCCGACTCGTGCGAGAGCATCTTGCCGGGGCCGGGCCGCTCGAAGCGCTGCTGGCCAGTCCCGGGGTGACCGATGTGGTGGTGGACGGGCCCGGTCCCGCACTGGTCGACCGCGGTGCGGGCCTCGAGGAAACTGAAGTCGTGGTGCCGACGGAGGCGGAGTTGCGCTCGCTCGCCGTCCGACTGGCCGGGCGGGCGGGGCAGCGGCTCGACGACGCCCGTCCCTGGGCCGATTGAGTGGTGCGTTCGCGCGACGGGATGGCGTGGCGACTCCATGCGGTCCTGCCGCCGGTCGCCGTCGATGGAACCTGCCTGTCACTACGGGTGTCGAGGCCTACGCAAGCGACGTTCGACAAGCTGGTCGACTCCGGCACCGTGCCCGCGGACGTTGAACCCGTGGTCGAATCGCCGCTGGCCATGGACGCCGCGACGACGGCGATCACGGCCACGAGCAGAACTGCGGCCAGAGCGGCCAAATACGAGGAGAATTCACCCTCGGCCCCGAACCCGTGCCCCAAGGGGCATACGTCGCTGGACTTCAAGATGGTTTCCAGCAGCAAGGCTAAACGGATTGGCGGCAGACTACGAGAATGTGCCGAGCAGAGGGACCTGCAGCACCCACCGTCGGTACAGACCTGATTACACGCGAGCAGGGCGGAACGTCGTCGACCGACACCGGCTTACGGTCATGTCGATCGCGACAACAATGGAGCACACCTACCGTTTTTGAACGGTAGGTGTGTACACTTGTCGTAGCCGACAGGGCTGGCATCGATGAGAGGAACTTCGCGAATGGGGATCAAATTATCGACGGGGCAGGTCGCGGAGGAGCTCGCGAGCTTGCTCGAGACCAAGTCCGGACGGCCTACTGTGACCGGCGAGAAGATCTTGACGCTCGTTGCAACCGGGCTTTTCAAGAACATCGGGTCGGGCAAGCAGGTCCGTGTTGACCGTGACGATGTGGTCGCGCTCGCCAGCCGTACCCGCTATGTTTCAAATCCCGCAGAAATCGCCGAACTGATCTTCCGAGTGAGTGTCATAGAGTCACGGCCTGACCCGCGCCGCGATATGCACGGAAGGCCGCTACGTAGCTCGGCCGGTGTGGACTACTCGACCCCGAGCGCGCTCGGAGGCATTGAGGGAGTGTGGGAGCTAAGTCTGCCGACGGCGAATCGACTCGTTGCTGAACGAGGAATTCTTCTCGCCAGCTGCAAAGGGTATATCCATCCAAGCCATGTTCGCGAGATCGTCCGATGGGAACAGGTGGAGGACAGCCCTCGACGCTATTTTCGCACAGCGCCGGCATCCGCCACCGTGAAGAAGGTCGTCGGCAGCGGCCTGTGGATCGATGTGCCGCCGGGTCGGGAGTCCGACATCCTTGTCGGCTGACCCTGAGGGAAGCGTGTACTCCGTCTGACCTGGTTCTGGGCCGGCGGAGTACACGGTGGGGACTTGCTCAGTTCAGTCGAGTGTCAAGATACTGGCGGGCATCCTGGGCGATTAAACTTTCAGCACCTGCTGGGCGGGCTGGGTACTTGTAGGCCCACTTGCGCCCCGGATGCAGGGTGTCCCACTGCGATCGCACCCCATCTTTGCGTCCGCTTCCAGGATCGTGATTGCCGAAGCCGTCAACCACGGCGTTCCAGACCGGGCGGTAGTTGCGGATCATGGCTGACTCTCCGAGTGGAATCCAGATGTCCTCTACGACCAACCAGCGCATGGTGAAGTGGTCGAGGTCGAGATTCTCGGCCGCAAGGATGCTGCGTCGATGCTCGCGCAGGCGCTCGGCGAGTTTTGTGGTCCTGGTGCCGCTTTCGACCACATCGTCGTCGACTCTGGCGGTATCCGGGTGCTCCTCGCCGCCTTTGCGGGCACCCTCGGGGACGGCTTTACCGACATAAATCGGGTAGACCGATCCCTCGGCATTGGCCTGGGCAAGCTTGGCGTACGGCTCGAAGTTGCCGTGGTAGTAGATCGCGTAAACCCCAGCGCCGGTGAAGATGTTGCGCCGTTTGATGTAGGTGCTCGCCTCTTCCAGCGGCACGGCCTCGGTTTGCTCGATCTGAGTGGCGACAGCCCGGGCGAGGTTTGGTCGATCGAGTGGGTTGAACGGACTGCTCATGCGGTCGCCGATCGCCGAGCGGACCGGCGGCTGGCGGCCTGCGCCCTGCGGGCGTTAAACGTGGCGATGTCCAGGTGCTCGCGTACCGACAGCGACACGGTCTCCGCAAGCATGACGGGCACAGCGTTGCCGAGCTGACGCATGGCCTCGCTCCACGGGCCGTGCAAACGGTATCCATCGGGGAAGGTTTGCAGGCGGGCGGCCTCGCGCACTGTGAAGTACCGCACCGAGCCGTCGACATCGCGGAGCATGTTCTCCCCGCCGGGGACACCGTGGACGCCAGCCTTGAGCGCCTTTCCGGGTGCGTCGATGTAGGAGCCGGTGTGGCCCGGGTAAGACCGGGCGCCAAGTTGTTGCACGTGGTTAAGGAACTCGGTGCTCTCGGTCGCGGTTGGGTTTGGAAGATCGTGCAGCGCATCTCTGACAGTGCGCCAGGGCCGCAGATCCGGATCGGCGTCTCTGGGGGTGCGCACGCGGAAGTCACGGTGCGCGCTGGGCACCTGGTGGCGATCCCAGTAGCTACCGTCTTCCTGGGCGGAACGTAGTGCCCCTGATGAGTGGGTGGGCGTAGGGAAGCTCCACTCGGCGTCCACATCGTTGCGGAAGCCGACGAAGAATACCCGCCAACGCTGCTGGGGTACTCCGTAGTCTGCGGCGTTGACCAGCTTCGGTATCACGCGGTATTGCAGATCCGAACGGACTGATGTGTGTTCAGCCTGCAGGCGTGCAAAGTGGTCACCCCATGACTCTCCGGGGTTCGCGATGATCTCGGGATGTCCGAGCCGCAGCTGAATGTAGCTGTAGTACTCCGAGAAGGCCGCACGGGTCAGACCCCGGACGTTCTCGATGACGAAGGCGCGGGGCCGTAGCTCGCGAATAACCTCGGCTGTCGCTGGGAACATGTCGCGCTTATCCTCAGCCGCGTTGCCCTTGCCGCCAGCGGAGAACGGCTGGCAAGGGGGGCCACCACTGACCAGGTCGACGCCGTCGGGCACGGTCGACCAGTCGATGTCGCGGACATCGCCTTCACGGATGTCGATGCCCTGCACTAGCGAGTATCCGGCATCCCGATTCTCGCGGAGAGTGTCGCAGGCCCAGTGATTCCACTCGGCGACGATCTCAGTAGTGAAACCAGCCTGGTGTGACCCCAGGGCAAGCCCGCCGCCACCGGCGAACAACTCGACACTTCGCATACTGACAGGTTAGCAATGTGACCTGGGGATTCTAATCAAGGCAGGGCTGAGCGAGACTGACCGAACCGCTACTCAGCCGCATTGGAGAAAACACCAGCCGAGTTGATACAGGGCGTACTCGCCGGACTCGTTCGGGGTGACGGTGTAGTTGTCCTGCGGCTCCTCTCCGAAGACGAGGAGGTTACCGTCGGGTTGGATCTCGGCAAAGGGTTCGCCATCGAGCTCGGCCAGATCGTCAATAAGGTTCCGCAGCGATCCGGCATTGACGATGGGGGTCGCCCACCCGTTCCACGGCTGGCCGAATCCGATGGCGAACCACTGGTGACCTTCGTCCTGAAGACCGTCGATAGTGAAGTCGCCCCCGGCCGCTGAGCGGTCAAGCTCAGTGCCTCGCATCTGTGCTGCAGCACTGCGCAGCAGCTCAGCGTCTCGATCCTCGATAATGGCGCGTCGGTCAGACTCGGACAATTCCGGCCAGGTGCGCCGGAGTTCGTCGCTGCCCCAGTCGGGGACGGGGGTGTCGGTCATGACTTCTCCTGTGTGGTGTCTGTGGTAGGCACTATCGCGGCCAGAGCCTCGCGCAATGTTGTCGCCTCGGCCTCGGCCTGGGCCACGGCCTGTTCGGCCTGGTGGATGGCCACGTGTGCCCTCTCACGAGTCTCGGCTGCGGTGGTGTCGGCCTCGTGCGCTTGTTCTCGGGCCCGGTGGGCCGCTTGCTGGGCGGTGACGATCTCCCGGGCCAGGTTCTCAACGCGAGTCTCGGCCGCGGCGGCACGGTCGACCTGCTGCTGGGCCTTAGTGGCGGCCTGCTCGGCATCGGCCAGGGCCCGGGCTTCGGACTCGAGATGTGCGGCCAGGGTGGTTTGGTGCTCGTCCCGACGGGACTGGGTGGCCATGTCCACGGCAGCGGCCCACAGGGGTGCCAGGACCGGAGCCAGACTCTCGGCCGGGATCTCGGGGGCGCGGCGTTCGGGCGCGTGGTGGCGGAGCCAGTCGGCGGCGGCATCGGTGCTGACTCGAGCGCGCTCGCGCAGCGTTCGGATGCTGGGCCGGCGGCCGGTCTCGGCCATGAGCTCGGCGTAGGCGGCCAGAAGGGCGGCGTCACGGTCGGTGATGCTCGCGGTACTTGTGACGGTGGTGTCTGTGCTGGCCGAGAGGGTGGCCATGGCAGTACTCCGTGGAGATGAGGTGCAGATAGGCACGTGGTTCACGTCTGTTGCGTACCTAAGTGTACCTAGACGGTGCGGGCTCGGGCCGCGTTCGGGACGTGACCTGCGGAGACGAGCCGGGAGTGTAATGGCGAGCTCGGCGGGATTATGCGGGTGCAAAGTTATCATTTGAATTCGCCGTGGGCAGAATGCCGCAGTCGCCTTCGGCGCCGTGATGTACACGGTGGTGAGCGGAGACTCGATCCCCGACGGTGCACGAGGCCGCCCGGCTACAGACGTTCCCAGACCGCTACGCGCTGCACGGTCCAGGACAGAGGCCATGCGTCAGCTCTGAAACGCTGTTCCGGCAATGTTGGCCGAGACCGTCGCGCTGTCGGTGTGCGAGCACCTGGACCTGGCAAGCTCCAGGACCGGATCAAAGCACTCTAATTCCGGGAGGGCCCGTTTAACCCGCTGGACATGCAGAATCTCGCGAAGTCAGTCGTCAACCGGATTGAGGAGATGAAGCCGGTTCCGGTCGACAACGTCAAGGTGTTCCACGGAGCCGGGGTCTAACCGCCGTGCTACATCGGCGACTTCCCGGCCTACACCCGACTCGCCCAGGCTAACGCCGAATCACTAGTCCAGTCGATCTACGTCGGCAAGGCCGTTCCCAACGGCGGCCGCCGCAGGGTGGAAGTCCAGTACCAAGGCGCTCTCGTCGCGGATCCGCGAGCACGGCAAGAGCGTCCGTGCGGCCGATAACCTCGACATCGCCGACTTCCGGGCCCGCTGGCTCGTTGTCGAGGATATCTGGATCGCACTGGGCGAGTCGGCGATGATCCGCCGTCATCTGCCAGTGTGGAACGCGATGCTCGACGTCTTTGGCAGCCATGACCCATGCAGCGGTCGGATCAGCGGCAAGCGCTCCATGTGGGATACTCTGCACCTCGGACGAGCGTTGGCCGCCAAGTACCACGCTGGCGACGACACGGCCGATCAGATAACGCAGGACGTGACTCAGTACATCATCGACCGACTCAGCTAGATGTTCATCGGAGGCGAAGCAAGGAACTGAAGAAAGTCATCGATAACCGCTTGGGTGCCCGCGACAGCGGGAACCTCTTTGAAATGCCGTGCGACCTGATTCTCTAGTTCGTTTTTGGTCTTCTCATTCTTGTTAAGCGACTTGCTACTTCGGCCACCGTGGAGGGTGTCCCACTCAGACTTCCGGCCATCTCCGCGCCCAGATCCGGGGTCATGGTTACCAAAGCCGTGTACGGGCTCGATGCCGTTGCCCTTATTCCAAACCGGGCGAAAGTACCGGATCAATTCGAGCTCGGCTGGTGATTCCCACCCGGAAGCGACAACCAGGAATCGGCATTGGAATTCCGCCAGCCCCAAATCGACCGCATGGTCGATCGAGCTTCTGTGATCCCCGAGCCGGGTGGTGAGCGCGTTGTCTTGCTCGATCACGGTGATCGCACCGTCCGGTGGGGTTGACTTGCCGACGTAGATCGGGGTCGCCGTGTGGCTGATCGCCTGGTACAAAGGGGATTTGCCCAGAAAATAAAGCGCGTACACGCCCGATCCGTAGACGTTCGGAATTGTGCTGAGCGGGATGCGCTCCTGTGCCAGCAGCGCCATCGCCGCCACCCGGCCAAACACCCGGGTGTCAGAGGGGTCGAACACCGCAGGAGGCATGGCTCGTGGGTTGATCACCGAGCGGAACTGCGCCCTCAACTCCTCCGATGCTTTGCGAAGGTTCGCCCGGTCATCACGACTTATTCCTCGCCCTCTTAGGGAATCGACCGCATCGCCAAGCGCTTCGAGGCTGACGACGATGTCCTCAACCTGCTTGTATAGAGGCATCGCCTGGTTCGTCAGCTCGATAGCTGAACCGAGCTGGGCTCGCAGTTCCTCATTAGCTTCCCGAAGACTATCGCGCTGTTGAGCACCGAGCCGGCGCCCTTGCAGGTCCTTGACGTGCTCGGTTAGCGCTGCCAGCTTTGACACGATGTCGTCGACGTTCTTCTTTAGGGTCACGCTCCGACGGTATAGGCCTGAGATCTTGTGGCGCGTGAGGGGTACCCCTGTTTCGCCGTCGCGGCACGGACACCCCCAGAGGCAATCTTTGATCACGACTGCAGGATTCACCATATTCGGCTTCGAGCCATAGTTGGTCTGGCCCGCCGTGCCATACGTCCGGCCCTGGAACGGCTGGACCGCGCCATCCGTCACCCGCGAGGTGCTGGAGTAGGTGATCGTCGCCGCTGACGGCGAGACCCTGCACTTCATCGAGACCGCCGCTCATCTCCGGCGAAAATCTACGTCCCTGCCCCGACGGCAACTACGATCTCGGCGAGTTCGGCTGGTGCTTCATAGAATCTGATGGCTGGGCCGGCTTCTGACGCGGATGGACTACGAGTCATCACCGTCGTCACTGTCTGGCAGCTCTCCATCGGAGATCGTATCCAGGCTGCGGAGCGCATCTTGGGGATCGTATCCAGTGACGAATATATTAAGAATCTCTGCGCGCCTGGTGAGGGCCCGCCCGTCGTTGGTCGACTGGACAAAGGCACTGTACTCGCGGAGCCTCACGTTCGCCCCACGCGTGTAGTGAGGGTCGTCCTCTCCGACCTGCGCTGCTGCTTTCCGTAGCTCCTCGAAGTCCGCGAGTTTGTCTCGGTCGACGGCTGCGGAGAACCCGGGTGAGCGGAACGCGATGTAGTACACAACTACCGTTCCAATAGAAGAGAGGAGCCAGTCGTTCTGGTCGAATACCTCTGCCATGCGATCAAGGACAGTTTGAGCCCGGTCTCGGCAGGCGTTCATCGTTTCCGGAGTGATCCGTGGCGTATTACCGTGTGTATCCAGGAATAGCTTATAAAGTGTAGACGCCTTGGTGTCCGAGATCTTGCCGTCAGTCGACATCTGATGCTCGATCGCGAGAAACTTGGCCCCTAGTTCGCGGTACTTGTAGCGGGCGTTCTTGATCGGGGAAAGGTCTTGGAGCAGGGTGTGCCAAGACAGTGCGTTCGCAGCGTCTCTAGTTGCGCCGCTGACGGCGTTCCGCTTCTCGGCCGAGTTCAGCGCGGATGCGCTATTCAATCGCTGAAACATCTCCTCGATGAGATCGCCACTGTCGCTTGTGACACGCACAATCGGAATTTCGAAGTCAATGAAACGCCGCGCTAACAGCGGGTATTTCTCCTGAAGGTCAGAGAGCGTCATCCTCGCGGCTTGGACAGTCTCATCCTCAAAGAAAATGAAATTCTCAGGTAACGAGATTTGGTCCGACAGGAAGGCCAAGATCGCTTCCAGCCGCTGTTTTCCATCAAGCACCGCATACTGGTATGTGAGTCCTTGTGGGCTTTTCCGCCTTGACGTTACAGCCTCGAAATACAGCTTCGGCACATCAAGACCGTTGATGATTGAATCTATCAGGACACTTCTCGCGCCGGGATTCCAAACGCCGCCCTCCCGCTGATAGGGAGGATTAAGATCGACGACACTGGTCATACGCATGAATCGTGAAATCGTAATTCCTGCAAGTGATTCCGTTGCGATCCTCATGCTCGTCCCCGTCCGTGGCCGGTCTTGATTCGCTTTGCGATGCGGTCTAGGTCTCGGTATATGGAAGCCTCATTGAAACCTAGCGCGTCGAGCTGCTCACGAAGCGCGGACTTGGTGTCGCCAGGAACTGGAAACGATTGAAGAGCTTTCGCCTTACGAAGCGGCTGCTGGTCAGCTGTCACAGGAGGAATCTGCGCGACGGTGAATGTGCCACTTTGAAACCGAATCCGGTCGAAAATCATCGGCGCAACCACTGAACGAGGCTTCGAAGGGTCGTCGGCATCCTTGCCCGGGAGATACTTCGTGAGCTTTTCGTCGGTGTCGGATAGCAGCCGGGGATGGCCGTCGTCGCTGTCGCCGGCTTCGGAATTCAGATCATTGGGATTGAGGATAAAAAACTCGCCGTCGGGTTCGACCCCCGTATCCTTCGCGGCCGGATCAGGCTCGCATGCGAAGTATAGCGCGACCAGCGGGCTCTGCGACCAGTCGAGTAAACGAGTGGGCAGTCCGTGGTGCTGAGCGAATGTGATCCAGCCCCAGTTATCGAAGGGGAACTGACGCCCCGTGGCGGCTGCTTCTTGGCGAAACCGTGCAAGCATCGCCCGTTCGTTCAAATGTCTGTTCTCGGGTCGTAGTGCTGACGCTTCCAATCCCCAGGTCCAATCTCGGTGACCGCGATACCACAGTTCGCGACCATCTCCAGTGATCGGCGAGAGCACCTCCATCAATTCCCCGACGGAAGCGATCTGTGGGCCGTGGTCAGCGTCGTCACTCATAAGGGAACTGTAGCGGCACTCGGGCGATCGTCGGGAAGCGGAACGATCCACAAATCCGCTGATGGTTCATCCTTTGGCGTGGCGCGTGAGGGTCTCGAACATCCGATCGACCCGTTGGCGTACTCTCGTGCCGACTGGGCCAGCCGAGACCGAACCGCGTCGCACACGGGTCCGATCCACCCCATCTGCGGCGTTTTGTACTGCGCCGACGCGCATCGGTACTGCGGCTGCCTCCCCGTGCCGCCCTTGAGTCGGTACGCCGGGCGCCCGCACGCGCCGCAGAAAATCACCTGCGTGGGCAACGCCGACGAGCGCTTGGTCGGCACTTTCTTGTTCTCTCGGCCCGCCAGCTCCTTGCCGACGCGGTCGAACACGGCCTGTGTCGGAATCGGGGCCGCCCGCACGACCGGTGCCCCCGTCTCGTCCACGATGACAAGTCTCCGGGCCAAGGACACGATTGCCTTTGTCATCTCGCAGAGGCTGTCCGTCCACGGAGAGCACCGCGTCTCTGGTGACAACACGGCCCAGCATGGCCAGCGTGGTCAGCTCAGCGCACGTTTCAGCGGGGCGCTGTGCCACTGGTGCCCATGGACCTGGCGTTTCCGGAGCTGCGCAAGGCGATCCTGCGGAGTCAGGGCCTTCTGCGTCGTCGAGTCGTGGGCGGTGCTCCTTAGCGACTCGTGCTTCAACACCCGATCGACGACTTCGCGGTCGGTCGCGACCTGCTCGGCGTCCTGAATTAGCCGGTAGTGCGCGCCCTCCTTATCCGGGATTGCTGCGACGGTTCCGGAGGGGCCGGGATGCGGGGTCGGTGACGGTCGAGGCGGCGCTGGGGATCGCGTCTCTGGTGGTAGTCGTAGCGATGGCTGCAGCCGGAGCCGCCGCGGGGCTGACCCAGATCAGGTTGGTGGACGCCGCGCGGGAGACCGCCCGGGTCGCGTCGATGTCGGGCGCAGCGGAGGAGCTCGCCGCGGGGCGTGCGGCGGCACCTGGCGCGCTGGTGGAGGTCGATGCGGGCGTGGCGTCGGTGACCGCGGTGGTCGTGGCTCCCGCCGGGGGCCTACCGGGCGTCGAACTCACGGCCAGCGCGGTCGCACGTATCGAGCCGGGGATGACGGGATGACGAGAGGGGGGCCAGTGGCCACAGGTGGCGGGCAGGTAGTGGGGGCGTCGCCGCGTCGTCGATGCGAGTGGCGTCGGAGGATCGACGATGACAGCGGCGCCATGACCGTCACCACTGCGTTCGCCGTGGCGGCGGTCCTGGCCCTCACGCTGGCTGTGCTTCTGATCGCGCGGGTCGCTGTGGCCGGGCACGCCGCTAGATCGGCAGCGGACCTGGCCGCGTTGGCGGGGGCGCACGCCGTCCGGGAAGTCGGGGAGGCGTGTGGTACGGCGGCGGGGGTCGCCTCTGCCAACGGCGCGGCAATGGCAGTCTGCACGATCGACGGCGACGACGTGGTGGTGCGCACCGAGGTGGGCGTAAACCTCGGGCCCTTGGGCTCCCGGTCGGCGTCGGCGGTGGCGCGGGCCGGGCCGGTCTGACCGGGACGTATCCGGCGGACCGCTCGGCTCAGGCGGCCGGGGAGTCCCGAAGTTGCCCCACCACCTCGGTGAGCAGCGCAACCGCCCCCGGTTTGGACAACGGGTCGTTGCCGTTGCCGCACTTGGGGGACTGGATGCACGACGGGCATCCGGATTCGCATTCGCACGATCGGATCGCGTCCAGAGTCGCCCGGAGCCACGGCAGAGCCCGCCGGAAGCCGCGTTCGGCGAACCCGGCGCCGCCCGCGTAACCGTCGTAGACAAAGACTGTGGGCAGGCCGGTATCGGCGTGCAGCGCGGTGGACACCCCGCCGATGTCCCAGCGATCGCAGGTCGCGACCAGTGGCAGCAGCCCGATCGCGGCGTGCTCGGCGGCGTGAAGCGCGCCGGGCCAGTCGGCTTCCTCGAGACCGGCCACCCTCAACAGCTGTGGGGTAAGGGTATAGACCACGGCGCGCGTGGCCAACGTGGTGGGAGGCAGGTCCAGCGGAGGCACGTCCAGGATCTCGCCGCCGCGCAGCCGCCGCTGGTAACCGGTCACCCGGGTGGTCACCTCGACCTCCGCGAACGACAGTGTGACCGGCCCGGCGGGAACTGACTCCAGGCTCTCGATCAGATCGATCGTCACCTGCTCTCGCGCCGAGGTGGTCCACTCCGGCGTCTCCGGATGGCACAGCGCCAGACCCTCCTCCAGATCCAGCTCGTCGACCACAAACGACTCGCCCTGATGCAGATACAGCGCACCGGGATGGACCTGGGAGCGGGCCCGGACGGAATCGATCGTGCCGAGCATCCGACCGTCGACCGCGTCCACGATCACGACCTCCGCCCCGCCGGCACCGCGGATGTCCACCTCGGCATGAGGTGTGTGGTCGTCCGCCGCGGGATACCAGCCCGCCGGCCGGCGCCTGACCAGCCCGTCGTCGTCGAGCTTCTCCAACACGGCGGTGGCGCCCCACTCGGCGGCCTCCGCGTGCGACATCGGGCGTTCGCTCACCGCGCACCGCAACTGGCCCGCCAGCAGGATCGGGTTACGTGGATCGGTGACGGTGGCCTCCACGGGCCGGCCGAGCAGTGCCTCCGGGTGGTGGACGAGATAGGTGTCCAGCGGGTCGTCGCGCGCGACCAGCATCACGAGCGCGCCCTGCCCGCGGCGACCAGCGCGGCCGGCCTGCTGCCAGAACGAGGCAATGGTTCCCGGGAAACCGGCGCTGACCACCGCATCGAGGCCGGAGATGTCCACGCCCAACTCCAGCGCGGACGTGGAGGCCACGCCCACGAGCGCGCCCTCCGCCAGGCCCCGCTCCAGACGACGCCGATCCTCCGCCAGATACCCCGCGCGGTACGCGGCGATCTTTCCCGCGAGCTCCCTGCCGCGAGAACCGTGATCCGACATCAGCTGCTCGCGGGCCCGGAGCGCGGTGGACTCGGCGCCCGCCCGCGACCGTACGAACGTCAACGTGCGCGCACCCTCCGCCACGAGCGAGGCCATGAGCCCTGAGGCCTCCACCGGGGCCGGCCTGCGCACCGGCGCACCGTTCTCGCCGGTCAGGCCGTCCATCAACGGCGGCTCCCACAGGGCAACTGTCCGACCGCCCTGTGGTGAGGCGTCGTCGGTGACCTCCACACACTCCCGCCCTACGAGCGTGGTCGCCGCGGCGCCGGCGTCGGAGGTCGTGGCGGACGCCAGGACGAACGTGGGTGAGGCGCCCATCGCCCGGGCCAGGCGGTCGAGCCGGCGCAGGACCAGGGCGACGTTGGAGCCGAACACACCCCGGTAGGAGTGGCATTCGTCGACGACGACAAAGCGGAGCCCCCGCAGGAGCCGCGTCCATTGACGGGACCGTCCGAGCAGGGACAGGTGGAGCATGTCCGGGTTGGTGACGATCCACCGCGAGTTCTCCCGGATCCACCTCCGGGCATCGGTGGGCGTGTCGCCGTCGTAGGACGCGGGGGCCACGTGGGCGAGCTCCGGAACCGCGTCGACCAGCGAGACGACGGACGACAGCTGGTCCTGTCCGAGCGCCTTGGTGGGTGACAGGTACAGCACGCACCCGTTGCGATCCTCGGCGAGTGCACTGAGCGCGGGCAGCTGATAGCCGAGGGACTTGCCCGACGCGGTGCCGGTGGCCACCACCACATGGCGCCCGGCGTGCGCGTGCTCGGCGGTTGCTACCTGGTGAGCCCAGGGGCGGTCCACTCCACGGTCGCGGAGTTCGCTGACCAGGCCGGGGAGAGACCAGGCCGGCCACTCGGAATAGCGGGCGTCGCGGGCCGGCAGATCCACGGCGTGAGTGAGCGGGGACGCCCCGGCGGGAAGCTGGGAGAGCAGGTGCCCCAGGAGTTCGCGCCCGAAAGTTGTCACCCCTCGACCGTAGAGGTGCGGCCACGGCGGGGGGCGCCAGAGGGTGGTTCAGGGGCGGTCGGGACCGACCTACGTTGATCGGTTCTCCTACCGCGGTCCTCATGATCTACTGGAGGCGGTTGCCACCATCGTCCGCGGTTTACTCCTCGGACGGGGCGGTGACCCGACCCGCGTGGCCAACCCGCGAGTCGCACCTGCAGTACGGAAAAGGATCGAATCTAAACATGGCACAGGGCACCGTCAAGTGGTTCAACGCGGAAAAGGGCTACGGGTTCATCGCCCCCGAGGACGGTTCCGCCGACCTCTTCGTCCACTACTCATCCATCTCCGGTAGCGGCTTCAAGTCGCTCGAGGAGAACCAGCGCGTCGAGTTCGAGGTCGGCGAGGGGCAGAAGGGTCCGCAGGCGCAGGACGTCCGCGCAATCTGACCTAATCGGTCGACCCCGACGAGGCCCCCACCGCGATCGCGGTGGGGGCCTCGTCTTCTGTCGGAGGTCGACCGTAGGCTCTGACCCGTGACCCAGCTGTCGTTCTTCGCCGCGGACGACCATGTCCCCGAGCCCTCCGACCTGGAAGGGGCGCTGGCCGCCCGCGGTCAGTCGACCCTGGCGGGCGACGTCGCCCAGATCTCCGTCGCGCTCGACTCCGCATGGAGAGCAGACGTCGTGGAAACCCTGCTCTCCGAGGCCGGACTCGACCCCGTGCGTTCGGATGCGGGCCCCGACGGCCGCTGCACGGTCTCCACCATCAGGACACCGCTCCTGGCCCCCGTGGTGCGGCGTTGGCGACGCGGCGCGGTCTCGACAGTCCCGCACGGGTGGACGCCGTCGGCCGGCGCGCTGCGGGTCTGGTTCCTCACCGCCGGCGTGATCGCGCCCGGCGGGGCGGTGGAACTCGGTATCGACGCCGGGATGGAGCATCACGCTCCCCGGCGGGCCGCGCTTGCCGAGGCGCTGGAACGCGTCGGGATCCGGTCCACCTATGTCGGCTCGAAGGGCGGAGGGCCGCTGTTGCGCCTGGGTACGGCTCGCGCGCGTACCCGATTGGCGCAGAATCTGGGGGCGCCGCCCGCCGGGGTGCCGCCGGCGCAGTGGCCGGGGTAGTTTCGAGCACATGTGCATGCTCGTCGTGGCCCGTCGGGTCCACCCCAGGTACCCGTTGATCGTGGTGGCCAACCGGGACGAGGTGCTCGATCGGCCCACGGAGCCCCTGCACGAGTGGGCCGCGGGCGCCGCGGAGTCCGTGGGTGAGGCCCAGTCTGAACCGATCATCGCCGGACGCGACGTCACCGCCGGCGGAACCTGGCTGGCGCTCGCGGCGGGCGCAAGGTTCGCCGCCGTCACCAATGTGCGTGAGGTCGGGCCGGTGCAGCCCGCACCTGCCTCGCGCGGCGCACTGCCCGTAGACGCGCTTACCGGACCGGTCCCCGTCACCGAGTTCGCCCGCCACGTCGTCGACGACCTCGACGGCTACGGGCCCGTCAACCTCCTGGCCGGAGATCTCGACGAGATGTGGTGGGCCTCGAACCGTTCCAGCCGAGGGCCACTGCAGCTGGGTATCGGCGTGCACGGGCTGTCCAACGCGGCTCTCGACACGCCGTGGCCAAAGGTCGTGGGGGCCGTCCGCGACGTGCGCGCACTGATGGGTACCGACGCGATGTCCGGCCCCGACTGGTCCGCGTCGCTGCTCGACCTGCTGGCGGATCGCCGCAAGGCTCTACCGCCCCACCTGCCGCACACCGGTGTGCCGCTCCTGCGGGAGTGGCAACTGTCGTCGCGGTTCGTCCGCGTGGGCAAGTGGTACGGCACTCGGTCGACGACCGCGGTCCGGGTCGACCAACACGGGACAGCCGACGTGGTGGAGCGCACCTGGGACTCCCGCGGTCGCATCACGGGGACGGTCAGTCGGCGGATCTGAGACCGCGCCGGAATCCTGCGCGCCGGAATCCTGCGCGTCCGGCTCCGGCCCTGTCTGCGGCTGCGCCTCTGCCTCCGCTTGTGCCTCTGCCTCTGCCTCTGCGTCGGACTCCGGCCGCGGCTCCACCGAGTTGCCGAGCAAACTGCCAGCGCGACTGGCCCTGGTTGTGCTGGCTCCGTGACGTGCGCTGGCTCTGTGGTCCACCTGGCCAGCGCAACCCGTGGAAAGTTGTGCACCCTGCCAGCGCGAGTCGTAGAGGCAGCGTGAGTGGCTCAAGATGCGCTGTCCGGGTGCACGCATGCACGCATGCACGCTGAAGCGGACGACGAAACGCGACACGGGGACGGTCTGCCGGCGGAATTGTGCCGGTGACCGCCCCCGTGGGCGATGCTGCGGGTCGTGATGCTGCACCGGATGATGCAGGTGCCGGTCAGATCAGCTGACGGTCCAGGTGTTGCTGCCGTTGAGCAGTGCCTGGAGATCGTCCGGGGCGTTCTCCTTGGCGGTGGCGACCTGGGCGCGAGCCAGGTCGTCGTAGGTATCGCGACCGACCTGACGGATGATGCCCATCACCGTGTACTCCAGGTCCTGGCTGGACAGGTTGGCCAGGGCGTGGGCGTACGTGGGGTCATCGGTGTGGGCGTCGTGGACCACGATGTCCGACTCATCGACGTCCGCGGTGGCGGCGACCTGCAGCGAGAATCCGGACCGGATCACGCAGTGCTGGCCCTCGTCGCCGAAGACGATCTTCTCGCCGTGACGGACCGGGACGATGTGGTCGGCGGCGTTCTCCTTGCGCAGGAGGTCGAACGAGCCGTCGTTGAAGATGGGGCAGTCCTGCATGATCTCCACGAAGCTGGTGCCGCGGTGGTGGGCGGCGGCCTCGAGGACCTCGGTCAGACCCTTGCGGTCAGAGTCGAGGGCGCGGGCGACGAACGTGCCCTGGGCGCCCAATGCCAGCGAGAGCGTGTTGAACGGGTGGTCCAACGAGCCCATGGGGCTGGACTTGGTCACCTTGCCGGGTTCCGACGTGGGTGAGTACTGGCCCTTGGTGAGTCCGTAGATCCGGTTGTTGAACAGCAGGATGTTCATGTTCACGTTGCGGCGCAGCGTGTGGATGAGGTGGTTGCCGCCGATGGACATGGCGTCGCCGTCACCGGTCACGACCCATACGGACTGGTCGGGCCGCGCGGTGGCCAGGCCCGTGGCGATGGCCGGCGCACGACCGTGGATCGAGTGCATGCCGTAAGTCTCGAGGTAGTACGGGAAGCGGCTCGAGCAGCCGATGCCGGAGATGAACGTGATGTTCTCCCGCTTCAGGCCGAGCTTGGGCAGCAGCGAGCGGATGGTGGCCAGGATGACGTAGTCGCCACAGCCCGGGCACCAGCGCACCTCCTGGTCAGAGGTGTAGTCCTTGGGCTTCTGCGGTGCGTCGGTGGTGGGAACGTGTGCCAACGCGTCCAGCGGCAACTCGCTGCCGACGAGGCCGGATTCGGTGCTTGTCATGGGTATCCTCTCCTCGCTCGTTGTCAGCGGGTTCGGTTGGCGGTGGTGGTGCCGGTGGCGGTGTGGCCGATCCGCGGGTTGCGGACCGCGGGCTCACCTGTGGTGGTGATGACCCCGTCGAGTGCCAGTCGATACTTGTCGTGCTCGGTGTGCGACAGGCGGCCGGCGAACTCGGACTCGATAGCAGTCTGGAGCTCTTCGGCGGAGAAAGCCATGCCGTGCACCTTGGTGATGGGCTGGATCTCTGCGGGGAAACGCGCCTTGAGCAGCATTGCGAGCTGGCCGAGGTTCATCTCGGGCACCAGGATACGTCGGTACTTGGCCAGCACGTCGCCGATGTTGTGGGGCAGCGGGTTCAGGTGTCGGACGTGTGCTCGGGCGACCCGGTGACCGTTGGCGCGGGCACGCCGCACGGCCTCACCGATCGGGCCGTAGGACGAGCCCCAGCCCACGACCAGAACGTCAGCCTCGCCGGACGGATCGTCCACCTCGAGGTCCGGGACGTCGATGAGCGCGATCCGCAGGGCGCGGGTACGGGTCATCAGATCGTGGTTGTCAGCGGTGTACGAGATGTTGCCGGTGCCGTTGGCCTTCTCGAGACCGCCGATGCGGTGCTCCAGTCCGGGCTCCCCGGGGACCGCCCAGTCACGGGCGAGGGTCTCCGGATCACGGGCGTAGGGCAGGTACTCCTTGGTGTCCTCACCCTCGGCAGCCTTGGCTAGGTTCTTTTCGATGGCCGGCAAGGCCGAGACCTCGGGCAGTAGCCACGGCTCGGAACCGTTGGCGATGGCGCCGTCGGACAAGACGATAACCGGGGTCCGGTAGGTGACAGCGATACGTGCGGCCTCGCGGGCGATCTCAAAGCAGTCGGCCGGGGACTGCGGGGCGACCACGGCTACCGGCGACTCGCCGTTGCGGCCGAATAGTGCCTGGAGCAGGTCGGATTGTTCGGTCTTGGTGGGCAGGCCGGTCGACGGTCCGCCACGCTGGACATCGATGACCACGAGCGGCAGTTCGGTCATCACGGCCAGGCCGATTGCCTCGGACTTGAGTGCCAGACCCGGGCCCGACGTCGAGGTGACGCCCAGGGCCCCGCCGTACGAGGCGCCGAGAGCGGCGGCGACACCGGCGATCTCGTCCTCGGCCTGGAAAGTGGTGACGTCGAACTGCTTGAGCTTGCTCAGCTCGTGCAGGATGTCCGAGGCCGGGGTGATGGGGTAGGTGCCCAGGAACACCGGCATCTCGGCGGACTTACCGGCGGTGACCAGGCCGTAGGCCATGGCAGTGTTGCCGGTGATCTGACGGTAGCGGCCCTCGGGCAACTTGGCCGGCTGGATCTCGTACTCGGAAGCGAAGGCCTCGGTTGTCTCGCCATAGTTCCAGCCCATGCGCAGAGCGAGAATATTGGCCTCGAGGATGTTCGGCTTCTTGCTGAATTTTTCCTGGAGGAATTTCTCGATGGACTCGACCGTGCGGCCGTACATCCACATGAGCAGGCCCAGTGCGAACATGTTTTTGCCGCGCTCGGCGTCCTTCTTGCCGATGTCCACGGATTCCACGGCGCCGATGGTCAGCGTGCTCATCGCGACCTCATGCACCTGGTACGCCTCGAAGGCCGGGGAGCCCAGGGGGTTGGATTCGTACCCGACCTTGGTGAGATTTCGCTTGGTGAACTCGTCGGAGTTGACGATGAGGATCCCGCCCGAGGGAAGGTCGTCGATGTTGGCCTTCAGGGCGGCGGGGTTCATCGCCACCAAGACGTCCGGGCGATCCCCGGCGGTGAGGATGTCGTAGTCCGCGATCTGGATCTGGAAGCTTGAGACGCCGTGGATGGTGCCCTGTGGCGCCCGGATTTCAGCCGGGTAGTTCGGCTGGGTCGCGAGATCGTTGCCGAAGGCGGCGGCCTCCGAGGTGAACTGGTCACCGGCGAGCTGCATGCCGTCTCCGGAGTCGCCCGCGATGCGGATGACCACCTTATCCAGCCTGGTCTTGGACACATTGCCCACCGCTGCTGACCTCCGTTGCGTCGTGAGAATTCGGGCTTGTCGGATCCCGTGGTGCCACCGACGGTACGCCGGTTCTGGCGCGACCCGGGGCCACGCCCTCTATGCCGAACTGTAACAGGTTTCAGTTAACCGACGTGGCCTCTTCCGTCAAGAGTAGACCGAGCTGTCTACTTCTGCCAATCCGGCTCAGTCGACCGCGAAACGCTGCGATTCGAACTGCGAAGATGAAAAAGTGGTCATCATGCGTCCCTCTCCCCGGAGCCTCCTATGCGGTGCCGTCACGATCGGTGTGATCGTCGGAAACACTCCCCTTGCGTCACCCGCACCCTCTCCGTCACTCACCCGCGCGGGGGTCGACACCCTGAGCTGGTCGATCTGCCCGGCGGAATCCGAGCGAGATACGGGGTTCGGCCTCCCGCGGGCCGATGTCCTCTGCGCCTCGGTGCACGTACCGGTACACCACGACGATCCTGGCGGCCGGACGGTCGGGATCGAAGTGCGAAAGATCACCGCGACCGGAGAGCGGACCGGAACGGTCTTCGGCAACCCCGGCGGACCGGGCGGTGACGCACGGGATATGTGGTACTCCGCCCTCGACGGGGACGACGACGCGGCGATCGACGAGGTACGTCGGGATCACGACCTCGTGATCGTGCAACCGCGCGGGCTGGAGGGTGCCGGTGCCCTCGAGTGTCTGCCAGAGGACGGACTGGAGGGCGAGAACGCGCCGGTCCTGGCCCTGCGGTGCATGAACACGGACCGTGAGTTCGTTTCCACGATCACCACGGAGAACCTGGTGCGGGATCACGAGCTGGTCCGGCAGTTAATGGGTCTCGACCGAATCAACTACCTGGGATATTCCTACGGCACGGCGATCGGCATGATGTATCAGACGCTGTTCCCGGACAGCATCGAGCGGATGGTCCTGGACTCCGCGGTCGGGCCCACCGATACATGGTGGTACGAGCTCCATCTGAGGCAGGCGCAGAACCGGTACCAGGCGAGGAATTACGTCCTGGAGTGGATCGCCGAACATGATGACGCGTTCGAGCTCGGCGACACGCCGCTGGAGGTGTACCGCGAGATCCATCAGCTCGACCTGTCCGAGGGCGCGGCGGCGAGCCGGTTCCTTCCACCGCCGGCCGGGCCGGATGACGACCTGGTGGGTTCATTGCCCGTGCCGTCCTCCAGTGTGGGGTCGGTCGACGGGGCCAACACCGGGTCCGCGCGCCTGGACAACTTCGCCGCGGCATCCTCCGGAGTGTTCGATCGCGACGTCGATGGGGCTGTCGGTTACTTCATGATCCTGGACGAGAGTTCGACCTCGCCCGCGGAGTGGCCCGCGATCGCCTGGGCGATCTCCGCGAAGGTCCACGGCACGCTTCCGGACCCGCCGAGCCCGGAGGCACTCGCCGCCGCGCTGGCCGAGGAGTCGGACCAGCCCGCCGTGACGTCGGACATGGAGACTTATCTGACTATCCTCAACTGCAATGAGACCGCGCCGACGGTGGGCACCCCGCTCGCCCCGGTCCTGCTCGGCAGCAGTGAGTCGGTCGGCAGCACTCATGAGGAGATCTGGGGGCTGACGGAGCAGGTCCCCTACTGTCTCTACCCGCCATCGACGGTTCCGCACGAGATCCAGGCCAACCCGATGGCCGCACGGCCGCTGGTCATCCAGGCGGACCACGACCCACAGACCCCGGCGATCTTCGGGCCGTCCACTGCTGCGGCGACCGGCGGCACACTCGTGCGTGTCAGGGGCACCGTGCACGGTCAGTTCGACTCCGGGAACGAGGCAGTCGACGAGATCGTCCTGCGATACCTCAAGACCGGGCAGGTGGAACCGGACCAGCACCTGGACACCCCCCGACCATTGCCCGGCACCCCACCATGGGCGCGCGCGGAGTGAGCCGGACCGAGAGAATCCACCACGGGCCCAGGTGCGCTGGCGGCACGTGCTGCGGGAGCCCGATGATGGCTCCGCGCCCGGCCCGGGGGTAGCGCACGTTTCTCGCCGAGGGCATCTCGCCTGGTATGAATTCGTATAGAAGGCCCCCGGCACGCGTACCGTATCCGGGACCGAGGATCGGCGATAGGCGTCGGCGACGTATCAGCGCAGGTTGGGAGCATGTCAGTGGCGAGCAAACAGGCAGCATCAGGCGGGAAGCGGAGCCTGGTGATCGTCGAGTCCGCCACCAAGGCCCGCAAGATCCAGCCGTACCTGGGGTCCGACTACGTGGTCGAAGCCTCGGTCGGGCACATCCGTGACCTGCCGAAGGGCGCGGCCGACATTCCGGCCAAGTACAAGAAGGAGCCGTGGGCACGGCTGGGTGTGAACCCCGACGACGACTTCCGGCCCATCTACGTCGTCAGCGCCGACAAGAAGAAGAAAGTAGCCGAGCTCAAGAAGGAACTCGCCGGCGTCGACCAGCTCCTGCTGGCGACGGACCCCGACCGCGAGGGTGAAGCGATCGCCTGGCACCTACTCGAGGTGCTCAAGCCCAAGGTGCCCGTCAAGCGGATGGTGTTCCACGAGATCACCAAACCCGCCATCATCGCCGCCGCGGAGAACACCCGTGAGCTCGATACCGACCTGGTCGACGCCCAGGAGACCCGCCGCATCCTCGACCGCCTCTACGGTTACGAGGTCTCGCCGGTCCTGTGGAAGAAGGTCATGCCGCGACTGTCCGCCGGTCGCGTGCAGTCGGTGGCGACCCGCGTGATCGTGGAGCGTGAGCGTGAGCGCATGGCGTTCGTCGCCGCCGACTACTGGGACATCACCGCGTCGCTGACCACGCAGGGCTCCACCGGGACAGACGCGGGCGAGCCCCGTAGCTTCACCGCCCGACTCTCCGCGGTCGACGGGGCCCGCGTAGCCCAGGGCCGCGATTTCGGGCAGGACGGTCGACTCAAGACCACCGGCGCGGCCAAGGACTCCGTGGTCCTGGGCGAATCCGCCGCTCGTGCGCTGGCAGGAGCTCTGGACGGCGCGGACTTCGTCGTCGACTCGGTCGAGTCCAAGCCGTACACACGACGCCCCTACGCACCGTTCATGACGTCCACACTGCAGCAGGAATCCGGCCGCAAGCTCCGCTACACCTCCGAGCGCACCATGCGCATCGCGCAGAGGCTGTACGAGAACGGCTACATCACCTACATGCGTACCGACTCCACGACGCTGTCCGAGGGTGGCATCGCCGCGGCCCGGGCGCAGGCGACGGAGCTCTACGGTAGGGAGTACGTCTCCGAGACGCCGCGGCAGTACACACGCAAGGTCAAGAACTCGCAGGAGGCACACGAGGCCATCCGCCCCGCCGGCGAGTCGTTCGCGACCCCCGGCCAGCTGCACAGCGTTCTCGACGCCGAGGAATACCGCCTCTACGAGCTCATCTGGCAGCGGACCGTCGCCTCCCAGATGGCCGATGCCCGCGGCACCACTGTGAGCATCCGTATCTCCAGCGAGGTCGGCACCAATGACTCCGGCTACAGGCAGGCGACCTTCTCCGCCTCGGGCAGGACCATCACCTTTCCCGGCTTCCTCAAGGCCTACGTCGAGGCCACCGACGAGTCCGAGTCCTCCGAGAAGCAGATGGCTGACGACGCAGAGCGCCGCCTGCCCCAGCTGACCGAAGGGCAGCCGCTCACCGGTTCCGATCTGGTCGCCGACGGGCACACCACCAGCCCGCCGTCCCGCTATAACGAGGCCAGCCTCGTCAAGGCGATGGAGGAGATGGGCATCGGACGCCCGTCGACCTACGCCAGCATCATCCGCACCATCCAGGATCGCGGATACGTCTACTCCCGGGGCAACGCGCTCGTCCCCAGCTGGGTGGCGTTCGCGGTCGTGGGACTGCTCGAGCAGAACTTCGGCCGACTCGTGGACTACGACTTCACCTCGGCCATGGAAGACGAGCTCGACGAGATCGCCGAGGGCCGAGAGAACCGCGACGACTGGCTGCGCCGCTTCTACTTCGGTGACGTCGAGGGACCTGGTGACGGCGCCGATGCCAACCACGCGGTGGGCCTCAAAAACCTCGTCGACGTGAACCTGGAGGCGATCGACGCGCGCAGCATCAACTCCATCCGTGTGTTCGACGACTCCGAGGGCCGCCCAGTCTTCGTGCGCGTCGGTCGCTACGGCCCATACCTCGAGCGCATGGTCCGCGGCGAGGATGGCACCGAGGAGTCGCAGCGAACCAATCTGCCCGAGGGAATGAGCCCGGACGAGCTCACCCTCGCCGTGGCGGAGAAGCTGTTCTCGACCCCACAGGATGGCCGGCCCCTGGGCGTTGATCCATCCACCGGACACGAGATCGTGGTCAAGGACGGCCGCTACGGCCCGTACGTCACCGAGAAGCTGCCCGAGCCCACCGAAGCCGAGAAGGCCGAGTGGGCCAAGAAGGTCCTCGCCGACGCCGAAGCGGAGAAGAAGCGTATCGACGCCGAGCGCGATGCGGCCGTGGCCGCCGCGAAGGATGACGACGCCAAAGCTGAAGCCAAGAAGGCCGCCACCAAGGCCAAGTCCGCGGTCACCCGCAAGGCCAAGAAGGAGGCCGAGAACCCCACCGGCCCCAAGCCCCGCACCGGCTCGCTCATGCAGTCCATGGAGCCCGCGACGGTCACGCTCGAGGACGCGCTCAAGTTGCTGTCGCTGCCGCGGGTCGTGGGCGTGGACCCCACCAGCGGCGAGGAGATCACCGCGCAGCTCGGGCGCTACGGCCCGTACCTCAAGAAGGGCACCGACTCGCGCACCCTCGATTCCGAGGATGCGGTGTTCACCACGACCCTCGAGCAGGCGATCAAGATCTACTCGGAGCCCAAGCGTCGGGGTCGTCAGGCTGCCGCCCCCAAGGCGCTGCGCGAGATGGGGGTCGACGAGGTCTCGGGCAAGCAGATGCTGGTCAAGGACGGTCGCTTCGGCCCGTACGTCACCGACGGCGAGTCAAACGCCTCCCTGCGTAAGGGCGATACCGTGGAGACGCTCACCGATGCGCGCGCCTCCGAGTTGCTGTCCGAACGACGGGCCAAGGCGCCCGTCAAGAAGGCTCCGGCCAAGCGGGCCCCCGCCAAGAAAAAGGCCGCAGCGAAGTAAGTAGGCCGACCACCCGAAGCGGCGGCGGTGCGGTGCGGTGCCCGCGCCGCGAAGAGGAAAACGACTGCATCGCCCGAGTGGAAGTGCACGGATTCCTCTTCGCGGCGAAGCTGTGAGGCCCCAGGGTCCGTCAGCCGGTGACGTCGTCCGCCGAGGCCGGCCGCAGTGCGACCTTCCCGGCCTGCCATCGATCGGCGAGCGTAGGCCTCAGAGGCCGAGCGAGTTGCGTCATGATGCCGCGACCCCGCAGTTCCACACTGCGTCCCAGCACCCACCTGGCGACCTCCGGGGCGTCCGCGTGTCGGATGGCGGCTGCGGAGGCCAACACGTGCCCCTGCTCCATCTTGGCCAGGGTGGTCAGGCGTGCGGCCTCATTGACCGGATCGCCGATCACGGTGTACTCGAACCGTTTGGCGTGTCCGATGTGGCCGGCGATCACCGTGCCGTACGAGACGCCGATACCCGCGGAGAGCGGGGACAGATCTGCGAGCTTGGACTGCAGTACCCGCGCCGCCCTCAGGGCTCGACCGGCTTCGTTCTCCACCTCGATCGGGGCTCCGAAGACGGCGAGCAGAGCGTCACCCTGAAACTTGTTTATGTAGCCGCCGTTGGAGTCGACGGCCTCCACTGCTATCCGGAAGAACTCGTTCAACACCGCCACGACCTCTGCGGGCTCGTTGGTGGCCGCGAATTCCGTGGAACCGGTGAGGTCAACGAACAGCACCGCGACTTCCCGCTCCTGCCCGCCGAGCTCGGTGCCTCGCTCGAGCGCGTTACGGGCCACGTCCTCGCCTACGTAGCGACCGAATAGATCCTGGATCGCGGCCCGTTCCTCGAGGCCGGTCACCATTTCGTTGAAGCCCTGGGCCAGGCGACCGATCTCGGAGCTGTCGTAGATCGTCACTCGGGTCTCCAGGTCGCCCCGCTTGACCCGGCTGACGCCTTCCTGCATCTCGCGGACGGGATCGGCGATGGAGTCCGAGACCAGGCCCATTCCGATGGCGCCGGCGATCACAGCGACGCTCGCCAACACGGCCAGGGCCACAAGGATGTTCCCCGGATCGTCGCCGAACAAGCCGGACCAGTGGCCGAGAAGGATGAGCAGGATCCCCGCCACAGGAATCATCGTGGTGAGTGCCCACCCCAAAAAGATGCGACGACGCACGCCCGGGACATTCCGATTGGCCGGGACCCCGCTGGCCAGTGCGCGGACGGTGATCGGCCGCATGATCCTCTCGGCCTGCAAGTACGAGATCAGACACGTGGTGGTCCCGCCGAGAGCGCTGGTCACCCCTACGACCAGGGCGAGTTTGGGGGAGTGGCCCACGTTCACACCCACAAAGACCAGGGTGCCGATCAGCCACATCGCACCGGAGATGAGTGCCTGGTCAAACGGCACGCGGAGTGCTCGCTCGCGTATCGATCCTCCGAAGTCCTCGCCTGACCGGTCGACCCGGAGGACCGGCAGCAGTAGAAGGGTGGAAGCGATGACGCCGCCGACGAATGCCAGAACCAGATAACCGATGAACAGGTACTGGTTGATGAAGCGGAAGGACTCGAGGTCCAGGAAACGGTCCATCGGCAGGACGAAGCGTAGAAATGCGAACACGAAGACGGCGCCGATGATGTTGGCCTGCACCATCGTCAGGGCGTAGACGGGCCAGGGGGTGACCCATAGCCACCTGAACAGTCTGACCCATCGCTCCATCGGGTCCAGCCTAGTTCCCGGGCGCTGCCACGGGGACGTAGGTGTGTCGGTGGGCGGGGATAAGGTGGGTCCATGTCCGGGGTGTTCGAACGGTTGGCTGGCCAGGCCGAGGTGGTGGCCGAGTTGACGGCGGCTGCCACGTCGGCGCGGCTGCGGGTTCAGGGCCGGGGGTGGGACGACTCGGATGCTCGAATGGTCCATGCGTGGTTGTTCACCGGCCCTCCCGGGAGCGGCCGCAGTGTCGCTGCGATGAGTTTCGCGGCCGCCCTGCAGTGCGAGAATCCAGAGATCGTGGGCTGTGGCGAGTGCAGGGCCTGTCACACGGTGCTGGCGGGAACGCACGCCGACGTGCACCTTCTGGCCCCGCAGGGTGTCAACATCTTGCTCAAGGACGTCAAGGAGACCATCCACCGGGCGGCCAGTAGGCCTGCTACCGGGCGGTGGCAGATCGTGGTTGTGGAAGAGGCCGACCGGCTCACCGAGCAGTCGGGCAATGCCTTGCTCAAGGTGGTCGAGGAGCCGCCCAGCCGCACCGTGTTCCTGCTGTGTTCGCCCACCACCGACCCCATGGACATCATGGTGACCCTGCGGTCGCGGTCGAGGAATGTCGCGCTGCGCCAGCCGGACGCCACCGCAGTGGAAACTGCCCTGCTCGCGGACTCCGGTATTGACCCGGATCTGGCCCGGTGGGCGGCCTCGGTGTCGTCAGGCCATGTGGGACGCGCACGGTGGCTGGCCACGGACGAGGACACCCGGGCTCGCCGGGAGGTGGTGCTGCAGTTGCCGATGGTGATGCACAACCCTGGCCGGGCCTTCCCGTTGGCTGATCGGCTGGTCAGTTCGGCGGAGCAGGAGGCGGTGGCCCGCAACACCGAGTCCGACGAGCGTGAAGTGGATGAACTGCGCACCTCGCTCGGCGCGGGAGGCACAGGTAAGGGAACCGCCTCGGCCGGGCGTGGGGCGGCAGGGGCGGTCAAGGAACTGGAGCGGGCCCAGAAGTCGCGCCGCACGCGATCGACCCGTGACTCGCTCGATCTGGCGCTGGTGGACCTGGCCGGGTTCTACCGTGACTCGCTCATGGCGGCCATCGGTGCCCGCGACGTGTCACAGGTTCACCCGGACAAGTCCGACGAATCGGCTCGCCTCGGGGGCCACTACCCGGCCGCGTCGATCCTCAGGGCTATCGAGGCGGTACAGCAGTGCCGCTCGGCGATCGAGGTCAATATCAAGCCCAAGTTCGCGGTTGCGGCGATGGTGGGCGCTATTCGTGAAGCCCTCGGCTGAGGCGGGCGCGTTTTTCTGTCGCGGGCGCTGTCGGATATAGTTGCCTCGCCCCACAAGGGCTCGCCGCGTTAGCTCAGTCGGTAGAGCATTTCACTCGTAATGAAAAGGTCGTCGGTTCGATTCCGACACGCGGCTCCACGAATGTCAGAACGACCCCAAATGCGTCACCGAACCCCCGCGCTTCACCGCCGGGGGTTCAGTCGTGTTGAACGGCGGCCGGATTCGGTCCCCTGGCGGGGAGATCGTGGATCATTGACGGTGCGCAGAACACCTCGATACGTTGGGGGATGCGGTGCACGCAGCGAGTTCGCGGACCGGTTCCCACGACCAGGAAGCAGCCCTCCCCATGACTTCAGCGCCACTACTCGTCGAGCGAGCCGACCATATCGAGACCTGGACCCTGAATCTGCCCGAGTCTCGCAACCCGATCTCGGATCCGGCCGTCATTGACGCCCTCTGCGAGCAGGTGGCGGTGGTCAACGCGGACCGTGACGTGCGCGCGGTGATTCTCACGGGTGCAGGCACGGCGTTTTCCGCGGGCGGCAACGTCAAGGACATGGCCGACAGGTCCGGAATGTTCGGCGGTAGCCCTTACGAGATACGGAACGCCTATCGCGAGGGTATCCAGCGGATCCCGCGCGCGCTCTACCACTGTGAGGTGCCGGTGATCGCTGCGGTCAACGGGCCGGCGGTGGGGGCGGGCTGCGACTTGGCGGTGATGTGTGACCTGCGGGTCGCCTCGACCAAGGCGTGGTTCGCCGAGAGTTTCGTCCAGCTGGGCATCATCCCGGGGGACGGCGGAGCGTGGCTGCTCACCAAGGCGATCGGGCAGGCGCGCGCGGCGGAGATGGCCCTCACCGGCGACCGCGTGAGCGCCGAGCTGGCCGCCGAGTGGGGTCTGCTCAACCAGGTTGTCGAGCCGGAGAACCTGATGGAGGCGGCGCGGACCCTGGCGGGCCGGGTGGCCAAGAACCCGCCCCACTCGGTCCGGATGGCCAAGCAACTACTGCGCGAGTCCCAGCAACAGTCGCTGGAATCGCTCCTCGAGATGTCGGCGGCGATGCAGGCCCTGGCTCATCACGCCGAGGATCATCGAGAGGCGCTCGAGGCATTCGGGGAGAAGCGCCCCGGTCGGTACACGGGACGCTGACCCACGCGCGGCCGTCTCGTCCGGGCTCATGAGTCGGGGTGGCCCGCCTGATGCAGCCACAACAGAGGAGACATCCATGAGGCCAGCGCTCGCCCCACCGACCACATTGGCTTCGCCGCAGATGGACGCACTGCGGCATGAGGTTCGCCGGTTCCTTGATGCCGAGATCGCCGCCGGTCGGTTTACCCCCTGGGTCGACACGTGGCTGACCAGGTGGGATGAGGGCTTCACCCGCCGCCTGGCCGACCGCGGATGGGTGGGCATGACCATCCCCACCGAATACGGCGGACACGGGCGGACCTTCCTCGAACGCTTCGTGGTGACGGAGGAACTGCTGGCGGTGGGCGCTCCCGTCGCCGCGCAGTGGGTGGCCGACCGGCAGATCGCACCGTCGCTCCTGCGTTACGGCACCAAGGAACAGAAGCAGGACTTCCTGCCCCGCATCGCCGCCGGCGACTGCTGTTTCGCGATCGGCATGAGTGAACCGGACTCGGGCTCGGACCTCGCGAGCGTCCGCACCAGGGGCATGCGGGTCGACGGGGGATGGTCGATCACCGGGACCAAGGTGTGGACCTCGGGAGCCCAGCACGCGGAGGCGTTCATCGCGCTCTGCCGGACCGAACCCCTGGACGTCTCGAACCGTCACACGGGCCTGTCCCAGTTCATCGTGGACCTGCGTGGCGAGGGCGTGACGATCCGTCCGATCGTGTCCCTGTCCGGCGACCAGCATTTCAACGAGGTGGTGATGGACCAGGTTTTCGTCCCCGACACCATGGTCTTCGGCGTTCCCGGCAACGGTTGGGAGCAGGTTAACTCGGAGCTGGCTTTCGAGCGCAGTGGACCGGAGCGGTTCCTGTCCTCGTTCCGCTTGTTCGCGGCCGAGATCGGTGCCGCCGCCGAGGGGACGCTGCCGCCGCGCGCGGACCTGGGACGTTCGGTCGCCCGCATGGCGGGACTGCATTCGCTGAGCCAGAACATCGCAGGTGCCCTCCAGCGCGGCGAGCCCGCCGACACCGCCGCCGCTCTGGTCAAACTCCTCGGAACGACGACCGAGGGGGATCTGGTGGACGCGGTCTCCGCGCGGCTCGGCGACGAGTTCCCGACCGCCGAAGCCGGCCCGGCCTCGGCAGAACTGGCAGACCTGCTCCGCGCCGGACTCCACCAGCGCCCCGGCTTCACACTCCGGGGCGGGACCAACGAGATCCTGCGCAGCGTGATCGCCCGCGGACTGGAGATGCGATGAGCCCAGCAGCTGCGCGCTCTGCCGAGCCGGGATCCGCGGACCTGGCTGTGGACGCCGACCTCACCGCGATGATGGAGGACGTGCTCTCGTCCTGGTCGGGGCCGGACGTCGAGCCGGACCCGGCCGGGGTGTGGAAGGCACTGAACGACGTGGGGCTGGGGCGACTCACCGCGCCCGAGTCCGCGGGCGGCAGCGGCGCCGGCTGGGCGGAGGCGGCTGAACTCCTCCGCATCTCGGCGGCGTCGGGGGTCGCGGTGCCGTATGCGGAGACCGACCTCGTCGTCGGGCCGCTCCGCCGCGCCGCGCGCCTCGACGACGCCTGCACCGGTACGGCGACCCTCGCGGTGGTGGGCCCGGACGGCTATGCACGCATGGTGGCATGGGGTGGAGCCACCGATACGGTCCTGTTCGTTCGACGCGTCAACGATGACGACGACGACGGCGAGGTGCGCACCGCTACAGCCGGCGGATACGAGGTGACAGAGGCGCCGACCAGCGGAACCGGCGTCGTACCCGCTCGTGGCGTGTCCGCTGTTCCGGTGGCGGACCTGACCCCACCGGTGGATGCGGAGTGGACGAGGGTTGACAGCGCCGCGGTCGAGGCAGCGGTCCTGCACGGGGCGTTGGCACGAGCGGTGCAGTGCGTGGGCGCGGCGGAAGGGATGCTCGACGCCTCGATCCGTCACACGACCGAGCGCACTCAGTTCGGTCGCGCGTTGGCGGCGTTCCAGTCGGTGCAGAACCTCGTGGTGGACATCGCTGCGGAGACCGTCCTGGCCCGGGCGGCGGTCGAGCAGGCTGTCGCCGACGCTCTGGCCACCGATCTCCAGGGGCCGCTGTCCGGGTTTCGGGTCGCTGTGGCTCGCAGCGTCGTGTCTCAGGCGCTGGCGGTGGCGGTCGGCAACGCCCATCAGGTGCACGGTGCGATCGGCACCACCCACGAACACGCGTTGCACCGACTGACCCTGCCCGCTCTGCAGTGGCGTGGCGAGTTCGGTTCCGCCGGGTTCTGGGAGGGGCTACTCGCCGACGTTGCCGTGGCCGAAGCGATGGACGGGGCGTGGCCGCTGATCGTGGAGGGCGCCTCCGTCGAGGGGGCGCCCGCGAAATGGCTGGACACGGTCACCGGGGGGCGGGCTCGCTGAGCCAGACACGGCGAATCCGCCGATCCGGCCCGGCCGCCCCCGTGCGGCGACCTCGGTACGCTCGAGGGTCAGTACCGAGAAAGGTCGATCCGTGGAATTCCTCCTCATCGCCGCAGTGATCGCGATCGCCGTCGCAGTTGTGTCGCGCAGTCAGAACAAGGGCCAGACCCAGTTGCAGGCACACGACAACCGCCACCTCGAGGACCACCGGGCGGAGGCGGCCCGGTGGGTCGAGCGGCTGGGTGGCCAGGTGTTCAACATCGACGGCATCGACGACGCCTCCAAACAAGCCATGGCGGATGCCTCGGAGCGCTACACCGCAGCCGTCTCGGAGCTTGAGCGGGCGCGGACCCCGGTGCAGGCGCAGCTCGCCAAGGACACCGCCATCGAAGGTCTGTATTACGTGCGTGCGGCCCGCTCGGCGATGGGACTGGACCCCGGCCCCGAGTTGCCCACGACCCCCGGCCAGGACCGCGCGGGCCGTGTGACCGAGGACCGCACCGTCGACGTGGACGGACGACCCATGACTGCGGCCACCGGCCCGAGCGACCAGACCCCGCACTATTACCCGGGCGGCGTCGTGGCGGGTAGGCCCGTCCCCGCTGGTTGGTATTCCGAGCCCTGGTGGGCATCCGCTCTGTCCACCGGCGTGTGGATGATGGGCTCGATGATGATGTTCAACATGATGTTCGCGGGCATGTCGGGCGTCGGCTACTCCGGCGAGGACTTCGGAGCCGGACTGGGCGAGGGCGGCGCTGATGTCAGCGACATGGGCGGCGACATGGGTGGAGGCGACGGCGGCGGGTTCTTCGACGGCGGTTTCCTGGGCGGCGACGGGGGTGGAGGCGACGGCGGCGGGTTCTTTGACGGTGGCTTCCTGGGCGGCGACGGCGGCGGGCTGTTCGACTTCTGACGCGAGCCGTTCTGACCGCGCCCACCCCGGACGGGCACCGGCGCCCGCGCTAGCAGCCGGCCAGGATCCGGTCCATCGCGTCCCGCTCGGCCTGCGTCACCCACAGTCCGTACCGTTCCTTGACCAGAACCTGCCGGGAGACGTACGAGCAGCGAAACGCCCTGTTGGCCGGTAGCCAGGTGGCGGTGTCACCGTCGCCTTTCTGCTGATTGGCCCGCCCCGACACCGCCAGCAAATTGAGCGGGTCGTTGGCGAACTCGCGCCGCTGGTCCACGGTCAACTGCTGGGCGCCCTTCTGCCAGGCGTCCGACAGTGCCACGACGTGGTCTATCTGGACTCTGGTCGAGGTGTCCCGTCCGCGCGTGAACTCGATCCGCTCACCGGTGTAAGGGCCGTTCAGCACCCCGGTCAACACCACACAATCCCGGGTACCGGGGCGAAATGTGAGCTCCTGCAGGTCCCGCTTGAGGATGTCGTTGCGCGTATCGCAGCCGTTGCGCCCGAACTCGACCCCCACATCGTCGGACCAGGCCTGGCCGAACAGGTCGCGGTCGTAACCCGTCTTGGGTGCCCGACCCTTGACCTCGAGTTGCGGCAGCAGTTCGCGCGCTACGGGCACCATCGGGTCGACCGGCACACCGGCATCCGAAGAGGAGCCCAGCGCGGGCGGGACCGGCGGCACGGGCTCGTGCGTCACGACCTGCGAGGTTGAGGGCATGCCGACCCGGTCGAGCAGCTCGTCGGTCGATTCGGAGCAGTTGCCCACGACGGCCAACACGACCACTCCCACGACGACCGCGACGATGGAGCGAGAAGTCCGAGAACTCATGAGCCGCACCATAGCGGCACGCTCCGACAACCCCGCTGACGCGCATGTCTCCTCTCCATCGCGGTATGTCCCCGGCTAACCTGGCCCGCGATGCCGCCCGCCACACACCACAACTCCGCCGAACCCAGCGCAGACCCCGCACAGGCAGCGACACGGATGAGTCCGCGTCTGCTGATCGCACTGTGCGCGCTGGTCGTGCTGGCGTCGACGGCCGCGCGCACCTGGGTGGCCGGAGCAGGCTGGTTCTACTGGGATGACCTCGTCCTGCACGGGCGAGCCGCGGCGCAGGCGCTGCCGGATGCCGGTTATCTACTGTCCGACCACGACGGACACCTCATGCCCGGCGGCATGGCCCTGATTTGGCTGGCGGCCCACGCGGCGCCCCTGGACTTCCGGATACCGCTGCTGCAGATCGCGTTGCTCCAGCTGATCGCGGGCGCCGCGGTGGTCAGGATGCTCTGGGTGCTGCTGCGCGGACGCCCGGTCCTGCTGCTCCCACTGGTTGTCGCGCTCGTTCTCCCGTTGGGTCTGCCGGCCGCGACGTGGTGGTCGGCGGCCCTGAACTCGCTCCCGCTGGTGGCGTCCATGGCGTGGGCGGTGGCCTCGACGATCCGGCTCGCGCAGACGGGGCGACGCCGTCACGCGGTGGCGGCGGTGGCGGCCACGGTCGTCGGGCTTGTCTTCGTCGAGAAGGCAGTGCTGGTCCCCGTGGTCTCGGCCCTGGCGTTACTGGGCTGGTGGTGGACATCGTGGCGCGGAGACGGCAGAAACGGCATCGTCGGCGGGCACAGCGGGGGCCGTGTCTGGCGGCGGACCCGGTGGATGTGGGCAGCGCAGGCTCTGGTGCTGGCGGCGTGGGCCGCCGTGTTCGCCTTGACGGTGGGCCGCATCGGCGGGGAGCTCTGGGCCGGACCGGACAACGCGGGCACCACGCCAGGCCCGCCCGGCCTCAGGATGCCGGGCCCGAGCCCGTGGGGCCTGATCGACGCGACCTACCGCCACGCGGTGGCCCCCACCCTCGCGGGCGGTCCCTGGCGGTGGGAGCGCTGGCACCCGGGCCCTCCGATGGCGGACCCGCCCGTCGCGGCGGTCGTGGCGGGGGCGCTCGTGTGTGCTCTGGTGCTGGCGTGGTCGCTGACGACCCGGCGACGGACAGGTTCGGTGTGGGCGGTGGTGGCCGTGTACCCCCTCGTCTCCGTGGCGCTGATCCTGATGGGGCGGGCCGGCCCCGACACCGCGAACGAGATAGTGCAGACGCTCCGATATCACCCGGATGTGGTGGTGGTGCTGGCCGTGGCCCTCGGGCTGGTGCTGGCCGCGCCGCGACGGCATTCGCCGGAGTCATCCGGACGAGAGGACCCGGCACCCCGCCGAGCCCCCGCCTGGGTGGTCCCGGCCCGATTCGAGCGGTGGGCCCTGGCGGGTCTGGTGGGGCTGGTCGTGGTGTCGTCGTCGTACTCCACCGTGACCTACCGCGCGGCCTGGGCGGAACAGCCCTCTCGCGACTACCTCGTCCCCCTCCTCGACTCGCTGCACGATCGCCGGGCACCGATGCTTGACGCCGACGTCCCCCTCGAGGTGCTCCTGCCGGTGACCTACCCGGCCAACCGCCTGTCGTCGCTGCTCGCGGGTGTTTCTGATATCCCCGAGATCGGGGCGTGGACCACCGAGCCCGTGACGGTAGACGAGATGGGCCGCCTGCACCCGGCCGCCGTGGTTCCGGGCCGCATGATCCCGCAGGGCGCCGAACCCGGATGCGGCCACCGGGTGTCGGCCGGGGGTACGCGCATCGCGCTGGACGGGCCCCTGCTCGGCCGCGACTGGGTAGTTCAGTTCAACTACTTCTCGGGGACCGACGGCACCGTGGCGGTGCGGCTCGACGAGGGCCAGACGATCGACGTTCCCGTGACCGCCGGCCTGTCCACGAGGTTCGTGCGGGTGGAGGGATCTGGGACGGGTGTCACTGTTACGCCCGGAGAGGGGCTGCCGGACCTGTGTATCGGCAGTGGACCTGTGGGTGTGCTCGTGCCGCGGTGAGGGAGCGGGGGCGGGTGGCCCATAATGGGCGGACAGATCTGTAGGGGAAGAAACGGAGACGGGTCATCGACATCGCGCTGGTCATGCTGACACTCACAGCTCTGCTGGTGGTGCCGGGGGCGATCGTCGGTGCTGCCGCTCAGGTGCCGCTGCGGCTGGCGCTGGCCACCTCGATTCCCGTGTCCTTTGGTATCGCGGCGATCGGCGGCTACGTCTACGGTCGGATCGGCGTGCCGTGGTCGCTGGGCGGGTACGCGGTGGCGACGGCCGCCACCGCCGCGGTGGTGGGCGTGGTGGGACTCTTCCTCACCGGGGTGAACTGGATCCGGCAACGACGACGACGAGGTCACGACGACCGGCCGGCGGATCAGCGTGGCCCCCGCGGGTACTGGTGGCTGTTGCCCGCCACGGCGGTGGTGGTGAGCGCATGGCTCATCGGCCAGATGATCATCACGGAGCTGTCCGCCACGTCCGGTGGCACCGCGAACATCTTCCAGGGATGGGATGCGCACTGGCACGCCAACTACATCCGCTTCATCCACGACATCGGACTGGCCTCGCCGGACCTCGCCGGTGAGCTGCGCCATCCCGAGAACGGCGCCACCCTTTATTACCCGAGCACCTGGCACTCGATCGCCGCCCTGGTCATGGCTCTGCGAGGCCTCGGCGCGGTGGAGGCGTACAACCTTGTACAGATCGGCAGTGTGGCGCTGGTCTTCCCGCTGGGCGTGGCGGCGCTCGCCTGGCTCATGACGCACCGGCGGTTCTCCCGGCCCGTCGTGGCCACTTCGGCAGCGGTCGCCGCGATGGCGACGCCGCTGTTCCCGGGACTACCGTTCGTCGAGGTGATGGTGGCGGCGACCCCGTCCGCGGTGGCCAACGGTCTGGCGGGGTTGAGCGCGGCCATGGTGGTGGCGGCCGTCGCGGACCGTCGCCTGATCCCCGCCGCGGCGCTGGGCTTCGTGGGCATCGGCGGTGTGCACCCCTCGGCCATGGTCACGGCCGGGCTCATCGTGTTGTTCTGGTGGCTGTTCGACGCACTGTGGAGTCCGGTGCGGGGACGCCTGCGTGACTTCCTGGTGTTGGCCGGTATCGCGACTGCCGGGGTGCTCACGCTGCTCCCGCAGGTTCTCACGGTCTCGGAGGAGGCCGACGACATCTCGGCATTCGAGTTCCAGATCGACGCCGACCGCGCTGCCACCTGGGGCAAGGCCGCGGCTATGCAGGTGCGTCACGCGCAGGACTTCGGCGTGCGCTGGGTGCTGCTCTCGATCGCACTGGTGGGCCTGCTGTGTCTGCTGCGTCGCCGCGTGCTCTGGCCGCTCCTGCTGTGGGGCGGGTTGCTGGTGGTGTGCGTGAACTCGATGAACGTGTTCGGCAACTGGACCGGCGGCGCCCTGCGGGCAATCGGCAGCGTCTACTACAACGACCCGCGCCGGATCGGGGTGGTCATGGCGGTGCTCGTGGCGGCCGCCGTCGGCGTGGGCGTGGGCGTGACCGTCCAGACGCTGGCCGGGTGGCTCGGCCGGCTCGTCGACCCCGTCACCGACCCCGGCGGGCGCGGCGTGGTGCAGGCCCGGGTCGCGGTGGCCCTGGCCGCGCTCGTGGGCGTGGGCTCGTGGGTCGTGCAGGCCTCACCCGAGTACGCCGTGGCGGCAGGTAGCAACCAGCGGTGGGACAGGCTGGTCGACCAGCATGACCGGCGGGCCTTCGAGTGGCTCGCACAGCAACCGCAGGCCTACTCCGGTCTGATCTACACCAACCCCGACGAGGGCTCGGGCTGGATGTACGCGACCCACGGGCTGCCGTCCACGGCCCGCCACTACCTCTCCGGCGGGACCACGACCCCGCTCACGGAATACCTCTTCTCCACCATGGACAAGGCCGGCGCGGACCCGAAGGTCGACGAGGCACTCAAAGAGTTGGGCGTGACGTACGTGTACATCAGCCCGCCCAACTACTGGGGGTTCCAGAAGCCCAACGAGCATCTGTTGCGGCTCGACGCGACCCCGGGGTTGGTCAAGGTTTACAGCGACTCCCAGGTCCGGATCTTCGCAGTGCGCGCCGCGCTCACCGACTCCGAACTCGCACAGGTCCTGGAGAACTCGCCGTTCCCGCCCGACAGGCGCACGCCGTTGACCCGCGCCACCGCACTGTACGGGCCGGGCTGACCCACTCAGATTCTCAAGGGGTCGTATCCTGGGCCGAGGCATCCCGACGGGGGAGCCGCGGCGGACACGCCGGACTGCCGGGAGGGGAACACATGCGGACACTGGTGACCGGGGGAGCCGGGTTCATCGGCTCAACCCTGGTGGACAGGCTGCTGGCAGAGGGCCACGAGGTGACCGTCGTGGATGACCTGTCCCGGGGTCGACTGGAGAACCTGGAGTCCGCGCGCGGCGCCGGCAATAGGTTCGTCTTTCACCAGCTCGGGCTGACCAGCCCGGCTATCGGGGACCTGGTGGCCGAGGCTCGCCCCGAGGTGATCTTCCACCTGGCCGCACAGATCGACGTGCGCCTGTCGGTGGAAGATCCGGTCCACGACGCCCAGGTCAACGTGGTGGGTACCGTGCGTCTGGCCGAGGCGGCACGCCGGGCGGGGGTCCGGCGCATCGTGTTCACCTCCTCCGGGGGTTCGATCTACGGTCCTGTCACCGAGCTTCCCGTCGCGGAGTCCCAGCCGGTGGATCCGCTCAGTCCCTACGCGGCGGGCAAGGTGGCCGGGGAGATCTATCTCGAGATGTTCTCCAGGCTGTACGGCATCGAGTGGGCGGGCGTGGCACCGGCGAACGTCTACGGCCCGCGTCAGGATCCCCACGGCGAGGCCGGGGTGGTAGCGATCTTCTCGCAGCGACTTCTGGCCGGTCAGCCCACCCGCGTCTTCGGCGACGGTGGCAACACCCGCGACTACGTGTTTGTCGACGACGTGGTGGACGCGTTCGTGCGCGCCGCGCGGGTTCCCGAGGCCGCCGGACTGCGCTTCAACGTAGGCACCGGGGTGGAGACCTCAGACCGCGGGCTTCATACGCTGGTCGCGCAGGCCGCGGGTGCAGCGGACGACCCGGAGTACGCCCCCGCACGGCTGGGGGATGTCGCGCGATCGGCCCTGGACGCTTTCCGCGCCGCCGAGGTGCTGGGGTGGGAGCCGAAGGTGCCGATCAGCGAGGGCGTGGCCCGAACCGTGGAATACTTCCGCGACTGACGGCGCCGCTTCACCGGAGCCTGGAGGCCGGTCGCGGGAGGCCTACTGTGCAGCCCTGGGCTGCGGTAGGAAAGGCCGCAGGACGTCGGGGAAGCCAGGCGGGGGCGCATTACCGGGCCTCTCGACCTCGAGCTCGTTCTGGCCGTTCCGGTCGTTCCGGCCTTCGGGGGACGCGTCCTCCTGCACGCCGGCACCCGCTCCCAGGCCCTCGTCCGCGCCGCCTCCGACTGCTGCGCCGGGGTTCTGAGGTGCCGCCGGAGCCACCGGAGCCACCGGCACCTGACGGGCCTGCTGCGCCGCCTCGATCCGTGGGGCGGGAACGGATGTGGGCGCGTCGTCCACGGGCTCCGGCTCTTCGGTCTGCGGCGCCTCCGTCTGGGGGGGCCTCCGTGGTGGTCTCGCTCGACTCTTCGGTCGTCGGCTCGGGGGAAGTCGTGGTCTTCTCGGCCACGGGCTCCACGGTCACCCCGGAGGTCTGCGCCGTCGACACCTGCTCGCGTGCGCGGTCCACAGCCTGGGCGCTACGGTGCGAGTCGTACCAGAGGCCGGCCGTGATCAAGCCGACGGACGCCACGCCCAGCGCACCCATCCCCAGGGCTGTGGCGGACGGGCGCGGAAACCGAGATTCGTGCGAAGCCATGAGCCCCAGTATCAGCGACCCCCGGGGTTAACGCCAACCCCGTCCAGTGTCGCGTGCTTGCCCGGCGGGATCCAGGTCAGTTTCAGTGGAGCCTCCCAGTGCACCTCGGCGTTCCCGTAGGGCTCGTCTTGCCGGCGCAGCCACAGTCCCGCGGCGTGCCGCAGCAGGGCCGGCAGGAAGCGTCCGTCGTCACGGCGATGGGAAGCGGTGTGTCGGGCCCGGATCTCCCTGTCTCGCCACAGCGGCGCCGAACCGCCCAGTATCACGGTGAGCATCGCGTGGAACGCCCCGCAGTCACGGTCGAATACGCCGCCGTGCCCGCGGGTGCCGTAGACGGGGGAGCCATCCGCGAAGTAGCCGGTATCGAGGCGGACCGCGCCGTCCCCGAGATCCGAGGTCGACCACGGTCGCCGCAACCCCGCCCGCACCTGCAGGAGCTCGACCGGATCGCCGGGCGCGGTGAAGGAGTAGCGGAGCACCGGGCCCGGTGCGCGCCAGTCCGCCGGTCCGGAAACCCCCACCCCGAGATCCGGAGACTCGGCGTACACCACCCGGTCGGCGCGCAGCCCCAGACGTTCCGCGGTACCGACGATGCGCCCACCGTAGGAGTGGCCCACCACCGTCAGTGCCGCGCCCGGGCAGTCGATCTCTACCACCCGGTCCACCTCACGGCAGAACCGCACCAGACGCGGGGCCATGGTCTCCGCGAACCGCGGCTTCCCGGCGTCGGCCATGATGTCCTGCGGGAACTCACCGTCGAGGAACACCGCCACGACCAGGCGCCCCCCGCCGGCCTCGACCAAGTCCACGGCGACATCCGTGTTGACGTGGGACATGTCCAGGTTGCTGCCCGTCCCCGGGACGTAGACCGCCACGGCCTCGGTGTCCGGACCAGGATCGCCCACCACCTCGATCATCCGCCCGCCGCGGGCCGCAGAGAACGCCACGAACAATCGCCGCCGGCGCCCGTCACGGCGAGCCATGGTCTCCAACCTGCCGATCCTCGGGCTCCAGGGGGTCCCGGCCAGCTGCTCACGGTGCAGCGCCCGCCGAACGGACACCGCGTTGGCGCGGGCGCGCACCGCCCACGGCACGCCGTAGGTCCCGCCCACGACCTCCGGCTCGGCCAACGCCAGGAGTCGCCGGTCCGCGGTGGACAGATGTTCGACCTGCGCGTACACCTCGTCCGGGCCGGCTCCGGCCCATGCGGCGACAGTGGCACGGGTGTCCAGGCCCTCCGCCTCCGACTCGTCGGTCAGCGCGCCGAGCGCGACGCCCGTGTCGCCCGGCCTAGTGAGTCGCCCGATGTCGACGACGACGTTGGCGACCGCCCTGTCCAACGCGTTCCGCAGCCGCCCACGCTCCGGTTCGGGCAGCGGATCAGGTCCGTCCAGGTCGTCCCACGTATCCTCCGCGAGTTCGACCATTCGGTACAGCCCCGCCAGGAACTCGTCGAGCCCCCGCGCCTCGCCGTCCACGGCGTCGGCCAGCGCGGACAGTGCGGGGGAGCGGGTGGGGGAGGACATCATGGCGTCGCGCGCGGTGGCGAGAGCGTCGCGTGCCTTGACTACCCGGGCCGCCATCTCGAGCAGCCGGAGTACCCTCGCCGGCGGCGGGACCTCCGGAAACGCGCCGGTCATCGCGGTCGCCGATGGGGCTGAGCAGCGGCGATCTCCCGGGCGGCGCGTGTTGCGGACTCATCAGAGCACGTTCCGTCCGCCATCGCCGCGGCGATCGCCGACAATCGCGAGATCCGGTCGACCGCCGGTGTCAGGAGGGGGCGCACCTCGTCGTCGACATCGTCGAGCCCTCCCCACGCGGTGCCGGACCGGCCGGCTCCGCCCGATCCCGCACCGGCATGCCCGCGGGCGGCCGAGATGCGTTCGCGCGCCAGCTCCAGGCGGTGTGCGGCTCGCGCGGCCTCGCCTCGGGCCGCTGCGGCTTCGTCGGCGGGCCCGTCTACGGGGTGCGGGTCAGCGATGTCCACGTCGAGCGGCGTCAGTAGCGCAGAGGATCGTCGTCCCCGGCAGGCTTCATCTCCCGCACGTCCACCCGATCCTCGGGTCGCACCGCGCTGTTCAGGGCGATCGTCCGGGCCAACCGGGCGTAACGCAGCTCCTGCTCGCGGAACCGCACATAGGTGGAGACGGTGACAAACGCGAAGCCCATCACCAGCGCGTACAGCACCAGGTCGGTACCACGTTGCACACCCAGCGAGTTGGCCACCACCGTCAGGTCGTCCGGCCGGATCACGGCGTACACCATGAACACCACGAACAGTACGAACCCGATCTTCACGCCGGCCTTGGCCCGGGCTTTACGTCGGTTGGCCAGAAAGAACACCACCAACACGGCGCCGGCCAGCAGCAGGAGCACCTTGATCATCGCGGCAACCTCTTTCCGACGAAGCCGTCGGAGAGGATATTGATCCCGTTGAGCAACGACTGTCCCTTGGACATGGAGTACTCGGTGTAGAGGATGTCGACCGGCTGCTCCGCCACCCGCCACCCGAGCGAATCCATCAGCTCCACGAACTCACTGGCGTGGCTCATACCGTTCATACGCAGGTTGAGCGACTCTGCCACTCGGCGGTTGAACACACGTAGACCGTTGTGGGCGTCGGTCAGGCCGAGTCGGCGCGTGCGGGGGCTGAGCATCACCACGGTGCGCAACACGAGGCGCTTGATCAGCGGGACCTGGTCGTCCTCGCCGCGCGGGCGGCCGAATCGGGTCCCCACGATGATGTCCACCGGCTCGGTGCGGAGTCGGTCGACCATCGCCAGAACGTCCTTGACCTGGTGCTGCCCGTCCGCGTCAAACGTCACAAAGTAGCGGGCGCCGGGCTGCTCACGGGCGTACTCGACCCCCGTCTGGATGGCCGCGCCCTGCCCCAGGTTGACCGGGTGGCGTACGAGATGCGCTCCGGCCCGATGGATCGCCGTTGCCGACTCGTCGACCGAACCGTCGTCCACTGCCACGATGTTGGGGAACGTGGCGCGCGCCGCACGCAGTACGTCCTCGATCACGGTGCCCTCGTTGAAGCAGGGGACGATCAGCCAGACGTCGGCGTTCCGGAGGGGGCGGCCCCCGCTCTCCGTAGCCCTGTCCGTGTGCCGCACTCTGTCACTGCTCATCGAGGGTCGATACTATGCGATCGGACGGACAACCCGGTGACGACAAGGACGGCGGTTCCCATGATGGCCATCGATGTGATGCTCCCGTATTACGGAGACGTCGACCATTTCAAGAAGGCCGTGGACAGTGTCCTCGCGCAGAGCTACCGCGATTTCCGGCTGGTCGTGGTGGACGACGGCTACCCGGATCCGGAGCCGGCCCGCTACATGGGCGAGATCACCGCGCGCGACAGCCGGGTGACGTACGAGAAGAACGAGACCAACCTCGGCGCCAACGGCAACTACCGCAAGTGCGTCGACATGGTCACCGCGCCGATCGTCGTGATCATGGGTGCCGACGACATCATGTTGCCCAACTACCTGCAGGTCGTGGCGCACGGATTCGCCGCCGTGCCCGACGCCGCAGTGATGGAGGTGGGCGTCAACGTGATCGACGAGAACGGCGCCGCCGTGCGCGGGCTCTCGGACAGCATCAAGTCGTTCACCACCCCTAAATCCGACGGCCGCACGGTGCTGCACGGCGAGAAGCTCATGACCTCGCTCATGCACGGCAACTGGACGTACTTCCCCTCTCTGGCCTGGAATTCCGAGTGGGTCAAGCGCATCGGCTTCCGCGAGGGCCTCGACGTGGTGCAGGACCTGGCACTGCTCGTCGACGTGATCACCGCCGGCGGCCACATGATCTACGATCCGACGCTCGCGTTCCTCTACCGCCGCCACTCGGCGTCGGACTCCTCTGTGCGCGCCCTCGACGGCCGGCGTTTCGACGAGGAGGCCCGCTTCTTCGCCGGCGAGGCCGACGCGTTCGGTGCCCGCGGCTGGAAGAGCGCCGAGCGGGCAGCGCGCCTGCACGTCACCTCGCGACTCAATGCGCTGTCCCTGCTGCCCACCGCCGCAAAGGCCGGCAAGCTCGCCGAGGGCGGAAAGAAGCTGCTCGGGCACACGTTCCGCAAGCCGTGATCCGATGCCACCGGCGGCCGGGCCGGTGGGGACACGGATGATCCCCGAGACGGGGATACCGCACCGACGCGGCGACGGCGGGGTGGTCGGTTGAATCGATATGGCGGTAGCCGAGCCGTCGTCGTTACCGGCCCCGGCCTAGGGGCCAGCCTCGGTACAAGCACCTGATCCCGCCGTGGAGAAGGCGTTCGTGACGAGCTCGGCGATGGCGTCGATGGCGGTGTCGCCGATCTCGTTATGCCCGAATGTGGTGTTCAGCAGTAGTGGGCCGACGATGATCTCCAGAACAAAGCGGGGGTTGACGTCGTTACGCACCTCGCCGCGCGCTTTGGCCCGGTCGACGACGCGGGACAGGTCTCGCAGGATCGGTGCCCAGTGCTCGCGTTGGGTCTTTGCGACTTCGGAGTCCCTGTCGGAGGCGAGGACCGCGTTCATCGCCGCCTCGACGGGGTCTGAGAAGAACTCCGACAGTTCGCGCGTCAGGGCGGTGACGTCGGTAGCCCATGAACCCGTGTCGGGCACGACCAGGCGGGCGGTGTGAAGTGTCAGTGCTTCTTTGATGAGTTCGAGGCGCGTGGGCCACCACCGGTACACCGTGGAGCGATGGATTCCGGCGCGCTTCGCCACTTCCGCCACGGAGAACGCCGAGTTCCCCTGGCGCAGCATCTCCAACACCGTGGTCGCCACTGTCTGGCGGACGATCTCGCTACGTCCACCGGCGCGAGTTCGCTGTGTGCGCGGTTCTCCACTGGACATGAGATCACCCTAGTCGCCGCCGGTTCGGGGTACCGGCTCGCGACACCACTAAAGCAACAGATGTTGCGTTAAGGGTGCACCGCGTGGTGTGATGTTGGACAGATCACACCGGCAAGAACCGACCCACCCAGCAGGAGGAGCCCCTATGGCCGAACTCACCCGCGTCCACGCATCCGCGCCGATGGCGACTATCACCGATGCCCTCCTGGAGCAGGGGGCCGTACTCGTCGAGGAACTTCTGGAGCCCGACCTGCTCTTCCGTTTCAACGCCGAGTTGGACCAGCACTTGACCGAATCCGCACACGGGGCCGAGCGGGGGTTCGTCAATGAGGGCGTCGCCGCGTTCTTCGGCAACCGCACGGAGCACCTGGCCGGGCTGGCCGCTAAATCGCAGGTCTTCGCCACCGAGATCCTCACGCACCCCATCTACAGAGCGGTGTGCGACGAGGTGTTGCTGCCGAACTGTGCTGCCTACCAACTCAACCTGGGGCACGTGTTGAACAGGGGCCCCGGCGGCACGCCGCAGATGCTGCACCGGGATGAGGAGGTCTGGTCGCAGCTGCCGTCGCCCCGCCCGAACATCCAGCTCGCGTCGGTGGTCGCGTTGCGCGACTTCACCGAGGACAACGGCGCAACGCGGGTCGTGCCGGGCAGTCACCTGTGGGACCGCGATCGGCAACCAACCGAGGCCGAGATCGTGCCTGCGGTGATGAAAGCCGGGTCCGGCATCATCTACCTCGGCTCGACAATCCACGCCGCCGGCGCAAACACCACCGCCGACCAGTGGCGTCGGGGTATGCACATCAGCTACTGCCTCGGATGGCTGCGCACGGAGGAAAACCAGTACCTGTCGATCCCGCTGGAGCAGGCGCGTCAGCTGCCGCGTGAATCGCTTGAGCTCCTGGGCTTCGGCGTGCACGATGCGATCGCCGACGGCGGTGGCTACGTGGGCACGGTCGACCTGGCCGATCCGGTCGAACTGTTCGCCGCCGGCAAACTCTGAGTGCGTCGCCACGCGCCGCGCGGTTGCCCTTGGCACGTCGAGGCCTTAGGTTCCCCGGGCACCACTCGCTGACGAAGGGAAATACACATGCTGCTCGGATCACTCGGAAATCTGCTCGCCGTCCTGCTCAACGGGCTCGGCAGCCTCATCTGATCGTCAATCACCAGTAACACTGCATCGGCACCGACTCGAGTGAGTCGGTGCCGATGCGGTGATTTGTGCCACCGCACCCGTGGTGTGTGTCCTCGATATCGTGCACCGACTCAGCGTCGGACGATCACCATTCGCTGCCCGACCCGTCTCACATCGAAGAGCGTGGGGTCGTCGAACTGTCGCGGTCGGAACACGATCTCCTCGCGCGAGTTGTTCTGGACCCGCGGCATCTCGTTGACGATCGCCGGGAAGATCCACCGTCGGGACCCCTCGCGGGTCAGGACCAGTACGTCGGGACTGCGGAATGCGCTCGACTCCAGCGCCGCGTCCAACGCGCCGGGGGTCTTCGTATCCGACCAGCGGCGGATCTCCTCGAGCCGCTTGCCGTACCGGGCCGCCGGGGTCGCATAGGCCTGAGCCGGCGCCTGGAAGGTGAAGTACGGCCGGTAGGCGTAGAGCGTCGGGTCGGAGGTCAGCACCACCAGGTCGGAGGGTCCCGGACCACCGGTCATGTCGTCGATCGCGTCGAGGACGCCGCGCTGTGGCGCGGGGAACTCGCGGGCGGCGGCCGCGAAGTGCGCGTCCTCCTCGGAGACGTGCTGCACCATTTGCACTGCCGCGAGTGCGGCGACCACCACGGCCGCTGCGGTCACCCGCCCGCGCGACCGGTCGGGTGAAGTGTGCACAGCCCACCGAGCCAGCGCCACCGCGCCGATGACCCCGGCCAGCGCGAGCGACAGCGTGATGATCGGGATCATCCGGAACGGCAACAGCGTGCTCCCTGTGGCCGCCCGCAGGCCGGAGAGCGCGAACCAGCCGAGAACGGCCACCGCAGTCAGTCCCAGAGCGTGCGCCAGGACGAGCCTGCGATCCGCAGTCGGGAGGACGCGGTCGTCGGAGCGGATGGTCTCGTCGTCGTCGTCCGTCCCCAGTCGGGCGCGGAGCGTTGTCGTCACACTGTCGGCGGCGCGGCCGGCCCCCGCGGGCCAGACGGTGACCACGATCCACACCACGCCGATCAGGCACAGCAGCCCCGCCGCGGACACCTCGAACATCGGAAGCGGCCACCGGGACGCGATCTCGGGTGCGAAGGCGTTGGCGACGGAGGCCTCGGTCTCCGCGCCGCCGAGCACCGCCAACAGGTACCGGTGCCAGAACAGCAGGGCGATCGCCGCGGAGATTCCGGCCATTGCGGCCAGTCGGGCGAGCAGGCTGCGGACCGCGGCGTGGTCGGCGCGGCACCGCCAGAGATGGATGACGACGACGAGACCCACCATCAACGCCGCGAAACCCGCGATGAGCGTGTAGCCGAGTGCGGCCCAGCCGAGATATATGCCGATCGTCAGGACCAGCGGCCACGTGGGACTGCCATGGGCCCGGGCCCCGGCGGCGACGCGTGCGCAGAGCAGGTAAGTTGCCACGACGATCTGCGGAAGCAGGCAAATGAGGATCCAGGAGTACGGCTCGTAGGCGTTGGTGTGGACTCCGACCGTCGAGGTGACCAGACCGAGCACCACGGCCACACGTGTCGGGACGAGCCACCGCCAGGTCACGAATGCGATCGCGCCCGCAATCGCCATCGTGACGATGGCGTAGGGCTTGTAGAACTCCCAGCCGTCGATCCCCAGGAGCGCAGCCAGGCGCCCGCCCACCCAGAACCACTGCGGGGGATAGAAGGGCGCGGCGTCGGCGTAGAAGGGGTCGGCGAGCGCGGGGGAGTCGGCGAAGCGGGTGACGTAGGCGACGCGATTGAGTTGGTCGCCGCCGAGGCCGAACAGGTAATGCGGGGTTCCGTTCAGCAGGAGCCCGAGATGGGACGACGCCAGGAAGGCCGGGCCGGCGGTTCCGAGCAGCCACAGTGCCCGCGCGCTCGTGGACCGGCGCAGCAGCAGCCATCCGGCGAGGAGGACCATGACCGCGGCCAGGGTTGCACCGAAGGTCTCGGGCAGCCAGCTGGGTTCGACGAACGGCAGGGCGTCGACCGCGGCGAAGGTGACTGTGCCGACCACGGCGGCCACCAGCAGCGCGGCGAGCAGTTCAGCGGCACGGCGATCGAGGACGCGGACTGAGTTCACTGCGCGGGGTGGCCTTCAGCTCGTCCGGAACGCGCGAGGCCGACCAGGTGCAGCGCCACCCCGAGTCCGGGTCCGGCGAGCAGCGCGATCGCCGAGCGGGCGTCCACGGCGCCCGGCAGGGCGAGGAGCAGGACCGCGGCGGCGACGACCGCCACCCACCAACCGGCGTTGTAGAGCAGGTGATGGCCAAACGCGAGCGCGGCGTTGCCGGTGATCATGAGCGCGGCCGTCCCCAGGGAGGCGGCGGTGAGCGCGGCCAGGACCGGCCCGGGCAGCTCGAACTCGGCCCCGAACAGGGTCCGGATCAGCCAGGGGCCGACGACCCACGCGGCGCCCGCGCCCACGATCCCGACGGCCGTGACGAGCCCGAGGGGCGCGGCCAGCGCGCGGACTCCCTGCGTGCGGCGTTCGACGAAGTACACGATGATCGCGCTCTGGAAACTCGTGAGCGGGACCAGAAGCGGAGCCCGGGTGAGCGTGATGGCGAGGATCACGGCGCCGACGAGGGGCAGGGGGTCGGAGTCCCGGGCGGTGGCGGTGACGAACACCGGGAACCCCACGACCAGTGCGGACGTCCCCGCCGAGGCGAGCATCGCCGATCCCGTCTGGCGCCAGAAGGCGCCGCGGCCCACATCCAGGGCCGACCGGAGTGCCGCCCGGGTCGCGGGGGAGAGTGCGACGAGCACGGCCCAGGTGAGCGTGCCGGCGACGGTGGCGACGGCGAATCCGAGCCCGGCGTCGCCGAGCCACCAGGCGACGCCCGCAACAGCGAGCCGCAGCGATGCGTCCACCGTGAGCAGTACTGCGTACAGTCCCCAGCGCTCCGTTCCCGACAGTGCGCCTGCGGTGGCGGCCTGGAGGGCGAACCCGAGGATGCCCACGGCCATGATCGCCACCCCGGCGCCGGAGTGCGTGGCCAAACCCAGGGCGGGCCAGGCGGGCCAGCTCAGCAGTACGGCGGCGGCCAAGCCGAGCCCGAGCACAAGCCCTGCATGCAGGAGTCGCACCCGCGGCCCGACGGGCGAGCGAGACTGCGCGCCCCGAGCCGCGCGTACGGCCCTCGTTGCCTCTTGCATGAGTCCGTTGGCCACGCCGCCGAGGGCGAAGAACGCCCCCCAGTAGGACGCGAAGAGCGGGTAGTCGGCCGGACCGAGGGCGCGTCCTGCGACGAGCATGACGAGGTAGCCCGAGGCTGCGGCGAACACCGTCGCCAGAGTCAGTGCACGCAGCCCTCCCGCGCCGGCTGGTGCGGGCTCGGGGTGCAGAGCGGCGTCTGCGGCGGCCGGCGTCGTCATCGGGCACACCGGACGCGGGTGACACGGGCAGGCGCGGGATTGCTGGACACGAGGGGATCGTATCCCGCGTCGGTGAACTCACCGCCGAGCCCGCGCGCGGCTGGTTAAGTGAGGCAGATGACCGAGCGATTGAGCAACAAGACCATCGTGATCGTGGGTGCCGGCCCGGGATTCGGGCGCACTCTCGCCCTCCGCGCAGCGTCTGAGGGCGCGACGGTTGTCGTGGCCGCGCGGACCGGGGCGAGGGTCGAGGAGATAGCGGAGGAGGTCCGAGCGGGCGGTGGGGCAGCCATCGCGGCGCAGGTGGATGCGACCGACCCCGAGTCGGTGCGCGCGCTGCGCGACACGGTGGCCGAGCACACCGACGCCGTGCACGGCCTTGTGTACAGCGCATTCGCGGTGCCCAGTATGAAGCCGCTCGCGCAGACCGACCACGACCAGATCACGCGCGGCATGGACCTGTCGGTGCTCGGCGCACTGCGCACCACGCAGGAGTTCACCCCGCTGCTCGAAGCCGGGGCCGTTCCGGTTGCAGGCGCGCCCGCCCCCGATGCTCCCGGGCCGCCGACCGGGTCCGTGGTGATGATGGCCTCGGCGGTCATCCATCACTCCCGCGAGCGCTACGCGGGCTACAAGATCGCCAAGACCGCGTTGGTGGCGCTGGGGCATTCGCTGGCCACGGAGCTCGGCCCGCGCGGCATCCGCGTCAATACGGTGGCGCCGGGCTACATCTACGGCGACACGCTCAAGGGCTACTTCGAGCACCTGGCCACCAAGTACGGCGGCTCACTCGAGGACATCTATCAGCACACGGCCGAGAAGATGGACCTGCGCCGCCTACCGTCCGAGCGGGAGATCGTCGATCCTGTGGTGTTCCTGCTCTCTGACGACTCCTCGGCCATCACCGGTCAGACCCTCACCGTGGACTGCGGGGAGTTCCACACCTGAGCCGCGTCGCGCTCGCCGTTCACCGCGCGGGCCGGTCACCCCGAGACGGGATCAGGGTCGGATTCCGGGTCGTTCCCCGATGTGGTGCGGGCGCCCGGCGAGGAGAGTGGATCTCACCCGGGGGAACGTCCCCGGGACCCATATCCCCGACGACGACGAGGTGTTCCGTCATGACCTACCACCCAGACCCCCAGCCCAAACGCTTGACCAGGTCCAGGGACCGCTGGATCGGCGGCGTGTGCGGCGGCCTCGCCGACTACTCCGGGCTCGATCCGGCGTTGGTCCGGGTCCTGTTTGTGGCCTCGCTGCTGCTGCCCGGCCCGCAGGTGCTGATCTATGTGGTCCTGTGGCTCGTCATGCCCAATTCCGGAGCTTGATCCGGTACTGCCCGGAGTCGGGGCGGCCGGCGCATGGCAGGCTGAGCACATGAGCGATTCTGACACCCCCACCCCCGGCGAATACGCCTCCGTCCGCATCGAGAAGAGTGCCCGGCACCCGCACGTCGCCCAGGTGACGTTGATCGGCCCGGGTCGCAACAACACGATGGGCCCGGACTTCTGGACCGAGATGCCCCGCGTCATGGCCGAGCTCGACGCCGACCCCGAGATCCGCGCCGCCGTGATCGCGGGCGAGGGCCGCAACTTCACGTACGGCCTGGACCTGATGGCGATGATGCCGCAGTTCATGGAGTTCCTGCCCACCGACAACGCTCCGGATGTCTCGCGCAACGAGAAGATCCTGGACTTCGTGGAGACCATGCGTCAGGCGATCGACTCGGTGGCGTCGGCCAAGACCCCTACGGTGGCCGCAGTCCAGGGCCGATGCATCGGTGGCGGTATCGATCTCATCTCGGCGTGCGACGTTCGCCATGGTTCAGCGGACTCGACCTACTCTGTCCGCGAGGTCAAGGTCGGCATCGTCGCGGACATGGGGTCCCTGGCGCGGCTGCCCTACATCATCGGCTCCGGGCTGACGCGCGAATTGGCGCTGACCGGCCGCGACATCGACGCCGACACGGCACTCCGCTACGGCTTGATCACGCACCTTGCCGATGACGCCGCCGGGGTTCTCGATTCGGCGCACGCCACGGCGGCAGAGATCGCGGACAATCCGCCGCTGGTGGTGCGCGGCACCCGAGAGGTGCTCAACCGGGCGATCGACGGACCGATCTACGAGTCCAATCGCTATGTCGCCACCTGGAACGCCGGCTTCCTGGCCTCCGCGGACATGATGGAGGCCATTGGTTCGACGATGGAGAAGCGCGGAGTTAAGTACACCGGCCGCTGAGCCGCCGTCCCGAGCATCCGCACCCGCGCCTGCACGCGTAGACCACAGCCGCTACCGACGATGAACTCCCGCACACCTTGACCACAGCCGCCACTGACGATGAACTCCCGCACCGGCGGAGGCGGGGGCGGGAGTTCATCCAGAGGTGCGCCTGCCGGGGAGGCGCCTGCCGGGGAGGCGCCTGCTGGAGGAGCACCTGCGCGGGCTAGCCCGGCGGGGTGATTCAGCCGCGGAAGGGCTCGGCCGCGTCCTCCGGATGCTTCTTGAAGTTCTCGATGCCCTCGTTGATGAGCTTCTCGCCCCAGGCCTTGTCACGCCACTCGCCCGGGGTGACGTGCTTGCCCGGCTCGAGGTCCTTGTAGTGCAGGAAGAAGTGCTCGATCGCCTTGAGTTCGAAGTCCGGGACGTCGCCCACGTCCTGGATGTGGTCCCAGCGCGGGTCCATGGCCGGGACGCAGAGGATCTTGTCGTCCCCACCAGCCTCGTCGGACATGGTGTAGACGCCCACCACGCGGGAGTTGATGATCACGCCAGGGAAGACGGACTCGTCGAGTAGCACCAGGGCGTCGCAGGGGTCGCCGTCGTCGGCGAGGGTCTCGTCGATGAATCCGTAGTCCGCCGGGTAGCCCATCGAGGTGAAGAGGAACCGGTCGAGGTAGATCTTTCCGGTCTCATGGTGGATCTCGTACTTGTTCCGTGAGCCCTTGGGGATCTCGATGGTCACTTCGACGGACACTGGGTACCTCGCTGATCGTCATTATCCGGACCCGGGACCATTCGCCCCGGTCGATTCGGGCTGATTCTAGTAGGCAGCCCTACCGTCGGGGGTGGGCGCCGTCACGTGGAACGCTAGCGTGGGTGCCTGCAACGAGCGAATGACGCCGCAGACGCGTCCGGGAGGGTGGGGTCCGTGACCGAGCGGGGAGTGTGGCGCGGGCGTGGTCCCGTGTGGCGGATCGGCATCGTCCTCATCGTGGTCATTCTCATGGTGGCAGGCTTGACGGTGGCTGCCCTGCTCACAAATGTCGATGACGACGTTCGGAAAGCGGTGGGCGCGGACGGCGGCTCCTCCGCCGTGACTCCGGAGACCAATCCGGGCCTGCTCGCCGCGGGTGACACCTCGCCGCTGCCGGATCCTGCCGCACTGGAGAAGATCCTCGGTCCGCTCGCCTCGTCACCGGCCGTCGGCGATTTCGCCGCGAGCGTGGTGGACGACGCGACCGGGCAGATCCTCTGGGAGCGTCGGCCCCGCGACGCCAAGGTCCCGGCCTCCACCACGAAACTGCTCACCGCCCTCGCCGCACTGAGCAGCCTTCCCGCCGACGCCCGCGTCGACACCGTGCTCGCGCGCGGTGAGCGCCCGGACACCCTCGTGGTGATTCCCGGCGGCGACGTGACCATGTCCGGCGGGCCCGAATCGGGCCCGCTGTTCCCGGGCGCCGCCAGCATCGCCGAGGCCGCAGGGATCGTGCGCACTTCTGATCTGAGACCCGACCGCATCGTGATTGCTCCCGGCCCCTACACCGGCCCCGAACTGGGCCCGGGCTGGTCGCCGGTGGAGATCTCGGCCGGCAACATCGCGCCCGTACAGCCCTGGATGCTCGACTCCGGTCGACTCGACCCTGCCGACGAGTTCTCGCCCCGCAGCACCGAACCAGCCCTGGCCGCCGGCAAGGCCCTCGCCCGCGAACTCGGCGTCGACCCCGAGCAGGTCACGACGTCGGCCACAGCTCTGGATACCACGGGAGAGCTCGGCCGCGTCTCGTCCGCCGAACTCACCGAGCGAGTCCGGTCGATGCTCGTCTACTCGGACAATGTGCTGGCCGAGGCCATCTGCCGAGAGGTTGCTCTCGCGCGCCACCCGGAGAGCCCTGTCGGCTTCGCCGAGGGCACGAGAGCCGTCACGGACACCCTGACCGAACTCGGACTCGACATGACCGGCGTGCGACTGGATGACTGTTCCGGTATGAGCCCTGGGAACCGGCTGTCTGCATCGGTTCTCACCGATGTTCTGCGTACCGCCGCTGCGCCCGACGCCAGCCGGGAGGTGCGGGATCTGCTGGACACGCTGCCCGTCGCCGCGGGTTCGGGCACGCTCGCCGACCGCTTCGACGGGCCGTCGGCCGCCGGCGCGGGCTGGGTTCGCGCCAAGACCGGCACGCTCAGTGGAGCCAGCGCACTCGCCGGCACCGTGACCAGTTCTGACGGCCGCACCATGAGCTTCGCCCTGCTGTCCTCGGGGACCAGCGCCGCAATAGCGCGACCGGTCCTCGATCGCATCGCCGCCGAACTGCGTTCCTGTGGCTGCCGCTAGCTACCGGGGCGGCGCCGACTGGCGTGGCGCGGCCTGGACCGTCCGGTCGGCTGTGCGCGCGTTCCGTCGCGCTTACCCCGAGATCGGCGACGAGGTGTGCGTGGGACTGTCCGGAGGGGCAGATTCGCTGGCTCTCACCGCGGCCGCCGCCGCGGAGTTCGCCGAGGTCACCGCGTTGGTGGTGGACCACGGCCTGCAATCGGGGTCGGGTGAGGTGGCCAGGGATGCGGCCGCCGCCGCCCGCGGGATCGGTGCGCGGGCGGAGGTCCTCGTCGTCGTCGTCCCACAGGACGGTTCCGGCCCCGAAGCCGCCGCCCGAACGGCCCGTTACACCGCGCTCGACGCCGCGCGGGCCGGCCGGCCCGTCCTGCTGGCCCACACTCTCGATGACCAGGCCGAGACCGTCCTGCTGGGTCTGGGCCGCGGATCCGGTGCACGCTCCCTGCGTGGGATGGCGGCCTGGGATGCGCCCTGGGGCCGGCCGCTGCTCGGAGTTCGCGCGGCCGATACCCGTGCTGCGTGCCGCGAGCTCGGCCTGGACTGGTGGGAGGACCCGCACAACACCGATCCGGCCTTCACGCGCGTCCGCCTGCGTCATGAGGTCCTGCCGCTGCTCGAGGAGGTCCTCGGAGGTGGCGCCGCCGAGGGACTGGCACGCACGGCTGAGCTCCTGGGTGTCGACGACGACGAACTGGATCGGCTCGCGTCCGGTGTTCCCGTCGCCCCGGACGGCACCCTGTCGGTTGGGCACCTCGAGATTCTGCCGGCGGCCGTTCTCACGCGCGTGGTGCGCCGATGGCTGCTCGAGCAGGGGGTGTCCTCGCCCACCTACGCACACCTGACGGCGGTGGCCGCGCTGGTGACCGACTGGCGTGGGCAGGGTGGTGTGGCCGTGGGCGGAGCCGGTCCCGCGGCGGCCCGGAAGGGTCCGGGTGTGGCCGCGGATCAAGGGAGGTTGGTCGCCCGGCGTCGGCATGGAAAGGTGTTCCTGGAGATCGACCGGGCAACTGAGGCGGGGACGGCATGAGCAGCGTGGACAAGTACGCGGACGAGATCGAATCGGTGTTGCTGAGCACTGACGAGATCCGCGACCGGATCGCCGAGATGGGTGTGAGGATCGGCGAGAAATACGCCGATACCGAGAAGGAGGTCGTGCTGATCTGCGTGCTCAAGGGCGCGGCGATCTTCGTCTCCGACTTCGCCCGGGCCCTCACCATCCCGTCCGAGCTCGAGTTCATGGCCGTCAGCTCGTACGGCTCGTCGACCAGTTCCTCGGGTGTCGTACGGATCCTCAAGGACCTCGACAGGGACATCAGCGACCGCGACGTGATCATCGTCGAGGACATCATCGACTCCGGCCTCACGCTGTCCTGGCTGATGCGCAACCTCCGCACGCGGAACCCGCGGTCGCTGGAGATCGTCACCCTGCTGCGTAAGCCCGACGCGGTGAAGGCCGACCTGGACATCCTTGAGATCGGCTTCGATATCCCCAACGAGTTCGTGGTGGGGTACGGCCTGGACTTCGCCGAGCGGTACCGCGACCTGCCGTACATCGGCAAGCTGCACCCGCGCATGTACTCCTGACCGGAAATACGGCACGAGTCGGGCCACGGGAATCCCATAACTCGATCAGCTGAGTTCCCGGGCCGGTACAACTTAAATGGCAACGCCCTGCGGTCCTCCGAATTCGGAGGACCGCAGGGCGTTCTGCGGCAGAAGTGACTTACTTGCCGGCTGCCGGCGGGTTGCCGCTGCCCGTCGCGAGTGCGTCGAGCATCCGCGCGACCAGGGTCGAGACATTGCTGGAACCTGCGGCGAACAGGGTGGCGAGGGAGCCGCCGCCGGATTCGACGCTGCCTTCCGCTACATCGAGGACGGTGCCGAGGGAATCACTGAGCATGTTTTAACTCCTGAAAGAAAGAGGGATCTGCGAGGAAAGTGCGAGGGCGTCAGGCCACGTCCTCGGCATTGCCGACCAGCGAACCAGAGATAGAGCCGAAGAGATTGCCGACGAGTCCGTCGGCCTTGGTCAGGATCGGGAGCATTCCGAGAAGGGCGGGCATGAGGTCGTCGAGGGAGCCCATAAAAATTCTCCTTAGTTTGTGTGTGCGAGAACTCCAGTTGCGTCCTCGCGTGTGATCGGCATCTGAACTGTTGCCAACCTGAGGCCACCATAAGTGAATGTGATTCTAAGCACAAGGTGAACTGTCTATCGGGGGTGGCACCGACTGGTTAATGCGTTGTATCAGCAGTTTCGCGAGCTCCTCGCGGATGAGGGTGAGGTATCCCTGGAGATCGGAAAGCGCCTCCGGATCGGCGGACACCGAGAGCAGCATTCGATCGCCGCTCGTGCTGAACAGGTGTCTGAGTCGGTCTCCGTCGACCACCGGGAGGACGCCAAACGCCGCCCGGAGAGGCGCACCGTCCAGATTCTGGCCGTTGGTGGGGGCGGGGAGGTTGCTGATCATGGTGTTCCTGAGCCGACGATCTGTTGCGGGAGGCGCGGTGACGCGATGCATCGAGGCGCGCAGCGATAGCAGCCACGCTGGCGCCACTGCCATCCGCGACCTCTCGCGGCTGGACCGAGGGTCGAGCCAGCGGGCTTTCTCGGCAGCAGAGGATCGCGCGACCGCCGCGAGTCTCGCTGCCGGGTCCGCCATATCGCTGTGCAACCGCACCGTGCCGAGGACGAGTTGGTTCGCGGCCCGGCCCGAACAGTCGGCCCCCCGTCCGGCCCCTGTGTGCGAATCCGGAAGGCGTAGCGAGATGGGCATCATCGCGGCCAGTGAGGATTCGGGCGTCTCGCCCTCGCGCTCCAGGAGTCGGTGCAATGCCCCGCCGACGATCGTCAACAGCACATCGTTGACGGTCGCACCAGGCGCGACCGACCGAGCGGCGCGTACGTCCTCGAGTCGGAACTCCCCGATATCGAAGGAGAGCCGCCCGGATGACGGGTGGTTGAAACGGGTGGCCGGGCGGTCGTGTGCAGGAGCAGGGTGTTGGTCGATCTCCGCCGTGCCCGCTGCGCCGTCGGGTCGCGTGCGACCGCTCCGGGAATCCCGCCAGACGGCACGGACGAAGCGGACCAGGTTAAGGGGTGACCGGACGAAGGCCCGTGCGGCGGTCTCGGCAGGCAGGGCGGGGCGTCCGGGTGTGCTGGCGGTAGGGCGAGCCGGGTCCGCGAAGAGTGCGGCCTCTATCCGGCGTAGTTCCATGCCGTCCGCAGCACAGTGGTGAACCTTCAATACCAGTACGGTGATCTCTGCAAGTCCCAGGACATCGGTCGCGCCCGTGAAGGCGTGGAGTTCCCAGGGCGGGCGGGTGAGGTCTATCCGTCGACTCGCGATGGCAGAAATTGCGTCCCGGAGGGCCGTCCATCCGCCATTGATCTCATGCAGCTGGACGTGTTCGGAGAGGCGGAGCTCTGGAGTCGGGACTAGAGTCGGGTGGTCGATGTCGATCGGCGACCTCCTCACTCGCCGGGTGAAGAACTCCGCGGTCGCGAGCCGTGCGTGCATCCATCGGCGTAGTTCCGCTGCCGTCCGTACCGCCTTCGTGTCGGCGTCGGTGGCGAACACGTAGCAGGCCACCAGCATCTCGGGGTGCCGCACGCCCTCGTCGTAGACGAACGTCGCGTCTCGCCACGTCATCCGCTCGAAGTCTCCGGTGAGTCCTGATCGCACTGCTCTTGCCCTCTCGGCGTTCTGGCCATTACGGTGATCAGCATCACATGGAGCGATACGCTGCCTGCATGTTCCCAGGTAACTTCGCCGCCACCACCCCCGACAAGCCCGCCGTGATCCGGCCCTCCACGGGCGAACAGATCACCTACGCCCAGCTCGAGGCACGCTCCGCTCAACTCGCCCACGTCCTGGTCGACGACTGGGGTCTGGGGCCAGGCGAGACCATCGCGGTGGTCTCGGACAACACCCTCGAGATGGTCGAGATCTACTGGGCCGCGCTCCGCACCGGTCTTTACATCGCGGCGATCAACCATCACCTGACGGCGGACGAGTCGTCGTACATCATCACTGACTGCGGCGCCCGGGCCTTGTTCGTCTCCGCCTCGGTGGCCGATCACATCGACGTCACCCCGGGCGCACACCCGGGTGTGGAGCACCGCGTGGTGTTCGGCGGCGCGCTGGAGGGCTTCGAGGACTACCGGGCGTTGCTCGAGGGCAAATCGACCGAGCCGCCCGCCGACCAGCCGCGCGGTCATGACTTCCTCTACTCCTCCGGCACCACCGGCCGGCCCAAGGGCGTCCGCGTGGACCCGCCGGAGGGTCAGGTCGACGAGGTTCCCGACCCCTACACCCCGGTGTTCAGCTTCCTCTACGCGATCGACGCCGACAGCGTTTACCTCTGCCCCGCGCCGCTGTACCACGCTGCCCCGTTGCGGTTCTGCGGAGTGGTCAACTCCGTCGGTGGGACCGTGATCCTCATGGACCGGTTCGACGCGGAGGAGTCGCTGCGGCTCATCGAGGAGTACAAGGTCACGCACTCGCAGTGGGTGCCGACGATGTTCGTGCGCATGCTCAAGCTGCCGGATCAGACACGGGAGCGCTACGACGTCTCCAGCATGACCCACGCGATCCACGCCGCAGCGCCGTGTCCGCCCGAGGTCAAACGCCGGATGATCGAGTGGTGGGGCCCGGTGATCCACGAGTACTACTCGGCCACCGAGGGGATGGGTATCACGTTCATCAACTCCCAGGAGGCGCTCGAACGTCCCGGGTCGGTGGGCCGCGACGGGCTCAAGGGCATCGCCCACATCTGTGACGAGGAGGGCCGGGAGCTCCCCACCGGCGAGATCGGCACGATTTACTGGCAGCAGGACGAGGGCACCTTCTCGTATCACGGCGATCCGGAGAAGACGGCATCCGTGTTCCACCCCGATCACCCCACCTGGTCGACGTTCGGCGACGTGGGTTACCTCGACGAGGACCGGTTCCTCTATCTCACGGACCGCAAGGCGTTCACCATCATCTCGGGCGGGGTGAACATCTACCCGCAGGAGATCGAGAACGCGCTGGTCCTGCATCCGGTGGTCGAGGACGTCGCGGTGATCGGACTGCCCGACGAGGAGATGGGGGAGCGGGTGCATGCCGTGGTCGTGCCCGCCGCGGACCGCGCTGACGACCCGGGTCTGGCGGACGAGATCCTGGGATCCCTCCGTGGCCGGGTCTCCGACTTCAAGATCCCGCGCGGACTGGACTTCGTCGACGAACTACCGCGTACGCCCACCGGAAAGCTGGTCAAGCGTCGGATCGTGCAGCAGTACGTCTGACCGGGGCGGCCCGGCGCGGTGACGCCGGCGGAATAGAGTCGGCCCGAAGGTGGTTACACGGGGTGGATCGGGACGCGGCAGTGTCCCCCGGGCTCACCCCAGAAGCCCTCGCGGAATTCCGTCCGGCTGGAACCGCGTTGGGCACCTCGCCGAGAGGCGACCCCGCGTCCCGGTCCACCCACTACTCCCTCGCACATACACTATGCCGGCGGCCGGTCGGAGGTTTCTGTGAAGACCGCTCTCGGGCTGTTGGATCAAAGGGGTTGTGAAGGATACGGGCGTGGACCGGACTACTGAGTTCCAGCGCGAACGTCCCAGGCTCGTCCGGATCGCCGCGAGCGTGCTCGGCGATCCGGCTGAGGCCGAGGATGTGGTGCAGCAGGCCTGGCTCCGGCTGTCGCGCGCCGACTCCCGGGTGATCGACTCCCTCCCGGCCTGGCTCACCACTGTTGTCACCCGCCTGTGTCTGGACCGGCTCAAGGCCGCGGTCCCGCCGCCTATGGAGCCGGCCGACGCCGCCGCGACCGCGCCGGACCCCGCCGACGAGGTACTCCTCGCCGACTCGATGGGCGCGGCGCTGCATGTCGTGATCGACCGTCTCACCCCGGCGGAGCGGGTGGCTTTCGTGCTGCATGACTCGTTCTCGGTCGACTTCGCGTCGATCGCGGCCGTACTGGACTGCTCACCGGTCGCGGCCCGCAAGCTCGCGTCGCGGGCGCGCGCGAAGGTCGCGCATGCGGGCCCCACCGTCGAGCAGGCGGATTGGCTCGTTGTCGACGCCTTCCTCGACGCCGCGCGACGCGGCGAGTTCACGCGGCTCCTCGTTCTCCTCGCGCCGGACGTGGTGGTGGTCGGCGACCCGATCGCCGTCGGCCTCGGGACACCTGCGCGCATCGAGGGGCGCGACGCCGTGGCCGAATTCTTCGACGGGGCGGCAGCGTCGGCGCTGCCGGTGTTCGTCTACGAGCGACCGGGTGCGGCGTGGTTCGACAGGGGGGTGGCCCGGGTGGCGTTCGACTTCCGGGTCGCGGACGGCGTGGTCAGTTGCATCGAGTTCCGCGCGGACTCCAACGTGCTCGCAGCTACCCGTCGGCGCAGGGGTGGCGAACCGAGATGAGCGGCCCGGTCACACTTCGGACCGGCCATTCGTCATCAGGGTGTGGCGACGTGCTTCGGCGTCGCCAAGACCGAGAGGATATCCCCGTGAAGTCGATGACCTGCCAAGACCTGGGCGGCCCCTGCGATCTGGCGCACCGAGGTGCGACGGCGGACGACGTGATCAACGCCCAAGACGCCCACCTCAAGGAGCGCGTGAAGGCGGGCGATGAGGCTCACGTCCCCGCGCGGGAAGAGATGAAGAGCCGTTGGCGGCGACCGAGGCAGTCACTCGGGTGGTACCGGGACGTCAAGAAGCGTTTCGCCGAGCTGCCGGAGGACTGAACCGCCCGGCTGACGGATGCGGCTCAGCGGCCGCCCCTCTCGATCACCGCGGCCAGCCCGAGCAACGTCGCCTCCGAGCCTGGCCGGCCCACGAGCTGAACCGAGGTGGGCAGGACGCGACCGAGAGGACTGTGGGTGGCGCCGCACGGGACGGACATCGCAGGCCAGCCGAGCACGTTGGCCAGCGGCGTGAACGGCGAGTACCGCATGGACGCCCACAGTGAACGCCCCCACGACCGCCTGTGCCATTCGGTGGCCTCGGGTGGCACATCGGCCAGCGCCGGGGTGAGCCACACGTCGACGCCGGCGGAATCCATGGCGCGCTCGACGTCAGCGCGCAGAGCCGCCACACCGCGGTTCCAGCGGGTGTCGCCGCCGTCGGCGCCGCCGTTTCGGAACACCGTCCGGCCGAGCAGTGCGTGGTGGCGCGTGCGCCGTTCCATCGCGGACAGGGGGAGGTTCTCATCCTCGGCTGCGCGGGCCACCGCGGAGGTCCATCGGGCCAGGTAGAGGACCGGGTCTTTGGGTGAGGGCAGGGGGGTGTCGACGACGACGAGGTCATCCCCGCGCAGGATCGCCGCGGCCTCTCGGGCGGCGCGCTTCCAGGGTTCGTGGATGCGCACCAGATCGCGGCCGAGCCGGATCGGGCTGGCCACCGACAACCCGATCCGGGTTCCGCCGGGCACGTGGTCGATCCCCGCCAGTTCCGGCCTGCCGGCCATCACCGACAGGGCGAGCGCGACGTCCGCGACGGTCCGGGCGAGCGGGCCCGATTCGGCCATCCCTCCCCAGTTCCCGCCGCTCAGGCTGGTCCCGACCACGCCGGGGCCGGGCTTAATGGTGGCCAGACCGCAGGCCGCGGCGGGGATGCGTAGGGAGCCCATGCCGTCGTCGCCGACGGCGAGCGGCACCATGCCGGAGGCGACCGCCGCCGCCGAGCCGCCCGAGGAACCACCGGGGGAGCGGGAGACGTCCAGCGGGTTGCGGGTGATGCCGTGGGCCTCGGAGTCGGTCATACCCCACGTGCACAACTGTGGCGCGGCTGTCATGCCCATCGGGACGGCGCCGGCGGCGAGGAGCGGTGCGACGGCCGGGTTGTCCGGGGTGACCGTGCTCTTGATCGCCAACGGCACGCCCGCCAGGGGCAACCTCTCCCGCTGCTCCTGCCCCATCGCGTCGACGGCGTCAGCCGCCGCGCGGCTCTCTGCGTGCAGGAGGGAGGTGAAGGCGCGCAGCGTCGGGTCGAGATCGGCAACACGCTCGACGGCGGCGTCGAGGGTCGCAGACGCCCGGATCGCGCCTGCGCGGACCTTTTCGGCGGTCTCGATGGCGGTGAGGGGGTCAGTGGTCACGGCCCCGATGGTACGGCGACGGGGTGGGCTGTCGTCCGGTCCCGAGGGTCCTCTGTCCGCCCGTGGCGATCACCCGGGTCGGCTGACGGTGCTCGCGGGTAGCCTGGGGCGATACCGACGACGTCAGTCGTACGACCGGGTCCACCGACCGGCTGGGCCGTCCTTCGCACACGAGGACCGAATGGAACGTAAGAGCAACGCCGTATTCCGGAACGTGGCTATCGCGGGTGTCATCATCCTGGCGATTGTCGCCTTCTCCTTCTTCGCGAACGATGAGCGCGGCTACGCAGAGGTCGACACCTCCGTGGCTCTGGCACAAGTTGACGCGGGCAACGTCACCGAGGCGATTATCGAGGACCGGGAACAGCAACTGCGGCTGACCCTGGAGTCACCGATCACCCCGGAGGAGGGTGGTGAGGAGACCGATAAGATCCTCGCCAAGTACCCCGAGCGGGCAGCGGACCAAATTTTCGACCGCGTCGCTGCCGCTGAGCCGGAGAAGTACGACACCACGGTCACCGAGCAGGGCTTCTTCGTCCAGATGCTCTCGTTCCTGCTGCCGATGCTCATCCTCTTCGGGCTGCTGTTCTTCTTCATGTCCCGGATGCAGGGCGGCAAGGGGGGCTTGTTCGGTGTGGGCAAGTCCCGGGCCGTGGAGTTCAACAAGGACATGCCTCAGACCACGTTCGCCGATGTCGCGGGTGAGGACGAGGCGGTCGAGGAACTCAACGAGATCAAGGACTTCCTGCAGAACCCGGCGAAGTACGAACGGTTGGGCGCCAAGATCCCGCGCGGCGTCCTGCTCTACGGTCCGCCTGGCACCGGTAAAACGCTCCTCGCGCGTGCGGTGGCCGGCGAGGCGGGCGTGCCGTTCTATTCGATCTCCGGCTCCGACTTCGTCGAGATGTTCGTCGGTGTGGGCGCCTCCCGGGTGCGCGACCTGTTCGAGAAGGCCAAGCAGAACTCGCCGTGCATCGTGTTCGTCGACGAGATCGACGCGGTCGGTCGCCACCGTGGTTCCGGTACGGGCGGCGGCCATGACGAACGCGAGCAGACCCTCAACCAGCTGCTCGTCGAGATGGACGGGTTCAGCGACCGCGAGACCGTCATCCTCATCGCCGCGACCAACCGTCCCGACGTCCTGGACCCGGCGCTACTGCGCCCGGGGCGCTTCGACCGCCAGGTGCCGGTGACCAACCCGGACCTGCGGGGTCGTGAGGCGATTCTGGCCGTGCACTCAGTGGGCAAGCCGCTGGCCGCGGATGTGGACATGCGGTCGTTGGCCCGCCGCACCATCGGCATGTCGGGCGCGGACCTGGCGAACGTTCTCAACGAAGGCGCGCTGCTCGCGGCACGCATGGGACGCGATGAAATCTCGATCGACATCCTCGAGGAGGCCACTGACCGGGTGGTGGGCGGACCTCGCCGCAAGCACCGCGTGATCAGTGAGCACGAGAAGAAGGTCACCGCGTACCACGAGTCCGGTCACGCCCTGGCCGCGTGGGCGATGGAAGATCTGGAGCGGGTCCACAAGGTCACGATCCTCGCTCGTGGTCGAACCGGCGGTCACGCGCTGGTCGTCCCCGAGGACGACAAGTCATTGATGACCCGCGCTGACATGGTCGCGCGCATCGTCATGGCGATGGGCGGTCGGGCCGCCGAGGAGTACATCTTCGGTGAGCCCACCTCCGGTGCGAGCTCGGACATCGAGCAGGCCACCAGGATCGCACGCACGATGGTCGCGGAGTACGGGATGAGCGCCAAGCTGGGCGCGGTCAAGTACGGCAGCGACGGTGGGGACCCGTTCCTCGGACGGGGCGGCGGTTCGGGTGCGGACTATTCACCCGAGGTCGCCAAGGTCATCGACGACGAGGTGCGCAGGATCATCGACGCCGCCCACACGGAGGCGTGGCACGTCCTCGAGTCCAACCGCGACATCCTCGATGCGGTGGCGGCCGAGCTCCTGGAGAAGGAGACCCTGCGTCAGACCGACCTCGAGAGGCTTTTCGCCGACGTGGTCAAGCGGCCGCGTCTCACCGAGTTCGACGACTTCAGCGGCCGGATCCCATCGACCAGGCCGCCCATCAAAACTCCGGGTGAGCTGGCCAAAGAGCGCGGTGAGCCGTGGCCCCCGCCGGTGACGGACCCCTTCGCCATGCCTGTCCTGCCGACCGACCGGGAGGCCGGCGGCCAGGGGCAGGAGCAGGACCGGAGCGAGAGTCAGGGCGCAGCCCCCGGATCCAGAGAGCCGGTCGGTGCACGTCGCCAGCCGACGGGGATCCCGGCGTACGGCACACCGCCGCCTCCGGGCTGGTCCGCACCGGGCTGGCCTCCGAGGCAGTCCGCACCAGACCGCGGATGGTCGCCGGATTCCAACGCCGACCGGGCGCCGAGCGTGGCTGAGACCACCCGGATCCCCGCCGCGCCTGCGGGCGGCGGCTACCCGGTCGACGGCACGGACGAGCGGCCCCGCGACGTCGGGGAGAGTGAGCAGCAGGCGGAAGGCCCCTCCGAGGCGCCGACCCGCGCATGGTCGGCGGTCGAGGGTGATGACTCTGCAGCCCGATCTGACGAGGGTTCCCAGACCGGATCCCATCGCCGTGAGGACAAGGACGATGACTGGCGTGTCCCCTGGGAACGTGACGACTGACCCCACGGTCGGATCCGTGCGAGAAGAGGATTGATGACGACTCCTGACCACATCCCCGGCCCCGACGCCACGTCGGTCTCCACGGGGCGGGTCTTCGACGCCCCACGCGCCGAGGCCGCCGTCCGTGAATTGCTGATCGCGGTGGGCGAGGACCCGGAACGTGAGGGTCTACAGGACACCCCGGGCAGGGTCGCGCGGGCCTACCGCGAGGTGTTCGCGGGCTTGTTCACCGACCCGTCGGAAGTGCTGTCCAAGACGTTCGACGAGAACCACCGCGAACTCGTGCTGGTACGTGACATCCCCATCTACTCGACATGCGAACACCACCTGGTCCCGTTCCACGGTGTCGCCCATATCGGTTACATCCCGGGCAAGTCCGGCGCGGTCACGGGGCTGAGTAAGCTCGCCCGGCTGGTGGACCTCTTTGCCAAGCGGCCTCAGGTCCAGGAGCGGCTCACCAGCCAGGTCGCCGACGCGCTGGTCGATCGGCTGGACCCGTCGGGCGTGCTCGTGGTGATCGAATGCGAGCACCTGTGCATGGCCATGCGGGGGATCCGCAAACCCGGCTCGGTCACCACCACTTCGGCGGTCCGCGGCATCATGCGGTCCAACGCCTCCACCAGGGCGGAGGCGCTCGGCCTCCTGCGTGGTACATGAGTGCCTCGGGCGGCCTGCCGCGGCCAGGGCGGTGCGCGGTCATGGGCATCGTCAACGTCACCGAGGACTCGTTCTCCGACGGGGGACGGCACCTCGCCCCCGAAGCGGCGATCGCCCACGCTCGGCGTCTGGTCGCAGACGGGGCTGACCTGCTCGATGTGGGCGGGGAGTCCACAAGGCCGGGGGCCGTGCGGGTCGACCGCCAGGATGAGGCCGCCCGGGTGATTCCGCTCGTCCGCGCGCTCGCGGGCGATGGCGTGGTGGTGTCCGTCGACACGATGCGGGCGTCGACCGCCGCCGAGGCGCTCGACGCTGGTGCGTCCGTCATCAACGACGTCTCGGGCGGCCTCGCCGACCCGGAGATGCTGACGGTCGTCGCGGAACGCGGATGTCCCGTGATTCTCATGCACTGGGTCTCGCCGGACGACTACAGCGCCGGCGCCGGCGGCCGGGTCGACTACGGCGAGGACGTGGTGGCGTCTGTGCGCGACCATCTCGCCCGTCGCGTCGACGCCGCCGTCGCTGCGGGAGTCGACCCCTCGGCGATCGTGCTGGACCCCGGTCTGGGATTCGCCAAAAATGCCCACGACAACTGGGCTCTGCTCCACGGCCTCGACGCGCTCATCGAGCTGGGCTTTCCCGTCCTGGTGGCGGCTTCCCGCAAGCGATTTCTCGGATCGCTCCTGCCCGGCAGGGAGGGTGATCCGAGGCCCGTGGCCGGTCGCGACTCCGCTACCGCCGCTGTCACAGCGCTGGCGGCTGCGGCCGGCGCGTGGGCCGTCCGGGTCCACGACGTCGCGCCGAGCGCGGACACGGTACGGGTGGCCGCCGCCTGGGCGGCCGGAAGGGCGGAGGCGCACTGATGGCGGATCGCATCGAACTCAGGGGTCTGGAGGTCCGGGGCAATCACGGGGTATTCGAGCACGAGAAGCGGGACGGGCAGGACTTCGTGGTGGACCTGGTCTTATGGACGGACTTCACGGCCGCCGCGGCGTCTGACGACCTCGCTGACACCGTCGATTACGGAGCACTGGCTCTGTACGCCCGAGACATCGTGGCGGGGCCAACCTGCGACCTCATCGAGACCGTCGCCTCGCGCATCGCCGACGGCGTGATGGAGATGGCACCGGGCGCCAGCGCGGTCGAGGTGACGCTGCACAAGCCGCAGGCGCCCATCCCGGCGGAGTTCGCAGACGTGGCCGTGGTGGCCACAAGGTCCCGCAACGGCGGATGCATCCAGGCGGGGGCTGGGCGGTGACTTGCCGCGCGGTCCTGTCAATCGGCGGCAACAGGGGCGACACACTCGGTCTGCTCCGGGGCGTGGCCGAGTCCGCGGCCGCGGACGGGATCCTTCGTGGGGTTTCCGCGGTCTACGCCACTCCGCCGTGGGGCGGTGTCGAGCAGGACGACTTCCTCAATGCCGTCCTGGTGGTGGAGCACCCCGGTACCCCGTCGGATGTCCTCGAGTGGGGCTTCGGGCGCGAACGCGCCGCCGGACGAACCCGCGACGTCCGCTGGGGACCCAGGACGCTCGACGTGGACGTGGTGAACGCCTCCGTGGACGGGGCGGCGGTGACCTCGGGCGACGAGACGCTGACCCTGCCGCACCCACGTGCGTCCCAGCGCGCTTTCGTCTTGGTGCCGTGGAACGAGGTCGAGCCGGACGCGACTCTCGACGGCACCCCGGTCACCGACCTGCTGGCGGACCTCGACCCGGCGGACATCGCAGCTGTACGTCGCCTCGAAGACCCGCTGGCACCCGCTGGATGGGAGGTCTGACATGAACCGCATCGCCAAATCCACTCTCGCGCTGGTGGTGTTGGTTGCCGCTGTGGCCGCCTACTTCCTCACCGGGACCTTCTTCGGCTCTCTGCCCCCGATCGGCTTCGGTTGGACCACGTTGGTGGTGATCGCGGTGATCGATGTACTGCTGGCGCTGAGGATCCGTGCCGCGGTCTCCGACGGCGGCGTGGGCCAGGATCGCAGTCAGATGCACCCGCTCACCATCGCCCGCTGCGCAGCGCTTGGCCAGGCCTCCGCGGTCCTGGGTGCGGCGGCCGGAGGGCTCGGCATCGGGTTCGCGATCTACTTCCTGCCGAAACTCGGGGAGCTGGCGGCGGCGTCGGACGAACTCCCGGCAGCGTTGGCGGTGCTCGTCTCCGGAGCGCTGCTTGTCGGCGCGGGCCTGTTCTTGGAATCCGCCTGCGAGACGCCGCCCGGCGACGACGAGAGCGGTGGCCTTGCTCAGCCCACATGAGGCCGGGGGAGGGACTGTGAACCAGAAGGCTCAGGGGGCGGGATCCGCGCCGGTTCAGACGGACACGCGGCGGTTGCCTGTGTGACTGGTGTTCCTCTGCGTATCATGCGAGGCATGAGTTCCGACGGCGCGATGGACAAGCCCCGGTCAGCTCGCCCGGCCCGAGGCGACGACCGAGGACTGGCGGGCATCGCTCTGGGGGTCCTGCTCGTCCTGGCGCTCGTGGCGACAGTGGTGATGATCTTCTCGGACAACCCGGTGTGGACGCGGATAGGCACACTCGCCGCGCTGTGGGCAGCCTTCATCGGCGCGTTCCTCGTCGCGCGCTACCGCCGGCAGGCCGCCACGGAGGCGTCCCGCATGAGGGATCTGCACACCGTCTACGAGCTCCAACTCGAGCGCGAGATCTCCGCTCGACGTGAGCACGAGCTCGTTGTGGAGAAAGACCTGCGTGACACGGTTCGCACGGAGACCGCGGATTCCATCCTGGGACTGCGTCACGAGATCGCCGCACTTCGCGAGCAACTGGGTGCACTCGGTGTCACCCTGCCCGAGGACCGGTTCGCCGTCGGCGGACATGCCCCCGCCGGGCAACTCGGTTCCGGTTCGTCGCTTCCCAACGTGCCCTCCGAGCGGGTCGAGCCCCGACGGCGAGCACCCGCAGCCGAACAGTCGGGCAGCCCCTGGTCCACCCCTGCGCGCGGTCCCGAGACCACGGCGGCCGCGCAGGCTGATGCAGGTGCCGACACGAAGCCCCGTAGCGACCGGTCCGAGCCGTTGGTGTCCGGTGTGGCGCCGGACTCCACCCCGAGTACCGAGCGCACCGAGAAATTCCCCCCGGTCTCGAAGGGCAAGGCCCCGTCGTCCGAGTCGGCCCGCGCACCGCGCGGCCCGGCTGTTCGCCCGACGTCGCGCCAGCAGACCGAGTCGCGTCGAGCCGCAGAGACCGTGTCGCCGACACGTCCGGCCGCTCCGCAGCAGCCGGTGGCCAAGTCGGGGCCTGCGTCCGCGACGAAGCCCACCGCGTCCGCCCCCAAGCCGGAGAAGGCTCCCGTCGAGCCCGCCTCGACTCCGGAACGCACAACTGCATCCGGACCGGACACCCCTGAGTCCGCGCCTCCGAGCCGCCACGGTGAGGGCACGGGCCTGTCCGTGGCAGAGCTGATGGCGCGCCTGGGCAGTGGTGACGACTCGGGTGGAGGTCGCCGTCGTCGTCGCTCCACCGACTGACCAACTCTGCCCGGCGCTCGGCAGAGTAGGTGTGAAGTGCGCCACTAGATGATGTGTCGACGTCGCCGGACGACTACTCTCGCCTGCGAGATGTCCGGGACCCACCATCAGTGAGTGGGCCTGGAACGGATCGAGCACTGGAGCACCAATGATGTCCGAATTCGGCGTCACCGAATCAGCCCCTGCCCGCCTGTCGATCGGGCTCGTGTCCGCTGGGCGCGTCGGCACCGCGGTCGGTGCCGCGCTCGAACGGCGGGGCCACGTCGTGTCCGCCGTCGTGGCACGGTCCCGGCGGTCGCGCGACCTCGCAGCCGATCGCCTCCCCGAGGCTCGCGTGACCGACGCGGTCTCTGTCGCCAAGTCCAGTGAGCTGCTGATCCTCGCCGTTCCCGACTCCGCACTGCCCGGTGTGGTGGCCGAGTTGGCCGCCGCGGAGGCGTTCCGCCCCGGTCACATCGTGGTCCACGTGGCAGGGGCCGTCGGAGCCGACGTTCTCCGTCCGGCCGCTGACGCCGGAGCCGTGGTGGTGGCAGCGCACCCCGCCATGACGTTCACCGGCGGCGCCGCGGACGTTGATCGCATGGAGGGCTGCTCGTGGGCTCTCACCTCACCCGATGAGATCGGACTGGTTGTGGGGCAGATGTTGGTCATGGAAACCGGCGGGTTACCCGTCACCGTCGCGGAATCCCATCGGGCGCTCTACCACGCGGCGCTGGCTCACGGCGCGAACCACCTCGTCACCCTTGTCAACGATGCTGCGGAGGCGCTCGCTGCCTCCTTCTCCGTCATGCCGGGCGGGCAGGTGGAGGGCGACCCCGACGGGATGCTCGGCCCCGATGCCCAGGCACTGGCCCGCCGCACGCTGGAGCCGCTCCTGCGCGCCGCCCTCGACAATGTTCTCGCCTCGGGGGACTCAGCGTTGACGGGTCCCGTCATGCGCGGCGACGCGGTCACGGTCTCCCGCCACCTCGACGCGCTGGAGGATGTCGATGGCGGAATCGCCTCCGGCTACCGGGCGCTCGCCCTGCGTACCGCTGACCGGTGCGGAGCCGGCCGCGACGTCACCGACCTGTTGGCCCCCGACCTGACGGAGCAACTCAGATGACCTCCAGCTCCCGCCCGGTGCGCACCGCCGTGCCCGGACGTGCGAACACCGGCTACACCCGCGGCGAGCTGACGGTCCATCACGACCCGTCCACTCTGCACGCGGTCACCGAGTCGCTTCGCAAGGTCGGAAAGCAGATTACGCTCGTACCCACGATGGGGGCGCTGCACGCGGGGCACCTCGCCCTGGTGGAGGCCGCGCGCCGGACCCCCGGCTCGGTGGTCGTGGCGTCGATCTTTGTCAATCCGTTGCAGTTCGGCCCGGGTGAGGACCTCGACGCATATCCGCGCACCCTCGACGACGACGTGGCGCGACTGGCCGAGGCGGGGGTCGAGCTGGTCTTCGCCCCCAGCGCCTCGGCCATGTACCCCGACGGCCCCCGCACTACCGTGCAACCCGGCCCAACGGGTGAGATCCTCGACGGCGCGTCCCGCCCCGGCCACTTCGCCGGGATGCTCACCGTGGTGGCCAAGCTGTTCAACATCGTGGCGCCGCACCAGGCGTTCTTCGGGGAGAAGGACTATCAGCAGCTCGTGCTGATCCGACAGATGGTCGCAGACCTGGACATGGATGTGCGCGTGGTGGGCGTTCCCACGGTCCGCGAATCCGACGGACTGGCGATGAGTTCTCGAAACCGCTACCTATCGCCGGACGAGCGAGAATTGGCCACCGCGATCAACGCGGCCCTCGTCGCGGGCACATTCGCCGCCAAGGGGGGCCGTCAGGCCGTCGTCGACGCCGCCGCGGCGGTGCTGGCGGAGCGTCCGCAGATCTCGATCGATTACCTCGAACTCCGCGCCGGCGACCTCGGCGAGCCTCCGGTGGAGGGCCCGGGCCGTCTCCTCGTGGCCGCGCGGATCGGCTCCACCCGGCTCATCGACAACGTGGGGGTGGCCATAGGGACGGGCTTCCTCGAAGCGGCCGAGGCGACGGTCGCCGCCCAGCAGGCTGAGATGGCCGATGACCTCGCCGCTGCCCCCGATCTCGCAGCAGACTCCTAGGAAGGCCTGTCACATGCAACGCACGATGCTCCACTCCAAGATCCACCGGGCCACCGTCACCCAGGCCGACCTGCACTACGTCGGCTCCTGCACCATCGACGCCGACCTCATGGACGCCGCCGACCTGCTCGAGGGACAGCAGATCGACATTGTCGACATCAACAACGGCAGCCGCCTGACCACCTACGCCATCACCGGCGAGCGCGGCTCCGGCGTCATCAGTATCAATGGTGCCGCCGCCCACCTGGTGCACCCGGGCGACCTGGTGATCATCATCGCGTACGGGATCATGGAGGACGCCGAGGCGCGGGCCTACAAGCCGCGCGTGGTGTTTGTCGACGGCGACAACCGCAAGCTCACCGAGGGCGACGACCCCGCGAATGTCCCCGAGGGCTCCGGGCTCAAGAACCCGCGCGTCCCCGCCCCCGCCGCGGTCTAGTCGACGGGACACCAGCCGTGCTCCTCGCCGTCGACGTAGGCAACACCCATATCCGGCTGGGCGTCTTCCCCACCGATGGCGGCCCGCTCGAGCGCACCTGGAGCATGCGGACCTCGCCGTCCGTCACCTCCGACGAACTCGCGTTGACGATCCGCGGCCTGCTCGGGGACTGCGCCCAGCAGCTCAGCGGTATCTCCGCGATGTCCGTGGTGCCATCCGTCACCGGTGAACTCCGGAAGATGGCCGCCGACTACTGGCCGGGACTGCCGGCCGTGGTCGTGGCGCCCGGGGTGAAGACCGGGGTGCCGCTGCTCGTGGACAATCCGCGGGAGGTGGGATCCGACAGGGTGGTCAACGCGCTCGCAGCCCACACCCTGTTCGAGGGCCCCGTCGTCGTGGTCGATGTGGACACCGCGACCACGGTCGACGCCATCTCCGCGCGCGGCGAGCTGCTCGGCGGGGCGATCGCGCCGGGGATCGACATCTCCGTCGACGCACTGGCCGAACGCGCCGCGGCCCTCCGCAAGATCGAGGTCGTGCGCCCCAAGGGAGCGCTGGGTAAGAACACGGTCGCCGCGCTGCAGGCCGGAATCGTCATCGGGTTCGCCGGTCAGATCGACGCCCTGGTCGACCGACTGCGCACCGACGTCGCCGCGCTGGCCGACGCCTCCGTCGTGCTCACCGGACTGCGCGCCGACGTGGTGGCCGAGGAGTCACGCACCATCACCGACGTCGAGCCGGAACTCGCACTCGAGGGGCTTCGGCTGGTGTACGAGCGCAACTGCTGAGCTCGTCGGTGGCGTGCGCTAGGTCCGCGACGCGCGCCCCTTCCGCAGGTTGCTCACCTTCAGCGTTTTGCACACCTTCAGCGTGACGACACGCCGACCCGATCACGCTGAAGGTGAGCAAATGCGCGGGCACGGTGTGGCAGGGGCTTGCGGGGGTGCGGGCGTGGTGCGGAGACGGTGCGGCCGCCGCGAAGCCGTCATAGCCGCTGCTCCCGGTGGCTGTTACCGCTAGCTGGGGCCGAGACGGCGCCGGCGCGTCAGGCGGCCGAGCGGTAGCTCGTCATGGAGACGGAGCCCCAGGCATAGCCCTTGCTGAACGCGTCCAGCTTCTCCCCGGACGCGGCCGCCATTCCGGCGGTGTAGAGCAGGGGCAGGAAGTGGTCGGCACTGGGCACGGCCAGGCGAGCGTCCGCGTGGTCGGTCAGTGCGAGGGCGTCCTCGGGGCGCTCGGTGAGCAGTTCCTGGGCGTGGTCGTCGAAGCGCTGTGCCCAGTCCATTCCCTGGTCGCCGCGGCTGGGATCGACCGCGGCGAGATTGTGGACCACGTTGCCACTGGCCAGCACCAGCACGCCGGAGTCGCGCAGCGCGGACAGCTTGGTGCCGAGGTCGAAGTGATAGCTCGCCGGCTTCGAGGCGTCCACGGACAGCTGCGCCACGGGCACGTCGGCGTCGGGGAAGACGTGCGTGAGGACGGACCAGGTGCCGTGGTCCAGGCCCCAGGAGTCCTGGTCGGCGCCCACCCAGGTGGGCTTGACGGCCTCGGCGACCTCGGCCGCGAGTTCGGGTGCGCCGGCGGCGGGGTACTCGAACTCGTTGAGCTCGCGGGGGAAGCCGTAGAAGTCGTGGATCGTCCTGGGCGCGGCCATCGCGGTGACGGCGGTCGCGTTGATGTACCAGTGCGCCGAGACGGCGAGAACCGCGCGCGGTCGCTCGGGGAGCGAGTCTCCGAGGGCCGCCCACTGGCGGGTCCACTCGTTCTGCTCGAGGGCGTTGAGGGGGACGCCGTGCCCGACAAAGACGGCGGGCTGGCGCTGGTGCAATGTGGGCATGGGATCTCCTTCGATCTATATGCATGATGCATCAACTACCTGATATGCGCTAGTCCCGAGGCTGAAATGGGGGAGGGGTGAGGGTGGTCGGCCGGGACGGTTTCCCATGGCCCTTGAAGTAGGTAGACCGGTCTGTCTACTATGGGTGTCATGACCACGCGACGAATGCCCCCGGCCGGCCCGGCGACATCCGCGCGCGTGCAGCACTGGTGTCCCGGGTCGGCAGCCCCCCTCAGCCCAGCCGTCACCATCCACTCCGGGAGCCCCGCATGACCATCACCTTCTCCGCCACCATCACCACCACGATCACGGCCACCGAGTACCCCTCCGCGGTCCGGGCCGGCGCTCTCGTCGTGGATATCCGCTCCCGCACACAGCGTGAGCGTCAGGGCGTGCTCGCGGGTGCGGTCGCCGTGGAGGCCCGTCCCGTCGTCGACCTTCTTGATCCGGGATCGGCCACGCCGCTGGCCGCGGTCACCGAGGGGCGCGCCGTGGTCCTGGTCAGCGACGACGGACTGGACGCCGAACTGTTCGCCCTCGAGCTGCATTCCCGCGGCGTCGACGAGGTCCGGGCCGTGGACGGCGGGCATGACGCCCTGCGCGCCACCCGGGCCCTCGGGCTGCTCGCGAACGCCGAGCACCTCCTGCGCGAGCGGTCGGCCATCTCGGCCCACTGACCCGATCGGGTCCACGGGTTCGGCTCCGCGGCCCCCGGGCGACTATCCTCGGAAGCCGTGACCGACTCGACTCCCGCCGCGACCGGGGCCGTCCAGGACGAGCCCGCCGACGACACTCCTGAGCAGCTGCGTATCCGCCGTGACAAGCGGCAACGCATCATCGACTCCGGAGTGCAGGCCTATCCCGTTGAGGTACCGCGCACGCACGGACTTCAGGAGATCATCGCGGATCCGCGGTTCGTCGAGCTGGCAGCGGGCGAGGAGACCGACGTCGAGGTGTCCGTGGCCGGCCGCGTGCTGTTTGTCCGGAACACCGGCAAGCTCTGTTTCGTTCGGCTGCAGGACGGCGTGGACCCCGCCGCCGACCCCTCAGTCGAGGTGGCGGAAGGGGAGGCCGGTCCGTTCTCCCCGCAACTGCAGGTGATGCTGTCGCTGGCCAATGTCGGCCAGGATCGGCTGGACGCCTGGAAGCACGACGTCGATCTGGGCGACCACGTGTCGGTGACCGGCCGGGTGGTGCGCTCGAAGCGTGGGGAACTGTCGGTCATGGCCGACTCGTGGGTGATGGCGGCGAAGTCGCTGCGTCCCCTCCCGGTGGCGCACAAGGAGCTGAGCGAGGACACCCGCGTCCGCCAGCGCTACACCGATCTGATCATGCGCGATACCGCACGGCGCAACGCGATCACCCGGATCAAGGTGGTCCGCGCACTTCGGAACTCGCTCGAAGCCCGCGGGTTCCTCGAGGTGGAGACGCCCATGCTGCAGACACTTCACGGCGGCGCGGCGGCCCGACCGTTCGTTACGCATTCCAACGCACTCGATCTGGACCTGTACCTGCGTATCGCCCCTGAGCTGTACCTCAAGCGCTGCGTGGTGGGTGGCATCGAGCGCGTCTTTGAGATCAATCGGAACTTCCGCAACGAGGGCGTGGACTCCTCGCACAGTCCCGAGTTCGCCATGCTCGAGACCTACCAGGCGTACGGGGACTACGACACGGCCGCCACCATGATCCGCGAGGTCATCCAGGAGGTGACCCGCGAGGTGTTCGGTTCCACCACGGTCATCCTCGCGGACGGCTCCGCGTTCGATCTGGGCGGCCAGTGGCGTGAGATGAAGATGTACCCCTCGCTCAACGAGGCATTGCAGCGCAAGCACCCCGAGCTAGTCACGGGCGGCGCCGAGACCGTGACCGTCGATTCCACCGTCGAAGAACTCACCGTATTGGCGGGCAAGGTCGGCCTGGACGTGCCCAAGGGTCAGGGCTGGCTCCACGGGAAGCTGGTCGAGGAGATCTGGGAGCATCTGTGCGCTGACCAGTTGGAGGGCCCGGTGTTCGTCCGGGACTTCCCCGTCGAGACCTCACCGCTGACGCGTGACCACCGCACTGATCGCGGAGTGACCGAGAAGTGGGATCTCTACGTACGCGGGTTCGAACTGGCGACCGCCTATTCAGAGCTCGTCGATCCGGTGATCCAGCGTCAGCGCTTCGAGGACCAGGCGAGACTGGCCGCGGCGGGCGACGACGAGGCGATGGTGCTCGACGAGGATTTCCTCGCCGCGATGGAGCAGGGCATGCCGCCCTCGGCCGGCCTCGGCATGGGCATCGACCGCCTGCTCATGGCGCTGACGGGCCTGGGCATCCGAGAGACCATTCTGTTCCCGATGGTCAAGCCGCTCCCGCGGGACTGAATATCGCGGCCGCGAGGATGCGGCCGCGGGTCAGTCGTGAATGTGGTCGGGGTGGTTGGCGGGTGCTCCGCCGGTGCTGTGGTCGGGGTCCGGGTGGTGGTGCGGCCGCGCCTCCTCGCGATCCGGCAAAACGTACTCCGCTGAATGCGCCGCCCACGCCGATCCGGCCGTGATCAGGACGAAGCCAAGCGCGGCCAGGTACGGCCCGAATGTGACCGTCGCTCCCGTGGGTAGGCCGGAGAGCATGGGGTCGGATGCTCCGGTGGAGGAGAAGAGGATCCAGACGAAGGTCAGGTGTGCCGCTAGCGCACCGAGTGCGACGACCGCGGCCGATGCCGCGAAGGCCCCGAGCCTGGTGGCCGCGGTGACTATCACGAGGAACAGCAGGACCAGTAACCCTAGGAACAGGACTGGTGCGACGCTGCGAACATCGACGATCTCGGTGATGTCCAGGGCTGAGAGGCTCGCTCCCGATCGCGTGGAGAGCCACGGCAGGTAGAGACTTACCAGTGCCAGGCCCAGACCGGCCACGGCCACCAGCGCGCCGAACCGGTTCTTGAGGTGGGGGATGAGTCGGGTGCGTCCCCGGGTCCTGGTGGGCAGGGCATCCCGGTGGGGTGCGGGAGGTGTGTAGGCGGTCATCGCGATCACCCTTTCGGTACTGGGCACGCTTGTGGCGTGTATCACAGCATAGGCGTGATCTCGCCAAATATCTACCGCATGCTGAGCCGTTGTGGTAGAGCGGTTCAGCGTCGCCGATTGGTCCTCCGCGTCGGCTCGGCCGTCATCGGGTCCTCCGGCCATGGGTGCCGCGGGTATCGGCCCCGCATCTCGGCACGCACGCCCGGGTAGGCCTCGCGCCAGAAATACGCCAGGTCACGCGTCACGGCGAGTGGTCGCCCGGCGGGGGAGAGCAGATGCACGGTCACGGGGACCCGGCCGTCGCAGATGCGGGGGGAGGTGGTCCAGCCGAAGCATTCCTGCAGTTTCACGGCGAGCACCGGCGAATCGTCGGTGCCCACCTCGGGGTAGTCCACGCGGTACGACGACGACGACGGCACCTCCAGCCGCTCCGGCACCAGCTCGTCGAGTCGACCGGCCTCGGGCCAGGGCAACAGTCGCCGGAGCGCGGGGCCGAGGTCTCGTCCCGCCAGGCGGGAGCCGTGCGCGAGGGCATCGACCTCCGGACCGAGCCATTCGTCCGATCTCCCCGCCAGCCCCTGCGCGGAGACATCCGGCCAGGGCGCGCCGAGTTCGCGGTGGGCCAACCCCAGGCGCCGCCACAATCTGAGGGCGTCGTCATCCGGCCCCAGGGCCGCGAACCCGCCGGCCCGGATCGCCGCGGAGACAGCCGCGACAGCGGCCACGCGCGAGGGCCTTACAGGTGTAGATGAGAGTTCGATCGCGCCCAGGCGCCTGACGCGTCGCCCGGTCAGCGCACCACCTCGGAAGCACGCGGTCTCGTCGTCGTCGAGCAGATCGTGGGCCGCGTACTCCGCGCCCCTCCGGTCCAGGGCCGCGGCAGCGCGGATCACCGCCCCCGCCTCACCCGCCGCCCGGCCGGAGGCGCGCCCCACCTCGGCCACCGCGAGCCACTCGTTGCCGGCGAGCGCGGACCCGGGCGGCAGGACGGCCGCGGTCCCGGAAGCGAACGTGTACTGGGCGCCCCGACGGCAGGCGACGCGTCCGGGGTGCGCCATCGCCACCACCGGGCCCACCGCGTCGTCGAGGGGGGATTCATGCGCGGCGGCCTCGCCGGCGTGGTTCCGGGCGAGCCGCTCGAGACGTCGGGCCTCGCGTTCCCACGCCGCGGAGTCCGGTGCCCGGCCGGACCGCAGCGCACGTAAGTCGGCGACCAGATCGCCGGCGTGGGATCGTCGCCCCGAAGTCAGCACGGCCACCACTTCGGCGGCGGTCCGGGGACCCACGAGACCGGCTCCGTCCAGCAGTGCGCGGGCGTGCCGGGGGTCGGCCGGCACCCGCGCCAGGTCGCGACCACGACCGGTCGCTCTACCGTCGTCGTCGAGGGCGCCGAGGCCCTGTAGTGCGGACTCGGCGCGGGCCATCTCGCCGGTCGGCGGCGGATCCGGCAACGCCAACCCTTCGCCTCGCGGCGCGCCCCAGCAGGCGACATCGAGCGCGAAGGTCGTGAGGTCTGAGGTAGCGATGGCCGGCGTGCGGTGGGCGGAAAGGTGAGTGAACTCCTGCTCGGTCAGGCAACGCACCGCCACACCGGGGCCGAGGCGGGCGGCTCGACCTGCGCGCTGGACGCACGAATCCCGCGACGCCGACACGGTGACGAGCCCCGTCATGTCACGAGCGACGTCCCGGCGCGGCTCACGGCTCAAGCACGCGTCCACCACCAGGCGCACGCCGGGCACTGTGAGGGAGGACTCGGCGAGGTCGGTCGACACCACGATCCGCGGTCGTGCCGCGCCCGTCGCGTCCCCTGACCGGTCCCGCCCGGAAACCGCCCGGTCCTGCGCGGCCGCGTCCAGCCCACCGTGCAGCGGCAGGACCTCCGCGCGGTCGCCCAGACGCGAGGCCAGCGACCGGACGACCCGCTCGATCTCGCGAACGCCCGGAAGGAACACCAGGGTGTCGGCGGCACCGACCAAGGCCTCGTCGGCGGTCACCGCGGCCACGTGATCCAGGAACCCGTTCGTCACGCCGCGGGCGTCCAGTCGTGCGACCGGAGCGGGGGCGTAGCGCGTCTCCAACGGGTGCAGGGTCGCGGGAACATCCACGATGGGTGCCGGGCCTTCACCGGCGCCGCTCCCGTCCGCGCCGTTCCCGCCGCGCAGCAGTCGAGCGAACCGGTCGGCCTCCACGGTCGCGGACATCGCCACCACGGGCAGGTCGTCGCGCAGTTGACGGAGCTCGCACAGCAGGGCGAACGCCAGGTCGGACTCGACATCGCGCTCGTGGACCTCGTCGAGCACCACGGCGCCGACCCCGGTCAGGTCCGGGTCCGCGATCAGCCGCCGTACCAGCACGCCCGGGGTCACGAACTCCACGAGGGTCTCCCGACCGACCCGGGAATCCCCCCGGACCGAGTAGCCGACCACTCCGCCGAGTTCGGTTCCGGTGAGCGCGGCCAGTCTGCGCGCTGCGGACCGTGCGGCTACGCGGCGCGGCTGCGTCACCACCACGCGTCCGCTCACCCCGTCGGCCACCGCGACGGCGGGCGGCACCACGGTGGTCTTACCGGTCCCGGGCGGTGCCTGGACCACGGCGGTCCCGCCCGCTGCGAGCGCCTCGTGCAGGGCTGGCACGGCGTCAGTGAACGGAAGGCCGGCCCCGATCCGCCCCAGATCGAACGGGCTCACCCGTGTATCCCGGGCACCATCGTCAACCCGGCGTCGCGCACGAGATACCTCCAGTTGAGTCGGATGGGACGATGTTATCCGGCATTCCGGGAGCGTTCGCTGACGGCGTACACGATTCGGCAATGATTCCCCTACCTGCCGCGTTGCATAGAGATGACGGGCCGACTGCCACTCCTGTGGCTCCGGGCGTCAGACCGGGCCACTACAGTGGTGAAAACCCGAGGAATGTGAGGTAGCACGATGTTCGAACGGTTTACCGACCGCGCGCGTCGCGTCGTCGTCCTGGCCCAGGAAGAGGCCAGGATGCTCAACCACAATTACATCGGCACCGAGCACATCCTGCTGGGCCTCATCCATGAGGGTGAGGGAGTGGCCGCCAAGGCCCTCGAATCCCTGGGGATCTCGCTCGAGGCGGTGCGGAGCCAGGTCGAGGAGATCATCGGCCAGGGGCAGCAGGCCCCGAGCGGGCATATCCCGTTCACGCCGCGTGCCAAGAAGGTGCTGGAACTGAGCCTGCGCGAGGCGCTGCAGCTCGGCCACAATTACATCGGGACGGAGCACATCCTGCTCGGTCTCATCCGCGAGGGCGAGGGCGTCGCAGCCCAGGTGCTGGTCAAGCTCGGCGCCGACCTCACGCGAGTCCGCCAGCAGGTCATCCAGCTGCTGTCGGGTTACCAGGGTAAGGAAGCCGAGGCCACGGGTGCGCCCGCCGGCGCCGGTGGCCGCGAGTCTGGCACGCCGTCGTCGTCGACTGTGCTTGACCAGTTCGGTCGTAACCTCACCCAGGCCGCGATGGAGGGCAAGCTCGACCCCGTCGTCGGCCGCGCCAAGGAGGTGGAGCGCATTATGCAGGTGCTCTCCCGGCGCACCAAGAACAACCCGGTGCTCATCGGTGAGCCCGGCGTCGGCAAGACCGCCGTCGTCGAGGGCCTGGCCCAGGCCATCGTCAACAACGAGGTCCCCGAGACGCTCAAGGACAAGCAGCTCTACTCGCTTGACCTGGGTTCGCTCGTCGCCGGTTCTCGTTACCGCGGTGACTTCGAAGAGCGCCTCAAGAAAGTGCTCAAGGAGATCAACCAGCGCGGCGACATCATCCTGTTCATCGACGAGATCCACACGCTCGTCGGGGCGGGTGCCGCAGAAGGCGCGATCGACGCCGCGTCGATCCTCAAGCCCAAGCTGGCGCGTGGCGAATTGCAGACCATCGGCGCCACCACGCTGGACGAGTACCGCAAGCACATCGAGAAGGACGCCGCGCTCGAGCGTCGTTTCCAGCCGGTGCAGGTTCCGGAGCCCGGAGTCGAGCTGTCCATTGAGATCCTCAAGGGACTGCGCGACCGGTACGAGGCGCACCATCGTGTCACCATCACCGACGCCGCCTTGGCGGCAGCCGCCCAACTGGCGGACCGGTACATCAACGACCGGTTCCTGCCGGACAAGGCCATCGACCTCATCGACGAGGCCGGCGCCCGCATGCGTATCAAGCGGATGACGGCCCCGCCGGACCTGCGCGAGTTCGACGAGAAGATCGCGGAGGCACGCCGCGAGAAGGAGTCCGCGATCGACGCGCAGGACTTCGAGAAGGCCGCGGGGCTGCGCGACACGGAGAAGAAGCTCATCGCGGAGCGTTCCGAGCGTGAGAAGCAGTGGCGTGCGGGCGACATGGACGTGGCCGCGGTGGTGGACGAGGAGCAGATCGCCGAGGTCCTGGGCAACTGGACCGGCATCCCCGTCTTCAAGCTCACCGAGGAGGAGACCACGCGTCTACTCCGCATGGAGGAGGAGCTGTCCAAGCGGATCATCGGCCAGGATGAGGCCATCAAGGCGGTCTCGCGTGCCATTCGTCGTACGCGCGCCGGCCTCAAGGACCCCAAGCGTCCGTCGGGTTCGTTCATCTTCGCCGGCCCGTCCGGTGTCGGTAAGACGGAGCTGTCCAAGGCGCTGGCGAACTTCCTCTTCGGTGAGGACGACGCGCTCATCCAGATCGACATGGGCGAGTTCCACGACCGCTTCACGGCTTCGCGTCTGTTCGGTGCACCCCCCGGTTACGTCGGCTACGAGGAGGGCGGCCAGCTCACGGAGAAGGTGCGGCGCAAGCCGTTCTCGGTGGTTCTGTTCGACGAGATCGAGAAGGCCCACACCGAGATCTACAACACCCTCCTGCAGGTGCTCGAGGATGGTCGTCTCACCGACGGCCAGGGCCGCATGGTCGACTTCAAAAATACCGTCCTGATCTTCACTTCCAACCTGGGCACCAGGGACATCTCCAAGGCTGTCGGAATGGGCTTCCAGTCCTCCGACAACACCGAGGACGCCTACGAGCGGATGAAGCAGAAGGTCAACGACGAGCTCAAGAAGCACTTCCGGCCCGAGTTCCTCAACCGCATCGACGAGATCGTGGTCTTCCACCAGCTCACGCAGGAGCAGATCGTCCAGATGGTCGACCTCATGGTCAGTCGCGTGGGCGTGGCTCTCAAGGCCAAGGACATGACGATCGAGGTCACCGACCGGGCCAAGCAACTGCTCGCCAAGCGCGGGTTCGACCCGGTGCTGGGCGCGCGGCCGCTACGTCGCACCATCCAGCGCGAGATCGAGGACACGCTGTCCGAGAAGATCCTCTTCGGCGAGGTCGCGGCCGGCGAACTGGTCTCGGTGGACGTCGAGGGTTGGGACGGCGAGTCGGACAAGACCGAAAACGCCAAGTTCACGTTCTCCGGCGCCCCACGTCCGGACGGCGACAAGAGCGAGCGCGAGGGTGAGGAGATCACTGCCAGCGTTGCCCCCACCGGCGAGGCCGGCCCGGGTGACTCGCTCCCGCCGAGCTCGGGTGGCTTCGGTGGAGGCTCCACCGGTGGTCCTGCGGGCAGCGGCGGAGCGGCTCCGGCCACCAGCTGATCGCCACGGGGATAGTCGCTACGGACGACCCCCGCCTTCACCGGCGGGGGTCGTCCCCACTTGGCTGCCGCTCCCTTCGCCGCCGCCCCCGGCCGCCTCCGATGCTCGTCAAGCCGCGGCTGCCCGGCGCCCAATAGTCTCGAACCGAAGGACTCCACAAAGCCGGCGCTGCTCTGGGACGGTCCGGAGCCGCACGGCTTGGGGCTTAGCGAGGTTGAACGCAGCGACGTGTCGAGCTCGCCGAGCTGGAGGTGGCTCGCGACTAGCGAGTGGAACTCGATACCGAACGGAAGTCGCCATCGAGGATCACTAAGGGGTCGGCGGGCTCCTCGTCGAACCAGGCGTCGAGCAAGCGAGCGATCACCAGGACGTGATCGCCAGCGGGCACAAGACGGTCCAAGGCGACCCGGAGCCGGATTCTTCCGCCGCGGAGCAGTGGTTCACCAGTCTCTGTACGGGTCCACAGCGCCGTGTCGGCGAACCGCAGATGCGACGGGCCGGCAAAACGGAGCGCCAGGTGCTCATCTCCTTCGCCGAGCAGATGCACGACAGCGGTGCGGGCCTCGAGCACGGCTGTCAGACTCGACGAGGAGAACCCCACGTTGAAACTGATCAGGGCGGGCTCGGCTGACAGGCTCGAGATGGACGACGCGGTGAAGCCGACGGGTCTGTCCGAACCGTTCAGAGTGACAATCGTGACGCCGGCGGGATGCGTCCGCATTGCACGCCGGTGGACCTCGTGAGAAACCGACGGGCGGATATTGGACAACGATTGATATTCAGGCATATCGAAAGTCTGCGATCCGCCCGCTACAGATGTCGAAAATTCTGTTCGCGGCGATGCAAAGTGCACCAGGGTCGGACGCAGGACATTACGGCGTCGAAAAGTCCAGTCCTACGATGCCGACAGCGCCCGACCCGCGAGCGCAGCCGTAGGGTCTGCGGAAATTGTGTCCAAAGCGACCGCCATGGCGGCGAACTGCTGGATGCGTCCTCCTGCCGTCGAGATACGCAGGTCTGGCACCCCGCCCACAAGCCGGGTTTCGCGGGTCGCCCTGACGAGTGCCGGCAAGTAACGCGGATGGTCTGTGAATGCCTGACCGCACAGGACGACGGTATCGGGCCGGGTGATGGAGGACAGCAGTCCCACTACTCGGCCCAGAACCGTGGCGCGCTCAACGAGGATCGCTTCCGAGACCGCATCCCGACGCGCTCTCACGGCGAGTTCCGCCACCGATCCCACTTCTATTCCGTGGCGACCCGCAGCCCGGACCACCCCAGAGTCGCCGACCACGTCCAGCAGGCCGTTGCCGCCGTCAGCGAGCAATTGTGTGGGCCCAACCGGCAGGTGCGTGAGATCGGGGGAGCCCGCCCGCGGTTGATGGACGACACCGTCGATCACGAGGGCGGAACCCAAATGCTCGCGCGCGTAAACTACGAGCGTGGTGCCCTGGTGTGTCTCGTGCCCAACCAGTAGTTCTGTCGCGGCCATGGCCTCGACGTGCGGGGCCACTGAGAACGGGACTCCAATCCGGTCGGCGAACAGGTCGGTAACCGGCACGTCCTCCCATCCGAGCAGGTCGTGGTCGATCCGCCCCGTCTCGGTGATCCGGGCGGCGGTGGCGATCCCGCCGCGGACCAGCCGGCGGTCGCGGTAACCATCCAGAAGACGGAACGCGACCGCGGTCAGCTCGTCGGCGATCCGCGCCGGTTCACGGCCGGGGGTGCTGATCGCGTGCTCAGACAAGATGCGGCACGCGAGGTCGCATACCGCCACCACGCTGCGATGTAGGCCGATGTGCACGGCGATGGTCACCGGGCCGGACGGGTCGATTTCCACCGGGATGCTCGGGCGCCCGACCGATCCATCGTGCATTGCAGCGGGACGTTCACGGATGACGCCCGCGGCCACTAGCGCGGATGTCGCGCGTCCGACAGTGGCCACGGACAGCCCGGTTCTCGCTGCGATCTCGGGCCGGGAGACGGGCCCCCGGAAGCGAATCGCCCGCATGACCCGCGCCGAGCTGTTGTCAGAGAGACGCAGGCCGGCCACAGGGGACTGGAATGGCATGACGGTGACAGTAACACAGGAAATAGACAGATCGGTCTAGTCGGATTAAGGGTTTCGTCCGCAGTGACCATAACTCTGGGTTTCCGGAGCCGCCAGCTTCACGATAGGTCGGTCCCACATTGAGATCGACCCGAGGAGCCATCTGTGGCCGACCATCCGACCGACCCCACCCCAGTGAACGAGGCTCTGCACTTTCACTGGTTCCTACCCACGTACGGCGATTCGAGAAATCTTGTAGCCGGAGGCCACGGCACCTTCATGTCGGGCGACCGGCCCGCGACCCTGCCGTACCTGCGGCAGATCGTGGCCGCAGCCGAGCACAACGGGTTCGAGTCATTACTCACGCCGACCGGTGCGTGGTGCGAAGACGCGCTGCTGACCTCGGCGTTGCTCGCCGAATCTAGCGAGCGAATCAAGTTCCTCGTGGCGGTAAGGCCCGGTTTGATGAGCCCCACCCTCGCCGCGCAAATGGCGACGACCTTCCAATGGCAGACCCGCGGCCGACTGTTGCTCAACGTGGTCACCGGTGGGGAGTCACGCGAGCAGCGCGCCTACGGGGACTTTCTCGACAAGCAGGGCCGCTACGCCCGGGCGGACGAGTTCCTAGAGATCGTACGCGGACTATGGGCTTCGCCGGAGCCGTTCTCGTTCACGGGTGACCACCTCACTGTTGTCGACTCCATGCTGGGGCGACGCCCCGACCCCACCCCGTCGATCTTCTTCGGCGGCTCTTCCGCTGCCGGCATCCGCGTAGCCGCGCGCCACGCGGACACCTACTTGACCTGGGGCGAGTCCCCGGTCTCCGTTGCGGAGAAACTCGCCCGCGTCCGGGTGGCGGCTGCCGCGAACGGTCGGAAGCCGTCTTTTGGGATCCGACTCCATGTGATCTCCCGCGACACCTCGGAGCAGGCGTGGGCCGAGGCCGAACGACTCCTCCGGGGAATCGATCCGGCAGACATTGAGCGTGTGCAGACGTCTCTGCGTGCCAGCGAGTCGGAGGGCCAGCGCCGGATGCTCGATCTTCATAGGGGTCGGACCGACTCGCTGGAGATCGCGCCGAACCTCTGGGCCGGCGTTGGGCTGGTTCGCGGAGGCGCGGGTACGGCGCTGGTGGGATCGCACGAGGAGGTGGCCGACCGGATCGCGGAGTACGCGGAGCTGGGCCTGAGCCACTTCGTGTTCTCCGGGTATCCACACCTGGAGGAGGCCTTCACCTTCGGCGAGGGCGTGCTCCCGGTGCTCGCGCGGCGCGGCCTGTGGACCCCGCCGCACGCCGCCGGCGGCTCCGCCCAGCACCCCGGAGCGGTGCCGTTCGCCGGCTCCGGATCCGACATTGCGGGCCCGGCCACCGCGTCGGCCCGTCCGGCCTCGCACACCCGAGAGCCTGCCCGTGTCGGCGGCTGACCCACTGGAGAGGGGACCGATCGTGGCCACGACCGTACGTTCGCAGCCTGCCGTGGCACCACCGCCCGCCCCGTTCGGCTCCCCGATGGACGCCCCGGGCACGGTGTCGCCCGCAATCGCACCCACGAGCACTGAGCCGGGCCCGACCACGAACGGGCCCCCGCCGCTCGGCGCCGGGAGAAGACCACGACGACGACAACGACACAGTGGTCTCACCTGGCTGCGGTGGCTCAGCCCGCTTGTGCTTATCGTGGTCTGGCAGTTGGCCGCGGCTACCGGAGTCCTCCCTGAGCGGACTTTGCCGGCGCCCCAGCTGATCGCCGAATCCGCGGTCGAACTCCTGGCTTCAGGGGAGATCGTGGACGCCCTGGCCGTATCCAGTCTTCGTGTCCTGCAGGGCTTCACGCTGGGAGCGGTCGCGGGGCTCGTACTGGGAGTGCTGGTGGGCTCGGCTCGTTACGCGGATGCGATCCTCGACCCGCCGCTGCAGATGCTCCGAGCACTGCCCCACCTGGGATTGATCCCGCTGTTCATCCTGTGGTTCGGTATCGGTGAGGCGCCCAAGGTGCTGCTCATCGCACTGGGTGTGGTCTTCCCCATCTACCTCAACACCGCCTCGGGGCTGCGCCAGGTCGACCCGAAGCTGCTCGATATGGCCACGGTGTTCGGCCTGTCGCACCGGCAGCGGTTAACCGAGGTGGTCCTGCCGTCCATCGCGCCGCAGGTGCTGGTGGGAGTACGGCAGTCGCTGGCGATCGCGTGGCTCACGCTCATCGTGGCCGAGCAGCTCAACGCCACCACCGGCCTGGGATACCTCATCATGAACGCCCGCGACTTCTTCCGGATCGACGTAATCATCGTGGGTCTAATCGTGTACGCCCTGCTGGGGATCACCACCGACGCCCTCGTCCGTGCCGCCGAGGCCCGAGCGTTGCGGCACTACCGCTGACGACCGCCCACACTCCCCGGAGGACATCCATGCCCACTACTCTCACCCCGGCCGGGGCCCTGCACGATGTCACCCGGCAGTTCGACGGCACCACCGTTCTCGACGGGCTCGACCTGGAGATTCCGCGCGGGCAGATCGTCGCGCTGCTCGGCCACAGCGGGAGCGGTAAGTCGACCGCGTTGCGAATCCTGGCCGGGCTCGACCACGATCACGGCGGCACCGCCTACATCGACGGGGCGCCCGCCGTGGTGTTCCAAGACGCCCGCCTTCTGCCGTGGCGCACCGTCGCCGCCAACGTGCGCCACGGGCTCAACCGGGTCGACGTGGGCCGCGCTGAGAAGACCGATCGAGTGTCGCAGATGCTCGACGAGGTGGGGCTGGCCGGCCGGGAGGACGCTTACCCGGGCGAGCTGTCCGGCGGGCAGGCCCAGCGCACGTCGTTGGCCCGCGCCCTTGTCGCTGAGCCCTCGCTGCTGTTGCTCGACGAACCATTCGGCGCGCTCGACGCGCTCACGCGGCGCTCCATGCACGACCTGTTACTGCGGCTGTGGCGCCGCCACGGACTGGGGATCCTGCTGGTCACGCACGATATCGACGAGTCGATCGCGTTGGCCGACAGGGCCCTCGTTTTGGACCACGGCGCCGTCGCGCACAGCGAGACGATTGACCGACCCCGCGGCGGCGGGCAGATCGGCCACCACCGACGATCACTTCTCGATGCCTTGGGCGTCGACCACTCAGACGAGGACTATTCGATATGACCACCACCGTTTCCGATATCCGCAGGCGACACTCGGTACTGATCGCACTCTTCGCGCTGGCCGTGGTCGTGATGATCGCTGGTGCGGGATGCGCCAGCCGGGAGTCGCAGGCCCAGGCGCCCGTCCCGGACCGGGTGGACCCGGCGGAGCTGTCCGACCTCGTGCTGCGGGTGGGGGACCAGAAGGGTGGCACAGAGGCGCTACTGACCGCGTCAGGGCAGCTCGAGGGCCTGTCTTACCAAGTGGAGTTCTCCACCTTCACCTCCGGACCGCCGCAGATCGAGGCGCTCAACGCCGGGCAAATCGACGTGGCCGTCACCGGAAACACCCCGCCTGTGTTCGGGACCGCGGCCGGGGCGCGCGCGTCCGTCGTGTCCGCCTACGCCAACGACGGGGAGGGCGACCAGATCCTTGTTCCGGCCGACTCGGACGTGCAGTCCGTGGTGGACCTGGTCGGCAAGAAGGTGTTGGTGGCCAAGGGGACCTCCGCCCACGGCCACCTGCTGCTGCAGCTCCGTAAGGCCGGGGTCGACCCGGAGGGCGTGGAGCTGGTGTACCTCCAGCCCGCCGAAGCGGGGTCGGCATTCTCCCGCGGCGACGCTGACGCGTGGGCCATCTGGGATCCGTACACCGCGATCACCCAGACCACCTCCGACGTCCGCACACTTACCACCGCGGCCGGGACGACCAACGGGTTCGGGTTCGGCGTGGCGTCTAACGAGGCCCTGGCGGACCCGCGCCGACAGACCGCGATCGCCGACCTGCTGGTCCGGATCGGCGAGGCAGGGAAGTGGGCGGCAGAGGACCCGACCGGGTGGGCGGACTACTACGGAAAGGCGGTGGGCATCTCACCGGAGGCCGCCGAGCTCTCGCAGGGCCGTAGTAGCCGGGTGCCGGTCGCGCTGGCGGACACGATCGCCAGCGAACAGGAACTGGCCGACGTGTTCACCGAGGACGGCCAGATCAACGCTGTCGATCTGAAGGCGCTGGTGGACGAGCGGTTCGCTGATGACCTGGCGCCCGTGGTGGGCGCACTGCCCTAAGCTGAACCGTAGCCTCGGGCCCGGGTTGCCAGGTCAGGCGGCGATCCGTTCACAGACTGTCGCGATCGCCGCCCACCCAACCAGGCCGACCGTGGAGTACAGCAGCGCCCATAGTGCGGAGCCTACGGTCACTGCCAGTAGGTAGCGGCGCAGCGGCATACCCGCGAAGCCTGCGCTGAAGTTGACCGCGGTCTGCACCCCCACGGTGAGGAAGGACAGTGGCACCGCGACCACCCCGTACCGTGCGGCCAATCGCTGGGCCCGCTGCACGGTGGGGCCTTCGAGACGGTGGGAAAATCGCCGACTGAGGTGGCCTCCGCCGAAGGCTCCACGGCCTAACCAGTAGGTGGCATTGGCGCGCAGCATGACTATCACGAAGAGTGCGGCAAAGGCGATGCCGAAAGGTTGCTGCGCGATCCGGTCCATGGGACGAGGGGCTACCGGCCGGTCAGGCGGACGGCTTGACGTCCATCACCACGTCGAACTCCAACAGGTTCGCGCCCTCCGCGACAGGCTTGCCGTGCTCGCCCTTGTGTGCGGCGCGGGCGTCGCCGTCACGCCACGCGGCGAACGACTCCTCGTCCTCCCAGGTGGTGACGACGAAGTACCGGGTCTCGCCGCCGGTGGGGCGCAGCAGTTGGAAACCGAGGAATCCGGGGGAGTTCTCGACGGTGTGCGCGCGCTCGGAGAAGCGGCGCTCGAGCTCGGAGCCGGCCTGCGGCGGGACATTGAGGGCATTGATCTTCACGACGGCCATATAGGTCAGGCTACCCTCAGTCGCGCTCAGGTCGGAAGCGAGTACAGACCGTCGGAGCGCTCGACCAGCCCATCGCCGACAAGCGAGGCCAGCGCGCGCGCCCGCTGGGCCTCATCCGGCCAGACCGCGTCGAGCCGCGCGGCGGTCGCAGTGCCGTCGCCGTCGCGCAGGACGTCGAGCAGCATCCCGCGGACCTGGCGGTCGGTGCCGGCGTAGGTCTGCGTCCGGCGCCGCGGGCCGTCCCAGGCCGGGCGGCCGGCGGCGACCCACGCGCACGATGAAGCGATCGGGCAGACGTCGCAGTCAGGAGAGCGCGCGGTGCACACGAGCGCCCCCAGCTCCATGATCGCCACGGAGAACGCCACCGCGTCCTCCCGCCCTGCGGGGAGCAGGGCCTCGACGGCGGCGTGATCGCGACGGTTGGACGGCGGCCCGGCCTCGGCCACCCCGTTGACCGCGCGCGCGACCACGCGCCGCACATTGGTGTCGACCACCGGGACGGCCTGCCCGTGCGCGAAGCAGGCCACGGCGCGCGCGGTGTAGTCGCCGACGCCGGGGAGGGAGAGCAGGTCGTCGACCTCGGTGGGAACCTCGCCGCCGAACTTCTCGACGACGACAGCAGCGCACTCCCGCAGCCGCAGCGCACGCCGGGGATAACCGAGCTTGCCCCACATACGTATCACGTCGCCTGGTGCGGCGGCCGCGAGTTCGGCAGGGCCGGGCCAGCGTTCGAGCCACGCCCGCCAGGCCGGCTCCACCCGGGCCACCGGTGTCTGCTGACTCATAACCTCACACAGCAGGATCTCCCAGGCGCTCACCCCGTCCTCGCGCCAGGGGAGGGAGCGTCCAGCTCCGGAGAACCAGGAGAGGAGCGCCGGGGTATCGAAGGAGGTCAACGGTCGGCACCTTCGCGGGCCGGTGCACAATATGAGCCATGCCTCATACCAATCCCATCAGTGCGTGGGCCTCGCTGCGCGACGGCAATCACCGTTTTGTCGATTGCGAGATGCGTCATCCCAGTCAGAATACCCAGCGGCGGGAGGACCTCGTCGCCGCGCAGCACCCCAAGGCCGTGCTGTTCGGGTGCTCGGACTCGCGGGTGGCGGCCGAGATCATCTTCGATCAGGGGCTAGGGGATCTTTTCGTGATCCGGACGGCCGGGCACATCATCGACACGGCGGTGCTCGGTTCGATCGAGTACGCGGTCCACTTACTGGACACGCCGCTGATCGTGGTGCTGGGCCACGACAACTGTGGCGGCGTCGCCGCCGCTGTCGAGGCGTTGGAGACGGGCGAGATCCCGCCCGGGTTCCTTCGGGATGTGGTGGAAAAGGTGTCGCCGTCGATCCTCAACGGTCGACGCGAGGGACTCACAACCACCGACGACTTCGAGGCGCGGCACATCCTGGAGACGGGAGAACTGCTCGAGCAGCGGTCGAAGATCATCAGCGAAAGGATCGACGCCGGGGAACTCGCGATCGTCGGCGTGACCTACAAGCTCAGTGATGGCCGGGCCTACCTGCGCAGTGTGATCGGCGACGTGGACGACGTGGCACACGGCCCGGGCGAGGAGATGGTGGCGATCTGAGACCACTGTTCGCAGGACACGCCACGCCGCAGGTGGAGACGGTGTGCGGGTCGGTTATAGAGTTGGGCTCGTGCAGGAACCCCAGGGCGATCTACCGCGTGAAGTCTATGTGCGTCGCCGCGTCGCCGCGGTCGTCGTCGCGGTCATCGCCGTCCTGGCGGTGATTCTGGCGCTGTTCCTGGCGTCCCGGGACAGTGGCACCGATACGCAGCAGAACGCGGCCGACGGAGAGAGCGGCTCGTCAGAGGCGGTCGATACCTCGGAGTCGTCCGTCAGCGAGACAACCGAGCCGGATGATGGTGGCGCCTCCCGCGGACGATGCGCGGACGAGGACCTGCGCTTGAACGTCTGGCCCGCCGAGCCGAATGTGCCGGAGGGCCAGGACGTCCGCTTCTTCGTCAACATCGCCAACGTGTCGGACACGACGTGCGATCGGGACTTGTCGGAGGCCCCGTTGTCGTTCGAGGTCTACCGTCTCGACACCAACGTCAAGGTGTGGTCAAGCATCGACTGCACCACGCCCCGTGACGAGGACAAGGTAGAACTTCGTCCCGAGATTCCGGAGCCGCGGCAGATCGACTGGACCGGCCGCCGCTCGGCGGAGGGTTCGTGCTCGGAGGCAGACCGTACGCCCGTCGAGGTGGGCGCCTACCAGGTGTACGCGCTGGTCGGGACTGTCTTCAGCCCTGCCGCCACATTCAACGTGGTAGAGGCACCAGAAGCCTGACGCGCCGTCCTACGGGATGCCGTGTCGGTCAGCTGCTGCCGAGGCCGGTGAGTCGCTGACGAACGTGGCGTGCCCAGAGCGAGCCCACCCCTTCGACGTCCGCGAAGTCCGACTGCTCGGCGGCCAGGAGCGCCGGCACAGACCCAAAGCGTTCCACCAGCGCGGCGATCTGCACGGGCCGGAGGCGGGGGATATGGGCGAGCATCCGGTGCCCGCGCGCGGTGACCTGCTCGTCCAGGTCCTCGGGTTCGGCCGGTAGCCCCAGGCATCGAGCCACCGGCGCCGGGAGCAGCAGGTCCGCGTCGGTGAGGGAGTCAAGACGCTGGAGCCCCAGCTGCACCTGCTCGGCTGTGGGGATCGGACGCGGGTCCTGCCCTGGCGGCCCCACCACGAGGTGATCCGCGACCAGCCCCCACAGTTCGTCGGGGGTGTCGGAGAGTAGCTCTTCCAGCTGCAGCGTGGTCTGGCGTCCGTATTCGCCCATCTCGACCGCCAGCTCGGCCAGCTCAGAGCCCAGTCGCTCGAGGCGGAGCAGCATCTGTGCCATCGTCACCACATCGCGGATCGCGGCGTAGCCGCCGAGCTCAGCACGGTCGAGACGAGCCCGGGCGCGGCTCGTGCGCGCGACATGGCGCTCCATGGTGGCGACGGTCTGATCGGCGCGGGCTAATAGCACCACCGGGTCGGCCAACACGCGGGCGAGCCCCCCGGCGTAGACAGTCACGGTGGTCATGGACGCGGACACGGCCACAGCGGGAACCCCGGTGTGCAGTGCGGTCCGTTCGGCCGCGCGGTGACGGGTACCCGTCTCGACGGCGGGCAGCGACGGGTCGGGAACCAGGTGGACGTTGGCACCGGTGATCCGCGTGCCGTCGGTGGCCAGCACCACCGCACCGTCCATCTTGCTCAACTCGCGCAGCCGGGCTGGGGTGAACTCCACATCCAACTCCACGCCACCGTCGCAGATCGCTCGCACCTGCGGGTCGTCACCGAGCACGACGAGGCCGCCGGTCCCGCTACGGCGGACCCGGTCAAGTGCGTCACGGAGGGGCGTGCCAGGGGCTAACCGCCGAAGGACGGCACGCATCTGCGGGTCCACGGGCGAACCGTCAGCCGCTCGGGCGGAGAGGGCGGAGAGGGCGGACGTGTCAGTGCTCCTCGGACTCGCCGACGTACTCCGTCGGACGCGTGTACTCGCCGACCTCGATGATGTCCCCCATCACGGCGGCTTCGGTGTCGATCTGCTCGCCGTTGGAGAAGCTCACGGTCGCGGGAACGGAGACGCCGATCTTCAGGTCGCCGGCGTCAGAAAGGGTAGCGGTGGTCGTCTCCAGGCAGATGCCGTCGGGTGCGGGCGCCGGCTCGGCGTTCTCACGGGCGTCCACGACGACCGAGCAGCCGCGCTCCATCGGCTTGGTCTGGCCGAGCTGGGCCTTCTTGCCGTCGATCTCGACGCTCTCCAGGGAGATGGGCTCGCCGAGACCGGAACCGGAGAACGAAGCCACGAACCCCACGCGGGCGTCACCACCGTCTTCGGCCAGAGTCACCAGGAGATCGTTCACGTTGAGGTCGCCGACGGAACCGTTGCCACCGTCGACCGCAGCAACCTGGTTGGCGGTCTGGGATATCTGCCCGGAGCCGCAGGCCGACGCCCCGAGGGCGGCACCCACGGCCAGGACTACGAGCGCGGTGCGGCGCAGGCCAGTGTTCGGTGAAGTCACGTCAGGCTCCTCGGGGGAATGGTCGTCTCTCAGGCCGGTCTCATCGTAGTCCACGGCCGGTCCGGACCGGCGGCAGAGTGGTCCCGTCACACCCTTCCCAAGCAGTTCTCCGACCGTTCGGGTTGCTGACCTGCGCAAACGGAAAACGCCTGAACTGAGGCCGTGCTAAGCTGGGTCCGTCGAAAGGGGAAAGCCACTCATGGAGTTCAAGGTCGGCGACACCGTCGTCTACCCGCATCACGGCGCCGCGACTATTCAGGCGATCGAGATGCGGACGGTAAAGGGCACCGAGAAGGAATACCTCGTCCTCAAGGTTTCGCAGGGCGACCTCACGGTCAAGGTCCCGGCCGAGAACGCCGAATACGTGGGCGTGCGCGACGTGGTCGACGAGGCGGGGCTCGACAAGGTCTTCGAGGTCCTGCGTACCGAGCACGCGGAGGAGCCCACCAACTGGTCCCGCCGCTACAAGGCCAACGGCGAGAAGCTCGCCTCCGGTGACGTGAACAAGGTGGCCGAGGTCGTTCGTGACCTCTGGCGCCGCGACCTCGACCGCGGCCTGTCCGCGGGCGAGAAGCGCATGCTGGCCAAGGCCCGTCAGGTGCTCGTGGGTGAGCTCGCGCTCGCCGAAGGTGCCGACGAGGAGCGCGCGGACGCGCTCCTGGACGAGGTCCTCGGTTCCGCAGCCCCCGCGTGACTCGCTCCCGAGAACACAGCGTTACCTGGTGAATCACCACCACACTGACGGCCACCCCGCCCCCACCGGCCGGGTGGCCGCCGTCGTTCCCGCTGCCGGGGCGGGGGTTCGCCTGGGCGCCGGGATGCCCAAGGCGTTCGTCGAACTCAGCGGCCGCACCATGCTTGAGCGGGCAGTCGAGGGGCTGCTCGCCTCCGGGGTCGTGGACGACGTGGTGGCCGTGGTCCCCGACGACCGCGTCGCGCAGGCCGAATCGATGCTCGCGGCCCTGGCGGGAGACGACCACCTCGTCGTCGTCACCACCGGGGGCGCGGAGCGCACCGACTCCGTCCGCAACGGCCTCGCGGCACTGGGCGCCGCCCACCCGGACGGCGCCGCGGTATATGACGTTCTCCTGGTGCACGACGCCGCACGCTGCCTCACCCCTGCGGCGCCCGTCCGGCGCGTGGTGGAGGCGGTCCGGTCCGGCCGGGTCGCTGTAGTACCCACGATCCCCGTGATCGACACGGTCAAACAGGTCGACGACGAGGGTTATGTGGTGGGCACGCCCGACCGTTCTGCTCTCCGCGCCGTCCAGACACCGCAGGGCTTCACCCCCGCCATCCTGCTCGCCGCCTACGACTCCATCGGGGACGTGGCCACCGACGACGCGGGTCTGGTCGAACGGTACGGCGAGCGCGTCTCCACCGTCGACGGCGACCCGGCCGCCTTCAAGATCACCACCGCGGAGGACCGGGCCCGCGCACTCACGGACCTCGCGGGCGTCCCCCCGGGCCCCGCCCGACCCCAGGAGAACCAGTGACCGAACCAGTGATCCCCCGCGTGGGCATCGGCACCGACGCGCACCGCGTGGAACCCGGCAAGCCCTGCATGATGGCCTGCCTGCACTTCCCCGACGACCACGGCTGCGAGGGGCACTCCGACGGCGACGTAGTGGCTCACTCGCTGGTCGACGCGTTATTGTCCGCCGCCGGGCTCGGAGACCTGGGCACACTGGTCGGGACCGGGCGACCCGAGTATGACGACGTCTCCGGCGAACGTCTGCTGCACGAGGCCGTGGCCGAACTCGCGGCCCACGGGTGGGCGATCGGCAACGGGGCCGTACAGATGGTGGGCAACCGGCCCAAGATGGGCCCGCGTCGCCTCGAGGCCGAGGAGCGGTTGTCGGAGATCATTGGCGCCCCCGTCTCCGTCTCCGCCACCACCACCGATGGTCTGGGCTTCACCGGCCGCGCTGAGGGTGTCTCCGCGGTCGCCACCGCGCTGGTTTACCGCGCCTGACTGCCCCACACCGCGCGCGACGAGGCGGGCGGACGGCCCCGTCACCGGTAGACTCGGCCACCGTGACGCTCCATCTGTACGACACCGCCACCCGCTCCCTCCGGGAATTCACCCCGGTCCGTCAGGGTCACGCGTCCGTATACCTGTGTGGCGCCACCCCGCAATCGGTCCCACACATCGGGCACGTCCGCTCCGGCGTGGCCTTTGACGTGCTGCGCCGCTGGCTCCAGGCCTCCGGACTCGACGTGGCGTTCGTGCGGAACGTGACCGATATCGACGACAAGATCCTCACCAAGGCTGCCGAGAACGGTCGTCCGTGGTGGGAGTGGGTCGCCACCCACGAACGCGAGTTCACCCGCGCCTACGACGCGCTCGGCGTGCTGCCGCCGTCCACCGAACCACGGGCGACCGGCCACATCACGCAGATGATCGAGTACATGGAGCGGCTCATCGAGCGCGGCTTCGCCTACCCGGCCGAGGGGTCCGTCTACTTCGACGTGGCCGCGTGGTCGGCGGCGCCGGAGGGCGACTACGGTCACCTGTCCGGACACCGACTCGACGAAGTCGACCAGGGGGAGGGCGCGGACCTGCGCGGCAAGCGGGACCCGAGGGACTTCGCCCTCTGGAAGGCGGCCAAGGAGGGTGAGCCCAGTTGGCCCACCCCGTGGGGCGACGGACGGCCCGGCTGGCACCTCGAGTGCTCGGCCATGGCCACCTGGTACCTCGGCGCCACCTTCGACATCCACGGTGGCGGCCTGGACCTGCAGTTCCCGCACCACGAGAACGAGGCGGCCCAGTCCCACGCCGCCGGTGACGGCTTCGCCCGCTACTGGATGCACAACGGCTGGGTGACCATGGCCGGTGAGAAGATGAGCAAGTCGCTCGGCAACGTGCTGAGTGTGCCCAATATCCTCACCTCGGTCAGGCCGGTTGAACTGCGTTACTACCTCGGTAGCGCCCACTACCGCTCGATGCTCGAGTACTCGCCGGAGGCGCTCCACGAGGCGGCCGCCGGGTACCGGCGGATCGAAGCGTTGGTCAAGCGCGTCGCCGAGGCGCAGGAGGTGCCGGTGGGCACCTGGACAGACGGATTCGCCGCCGCGATGGACGACGACCTGGGGGTCCCGGCCGCACTGGCCGAGATCCACGGCCGCGTCCGGGCCGGAAACACCGCACTCTCCGCCGGGGACACGGCGTCCGCTCTGGAGGCTGCCTCTTCCATCCGGGCGATGACCTCGGTGCTGGGCGTGGATCCGCTGGATCCCCAATGGGCCGCCGGCGGGGGCGGGGACGACGCCGCCCTGACCGCACTCGACCTACTCGTGCGGGCAGAACTCGACGCCCGTGAGAACGCGCGGGCGAACAAGGACTTCGCCACCTCCGATGCCATCCGTGACCGACTGGTCGCGGCGGGCATCGAGGTGGCCGACACCGCGGACGGCCAGAAGTGGTCGCTCGCCAACCGGAAGGACTGATATGGCGGGCAACTCGAGCCGGCGCGGAGCGATTCGCAAGACCGGTACGAAGAAGGGCCAGGTCGTCGGCTCCGGCGGCCAGCGTCGCCGTGGACTCGAGGCGCGTGGCGCCACCCCCAAGGCGGAGGACCGCACGTACCACGCGGCCCACCGCAAGGCTAAGTCGGCGGACCGCAAGGCGCAGAGCGTGCAGCAGCGTCGCCGGTATGCAGAGAAGAAGGCGGACGGTCCCGAGCTGGTCGTGGGCCGCAACCCCGTGGTCGAATGTTTGCGGGCCGGTGTCCCGGCCACCGCGCTGTTCGTGGCCGTGGGCGCCGACAACGACGAGCGACTGACCGAGGCCGTCCGGTTCGCGGCCGACAAGGGGATCTCGATTCTCGAGGTGCCGCGCAATGATCTCGACCGCATGACGTCCAACGGCATGCACCAGGGGATCGGACTGCAGGTCCCGGCTTACGAGTACGCGGACCCGAACGACCTTATCGAGAGCGCCATGCACTCGTCGCGACCCGCGCTGCTCGTCGCGCTGGACAACATCACGGACCCCCGCAACCTCGGCGCCGTGATTCGGTCGACCGCGGCATTCGGCGGTCATGGTGTGCTGATCCCGGAGCGACGTAGTGCCTCGATCACCGCGGTGGCCTGGCGGACCTCTGCCGGAGCCGCGGCGCGGCTGCCCGTCGCCCGGGCCACCAACCTCAACCGCACACTGCTGGACTGGGCCAAGTCGGGCGCGCAGCTCGTCGGCCTCGACGCCGATGGCGATGTGTCCCTGGACGACTATGACGGCACCGGCCCCACCGTGATCGTGGTGGGATCCGAGGGTAAGGGCCTGTCCCGCCTCGTCCGCGAGAACTGCGACTCGATCCTGTCCGTGCCCATTGCCTCGGGAGTGGAGAGCCTTAACGCCTCCGTCGCCGCGGGTGTGGTGCTGTCCGAGTTCTCGCGTCAGCGTCGCATCAAGGGCTGACTGTCTTTAGGCCCGCGGGCGGCGGGGCGACCGACACCGGTCGAACGTCGCCCGCGCGTACGCCCACGTTTCCTCGCCGTAGTACAGGTGGCCGGCGAGCGTGTAGAGCCCCGCCAGCCGCTGGTAGGTCCACGCCCGGTCGAGGAACGTGGCATCCACCGGGCCGACATACCTGGCCAGGACGTCCCCGACGAATCGTGGGCCGTACTCGTATAGCTCCGCGAAGTCGATGGCCGGGTCGCCCAGGCACATATCGGTGAAATCTATGAGCCCCAGGCGGCCTGGCTCGGACTCTCCCTGCGCACCGCGACGATCCCAATACAGGTGCCGCGCATGGATGTCGTAGTGCAGAAACACCCTCGGCAGAAGCGTGGACTGCAACGCGGCCACCTCGTCGCAGATCTCGCGTGCCGTGCGCATCTCATCCGCCGTGAAAACGTCCGGCAGGTTGTTCTCCACGATCCCGCGGACGAAGTCCAGGTTCTCGGGCTGGTACGAGTGCGGAACCAGGTCCATCGGCGGCGCTGACGTGTCCTGCAGGTGGAATGCCGCCAGTAGGGCGCCGAGTTGGCTGGCGATCAGCGTCTTCTCTGTGGTGGGCAACTGGTGGAACAACTCCGGGGTGAGGCGGTCCCCTCTGATCAACGGATAGCCGGCGAATGCCAGGCCGTGGGGCACGTGGGTGTAGCGAGGAATCGATGCCTCTACACGGCCGGCCAGGTGGTCGAGGACCGCGATCTCGGCGGGCAACTGCGTGTGCGCCTGCTCATCGGTGGGGAACCGGAACACCAGGTTGGTGTGGCCCAACGCGTCGTCTCCACTGCATCCGTGGCAGAGAATCACCACGTGGTCCCAACCTTCCTCGATCCGCGTGGCCCGGTCCCAGGTCAGCGCGGGGTACGAGGCACGGATTGCATTGATTTCTGGGGACGAGTCGGCTGCGGGTGCGGGGTCGGGGCTCACCCGATAGACGCTAGAGCGCCGAGCAGAGGATTTCGTGCAACGCCACTCGGTCGATGCAGGCGTTTTCCTCTGCGCGGCGAAGGGGCGGGCGCGGGCGAGGGGCGGGCGCGGGCGAGCGGCGGGGGTGACGAAGGGGCGGGCGCCGGCGACGGGCGGGTGCGTCAGCGGCGGAGCGCGCCGACCGCCCGGCAGGCCAGATAGATCAGGAACGAGATGGTGGTGACGAAGACCGAGACCGGGACACCGGGCGCTAGGGACAGCAGCATCCCGCCGACTGCCGCGACCTCGGCGAACAGAATCGTCAGCCCGATCGCGCGCAGCGGGCTGGACGTGACGGCTGCCGCGGCGGCTGCCGGGGTGATGAGCAGGGACAGTACGAGCAGCGCGCCCACCACCTGCACGGCCTGGGCGGCAGCGAGCCCCACGAGGACGGCGAAGATCATATTGATCGCCCGCACGGGCACGCCGCGCGCCTCGGCGACCTCGGGGTCGGCTGAGGAGAAGACGAGCGGTCGGTAGAGGAAGATCAGCGAGCCGCAGATGATGGCCGCGACCACCGCCATCTGCACCAGTCCATGCTCGGACACGCCCACGATCTGCCCTGTGAGCAGGGAGAAGCTGGTTCCGGACCGGCCGGGGTAGAGGTGGATGAACAGTACGGCCAGGCCGAGGCCGAACGCAAGGACGACGCCGATGGAGGAGTCGCGTTGGGACGCGCGGGAGCCCATCATCCCGAACATCAGGGCAGCGATCACGGACCCGACGATCGCGCCAGCCCCCAGGTCGAGCCCGAACAACAGGGCGGCGGCGGCGCCGGTCAGGGCGAGTTCGCTGGCCCCGTGGACGGAGAACGACATCTGCCGCATCACGACGAACGGGCCGATCGCTCCGGCCAGCAGCCCGAGGAGCGCGATGGCCGCGAGGCCGTAGAGCACGAAGTCCTGCTGCAGCAGGTGTGCGGTGACCTCGGTGTCGCCGATAGACCCGAAGATCTCGAGCAGTCGGTCCATCAGTGGGCTCCGTGGTCGTCGTCGTGGTGGTGATGTCCGGTGGACCACGGTTCGGTCACCAGGTGGTGGGTATCGCCCACCACAACGATCTGCCCGCGGACCCGCAGGACCTCGACGGGGGACGAGTACAGATCGGACATGACCTCGGTGGTGAACACCTCGTCGGGCGTGCCGATGCGGTGTCGGCCGTCGACCAGGTAGACGATCCGGTCGACCATCGGCAGCACCGGGTTGATCTCATGGGTGACAAACACGATGGCGGTGTCGTCCTCGCGCCGGCGGTGATCGAGTACCGAGGCGACGGTGCGTTGACCGGTGAGGTCGAGGCTCAGCAGGGGTTCGTCGCACAACATGACGCAGGGGTCGCACGCAATGGCCTGGGCGACGCGCACGCGTTGCTGCTCGCCGCCGGACATGCGGCCGAGGGGTTTGTCGGCGAGTTTGCGGGCGTCGAGTCGTTCCAGCGAGTCCTCTACGATCCGTTGCTTCTCGGCGCGTCGGCCGGGCCAACCGGGGCCCCATCGAGTGCCGTCGATGCCGAGTCCCACGAGGTCGCGCCCGCGGAGGGTGATGCCGGGATCGAAGGCGCGTTGCTGCGGCACGTAGCCGAGGTGGGTGCCGCGGTGGCCGGGGGCGCGGCCGTCGACGAGCACGGAGCCGGTGTCAGGTCGGTGTTCGCCGAGCAGCACCTTGAGCAGTGTGGTCTTGCCCGCGCCGTTGGGTCCGAGAACGGCGACGAACTCGCCTGGTTTGATCTCGAGGTCGAGGTCGCGGATGAGGGTGCGGCCGCCGCGTGAGACGGTCACCCCCTGCAGGGAGACGACAGGTCCGGGGCCGGGGATCCCGCGGACGTGATCGCCGCCGACGGTCATCGCGGTCCGTCGGCGGTCGCGGCGGCCACCTCGTCGACGATGCCGGTGATCCAACCGAGGTAGTCGGCGCCCTCGGGGAGTGTCTCGGCGAGGTCGACGACGACGAGGTCCGCCTCCTCGGCAGCCTTCCGGACCCGGGCCGTCACGGAGGTCTCGGTCTGAGCGTTGTAGGCCAGGAAGGTGGCCCGCCGATCGTCCAGCAGGGAGAGCATGGCGGCGAGGTCGGCTGCGGACGGGTCGGTGTCGTCCTCGACGGAGTTGAGGAATCCGCGTGGCGTGAGGTCGACCAGGTGTGCGGTGTCGAACAGGTGTTGGCCGACCCGCTCGGTCTGGACGTACTCGAGGTGCCCGCGATGCTGGATGCGGTCGAGTCGTTCTTCGAGCGGGGTCAGGGATTCGGTGAACCCGCGGGCGTTGTCCCGGTACTCGTCGGCGTTGTCCGGGTCGATCTCCGCCAGTTCGTCGGCCACCCGCTCGGCCACGGCGGCAGCGGTGGGCAGGCTGAACCACACGTGCTCGTTCGAGGCTTCCTCGCCGGTGGCCAGTGCGTACTCGTCCACGGCGCGGACCACCGGCACCTCACCGGCGTTGTCGAGGGCGAGGTCGACAAAGGAGTCGTAGCCGCCGCCGTTGTAGACCACCAGGTCGGCGGTGGTCATGGCGGCGGAGTCGGCCGGGCTGGCCTCGTACGAGTGGGGGTCGGCGGTGGGGTCGGCGATCACGGACTGCACGGTCGCGTTGTCCCCGGCGACCCGGCCGGCGATGTCCGCGTAGACGGTCGTCGACGCCACTATCTCGGGGCTGTCCGATCCCGGCCCGGCGTCCGAGGTGCTGCAGGCCGTCAGGGCGCCCCCGCCCAGCAGGGCGACCGTTGCCAGCGCCATTCGACGACGGTTACGGGGGCTACGGATGCTGTGGGAGGGAGACGACGACAAGAGCACCACTCTCGTAGTAATGGGAACCATTGTCGTTAAGTGTAGAACCGGGGGCGACGCTGCGTGCAACCCCGGGGCGATCACCGGGTCGAATCGCGCAGGTCCGCCAGCGTTCCCAGCAGTCGGATGACCGCGGGGATATCTGCCACGCGGTGGGCGGCGGCCGTCTCGCCGTCGCCGACCTTGATGCCCACGTCGTCCGGGCGTAGGCGGGCGAAGCCGCGTTCGTCGGTCACGTCGTCCCCGATGAACACCGCGAGTTCGGCGCCGGTCTCCTCGACGAGTTTCTCGATCGCAGTGCCCTTGCTCGCCTCGCGGACCGCGATCTCCACGACGTTCTTGCCCTCGGTCACAAACACCCCGTCGAGCGTCGCCGGCCCGGACATCGCCTCGGACATCGCGCGCTCGCGCGCCGCGGGGTCGGCCACTGGCCGGACGTGCAGTACGGCGGCGGTGGGTTTGGACTCGACGTGCGCTCCGGGGGTGCGACCGGCGATCTCCCCGAGTTCCGTGTGCAGGCGAGACAGGAGCGTCACCTCGTCGTCGTCGAGGGGGGTCGCGAATCCCCCCTCCCACTCCGACCCGTGGCTGCCCACCAGGACCACCGGATCGGCCGTGCCGCTGACCTCTGCCAATGCGGCGCGGTTGCGGCCCGACAGCAGTGCGACGGTGGTGCGGGGCAGTCCGGCCAACCGCATCAGCGTCTCGATGCCGCCGGGGGCGGGCACGGCGAGGGTGGGGTCGTCGACGAACGGGGCGAGGGTCCCGTCGTAGTCGCAGGCGATCACCAGGGTCGGTGCGACTGCGGCGCGGCGCAGGGCCTCGGCGAGGTCGGGTGAGAGGTCCGGTACGGCGGCGTGGCTCATGGCTCCAGGGTAGGAGGCCGCGGGCGGTCCGGGGCGCGATGGGCGGGTCTCTTGACGAAGATGCGCTCAACTGTAGGATTGTCGACAATCCAACGGAAGGTGCACAGATGACCGTGTCACTCACCGCCCTAGAGCTCGCCGAACGCTTCCGCGCCGGCGAGCTCTCCCCGGTCGACGCCGCGCGCGACGCACTCGACGCCGTCGAGTTGATCGACTCGCAACTCAACGCCTTCTGTCATCTCGACCGTGACGCGACGCTGGGGGCGGCCCGCGAAGCAGAGCAGCGGTACAGGGACGGCTCCGAGATCGGACCGATCGATGGCGTGCCCACCACGATCAAAGACATCTTCTACACCCGCGGTGTTCCCACCCTGCGCGGTTCGCGACTGCTCGCGGACAAGCCTGGCGCCGCCGACCCCGACTCGTGGCCCGACGACGCACCCGTCACCGCGGCGACCCTCGAGGCGGGCTGTGTGGTGATCGGCAAGACCACCACCCCGGAATTCGCGTGGAAGGGTGTCACCGACAACACGCTCACCGGTATCACTCGGAACCCCCACGACCCCGCGCTGACGCCGGGCGGCTCGAGCGGTGGCGCAGCGGCGGCCGTGGCTGCGGGCCTCGGCCCCCTCGCGTTGGGCACCGACGGCGGCGGCTCGGTCCGGATCCCGGCAGCGTTCTGCGGGATCGTCGCGCTCAAGCCCACCTACGGCGTGATCCCCATGTTTCCGTCAAGCCCATTCGGAACCCTCGCGCACGCGGGGCCCCTGACGCGCACGGTCGGTGACACCGCCGCGTTCATGGACGCGCTACTGCGCCCCGACCCCCGCGACTGGTCCGCGGTCCCCGCCCGCGCCACGACGCCCGGCCCCGGCGGCTACTTGGCCGCGGCAGTAGAAGGCACCCGGGGCGACAGGCCGCTCGAAGGACTGCGCGTGGCGTACAGCCCGACGCTGGGATTCGGTCGCAACGACGCCGACGTGGAGCGCGAGGTCACCCGTGCAGTGGGCGTGTTCGAGTCGCTCGGCGCGCGGGTGGACGCAGTGGATCCGGGCGTGACCGATCCCGTCGACGCGTTCCATGTGCTGTGGTTCGCCGGGCTCGCGGCGGTCCTGGCGCCCCACGGCCCGGGCGCGGTCGACCGCGTGGACCCATCGATGCGCGACGCCCTGGGCAGATATCACGACTTCACCGCTGCCGACTACCTCGACGCGGTAGCCGTACGGATGGCGCTCGGCGCACGGATGGCAGACTTCCATCAGGCCTATGACCTGCTCATCACGCCCACCACCCCGATCCCGGCGTTCGCCGCGGGCTCCGATGTGCCCCCGGACTGGCACAGCCCCGACTGGACCTCGTGGACGCCGTACACCTACCCGTTCAACATGACCCAGCAGCCGGCGCTGAGCATCCCGTGTGGCACGACCGACTCCGGTCTCCCGGTGGGGTTGCAGATCGTCGGGGCGCGATTCGAGGACCGGCTCGTCGTGCGCGCCGGGGCCGCGCTCGAGGCCGCGCTCGGCGACGTGGTGCCGGCCCCGCGGATCCATGCCGCCGGCTCCGCGAAAGGTGCCCGATGACGAGTTCCGATCCCGCCGTCGACCTCGACCCGGTGATCCGGGAGTCCACGCCCGCGCTCATCGCCCGTGCCCTGCGGCGCGCGGTCTCCGACGGGACGTTCCCGCCGGGCGCGCAGATGGGGGAGGCGGCGCTCGCCCGCTCGCTCGAGGTGAGCCGCGGTCCTCTCCGTGAGGCCATGCAGCGGCTCACCCAGGAGGGACTGCTGGTCTCCCACCGCAACCGAGGCCTGTTCGTCGCCGACCTGACGCCCGAGGCGGTGGAGGACATGTACCTCATGCGTACGACCATCGAGACCGCGGCTCTCGACCGTGTTCTGGACCTCGGGCTGGGACAGGAGACGGCGCGTGCGCTCGACGCGGCGGTCGACGCCATGGCGGCCCTGGCGGATGAACCCCGGTCCACCGCCATGGTGGAGGCGGACCTCGACTTTCACCATGCGCTGGTCGAAGCCGCACGCAGCCCCCGGTTGTCGCGCGTCCACGAGACGGTCCTGGTGGAGACCAGCATGTGCCTGCACGCGATGAGCGGCACGTATTCGGACGCTGGTTCACGACTGACCGAACACCGCGCCATCGCCGACGCGGTGCGTGCCGGGGAGCCCGTCGTCGCCAAGAACCTGCTGGTAGAACACATGAGGGACGGGCATGACCGCGTCCGCTCGGGAGGGGCGCATTCTGATGCCGGGGTAACGGCGAGGTCACGCTTGGTCCGTTAGGTGACGGGGATCGCGACGGGGGCCATACCGTCGGATGGACGTTAATTTCCGGACGACGGAGGCACCGATGGGCACGAACATCACGCGACGACAATTGTTCCGGGGCGCGCTGGCGCTGGGAGGGGTGGTGGCCGTCGGCGGCTCGCTGGCCGCCTGCTCCACCACCGAGACCGGCGGTCCCGCGGCCGGCGGCGGAGGCGGGCTCCTCGAACGCGCCCGTCAGGAGGGCCTGCGGATCGCGATCGGCAACGAGCCCCCGTACACCGAACTCGCCGCCGACGGCACCGTGACCGGCGCTGAGCCGGACGTGCTCAAAGCCGTCTGTGCGCGCATGGGGATCGACAATGTCGAGGGCATCGTCTCCGGCTACGACGCGATGATCCCGGGGCTCAAGGCCAACCGCTGGGACGCCATCGCGGCGGGCCTGTTCATGAAGCAGTCGAGGTGCAGCGAGGTCAGTTACGCCTCGCCCGTGATCGTGTCCACCGAGTCGTTCGGCGTCCGGCCGGGCAACCCGAAGAACATCCTGACGATCGCCGATGTCAAGGACCGCGGCGACCTGCGCGTAGGCGTGGTGCCCGGCGGATTCGAGCAGGGCATCCTCGAGGCGGCGGGCGTCGACGCCGGCCGGATCGTCAACGTCACCGACGCCCGCGGCGGCTCCGACGCGCTGGGCGCCGACCGCATCGACGCGTTCCTCCTGCCCACGCTCTCTCTGCGGGAGCTCGACGGCGTCGAGGTCACCGACCCGATCGAGGACGCCCCCAGCACCGGATCCTCCGCGGCCTTCCGCCCCGACGACGCAGACTTCCTCGAGGCCTACAACACCGAGCTCGAGGCGTTCAAGACCGAGCCCGAGTTCGCCGGGATCCTCGAGAAGTGGGGCTTCGACCCGACAGTCGTCGACGGGGTGACGACCGAGGAACTCTGTTCCGTCGACGGCTGACCCGGCTTCATGGATGCGATAGTCGACTACCTACCGCTGATCCGGCAGGGATTTATCACCACCATCCAGGTGACGGTCCTGGGCGCGGCGCTCGCGTTGGTCGTGGCGTTTGTTCTGGGGTTGGCGAGGCTCTCCACGCACCGTTGGTTGAGGTGGCCGGCGGCGTGCATCGTCGAGTTCCTGCGAGGCACCTCGCTGGTCGTCCAGCTGTTCTGGTTGTTCTTCGCCCTCCCGTTCTTCGGAATCCAGCTCACCGCACTGTTCGCCGGTGTGCTTGCCCTGGGACTCAACGAGGGGTCGTACGCCTCCGAGGTGGTCCGCGGATCCATCGCCTCCCGGCCCCGGGGGCAGACGGAGGCGGCGATCGCGCTCAACATGACACCTGCCCAGCGGATGCGCCGGATCCTGCTCCCGCAGTCGGTGCCGGCCATGCTCCCGCCCATGGGCAACGTCATGGTGGACCTGCTCAAAAACAGTTCGCTGGTCTCGTTGGTCACCGTGGCCGACCTGACCTTCAACGCCGGCCTCATCCGGTCCTCAACGGGCGAGACGGCACTGATCTACGCGATCATCCTGGTGCTGTACTTCCTGCTGTCGCTGGTGATCTCCGGGATTGTGGCGGCGCTCGAGCGGGTGTTCGCCCCTACCCGTGACAAGCGGTCATTCCTCACCGCGCTCACGGGACGAACGCAGGAGGTGAGCTGATGATCTGGGACAACGCGTTCGCGATCAGCATCATCCCCGACCTGCTCCGGGGCCTGCTCACCACTGTGCAGATCACGTTCCTCGGCATGGCGATCGCCGCCTCGCTGGGGCTGGTGGTCGCGGTCTTCCGGTATCTGCGGATCCCGGTCCTGTCGCAGGTTCTCGGATTCGGTGTCTACTTCATCCGCGGAACTCCGCTGCTGGTCCAGGCCTTCTTCGTGTTCTACGTGTTGCCCGAGTACGGCATCACGATGAGTGCACTCGTCACGGGCACCCTGGTGATCGGCGTGAACTACAGCGCCTACACGGCGGAGGTCTACCGGTCGGGCATCGAGGGGGTGCCCAAGGGACAGTGGGAGGCGTCGACGGCGCTCAACCTTCCCCGCGCGCGCACATGGACCGCCATCGTCCTGCCGCAGGCCGTCCGACGCGTGGTCCCGCTCCTGGGCAACTACCTCATCCAGATGTTCAAGGACTCGGCGATCCTCTCCGCGATCACCGTTTTTGAGCTCATGTCGGTGGCCAAGGCGATCGGCCAGTCCGAGTTCCGCTATATCGAACCGTTCACGCTCGCGGCGCTGCTGTTCCTCATCGTGAGCGTCCCGTGCACCCTCGTCCTCCGTCGATTGGAGATCCGTTATGGCACCGTCCACTGAACCCGGTACACCGGGGGAACCGATGGTCCGGTTCGAGAGGGTGAGCAAGAACTGGGGGGAGAACCACGTCCTCCGCGAGCTCGACTTCTCGGTGAACCGGGGCGACAAGATCTCCATCATCGGCCCGTCCGGCTCGGGCAAGACCACGATTCTCCGCGTGCTCATGACCCTCGAATACCCCACCTCGGGCCGGGTGCTCGTCGAGGGGCGGGAGCTCTGGAACACCAATGGCGCGCGCAAGCATCCGCGCGAGACCAAGCAGTTGCGTCAGATCCGCAGCCGCATCGGGATGGTCTTCCAGCAGTTCAACCTGTTCCCGCACATGACGGCGGTGGAGAACGTCATGGAGGCGCCGGTTCACGTGCTGGGCAAGAACAAGGGCGAGGCGCGCAAGGAGGCGCTGGACCTGCTCGGGATGGTCGGCCTGGCGGACCATGCGCACAAGAAGCCCCCGCAGCTGTCCGGTGGGCAGCAGCAGCGGGTGGCCATCGCCCGCGCCATGGCCACCAAGCCGGACATCATGTTGTTCGACGAGCCCACCTCCGCGCTCGACCCGGAGCTGGTGGGCGAGGTGCTCAAAGTGATCCGAGACCTGGCCAACGACTCCTCCATGACCATGCTCATGGTGACCCACGAGATGAACTTCGCGCGTGAGATCTCGGACCTGGTGGTGATGTTCGACGGCGGGGTCGCGGTGGAGGTGGCGCCGCCTGCGCAGTTCTTCGACGCGCCGCAGAACGAGCGCACCAAACGCTTCCTCGGGGCGGTTCAGGGCTACTAGTGTCGTGCGTGTGAAGTAGTTTTACAGTTGGGTTTGTGAAATCATGGGGCATGGCGAATCGACCTGCCCCGGCATTGATGTTGCGTCCCGGCGATCGCGAGAGAAGCTTGAGAGAATGACGCGCTCGCAGTCGATGTCGGCAGGCATGGTGCAGCGAGCACGCATCGTGCTGCTGGCTTCGGAGGGCCGGCGCAATGCGGAGATCGCCGAGTTGGCCGGGGCGTCGCGGCCGAAGGTGAACCTCTGGCGGTCCAGGTACGAGGACAAGGGCATCGGGGGCCTGGCTGATGAGAAGCGTTCTGGTCGGCCGCGCACGATCGATCACGCGGAGATCGTGACGGCGACCTTGATGCCGCCGCCGAAGTCTCTGGGCGTGACCCACTGGTCGTCGCGGCTGCTGGCGACACGGTTGAAGGTCTCGGCCTCGACGGTGGTCACGGCGTGGCGTGCCTACGGGATCAAGCCGTGGCGCTCGGAGTCGTTCCGGTTCTCCACCGATCCTGAGCTGGTCGGCAAAGTCACCGACATCTGCGGCCTGTACCTGGCGCCGCCGGAGAACGCGATCGTGTTGTGCGTGGATGAGAAGTCCCAGATCCAGGCACTGGATCGTACTCAGCCGATCTTGCCGATGCAGCCCGGCCTGATCGAGCGGCGCAGCCACGACTACGTCCGGCACGGCACCAGCACCCTGTTCGCGGCGCTGGACATCGCCACCGGTCAGGTCACTGCCGCACTCAAACCGCGGCATCGCAACCAAGAGTTCCTGGCGTTCCTGAAGCAGATCGAGCGGGCGTACCGTCATGTCGTCGATGCCGACGGTCAGCCAGTTGAGCTGCACCTGGTGATGGACAACTACGCCGCCCACAAGCACGCAAACGTTAAGGCCTGGCTGGCCGAAAATCCCCGGTTCAAGGTCCACTTCACACCCACCCACGCGTCGTGGATGAACCTGGTCGAGGTGTGGTTCGGCATCGTCGAACGCCAGGCCATCCGCCGTGGGGTCTTTACATCCGTCAAGGACCTCAACGCGAAGATCCGCGCCTTCATCGACGGCTGGAACCACCGATCCCACCCCTTCGTCTGGACGAAAACCGCCGACGAAGTCCTCAAGAAAGCCAACCGTAAGAAGACTTCAAATGCGGACCACTAGGCGGTTCAGGGCTACCGGGCGGTGCCGGGTCCTCTCGGAGGCCCCGGGCTCAGCGCACCGGGATCGCGACGAGCTTGGTCTCGATGAACTCCTCGATACCGCTGAGACCGCCCTCGCGACCCAGTCCGGACTGTTTGATCCCGCCGAACGGGGCCGCGGGGTTGGATACCACGCCCACGTTGATGCCGACCATTCCCGCCTCCAGACGCTCGGACATGGACAGCGCGCGGTCGAGGTTCTCGGTCATCACGAACGAGACCAGCCCGAACTCGGTGTCGTTGGCCATCTGAACGGCCTGGTCGTCGGTATCGAATGAGATGAGGGCGGCCACCGGGCCGAAGATCTCGGTGGTCATCAGCTGGGCGTCGGGGGCGACGCCGGTCAGGACGGTGGGCGGGTAGAAGAAGCCGGGCCCGTCCCCGCGCGTACCGCCGGTGAGGACCTCTGCGCCGCGGTGCACGGCGTCGTCGACCAGGTCCACGACCTTGGTCACGGCCTTCTCCTCGACCAGTGGGCCCACGTCGGTGCCGTCGGCGGCGCCGTCGCCCACGGTGAGTGCGGCCATCCGTTCGGCCAGGCGTCGTCCGAACTCGTCGATCACCGACGAATGCACGAGGATTCGGTTCGCGGACGTGCAGGCCTCGCCCATATTCCGCATCTTGGCCGCCATGGCGGCGTCCACCGCCACGTCCAAGTCGGCGTCGGAGCACACCACGAACGGCGCGTTGCCGCCGAGTTCCATGGAGGTGCGCAGGACACCGCGCGCGCACTGCTCGAGTAGTTTGCGGCCCACGGGCGTGGACCCCGTGAAGGAGAGTTTTCGGGCGATGCCGGAGTCGATCCACGGCTCCACCACACTGCCGGCGTCGGACGTGCACACCACGTTGAGAACGCCGTCGGGCAGTCCGGCCTGGCGGAGTAGGTCCACCACGTAGAGCGAGGTCAGCGGGGTAAGTTCGGCGGGCTTGAACACCATGGTGCAGCCGGCGGCGATGGCCGGACCGATCTTGCGGGTGGCCATGGCCAACGGGAAATTCCACGGGGTGATCAGAATGCAGGGGCCCACGGGTTCGCTGGTCACCATGAGCCGGGTCTTACCGTCGGGGGAGCGGCGCGCGTCCCCCCGGATGCGGCAGGCCTCCTCGGAGAACCAGCGGAAGAACTCGGCTCCGTAGGTGACCTCGCCGCGGGCCTCGGCCAAGGGTTTACCCATCTCGGTGGTCATGAGCAGGGCGAGCTCGTCGGCGCGTTCGGTGAGTAGTTCGAAGGCCCGGCGCAGGATCTCGGAGCGTTCGCGGGCGGGTACGGCGGCCCAACCGGCCTGGGCCCGGCCGGCGGCCTCGATGGCGGCGGTGGCGTCTCGGTCCCCGCCGTCGGCGACGTTCGCCACGACCTGACCGTTGGCCGGGTTGATGACCTGGAAGGTGGCTCCGGAGCTGGCGTCGCGCCAGGTGCCGTCCACGTGGATGCCGGTGCCGAGTCCGGCGATGATGTCGGTTGCGGATCGGGTCATGACTGCCTCCTGGGGGCGGGGTCGGGGTCGAGGAGTTCGAACAGATGCTGGCCGGCGCGGGCGCCGGTGCTCGGGTCGGTGCCGGCCAGGTGGTCCACCTGGGTGGCGCAGGAGAAGCCGTCGGTGAGGACGGGGGCGTCGGTGTCAGCGCGTAGGGCGGGGCCGAGGGCCTGTTCGGCGACAGCCGCGGTAACGGCCTCGTGCCCGATCGTGAAGCCGAAGTCTCCGGCGACGCCGCAGCAGCCGGTGGCCTCGCGGACGGAACCCACGCCCAGGGCGATGAGGGTGGCGCGCTGCACGCGATTGCCGAAGGTGGAGTATTCGTGGCAGTGCGGCTGGACGGTCACGCGGTCCGGGGCGATGCCGTCAGGCCAGGCGGGGGCGCGTCCGTCGGCGGCGAGGTGTCCGAGGTGTTCGGCCGACGAGCGGATCCGGGCGGCGACGCGGCGGGCAGCGGCGGCGGTGGCGGCGTCGACGGGGGAGCCGGGGCCCTCGGCGAGGAGGCGGGGCATGTCGCCGCGCAGGGCGGCGGCGCAGCTCGGTTCCACGACGACGACGGGGACCTCCGCCCCGTCGGGCCCGCGGATCGCGTCGAGGTGCAGTGCGGTCCGTGTCATGGTGCGCCGGGCTGCGTCCAGTCGGCCTGTGGTGACGTGGGTGAGGCCGCAGCAGTGGCGGGCGCTGCAGGCCACGGAGGTGTGCGAGCCGCCGAGGACGCGGGCGGCCGCGCCGGCGACCCCGGGTCGCAGCCCGCGGGTGAACGAGTCGAGGAACAGCACGACCTCGGCGGAGGTGCGGGTAGTGGTCCCGTTATCGGGGCCGGCGGGCGCGTGCGGGGCGGTCCACACGCTGTCGGGTACGCGGGCCAACTCGTCGCGCAGGTGGCGGGCGGACGCGAAGCGGGGCAGGGTGCGGTCGGACGCGACCCCGCCCAGCCTGGCTGCGGCCCGACCGGCCCTCAAGCCCATGAGGGCGTTGAGAGGGCCGGCGACCCGAGTGGTGGCCCGCAGCCACAGGGGCAGTAGGCCGAGCGAGTAGTGCTCGCGGGGCCGGAGTCGGTTCTTGTAGCGGCGGTGCAGCGCCTCGGATTTGAACGTGGCCATGTCCACTCCGGTGGGGCAGTCCGATGAGCACGCCTTGCAGGCCAGGCAGAGGTCCAGGGACTCCTCGACGGCCGGGTCGTCGATCGGCAGGGTGCCGCGCACGACCTCTTGCAGGACGCGGGCGCGGCCGCGGGTGGAGTCCTTCTCGTCCCCGGTCGCGCGGAACGACGGGCACATCACGCCACCGGTGGAGGTGCGGCAGCGGCCCACGCCTATGCACGCCTGGACCGGGTGGGCACCGTCGGAGGAGGTGAGCAGCCCCAGGTCGTGCGGGTAACGCCGGTCGGGCACGCCGGCCAGGGACAGGTCGACGTCCAGCGGGCGGGTGGCGGTGAGCCCTCCGGGGGCCAGGATGCCGGCGGGGTCCCAGGTGCGGGCGAAGCGGTCGAAGGCGCCGAGGATCTCGGGCGAGTACATGATCGGCAGCAGTTCGGACCGGGCCCGGCCGTCGCCGTGCTCCCCGGACAGCGATCCCCCGTGGCGCACGGCCAGGCGCGCGGCGTCGGTGCAGAAGGCCCGGAAGACCGCCCGGCCGTCGTCGGTGCGTAGGTCAAAGGTGATGCGGATGTGCATGCATCCGGCGCCGAAGTGGCCGTACATCACGCCGGTCAGGCCGTGGTCGTCCAGCAGGTCGCGGAACTCGTCAAGATAGTCGGCCAGTCGCTCGGGTGGGACCGCGGAATCCTCCCACCCCGGCCAGGACTCGATGATCCGGCCGGTGGCGGGGTCGGCAAGGCGGGAGCTCAGGCCGGCTCCGTCCTCGCGGACCCGCCACAGGTCGGCGCGGGCCACCGGGTCCGTCACGACGAGGGCCTCGACGGCGTGACCGGACCGCGTCAGCTGATCGGCCAGTTCCGCCACCCGCGCCTCGAGCGCACCGGCGGCGGAGCCCGGGGGATGGTAGCCCCCGTCGTCGTCGAGTTCGATGAACAACCACGCCCGCCCGTCCGGGAGGTCGGCCACGGAGTCGGCGCCGCGGCGCTCGCGCATGGTCGCGACGATCACCTCGTCCACTCCCTCTACGGCCGTAGGATGGAAGCGCAGGATGGCGGGCACGTCGCGAGCGGCCTCCACCACGTCGGCGTAGCCCACCACCAGCAAGGCTGTCTCCTCCGAGCGCGGCACGATCCGCATAGTGGCGGCCGTGACGATCGCGCACGTGCCCTCGGATCCGACCAGTGCGCGGGCCACGTCAAAGCGCTCCTCGGGCAGCAGGTGCCGCAGGTGGTAACCGGACACCTGGCGCGGGATGCGGCCGAGCTCGGTGCGAATCGCTGCCAGGTGTGTGGCGGCGAGGTCGGCGAGTTCGGTCGTCAGGTGCTCCGCGCGCGCGGCGGCGGCGTCGTCGTCGGGATCGGTGGCCTCGATGCCGGACCGGGTGGCGGTCACGCGCAGGCCGTCGGCGGTCACCAGGCGCAGTGATTCGACGTGGTCGGCGGTCCGGCCGTGGCGCACCGAGTGATTGCCGCAGGCGTCGTTGCCGATCGCCCCACCCACACAGGCGCGGGATTGGCTGGAGGGATCGGGTGCGAACGTGAGTCGGCCCCCCGTGGCATCGTGCACCGCGGCACGCAGGTCCGTCAGTACCGTGCCGGCGTCAGCGGTCACCACCCGGGCGTCGACATCCACCCCGAGTACGCGGTGCATGTGCCGGGACAGGTCCAGGATGAGGCCGGTCCCGAGGGCGTTGCCGGCCATCGACGTGCCGCCGCCACGCGCGGTCACGGGCACGCCCAGCCGATGGCACACCTTCAGCGCAGCGGCGACCTCGGCCTCGGACCGCGGGAACAGCACGGCGTGCGGGACGACGCGGTAGTTAGAGGCGTCGTACGAATACTCGGCCACCCGGCGTGGGTCGGCCTCGGGCGCGAGGCCCACCGCGACGAGTTCGGCGACCAGCGCCTCCGCCGCGACCTCGGTGGGGGCCCCGGTGGTCACGCCGCCCCGTTGCACACCCGGTGCACGGCGCGGGTGAAGCGCTCGACGCCCGTGTCCACCTCGGCGGCGGTCACCACCAGCGCGGGGATGACGCGCACCACGGAGCCGGTGGGGCCGCAGGTCAGGGTGAGTAGATCCTCGTCGATGCAGGCCTGCTGCACGGCCCCGGCCAGGCGGGCGGCCTCGAGCGCACCCGCGCTGCCGGCTGGTGCGGTGGGGTCTCCGAACTCGATTCCCAGCATGAGTCCGGTCCCGCGGATATCGCAGATCTGGGCCACGTCGCCGAGGCTACGCCGCAGACCGCTGAGAAGTTGCGTTCCGCGCTCTTCCGCGTTGGTCACCAGGTCCTCGCGCTCGACCACTCCGAGGGTCGCCACGCCGGCTGCGGCGGCCACCGCGTTGCCGCCGTACGTGCCGCCCTGGGACCCGGGCCAGGCCTTGGCCATGAGCGACTCGGGGGCGGCGATGGCGGAGATGGGGAAGCCGGAGGCGATGCCCTTCGCTGTGATAATGATGTCGGGCACCAGGTCCTCGGTGTGCTGATGGCCCCAGAACCGCCCGGTGCGTCCGATGCCGGCCTGCACCTCGTCCAAGACCAGAAGCGCGCCGATCGCATCTGCTCGCTCGCGAAGTCCCTGCAGGTAACGCGGGGGAGTGGCCATGTAGCCGCCGTCGCCGAGGACGGGCTCGATGAGAAACGCCGCGATCTCCTTGGCGTCGACCCGGGTGGCCATGAGGTAGTCGAGTTCGGCCAGTGCGAAGTCCACGGCGTCGTCCACTGTCCATCCGTGGCGCAGTGCGTGGGGGAACGGTGTCATCACCACTCCACCCATGAGTGGGGCGAAGCCGGCGGAGAAGCGGGTGCCGGCCGTGGTGAGGCTGGCCGCGGCCACAGTGCGGCCGTGGAATCCTCCCTGCACGGTGACGATGTTGGGTCGCCCGGTGGCCATACGGGCCAGGCGGACCGCTGCTTCGACGGCCTCGGAACCAGAGTTGGCGTAGAAGACCGAGTCGATGCCCTCCGGCAGGTGCTCGCCGAGCTTCTCGGTGAGTTCGAGCAGCGGCGTGTGCATGACGGTCGTGTACTGGGCGTGGATGATTTTCCCGCACTGCTCGCGGGCTGCGGCCACGACGTCAGGATGGCAGTGGCCGGTGCTCGTCACGCCGATGCCGGTGGTGAAGTCGAGGTAGTCACGCCCGTCCGTCCCGTGGATCCACGAGCCCAGGGCGTGGTCCACCACGACGGGCGTGGCCTGCTTGAGGAGGGGAGACAGGTGCGCGGTCATATCGCCAGTCTGTGACCAGCCGGCAAGATTGTCAACAATCCGACGATCCTTGATTCGCGAGGCGCCGTGAGCGTTGATGTGTGCCGTCAAGGCTGCCTCCGCCCCGCCCGCAGCATCCGCGACCGTCGATGAACTCGCGCGTGTGCAGCGGCGGTCGCGCGAGTTCATCGACAGTCGCGCCTGTGTGACGGGCGTACAGGCGCGGGTGCGGATGCAGGTGCCACGCGTGCTGCGATCGCTACGGTGGGGCCATGACGCCCAACGCTGAGTCCGAGACCCGACCCACCGTTGTCCTGCTCACCGCCGACGGCGTGCTGCCACCGACCGGCCTCGATGAGGTCCGCGAGGTCGCCGACGTGCGCGAATGCACCGCGGACACCCTCGCGGAGGCGTTACCAGGAGCCGAGATCCTGTGGGTTTGGGACATCTTCTCCGGAGCCCTCGCCTCCGCCTGGCACGCCGCCGACGCCCTGCGCTGGATTCACGTGGCCGCCGCCGGGGTGGACAAGCTGCTATTCGACGAATTGAGAGACTCCGACGTCCTGGTGACCAATGCCAAGGGCGTGTTCGACGGGCCCATCGCCGAGTATGTGCTGGCCTGCGTCATGGCCCACGACAAGCTCCTGCACCAGACCGAGGCCCTGCAGCGGGCGGGCGTCTGGCGTCATCGCGAGACCACCCGGGTCGCGGGCCGGCGGGCACTGGTGGTGGGAACCGGCGGGATCGGACGGGCCACCGCGCGTCTCCTCCGGGCGGTCGGGCTCGACGTCCGCGGGGCGGGGCGGAGACAGCGTGACGACGACGAGGACTTCGGCACCGTCCTGGATTCGGCCCGCCTGGCCGAGCACCTGGGCGAGGTGGACCACCTCGTGATGGTGGCACCCCTGACCGACGCCACACGCGGGATGCTCGGGCCCGCCGAGCTCGCGGCATTGCCCGACGGCGCCCACGTGGTGAACGTGGGCCGCGGTGAGCTCGTGGACCAGCAGGCGCTCTCGGACGAGATCGCGACCGGCAGGCTCGAGGCGCATCTGGACGTCCTCGTCGTCGAGCCCCTCCCCGAGGCGGACCCGCTCTGGACGCTCGAGGGCGCGTACATCAGCCCGCACATGTCTGGTGACGTGACCGGCTGGCGTGACACCCTCTCCGAGCAGTTCCGCCGCCACCTGCGCACATGGCTGTCCGGCGGCGACCCGGGCCCGGCGATCGACAAGGGTCGAGGATACGCGAGCGGCTGACCGGTTGTCAGTGTTCACAGCCCCTTCTACGGTCGGATTCAGGACGCGAAAAGTAAGCGTCACCGACCGAGAGGAGAACCATGACACTGGCCGTCGATGACTACACAACCCGTGTGAGCGGAGCTCCGGCCATCCTCGACCGTCCGGACCCGGTGGTGTGGTCCGGGACCGACGACCCCGAGATCGCCCGCTTCGCCGACCGCGGATACATCCAGCGTGAGGGCGCTCTCGACGGCGCGCAGGTCGATGCCTGCCTCGAGGAGATGCGGCGGATCGGCTCTGACCCCGCCATGGCCGACGACCCCCGCGTCATCCGCGAGTCCGGCAGTGAGGCAGTGCGCTCGATCTTCGACGTGCACGAGCTGAGCGACGTGGTGTGGGAGGCGGTCAACCGCTCCGGCGCCATCGAGCTGGCCCGCGAGATCCTCGGCTCCGACGTCTACGTCCACCAGAGCCGCCTCAACTACAAGCCGGGCTTCGCGGGCGGCGCCTTCTACTGGCACTCGGATTTCGAGACCTGGCACGCCGAGGACGGCATGCCCCGACCACGCGCCTGCAGCGCCTCGCTCGCGCTGACCCGCAACGAGGTCTACAACGGGCCGCTGATGATCATGCCCGGCACCCAGAAATACTTCGTCCAGTGCGCTGGCGAAACCCCGGATGACTACTACCGGGAGTCGCTCGTCTCCACCACGCCCCGGGTGGGCGTGCCGTCGGAGGAGCACATCGCCGAGTTGTACCGCTCGCACGGACTCGACGTCCTCACCGGCGGCGCCGGGTCCATGACCATGTTCGACTGCAACGCCCTGCACGCCTCCGGCGGCAACATCACGCCGATCCCGCGAGCGAACGTCTTTGTGGTGTTCAACAGCGTGGAGAACGGGCTGTCCGAGCCGTACGCGGGGACCCCGCCGAGGCCGGAATTCCTCGCCCGCCGGCCCTGATCCAGCCCCGATCCGGCTCAGGCCAGGCGCTCGGGCGGCGCCAGTCCCAGCTCAAGCGCGGCCTCCCTGAACGCTTCGATGAAGGCCTGCAACGGCCCGCGGCGACCGTCCCGTATGCGGTGCGTGATGGACACGGTCCTGGTAAGGGGATCGCTCAACGGGAGCACGTCGACGTTCGCCGAGGATGTGCTCAGACCCAGGTCGGAGGCGAGGGTCACGCCGAGACCGGCTGAGACAAGTGCCAGCGCCGTGGACTGCTCACCGGCCTCGTGGCGGACATCGGGTTCGAAACCGGCGTCCCGGCAGGCGATACGGACAGCCCGCCCGTAGTGCGAGCGCGGGTGGGCGATCACCCAAGGAGCAGCGGCCAGATCGGCCAGGGAGGCCTTCTCGGACTGCAACGAACCGCGGGGGACCACCGCATGCAGGGTCTCTACCGCGATCGGTACGCGCGCGAGATCGGGCACGTCCGCCATCAGGTAGGTGGAGTAGTCGAGTACGAACGACAGGTCGAGCGAGCCGTCGCGGACCGCTCCGGTTGTGTCTTCCGGCGCGAGTTCCCGAGAACGCACCGCGATGCCCGGATGATCGCGCGCCAACACCCGGATCCCCGCCGGCAGCAGCGTCGTGGCGACCGAAGCCCAGACCCCGGCTGTCAACGTGGTGCCGACCCCGGCGCGGGCCGACTCCATGGCGTGGCCGGCGTCCTCCACCGCGGCCAGGATCGTCCGTGCGTGCTCGGCCAGCACCAGGCCGGCGTCGGTGAGGGCGATGCCGCGGCCACGCCGTTCGAACAGGGCGGTCCCCGCCTCCCGTTCGAGGAGCGCAAGCTGCTGCGACACCGCCGAGACGGTGTAGTCCAGTGCGGCGGCCACCGCGGTCACGGTCGACCGCCGCTCCAGTTCGCGGAGCAACCTGAGGCGGTGCAGGGACGGCTCCATGAACAGCAGCGTAGGACGGGAACGCGGCCGGGGGAGCGGACCGTGCAGGAAAAGTGAAAGGTGGGGTCCACCAAATACCTCTAGACCCGGTGCCACCTGCGGGTTCATGCTTGGGGTGCAGCCCCGAACCGGGCTTTTCCCTTATCGTCCAAGGAGGCGAGCGCCTTGACTTCTCTCGAGATTCCCGGCACCACACCGAGCCAGACGGGCGCCCTCGCGGCGAGCCCGGCCGGCGGCACGTCGCCCACCCGTGAGCCGTATCTGCGGCTGCACTGGGAGGACGATCAGACCGGAGCTCGCGGCTATCTCGTTGTGGACACGCTTGTCGGTGGCCTGGCCACCGGCGGCACTCGCATGCGCGCTGGCTGCACCATGCGTGAGGTCGAGGATCTGGCTCGCGGGATGACCCGCAAGACCGCCGCGTTCGACCTACCGATCGGTGGTGCGAAGGGGGGAATCGACTTTGATCCGAAGGACCCGCGCGCGGTGGACGTGCTGACCCGCTTCTTCGAGGCCATGCACCCGTTCCTCGACCGGCACTGGGTGACCGCCGAGGACCTGGGCGTGACGCAGCAACTCATCGACGAGGTGTTCGCCCGCCTCGGGATGCGCCAGTCGTACCACGCGGCCATCGAACGTTCGACGAACCGTGCGGCCACGGCCGAGCGCATCTACCGGGGTCTGAACGCAGAGGTCCCGGGCGGTCTGCTCGGCGACGTGATCGGTGGCTACGGAGTGGCCCAGGCCTGCCTGGCCGCGGCGTATGTCCGCGGGATGGAGGTCGAGCGCACCTCGGTCGCGGTCCAAGGGGTGGGCACCATGGGCGGTGGCGCGGCCTGGTACCTGCATGAGGCGGGAATGCGGGTGGTCGCACTAGCTGACGCCGGTGGCACCCTCTATGACCCCGCGGGCCTGGATGTGCCAGCACTGCTGGAGACGCGGGACCGCTACGGCGAGATAGACCGCGCTGCCGTGCCCGCCCGGGTGCGGCAGATGGGCCGCGACGAGATCCTGGGTATGGATGTGGACATCCTGGTCCCGGCGGCGGTCTCGTACGCGATCACGGCGCAGAACTGTGTCCGGGTGACCGCTCCGATCGTGGTGGAGGCCGCGAACGCTGCCACCACGATGGATGCCGAGCTCGACCTCACCGCTCGCGGCATCGCCGTACTACCCGACTTCGTGGCCAACGCTGGCGCCGTGGCCTGGGCATGGTGGCTCATTCTCGGTGAAGTCGACGAACAGCCTGAGTCTTCTTTCCTGCGACTCAGCAGGGAGATGACGGCCAAGGTCGCAGATCTTCTCACCGGGTGGGTGCCCGCCGACGGCCCGCTGCGCTGGGCGGCTGACGTATCAGGCGTGGTCCGTCAGGTCCCTCCGATTACGGTTCCCTGACGGAGTCGTCAGCGGTCGAGCGGGGCCTCGGAATCGCCGTTCCCGCTCGCGATCGCGTTGTGCAGGCGTGCGCGCCGGGGCGAGTCGTCGGTGCCCAGGATGAGGTCGATGGTCATACCGAGCCGGGCGCTGACGTCTGCGGCCGTGGAGCGCCGGGTCAACCAGGAGACGAGGTTGGACATCCACACGTCCGAGATGACACGTGCGATCGACAGTTGCACCTCGTCGGGCTCGCCCTGGGCCATCGCGCGGGCGATCATGCGGTCCATGTAGAAGGCCACTTCTTCGACCTCGGTGGCCACGGACGCGTCGGCGAACATGAACGCGCGGGTCATGGCCTCGGTGAGGTTGGGCTGGCTCTGCATGGACTTGGTGATCATGTCCACCACGACCTTCATGCGTTCCTGGGCGGTGTCGCCGGGCGGGGCGCTGCGCTCGGTGCGCTGGTCCAGCCGACGGAACTCGCGGGCCAGGGCGGAGGTCAGCAGATGCACCTTGGAAGGGAAGTAGCGGTAGAGGGTGCCCACGGCGACCTCGGCCTTCTCTGCAACGGCGCGCATCTGTACGGCCTCGTACCCGCCCTTGGCGGCGAGGGCGAGCGTGGCGTCGAGGATCCGACGACGACGCTCCCGCTGTGACGACGTGGAAGGCTCGTCACCCCGGGTGGCGGGGCCCGACGGGGTGGGGTCGGAGCCGGTCTCGATCGAGCTCTTGGTCATCCAGAACCTTCTGCGCTGTCGGATCAGTGTGATGGTCTGTGTGTGGGGCCCGGGTATACAGGTTTGGCCCCGCTCGTGCATTCTAGAACACGTTTCCTAGAACAGGTTCTATTATGTCGAGGAGAGCGTGGACCGGAGTGTCCACGTAGGTCAGGTACACCACCCCAGTCGCGCCGAGGAGCACCCCGTGAGCATCGCCACCACCCCGGATCAGACCGAGATCCAGAACTCGATCAAGGCCTGGGCTAAGTCCGCCAATCCAGTGGACACGGTACGCGCCCAGGAGAACGACCCCGACGCCTGGAAGGCCTTGTGGTCCCAGCTGGCCGAGCTCGGCCTCTTCGGGGTGGCGGTGGCGGAGGAGTTCGGTGGTGCCGGTGCCGAGATCGTGGATCTCGCCTGCATGCTCGAGGCCGCGACGGCTCGCATGGCACCCGGCCCGGTTCTGTCGACGGCCGTGACCGGCGTGCTGGTCTCCCGCGCCGGCGGTGCGGTGGCCCAGGCGCTCGGGGAGAAGATCGCCGAAGGCGGCCTGCCCGTCGGCATCTGCCTGGGCATCGGCGTGGCAACTCTGGACGGATCTGGCGCGGTCACCGGTGACCCGGGCCTCGCCTACGGCGGCACCACGGGCGGCGGTCTGCTGCTTCCCGTCGAGATCGACGGCGGCACTCGCTGGGCGCTGCTCGATGCCGGAACCGAGGGTGTCAGCGTGACCGCGGCGACCCCGTTCGACATCTCCGCTTCTCTCGGTCACGTGAGCCTGGAGGGCGTGCAGGTCCCGGCAGACCGGATCCTCGAGGGGATCACCACGGACGACGTCCATCAGCTGTTCGTGACCCTCGCTGCCGCCGAAGCCGCCGGTGTGGCCGAGTACACGCTCACCACCTCGGTGGACTATGCCAAGATCCGCGAACAGTTCGGCCGCACCATCGGCTCCTTCCAGTCCATCAAGCACCTCGCCGCCGACATGCTGTGCCGGACCGAGCAGGTCCGAGCGCTCGCCTGGGATGCAGCCGTCGCGGCCGAGGACATGGGCACCGAGGACTCCGAGTTGGCCGTGGCCGCGTCGGTGGCCGGTGCGCTCGCTTTTGACAACGCCGTGCGTAACTCACAGGACTGCATCCAGATCCTCGGCGGCATCGGGTTCACGTTCGAGCACGATGCCCACTTCTACATGCGCCGGGCGAGCGCACTACGCCAGGCGATCGGTGGTGCATCCCGCTGGCGCCGCTCGCTCGCCGACCTCACGCTGGCGGGCAGGCGACGCCACCTGGACATCGATCTCTCCGAGATCGAGGGCATCGACGCCAAGCGCGAGGAGATCAAGGCCCTGGTGGCCAAGGTCGCCGCCGTGGACGGCGACGAGCGCAAGCAGGCTCTGGCCGACACCGGGCTGTTCATGCCCCACCTGCCCGAGCCGTGGGGCCTGGGTGCGTCGCCGGCCGAGCAGCTCATGATCGACGAGGAACTCGAGGCCGCGGGAGTGGCCCGCCACGACATCACCATCGGCGGCTGGGCCGTCCCGACGATCCTTCAGGCGGCTCCCGAGCACGCCGATCTCCTGGTCCGCGACACCATGGCCGGGAAGGTCAAGTGGTGCCAGCTGTTCTCGGAGCCCGGCGCCGGCTCAGACCTGGCCGCGCTGCGCGCCACCGCGGAGAAGGTCGACGGTGGTTGGAAGCTCAACGGTCAGAAGGTGTGGACCTCGCTGGCACGCGAGGCCGACTGGGCCATGTGCCTGGCGCGCACCGACAAGGACGCGCCCAAGCACAAGGGCATCACCTACTTCCTCGTGGACATGCGCTCCGAGGGCATCCGCACCTCGCCGCTGCGCGAGATCACAGGCGAGGCGCTGTTCAACGAGGTGTACCTCGAGGACCTCTTCGTGCCGGACGAATTCCAGGTGGGCACGGTCAACGAAGGGTGGAAGATCGCCCGCACCACGCTCGCCAACGAGCGCGTGGCCATGGGTGGCGGCTCGTCGCTCGGTGACGCGGCCGAGGAGATCATCGGCCTCATCGAGACCGCCGGGGTCGCCGGCGACGCACTGGTCTTGGACGAGCTCGGCAAGCACATCGCCGACGGCGTGGTGGGGAACCTGCTCGACCTGCGGACCGCCCTGCGCAGTCTCACCGGGTCCGGCCCGGGCGCGGAGTCCTCGGTCCGCAAGATCGTGGGCGTGCGCCACCGCCAGGACGTTGCGGAGTTCGGGCTCGAACTCACCGGAACCCGCGGCGTCGAGTTCACCGAGCAGGGGCGCAAGTTCCTCATGGTGCGTTGCCTCTCGATCGCCGGTGGCACCGAGCAGGTGCTGCTCAACGTCGTGGGCGAGCGCATCCTCGGCCTGCCGCGCGACTAGTTCGCCAACCTCTTACTGCACACCCCTCCCAGACCCGAACAGGACTGATCCCCCGTGGACTTCACCCGTACCGAGACCCAGGCAGCCGTCGCCGAGGCCGTGGCAGGCGCGCTCTCCACGGCCGCCCCGGCCGAGGAACTGCTCACCGCACTGCCCAGCCGCAGCGTCGAGGACGCGGGCTACGACGAGCGCCTGTGGACCGCGTTCGCCGAGTCAGGACTGCTGTCCCTGGGGCTGCCCGAGGCACTCGGTGGCGATGACCTCAACGCCGCCGATATCGCCGTGGTGCTGGAGGAGGTCGGCCGAGCCGGCGTCGTGATCCCCGCCCTGGAGACGCTGGGTTTCGGTGTCCTGCCGATCATCGCTCTGGGCTCGCCGGCGCAACAGGAGCGACTGCTGTCCGGGATCGAGGACGGGCGCATCATCACCGCGGCAGTCGCCGAGCCGGGTAGCCCGCTCCCGCTCGAGCCCACGGTGCGTCTGGACGGAGGGAAGCTCACGGGAACGGTCACCGCCGTGCGGTACGCGGCCCAGGCGAGTTCTGTGCTGGTTCCGGCGACAACGTCCGAGGGGACCGCCCTCGTCGTCGTCGCCCCGGACGCTCCGGGAGTCACCCTGACCCCCACCCTCGGCTCGCTGGGGGTGCCCGAGTACGCGATGCGGCTCGAGGCCACCCCGGTCGATGACGACGAGGTACTGCGCGGCGCGGGATCAGAGCCCGCCCTCGAGGTGTTCCGACGTCTCGTCCTGTCGGCCTGCATCGCGCACGGCGACGGGCTGATCGCCGGCGCGTTGGACATGACGGCGGGTTACCTCAAGGACCGGGTGCAGTTCGGTAAGCCGCTCGGATCGTTCCAGGCGGTCCAGCAGGAACTCGCGGACGTCTACATCATCTCGCAGACGCTGCACGTGATCGGACAGTCGGTGGCGTGGCGCGTCTCCGAGGGACTGGCCGGACCGGGTGACCGATACGAGACCGACCCGGCGATCGGTGCCTACTGGTTGGCGACCGAGGGGCCACGGGCGGTGCAGATCCTGCATCACCTCCACGGTGGGGTCGGGGTGGACGTCACCTACCCGATGTTCAAGTTCTCCTCCGCGGTCAAGGATTTGGCCAGGTTCGTCGGCGGCGCGCAGCTGCACCTCGACGCACTCGGTAAGGCGGTCGCCGCGGACCCGGTCGAGCAGGTGGCGCCCGCCGCCACCGACGCCGGCGCGGCCTCGGAGGGCGCGTTCATCGACCTGACGCCCGAGCAGCGGGCGCTCCAGGCGGAGCTGCGCGAATACTTCTCTACACTGATCTCGCCGCAGGAGGCGGCGGACATCGCCACCACCCGCCACGGTGACACCTATGCCGAGATCGTCAAGCGTATGGGCCGCGACGGCTGGCTGGGCGTCGGATGGCCCACCGAGTACGGCGGGAAGGGTTTCGGGCACATCGAGCAGCTGATCTTCACCAATGAGGCCACCCGCGCCGACATCCCGTTGCCCTCGGTGACGCTGCAGACGGTGGGACCGACGCTGCAGAACTACGGGACCCAGGCCCAGAAGGACAAGTTCCTGCCCGGGATCCTTTCCGGTGAGATCCACTTCGCGATCGGCTACTCCGAGCCCGATGCCGGCACCGACCTGGCCGCTCTGCGCACGACCGCGAAGCGCGACGAGGCCACCGGCGACTGGATCATCAACGGTCAGAAGATGTGGACGACCGGCGGGCACCACGCAGACTACGTCTGGCTGGCAGCCCGCACCGGCACCCCGGATTCCCGCCACCGCGGGCTGACGATCTTCATCGTGGACACCACCGACCCCGGCTTCTCGTTCACGCCGATCATCACCTGCGACGGCGCCCACCACGTCAACGCCACCTACTACACCGACGTGCGCGTCCCGGCGGACATGGTGGTGGGCGAGGTCGACGGTGGCTGGAAGATGCTCACCACCCAGCTCAACCATGAGCGCGTCATGCTGGCGCCGTCCGGTCGTCCGGGCGGGTACTACGACGCGCTGGCGTCCTGGGCCCGGGGCACCGGCCCGGACGGGGTGCGCTATCTGGACCGGCCCGAGGTTCGCGACGGCCTGGCCGAGATCTTCTCGATCGTGCGGCTCAACGAACTCGTCAACTGGCAGGTCTCCTCGGCCGGCGACGACCCCTCGATGGCCGACTCCGCAGCCTCCAAGGTGTTCTCGACGGAGCAGATCCAGCACCTGGGCCGGATCGTCGAGGAACTCATCGGGAGGTTCGGCGACCCGACCCATCCCCGCATCGCGGAACTGCAGCGTTACTTCGACATGATGAACAAGCGCAACGTCGTGATCACCTTTGGTGGCGGCGTCAACGAGGTCATGCGCGAACTGGTCTGTATGGGAGGTCTCGGCATGCCCCGCACCTCCCGCTAGACCCCCTCCCACAACCGAACGAGAAGGCACCCATGAGTGACGAGCAGGCCGGCCGCATACTCGCCGCGGCCGAGGAGGTCCGCGCCTCCGGCGGTAGCGCCCCCCGTGCGGGCCGCGACCCCATCAACATGCCGATGATCCGGAACTGGACCGAGGCGATCGGCGATGCCAACCCGATCTACGAGTCCGAGGACGCGGCCGTCGCGGCCGGTCACGGCGGACTCGTGGCGCCGCCCGCGATGGCGCAGGTGTGGACCATGCGCGGACTCGGCAAGACGCGCGAGTCCGACGACCCGCTCGGCCGGATGACGGACCTCCTCGACGCCGAGGGCTTCACATCCGTCGTGGCCACCAACTGCGATTCGACCTACCACCGCTACACGAGGCCCGGCGAGGAGGTGACGATCTCCTCGGAACTGACCGACGTCGTGGGTCCCAAGAAAACCGGCCTGGGGGAAGGCTGGTTCTTCACTACTCGCAATTACTGGAGTGTGGGCAACGAGGTGGTGGCCGAGATGGATTTCCGGATTCTCAAGTTCCGTCCGCCGGCCAAGGAAGCACAGACACCCGCGTCCGCCGCCGATCAGATCGTGGCGAGCTCCTGCTCGGCCACCGACGACCTAGTGGTGGGCAAGGTCATGCGCCCATCCGTCTCTCAGGACACCCGCTTCTTTTGGGACGGCGTTGCCGCTCATGAACTCCGCATCCAGAAGCGCGAGGACGGCTCGCTGCAGCACCCGCCCGTGCCAGCGCTGTGGAAGGACAAGACCGAGCAGACCGACTACGTCGTGGCCTCCGGTCGCGGCACGGTGTTCAGTTTCGTCACCCATCACGCCCCACGGGTCCCGGGCCGCACTCGGTTCCCATTCGTGATCGCTCTGGTGGAGCTGTCCGAGGGCGTACGGATGCTCGGCGAGCTGCGCGATGTCGACCCTGCCGAGGTCACGATCGGCATGGAGGTCGAGGTGGAGTTCCTCGACATGCCCGGAGACACCAGCGAGGACGCCGCGTTCGGCACCGAGCCGTGGACGCTGTACGCGTGGCGGCCCGCCGGGGCCCCGCCCATCGACCGTCAAATGCCCGAAGTCGCGGAAGGTGGCGCCAAGTGAGCGAGAACAGTGCTGTGACCGACGCGGTCTGCCCGGCCGAACCGCCGACCGTTGCGGTGGGGGACGCTCTCCCCGAACTGCAGGTCGAAGGCACCCCCACGTTCATCGTGGCGTCAGCCCTGGCGACGCGTGACTTCCAGGATGTTCACCACGATCGTGACCTGGCCCATCAGAAGGGCTCCAAGGACATCTTCGTCAACATCCTCACCGATACCGGCCTGGTGCAGCGGTACGTCACCGACTGGGCCGGACAGAAGGCGCGGATCACCTCCATCAAGCTCCGCCTCGGCGTGCCCTGGTACGCCTACGACACCCTCATCCTGACCGGCGAGGTCACGGAGATCGCGGCAGACGGCCTAGTCACTTTGAAGATCGTCGGCAATGACTCCCTGGGCGCACACGTCACCTCGACCGCGACCCTTTACATGAATGGAGACCCGCAGTGAGCACCCTTGCCGACAAGGCGGCGATCGTCGGTATCGGCGCCACCGACTTCTCCAAAAACTCCGGCCGCTCTGAGCTCCGATTGGCAGCGGAGGCCGTGCAGGCCGCAGTGGCTGACGCCGGGCTCAAGCCCTCGGACGTCGACGGCCTGGTGTCGTTCACCATGGACACCAACACCGAGATTGCCGTGGCCCGCGCCGCCGGCATCGGCCACCTCAACTTCTTCTCGCGAATCCATTACGGAGGCGGCGCGGCGTGCGCCACCGTGCAGCAGGCAGCCATGGCCGTTGCCACGGGCGTCGCGGAAGTGGTCGTCTGTTACCGCGCGTTCAACGAGCGCTCCGGAATGCGGTTCGGGCAGGTCAACTCGGCACTGGTGCAGCAGGTCAACTCCTCCGGCACCGACAACGCCTTCTCCTACCCGCACGGTCTGTCCACGCCCGCCGGGTTCGTTGCCATGGTGGCCCAGCGCTACATGCACGAGTACGGGGCTACCAGCGAAGACTTCGGCCGCGTTGCCGTGGTGGACCGCAAGCACGCCGCCGCCAATCCGGCCGCGTTCTTCTACGGCAAGCCCATCACGCTCGCCGACCACCAGAACTCCCGCTACATTGCGGAGCCGCTGCACCTGCTGGACTGCTGCCAGGAGTCGGACGGCGGCCAGGCGATAGTGGTGACTACTCCCGAGCGGGCCAGGGATCTGCCGCACAAGCCGGTCTCGATCGCCGCCGCGGCCTCGGGCTCGGGCCCGGATCAATACATCATGACCTCGTACTACCGGCCGGAGCTCGCGGGACTGCCCGAGATGGGCATCGTCGGCGACCAACTGTGGTCCCAGTCGGGCCTGCGTCCTGAAGATATGGACATGGCGGTCCTGTACGACCACTTCACGCCCTACGTCCTCATGCAGCTCGAAGAACTGGGCTTCTGCGGCCGCGGGGAGGCCAAGGACTTCGTCCGTGAGCCCGGTGCTCTTGAAGTGGGCGGTCGATTGCCACTGAACACGCACGGCGGCCAGCTGGGCGAGGCGTACATCCACGGCATGAACGGCATCGCCGAGGGGGTCCGGCAGCTGCGCGGTGAGTCGGTGAACCAGGTCGACGGCGCCGAGAGGCTCGTCGTGACCGCCGGTACGGGCGTGCCGACCTCGGGGCTGGTGCTCACCGTCTGAGTGGCTGCCGGGGCTGCCTGCGCGGTCAGCCGCGCAGGCAGCCGCGCACGAACGACCCGATGTCGCGCACCGCGAGCTTGGCCTCCGGGACCAACGGGTGGAACACCTGGAACACGTGGAACTGGTGAGGCCACAGCTGGAACTCGTGGATCACGTCGTGCTCGGCGAAGTTCTCGGCCATCGTCTCGATCCCGCCGCTGAAGATCTCCGCACCACCGCACTGGATGAGGAACGGCGGCCAGTCCGGCGAGGGCGTGTACTGGATCGGGGAGATGGCCGGATCTGCGGAGTCCACGCCCGGCGCGTACTGGGCGCGGCACAGCTCCGCGAGCCCGAGAGCCAGGAACGGGTCCTTCTTGGCCTTGTCGCGGGCGGTCATGTCGGTGAAGTCCAGGTCCACCCACGGGGAGAGGAGGACTACGCCGGCTGGCATGTCCCCTCCGGTTCTCTCGAGATGGGCCACCAGTTGAATGGCGAGGTTGCCGCCGGCCGAGTCGCCCGCCACCACGATGTTCTCCGCCGGGAAGCCCATGTCGATGAGCCACTCCCATCCGGCGACGGCGTCTTCCGTGGCCGCGGGGTGCGGGTTCTCGGGGGCGAGCCGGTAGTCGGGTAGGAAAACGGGGACGCCGGTCTCCGCAGCGATCCGCGAGGCCAAGGGCTTGTGCGACCACGGTGATCCGAACGTGAATCCGCCGCCGTGGAGGTGGTAGATCACCTTGTCCGAGTCGAAGAACCGCTTGCGGCCCACCCACAGTCCGGGCACCGGGCCGTCAGACGACCAGTCGTTGGTCGTCTCGAGCGCAGCGGCCCGGCCCGCGCCCGATGTCAGGGCACGTAATCTGTTCAGGGAGACATCAGTGGCGGGCATGCGGTCGAGGGCGGGTCGAACGAACAGTCGCAGGCCTCCGGCCAATCCACGCGAGCGCAGGGTGCCATGCTCGCCCGGGCCGCCCAGTGCGGGCTTCCGGTGGGACGGGCGGTCGGCCTCCCGGTCTGCTGCCCACTTGCCGTCCTGGGGAACGTCGCCGGATCCCGTCGACCGGGGTAGTTGCAGACCTCCGTCAGAAGACGTTCCGGCACGCCGGGACCGCGATCCACTCATGAGGGAAATGTAGGCGGTCGGGGAGAGGGGGGCGGGACGAATCGCCGGGGACCCCACCATTGGCCGTAGAACGTGTTTCTGTTATAAACGATTATCGCAGGCCAGATAGGCCGTGTAGACATGAGAACAAGTTCAGGTCACAATGTGAGAACAGCCACATCTCACCCCCTCGAAAAGGACTCTTCCCGATGACCGACGCCGTTGCCGATAAGTCGAACGACCCACTCGCCGGAACCAACCCGGACATGAACCAGGCCGCGGTGTTCGAGGCCGTTGTGGACAAGACCCCTGACAACCTGCTTCTCACCGTGGACGGGGTGGATCACACTTATCGACAGGTCGACGATCTGGCCAACCAGATGGGGCACATGCTCAAGGCGCACGGCGCCGAGCCGGGCAGCCATCTTGCGCTGTACATGAAGAACAGCACGACGCACATGGCCGCGATCATTGCCACCATGAAGATCCGGGTCGCGGGCATCAACGTGAACTATCGCTACACCCCGGCCGAGTTGGTCTATCTCTTCAACGACTCGCAGTCGTCCGGCGTCATGGTGGACGCCGAGTTCGCCGAAACGATGGCGGCCGCGGTGCCCAAGCTCGAGACCGTCCGGACGATCTACTCCGTGGGCGGAGTGCCCGAGGTCCTGGCCGCCGCGTGTGCAGAGCACGGTCTCGCGCTGGTCGACGTGGACGCCGAGATGCCCACCCATTCCACCGCGCGGGACTTCGAGCCCGCCCGGGGCGACGACAAGTGGATCGTCTACACCGGCGGCACCACCGGCTTCCCCAAGGGAGTGCAGTGGAACCACTCGGACTACTACTACGCATGCCTGTCCGGCGGTAACCCGTACGGCGACAAGCGCCACAGCCCGGCCGAGGTCGCAGAGCACGTATCGGCCGAAGGCGGTGGCCTCAAGGTGGTCGTCTCGGCGCCGCTCATGCACGGTGCCGGACTGTTCACCCTGCTCACGTTTGTCAACCTCGGTGGGCACCTGCTCATGTTCCGTGACTTCGACGCGGAGGAGATCGTCCGCACGGTCGCCGAACGTCAGGGACAGATCCTGGTGTTCGTGGGCGACGGCATGGCCGTACCCATCACCGACGCGATCGTGGCCAACAAAGACACGCTCGACTTCAGCTCACTGTTCATGGTCGCGTCGGGTGGCGGTATCTGGTCCAAGGCCACGCGTGACCGTCTCCTCGAGGTCCTGCCCAACATCATGACGCGCGACAACTTCGGTGCGTCGGAGTCGGGTAACGACGGCGAGCTGGCGATCACCGACAAGTCCGAGCTGACGATCCCGTCCAGCGCCAGGATCGGCCTGATCGACGAGTCGAACAACCCGATCAGGCCCGGCTCGGACGAGATCGGCTACATCGTGCGTCGCGGACACATCCCCGTGGGCTACTGGAATGATCCGGAGAAGACCGCCAAGACGTTCCCCGTGGTCGAGGGGCACCGCGTATCGGTGCTCGGTGACATGGGGCAGATCCGCGAGGACGGCACCATCGTGTTCCTCGGCCGCGGCTCGGGCACCATCAACACCGGTGGCGAGAAGGTGTTCCCGGAGGAGGTCGAGCAGGCGCTCAAGGCCCACCCGGCGGTCCACGATGCCCTGGTCGCCGGAGCTCCCGATGACCGCTACGGCCAGAAGGTCGCCGCCGTGGTGTCGTTCCGGGAGGGCCAGTCGGCCTCCGATGAGGAGCTCACCGAGTTCCTGCGCGGGTCGCTCGCCAATTACAAGGTCCCTAAGACGATCGTCGATGTGCCCGAGATTCGGCGTTCGCCCGCAGGTAAGGCCGACTACAAGTGGGCCAAGGAGCAGATCTCGTCCGAGTAGCTCGCTCGCCCGGCCAGGCGGTCCGGCGCAGTAGGATTCCGGGTATGCGGAGGTTCGACCCGGTGGGCACAGTGCGCGGCCTGGAGCGGTCGTACAGGGGGAGGCACGGCCGACGCGCGGCGGCGCTCGCGGCACTCCTGGACGGGGCCGACGACGAGGTGGTCATCCGCCCCTGGGAGGTGCGCCTTCCCCGGTTGGTCATCCTGGCGGCGGCCCGGAGCAGGGGACTGGAAGCCGTCGGAGGTCTCCAGTCCCTCGCGCTGCAGGGCCCGTGGGTCGAGCCCATGCACTTCAGGAGGCAGCAGTGAACGCGGGCTGGGTGCTCGTGGTCCTGGCGCTGCTGCCCCTGACGGCCTGGCTTGCCGCGTTCGCCGCGGTGGCTGTCCGCGGTGTACTGCGTCGCCGGGGCGACGAACAGACGCGTCGTCTGCGACTGATCAGGATGTTGGGACGTGCGGACCTCGTCGTCGTCCCCACCTCCGACGTCGATCTGCCCGAGCACACCGTCCGCGACGTGGCCGCCGAGGTGGGCTTCCGCCTTCTCGGATACGAGCGCACGGAGTCGCCACTGCGTCGTCGGGTCGGCGTGTTCGTGCGGGAAGGCGGCGCGGTCGACGCGGTGATCGAAGGAGCCCGGGCGCCCCGGTAGTGTCGACCACATGCGCATCGGAATGACCCTGAACTACAGCGGCGGCTTCGCCGAGACCGCGGCCGAGGCCGCCGACCTCGAGCGGGCGGGTCTGGACATCGCCTTTGTCCCCGAGGCCTATTCCTTTGACGCCGTGAGCCAGTTGGGCTATCTCGCGGCCCGCACCTCGACCATGGAACTAGCGTCGGGCATCCTGCAGATCTACACGCGGACGCCGACCCTCACCGCCATGACGGCCGCGGGGCTGGACTTCGTCTCCGACGGCCGCTTCACCCTTGGTCTGGGCGCTTCCGGTCCGCAGGTGGTGGAGGGCTTCCACGGCGTCAAGTACGACGCACCGCTGGCCCGCACTCGCGAGATCATCGAGATCTGCCGCAAGGTGTGGCGTCGCGAGAAGGTGGTCCACGACGGCGCGAAGTACCAGATCCCGTTACCCGCTGATCAGGGCACCGGCCTGGGCAAGCCGCTCAAGCTGATCAACCACCCAGTGCGGGAGAACATCCCCATCGTGCTGGCCGCGCTGGGTCCGAAGAACGTGGAGCTCGCCGCCGAGATCGCGGACGGCTGGCAGCCCATTTTCTACCATCCGGAGAAGGCGCACCTGGCGTGGGGCGACCCGCTGGCCAAGGGGCTCGCCAAGCGTGATCCGTCCCTCGGTGAGCTCGAGGTGTACGCCGGCCCGCCGTTGGCGATCTGCGAGGAGAACGAGGTGCCGGGGTACCTGGACTTCGTCCGCCCGCATCTGGCCCTCTACATCGGCGGTATGGGTGCGCGTGGCAAAAATTTCTACAACGAGCTCGCCTGCCGCTACGGCTACGAGGCCGAGGCCAAAGAAATCCAGGACCTCTTCCTGGACGGGAAGAAGGACGAGGCCGCGGCGGCTGTCCCCGACGAGTTGGTGCGCTCGGTCTCGCTCATCGGTCCCGCCTCGTATGTGGCGGAGCGGGTCGAGGCGTTCCGCGAGGCGGGAGCCACCACCCTCACCGTGGTCCCCATGGCCATGGATGCGCCGGGTCGCATCAAGCTGGTGGAGCAGTTCCGCGAGCTCTGCTGAACCAGCTCCGCAGCCGCCACCGGCGATGAACTCCCGCCGCCGCCGGGGCGCACGCGCGAGTTCATCGCCGGTGGCGGATAGCTGGCGCACACCCGAGCTGAGGGAGTGGCGCATCGAGACTGCGGAGCTTCCCAGTCGAGGAATACGACAACACCCCGCGACTCTGGGCCGCGGGGTGTTGATCGATGAGATTCGACGTTCAGGCGAGGTCGACCACTACGTTCTTGAGAACGGGGGCGTCGTCGCGCTCGACGACGGTCGCCGCCACGAGCAGGCGCGAGTCGTCTTCCCACACGCGGATACGCATGGTCTCGCCGGGGAAGAAGATGCCGCCGAAGGTCACGCCGTAGCCGCGGACCTTGTCGACGTCGCCGCCCAGCACGTTGTCGACGACCGCCCGCAGCACGAGCCCGTACGAGCAGAGACCGTGCAGGATCGGCCGCGGGAACCCGGCTGCCTCAGCGAACGCGGGATCGGAGTGCAGCGGGTTGCGGTCGCCGCACAGGCGGTAGAGAAGCGCCTGCTGCGGGAGGCTCGCCACCTCGATGGTGTGGTCGGCCTCGCGCTCCGGGTACTGGACCTTCTCGGAGGTTCCGCGTTCGCCCCCGAAGCCGCCCTCGTCACGGGCGAAGATGCCCGAGCGGGCCGTCCACAGCTTCTCACCCTCAGCGGAGACCGTCTCGGACTCCTGGATGATCACCGCAGCCGAACCCTTGTCCTGGATCTCGGCGATCCTGGTGGTAGTGGTGGCGGTCCCGGCGGCCGGGATCGGGCGGTGCAGCTGGACGTACTGGCTGCCGTGGACGACCTTCGCCAGATCGATCTCGACACCGGGGAACGAGACCCGCGGTGCCTCGGTGACGTTCATCGTGGCGGCGACGGTGGCGAACGAGGGCAGCACCTTGGGCGCGGAGTCGTCGATGTACGCCAGTCCGGCGGTGTCCATGGGGTCGGCGGCCGCGCCCACGCCGAGCGCGTACAGCGCCACGTCGGAGGCTGTCCAGGAGAACTCCTGCGACGGCAGTTCGGCGCCGAGGGCCTTGTTCAGGTCGATGGGCACGTCAGACTCCCGTCTTCTCGGTGGGGGTGGAGGCCAGCATGTTCTCGACGGCCAGGTAGCCGAACACGAGCGCGGGGCCGATGGTGGCCCCGGGGCCCGCGTAGGTGTGGCCCATGACCGGCGACGACGCGTTACCGGCGGCGTAGAGCCCCTCGATCACGGAGCCGTCCTCTCGCAGGACACGACCGTGTACGTCGGTGTTTGCGCCACCCTTGGTACCCAGGTCGCCCGGAACCATCTTGGCGGCGTAGTACGGCGCCTTGCGGACCGGGCCGAGGCTCGGGTTGGGCTTGTTGGTCGGGTCGCCGTAGTAGTGGTCGTACCCGGACTCGCCACGGCTGAAGTCCTCGTCAACGCCCCGTGCTGCAAAGTCGTTGAATCGCGCGGTTGTCTTCTCCAGCGCTTCCGCCGGCACGTCGATCAGCGCAGCCAGTTCGGCGAGGGTGTCTGCCTTGTGGAAGTTCTCCGACTCGAGCCACTTCTTGGGCAGCGGCTGCTTGGCCTGGAGTCCGGCGAAGAGGTACCGGTTCTTGTACTCCTGGTCAAACACGATCCAGGCCGGGACGTTCTCTCCGGGGCCCTCGCCCTGACCGAACTCGCCGCCGTACATTCTGTGGCCGGCCTCGACGTAGGGCAGGGACTCGTTCATGAACCGCTCGCCACGTCCATTGACCATGAAGGAACATGGCAGTGACCGCTCGGCCAACGCGAACCACGGTCCGCGCGGCATGACGATGGTCGGGCCCCACCAGGAGTCCTCCATGAAGGACAGGGCGGCGCCGGTCTTCTCCATGTACTCGATGCCCTCACCGGTGTTGGCGGCGGCGCCGACCGACCACGAGGTGGGGATGGGCTGACGCTGGTACTTGTCGCGCATCTCCTGGTTGTGCTCGAAACCACCCGAGCCCATGACCACACCGCGACGGGCGCGGAGGATGACCTCTTCGCCGTTCCGGGTGACGGTAATGCCGACGACCCGCTCGTCGTTACCAGAGCCCTCCGTGACCAGCCCGGTCATCGGCGTCTCGAGCCACACCGGCACGCCGACGTCGAGAAGACCCTTGCGCATGGCGGCGATGAGCGCACGGCCCATGCCCACCGAGTTCTGGCGGCGGGCCTTGGCGAGGAACATCCGCGCGGCGACCCGGATCGAGCGCCGGATGCCCTTGGTGTGCGGCCGCTGGAGGAGGTTCAGCCAGCGGTAGTCGGACTGCATGATGACCATGTTGACCGGTGCCTTGGCGTAACCCGGCTCCAGCTTGTCCGCTTCCGAACCGAGCTGGTTCAGGTCGAAGGGCTTGGGCTCGACCGAGCGGCCACCGAGACGACCGCCGGGGGCCTCCGGGTAGTAGTCGGAGTAGTCCTTGACCCACTCGAGCTGCAGCGGACTGTTGGCGAGGATGAAGTCGAGAACCTCGGGCCCGCGGTCGATGTAGGTGTCGATCCGTTCGGGTGCCACGACGTCCCCGATGATCGACCGGAGGTAGGTCCGTGCGGCCTCCGGGGTGTCCAAGACGCCATCGCGTTGGAGCACCGAGTTGCCCGGGATCCACACGCCGCCACCGGAGCGGGCTGTAGACCCTCCATAGTGGGGTGCCTTCTCCACGAGGACCACGCTGAGGCCCTTCTTTGCTGCCGCGAGGGCGGCCGTCATGCCTGCTCCACCGCTGCCCACGACGACGACGTCGAATTCCTGGTCTGCCATGTAGAACACGTTATAGAACCGAGGGCTTTCGCGCCAGACTGGGCAGGTAGAATCCCTCTCATGCTAAACGATGAGACCCGCGCTGCTCTCGCACAACGCCTCTGGGACGCCGAAGCAGACGTCGCTCCGATCGCGCCGCTGACCGACGATCATCCGGATCTGACCCCGGACGACGCCTTTGAGATCCAGCTGGTCAATATTCGCCGCAAGCTCAACGACGGCGCCGTGGTCACGGGCCACAAGGTCGGCCTGGCCTCCAAGGCGATGCAGGAGATGATGGGCGTCGACGAGCCCGACTACGGCCACCTCCTCGACACCATGGAGTACCCGGAAGGCACCCCGATCGAGGCCGCGCGTTTCTGCTTTCCCCGCGTCGAGGTGGAGGTGGGCTTCATCCTGGGCGCGGACATTCCGCCGGAAGGCTGTTCCCAGGAGGAGGCAGCCGCCGCGATCGAGTGGGTGGTTCCGTCGATCGAGCTGATCGATTCCCGAATCCGGGACTGGAAGATCACGCTGGGAGACACGATCGCGGACAACGCCTCGTCCTGCGGTTACGTGGTGGGCAGCAATCGGGTGCGGCTGGCGGATATCGACGTCGCAGCCATCGACGCGACCCTCTACAAGAATGGCGAATTCCTCGCATCCGGCCGGTCCGACGCAGTTCTGGGCAACCCGCTCAACTCGGTGGGCTGGTTGGCTTCGACGGTCGCCAAGTTCGGCGTGCGTTTGCGCAAGGGCGACGTGATCCTGCCCGGTACCGCTATCCGCGCCATGGACGCGACACCGGGTGACAGCTTCCGCGCCGAGTTCGCCGGTCTGGGCGACGTGAGTACGGAATTTCGCTAGCGGTCACGCATGCGGACAGTGCAGGCCTGCGGTGAGGTGAACGCGAACAGTTCAACGGTCGTCTGACCGCCGGCGCGGTCGGCGTCGGCTAGTCCGTCCAGCATCCCCGCGTGGAGTGCGCAGACCAGATTGTCTCGTGAATCGACGAGTTCGCGGAACGGGCAGTTCCGAAGTTCCAGCACACTCCCGTTTGGATCGAGGCCCGCCGTGTTCGCAGCATCTGTAGTCGGCTCGAAGCCCAGCTCGTCCAGAACGGCGACGATTCGCTCACTGGGTTCCTGGGCTTGCCGTCCGTTCGCGATCTTCCGACCCCAGGTTCGACCGACGCGTCGGGCTTCGCCGGTCGCCTCGCTGCCGGCCCGACCTAGTTCGGAAAGCAGTAGCGAGGCGAGCAGCTGGTAGTCGCGTCGGCCGGTCCATGCGCCGCTAGAGGTGGTGCGATAGGTGACCTGCGGTCGGCCGCGCCCTCCACCCGCGCGATTTTCCTGGACGATCATCCCCGCATCTTTGAGCGCGGCGGCGTGCAGCCGCACCGAGTTGGGGTGCAGTCCGAGCGAGTCGGAGATCTCTCGCACCGTTGGCGGGGTCGGGGCCGTGCGGATCGCCGCGAGCACGTTCTCGTGGATAATTCCAGAATCGTCGTCGTCCATCGTCGCCTCTTTTCCGCTGTCAACGCAATTGATCACAAGTATACTGTGATCTAATAGGGTCAGTCGCAATCGAAGGGATCCGACATGAACGATTTGCCCGTTACGGACGTTTCCGCTGGCTCCGAGCCCTCCAGTGGTCATGGCCTTCCTGAGCTCGACGCCCGCGTCATACCCCATGCGATTCGTCACGGTGCCGTGATCGGCGCTTTCGGCCAGGTCCGCCCCGGGAAGGCGATGGTTTTGGTCGCGCCGCACAACCCGGTGCCGCTGCTGAACCAGCTCGCGGAAATCGAGGGCGACTCGCTGGACGTCTCCTACTTGGAGGAGGGGCCGGAGGCATGGCGGTTGCGGCTCGCGCGAAAGTAGCGGATCGATGACCGTCGGACAGCGGCTCGAACACGACCACCGCCGCATTGATGAGGGGTTCGCGCGATTCTCAGCGTCGCTCGCCGGGGTCGCTGCCGACAGGCCGGCGTTCGACGCTGCCGCCGAGGCGCTGCGCCACCACATCTACGTCGAGGAAGTGCTCCATTTCCCGGTGGTGAGGGCTTCTGGCCTCATGGCCGCGGTGTTGGTGATGTTGCGGGAGCACGGGGAAATCTGGGACCTGTTGGACGCGATCACCGAGGCTCTCGACGGCGGCGACCATGCCACCGCCGGCCTCCTCTGGCCCCGACTGTCCGCCGTGCTGGATCAGCACAATATGAAGGAAGAGCGGATCATCTATCCGGCGGGTGACGACACGCTCCCAGCCGAGGCCGCCGACGCGATCACTGACGAGCTCGGGCGCGGGACCACGCCGGCGGGTTGGTCCTGCCAGATGGCGGGACGTGGAACGCCGGTTGGCCCCTAGCGGTCTTCGGCCAAGGCGCGTCCAGCCGCCGCGGCGACCCGTGCCACCAGCGGTTCCAGTCGGGCCAGGGCGCTCTCGTCCGACGCGCTGGCGGAGAGTGCTGCCACTGCTCGGGTCTCGCCGCCGCCGCCCTCGTCGTCGTCAAAAACCGGTGCCGCCACGCAGTACAGGCCGGGCGTGAGCTCGGCGCGATCCAGCGCGCGTCGCCTTCGCCGGATGTCGGCCAGTTCCATCGCCAGCTCGGCCGCCGAGGTGACCGTGGTATCGGTCCAGGCGACCATCGGACCCAGTGCGACGCGGCTGGCAGCCTCCTCGTCGAACGCCAGCATGGCTTTTCCCACGCCGGTGCAGTAGGCGGGCAATCCACCGCCGATCCGTGACGGCGACGGGATCGGCCGCGGGCCGTGCAGCTTGTTGAGGTAGACCACCTCGTCCCGGTGCATCGTTGCCAGATGCACCGTCGCGCGGGTGGCCTCGAAGAGGTGAGCGAGGAAGGGAGTGAGTACCCGCCGGATCCGTTCGTACGCCGGAGACGCCGGGATCGGGTCCAGTTCGTGGACAAGGGGTCCCAGACGGTAACGCTGACCAATGCGTGTCACCGCCCCATTTCGCTCCAGCGATACGAGTAGCCGCAACGTCGTGGATTTGGCGAGCCGCGTCTCGCGCGAGATCTCACTGAGCGTGAGTCCGTTTCCCGCCGCCGTTACTCGCAACACGTCGAAAGCCCTGTCGACGGGGGAGGCGGGGGGTTCGGTCATGCGCCCAGTCTAACCGGGAAGAGCGGTTCGCGCGATCGTTAGTTCGAACTATTGTGCGAGCGTTTTTGTTGCGGTAGTATCGTACGTACATTCGATCCCGATGCGAGCTGGGGGAGTGCTTTGATGACGACGACGACTTCGCTGTTCGACCTTCCCGCATCTCTGGGCGTGGTGGACGTAGACGCGGTCAGCGAGGCGGCTCGGTCGGCGACGTTGGCGCAGAATATGGCCGCTGCCACCCGTCTGGAGGCCGCGCACGTCCTTGTGGATCAGATAGCTCGCGGTGCTGAATCAGGGAGTGAATCCCCTGGCGGGGCCGTGAAACGTCCCGCATATGCGCGACTTGATCCGGAGTCCCGGGCTCGGGATCATCTGGTGGCGGCGTGTCAGCTCTCGTGCTGGCATGCGGCACGCTTGGTGACGGCCGGGCGGCAGATTCACACCCGGCTCCCTCGATTGAGGTCGGCGGTGGCGCGCGGGTTGTGGCCGGAGCAATTGGCGATCGAGGCCGCGTGCCGTTTGTCCGAAGTGCCGGATGCAATCGTGGCGTCCGTGGAGCGCGACGTCGTCGGCGAGATCACCGAGGATCTCAATGGAGGCCACCGCCCTACCCGAGCTTCGCTGGACGGACTGATCGACCGGGCTGTCGAGCGTCACGATCCCGCGGCGGCGGAGGACGCGGTTGATGCGGCCGCTAAATCGCGCGGGGTGCGGTTCCGGATGGGGCGGAACGGGATGGCGTCGATGTGGGCGCATCTGCCGGTGGCGGACGCGGAACTGCTGCGTCAGCGGATCGAGGCTGAAGCGCGCGTCGCTGCTGAGGATGGCGTACCGCGGACGACGGACCAGCTGAGGGCTGATGCGTTGGTGTCGTTGGCCGTCGTCTCCGGCGCAGGCGCTGCCCCGAGCCCTCACTCGAGCGATGAGTCCGACGTCGGGATCGAGCTCGGTGAAGTCCGCGTGGGCTCCGACCTGCCCCGACCCTCGCTCGGCAATGCCGCAGCGGCAGGACTGCCGATCCGCATCAGTGTGATCGCCGCCGCCTCGCGAGGAGTTCCGAACAGGGTGGAGTTCGTCCACGGCGCGTACAGCAGCTTCGACTGGCTCTGCCGAGAACTGCTGGAAGGCGATGATGCGACGGTTCGCTTCGAGGTCATAGACCCGACGCCGGGTGTGTCAGATTCTCCGGACCGCGCGTTGCGGTACATGATCCCGCAAGTCCTGGCCGAGCGGGTTCGGCTGCGCGATGGCACATGCCGGCATCCGGGGTGTGCGGTGCCGGCCGAAGACTGCGACGTAGATCATGTGATCGCCTTTGATCACACGGCTCCCGATCTGGGTGGGCCGACCAGCGAGTGGAATCTGATGTGCCTGTGTCGCAAGCATCATCGGGAGAAAACGTTCGGAACCAACTCGTACCGCCCGGGCCCGTTGGGTGAGCTGATCATTTTTACCGATACCGGGCACGAGCATCGGACCAGGCCCCGCGGCCCACTGTCGCGGGCGCGGGACGAGATCCGGGAGCGGGCGTGGGACGTTCATCTGGAGCGGTTGATCGACGAGGACTGGCTGCTCACCAATCCGCCGGGGACGGAAAAGCCCGGCTCGCGCAACACTCAAACCTGACCGGTGCCGCCGCTGTTCCGTTAGATGGCACAGCTGATTGTGGTGTGGGTTCAGTGTCGCGACACTGTCCCTATGACGGAGAAGAAGAAACTCAGTGCCGCGATCGTGGGGTCCGGCAACATCGGCACCGACCTCATGTACAAGCTCGAACGCAGCGAGTACATCGAACCCAAGTGGATGATCGGCATCGACGCCGAGTCCGAGGGAATGAAGCGCGCCGCAGACCACGGGCTCACGTGTATGTCCGGTGGGGCTGACGAGTTGCTCGCCTCGATCGAAGCCGGTGGAGAAAAGCCGGACCTGCTGTTCGAGGCCACCAGCGCGTACGTGCACAAGGAGTATGCGCCCAAGTACGAGGCCGCCGGCATCATCGCTATCGACCTCACGCCGGCCGCGGTGGGCCCGATGGTCATCCCGCCGGCGAACCTGCACGAGCACGTCGACGCGCCGAACCACAACATGGTCACCTGCGGTGGTCAGGCCACCATTCCGATGGTGCACGCAGTGTCGGAGGTCGTCCCGGTCGAGTACGCCGAGATCGTCGCCTCCGTCTCCTCGGAATCGGCGGGCCCGGGCACGCGTGCCAACATCGACGAGTTCACCGAGACCACCAAGATGGCCATCGAGAAGGTCGGCGGCGCCAAGCGCGGCAAGGCCATCATCATCCTCAACCCGGCAGAGCCGCCCATGATCATGCGCGACACGATCTTCTGCGCAATCCCTGAGGACGCGGACCAGGACCTCATCACCACTGCCATCCGCAAGCGGGAGAAAGAAATCCAGCAGTACGTGCCCGGATACCGCCTCCTGCAGGAGCCGCAGTTCGACCCGCCCACCGAGATCACCGGCGGCATGGCCCGCGTCGCGATCTTCGTCGAGGTCGAAGGCGCAGGAGACTTCCTGCCGCCGTACGCGGGCAACCTCGACATCATGACCGCCGCCGCCACCAAGGTCGGCGAGGACATCGCCAAGACCAAGCTCGGAGTGTGACAGACATGGATATGACAAACCCCTACAACGCCGATACCCGCGCGTACAGCTCCGAACTCGACATCCGGATCACCGACTCGTCACTGCGTGACGGCTCGCATCACAAGCGCCACCAGTTCTCTGTTGACGATGTACGCAACGTCGTCGCAGCCCTGGACGGCGCCGGTGTCCCCGTCATCGAGGTCACCCACGGTGACGGTCTCGGCGGCGCGTCGTTCAACTACGGCTTCGCCAAGTCCTACGACCAGGAACTCATCAAGGTCGCGGCGGAGACGGCCAAGCAGGCAAAGATCGCGTTCCTCACCCTCCCGGGGCTCGGGATCAAAGACGACATCCTCGCTGCACGCGATAACGGTGGCTCCATCTGCCGCATCGCGACCCACTGCACCGAGGCGGACGTCTCCATCCAGCACTTCGGCTACGCCCGCGAGCTCGGCCTCGAGACCGTCGGCTTCCTGATGATGAGCCATACCCAGACCCCCGAGGTATTGGCCAAGCAGGCGCGCATCATGGCTGACGCCGGCTGCCAGTGTGTCTACATCGTCGACTCCGCCGGTGCGCTCGTCATGGACCAGGTCTCGGACCGCGTCGCCGCGGTGGTAGCCGAATTGGGTAACGACGCGCAGGTGGGCTTCCACGGACACGAGAACCTCGACGTGGGCGTGGGCAACTCCATCATGGCCATCCGTGCGGGCGCGCAGCAGATCGACGGCTCGACCCGCCGCTTCGGCGCAGGCGCCGGCAATACGCCCGTTGAGGCACTGGTCGGTGTGTGCGACAAGCTCGGCATCACCACCGGAGTCGACTTCTTCAAGATCGCCGACGCCGCCGAGGACGTGGTTCGTCCACTGATGCCCTCTGAGTGCGTCGTGGACCGCTCGGCGCTCATGCTGGGCTACGCTGGCTGCTACTCATCGTTCCTCAAGCACGCTGAGGGCCACGCTGATCGCTACGGTGTCCCGTCGTCGGAGATTCTTATCCGCGCCGGCGAGCGCCGCCTTGTCGGTGGACAAGAAGACCAGCTCATCGACATCGCGCTGGAGATCCAAAAGGAGCAGGCTAACGCCTGAGGCCAGTTCCGGCACCACCGCGCCACAGAAAAACCGCGCCCCCGAAATCGGCCGCACCGGATGAATCCCGGGCGGATGATTTTGGGGGCGCGGCGCGTCAGCTCACTCGGAGTACGAGACCTCTACATGGTCGGACTTGGGGAGCAGCTGACAGCTCAGCACGTAGCCCTCTTCGACCTCCTCAGGGTCGAGGATGCCGTTGTGGATCATCTCCACCTCGCCGGACTTGAGGATGCATGCGCAGGCTGAGCACTCGCCCTTACGGCACGAGAACGGCGCCTGGATGCCTTTGGAGAGCAGCACGTCGAGAAGTGGGGTGTTACGGGGCCACTCGACCTCGTGGACTTCGTCGTCCAGCTCGACGGTCGCGGTGGCGGGCCCCGAGCCGTCCTCTGCCGGGGTGTCATCGATGACGATCTCGGCGAACGGGTCACCCTCGATGGAAGAGAACACCTCGGTGTGGATGAGATGCATGTCGGCGCCTGAGCGGCGCAGTCCGTCCTTCACGGTCTCCATGAACGGGGCCGGGCCACAGATGTAGGAGTGCCGCTTGGCGGCCACCGGCTGGAGGAGGTTGCCGATCATCTCCGCGGTGGGAATGCCGGCGACTGACTCCAGCCAGTGCAGGACGGTGAGACGCCTGGGATTCTCCCGCGCGAGTTTTTGCAGCTCGTCCTTGAATATGACCGACTTCTCGTCGCGGTTGGCGTACACCATAACGATGTGGCCGGTGCCCTGCGCGAGAGCTGACCGGAGGATGGACATCACCGGGGTGATGCCCGAGCCGGCTGCCAGGAGGATGAAGTCCTGGTCCAGGTTCTTGGGCGTGAAGATGCCGGACGGAGCCAGGACGTGCATGGCCATGCCGGCTTCGGCGTTGTCGCAGAGCCAGTTGGAGCCGTACCCGTCGACCGTTCTCTTTACGGTGACCTTGAGCTTGGTGTCCTCGGTGGGGGAGCTCGACAGGGAGTAGCAGCGCGCCACGGAACCGGTCTGGTCACTGGGGATGCGCAGGGTGAGAAATTGTCCGGGGGTGTACCGGAAGTCGTTCTCGCCGCCGGCCGGGATGTCGAAGACTATCGACTTCGCGTCGGCGGTCTCCTCGATCACGTCCGCGATCGTGAGTTCACGCACGAAGGAGCCCAGCTCGGGGGTGTCAGTCATGGGGAAAGCCTATCGGGTCGAAAAGGGCGCGGGAACGACGAGTTCCGCGGAACGGGATTAAGCCGTTCCGCGGAACTCGTCATTGGTCACTCCGGGGTAAAGAACGGATTGACCATGTGCTCGGGGTCGACGGGGTCGACGCCCTCAGCGAGCGTGATCAGGCCCTCCGCGTAGGCGTAGCGGATGCTCGCGAGCATGTTCGGGCAGGTGTCCTCCCCGTCGGGAATCTCCTCACCGGAGCGCCACATGCTGAACACGGGGCAGTTCTGGTCACTACCGTCCCGCCACTGGATGGAGGTGTGCTTCTCGCTGTTCTTACGGACGTACGCGCGGGTCCCACAATTGTTGCAGTCGACGGGTTGGAAACCGGCGCGCGTGTACGTCTCACGGTCCAGCGCGGTGTGGGCGTGGAGTTGCTCCGCCCGCGCCGGATCGGTGTCGTCCCAGGTGGGCGCGCGCCGTGCGTCGTTCTGCTTGAACATCACTTGTCGGACCGGGAGGCGCCGGCCTCTTCAGCGACCTCTGCGATACCGGTGTACTGGGTCTGCTCCTGGGTGCCCTCGGCTTCGTCGCCGGACTCGCGCTGACGCATGTTCTCGGCCACCTCCTTCTCCCAGTACACATTGGCGGCGGTGGTGTCGACCTCGAACTCGAAGCGCTCTTGCATGTCCGGCTCGACCTTGTCGCGGTCCACGTAGAACTGCTCGTACCAGCGACGCAGCTGGTAGACGGGGCCGTCCTCCTCGCACAGCAGTGGGTTGGCGATGGACGACTTGCGCTGCCAGATGCGGACGTCCTGGAGGAAGCCCTCACCGAAGAAGCCGCCGATCTTGTGGGCCATCTTGGTGGCGTTCTCGTCGTCGAAGCCCTGGGGCTTCTTGACCATGAGCCCGTACATGAGGACGAACGAGTTCTGATCCACGGGGTAGTGACAGTTGATCAGGATGACGTCGGACTCGAAGTCGCCGTACTTCTGCTTGAGCGGGTTGATCATGAACGACGGTCCGTAGTAGGAGGCCACTGACTCCAGCAGGGTGTCGCCGTACTTACCACCCGAGGGGTCGTGGTCCTGCCGGCCCTTGGTGTTGAGGTACTGGGTGGCGGTCTGTCCCTCGAAGACGTTCTTGAAGTACGTCGGGAACGCATAGTGGATGTAGAAGAAGTGCGCCATGTCGACGACGTTGTCGACGATCTCCATGCAGTTCGAGCCGGAGATCTCGAGGCGGTTCCACACCCAGTCGGTCCACTCGCCGGTGTCGTACTCGGCGAGCGCGGGGATCGCGTCCTCGTCGCGGGGCGGGTTGCCCTCGTGGTCGTGCCACACAAAGACGAGCCCGTTCTGCGTCATGGTGGTCCAAGCACGGGTCTTAGCGCGGAGGGGGACGCGCTTGGCGTAGGGGATGCCCTTGCACTTGCCGTCGCCGCCCCAACGCCAGTCGTGGAACGGGCACGCGATGTTGCCGTCCTTGATGCTGCCGTCGGAGAGGTCTCCGCCGAGGTGGCGGCAGTAGCCGTCGAGAACCTGGATGCCGTCGTCGTTAGCCCACACGACGAGTTTGGTGCCGAATGCGTGGATGGAATGGGGCTTTCCGTCGGAGAACTCCTGGACGGTGCCGATGCAATGCCAACCGCGCGCGTATCGTTCCCGGGCCTTGCCGGTGTCGATCTCGCGGACGGCTCCGGGGGCCGAGCCTGCTGCGGTCATGATCTTCCTCCTGAGGGGCGGGTCTGATGAGAACAGGTTATAGAATTGCGGTGCGGGCTACAACCAAAGTGCGTTGATGCTGGCACGGGGTGTCATAGCATGACGTCCGTGAGATGCAGCCTGGTGCAAAACTGGAACGTGTTCTAGTCTAGTCATAGCACCCCCAACGAGCGCCAGAGAGGTTCACATGAGCGAGCACGCCAATCACGAGGTCATCGATCGGATCAAGGCACTGCTGCCAGGGTTCGCCGAGCGCGCGCAGGAGACCGAAGATCTGCGCAAGGTCCACCCGCAGAACATCGCTGAGTTGGACGAGGCCGGTTTCTTCAAGCTCTGCCAGCCGGCTCGGTGGGGCGGCTACGAGGCCGACATGGAGACGTTCTACACCGCTGTCCGGCACATCGCATCGGCGTGCCCGTCGACCGGGTGGTGCTCGAGCATCCTCGGAATCCACAACTGGCACCTGGCGCTGTTCTCCGAGCAGGCACAGAACGACGTCTGGGGTGAGGACAGCACCGTCCGCATCTCGTCGTCGTACGCGCCGATGGGGGCCGCCAAGCGGACCGCTGACGGCCTGGTCCTCAACGGCAAGTGGTCCTGGTCCTCGGGCTGCCAGCACGCTGACTGGGTCTTTGTCGGCGGTCCCGTCATGGACGAGAACGACAAGATGGTCGACTTCTGCACGTTCCTCGTGGAGAAGTCCCAGTACGAAATCCTTGATGTGTGGCACGTCGCCGGCCTCAAGGGGACCGGATCCAACGACATCCTCATCAAGGACGCCGTCATCCCGGAGCACCGCGTGCTCTCCTTCGGCCTGATGGCCGCCACCAAGAGCCCCGGCCTCGAGCTCAACACCAACCCGATCTACAAGATGCCGTGGGGCACCATTCACCCCACGACCATCTCGGCTCCGATCGTCGGTATGGCGTTCGGTTGCTACGACGTCCACGTCGAACACCAGCGTGAGCGCGTCCGCGCCGCCTTCGGCACCAAGGTCAAGGACGACGTCTTTGCCAAGGTCCGGCTCGCGGAGGCCGCCGGCGACATCGACGCCTCCTGGCTCCAGCTCATGCGCAATGTGCGCGAGGAGATGGATCTGATCGAGGCGGGGGGCTACCCGGGGATGGATATCCGCACCCGTGCCCGTCGTGACCAGGTCCGCGCCACGCAGCGGTCCATCGATGCCATCGGTCTGCTTTTCCAGAACTCGGGTGCGCGTGCGCTCGAGGACACCTCGCCGATCCAGCGCTTCTGGCGAGATGCCAACGCCGGCCGTGTCCACGCAGCCAACGAGGCCACAAAGGCGTACATCATGTTCGGGCAGAACGAGTTCGGCGAGAAGGTCACCGACTCGATGGTCTGATCCGCCTCGGCGAATCAGAAAGGACTGGCAACTATGGCGATCAGTAATTTCGGTTACGTGCGCATCCACGCCACGGATATGGACGCATGGCGTGACTACGGCACGAAGGTGCTGGGGTTCGTCGTCGGTTCCGGTGACGACCCGGACGCACTCTACTTCCGTATGGACGACCACCCGCACCGGTGGATCATCGTTCCCGGCGAGGAGGACAAGCTCGCCCAGGTGGGCTGGGAGTGCGCCAACGAGGGCGAGTTCGAGGACGTCAAGAGGCGTCTCGAGGGCGCCGGTGTCGCCTGGGAAGAGGCCCCGGACGAGGTCAAGCACGACCGCAAGGTCCGAGGTCTGATCACCTGCCAGGACCCGGCCGGGTTCACGCTGGAGATCTACCACACGATCGCGCTACAGCACCGTCGCATCCCGACACCGTATGGTCACGAGTTCGTGACCGGTGACCAGGGCGCGGGCCACATCGTGCTCTCGACCCCGGACGAGGTGGCCGCGCTGGAGTTCTACCGCGACGTTCTCGGCTTCTCGCTGCGTGACTCGATGAGTCTGCCGGCGGAGATCGTGGGGCGGCCCGCGGACGGCGACCCCGCGTGGCTGCGCTTCCTGGGCTGCAACCCGCGTCACCACTCGCTCGCATTCACACCGTTCCCCAACCCCACAGGGATCATCCACCTGATGGTCGAGGTGGGCTCGGCGGACGACGTGGGGCTGGCGCTCGACCGCGCGGAGCGCAAGAAGGTCAAGATGTCGGCGTCGCTCGGCCGGCACGTCAACGACAAGATGATGAGCTTCTACATGAAGACGCCCGGCGGCTTCGACTGCGAGTACGGCTGCGAGGGCATGCAGGTCACCGACGACGAGAAGTGGGTGGCCCGTGAGTCCACCGCCGTGAGCCTGTGGGGTCACGACTTCTCCGTGGGCTTCAAGTAGACAGCGGATTCGCATAGACGCCTAGGCTGGGCCGTACATACGTGCGGCCCAGCCGCCGCGGTACAAGCAGACGAGCAACGTCCATGGGAGGACCTACCCGATGAGCAGCACCCAGGAAAGCCCCGAGGCACAGAATTTCTCGAGCCGGGAGCTGCGCGACGCGCTCGGTCAGTTCTGCACCGGGATCACCGTCATCGCGGCGGTGCAGGACGACAAGCCGGTGGGATTTGCCTGTCAGTCCTTCTCCGCATTGTCGCTCGAGCCGCCGCTGGTCCTGTTCTGCCCCATGAAGACCTCGGGGTCGTGGAAGGGCATCGAGAAGGCCGGCAAGTTCTCGGTGAACATCCTGTCGGAGGACCAGGAGGACGTCTCCTCCGTCTTCGGCCGTCGCGGCGACGACAAGTTCGCCGAGATCGACTGGGAGCCCAGCCCGCTGGGGTCTCCGGTCATCAAGGGCGTCATGGCGTGGCTCGACTGCGAGATCGAGCAGGTTCTCGACGGCGGCGACCACTGGATCGTCCTGGGCCGGGTTCACGACCTCGGACCCACGAAACGCGACATCCGGCCGCTGCTGTTCTACCGCGGTGCCTACCTCAGTATCGAGGAAGACGTCGTCGACCCCACTCCCGAGCAGGAGGAGCTGGCCAACTTCATCACCTCCGCCGACTCCTACACCTGGTTGTGAGGGCGACATGAGCGAATACGCCGCGCGCGCAACCGCACCACTGGCAGCCGCTTTGGCGGAGGCCGAAGAGATCATTCGCTCGGCGCCCCACGTGCGCACCGAGGCCGACGTGGCCGAGGGGCTCGACTACCTGCTCGGCACGATTCGCGGGGCCATCGAGACGGGCCAGCACCGCGGTCGTACCCATCCACAATTGTTCGAGGCCACCGGTCCGTACACCAAGATGGGCCTCGACAACCCGGATACCCTGTACTTCTACGCCAACCTCGCGGACGGCGCCGAGTACGTGATCGAGGGCCGTCGCGGCACTACCGCCGACCTGTCGTTCCAGGTCATGGCCGGGAACTACTCGGCCGATGAACGCGCCGCGTCGCACGCAGCGTTTGACGACCGCGCACTGGAGATCCACGAAGACGGCCGGTTCTCGTTCCGGATGGGCCCGGCGAGGAACGACGACGACGAGGGCGATCGCGGTTACGTGGTTCTCCACCCCGGTTCGTCAATGATCGCGGTCCGCGAGGTGTTCTCCGACTGGAAGACGGAGGAGGCGGGGTTCGTCACGCTACGCCGTGTCGACGCCGCCGGCACCGCGCCCGAACCGCTCACGGTCGCCGGCCAGGAGAAGTTCTTCGCCAAACTCGCCGAGGCGCTCATCGGTCGACTACGGACGTGGTTGGCGTTCCCGGGCTGGTTCTTCGGAGACCAGGAACGCAACACCCTCTACGAGCCGCGGAGCACTCCCGGCGGGCTCACCACCCAGTTCTCTTCGGCGGGCATCTTCGAACTCGAGCCGGATCAGGCCATGGTCATCTCGGTGCCCGTCGCGGATGTGCCTTACCAGGGTTTTCAGTTGGGCAGTATGTGGTACGCCTCGCTCGAGTACGTGCACCACCAGACCAGCCTCACCACGGATCAGGCGCACGTCACGGAGGACGGAATGGTCCACCTCGTGGTCTCGGACCGCGACCCCGGACTGGCCAACTGGATTGAGACGCTCGGCCACCGCGAAGGAATAATGCAGTTCCGCTGGCAGCGCGTGGATTCGCCCATCACTGCGGATCAGGGGCCGACGTTGAAGATCGTGCCGTTCGACTCGCTGGCCGACGAGGTCCCCGGATACTCCCAGCAGCGGGTGACCCCCGAGCAGTGGCGGGAGCGGATCGCCGCCCGGCAGCAGGCGTTCGCGCGTCGGAGGCTGACATGAGCAACACCGATATGAGCAACACCGATCGCGTGAACGTGGGGACGGTCGAGGACCTACACGCCAGTGCCTCGCGCGCTGTGGGACTCGAGGACTTTGACGATGGCGAGGACGGCCACCGCGAAGCACTGGGCGTCCTGCTGGATTCTCTGCACTCCGACGCCGGCCTGACGCCCGCCGGGAGCAAGTACTGGCGCTCGGTGACCAAGAGCGCGCTCACCGCGAGGCTGATCTCCACGGCCGGTTCCGCCGCCCTCGCGGGAGCGGAGGTGGAGATCGAGCGACCCGTCGTCGTCACCGGGTTGCCCCGGACCGGGACCACGGCGTTGCACCGGCTCCTGGGCGCCGACCCCGCTAACCAGGGGCTGGAGCTCTGGCTCACCGAAGTGCCGCAGCCCCGGCCGCCGCGCGAGAAGTGGGAGGACGACCCGGCCTACGTGGGCCTGCGCGACATGTACGCCGGGTTCATGTCCGAGAATCCCGACTACGGCGGAGTGCACTACATTTCCGCCGACGACCTCGAGGAGTGCTGGCAGCTGCTGCGGCAGTCGCTGACCTCGGTGTCGTACGAGTGCCTCGCGCGTCTCGACGGCTATTCGCGGTGGCTGCAGGGCATCGACTGGGTGCCCGCGTACCGGCGGCACAAGCGCAATTTGCAGCTGATCGGTGCCAATGACCTTGGGCGGCGCTGGGTGCTCAAGAACCCGAGCCATCTGTTCACGCTCGACGCGCTGCTCGAGGTGTACCCGGACGCGGTGGTGGTGCAGACACACCGGGATCCGCGTAAGTCGATGGCGTCCATGTGTTCGTTGGCCCACCGGACAGCGTCCGACTGGTCCACGCGGTTCACGCCCGAGTACATCGGCTCCTCGCAGTTGGATCTGTGGGCCCGGGGCGTGAAGACGTTTGACGAGGTCCGAGCACGGCACGAGGCGGATCCGGCGTCGGCGGCGACGTTCCTCGACGTGGACCATCACGAACTGCTGAACGACCCCGCGGGCGTGGTGGAGCGCGTCTACGCCGCCGCGGGCACGAGCCTCAGCGGCGACGTTCGCTCGGCCATCGAAACCGAGAACGCCCGTAGCCTCTCAGGCGACCGGGCTCCCGCGCACCGCTACACGCTCGCCGATTACGGACTTAGCGAGGAACTGATCGCGGAGCGGTTCGCCGGGTACCGCGGCCTGGAGGCCTGACCCGCGCGTCTGGCGTCAGAGGTACTTCGCCACCGCGTCGATGATGCGGTCGGCGAACTCCGGCTTGCACACGAGGAGGTCCGGGAACTCGATTTCCTCGACGTTGTAGTGGATTTCTGTACCGTCGAGGTGGCTGGCGTGCAGGCCGCGCTGGCGCACCACGCCGTAGGTGGCGGCCGAGTCCCACTGGTGGTGGCCGCTGGTGTGGATGTAGACGTCGCACTCGTCCTCGACGACGGTCGCGGTCTTGCCACCGCCGGACCCGAGGCTGGTCAATGTCGCGTCGAGCTCGGCGGCCAGGTCCTCCGCGAATGTCGGCGGATTGGTCTCGGAGACGGCGATGCGCAGGCGATCGTCCTCTCGCGGTGGCACCAGCGGCCCGGGCCGGGGGCCGCGAATGATCGAGATCGGCTGATAGGTGGTGGCACCGCGCCCGGTGAGCACTCGCCCGTACGCGGGCATGGCGATCGCGCAGGCGGTGATCCCGCCGACGCCTTCCGGATCCTTTTCCCACAGCGCAACGTGAACGGCCCAGTCGGGGCGTCCTTCGATCGCATACGATCGCACTCCGTCGAGGGGGTCGACGAACCACACCCGATCGGCATCCAGGCGGTCCCGCGAGCCGGGGTTCCACTCGCCAAACACGATGTCGTCGGGCCTCGCCACGGCGAGGCGGTCCACGATGACGGATTGCGCCTCGCCCTCGGCGAACGCGCCCAGGTCCTCCGGTGCCACCTTGGGCACTCGCAGGCTGGCGAGCAGGCGTCCCGCCTGGGCAGCGAGATCCTCGGCAAGGCGTTGGTCGTTGGTACGTCCGTGCTCGGGGAAGGGACTCATACGGCCGATTCTAGAGGCCGGCGGCGACCTCGAGGGCGGAGAGTATCTCGTGGGGCTGGCCCAGGAGCTGAGCGGTGCCATGGGCGCGCTTGAAGTACAGGTGCGAGTCGTACTCCCACGTGATGCCCACGCCACCGTGGAGCTGGATGGACTCGCCGGTGATCCACTGCAGCGCCTCGGAGCAGTACACCTTGGCGGCGGCGGCCTCGATCTCGGCGGCGTAGGCGGCCGCGTCGGCCTCCGGCCCGTCGCCGAGCGCCTGGGCCTCGGCCACCAGCGCGGCTGCGGAGTACGACAGTGACCGTGCGGTCTCGGCCTTGACGTACATGTCGGCCATACGGTGCTTGAGCGCCTGGAACGAACCGATCACGCGGCCGAACTGCTTACGCTCTTGCGTGTATTGCACAGTCGCGTCGAGTACGGCACGCGCGGCGCCGACCTGCTCGGCGGAGATGGCAGCCCACGCCGCGGCGCGCAACCGCGACAGGAAACTGTCGCGAGTGCCTATCGCGGTGGCGGTGACGCCATCGAACTCCACGCGCGACAGGGTGCGCGTGGGGTCCATGACGGGTACGCGGGTCACGGTGACGCCGGCGGCGTCGGCGGGCACGTCGTAAAGGGCCACGGTCTCGCCCGCGACGGCCACGACCAGCAGAGTGGAAGCGGTGTCCGCGCCGAGGACGTGATGTGCGGTGCCGGTGAGGGTGGTGCCCTCCGCGCGGACGCCCGGCACGGCCCACCCGTCGAGGCCGGCCCAGCACAGCGCGATTTGCTCACCGGCGGCGATGCCGGGCAGGAGCCGTGCCGCGGCGTCGGCGTCACCACTGGCCAGCACGGCCTGCGCGGCCAGTACCGCCGACCCGAGCATCGGTGACGGGGTGAGTCCCCGACCCAGTTCCTCGCACACGAGGTGCGTCTCCACCCAGGTGGCGCCGGCACCGTCGTGCTTCTCGGGAATGGACAGGGCGGCGGCGCCGATCTGCTCCACGAGGGTCGACCAGAGGGCCGGGTCGTAACCGTCCGCCGAGTTCATCGCCGCCCGGACAGCCTCGGAGTCGGACTTCTTGGCCAGTAGCGAGGCGACCGACTGCCGAAGGGCACTCTGCTCCTCGGTGTCGACCCCGGGGGAGGAGGCCGGCGTGGTGGGCGCGGTCATCGGGCGGCCTCCGCGGTGTCCGCACCGGCTGCGCGCAGGGCGTCGAGAACGCGGCCGCGGTGGTAGCTCTGCGTGCCCCAGGCGGTCTGCAGGGCGCGGGTTTTGGTGAGCCACAGCCCCAGGTCGTGCTCCAGGGTGTAGCCGATCGCGCCGTGGATCTGGAGGGCCGTGCGGGCCGAGAGGTACGCGGCGTCGGCCACGGCCACGCGGGCGGCGGAGACATCGCGGACGGCGGCCTCGGGGGAGTCCGGGTTCTCGGCGATCGCCAGGGCGCCCGCCCACAGCAGGGGACGGGCCATCTCGAGTGCGATCGCCACGTCGGCCAGCTGGTGCTTGAGCGCCTGGTACTCGCCGATGAGCTTGCCGTATTGCTTGCGCTGCTTGGCGTAGTCGACGCTCATGTCGAGCATCGCCTGCCCGAGGCCCATGAGCTGCGCCGCCGTGCCCAGCGCGCCGTGGTTCACCAGATCAACCGTGCTCGCGGCGGCTACCCGGCCACCGCGGGTCGGGGTGGTGACGGTACGTGCCCGGTCCACTGACCGGCGCGATTCGCCGGCGTCGGCGGAGAACACCTCGTCGTCGGCGACAACCCACAGGTACTGCGCGACATGGGCGTCGGGCGCGAAGGGAGAGACCCCTGGGGCGGCCACGGAGGCGAGGGTGCCGACGGCGAGCTCGCCGGCTACGTCACCGGCATCGGAGTCGCCACCCAGCGCGGCGGCGATACGGGGTGCCACCATGACCGACTCGACGACGGGGCCCGGGACCGCGTGGCGGCCCATGACCTCGAGTGCAGTGACGGTCTCTACGGCTGTGGCGCCGGCCCCTCCGGCTTCCTCCGGGATGAGGAGTGCGGCGGCGCCGGTCTCGGCGATGCGCCCCCACACCGCAGTGCCAGGCGCGGTGTCACCCGCGGCCCAGGAGCGGATGACCGACGGCATGTCCGACTTGGACAGCAGCGAGTCGATGCTCGCCGCGAAGTCGGTGATGTCGGGATCGATTGCGAAATCCATGGTGTCCCCCGTTATCCGCGCGGAAGGCCGAGAAGGCGCTCGGCGATGATGTTCTTCTGAACCTCGTTGGTGCCCGCGTAGATGGGCCCCGAGAGGGCGAACAGGTAGCCGTCCATCCACTGCTCACCGGCTAGTTCGCTAGCGGTGTCGAGGACGTCCAGTGCGGTCTCGTGGGTCGCGATGTCCCATTTCGACCAGAAGACCTTGTTGATGGAGGACTCGAAGCCCAGGTTGGCGCCGCCGGTGAGCTTGGTGACCGTGTTCCAGGTGCTCAGCTCGTAGGCGCGGGAGCCGATCCAGGCGTCCACCACGCGGTCGGCCAACGAGCCGCGGGTGCGGTCGTCCAGCTCGGCCTCGGCACCGTCCCACAGTTCCAGGAGGCGGTCGGTCGTGGCGAGGAACCGGCCCGGCGACCGCAGCGACAGGCCACGCTCGTTGTTGGCGGTGGACATCGCCACCTTCCACCCCTGGTTGACCTCGCCGATCACGCCGGACTCACCGGGGTTCGCCGGGTCGTCGGGGACGAACACGTCCTCGAGGAACAGTTCGGCAAAGCCCGGCAGCCCGTCCAGCTGGTCGATGGGGCGCACGGTGACGCCCTCGGCCCGCAGGTCGAACATGAAGTAGGTCAGCCCCTTGTGGCGGGGCTCGTCCGGGTCGGTGCGGAACAGTCCGAAGCCCTTGTCGGCGAAGGAGGCGCGGGTGGACCACACCTTTTGGCCGCCCAGGACCCAGCCGCCGTCGACCCGCTTGGCGGTCGAGCGCAGGGATGCGAGGTCGGAACCGGCCTCCGGCTCGGACCAGGCCTGGGCCCAGATGTCGTCGGCGCGGGCCATGCGCGGCATAATCCTCTGGAGCTGCTCGGGGGAGGCGTGGTCGAAGAGGGTGGGGGCCAGCAGGAAGATGCCGTTCTGGCTCACGCGCAACGGCGCGCCGGCGCGGAAGTACTCCTCCTCAAACACCACCCAGTTGACCAACCCGCAGTCACGGCCTCCGAACTCCTCCGGCCACGAGACCACAGACATGCGGGCGTCGGCCATGGTGCGCTCCCACTCGCGGTGGGCCTCGAAGCCCTCACGGGTGTCCATGTGGGGCAGCGGCTCGGTGGGGACGTTCTCGGCCAGCCACTGCCGGACCTCGAGGCGGAACTCCTCGGTGGCGGCGTCCAGGTGCAGATCCACGGCTCAGCCCTCCTTCTTCTCGGTGGTGCCCTTGTTGGCGCCGTCGCGCATCGAGCGGGCGTCCATCCCGCCGAGGGAGGCGGAAAAGGAATCCGTGTCGTCGGGCTCGGCGTTGGCCGAGTGGGCGAACATGTGCCAGCCAAACGCGGTGTCCAGATTGGTCTGCAGACCCATCTGGTCCTCGGCCATGTTCACGGCTTTCTTGGTGAGGGTCAGGCCGAACGCCGGCATCGCCTTGATCTCGTCGGCGATCGAGTCGACCTTGGACTGGAGCTCGTCGCGCGGGACGACGTGGTTGAGCATCCCCCAGTCCAGCGCCTCGGCGGCACCGAACCTGCGACCGGTGTAGAGGATCTCCTTGGCGCGGCGCGGGCCCAGCACGAAGGCGTGGGCGAAGTACTCGACACCCGGGATGCCCATTTTCACCACGGGGTCAGAGAAGAACGCGTCGTCGGAGGCCACGATGAAGTCGCAGACCCACGCGAGCATCAGTCCACCGGCGATGCAGGCGCCGTGCACCTGGGCGATCATCGGCTTGGGGATCTCGCGCCAGCGACGGCACATCTGGACGTAGACCTCGGTCTCACGGGCGAGACGCCGGTCTCCGCCGCCGCGGGTGGTGTGGTCCCACCAGATCGAGGCGCGGTTGGTGTACTCCACGTGATGGTCGCGCTCGACCGTGCCGATGTCGTGTCCGGCGGAGAAGTGCTTGCCTGCGGCACGGAGGACGATCACCTTGACCGAGTCGTCCTCGACGGCCTTGATGAACGCATTGTCCAGCGAGTACGTCATGACCGAGTTCTGCGCGTTGCGGAAGTCCGGCCGGTTGAGGGTCACGTACGCGGTGCCGTCGGACACCTCGTAGGCAACCGGCTGCGTGTCCGGTCCGAGGTCGCTGACCTCGAGGACCGGGGGGATGGGTGCATCGGTCATGAGCTGGGGTTCTCCTTACCTAGCAAGTGCTTGGTTGGTACTGTACCCGACACCCTCCCGCGCGTCAGGCTCAGACGCCGTAGCCGCCGTCCACGTCCAGCTTCTGTCCGGAGATGAACCCGGCGCGGTCGGAGGCCAGGAAGGCCACGGCTTCCGCGATATCGCCGGCGGTGCCGAAACGGCGCAGCGGGATGTTGCCGCGCGTGATATCCAGCGCGCGCTCGTCCAGATCGCCGGAGGAGATCAGCCGCTCGGCCATCCCGTCGGTGAGCATCCCCGGGCCCACGCAGTTCACGCGCACCCCGAACCGGCCCTCCTCCGCTGCGAGGCCCCGGACGAGCTGCTCGACGGCGCCCTTGGGGGCGGCCGACAGTCCGTCGCGGACCGGGTAGCGGGTGGTGGCGGCCGTGGTGACGACGACGACGTTGCCCGCCACCGCACGCAGGTGCTCGAGCGCGGGGCGCACCAGGGCGAAGAATCCGCCGGCGTCGTCGTCCAGCTGGCGGCGGAAGTCGGCCGGGGATATCCGCGACAGGTGCACCATCGGCACGTGCGGGCCGGCGCAGTGGGCCAGTACGCGGATTCCGCCGTGGCGGACGCCGATATCGTTGATCGTCTGCGCGACCTCGTCGTCGTCGGACCCGTCACGCCCCGGTGTCAGGCGCACGGACTCGGCAACTAGCTCGCGCGCCAGGTCGACCGGCTCAGTGGAGCGGTAGCCGAGCACCACGGGTGCGTCGGGGAACTCGGCGGCCAGGCGGCGCGCGACGGCCGACCCGATCCCACCCGAGGCGCCGGTGACCAGGAGGGCGCCGCTCATCGCAGTTCGGTCTTGACGACCTTGCCCGAGGCGTTGCGGGGGAAGGACTCCACGAACTCGACCGAGCGCGGTCGCTTGAAGTTGGCCAGGTGCTCGGCCGCGTAGTCCAGGACGTCCTGCTCGGTGATCGCAGAGTCGGCGCGGCGGACGATGAACGCCTTGCCGACCTCGCCCATGCGCTCGTCCGGCACGCCGATCACCGCAGATTCCACCACGCCGTCGAGTCGGGCCAGGGTCTGCTCGATCTCCGCCGGATACACGTTGAACCCGCCCGTGATGTACATGTCCTTGAGGCGGTCAGTGATGCGGAGGTTGCCGTTCTCGTCGATCTCGCCCACGTCACCGGTACGCAGCCAGCCCTCGGGGTCGATGGCCTTGGTGGTGTTCTCCGGATCGTCGAGGTAGCCCTGCATGACCATCTCGCCGCGCGTGAGGATCTCGCCCTGCTCGCCGATCCGGATCTCCATGCCCGGGTAGGCGCGACCACACGTGGTGGCCACGGTGACCGCGTCGTCGGTGGGGCGGCACGTGGTGATGAAGCCCATGGTCTCCGTCTGCCCGTAGGCAGTCACCACGGTCTCCAGACCCAGGTCGGATTGCATGCGCTCGACCAGCACCACGGGCACCACCGAGGCGCCGGTGACCGCCAGGCGCAGTGAGGACAGGTCGTACTCGCTGCGGTCGGGATCGTCCAGAAGCGTCTGGAAGATGGTCGGCGCGCCTGGAAGGACCGTTGCGCGCTCGTCCTGGATCAGCCGCATCGTCTCGCCGGTCGAGTAGACGGCCAGCGGGATGACGGTCGCGCCAGACAGGACGCAGACCAGGAATCCGGCCTTATAGCCGAACGAGTGGAAGAACGGGTTGACGATCAGGTAGCGGTCGTTCTCCGTGAGTTCGCCGCTCGTGCCCCAGGCGTGGGCGCCCGCGATGGTCTGGCGGTGCAGGGCCACCACCCCTTTACTCTTGCCGGTCGTGCCCGAGGTGAACAGGATGTCTGCCACATGGTCGCCGGTCACTGCGTCCGCGCGGGCGTCGGCCTCGTCGAGCAGGGCGTCGGTGGCCAGGGCTGAGACGTCGTCGAACCCCAGCACCTCGACGTCGGCGGTGGCCGTCTCTTCGCCGCCGAGCGGGATCCGGACGATCGTGCGCAGGGAGGTGGTCCCGGCGAGGGACCCTCCGGCCGCCGAGGCCAGGTCGGCGACGCGTTCGGAGCCCAGGAACGCGCCGGCCACGACCGCGGCCACGGCGTTCGTGCGCTGGATCAGCTCGAGGGTCTCGCTGCCGGTGTATCTGGTGTTGGCCGGCACCACGGTTGCGCCGACGTACTGGGTGGCCAACGCGGCGACCATCCAATGACGGGTGTTGGGTGCCCACACCACCACCCTGTCGCCCTCGGCCACACCCCGCGCCACGAGGCCGGCGGCGAAGTGGCGCACCTGATCGAGCAGTTCTGACCACGTCCAGCGGGTGTCGTGCCCCGGCTGCACGTCGGCCACGGCCTCGCGGTCCGGCCAGGTCTCGGCTGCGCGGCGGAGCGCTGCGGGGGTGGTCTCGGGTGTCGGGTTCATGGGGACTCCTCGGACTCGAGAGTGGGGGCTGCCGGTGTGGCGCACACAACCCTACCTAGCAAGTGCTTGGTCGGATATGCGCGGTGCGCGCGTTCAGTACCTGAGCGCCCCACGGTCGACCGGGACCTGGACGCCGGACAGCGAACGCGAGCCGTCGCCGGCGAGGTAGGAGACGATCTCTGACACCTCCTCGGGGGGCATGAAGTCGGCCAGGGTGCTCACGCCGCCGACCTGTGCGTCCTTGAGTGGCATGGGCGAGAAGCTGTGGAGGAACGACGGGAACCGGCCAAAGACCTCGGCCATGCCCTCGGGGTCGATCATCGGCGTCTGCACCGAGTAGGGGTGGATGGAGTTGACGCGGATACCGAACTCGCCCGCCTCCAGCGCGAGGGCGTTGGTCAGGGCGACGAGGCCAGCCTTCGAGGCGGAGTAGTGTCCGTTTCCGGGCGTGGCCTTGAGGCCCGCCGACGAGCTGACGATGATGATCGACCCGCCGTTGCCCGCCTCGATCATTGCCGGGACCACCGCCCGGATCGTCCGCCATGTGCCGCTGAGGTTGACGCCGATGACCGTGTCCCAGTCGTCCTCCGGCATCTCCCACAGTCGGCCCCAGCTCAGGACCGCGGCGTTGGCGACCAGGACGTCCAGCCGCCCGAAGGTGTCGATGGTGCGGGCGACCAGGTCCTGCAGCGCGCCGAGGTCCCGGATGTCGAGGACGGCGGAGAGCGCGCGGCGGCCGGTCTGCTCGACCAGGCGCACGGTCTCGGCCAGGTCGTCCGGCGTGGGGGCGGGGTAGGTGGCCGAGGTGGCGACCGGGGCGCACACGTCGGAGACCACCACGTCGGCGCCTTCCGAGGCGAGGCGGACTGCGTGGGCCCGGCCCTGGGCTCTGGCGGCGCCGGTGATGAAGGCGACCTTGCCCGCGAGGGGCATCGAGGGGGAATTCATGGGGTCCATCCAAACCGACGCGGGCGCGGCCGGAGGCCGGATCCAACAAACCAAGCAAGTGCTTGGTAGTGTGTGGCCATGACCGAGAACACCAGGCCCGCGTCGGAGATGGACGACGACGAGTTCGCCGCGGAGTTCCGCGACTGGCTCGACACCAACCTCGTCGGCGAGTTCGCCGAGATCAAGGGCACCGGCGGTCCGGGCAGTGAGCATGAGTTCTTCCCCCAACGCCTGGCCTGGGAGCGGCACATGGCCGAGGCCGGATGGACCTGCGTCGGCTGGCCCGTCGAGCACGGTGGGCGCGGCGCCTCGCTGAGTCAGCAGGTCCGCTTCCACGAGGAGTACGCCAAGGCCGACGCCCCGGCCCGCGTCTCCCACCTCGGCGAGACCCTGCTCGGACCCACGCTCATCGCCCACGGAACGCAGGAGCAGAAGGAGCGCTTCCTGCCCCGGATCATCGATGTGACCGAACTATGGGCCCAGGGCTACTCCGAGCCGAACGCCGGCTCCGACCTGGCCAACGTCGCCACCACCGCGCGCCTCGGCGAGGACGGGAAATGGCATATCGACGGGCAGAAGGTCTGGACCTCGCTCGCGCACCTGAGCCAGTGGGTCTTTGTGGTCGCCCGCACTGAGGAGGGCACGGCCAGGCACAAGGGGCTGAGTTTCCTGCTGGTGCCGCTGGACCAGCCGGGTGTGGAGATTCGCCCCATCCAGCAGCTCACCGGCACCTCCGAGTTCAACGAGGTCTTCTTTGACGACGCGGTGACCGATGCCGCGATGATCGTGGGGGAGCGGGGCGAGGGCTGGAAGGTCGCCATGACACTGCTCGAGTTCGAGCGTGGCGTGTCCACCCTCGGCCAGCAGGTCGGCTTTGCCCGCGAACTCGACCAAATCGTGGAGATGGCCCGCGCTAACGGCAGTGCCGAGGACCCCGCAGTGCGTGAGCGCATCACCCGAGCCTGGGTTGGGCTCCGCGTGATCCGGGCGCACGCTCTGCGCACTCTGGCCGACCGCGACGCCACCGGCGGCAACGCCTCCGCCGCCAAGCTCCTGTGGGCCACCTGGCACCGGGACCTCGGCGAACTGGCCATGCTGGTGCAGGGGGCGGAATCACTCACCGGACCCACCCACACGTCAGAGGGGGCCGCCAACGACATCCGGGATCCCCAGAATCTCGAGCTCGCCGAATGGCAGCGACTCTTCCTGTTCACCCGCTCCGACACCATCTACGGCGGGTCCAACGAGATCCAGCGCAACATCATCTCCGAGCGCGTGCTCGGACTACCCCGAGAGGCCAGGCCGTCATGACCGAGCAGAAGTCCCCCCTCGCAATCGTCCCCGAAGAGACGCCGGGCCACGGCCTGCTCAAGGGTAAGAAAGTCGTGGTGACGGCCGCCGCCGGCACCGGCATCGGCTTCTCGTCCGCCCGCCGCGCCGCACTTGAGGGCGCCGACGTGCTGGTCTCCGACTTCCACGAGCGTCGCCTCGGCGAAGCACGTGACTCGCTGGCCGCGGAGTTCCCGGACCAGCAGTTCGAGGCGATCGTCTGCAACGTCCAGTCCACCTCCGATGTGGACGCGCTCATCACCGGCGCCGCCGAGAAGCTCGGCCGGATCGACGTGCTGATCAACAACGCGGGCTTCGGCGGCGAGGCCGAACTCGTGGACATGACCGACGAGGACTGGGACCGCGTCCTGGACATCACGCTGAACGGGACCTTCCGCGCCACTCGCGCCGCGCTGCGTTACTTCCGGGATGTGGAGCACAACGGCGTGATCGTCAACAACGCCTCGGTACTCGGCTGGCGCGCACAGCGGGCGCAGGCCCACTACGCCGCCGCCAAGGCCGGCGTGATGGCGCTGACCCGCAGCTCGGCCATCGAGGGCGCCGATTTCGGCGTGCGGATCAACGCCGTGGCCCCGTCGCTGGCCCGCCACAAGTTCCTCGAGAAGTCCGCCTCCGCGGAGCTGCTGGATGAGCTCGCCTCCAAAGAGGCCTTCGGCCGCGCCGCCGACGTGTGGGAGGTCGCGGCCACCATCGCCATGCTGGCCAGCGACTACACCACCTACCTCACCGGCGAGGTCATCTCCATCTCGTCCCAGCGGGCCTGACCCGGCTGGCAGCCGAGGGGTCCGTCAGGCGGCGCGGACCTTCTCGGCCTGCTTGACGAACGCGTCCATCGCGGCGTTCCGGGCCTCCTCGGAGACCTCGCCCGTGCCACTGGTCACCGTCACTGTGACCCCCAGGTCGCGGACGGTGCCCGTGATGAGAACGGTGCCCGTGATGAGAACGGTGCCCGTGCGGACCTCTTGGCCCATCATGTCCATCGAGCTGTCCTGGGATACGGCCGAGAAGTCCTTGACCCCGTCCGGGGCGTCGAGGTCCAGTGGGGTGTTCACTGTCCGGGTGGTGAGCTCCTGCCCCTCGACAGGAAACACCACGGTCATCTCGGGGCATTCCTCGATCAGCCGGTCGCGCTCGGCCATCTCGTCGGTCACCCGGGTCAGCGCCACCGCGTACGAGGTGTCACCGACCAATCCCGACTGGATTGCCAGCGCGCCGGGCTCCGACTGCTCCAGCAGCGAATCCTGGTTGATGTCCGCGCAGCGCTCCGGCTCCACGCGCATGCCCTCCGTGAGATCACCGATCGCGCTCATCCCGCCGGAGATCTCCTCCGCAGAAACGGGTTGCAGGCCCAGGTCGGGTGCGTCCGCGGAGTTGAGCACCAGCTGGTCCAGCGGAGCCTCAGGGGCCCCGTCCCGGGTCTCTGAATCCTCCACCGATTCCGCGGACCCGGCCTCGGAGGTGGACGAGGTGACGGTGGCCTCGTCGTCGTTCTCGGTTTGACCGATCGTGCAGGCGCCGAGGCTCAGGGCGAGGCCGAGAGCGGCAGTCGCCGCGAACACACGACTACTGCTGCGGGACGGGGACAGGATGGTAGGGCGCATAAAGCGAATTCTAGGCGTCAGTCCGGTTGGTCCACGGGACCCACACGGATCCCGCAGCGGGGTTGTACCTAGCAAGTGCTTGGTTGGTACCCTCGGGGTATGACCAGCACCACGAGACGCGAGGAGCTCCTGTCCATCGCGGCAGGCCTCTTCGCCGAGCGCGGCCTGCGTGCGACTACCGTCCGCGACATCGCGGATTCCGCCGGCATCCTCTCGGGGAGTCTTTACCATCACTTCTCCTCCAAGGAGGCGATCGTCGACGAGATCCTGCGAGGCTTCCTCAACTCGCTCTTCGGGGAGTACCGACGGATCGTCGACGCCGGACTCGGCCCCCGGGAGACCCTCGAAGGCTTGGTGCGCGCGTCCTTCGAGGCCATCCATCGGCATCGCGACGAGGTGGCCATCTACCAGGATGAGCTCAAGCATCTCCGCAGCAACCCGATGTTCGATTACTTGCGTGAGCGCAACACCGAGTTCCGCGAGATGTGGACCGACGTGCTGCGCCGGGGCATGGCCTCCGGGGAGTTCCGCAGCGACCTCGACGTGCGCCTGACGTACCGGTTCCTGCGCGACACCGTGTGGGTGGCCGTGCGCTGGTACAGACCCGACGACGACAACGACCACGCCGCAATCGCGGACCAGTATCTCAACATCGTGCTCGACGGCCTGGCCGTCAGCTGACCACTTCAACCCCTCGAGGAGAAACATGACCAGCGTGAACAGCCGTGAGGCATACGTCATCGACGCCGTCCGGACCCCCGTCGGCAAGCGCGGCGGCAGCCTGTCCGGGCAGCACCCCGCCGACCTCGGCGCGCACGTCATCAAGGCCGTCGTCGAGCGCACCGGTATCGACCCGGAGGTCGTCGACGACGTGATCTTCGGCTGCGTCGACGCCATCGGCCCCCAGGCAGGCAACATCGCCCGCTCGGCGTGGCTCGCCGCGGGCATGCCGCTGGGCGTCCCCGGCACAACGGTCGACCGCCAGTGCGGCTCCAGCCAGCAGGCCATCCACTTCGGTGCCCAGGCCATCATGTCCGGCACTCAGGACGTCATCCTGTTCGGCGGTGTGCAGAACATGAGCGCCCTGCCCATCTCGTCGGCAATGCTCGCCGGCCGCGAATACGGGTTCGACGATCCGTTCACCGGCTCCACCGGCTGGGTCGAGCGCTTCGGCGACCAGGAAATCTCCCAGTTCAACGGCGCCCAGATGATGGCCGACAAGTGGGACATCTCGCGGCAGGAGATGGAAGAGTGGGCGTTGCAGTCTCACAACCGTGCCCGTGCCGCCATCGCCGAGGGGCGCTTCGCCGCCGAGTACGTGCCGCTTGCTGGCCTCGAGGCTGACGAGACGCCGCGGGAGACCACCCTGGAGAAGATGGCCTCGCTGCCCGTCCTCGCCGAGGGCGGTTCTTTGACAGCGGCCGTGGCGTCGCAGATTTGCGACGGCGCGTCCGGAGGCCTGCTCGCCTCCGCCGAGGCAGTGGAGAAGTACGGACTCAAGCCCCGTGCACGCATCCACCACCTCACGGTGCGCGGTGACGACCCGGTGATGATGCTCTCCGCACCGATCCCGGCCACCAAGCACGCGCTGGCCAAGACCGGCCTGTCGATCGGCGACATCGACGTGGTGGAGATCAACGAGGCCTTTGCCCCGGTTGTGTTGGCCTGGCTGAAGGAGATCGGCGCCGACCCGGCCCGTGTCAACCCTAACGGCGGCGGCATCGCGCTGGGCCACCCGCTGGGTGCGACCGGCGCCAAGCTGTTCGCCACCATGCTCAACGAGCTCGAGCGCACGGGCGACCGCTACGGGTTGCAGACCATGTGCGAGGGCGGCGGCACGGCCAACGTCACGATCATCGAGCGACTCGACAGCTGACACTGCTCGGCTGCGGGACGGCTCGTATGATCTAAGCGGACCCGCCACCCAACTGGGTGGCGGGTCCGCTTTCATGCACTCGGGTAAGGGCGGGCTACTCGCCCTCTCCGGCGCTGCCGGTCTCGCCCAGGCCGCCGCCGAGGATGGCGCCGATGTCGGAACCCGAGTCTGCGTCGCCGGCGCCTCCGAGCAGTGCGGAGGCGGTGTCGAGTCCACCGTTAGCGCTGCCCATCTCCAGCGAGCCCATGACGGCCTCCATCGGATCGCCCACGAGGAGGAATGGGTTGACCTCCGGGTTCGAGGGGTCGGAACCGCAGACGCTTACCAGCGCGTACACATTCGACGGGACGTTCTGAGCGGTCACCTTGCCGGTCGGGTTGACTAGGCTGAGGGGGGCCGTGGGCAAGACGCCGTTCTTGAGCACGATCACGTTCTCGTTGGTGAGCAGCGCCGCGATGAGGACCTCGAGGTCGCCATCGGCGAGCTGAGCGGCAAGGTCTCCTGCGGCGGCCGTCGGGGTGAGGACGGCGGCGCAGGAGTCGACCAACTCGCCAGCCTCGAGGGTGAACGTCACGGAGACGTCATTGCCTTCAGTGGCGTTGGTGTGCGTGGTGGCCATCGCCGCGCCGGCACCGGCAACGGTCAGTGCGGCTGCGGCGCCCAGCGCTGCGGTGGTGCGGGCGGCGTTACGAACTGTGAACAAGGGTGCTCCTCGGGGTGGGGGACGCGGGCTGAGGGGCCCGGTGACTATCAGTCGCTTCTCAGGTTATGGCATAGATCACCCGGAGCGAGCCGAACCTGTAGAGATGCCAGACGCCGCCCCATCCGGGTGTGGAGGGGCGGCGTCGGTGTACTACTGGGCTCTGGTCAGCCGAGGCGTCCCAGATCCGCCAGGCGCTCGTGCGCCTGCGTCATGATCCGCTGGATTAGTCCGTCGCAGCTGGGAAGGTCGTCGATCATTCCGACAACCTGACCGGAGGCCAGCACGCCGGCCTCGGTGTTGCCCTCGACCAGTCCGGCCTTGAGCAACATCGGGGTGTTGGCAGCCATGACGATCTGCTGCCAGGTGCGGTCGGACGCCTTCTTCATGTTCAGGCCGTCCTTGGCGAGCTGCTGCCACTTCATGCCCGTCATGGACTTGAACTTGTTGGCGTTCTGAACTGCGGCAGCGATGCCCTTGAGCGGGCTGCCGGACTCAAGCGCGTTCACCAGACCGGTCCGCAGGACGCGGTGGGGCATGCCGTCGACGCGGGTGGAGACGACCGTGTCCTGGAGGCCACGCTCGAGGTACTGCTTCTTCACCGCGTCGGGGACCTGCGAGTCGGTGGTGAGCAGGAAGCGTGTCCCCATGGCCACCCCCGAGGCTCCGTAGGCCAGCGCCGCGACAAGGCCGCGCCCGTCGAAGAACCCACCCGCAGCTACCACCGGGATAGAGGTGTTCCCCGCGCCGCCGAGTGCATCGATCACGCTGGGGAGCAGCAGTGTGGTGGCAACAGGCCCGGTGTGTCCGCCGCCCTCGCCGCCCTGGACGATCACCGCGTCGGCGCCCCAGGAGGCCACCTTGACGGCGTGCTTCGCGGCACCGATGGACGGGATGACGACGAGGCCGTTCTCCTTCAGGCGCGCGATCAACTCGGGCTTGGGCGCGAGGGCGAACGACGCGACCTTCACGCCGTGACGGATCATCAGCTCACACCGCTCGGCGGCGTCGTCGGCATCCGCCCGCAGGTTGACGCCGAACGGCTTCGAGGTGAGCTCCTTGGTCCGGATGATAGCGGCCTCGAGTTCCGCATACGTCATGGTGGCCGAGGCGATGATGCCCAGCCCTCCGGCGTTCGCGGTGGCGGCCGTCAGCTCGGGCCCGGAGACCCAGCCCATGCCCGTCTGGACGATCGGGTACTCCACGCCGACGAGACGGGTGAAGTCCGTCGACAGCGTAGCCGCGCGGGTGGCGTCGGCCTTGTCGTCGCCGTCTGTGGTCGGACCGGTCACTTCGTCGCCTCCGAGGGAACCTCACGGTTGCGAATGCCACGCGGGTCGATGACCTCGCGGATCAGGCGCAGTTCCTCGTCGGACGGATCACGCGTCACGCCGGCCTCGGCCAGGCCCGCGATCTCGAAGCTCGTGTTCTCCGCGACCTCCTCAGCGGTGACGCCCGGGTGCAGGGTCAGCGCGCGCATGGTCCGGCCGGGGCCGCCGAAGTCGAACACACCGAGGTTGGTGACGATCTTGGGGATGTGGTGGAAGCGGAAGGCGGGGTCGCCCTCTTCGTAGCGGTCGTAACCGATGCCACACACGATGTCGACCTTCTCCGGGAACGCGCGCGTGCTGTGCTTGCCGACCCAGTAACTTGTGGCGTGAGCGATCGAGTTGCCGGGAGCGCCGCGCAGGCCGAACATCTGGCGCTTGGGCTTCTGGACGTCGTCGCCGAAGGCCGACAGGTTCTGGTTGCCGTACTTGTCGATCTGGTTGGCGCCCATCACCACGTGGCGGGTGCCGGCCTGCAGCACGTCGAATACCCGCGGGAACGGGATGTAGCCCTCGAAGTCGATGAGCTTGCCCAGTGGCGGGGTCTGGCCCAGGAAGCGGTACTCGCCATCGGTGATGAGCAGGTCCGGCTCCGTGGTCATCCGCGCGAGACGGGCTCCGACGGTGGCCATCGGCGTCATGGGGGAGGCGAAGATCTCCCCGGCGCCGGCGAAGATCTCCGCACAGGCGATCGCGCAGTACTCGGCGCGTGTGATGTTCTCGCTCACTTGGAGCCCTCCTTCTCGGCCGCGATCTTGGCGGCGAAATTCTTGACGGCCTCCTGGTACGCGGCCTCGTCGCCGGACAGGAACTCCTCGACGAATGCAGCCCAGGACGCCTCGTCCTTGGCGGATGCCGCGTAGTGCTTCTGAAACGCCTCGTCGCGGCCGTAACCGCCGGCGAAGGTGAAGTGCGCACCGTTTGGCGCCTCCGAGACGGTGTCGACGAACATGCGGCTCAGCAGCATGCGCTGCGGGCCGACCTCGTTCATCAGCGCGTCGGCGGAATCCACGACCTCGTCGACCTCGAGGAGGACGGTGTCGGCGGCCATGGCGTACAGGTCGTCAAAGTATCCGTCGGCGCCGGTGAACGCGGCGTTGCCGTGCTTGTCGGCCTTGTCGAGGTGGATCAGCGCGGCGTCCATGCGCAGCGCGGGCATGGCGACCAGGGTCTCGGTCTTGCCCTCGAAGTCATAGGGGGAATCGACGGTCTTGAGTTCGTCGCCCCAGAAGCGGAAGACGTCCGAGCCCAGGCCGGCACGCGTGGGTAGGAACGGCAGGCGCTGCGCCGCGGCGGTGAGACCGGCGCGGACCATGCCCTCGTCCATCTCGCGGGAGATGATCGCGCCCTCCGTGCGGCGCTTGGCGAACCACGGGTCGTAGAACGGCGCCGAGTCAAGGGTGACGAAGCCGTAGTACGCCTTGGAGACCTTGCCCGCGGAGCAGAGAAGTCCCAGATCCGGTCCGCCGTAACTGACGATGGTCAGGTCCGTGAGGTCCTCGCGTCGGAGGATGGCGCGGACGAGGGCCATCGGCTTACGCCGCGAGCCCCAGCCGCCGATGCCGATGGTCATGCCGCTCTCGAGGCGCCCGACGGCCTCGTCGAGACTGGTGCGCTTGTCGCGCGGGGTGGGGGTCGTCGTCACTTGTTCTCGCCCGTCCTCTCGGATCGCTTGTCTAGGTTCTTGCCGCTCTTCACGAACTCTTCACGATGCTCGTCGGCCACACCGGCGAGGTTGAGTTCGAACGTGAATCCCTGCTCGATGCGGTACGAGGTCTTCACGTCGATCGGATCGATGTGGTTGATCGCCTCCTTCGCGGCCCGGATCACCCGGGTGTCCTTGGCCGCGATGGTCTCCGCCAGGGCGCGGGCCGCTGCGTCGAGCTGATCCCGCGGGACCACCTCGTACACCGTCCCCCAGTTGTGCAGCTGCTGCGCGGTGACGTTGCGGGAGGTGAAGTACAGCGTGCGCATCATGTGCGGTGGCACCATGCGGGCCAGGTGTGTGGCAGCGCCCAGCGCTCCACGGTCCACCTCCGGCAGGCCGAAAACCGCGTCGTCGGAGGCGACGATGCAGTCAGCGTTGCCCACGAGACCGATACCGCCGCCCACGCAGAAGCCGTTGACGGCGGCGATCACGGGGACCGCACACTCGTAGACGGCGTTGAAGGCCACGTAGCAGCCGCGGTTGGCGGCTAGTAGGTGATCGAACCCCTCGAAGTCCTGCATCTCCTTGATGTCTACGCCGGCGTTGAATCCCCGCCCTTCGGCCCGGAGGATCACAACGTGGACCTCTGGGTCGCGGCCGGCGGCGAGGATCTGCTCGCCCAGTTCGAACCAGCCCGCTGACGGGATGGCGTTGACGGGGGGATAGTCGACGGTGACGGTCGCGATGCCGTCTGCGCCCTTGTCGACGGTGATACCCATGGTGCTCCCTTCGCACGCCACCGCCGCCCGAGGCGGTCCGGTGACTAACCAAACGCTTGCTTGGTAGGCTAGCACGCATGACGAACATCGATCTGGGTCTGGCGGGGAAGGTCGTCCTCGTCACGGGCGGCGTACGAGGAGTGGGGGCCGGGATCAGCCGGGTCTTCCGAGACGCCGGCGCAGTGGTCGTGACCTGCGCACGACGGCCCGCCGACGAGGGCACCGATGTGGCGGATCTGGAATTTCACTCCGTTGACCTACGTGACCCGGAAGCGGTCCGCGCGATGGTCGAAGCGATCGTCGACAAGCACGGTCGGCTCGACGTGGTGGTCAACAACGCCGGAGGCGCACCGTTCGCGCTCGCGGCCGACGCCAGCGCCAACTTCCACTCCAAGATCATCGCGCTCAACCTGCTCTCCGCGCTCACCGTGGCGCAGGAGGCCCACCGAGTCATGCAGCCGGCCGGCGGCTCGATCGTCAACATCTCGTCGGTGTCCGGCCACCGCCCCTCGCCAGGCACCGCATCGTACGGCGCCGCCAAGGCCGGCATCGACTCGCTCACCCAGTCTCTGGCCGTCGAGTGGGCCCCGGCGGTGCGCGTGAACTCTGTCGTGGTGGGCCCGGTCAAGACCGAGCTCGCCGAGATGCACTACGGCGACGCCGAGGGCGTGGCCGCCGTCGACGCCACCATCCCCATGGGCCGCATGGCCGAGCCCGCCGACGTCGGCCAGGCTGCCGCGTTCCTGGCCTCGCCACTCGCCGCGTACATCACCGGCGCCGAACTGCTGGTGCACGGCGGCGGCGAGAAGCCCGCATTCCTCTCGGCGTCCACCGCCGAGAACAAGCACTGACCAACACAATCAAGGAGACACACATGGGAATCTGCGACGGACGCGTCGTCATCGTCACCGGTGCCGGCCGCGGCATCGGCCGCGAGCACGCCCTGGCCTTCGCCGCCGAGGGCGCCAAGGTCGTGGTTAATGACCTCGGAGCCGGCATCGACGGATCGAACGTCGGGGAGTCCCCGGCCGAGCAGGTAGTTGCGGAGATCAAGGCCGCCGGTGGCGACGCCGTGGTCAACGGCAATGACATCTCCTCGTGGGAAGGCGCCAAGGAGCTCATCCAGCAGGCGATCGACACGTTCGGTGCCCTCGACGTGCTGGTGAACAACGCCGGCTTCCTGCGCGACAAGATGCTTGTCGGAATGAGCGAGTCCGACTGGGACAATGTCATCAACGTGCATCTCAAGGGCCACTACGCGCCGCTGCGTCATGCCGCCGAGTACTGGCGCGCGGAGTCCAAGGCTGGCCGGCCCCGCTCCGCGCGCGTCATCAACACGACCTCGGGCGCCGGACTGTTCGGCTCGGTCGGACAGGGCAACTACGCGACCGCCAAGGCCGGAATCGCCCTGCTGACCATTCAGACAGCCTCGGAGATGAAGGGCTACGGGGTCACCGCTAACGCGATCGCTCCCGCCGCCCGCACCCGCATGACGACCTCGGCGGGCGAGGGGATGGCCTCGCAGATGGCAGCTCCCGAGGACGGATCGTTCGACGCGATGGACCCTGCCAACATCTCGCCCCTCGTGGTGTGGCTGGGCTCTGAGCAGTCCGGCGACGTCACCGGACGCGTCTTTGAGGTCGAGGGCGGCAAGGTGACCGTCTGTGACGGATGGCAGCGCGCTGCCTCGGAGGACAAGGGCGCCAAGTGGGATCCGGCGGAGCTCGGCTCGGTGGTCCCGCGCCTGGTTTCCGAGTCCCCTGCGCCGGTCCCGGTCTACGGCGCTCGCTGACCCGGTAACCGCAGCGGCCGCAGCAATTCGACAACAGGAGCCCCGCACCGTATCGATCGGTGCGGGGCTCCTTCGGTCGTTCCGGCGAACGTCGCCGTCAGCCCCTGCCGTTGTCCGGCAGATTCTGCTGCGCCATGGCCGGCATCGGCGTCATCGCGGGCAGGAAGGGGAGGGGCGGCAACATGATCGTCCCGTTGGCCACGCCCGCGGCGAGAGCCGCGGCGCCGGCGGAGGCCGTCAGCGCGATCACGGGCATCAGGCTGCCGGCGCCGGTCCCGCCCAGGCTCGCCAGCGCTTCGAGGGACGTCTCCGCCCCCATCTCGGACCCAAGGTTGGTCGAGAGCGTGCCCATCATGGAGCCGTTCTCGAGCGAACCGGTGAGGGCGGTGACCGAGCCGTTGACCGCCGTGAGCTGGCTCAGGGAGCCCAGAAGGACGTCAGAGCTGCCACCCGTGGAGCCGCTCTCCCCTGTGAGGGAACCGGACGTCCCGGTGATCGAGCCCGAGACCGCCTCACAGATTCCGCACTCTGCGACGGAGCCCACGACGGTCTCCGCCGAACCATTGGTCAGCGAGCCGGCGATACCCTCACCGATCGTCTCCGCGGAGCCACCGATGCCCGCGGTCGAACCGTCCGGGAAGTTGGACGAGAGCGCCGGCAGCTCAGCCGAACCTCCGAGCAGGTTAAGTTCGGTGGACAGGGGCATCATCCCGGCTGAACCCATGCCTTCGGATCCGGTGAGTGGGGCGAGGTCGGAGGACTGGAACGCGGCCGAGCCGCCGAGCAGGTTGGTCGACAGCGGAGCCATACCCGTGGAACCGATATCGGAAGAGCCTCCGAGGAGTTCACTGCTGCCAGGAAGAGCCGCAGAGCCACCGAGGGGCTCGAGGGACAGCGCGGGCAGGGCGGACGAGCCACCGAGGGGGTCACTGGACAGCGTGGGCAGCTCTGACGACTGGGGGAGCACCGATGAGCCGTTGAGCGGGTTGAGGTTGCCGGAGCCGCCGGCCAGGTCCGCACCCGAACCGGCAGCGTTGCCGGCGGACCCCGTGACGGCGTTGATGAGCGGTCCGACGGGCGAGTTGTTCCCGAGCCAGTCGGTGACGCTGCCTAGGCTGACGCCGCCCGGCAGCGAGCTGCCGCTGCTGCCGTCGGCGGCACTGGCAGGGCCGACAGCGGTGCTCATGGCGAGAGCAACGGCGGCGGCAACTGCCGCGGCCCTGGTCGTGTTCTTCATCGGAGGAATTCCCTTCGGCTTACGGGGTCACCGTTGTGGCCCGTACTGCATGAGAATCCACTGAAGATGAATGTTTGTCAATAGTTTTGCGGACTAACGCAGCGATTTGATGTTCACACCGGTCATCGCTTCTGACGTGCAGAAAGTTGGACGATCTACCAACTCAGTTGCCACGCGTGGCCGCTGCGGGCTCGCATATCACTACCGGAATGACCCGGCTGGTGTTTGCCTGATACTCAGAAAAGTCGGCGTACCGGTTGACGAGCTTCGGCCACAACTCGGCACGCTCGGACGGGGAGGCCTTCCTCGCCGTCATCGATCTGACCCGTCGGCCCACCTGAACCGTCACAGCCGGATTCGCCAGAATGTTGCGATACCACTGGGGGTGCTTCGGGAGCCCGCCCTGCGACGCGACCAGCAGTACGCGGTCCCCTTCGGGAAGGTGAAGCAGCGGCACAGTCCGCGGCTGGCCGGACTTGCGCCCCGTCGTCGTCACCAGACAAACGGGAATCGGCGCCCGCAGTGCCGAACCCACACGCCAGTTGCCGCCCACGCGCCCGCCGGTGCGTTGGTAGAGCCAGGTGTTGGCACGCGACATCACCTTGACAACGCCGACGACCCACGGCGCACTGCGCCGTGGGTCGTCGATGCCCGTCTCCGGGGTCGGGGAGTGGTCCGCGCTCACTTCCCCGCCAACGGGGCGCGCACGATCACGTGCTTGCCGGGGAAGAACGCCGCCAGTTCCCGACGGCTCTCCTTGAGCGCGCTCAGGCCGTAACCGCGCTTGCGCTCTTCCGGGCGGATCCAGATGGCTACGTCCACGTCGCCGTCGTTGACCTGTTCACCGAACACCAGTCCGAGCAGGGAATCCCGCGAGGTGTCGACGGCGACGAACCACATCGCGGACTCTGCGTCGATACGCTTGAGGCCCGCCTGGCGCTCCGCCTCGGTCTTCTCCTCGTCCCACTCGCCGGCGGTGGCCGATGTCGCATCCGAGGAGCGGGAGTGGAACAGATGCTTGTGCTCGTCTGAGTCACGGAACGGGTGCAGAGTGAACCCGCCCGTGGACTTCGCGGCGGAACTCTCCGAGGTTCCGGGCACAAAGGCGTCAAGTGGCGCGCGGAGCACGTCAGCGGCCTCGTCGGTGCTCACGGAGAGGAGATGGGCGATCGCCTTGGTTGCGTCCTCAGAGTTGCTGGCGGAGGCGATGGCGGCGAAAACCTCGCGCCGGCGACCCGCTGCTGCTTCGATCACATTGCTGCTCATGTCAGATCCTCTCGATGATGCTTGCCGAGGCCTGGGCGCCGCCCGCGCACATCGTGATGAGTGCGCGTTCGCCGTCTGTGCGCTCGAGCTCGTGCAGGGCGGTGGTGATGAGCCGCGCCCCGGTGCTGCCGACGGGGTGGCCGATGGCGATGGCGCCCCCGTTGACGTTGACCTTGTCCATGTCGGGGCCGTGCACCTGCGCCCAGCTTAGAAGGACGGAGGCGAACGCCTCGTTGCATTCGAACAGATCGAAGTCGGCGATCGACATGCCGGAGCGGTCGAGCACGCGCTGGGTGGCCTGGACCGGGCCGTCGAGGTGGTACTCGGGCTCGCCGCCGACCAGGGCCTGATGCACGATGCGTGCACGGGGCTTGAGGCCGTGAGCCTTGGCCACGTCCTCGTCCATTAGCAGGACCGCGGAGCTGCCATCGGACATCTGGCTGGACGTGCCCGCGGTGTGTAGACCGCCTTCGAGGACGGGCTTGAGACCGGCCAGCGCCTCTGCCGTGGTCTCGCGCAGGCCCTGGTCGCGGGTGACCGTCACGGTCTCGCCGGTGTAGGAGCCGTCCTTGAGTCGCTCGGGGGCGTCGACGGCGAAGGTCTCGCGATCGAAACGGCCCTCGTCCCACGCGCGCTTCGCGTTGGCCTGCGAACGTACGCCCAGCTCCTCGAGATCGGCGCGGCTGATGCCCCGGCGCTTGGCGATCCGGTCGGCGGCGGTGAACTGATCCGGGAGGTCGACGCCCCAGTCGTCCGGACGCGGCATGCCGTTCTCTCCGTCGCCCACGGCGGCGCGCAACGCGATCCAGCTCATGGACTCAACGCCACACGCGATGCCGACGTCCATGGCGCCGGCGTGGATGAGGTTCGCGATGAAGTGGTTGGCCTGCTGGGCGGACGAGCACTGGCAGTCGATGGTCGTGCACGCGGTCTGCCACGGCAGTCCCGAGGCGAGCCAGGCGCCACGGGTGACGTTGTTTGCCTGGGCGCCGGCCTGGGTGACACAGCCGCCGACGACCTGCTCGACCAGCGCCGCGTCGATGCCGGCCCGTCGGATGACCTCCTTTTGGGAGGCGCCTAGCAGGTGGGCGGGGTGCAGGCCGGACAGTGCGCCGCGAGCCTTGCCGATGGGAGTGCGCACGGCCTCGACGATGACGGGGTTACCCATGACTGTCCTTTCGTGTATGGCGGGCCTCCAAGACTGTGGCCCGCCGCGAACGTGTTCTAGTATGGTGCGTAGAACGTGTTCTAGATTACCTTTCGGGTGGCGGGTCTGCAGACTCCGCCGTCGTGCATCGGTCGTGGAGCACGAGACGCATCCGACGCGGTCAAGGAGAACCAGTGCAGCCAGTCACCATCCCGGAGGGTTTCGACTTCACGGATCCGGAGCTTTACGAGAAGCGGCTCCCTCACCCCGAGTGGGCACAACTCCGAAAGGCGGAGCACGTCCACTGGGTTCAGAAGGAGGACCCTTCCGCCGACGGTTTCGGTGACGCCGGCTACTGGGTCGTCTCGAAGCACGCTGACGTCAAGGAGGTGTCCCGGCGCACTAATGAGGTCTTCTCCGCCTGGGAGAACACCGCCGTTCCGCGCTTCTCGCCCGGCATGGACCGCGGCATCATTGAGATGCTGCGCTTCCTCATCCTCAACCAGGACGGCGAGGAGCATAAGAAGCACCGCCGAATCATCTCCAAGGGCTTCACCCCGCGGAATGTTGAGAAGCTCCGCGACACTCTCGCGGCGCGCGCCAAGAAGATCGTGACCGACGCCGCGGCCAAGGGGTCGGGCGACTTCATCATCGAGGTCGCCTCGGAACTGCCGCTGCAGGCGATCGCTGAGTTGCTGGGCGTCCCACAGGAAGACCGGCACCAGCTTTTCGAGTGGTCGAACCTGATGACCAGCTATGACGTTCCGGAACTCGCCGACGCTTCGACTATGGCGTCCGCTCAGCTCCTCGAGTACGCGCAGAAGCTGGCAGCCGATCGCGAGGAGAATCCTCAGGACGATCTCATCACCAAGCTAATCCAGGCCGATATCGACGGAGAGCAGCTCTCGGCCGATGACTTCGGCTGGTTCGTCATCCTGCTGGCCGTGGCCGGCAACGAGACGACCCGCAACGCCACCACGCACGGCATGATCGCGATGCTCGACAACCCGGAGCAGTGGGAGCTGTTCAAGGCCGAGCGCCCCGAGACGGCCTACGATGAGATCCTTCGCTGGGCCTCGCCGATCACCTCGTTCCAGCGCACCGCGACCGAGGATCTGGAGCTGGGCGGCAAGCAGATCAAGAAGGGCGATCGCCTCGCCCTCATGTACGGTTCGGCGAACTTCGACGAGGAGGTCTTCGAGGACCCGTTCACGTTCGACATCCGTCGCGATCCGAACCCGCACCTGACCTTCGGTGGGCAGGGCCCGCACTACTGCATCGGTGCGAACCTGGCCAAGCTGCAGATCGAGCTGATCTTCAATGCGATCGCTGACCACATGCCCAACCTGGAGTCGCTCGGCGAGTCCAAGCGCATCCGGTCAGGGTGGCTCAACGGCATCACCGAGTGGCCCGTCGACTTCAAGTGTCCGGTCGCGCACTGAACTGACGTCTAAGGCCCCGGCGGCCGCCCACGTGGCGTTCCGCCGGGGCCTTCGCGATTTCGACGACCCGGGTCGACAAATTGGTTGATTCGCCCCCGTGAAAGTCTGCTGAACTGCCAAAATGGTGGGCATGCTCCAACATCGCGAGATCGCCCGTGACGGCGTGCGACTGCACTACGTGCTCCATGAGCCCTCGACGGCAGACTCGGTCTCGGAACCCGTCGGTACCGTTGTGCTCCTCCACGGATTCCCACACTTCTGGTACGCCTGGCATCGCACGATTCCAGTTATGGCGGAGGCGGGCTGGCGTGTGATCGCACCGGATCTGCGGGGGATGGGACGCTCCGACGCTCCCGGCGATATCGAGGCGTATGCACCCAGCGAGGTCGTCGCCGACGTGATCGCGATCTGTGACGATGCCGGAGCAGACCGCGTGGTCGTGGTGGGTTTCGATTTCGGAGCAGGCGTCGCCTACGACACCTGCCACCTCGAACCGTCTCGTGTCCGGGCGGTCGTCGGGATGCAGAACCCGTTCATGGGAGCGCTCGGAGACATAGCGCCCCTCGACGGCGCTGCAATGATGGCCGCAAAACACTTTCTCCACCTTCACTACTTTGCGCAGCCCGGGGTCGCGGAAGCCGACCTCGAGGGTCGGGAGCGAGAATTCCTCACCCGCGTGTTCTGGGCGCTGTCGGCGGACTATCACTATCTCGACGTATGGCAGCACCCACCCGGGACGACGTACCTCGACGCGCTGCCGGAGGCGCCACTCCTGCCGTGGTCGTGGCTGTCCGTCGAGGAGATGGACGCATTTGAGAAGGAGTACGTGCGCACCGGGTTCGCTGGTCCTTTGCAGTGGTACCGCGCTATGGACGTGAGTTGGCGCGAGCGCAAAGAATTCGAGCTGAAGACTAATCCGGTACCGTTCTACTTCCTCTACTCCGAGCACGACCCTGACCTCGAGGGCTTCCACGGGCGCGACCCGCTGTCCAGGCTGGGTAAATTCCACGACGATGTGCGCCAGGTCCGCAGTGTGCCGCGCGCCGGACATCTCATGCACCTCGAGGCCACAGAGGACACACATCGCGAGCTGCTGGCCTGCCTCGAGGACATCGCGATCACCACCTCCGCTCAGTAGCCCCGCGGCTAGCAACCCGCCCCGCCTTTCTCTCCCCGCCTCCCGCCCCGCCTCACGGAGGTTGGCGGACCTCCGGCGCCTTTTGACGCCGATTTTCTCGCCTATCGTCCGCCAAGCCGCGGGCTGGTCCGCCAGCGAGGGGAGTGCGTAAGTGTGGACCCACTGATTGCGCGGTGCTCTGAGCGCCGGGGGAAAATCAACCGGGACGGTGCGCCCGGGCGCGTGAGAGGGCGTTGGCAATATGGCCCAGGACTTCATCGGGTTTCATCCCATGTGCCGCGCGCACGACCTGCCACCCGAGATCTGTCAGTCGCGCGGTAATGCGGAGATCTCGACGCCACTGCTCAGAGTCGCCGTGGTGCTTACCGTCGTAGAAAATCGCTACTTTCTCGGGTGCGTAAGCGAGGTCGGCGACCGTGATCAGTTCACCTGTGTGATCGAAGATTCTGTACTGCGAGGTAGGTCTGGGCAGTGTGGAGCGTTCGATTCGTAGCCTGAGGATGCTCTCTTGAGGGGATTGCGCGGGATAGTGCCCCGTGGGGTGGTGGGATTCGGATCGGCGTCTGGTCAGGCGCAGTGATCAACGAGTCGTGATTGATCGTAGTCGCTACCGGTGTCGAGGGCTCGTTGTTTGGCGGCGATGACGCGTCGGAGTTCGGCCATGGAGGTGTCCGAGAGGTAGCGGCGGGAGACTTGCCATTCGTCGTGTTGGTCGATCACCACCGAGGTCGCCAGCCGCAGGAACGCGGCGGGGTTGGGGAAGATTTCCACGACGTCAGCGCGGCGTTTGATCTCCTTGTTCAGGCGCTCGATCGGGTTGTTGGACCAGATCTTCTGCCAGTGCCCTCGGGGGAACGCGGTGAAGGCCAGGACGTCGGTCTTGGCCTCACGCATCATCGTGTTGACCTTGGGAAACGAGGCGGCGAAGGTGTCGGCGACCTGATCCCACTGCTCGGCCACCGCGTCGGGTTCGGTGTGGGCGAAGATCGTCTTAACCGCTGCGGTCACCACTGGGGCGTTCTTGGCCGAGACGGCGCCGTGCAGGTTGCGCATGAAGTGCACCCGGCAGCGCTGCCAAGCTGCGCCCACGAATTGCTGTGCCACGGCCGCTTTCAGGCCCGCGTGGGCATCGGAGATGACCAGGTGCACCCCGGTCAGGCCGCGGGCTTTGAGGGAGCGCAGGAAGTCCGACCAGAACTCGTACGATTCGCTGTCGCCGACGGCGGTGCCGAGCACCTCGCGGGTGCCGTCGACCGAGACTCCGGTGGCCACGACCATGGCGTGTGAGACCACATGGGCGCCGATCCGAACCTTGCAGAAGGTGGCGTCGGCGAACACGTACGGGAACTGGGTGTGGGACAGGGTCCGGGTACGAAACGCCTCGACCTCGGCGTCCAGCTCGGCGCAGATGCGTGAGACCTCGGATTTGGAGATGCCGGTGTCGACTCCGAGGGCGCGGACGAGGTCGTCGACCCCGCGGGTGGACACACCGTGCACGTAGGCCTGCATGATCACCGCGTACAGGGCCCGATCGATCCGGCGGCGGCGCTCGAGCAGGGCCGGGAAGAATGACCCCGAACGCAGCTTGGGGATCTGCGCCTCGATGTCACCGACCGGGGTCGAGACCGTCTTGGCACGGTGACCGTTGCGGTGCGTCGTGCGGCCCTCGGAGCGCTCGTACCGGTCGGCCCCGATCTTCGCTGCTGCCTCGGCCTCGATCAACGCTTGCAGGCCGGCCCGGACCAGTTCGGCGAACATCGCCTGCGGATCGGCGGACAGTAGTGCGTCGAGCTGGGCGTGTACGCCAGAATGGGAATGGGTCATCGCGTGGTGTGTCCTTACTATGAGCTACTTGGCGGTAACTCAATGACCACTACGCGATGGCCCACCCCCTTGGCGGACCGCCACACCGTTGCCAGCCAGATCCCCAGCCCCGAAACCCCACCACTCCACGGGACTTACCCTTGCGCGGAGGCATCGCACGAGTCGAGCAACCGAATCACCCGGCGCACTCCATGTTGACCGCGCATTCGTGCTGCCGCGCCAGCGACTGCCTCCACGCTGGTACGCGTGGCCTGACAGACGGAGTCCACCATGCAGATACTCGAATCGGCACGGTGGGTCCACCTGGCAACGTCCACTGCGGTGCGCGCTGGGGCGGTGACCCGGAGACCACCAATTTCGCAGATGTCCTCTGGCTGGATGGGGTGTCTGAGTCTGCGTTCTCGGACACCCGGTGGCATCCGCGGCTCGACGGCGGTGTAAACGTCAATAACACTGCGGCTGGCATCCCTCGAGAACCAGCGTTCGCCGTGAAGGTATGCGGCGGCCCAGCCGCTGATGACTGCGTCAGCCGGCGACCACATGCCAACCGCGCGAATCCGATCCCACTTAGTCAGTTGCGACCCTCTGGCGCAGTACACGCCCGGAACGAGCATGCGAAACCGCGAACGAAGTGCATATCTAGTGACGAGCCCGGCCTGGAGCGCCTCAGATGCAGCGAAGGGTCTGCCGTCGCGCACTGCATCGAGCAATGAGCTGGGTAGTGGCGTGGACGGGCGATGGTCCTGGAGGCGGTAGTCGCGTCTCATGAACACGATCCTGATCCACCGGGCCGGTCCACTCGCCGCTCCATCGGCGCCTTGTGGATGGAGTCGACGACCATTCACAGGGCCGCCGACAGCCTGACTCCCGCATTCGGACGGCGGGGCGCTCGGTTGGCGGACACCCTCCGCCGCCTGGCGGACATCCAGCGCGACAAACATCGTCAGAACGCATTAGAAGTCCGCCAACCGTGGGGGTGAGTCCGCCAACCGTGGGGGTGAGTCCGCCAACCGTGGGGCGGTCAGCCTTTCAGGCCGTACTTCTCGCCGAACTTGGCGATCGACTCGAGTTTCTGCGCGACCGGGGCGTCGAAGCCGTGGCCCTCGATCATCCACGGCATCACGATGATGTCGGTGACGCCGGCCTCGGCCAGCTCGGCGAAGCCGCGGGTGCCGTAGCGATCCATGCAGACCACCTGGATCGCGAAGGGCTTGCCGTCGCCGCGATCCGCTAGCGAGCGACCGTCGGCCTCCAGCAGCTCGCCCAGGCGCTTGACCGTGGTGACGATCTCGTCGAAGTTCATCATCGCGCTGGTCCACCCCTGACCGATCCGGACCGCGCGCTTGAGCGCGATTTCGGTGTGGCCGCCCACGTAGAACGGCACCTGCTCGGAGGGCGCCGGGGTGAAGATGAGCTCGTCGAAGTCGAAGTGGTCGCCGTGGAACTCCATCCACTCACCGCGCAGCGCTTCACGCATGATGGTCAGCGCCTCGTCGGTGCGCTTGCCGCGACCCTTGAACGGTGCGCCGCACCACTCGAACTCGTTGGGGTCCCATCCGATGCCCACGCCCAGGTCCAGCCGATTATTAGTGAGCAGCGCGACGGAAGCGACCTGCCGGGTCAGCAGCAGCGGATTGCGCGGGCCGACCTTGAGCACCTGTGGGCTGAACCGGATCGTGGAGGTGGCCCCGCCCATGGCGGCGCAGGCGATGAGCGGTTCGACCCACTCGGTGTTCTCGTCCCACATGCGTGAGCCGTCGGGGGTGTACGGGTAGTCCTTGTCCTGCCGGCGCGGGTGGAACAGCGAATCGGGCAACACGACCCGATCGAAGCCGGCGGCCTCGGCACCCTGTGCCATCTCGATGTACTGGTTGACGGGGGAGAAGGAGACGGGGATGGAGAATTCTGCGTCTGCCACACGGCTCATGGTCAGGCCTCACTGTTCGGTCGAAGGGTCGTCATGGCCGTGTCCGGCTCCCAGAAGGCGCGCAGCGAGAGCATGCGGCTCTGGCTGTCGACTTTGTAGATGACGCCACCGGCGGCGTCCATGATCTGGTCACCCATGTGGGTGCGGATGGTGCCTGTGCACAGGAGTTCATCGCCGCCGGCGGTGGCGCGGTCGAACCGGAACTCGATGTGGTCGGGGGTGGAGACGGCCTTTGCCCAGAACTCGGCCAGCCCCTCCGGTCCGGAGTGGCCCTCGCCGGCGGGGTCGAGGAACGACTGGCCGACCGGGTCCTCTATCCGCCCCTCGGGCGACCACAGTCCGAGCCAGGTCTCGCGATCCTTGGCATTGACGGCGGCCCACGACGCACGCGCGGCGGCATACGCGGGGTGCGCGGCAGCAGCGTCGCTCATCTCCAGCGGCCGGTAGTTGCCGTCGACGTCTCTGTACGGATTGCTCACGGCTTGCGCTCCGTTCCCACGACCCACATCGAGAAGTACTGTGATCCGCCACCGTAGGCGTGCCCGAGTGCTTTGCGTGCGCCGGGGATCTGGTGCTCCTCGGCGCGGTCCATTACCTGGCGTGCCGCCTCGGCGAAGCGCAGCATGCCGGACGCGCCGATCGGGTTAGAGCACAGCACGCCGCCGGACGGGTTGACGGGCAGCGCGCCGTCGCGGGCAGTGGCGCCCGATTCGGTCATGCGCCAGCCCTCGCTCTCGGCGGCGAAACCCAGGTTCTCGAGCCACATGGGTTCGAACCAGGAGAACGGCACGTAGATCTCGGCGACGTCGATCTCCTCGGCGGGGTTGGTGATCCCGGCCTCCGCCCACAGCGCGGCTGCACCATCGCGTCCGGCCTGCGGATTGGCGTAATCGCGCCCGGCGAAGGTGCCCGGCTCGGTGCGCAGAGCGGTGGCGTGAATCCACGCGACCTGGCGGCCGTCGGATTCCACGGCTTCGGCCGCGGCCGCGTCTCCGATAACGATCGCGCACGCGCCGTCCGAGGACGGGCAGGTCTCGTCGAACCGGATGGGGTCCCACAGCATCTGGCCCGCCATCACCGAGTCGACGGTGATGTGGGGCTGCTTGAGGTGAGCGTACGGGTTGATGGAGCCGTTCAGCCGGTCCTTGACCGCGACCATCGCGCCGATGTGTTCGGGGGCGCCGGAATCGCGGATGTAGGAGCGGACGTGGGGGGCAAAGTAGCCGCCTGCCCCGGCGCCGACGGGTGCGGTGAACGGTACCGGCAGCGAGAGCGCCCACATTGCGTTGGACTCGGACTGCTTCTCCCACGCCACGGCCAGGACCCGCCGGTACCGTCCGGACTGGACGTGCGAGGCCGCCACCACCGCGGTGGATCCGCCGACGGAGCCGGCGGTGTGCACGCGCAGCAGCGGCTTGCCCACGGCGCCCAGGGCGTCGGCCATCATCAGTTCGGGCATCATGACGCCCTCGAACAGGTCGGGGGCCTTGCCCACCACCACGGCGTCGATGTCGTCCCAGCCCACCCCGGCGTCGGCCATGGCGGCGTCGATGGCCTCACGGCAGAGGCCGGCCATGGAGACGTCGGTGCGGCGGGAGACGTGGTGAGTCTGACCGGTGCCGAGCACGGCGGCGGGGAGGCCGCGCGTGCCGAGCCCAGCAGCGTGGGCGCTCATGAGGTGCGTCCTTCCAGGAGGCAGACGAGGTTCTGCTGCAACAGGTGGCCGCTGGTGGCGTGGGCGAGCGCGCGTTCGGCGTTGCCGTCCATGATGGCGGTGGCGGCGTAGCCGACGCGTTCGAGTCCGGCGGAGAACAGCGGGTCGGCGACCAGCGAGCCGCCGGACGGGGTGACGACAACGTGGTCGGCGATCCCCAGCACCGAGCGGAGCAGGAGTTCCTGGTGCGTGTACTGGGTGTGCAGCTCGGCGACGCTCACCCCGCCCAGGTCCGGCCGGTCCCCGGAGGCGCCGGTGGCGCGCACGGCGGCGGCGCGGGTCGACGGCGAATCGGTGAGATCTCGCGCCCCGAACTCGGCGGAGTCCGTGATGTGCTCGATGCCCGCGATATAGGCAGGGGTGTCCACGAGCTCGCGGGCCCGGTCTCCGGAGGCGAGGATGATCGCGCCGGCGCCGTCGGTGACGGGCGGGCAGTCGTGGCGCCGAAGCGGGTCGGCGACGTACGGCTCGTCCAGCAGTCCGGCGGCGTCCCGGCCGTGTGCGCGCGCGGCGACGGCGGCCATCTCGGCCTCCGACCAGCGCCCGGTGTCGATGCCGGACCGGGCCTGCAGCGCGGCCACATGGTGGCGGCCCGGCCACAGCGGGGTCACGGTGTACGGGTCGAGTTGCAGCGCGAGCGCGGTGTCGAGGTCGGTGCTAGCCGAGGCCTTGCCGAAGCCGTAGACCAGCGCGGTGTCTGCGTGGCCGGAGGCGATCTTGAGGTACGCCTCGAACAGCGCCCAGGCGGCGTCCATCTCCACGTGCGACTCGGAGATCGGTGGCACGGCCCCGATCGTGTCGACGGCGGAGATGAAGGAGAAGGCGCGGCCTGCCAGGTAGTCGGACGAGCCGGAGCACCAGAACTCGATGTCGGTGCGGTCGAGCCCGGTCTGCCGGTAGCACTCGGCAAAGACCGGGGCGAGCATTTCGACACCGTTGGTGGTCCCGAACGTGGACTCGGTGTGGCGGGCGTGGGCGAAGCCGATGACGGCCACGTCCCGGGGGGCGGTCTGGATCACGAGGCGTCCTCTACGGCTGTGGGGTGGAGGGCCGGGAAGCGGCGTCGGAATCGGCGTCGGGATCGCCGGTGGGCTCGAAGTGCGCGATGGCCTTCATCGAGGCGGGCCGTTCGGACTCGGGCGTCCAGACGGCGCGCACGCGCATCCCCATCCGCACCTCGGACGCCTCGCAGCCCAGCACGAGGTGCTGGATGGGCACGTCGGCGCCGTCGAGGAGGATGTAGGCCGTGACGTAGGGCGGCGTGATCTCCTGCCCCGCGAACGGCACGTTGACGATGCCGAAGGTGGTCACGGTGCCCACGTCGGCGACCTCCACGTACTCGCCCATGGCCACCCCGTCCGACGGGCAGTAGTCGCGGGGCGGGACGTAGACCTCGGGGCCGTTGGAGCGGCGCCGCCCCAGCAGGCGGCCCTGCACGATGGCGCGCAGGAACTCGCTCTCGGCGGGTGCGGCCGTGTGGGTGACCGACAAGCCGATCGGCGTGACGATGCTGGTGACGGCTGAGTCCGCCGGCGAGGAGTGGGCCCCGTTGTCGTCGTCGTTCCCGGCGACGCCGTCCTCGGCGGGCACCACGCACGCGATGTCGTGGACGCTCCCGGTCCGCTCGGACGCCCATTGCACGCGCACGCGCATTCCAGTGCTCACCGCGTCGGGGTGCTGAGCGGCCAGGGGGAGGAGCATGGCGGTGTCGGCGCCATCGAAGCGGACGAGTGCCCACGCGAACGGGGTGTCGAGCGGGTGGACGTCGGCGGGGGCGAGGACCCAGGTCCATGCGACGACGACGCCGCCGACCTCGTCCCCGGAGCCGATGTCCGCGAACTCCGTGAGCGCTTTCCGCGTGTGGGGGTCGTACTCGACCGGTGGCACGTGCACGGTTCCGCGGGAATCCCGGTTGCCGACGATCCTGCGGTCGCGCAGGCCGGTGAAGAACGCTCCGAGCACGGGGCCGGTGGACCTGGTGTAGTCGAACGAGGGCGTGAGCGACGCGGACAGGACGGGCTCGTCCGGCGGGGTGATGTCGACGACGATCTGACGAGGTGGCACGTTCGCAAGTAGAACACGTTCCACTGTTCTTTGCGCGCGTTTCCGTGGTCGGCGTCACCCGGCGGCGGTGAGGTGGGTCAGACTATGGGTATGAAATTCGCCTTGCAGCTCGGATACTGGGGCGCGCAGCCGCCCACCGATCACGCCGACCTCGTGGTGGCCGCGGACAAGGCGGGGTTCGACACCGTCTTCACCGCAGAGGCCTGGGGTTCGGACGCCTTCACTCCGCTGGCCTGGTACGGCTCGCTCACCGAGAACATCTGCCTGTCCACCGCGGTGGTGCAGATGTCCGCGCGGACTCCCACCGCCACGGCGATGCACACCATGACCCTGGATCACCTGTCCGGTGGCCGCTTCTGCCTGGGCCTGGGCGTCTCCGGCCCGCAGGTGGTGGAGGGGTGGTACGGCCAGGCGTTCGCCAAGCCGCTCGCGCGGACGCGCGAGTACGTCGACATCATCCGCCAGGTGCTGCGGCGCGAGGGTCCCGTCACCTCCGACGGCCCGGCCTACGCGCTCCCGTACGTGGGCGCCGACGCCTCCGGCCTGGGCAAGCCCCTCAAGCCGATCCTCCACCCGCTGCGCGCCGACGTGCCCATCTGGTTGGGCGCCGAGGGGCCGAAGAACGTGGCCCTGGCCGCCGAGATCGCCGACGGCTGGCTGGGCTTTTTGGCCTCCCCGCGCACCGCCGATGAGTTCAACTCCTGGCTCGACGAGGGCTTTGCCCGGCCCGGCGCGCGGCGCACCCGCGAGGACTTTGAGGTCGCGTTCCTGTGCCAACTGCACATCACTGACGACCGTCGCGGCGTGATCGACGCCTACAAGCCGTTCACTGCCCTCTACGCCGGTGGCATGGGCGCGGAGGAGAAGAACTTCCACGCCGAGGCGTTCCGCCGGATGGGGTTCGGCGACGCCGTGGAGCGCATCACCGAACTGTTCCGGACCGGCCGCAAGGACGAGGCCGCCGCGGCGGTGCCGGACGAGATGGTGGAGGCCACGGCGATCATCGGAGACGAGGCGTCAGTGCGTGAGCAGATCGCCGAGTGGGAGGCCGCCGGCATCACCATGCTCGTGGTGACCGCCGGGTCGGTGGAGGAGATCGAGGCGATCGGCCGGCTGATCGGCTGAGTGGGCTGGTTCAGAGGCCGGTCCACTGTCAACGTAGACGGAGGATCGCTGCGGCGGTTCCAAAGACCACTGCGGTGAACAACTCCAGCCAGAAGCCCAGAGCCGGCAGGGTGGCCCAGATTCCGGCCAGCCCGCCGGCGGCGGCCACACCTCCCGCTGTGGTCACCACGGCGCTACGTTCCAGCGCGCCGTAGCAGACGAATCCCAGACCGACCGCTATCCACGCGCCCACGGATCGCGAGCCCGGGATGGTGCCGGCGAGGAACGCTCCCACCACCAGGGCCACAACCACCGCGGTGTAAGCCCACGCGGGGGCGCGCAGAGCTTGCGGGTGCTCTGCGAACCACCAGAAACCGGTCGCGGCCACCGCAGCGGCGCCGGCGAGGAAATACCCCGGGATGGCGACGCTGTTCTCCCCGGCCAGTAGATAGACCACAGCACCACCGAGCGAGACCAGGGCCACCGCCAGCAGCAGGACCCAGTTGTTTCGAACGTCGCGAACCCCGCGAGGTGGATCGGTCACCATGTGCGGGGCGTCAGGAGCCGAGACCGAACCGAGCCGCCAGGTAAGGCAACAGACCCATGCACTCCGGCGTGAGTGCCAGGCACATCTTCTCGTCCGGCCCGGGGCCGAACAGGTAGCGCAACGGGTTCTCGATTGAGCCAGACGGGAACACGACCTCACTCCTCACACACGTGAATGCGTTCTCTTGCAGGGGGTATCGGGTCGGGCCGCGCACCCGTTACCTCGCTCTCGCGGCAGCGGTGACTGAAGTCACACGAGGTGCTACAGTCGGCGCTACCGGAATGGACAAACGCTAGGGCGGTGTCAATCATGGCGTCGAAATCTGTACGCAAAGACGAAGGCCTGTTTCCGCCGGACTCGGTCGCCCGCCGCGTGTGGGCGTACCCCACCTCCGCGCTGCTGGGGTTCATCCGGGCAGTGACCATCGAGCACCTGGACCCCGATCTCACGGCGGCCGTCAGCGCCACCGGCCAGGTCCTTCAGCGCCCGGCCCTGCGGTACGACCGGACGGTGCAGTACTTTGCCACGGTCCTGTTCGGTGATGCTGAATCGGTGATCACGTCCTCCGACGTGCTGATGAAGGTGCACTCGCGGGCGTACGGGACCAACCCGGTCACCGGCGGGCAGTTCGATTCCAATGATCCGGACTCGCAGCTGTGGATCCATATGACGGCGTGGCATTCGATCCTGTACGTGTACGAGAAGTTCGGTCCCGGCCGGCTCAGTCGGTCCGAGGAGAACGAGTACTGGCGCGAGTGCGCGGTGGCTGCCGCGATGCAACCGATCCATCTCGAGGCCGTCCCGCGCACCCGGGGGCAGGTGCAGAAGTACTTCGACGACTGGCGGCCGCGCCTGGCGACCTCCGAGACGGCCGTCCACAATATCGACTTCATCCTCCACGCGATGCACACCATCTTCACCGCCTTGCCCGCGCCGCTGCGCGTGGTGCTGGGGCCGGTGATCCGGGCCGGGGTGATCGCCACATACCCGAGGTGGATGCGGCCGCTCATGGGGGTGCGCCAGTCGCGGATCGCCGACTCGGCGGTCACCGCGCTCATCCGGCCCGGCATGACGGCGCTGTCCCACAGTCCGCGAGCGCAGCTCTGGTTCCTCGAGCGAGTCGCCCCCCGCGGCGGGCCGGTGCTGACCGGGTACCTCAACGGTGACCCGGCAAAGACCTCCAGCGTGTACTCGCCGCAGGCGGCGCGCGCGAAGTTCGGTGATCCGCGCTCCCCGCTCAAGCAGTACGGAGACCAGCTCGCCGAACGCAGGGCGGGCGCGGCGGCCTCTGCGTACCCGCACAACCACCGCGAGGTGCCACCGGAGTTCGCGGCGCCCGCGGACCGGGTGGAAAGTGAACCGATGACGGCGAGGTAGAACACGTTCTATCGTGGGACGCATGAGTTCACCCACGCCGACCGTGCCCGCCGATGCCGGAGTCCTCGATCCCCGGACCGGGGAGCACGTCACCAGCGTCTACCGGATAGCCGAGGCCGAGCCGGACCGTGTGGCGGTGATCGAGGACTCGGGCCGTGAGGTGAGCTTCCGCGAGCTCGTCGATGCCGCGCACAGCCACGCGCGGGGCCTGCGCGAGCTCGGGCTGGGGGCCGGCGACGGGATCGTGTTGCTGGCGCCCAACGGGGTCGGCTTCCTCGAGGTTTACTTCGCCGCGCTGGAGATCGGCGTCTACACCGCGCCCGCCAACTGGCACCTCACCGGGCCGGAGGTGGCCTACATCATCGAGAATTCCGGCTCGACGGTGTTCGTGGCCGACGAGCGGTTCGCCGACGTCGCCACCACCGCCGCGGCCGAGACTGGCCTCGACCCGGCGCGCTGCTTTGCGATCGGCGACGTGCCCGGGTTCAAGCCGCTGGCCGAGCTCACCGCCCCGATGGTGGGGGAGGACCCGTTGCCGTCGTCGCGGACCCTCGGCGCGCCCATGCTCTACACCTCGGGCACCACCGGCCGGCCCAAGGGCGTACGCCGGCCCCTCACCGGCGCGAGTCCCGACGAGATCACGGTTCCCAACTACTACTTCTTCGCCGGGTTCGGCATCGAGGGCCCGGACAACGTCCACATCTGTGGCTCACCGCTCTACCACACGGCCGTGCTCAACTTCGTGGCTATTTCCCTGCACCTGGGGCAGACCGTGGTGCTCATGGACAAGTGGAGCCCCGAGGAGATGCTGCGGCTCATCGACGCCCACGGGGTCACCCAGTCGCACATGGTGCCCACCCAGTTTTCCCGACTGCTGGAGCTGCCCGAGGACGTGCGCGCGAAGTACGACATGTCGAGCCTGCGCACGATCGTCCACGGCGCAGCACCGTGTCCGCAGCACGTCAAGCAGGCGATGCTCGACTGGTGGGGGCCGGTGCTCACCGAGTACTACGCCGGCACCGAGGGCGGCGGCTGCACCATCACCGGCGAGGAGTGGCTGCGCAAGCCGGGCAGCGTCGGTAGGCCGTGGAGGACCACCACGCTCAAGATCCTCGACGACGACGGCGAGGAGGTGCCCGTCGGCGAGACCGGGAACGTTTACCTCCAGATGCACGGTTCGCAGTTCGAATACCACCAGGATGCGGAAAAAACCGCTAAGACCTACGTCGGCGAGCTGTTCACGATGGGCGACATCGGGTACGTCGACTCCGACGGCTACCTGTTCCTGTGCGACCGCAAGAACGACATGATTATCTCCGGCGGCGTGAACATCTACCCGGCCGAGATCGAGTCGGAGATGACCCGCCACCCGGCTGTCCGAGATGTGGCCGTGTTCGGGATCCCTCACGCCGACTGGGGCGAGGAGGTCAAGGCTGTCATCGAGCTGGCCGAGGGTTACACCGAGTCCGACGAGCTCAAAACAGAAATCCTCGACGACCTGGCCGGACGGCTGGCCAAGTTCAAGATGCCGCGGTCGATCGACGTGGTGGACGAGCTGCCCCGGCAGGCCAACGGCAAGCTGGTCAAGCGGACGCTGAAAGAGCCGTACTGGGAGTGAAGGCTGACACGAGACGGCCCCTGCTCCTTGGTGGTGAAGAGAGCAGGGGCCGTGTCGTCTGGCGCGGGGAATCAGCTTCCGGCTGCGCCCGCGATGATCTGGCCGATGTCGAGGCCGTTGATCAGCTCCGAGGAGAACGACGCGGGGTCGCTGGAGATCCCGCCGGCGGTGGTCGAGCCGGCCGTGAGGGACCCGAGTCCGAGGCCATCGAGGCTCCCGGTGACCTGCTCGGCCGCGTTCTTCTCGCGGATGGTCACGCACGTGTTGATGGGGTTCGCGACGAGCCGTCCGTTAATGAGGGCCAATGTCGTCGCGGCACCGGTGTTGAGCACGTCCCCGGGGGTTGCGTCATCCGGTACGCGGTAGGTGGTCTCCAGCGTGCTGTAGGCCCCGCCGGCGGTGGTCCACCCGGAACCCTCTCGGTACACGGAGTTGGACGCGGCGTCCGTGCGCACGTCGTCGGTCACTGTGGTCCAACTCTGACCACCGAGGACCTTCCACGTGCTCTGGCGAGCGCTGACCAGCACAAAGCCCTCGGGGTGGAAGTCATCGATGCGATTGACGAGGGCCCCCGCACCGCTGACAGTGGTTCGGAACGTCACTGTCCCGCCCGGGGCGGCGGTGCCGTTGCCAACGACCTCCTTGGTCAGGTGATATTCGGTGCCCAGGCTCCAGAGCCCGCTGAAGGTCTTGGTCTGGCTCGTGGCGCACTGGGCGGTCTGGGCGGACGCGGTGGCGGCGCCGCCGACCACCACCCCGGACATGGCCATGAGCGCTGCCGCGCCTACGGCAATGGTCCTTCTACGTGTTGCGGTCATTCGGTGTTCCTTCCAACGGCGTGATGCCCGGGCGGGGGAGTGCAGGATGAGGCGGGATATGGCGTAGCGCACAGGTGGTGGAGCTATCAGCGAACATACCGTGTGATGAATATCTAGTCGATCAATTGGGTGAGAAAAAACTTGTTGACGTGACTAGACATTTACTCATCTGTGACTTAGCTTACTCGTCATGCTCGTTTCGTCCCGGCTACGCGCCTCGCGGTCGCGTAGTCCGCTCGCCTCCGTGGCCGCCCTGCTCGTGGCCATGGTTGCGCTGTTCGCGGCGGGTTGTACTGTCTCGGCGGCACCACCGGAACCCGTGGACAGTGCGCGGTACGAGTACTCAGCGGACGGGGTCATTTGGGGCGGGGTGGAGTCCATCCCGTGGAACCAGTCGACCGTCCCGGTGCCGGGCGGTTCACCCAATGCGACGACGTTTCATCTCCGTGTCTCAGGTGACTCTTCGGTCAAGGGGGAGATCTACCTCGGAAACTGGTCGATCAGCCGGGGCAGTGTCTGGTTCAGGGTCGACGTCGACGGCGCGTCCGGAGAAAGGGTCACGCTGCCGGGAAGCGGAGCCGGCCCGGGAATGCTGATGCGGGAGTTCTCGATCCCACCCGGCGGTGCGGTCCGCGTGACGCTCAACGTCGGCGTCCCCTTTGGCGAAGTCGAGCAGTCGGCACGGATCGTTCCCGACTGGGGTCTCTTCCTGAGCGAGACCGTCGATCCTGACGACGGCACCGGCTCCATTGGGAGCGGGTCGCTCGGCTCGGCGGGATCATCCGCGGGCAGTTCGCTCGGTTCCCTCGGATCCCCGTCGGTCAGTCTCCGATGACCCGACTACGCCCCGGACACCTCGGGGCCCACGAACTCGGTTCGCAGCACCGGGCTGCCAGCCGTCGACGGTCACATGCCGTGACCGTCACCCCTCGCGATGAGAAGGCCCGCGGCCGGTGACATCGCCCTGCTGGTCCGGCGCCCGCCGGGCTGGTCCCGTTCACGGAAGTGAGTAAGTATGAAGAAGAACACCAAGGGCGCACTGGCAGCTGGCGCGGCCGCACTGCTCCTGGCCGGCGGCGCTGGAACGATGGCGGCGTGGAGCGACAGTGAGAGCCTCGACGCCGTAACGGTGACCGCCGGGCAGCTGCGGATCAGCGAGCAGCCCGGTGGCGGCTGGACCTGGGCCGACGACGGTACCGACTTCGACCCGGCTAACGACATGCTGGTGCCAGGCGACATCGTCGAGTACACGGCCGACTACACGCTCGACGTCGAGGGCGAGAACCTCGTGGCTTCACTCACACCTGTTCTCGAGGACACTGGCACAGGCGCCCTCGCTGACTACCTGACGATTACCGCTGACTCGGATACGACAGGTATCACCCTGACCAACATCACGCCTGAGAACAACGGGGACACGGTGTCGGTGACGACCACCATCACGTTCGACGCATCGACGTCGGGTCAGGACGGTATGGAGGCTAGCGCGAACCTGGCCGGCTCGACGATCACCCTCCAGCAGACCGCTCCGGCTGCCCCCTGATCGTCCGATGGCCACTCATCATCGTTGGGCCCTGGCGGCGGTCGCCGTCACCGGGGTAACCGTCCTGTCCGTGCAGCAGACCGGGGCACTGTGGAGCGACTCCGCTCAGCAACCCGGGGCGACGATCTCCTCCGGCCGGCTCGACGTCGCGGTCGGGACGTCCGGAACCAAAGTCGCCGACTACGAGTTTGAGGCACTGACCGGAACTGACATGGTGAGCGGCGAGTTCGTGCAGCGACCGCTGCACGTGCACAACACCGGAAGTGTCCGCATGCAGTACCGACTTCAGTCGGTAACGCTGAGTGTGCCGAGTGAGCAGCTTCCGCTGTACTTGGAGGTGACCCAAGTGTCCTCCGAGGCCGGATGCCCGGCCTCGGGGGACGCCTCGGGCGTCCCAATATACGACGATGAGCTGCACGGTGCCCAGACCGCCGACCGCACTCTCGCCGCTGGCGCGTCGGAGATCCTTTGCTTCCGCGCCACGATGGGCCAGAATCCGACTGCTGGCGCGTCGGGGACGGCCACCTTCACGTTCCAGGCGACCCAGTCATGACGTCGATCGAAGAACGCCCAGTGGTAGGCGAAGAATCAGAGCGAACCGGCCCGTGGTGGTGGGTTCGGAGCGTCGTGTCCTGGCTTCTCGTCCTGGTGGCCGCAGCAGTTCTGGCCGCTCTTGTGGTTGTGCCCCGGCTGACGGGAGCGACCCCGTATACCGTGCTCACCGGGTCGATGGAACCGACTTTGTCCCCGGGGACGCTGATTGTGGTCAAGCCGGTCGAACAGACCGATCTCGCGGCCGGCGATGTGATCACGTTCCAAATCGAGTCAGACAACCCGGCCGTTAATACCCACCGCATCACTCAGATCGTGTACGACGCCCAGGGCACCCCGCGGATCCAGACGCAGGGCGATGCGAACAATGTGCCCGATCGAGACTTGTTGGTGCCCGGGCAGATCCGGGGCCGACTCTGGTATTCCGTTCCCTATCTCGGCTACGCCAATACCGCGCTGACCGGCGACAGTCGACAGGTGTTGCTGTGGGTCGCCGTCGGCGGTCTAGGGGTTTACGCCCTGTGGATGTTCGGGTCGGGCTTCAGTGACAGACGACGGGCCCGCAACGGTGCGGACGACGCGGGATCGGAGAACGATTGATGACTCCCAATGACAAGCCGAACGGCGTCGCACGGATACCCGGGCTATGGAATTTCCGTAAAACGCGGGCGTGGGCCTACACACGTGCGGGATTGACTCTGGGCATTGTTTTCGGCGCCGGCGCTGTGGGGACGATGGCGGCGTGGTCCGACTCTGCCACGGCCATAAGTGGCACCTTCAGTGTGGGCACACCCGAGGTGTTGCAGCTCAAGGTCAACGGCGATGCTCCGACACATCAGTTCGTGACCCTCAAGCGCCAGAGCATGCTTCGTGGCGATAGCGCAGCAGGTGCCCTCGATGTACAGAACACCGGCACGGTCAATTTCAAGTGGTCGATCTCGGCTGCGGCGACCGGCTCTCAGGACTTGATCAACGTGCTGGAGGTGGGTCTGTATAACGGGCAGTCTAATAACGGCTCGACCTGCACAGGATCGCAAATCGGGACGACGAAAGCGATGTCACCCTCGCCGACGCTTGCCACCGGGAGGTCACTGAACAGTGGAGCGTCCGAGAAAATCTGTGTTCAGGTGAGAGTGAAGTCGGATGCGGGGATCGCGGCTCGCTTTAAGATCGCTAACCCCACCTTCACCATTGTCGCGGTGCGCGCCTGATGAGCACGAGGACACAAGCCTTTGCAGGACGAAACTCCGCGCGAGCGGACCGACGTCACCGAACCCGTGAAGTGGTTCTCAACGTAGGCGCTGTTGTCGGCCTCGTCTGCATTGTGGTCGCAGCGGTGTCGATGCTGCTCGGCGTAACCCCACTGGTGTTTCGCTCGGGTTCGATGTCGCCCGAGATCCCGACCGGATCTCTCGCGCTGTCCCGCTCCGTGCCTGCATCCGAGATCACAGTCGGCGACGTGGTGAGTGTGGACAACCAACAGGGTGTCCGCATCACACACCGCGTGGTGGACCTCGTCCCCGCGCCGGCAGATCTCGGGGTGGTGGCCACGCTGCAGGGGGACGCCAATCCGGTACCCGACGTCGAGCCTTACGTCTTTGACCGGGCGGACCGGGTGTTCTTCCATGTTCCCGGTGCCGGGTATGCGGTGAGTTGGCTGACCAGCCCAGTGGCGATCTTCCTCGGCGGAGTACTCGTGGGTGCGGTGGTGGTCTTGGCGGCCGGGTATGGACCGCTGCCCCGCCGAGCGGTGCGGTCAGAACACGACTACGACGTCAATGCAGAGGCTTAGGAGAACTACAGTGTCTGATCACAAACCAGCCGAGTCTCACGCGAAATCGTTGCGAGCAGTTGTTGCGATAGCCGGGGTTTCAGCCATGGCGGTTATGCTCGGGCAGTCAGTGTCGACGCTCGCGCAAACGAATCAGACGGTGTCAACGAGCGGCTCGCAGGTCGCGACTGGCAACTTCTTCCCGACGCCGTTGGTGACAAATGTGGCGTGCGTTACTTCGGGGGGTGCAGGAGCCAGGCGCGCGACCATAAGCTGGAGTCCGCCTGTCCCGGTCCCAGGTAAAGAGGACTCGGTCTACCGCTACCGAGTTGATTGGGTATATGACAATGAAGAAGTAAAGTACTCATTCGAAACGAATAGCAATACCACGGGCGCGTTTAGAATCTATGATCAGACGACACCTGCCACAGCTGCTACTTACCGAATCCGAGTCCATACGATAAACTCGGATGATCCTTCGGTAGTTTCCTCGGGATACCGAAGTCACTCAGTGCATTCTTACTCGATATTCAGTACGTACTGCACCGGCGATCCGTACCCGGAAACGGACGCTCCGAATCGGCCATGGGAGAACACCACCGTGTGGGATCCTTCGCAAATGGCGCCCGCGGCCGCTGGTCAGCGGAGAGGTACGGCGGTGGGGCGCTCTGCACCAGTTGCAGCCGTCAACCCGACCGAGGCCGACGACGTGGAAGCAGCAGAGCGGAATGCGGACGCGACCGTCGCGCAAACGAGTGAACCGAGTGACGAAACGTCCCCGAACACAATGACGTCTCGGTCGACCGTTGCCTCGGGCACCGTAAGGCCGTCCACTTTACAGGGCCCAACGTCGACTGCTACGTCTCGCCCGCCAACGACAACCCCATCGTCGTCCGAAACGAGATCTACGACTGTGCCCAAAACGACCGAGACTTCGACGTCCCCTTCTGTCGCAGCCACGACGTCGAGTGTGACCCAGGCGCCCGCTTCGCCAGTGCGCCTGCCGAGCGGTCGGGAGGCACAAATCGTCGGGGACACGAAGCTGGAAGTCTCCGGCGCAGACGCGCCGGAATGTACGGCCAAAGTTCGAAAGGGCTCGGAATTGACAGTCCGCGATGGTGAACTCCACCTGACTGACCAGGTTATGACTCGAGTAGTCGACCTGGAGACCTGCGAACTGCGCCGTCTGAGGGGAAAGTAGGCGACGAAGCGCAGAAGCCGAGTCTGGGAGTTTTGGACGGCTGACTTGAAGCATTCTCTCAGTTGAGATGCGGATGTGACGGGTGTTGTCAGTGCAGCGCAGTCCCCAATGTGTCCATGATTGGCGGATCCAAGAGAGTGTCCTATAAGGGTTTTATTTCCGCTACTAGTCCGTTATTGTCACGTACATCACATTGCGGGTTAGTCGGCGAGTGAGCAGAGACCACACTGGGTGGTCTGGGGATGGGGAGAATCGATGAAGCAAGGAAATATACGCAGGACGGTGGCTACGGCGAGTGTCGCAGTCATGGCGGGGTCAGTGCTGGCCATTGGCGGGGCGGGGGTCGCGGCGGCGGCACCGACGCCGCCATCGACGACGGTGGTGCCGGGTGCGTTCCTGACCTCTCAGTTCACTATCACGCGAACGGTAAGTGAGGCGTCGCCAACCTACGGCGACACGGTCACGGTGACAACTGACATTACGCGCGACAACCTTGGGCACTTGCTATACCAGGTCCGTGACTTCACCCCTACGTGCATGGAGTACGTGCCGGGGTCTGCAACTGCAAACAAACCAGAAGTGCCCACGGGGAACAACGAGCTTGTCGAGTGGTCCTCGACGCTCGGTCGGCAGGCGGAGCCGTTCACGATGACGGCGGAGTACACCGTGAACTGCAACGCCGGGAATATCGGGACTGGCGGGACCTGGATGAAGAGGGCTCCCGCAGGCGACTCCGAGCTGGGCAACCGCAACATGGGCCCGACGATCAGCGTCCAGCGCAAGGGGACCTCGGTGTTCCTCGGGCAGCCGGTCAACCCTGAGGTCGGACAGTCGATCACGTTGAACGCCACCACGACCAACGTCCCGGAGGGCGGCCAGGTCACCTTCTTTGTGGATGGACAGGCTGTCGGCGGGGCACAGGTCTCGAATGGTGAGGTCTCGTTGCAGTGGACCCCGACCTCCGAGGGCACCAAGCGGGTGCGGGCCACGTTCGCCCAGACCGGTACTCACGGCGGTTCGGCGTCAGTGGATCGCACGGTGATCGTGTCTCCGACCAACGTCGACTCCTCTGTTTCCGTTACCGCTGCCGGAACTCCGAAGGTGGGCCAAAGCACCCAACTCACCGCCACTGTCAACCCGCCAGGTACCGGGGGCACAGTGGTGTTCAAGGAGAACGGAACCACCGTCGGATCCGCACCCGTCGCAGCGGACGGTACGGCGAGCGTCAACTGGATTCCGAGTACGGCGGGACAGCGCACCATCGACGCCGACTTCTCCGGGCGGAGTGGAGTTAACGCGTCCAACGGTGCAATTCCTGTGACCGTCGCGTCGGCGGACCCCAGCGACCTCTCGACCACCACCACGCTAGATGCGGTCCCGGTCACGCCGCTCGGCGATGAGGTAATACTCAAGGCCACAGTCGACCCCAGCATGGCTGGCGGCGCGGTCACCTTTTACGACGGTCAGATCGAGATCGGCACGGCCGATGTGCAGGCGGATGGCACGGCGACCTTGACCTGGACCCCGACCGCTGACGGCGAACGCACCGTCCGCGCGGTCTACTCGGGCAACGGCAACTACTTGTCGTCGCAGGCCACCACGCTGGCAATCATCACGCCGAAAATTGTCGACCCGACCGACCCGACCGACCCGACCGACCCCACTGACCCGGAATCAGGAAGTCTCGGATCTCTGTCAGGCGGCAGCGCCAACGGTTCCCTGGGCTCACTTGGGGGGAACTGACACGCGGCTCACATCCTGTGCCCCGTCGCCTCCAGGGGCGGCGGGGCACAGGACTATCAGCGCGGAGCATTCACTAGCCGTCCGCGCAACAGCTGAAAGACCAATCCAACACGCAGGGGTGCACGATGATACGGAAAGTGGCTCGCCGAGCAACGGCGATTATCGGGGCGTTAGGTGTGGCAGCCGGCACCCTCGTTGTGGGTGGTGCGGGGGTCGCTTCGGCGGCTCCGACCCCGCCTGCGACCCATGTGGTGCCGGGCGCATTCCTTTTGTCCCAGTTCACCATTACGAGAGCTGTGAGTGAGGCAACGCCTACCTACGGTGACGAGGTCACGGTGTCGACCAACATCACTCGGAATGACTACGGTCACTTGCTCTACAGGGTCCGCGACTTCACTCCTGCCTGTATGGAGTTCGTACCGGGATCCGCAACGGCCAATAAGCCCGAAGAGCCCACCGGGAACAACGAACTGGTCGATTGGTCGTCGGGTATCGGTCGACAGGCAACTCCGTTCACGATGACGGCCAAGTACCGCGTGATGTGCAATGCGGGTCAGGTGGCAACCGGCGGTACGTGGATGGGTCGCGGAGGTAGCGACGAACTCGGCGATCGCAACATGGGTCCCGCGATTAACGTCCAACGCAAGGCCACCACCACGTCCATTGGTCAACCGTCAGCAACGGTGATTGGCCAGCCGACCGCCCTCAGTGCGACCACCAACGCACCGAATGGCACCCAGGTCGAGTTCCTCGTCAACGAAAGCGTCGTGGGCAGCTCCCCATCCGCTAACGGAGCCGCCACGTACAACTGGACGGCGCCGACACCGGGATCGTTTGACGTCCGGGCACGGACCGTCCAGACCGCCACCCACGCGGGGTCAACATCGGCGGTCGTGACCGCCGAGGTGGTCCAATCCGAGTCCACGGTGAACGTCTCAGCCGCATCCCCCGCCATGGCCGGATCCCCCGTCCCGCTGACCGCAACTACCAATGGCATTGCCGACGGGCAGCCCATCGAGTTCTTGGTCAATAACCAACAGCTCGGCACCGCAGAGGTGACCGCAGGGAGCGCGACGTACACCGGCTGGGCGCCCGATATCCCTGGTTCGTACACGATCCAGGCGCGTTACTCGGGCTCCACTACTGTCGCCGGGTCGTCCTCGGGGCAAGTCAACGTCGATGTGATCGACCCGGTCCAGCAGACCTCCACCACGTTGGATGTAAACCCGGATCCCGCCCCGGGCCAGCCCTCCACCCTCACCGCCACGGTGGTGGCTGGCAACGACGGAGACGAGGTCCAATTCGCCAACAGCGGTGCCGTCCTGGGTACATCGAAGCTGGTAGAGGGCGTCGCAACCTATGACTGGGTCCCGAGCGCAGCTCAGGCCAACCAGCCTTACAGCCTCACCGCGCGCTACCTCGGCTCGCCCGGCTACGCGGAATCGACCTCCACGCCGGTCACCGGGACAATCGGTCTCATCCAGACCTCGGTCTCGCCGGTGACGGCTCCCGGCACCGCCACCGTTGGCACCTCGGTCCCGCTCACGGCGACCGTCACCGGCGGCACCGCTGGCGAGAGGATCGAGTTCCGCAACGGAGCCGACGAGCTGTGCTCGGCGACCCTTTCCGGCGGCGGTACCGCCACCTGCTACTGGACCCCGCAGGAGACCGGCGACTACCAGGTGACCGCCCACTACCCGGGCACCGCGACCACAACTCCGGCCGCCTCACCGTCGGCCACCCCGGTCACTGTCCAGCTCGTCGAGACTTCTCTGGAGCTGGCGGGGCCGTCCACCGCGACCATCGGCCAGGCCACCACGCTCACCGTCGAGACCACCGGGATCGCCGACGGCGAGACCGTGAGCCTGCAGATCGACGGCGACGAGGTCGACACCGCCCAGGTGGCAAGCGATCAAGCCAGCTTCCAGTGGACCCCCACCGCCACCGGATCCTACGAGTCACTCGCTGTGTACGAGGGCTCGGCGACTGCCGGACCCGCGCAGTCTGACCCCCTCGTCGTCGAGGTGGGCCTGACACAGACCCAGACGTCGGCCGTCACGGCTTCCGCCAGCCCCGTTACCGGTGAGCCGGTCACCCTGTCGGCCACCGTGACGGACGGCACCGAGGGTGCCACGGTCGAATTCCGTGAGGGCATCACCGTGCTGTGCACTGGTGAGGTCGCCGCCGACGGCACCGTCTCCTGCCCGTGGACGCCGGACCAGCTCGGCGACGTCGCGGTGACCGCGCACTACCTCGGCGACGCCACCACCGCGCCGTCGCAGTCGCCAGCACCGACCACGGTCACCGTGGGCCAGGGGCAGGTGAGCGCTCCGAGTGACCTCACAGTGGCGCCACAGGCCCCTGCCGCCGATGATGCGGTGACGGTCTCCGGCACCGCACCCGCCGACTCGACGGTCACCGTCACGGCGACCGACGGTCAGCAGTGCACCGCGGCTGCCGATGCAGAGGGTGCGTTCACCTGCGAGCTGGGCGTGCTGCCGGTCGGTGAGCAGACCATCACGGCGGTGGCCACCCTCAACGGTGTGGACTCCGGTCCCGCCACCACCTCGGTCACCGTGAGCGCCACCGCATCGTCGGTCGAACTCTCCGGCCCCACCTCGGTTCAGCCGGGAGAGACCGCCGAGCTGACGATTACGACCAACGGCATCGCTGACGGCGAGTCGGTGGACATTCTCATCGACGAGACGTTCGTCGACTCCGCGACCGTCACCGGCGGCGAGGCCACCTACGAGTGGACCGCCACCCAGGTGGGGTCGTTCACGATCCGTGCCGACTACGGGGGTTCGGGCACGGCCTCGCCCGCAGAGTCGAACGAACTGACCATCACCGTCGACGCTGCCGCTACCCAGACCTCACGGGTGACCGCCTCCTCGACCACGGGGTCGATAGGTCAGCCGGTGACGCTGTCGTCGAGAGTCACCAACGGCACCGGCGGCGTCGACGTCGAGTTCCGCAACGGGACCGCTGTGCTGTGCACCGGGCAGCTAGCCGCTGACGGCACCGTGGACTGCGAGTGGGAGCCAGCCGCGGCCGGCACGGTCAACGTGATCGCTCACTATGAAGGCGATGCGACCACCAATCCGTCGCAGTCACCCAGGGCCACCACCGTCTCCGTGGACCGCACAGCGTCAAGCCTCTCTCTCGACGCCCCCAACGCGGTCGAAGTGGGCCAGGAGCTGACGTTCACCGTGACCACCGTGGGCATCTCCGATGGGCAGACCGTCGACATCACGGCGGGTGGCACCAGGGTCGGTTCGCCGACCGTCACCGGCGGCCAGGCGACCTATACCTGGACCGCCCCAGCCGTCGCCGGCACCGTCACCGCCATCGCGTCCTACGCGGGCAATGACACGGTCGCACCCTCGGAATCTGAACCGGTAGGAATCGACGTGGGCGTCGCCGCGACCGCGACGTCCAACGTGGTGGCCTCCTCCGAGGCGACCGTCGGCGAGCCGGTGACCCTGGCAGCCACCGTCACCGGCGGCACCGAGGGTGCGACTATCGAGTTCCGGGACGGCGCCACCGTCTTGTGCGACGGCGAGTTGTCCGCAGACGGGACCGTGTCGTGCGAGTGGACCCCGCTGGCGGAGGGCACGGTCGACGTGACCGCGTACTACCCGGGCGACGAGGCCACCGGGGCGTCCCAGTCGGCCACCGCGACCACTATCACCGTGGCCGAGGCTCCCGACACCGAGGCGCCCGCCGCTCCGACGAGCATCGTCGTCGCTCCGGAGCCGGTCACCGCCGGCCAGCCGGTGACGGTGACGGGCGAGGCCGAAGCGGGGTCCACCGTGAAGGTGACGGTCGACGGGCAGCAGGTGTGCGAGACCATCGCGACCGGCGGCACATTCTCCTGCGAGTTCGACGCGACCCTCGCGATGGACGGTGAGCGGGTGACCGTCACCGCGACCGACGCGGCCGGCAACACCTCCGAACCCGCCGACGGCGGAACGCTGGTCGTCGACGACGTGGTGGACCCGACCGAGCCGACCATCACCCTCATGCCGGCAAACCCGGTTGCAGGGGAGCCGGTGACCCTCACGATCACCGGTGACGAAGGAGAGCAGGTCGTGGTCCTGGCCGGGACGACCGAGGTCTGCCGCACGACCATCGGAGCCGACGGCACCGCCACCTGTGAATGGACGCCGGAGTCCGAAGGCGCGGTGACTCTGCAGGTCACCGTGGGCGATCGGACGATCGAGAAGCCCGTCACCGTCCGCCCTGCCGGCGACGACGACGGCAACGGCTCGCTCGACGCCGGGTCGCTGGGCAACCTGTTCGGTGGTTCCTCGGGCTCGAGCGGGTCGACCGGATCTCTCGGTTCGCTCGGTAGTTGACCCGCCTCGGCTGAGGGCCCGCTTCTCCACCCGGGGAGGCGGGCCCTCGTCGTTCGCGCCCGGCGATCAGCGCCCAACACACCCGCAGAGCGAGAACACGTTCTATCCTGGACGCATGGCCACTACCCCCACCGCCCGCGACCTCACACTCGACCAGATCCTCGAGCGTCAGCAGCGCGCATTCCTCGCCGACCCGCAGCCAAGCGCCAAGGTTCGCCGCGACCGGATCTCCCGGCTCAAGAGCCTCATCCTGGACAACGCGGCCGAGCTCACCGAGGCGATGCGGGAGGACTACGGGTCCCGTCCCGAGACGCTGTCCACGCTCACGGACATCGCCTCGTCCATCCCCGACCTGGACCACCAGCGCAGCCACCTCAAAAAGTGGATGAAGCCCAGCCGGATCTCCCGCGTCCTCGACCGGGTCGGGTTCCACCAGCAAGTCCGGCACGACCCCAAGGGCGTCGTGGGGATCGTAGGCCCCTGGAACTTCCCGCTCTACCTGACGATCGTTCCAGCGGGGTCGGCTCTGGCGGCGGGCAACCGGGTGATGATGCGGCCCTCGTCGGTCACCGCCAACACCACCGAGGTGCTGTGTCAGCGCGCGCCCGACTACTTCGCCGTCGACGAGTTGGCGGTCGCCGGACCCGAACACGGCCGGGGCTCGGACTTCTCCAAGCTCGCCTACGACCACCTGTTCTTCACCGGCTCACCCGGAGTCGGCAAATCCGTCGCCAAGGACGCGGCAGAGAACCTCACGCCCGTGACCTTGGAACTGGGCGGGAAAAACCCCATCGTCATTGACACCAGCGCGGACATCGAGCGCGCGGCGCGCAACATCGCCTCCGCCCGGATGGTCAACGGCGGGCAGGTGTGCTTGTGCCCCGACTACGCCTTCGTTCCCGAGGACTCGATGGACACGTTCTGCGACACCGTGCTGGACCAGTGGCGCACCTCGTTGCCCGCGATCGTCGGCAACCCCGAGTACACGGCCACCATCAACACTTCCAACTACGAGCGGATCGTCGGCTTGATCGACGACGCGGTGGCCAAAGGTGCGACCAAGCGGGACGCAGCCCCGGCGGGGGAGGACCTGCCGAACGCGGAGGTGCGCAAGATCGCGCCCACCCTGCTCACCGGCGTCACCTCGGACATGGAGATCGACTCGGATGAGGTGTTCGGCCCCGTCCTGACCGTCTACGGCTACAAGAGCATCGACGAGGCCATCCGGCACATCGCCGACCGTCCGAGCCCGCTGACCCTCTACTGGTATGGCGAGAAGAATGAGCGGCTCGAGCTGGTCGCCGACCGGACCCGCTCAGGCAGCATCTACGGCAACGACTTCGGGATCGGGATGGTCTCCTCGGCGATTCCCTTCGGCGGCGTCGGCAACTCGGGAATGGGCTCATACCACGGGCACTACGGGTTCCGAACCTTCACCCACGAGCGCGCGGTGGCCCTGCACTCGTTCGACTACTCGGCGGCCGACTTCATGGTCCCGCCGTTCGGGCCCGACAAGAAGAAGCAGGCGTCCATGTACTTCAACGCGATGCGTCTGCGGACGAAGTTCTTGGGCTGAGCCACGCCGGGGCGGGTGTCTACTCGCCCCGGAAGGTGGGCCTGCGCTTCTCGGCGAAGGCGCGCGGGCCCTCCTTGGCGTCGACAGAGGCGAAGACGCGGCCGCCGATCTCGGCGTCCACCACGAACGCCTCCTCCTCGTGCATCCCCTCCGTGCGGCGGATGGTCTCGAGCATCCCCTGCACGGCCATCGGGCCGTTGTCGACGATCAGCCCGGCGAGTTCGAGCGCCTTCTCCAGCGCCGCGCCGTCCTCGACCACGTGACCGATCAGCCCGAATCGTTCGGCCTCCTCGGCGGTGACATGACGACCGGTGAGCAGGATGTCCATGGCAATCGTGTACGGGATCTGCCTCGGTAGGCGCACCGCGGACCCGCCCAGCGGATACAGACCCCACCGAGCCTCCGAGACGCCGAACCTGGCCGAACGTCCGGCCACGCGGATGTCGGTGCCCTGCAAAATCTCGGTCCCGCCCGCGATGGCCGGGCCCTCCACCGCGGCGATGAGCGGCTTGGTCAGTCGTCGTCCCTTGAGCAGCGCGGGCAGGCGGGTCAGGTCCCAGCCGCCGCTCGCGAACCTGTCGCCCGGCGCCGTCTGGTTCATCGACTTGAGGTCCGCGCCCGCGCAGAAATATCCACCCGCGCCGGTGAGGACGCACGCGCGGATCTCCGGGTCGGAGTCGACCAGGTCCCAGGCGGCCTCCATGCCGCGCATCATCGGCCCCGACAGGGCGTTGCGGGCCTCGGGGCGGTTCATGGTGACCACCAGGACGTGCCCGCGGCGTTCGGTGAGCAGGTGCTGGTCGTCAGGGGTGACAGCGCTGGACATTGAGCCTCCGAAATTCATTGGTGTGGCCGAAATCACGCGATCGGCATCGGCTGAACGTAACACGTTCTAATTTAGAGCCATGGCCTACACCATCGGAGATCTCGTCGAGCACGCCGTCGACCGCGTGCCGGACCGCATCGCCTTGATCCAGGGCGACCGCTCGCTCACCTACGCGGAGGTCGAGGACCGGGCCAACCGGCTCGCGCACCACCTGCAGTCTGTCGGCGTCGGCCCGGGCGACAAGGTCGCGCTCTACAGCCGTAACACCATCGAGGCTGTTGAGGCAATGATCGCGATCTTCAAGATCCGGGCGGTGATGATCAACGTCAATTTCCGCTACGTGGCCTCCGAGCTGCAGTACCTGCTGGAGAACTCCGACGCGGTCGCGGTGATCCACGAACGCCGCTACTCCCAGACCCTCGCCGCGGCGCTTCCTCAAACTCCGCAGGTGCGTCACTGCCTGGTGGTGGAGGACGGCAGCGAAGCACCTAGCCCGGTCGTGCCCGAGGGCGTCACCGTCGCCCACTACGACGAAGCCCTGTCCGAGCAGTCGCCCGAGCGGGACTTCGGCGACCGCTCCAACGACGACCTCTACATGCTCTACACCGGCGGCACCACCGGGTCGCCGAAGGGCGTGATGTGGCGGCAGGAGGACGTGTTCATGGTCCTCGGCGGCGGCATCGACTTCCTCACCGGCGAACCCATCGAACACGAGTGGGTTCTCGCGGACCAGGCCGTGGACGCGGGACCGATGGTGAGTGCGGCACTGCCGCCACTGATCCACGGAGGCGCCCAGTGGGCGATCCTCATGGCGGTGTTCAACGGGCGCACCAGTGTGCTCGTGCCCGAGTTCGATCCCGCGGCCGTCTGGCAGGCCCTGACCGAGCACGGGATCAACCTCATGTTCATCACCGGAGACGCCATGGCGCGCCCGCTGATCGAGGCCTGGGATCCGCAGAAGTACGACTCGTCGTCGTTGCTCTATCTCTCCTCCTCCGCGGCGTTGTTCTCGCCCGCGGTCAAAGACCAGTTCATCGAGGCGTTCCCCAACGCCATCATCTCCGACTCGGTCGGCTCCTCCGAGACCGGTTTCTCCGGCATGGCGATGGCGGAGAAGGGCAAGACCCACACCGGTGGTCCCCGGGTGAAGATCGACGGGCAGACCACCGTCCTGGACGACGACGGCAACGAGCTCGCACCCGGGTCCGGGGTCGTCGGCAAACTCGCGCGCGCCGGGCACATCCCGATCGGCTACTACAAGGACGAAGCCAAGTCTGCGGCCACCTTCCCGACCTACAACGGCATCCGCTACTCCATCCCGGGCGACGACGCGCGGGTCGAGGAGGACGGCACCGTGACCGTGCTCGGGCGCGGATCGGTGTCCATCAACACCGGCGGCGAGAAGGTCCACCCAGAAGAGGTCGAGGCCGCGCTCAAGACGCACCCCGATGTGTACGACGCCCTGGTGATCGGCCTGCTCGACGAGCGGATGGGTCAGAAGGTCGCTGCCGTGCTCCGGACCCGCGACGGCCGGTGCCCGCCGGTCGAGCAGCTCAACGAGGTCGTACGCTCCGAGATCGCCGGCTACAAATGCCCGCGGGCGCTGTGGGTGGTGGACGAGGTCAAGCGCACGCCCGCCGGGAAGCCCGACTACCGGTGGGCCGCAGAGGTCGCCGCGTCCCGCCCCGCGGATTCCAGCCAGGAGGTCCGCAGGTGAGCATCCGCACGCCTCTGACGGAGCAGTTCCGCATCGACTACCCGATCTTCGCGTTCACCCCGTCCAAGGCGGTGGCGGCTGCGGTGACCCGTGCCGGCGGCATGGGCGTGCTCGGCTGCGTGCGCTACAACGACCCGGCCGAACTCGACGAGGCCCTGCACTGGATGGACGAGAACACCGACGGCAAGCCGTACGGAGTGGACATCGTCATGCCCAACAAGGTGCCCACCGAGGGTACGACGAGCGACCTCGCCGGAATGATCCCGGAGGAGCACAAGGCCTTTGTCTCCCGCGTTCTCGACGACCTGGGGGTGCCGCCGCTCAGCGGCGACGCCCGGGCCGACGCCGGGGTGGTGGGCTGGCTGCATTCCGTGGCTGAGGCCCATGTAGAGATTTCGCTCGAGCACCGCCCCGTCCTCATCGCCAACGCGCTGGGGTCTCCGCCCGAGCACATCATCGAGCGGGCGCACGGCAAGGGAGTGAAGGTGGCCGCGCTCGCCGGGGCGAAGAAGCATGCCCTCGCCCACGTGGCCAGCGGCGTCGACATCGTGATCGCCCAGGGCGGCGAGGCCGGGGGCCACACCGGTGAGGTCGCCACCATGGTGCTGCTGCCGGAGATCGTGGCTGCTCTGGATGGCCGTGCACCCGTGTTGGCCGCGGGCGGCATCGGCGGTGGCTCGCAGGTCGCCGCGGCGATCGGCATGGGTGCGCAGGGCGTGTGGATGGGCTCGCGCTGGCTCACCGCGGCCGAGTACGGCGACGACGGCGGAATCCACGCCATGCAGCAGGCACTGGTCGCCGCCAGCAGCGCCGACACCGTCCGCAGTCGCATCTACTCCGGCAAGCCCGCCCGTCTGCTCAAGACCAGGTGGACCGAGGCGTGGTCTGCCGAGGACGCCCCCGATCCGCTGCCCATGCCGCTGCAGAACGTGCTGGTGGCGGAGGCGCACCAGCGGATCTCCGCCGCGCACGACCCGGAGGTGGTGGCGATGCCGGCCGGACAGATCATCGGGTCGCTCGATGCCGTTGTGCCCGTGGCCGAGACGATGGCGCAGATCGTGGCCGAGTACGAGGCGGCCGTCGAGCGGCTGCGCGGCACGCTGGGCTGAGTGCACGCCTCGGCTGCTCCCGCCTCCACTCCTGCCCCCTGCCCACCCCGCCCCAGCTCCGCATATGCGGCAATTCCGTCGGCTCGGCTCGCCAAGTTATGCACTCTCGCGGTCAACCGGGCGGACCTTACGCGGCAAATTGGCGACTGGCGGAGTGCATAACTTTTCCGGAGCTGCTGTTGAGGCGAGGGGCCACGGTCAGTCTGCTTCCCGTGGGGCGCGGGCGTCGCCATCTCAGAAGGGTGCTCCACCGTCACGCGGCCAGCGGAACCCCGCGGCGTCTCAGGGCTGCGCGCACCTGCTCCAGGAACTCAGCGCGATGGTTCTGCAGAATGTCGTATGTCACGACGATCACCTCCCATCCCTCCGCACGAAGTCGGTTGAGCCGGTGGACGTCGCGCCGGTGTCTGGATGGATCGAGGTGGTCGTACCCGTCGTACTCGATCGCGACCTTGGCGAATTTGTGCCCGAGGTCCACGGTGTAGCCCAGACGCGGGACGTGAACTTGCGACTCGAAACCGGTGATTCGGGCCTCTGCCAGGACGAGCCGGGTCCTGGTCTCCATCGGGGATTCCGACTGGGGGTCGGCGGCTCGCCAGGCATTCCATGCTCGACGGATACCCCACGTTCCCGCGAGATGTGTCAGTGTCCGCTCGAGACTCGCCAGATCGAATCCTTGTGAATACATGCCCTCGAGCGCGATGACCGCCTCTTCGAACGGCAGGAATCGAGCGAGGTCGAACGCGGTCCAGCGCACCGAGGTCACTGACACGCCCCTGACCTCCACGAGAGCGCCTTCCGGGACGCTCTCGTATCTCCTGACTACCAACCCTTTTCGTCGGCGGGCGGCTCGCCCGATCCACAGTTCAGGCTGGGCATGGCCCGGGGCGGTGAAGCCGTGGAGTGCCATGGCGGACCAGCCGCACAGGGCGGACCCGGGGTACAGACGTTGGAACGCGATTGAGCGACTCGCGATGTCGCCGTCGGATCGCCTGTCGAGCCAGAGGCCGTCGGCGACCTGCACGTGGAGGCGATCCCGGGCGCCCCGGCTCAACCCGGCGACCTCGTGTCCGAGTCTGCTGTGTGTCAGCGCGGGATGTGGCGTGGTGGAAGGGATCGTACGTGTGGGCCATCGGCGATATGTCATGCACGTCATCGTCGGCCACGGCATCTTGCTCAACCGTCGGTTAGGCCGGGTTTGCGGCCGAACCTGTGGAGGGGGGCGGGCCTGTGAATTACGGGCTGTCGACGGCTAGTACGCGGTCGAGGGGCAGGGAGTTTATGCACTCCCGCGGTCGACAACTTGCCGCATAAGCTCCACGCGGTTGACGGCGAGAGTGCACAAGTATCGAACGCGGCCGTGTGCCGTATGCGGATCCGCAACTCGGCGGGGTTGGAGCTCGCGTGCTGGCGCTTCTCGATAATCCGTCAACGAAAGCCGAAGCCGGAACCGGATCGGGACTGCTGAGCCTTGAGAACGATGATCGGACTGCAAAAAACTGCGCGGCGTTCTATAACGATCTCGGGTTGGGGCCCGAGCTGTTCGTTCACTGGAACGTAGCACCGGCGCCGATACGCGGTGACAAGAACTCCGGCTCGTCAAACGACGAGCGAGAACGTGGGGCTGTGTGGTTGAGGCAGGTAGTGGCATTGCTAACTGATCTGGAGGTCGTGCTTCTGATGGGAGATGGCGCCCGCGACGGCTGGAGGCGTGCGGGGTTGACGCTGCCGGGAGTGGTGATACCCGAGGGTGTGCCACACCCGTCGCAGCGAGGACTCAATAACAACAGCGGCCGGGTCAGACTTCGCCGAGCACTTCTCCAAACAAAAAATGTGCTCGAGGGGCGCACGACGGCTCCGAAAGCGGCGCTGGCACGGAAAGCGGCGCTGGCACGGAAAGGGTCTTCGGCCCCTGCCCCGTCGGGGCGATGGGCATGGTGGCCCACGTTCGAGCACTATTGCGCGCCGGGGTCGACCCCTCGAGGCGTGTCCTCAGACTTCAAGAGAGTCGAGCGAGCGATCGATCACGCAGATATACCCAGGAACAAGTGGGGCGTCATCGCGAGACGTTCCGGCTCAGACTGGACCCTCTTATCACGACGTGAAGACGGCAGGACAGTCGACCTGGCCGACTATCAAGTGGCCAAGTACGACGGAGCGCGAGCAGGCGGCCCTTGAGGTAACCTCGGTCCAGTCCCTCCGGGCAATCAACTCGCTTTGCGGACCCGCGACTTGGATTCGTGACTCGTTCCAGTGGGCATGCGATATTTGCGGACCGCGCGGGGGCGTGGTCATGATCTACTGGCCGCCACCCTGCCGCTCGGCGAACTCGTCCACCAGTCCCTGTACCGCCGCCCGCACCACGGCCCGCTGCTGCTCCGCGGTGAACACTCCCGTGTTGATGGTCGACGTGGTGCCCAGGCCAGCCACGAGGGCGAACAGGGAGCGGGCGAGCGCGGAGACGTCGGACGCCGCGGCATCGCGTGGCACCACCGGGGTGAGGTGGCGAGCGAGGGCCGCCTCGTTGTCTGCGACGTAGTTGCGTAGCACCGCGGACAGTCGTTCGCTGTTCATGCTGGCCGCCTGGAACGCGGTGAGGACGCGCCAGAAGCGCTGCGTTTCCTCCGAGCGCGGCAGGCTCTCGGCCGCGTTGTCGATCCACTCCTCCAGGGACTCGGACGGCGATCCCAAGTGGGTGGTGAGATCGCTCAGCGCGGCGAGCAGCGCCGCCTCGAGTAGGTCTTCCTTGTCCACGTAATAGTGCGAGATGTACCCGGTGGTCGATCCGAGATGCTGGGCGATCTTGCGCATCGACACGCTGTCCAGGCCGCCGGCGGCCACCAGGTCGCACGCGGCGCTGGCGATCTCGCGTCGGTTCGACTCGGTTCCGGTACTGGCCATGGTCGCAGGTGTCCTCACGATCGCGTGTGCTTCGGTCTCTCTCCGGGCAAGGGACTTCGCGCGCACCGGGTCGTGCGCAATGTACCCCGTTCCTTGTGGTGTGGAACACACTGGGTTAGAGTCCACGGCGAGCCGTCACACAACAGTTGTTATGTCGCTGTTGTCCACCATCTCATGGCGTCGTTCCAGCCGCCAGCAATCATGAGGAGTCCGTCGTGAACGCCGACGAGAGCCGTTACCAAGCACCCACCGTCGAGCCAGAGAACGTCGAACGGATGCTGCCCGAGGAAGTGGCAGCCCAGCGCATGACGTTCGCCGACGTCCTGGACCGCCGGCGCGGCGATACCCGACCCGGGTTGCTGTTCGAGGACGAGCGCTACACCTGGGATGAGGTGATCCGGGAATGCGAGAAGCGGGCTGTGGTGCTCAGCCGGCTTCGGCGGACCGACCGGCCTTTCCACGTGGGTGTGCTGCTGGAGAACGTGCCCGACTACATCTTCCTCATCGGCGGCGCTGCCCTGTGCGGGGCAACGATCATCGGCATCAACCCCACCCGCCGGGGTGCCGAACTCGCCGGCGATATCCGTGGAGTGGACTGCGACCTCATCGTCACCGACTCCGAACAGGCGCAACTCCTCGACGGGCTCGACACCGGCGTGGACGCCGATCGCGTGCTCTCCGTCGACAGCCCACAGTGGCAGGAGGCGGTAGCCGCTGCCGCAGACGCCGAGCTTCCGGAGATCGACGCGGCCAACGACCCGGCCACTCAGCTGCTGCTGACGTTCACGTCCGGCTCGACCGGCGCGCCCAAGGCGGTCATCTGTAGTACCGGCCGGTTGGCAGGGCTGGCCGCCATCAACCACCTGTCGTTCGTCCGAGACGACGTCACCTACAACTCGATGCCCCTGTTCCACGGCAACGCGATCATGTCCTGCTGGGCGCCGTCGGTGTTCACCGGCGCCACCTTCAGCATGCGGCGCAAGTTCTCCGCCTCCGGATTCCTGCCCGACGTCCTCAAGTTCGGCGCGACATTCTTCAACTACGTGGGCCGCTCGCTGGCGTACATCCTCGCGATGCCCGAGTCGCCAGAGGAGCGGCAGACCCGGCTGCGTCTGGTGTTCGGCACGGAGGCCTCGCCGCACGACCGCGACGAGTTCGAGCGCCGCTACGGGACCCGCCCCATCGAGAGCTACGGCTCATCCGAGGGCGCGGTCGTCATCAGCCTCACCCCTGACTCCCCGCGGAACGCCCTGGGCAAGGCCCCCGAGTTCATGGACGTCTGCGTTCTGGACGCCGAGGGCAACGAGTGCCCGCGCGCCGAGTTCGACGAAAACGGGCGTCTGCTCAACCCGGACGCGGCGATCGGCGAGATCGTCAACCGCACCGGGGCGGCGATGTTCGAGGGGTACTACCGCAATCCCGAGGCCACCGCGGACCGGATCGAGGGCGCCGCCTACCGTTCCGGCGACCTGGGCTATCGCGACGCTGACGGGTTCTTCTACTTCGCCGGCCGGGCTGGCGACTGGCTGCGCGTGGACAGCGAGAACTTTGCCGCCGCTCCCGTCGAGCGCATTCTGGCCCGCTTTCCCGGAATTGCGTTGGTGGCGGTCTACCCGGTCCCGGACCCGCGCACGGGCGACCAGGTGATGGCCTCCATCCAGATGGTGCACGGGCACCGGTTCGACCCCGAGGCGTTCGGCCGGTTCCTGTCCGAGCAGGCGGATCTGGGCACCAAGTGGGCCCCGCGCTTCGTGCGGGTCGTGGACTCGATCCCGGTCACCGCGACGCGCAAGATCGACAAGAAGGATCTGCGCCGCCAGTCGTGGACCGTCGAGGACAGCGTGTACCTGGGTGACACCAAGACGCTGACGTACCGCCGACTCGACGACGACGACAGGGACGCCCTGCTCGCCGAGTACGACCTCTATGGGCGCTCGCCGGCATAGAGCCAGCGTATCCAGCCTCAGTCGCGCTGCCCCTCTGACTTGCCCCTCTGACTTGCGCTGCCGGTATGGTCCCGACCCGCAGCGTGAGTCGGGTGTATCCGTACATTCGGCCAGCGCGAGTCAGGGAGGCAGCGTAAGTGACGGGGCTTGTGCTGGCACGCCGCTCGGAGGAGGCGGACTCGTCGTCGTCACCATCTCCGGCCGGGCAGCCGCCGGCGGTGGCAAGGCGAGCCCGCGTCAGCCCAGGCCGAACAGCCTGCCGATGAGTCCGAGGGCCATCAGCAGCACGACCAGGATGATGACCGCCAGCACGACGTAGACCCCGATGCGTGAGTTGGTCTTGGTCGGGCTCTGCCCCGTCCGCGCACTGTCGGAGGCCAGGGAGGTGGAATCCGAGTCCGGCGTCTGCGGGCCGGTGGGCGAGCCGCCAGCGTCGAGGTCGGGGGAGTCGCTGGGGTCCGGGTCGGGCGGGGGCGTGGTGGTCATGCCCCACTTTCCCACGGATTCCTCAAGCGACGCAGCGAACGGGCGTACGTTTGGCGATGCGAGCACGCCCACCCAAAGGAGGAGAACTGCTATGGCGGATCCGTTGTACACCGTTGAGGCCCTGTCGACCGGAGGTGGCCGTGATGGCCACGTCGCCACCAGCGACGGGTCGATTGATCTGGAGATGGCTCCACCCAAGGAGCTCGGCGGCTCGGGCGAGGGCAACAATCCCGAGCAGTTGTTCGCCGCAGGCTATGCGGCCTGCTTCCTCTCGGCTCTGCAGAGTGCCGCGCGGATGAAGAAGGTCAAGATCGACGGCGCCTCGGTGGGTGCCCGGGTATCGCTCGTGCCGGCAGGGGAGAGCAGCATCGAGCTAGCCGTAGAGCTCGAGGTGGTCATCCCCGATCTCGATCGCGAGCAGTCCGACGAGTTGGCCAAGCAGGCGCACGAGCTGTGCCCCTACTCCCGGGCCACCCAGGGCAACATCGAGGTCAACGTGACTGTGTCCGAGGACTGATGACCGACCTCGTCTTTCTCCCTGGCCTGCACGGCGACGCGCAGTCGTGGGACCCGGTCTTGCGCGCGCTGCCTGGCGATCTGACCGCCACGGCCCTGGATCTGCCGGCTGTGCCCGACCTCGACGCGCTCGTCGATGAGGTGGCCGGGCAGATCGCGACCGGCAGCGTCGTCGTCGGGCACTCCCTCGGCGGGGTGGTGGCCATGCACCTCGCCGAGCGGCACCCCTCCCTGCTCACCGGCCTCGTTTTGGTGACCGCGCCTGTGGGTGCGGAGGACCCGGAGTCTGCCAGCGCGCGCGCCGCCCGGGCTGCGGGCCTGAGCGCGGAGGCATACGAGGAGATCGCGCTCGACGGCATGGAGGCGGTCTACTACGGCGACCGCGGCCGGGATCCGAAGGTCAGGGCAGAACGGCTTCGGGCCGCGCACGGGTACGGCCCAGACCGGTTCGCAGCGCACTCGGTGGCTCTGGGCCGACGCCCCGACCGCAGCACGTTCCCGGCGCAGGCGCCCTGCCCGGTGTTGATCGTGGGGGCGTCACACGACCAGGTGGTGCCCACCGCCGAGCAGCGCCGCTGGGCGGGAGCGAACGGTGCCCAGACTGTGGGCGCAGCGACCGCTGGCGGCGACGTCGCCCCCGTGGCCTACGTCGAGATCGCGCCGGCCGGACACATGGTCCCGGTGGAAGCACCGGAGAACGTGGCCGAGGCCATCAGCGACTGGCTCGTCGCGATCACGGGCTGATACCGCGGCGGATTCGAGGTGTGAGCGTGCAGCAGGCAGAGTACGACCACGGAGCTCCGAGCGATCGGGACACCTTCTGCGAGGCGCCCGCGGCCTACATCGTGGAGACTTATTTTGTTCTCCGGCTGGTGATCGCCGGCGGGGCACTGGCACTGCCGCCGGCACTACTGGTGTGGGCAGGTATCGATCCTGCCGTGGACTTTGTGAATTCGATCAGCGCCTTCTATTACACGCCGGCTCGCGGCCTGTTCGTGGGCACCCTGGTGGCGATCGGCGTCGCGCTGGTGGCGTACCGCGGATACACGCGCGGTGAAAACCGACTGCTCAACGCTGCGGGAACCCTGGCGATCGTCGCGGCGTTGTTCCCGACCGAAGACCCCGGATTGCCCGGATTGGACGCGGCCAACGTCATCCACGTCCTCGCAGCGGCGGCCTTCTTCATCCTGGCCGCGCTGTCGATCTTCTTCTACGGGCAGTCGACCGTCGGTTCGATCCCGAAGCCGGCGCAACAGCGCGGGTATCGAGCCGTGTACCGGGTCCTCATCGTGCTGGTCTTGTTCTTCCCCGCACTTTCGCTGCTGCTCGCCTGGTTGGCGGACTCCACCATGGCGCTGTTCCTCGTGGAGACCGCCGCGCTCTACGCGTTTGCGACTTTCTGGATCGTCAAAACCTACGAGCTGTCACAGTCGCACGCTGAGGCCAGGGTGGTGTGATGACCCGCCACCGTCTTAGGCGCGGGCGTACTCCTGTGACCCGTGCACGCGCACCCAGACGTCGTCGCCGGCGGGCTCCGTGCCGCGGTCGACCAGGTCTCGGGCCCGGAACTTGAAGCTCGCCGTGCGGGGCAGCGCCGAGGTCACCCGCAGCAGGGACGGCCACTGTTTGGGTCCCAGATCAGGCTGGGCTGCGAGGAACTCGCCGAATTCGCTGACCACGTCTTCGCGCGAACCCGCGACGCCGTCGCCGCCACCCAGCACTATCGCCGCGGCCACCGCGTCGCCGATGGCGCCCGGACCGCGCACCGCGTCCGCCGGCACGGCGTATACGCCCACCTCGGCCACATCGGGATGGCGCCGCAGGATGCGCTCGATCGGGGCGGCGGCCAGGTTCTCACCGTCCACCCGCATCCATCCGCCGGAGCGGCCGGCGAAGTAGACGAACTCGTCGTCGTCGACATACGCCAGATCGCCGGTGTGGAACCGTCCCCCGCGCATCCTCTCGGCGTCGGCGGCCGGGTCGCCCCAGTAGCCCGCGAACAGCCCCGGCCCGTCGGCCACGAGCTCGCCCACGGCCTCGTCGGCGTTGACCAGGGCGCCGTCCGCAGAGAAGTGTGCGCGGGAACACTCGGCGCCTGTCTCCACATCGATGATCCGTACGCCCGCGGGCAGCGGGCCGAGCGCGGCGTCCGGCGTGTCGGGGGTACGGGTTATGGATAGGCCGCCCTCGCTGGAGCCGAAGCCATCGACCACGGTCACGCCGAACCGCCGCGCGAACTCGTGGCGGACATCCGCCGGGGCCTCGTTGCCGTAGACCACGCGCATGGGGTTCTGGGCGTCGTCGTCGCGCTCAGCGGTGGCGAGGATGTAGGACAGCGGCGCGCCCACGTAGTTGGCGAAGGTACAGCTGTAGCGGCGTACGTCGGCCAGCCAACCCGAGGCGCTGAAGTGACGGCGCTGCGCGATCGAGCACTGCGCGAACAGCGACATCGGCCACGCCACCATCACCGCATTGGAGTGGAACAACGGCATGGCGCTGTACACGCAGTCGTCCGGGCCCATGCCGAACCGCTCGGCGAGCATCCGCGACGGCACCGAGATCTTGAACTGGGTGATGCGCACGGCCTTGGGATCGCCGCTGGTGCCGGAGGTGAACACGAGAGCCACCAGATCGTCCGGGCCGGTGGGTACGGTGGCGGGATCGGGCAGGCTGGTGTCGGCGTGGCGGTCCAGCAGCACAGCCCACTCGGGAGAGTCCACGGAGATCACCGGCACACCGGGGTCGAGGCCGTCGAGGAGCGGCTCGTTCGCCGAGTCGGTGAGGATGACCGCGCAGTCGGCCAGTGTGGCGTCGCGCAGGAGCGCCGCGCCGCGCCGCGTCGGGTTGAGCCCGGCCACGACCAGCTCCGAGCAGGCCGCCGCGCCGAGCAGGTGGAGGTACTCGGGTGTGCCCGCCATAAGCACACCCACGTGGGCATGGGCAGGCCGCGCACCGGGGTTGTTTGACGATGACGACGACGAGGTCATCACTTCCCGCAGCGCGGCGATCCGCACCGCGATCTCATCGACAGCCTGCGACCACGGCGTGAACTCGCCGTCGGCCCAGATGCCGCGGTCGGCTACGTCGTTGAGGGCGCGCACCGCGTCGGCTACCGAGATGAACGGGTCTGCCGCCACGTCCGCGATCGTCCGCACGCGGCGGGTAGACGCGGTGGAATCTGTGGTGTTGCTCATGCTGAATGCTCCCAGGGGTCGCCATCGGTGGCCAGCACGTCGCCAAGGTCGATCAGTTGCCGGGTTGCGCCACCCAGGCGGAACTCGGAGGCCTTGGCGGCGAGGAAGTAGCGGTGGAGGGGTTCGGACCGGTCGAGGCCCACGCCGCCGTGGATGTGAACTGCGCTGTGCGCCACGCGGTGGCCGGCGTCGCAGGCCCAGAAGTGGGCGGACGCCACCGCGGAGCGGGCGGCTGCGGTGACAGTGGCTGTGCCGGCGTGCTGTGCACTACACGCGTCGAGTTCGTAGGCCGCGCGCAGCGTGGACAGGCGCACGGCGTCCACGTCGATCAGTCCGTCGGCCAGTCTCGCGGCGACGGCTTGGAACGACCCGATGGGCCGGCCGAACTGGTGGCGGGTCGACGCATAGGCCGCTGTCCGCTCGAGGGCAGCCTCAAGCACACCCCACTGGTACGCGGCCAAATGGACGCGGCGGCGCAGGGCGTCGAACTGCTGCGTTGCAGCGGACACCGACGGGAGCGAGTTGCCCGCGGAGAACTCGTAACCGGCGTTCGGTGCATCCGGATCGCGATCGGCCAAGGGGAGGTACATCGGGGCGCCCTCGACGATCCCCGCGCAGGAGAAGTCCACCGGTACGGTCCGCTCGATCCGGACGGTGCTCGCCGCGGTGGCGGTCGCGACATCGCACACCCAGAGCAGGGGGTGGTCCGGGAACGGTGCGGGCGAGACCAGGACGTCGGCGATCGGGGCCCAGTCCACTTCCGCTCCGCGATGCACCTGACCACCGGCCACCGCCGCGATCTCGCGGCCCTCGGCCACCGCGGTGGAACGCCCGGTCAGGCCTGCGTCGTCGAGTAGGTGCGCGGCGCGGATCGCGGGCGACAGGGGGACAGGTGCGAGGACGCGGCCGAGCTCCCGCAGCACTAGCGCCTCGCCTACCACCCCGAGCCCAGCGCCACCGAGCCGCTCGGGCGCGAGCGCCGCAGGCACGCCGGCGCGGACCAGCTCCTCCCAGTAACGGGCGTGGAACCGCGCGGTGGAGCGGTCGGCGCCGCCGGATTCGGTGCCGGGACCGAAGCGGGCGTCGAGCTCCCGCAGGGAGTCGTCGGTGACCAGTTGCTCGCCCATTCGGCGGACGAGGCCCGCCAGCTCTGTAGCGGTGTCGTCGACGGAAAAATCCATGTCAGCGCTCCTTGCTGGGGGTGCTGGGCGGGCGGGGAGTGCTGGCGGCCGTGACCCGGGGAGCAGGCGGTAGCCCGAGGCCGGCAGTGGCGATGATGTCGCGTTGCACCTCGTTGGTGCCGCCGCCGAAGGTGAGGATGAGCGCGGAGCGGTGCAGCCGCTCTATGCGGCCGTGCAGCGCGGCCGTGGGGGAGTGCGCGCGCTGATTGCCCGACGAGCCGAGCACCTCCATGAGTAGACGGTAGGCCTCGCAAGCGGTCTCGGTGCCGTACACCTTGGTCGCGGACGCGGCGATGCGAGTGGGTGCGGCCGAGCCTGCGCTGACGATCTCCCAGTTCCGCAGCGCCAGATACTCGGCCATGGCGTGCACGCGCGCCAGGTGGGTGCGCACCCACTCGTGTTCGATCACGGTGCCGCCGCCGGGCAGACCCACATCCGCCGAGGGCGTCTCCCGCGACCATCGCAGCACCTGCCGCAGCGAGGCCTGCAGGGGCGCGGCCGAGGTGAGCGCGACACGTTCGTGGTTGAGCTGGTTGGTCATGAGCGGCCAGCCACCGTGTTCAGGGCCGACGAGGTTGCTCGCCGAGACCACCACGTCCTGGTAATAGGTGGCGCTGGTATCGGGACCGGCCATGGTGTGCACGGGAGTCCACGAGAAACCGTCGGCGTCGGTGGGAACGACGATCATCGAGATGCCCTTGTGGCGCGGGGCTTCCGGGTTGGTGCGGGCCGCCAGCCAGATCCAATCGGCGTAGGCGACCAGCGACGTCCACATTTTCTGGCCGTTGATTCGGTACACATCCCGCCCCTCGTGCTCACCGGTGCCCGCCTCGCGGACCGCGCGGGTTCGCAGGGAGGCCAGGTCGGTGCCCGAATCGGGCTCGGAGTAGCCGATGCCGAAATGTAGCTCGCCACGACTGATACGCGGGAGGAAGTAGTTCTTCTGGTCGTCGGAGCCGAACGCCATGATGGTCGGTGCGACCGAGTTGATGGTAAGGAACGGGACCGGGACGCCGGCGATCGCAGCCTCGTCGGTGAAAATCAACTGGTCGATCATCGGGCGGCCCTGGCCGCCGTACTTCTCAGGCCAGCCCAGCGTCAGCCAGCCGTCGTGGCCCATCTCCGCGACGATCTCGCGGTAGGCGTTCCCGTAGCCGTACTCGCCGGTGGTCGAGGTGAAGGCCGCGCGGCGTTCGGGGGTCATCAGCGCCGCGAAGTACTCGCGTAATTCGTCCCGAAGGCGTTCCTGGCCCGGGGTGTAGCTGATGTCCATATGCCCTATGCTCTTCGTCGGGTGGAACACGTTCTAGTGTCGTGGTTCACATAGTATCGGACCATCCCCGGGGCCAGAGAGGCTACGGGACTTGGCAAGGAGGACCGGCATGAGGATTGAAGTGGATCCCGACCGCTGTGAGGGGCAGGCCGTGTGCGTGGGCCTCGCGCCCAAGGTTTTCGAGCTGAACGACGACGACGAGATCGTTCGCGTCATCGTCGACGAGGTGCCGGAAGAGCACCAGAAGCGAGCTCTCAAGGCCGTGGAGAAGTGCCCGATGGCAGCACTGAAGGTTGCCCAGTGAGCGCCGGGGTGGAGCGCAGGGCGCTGGATCAGGACCTCTCGCTCGATGGCCGGGTCGCAGTTGTCACCGGATCCGGTTCCGGGCTCGGTGCTGCCGAGGCCGTGGAGCTGGCCCGTTCGGGCGCGGCGGCGGTGGTCATCAACGACATTCGGTCCTCCGACGACACGGACGCGGTGATCGCGGACATCGAGGCCGCGGGCGCCAAGGCTGCTCTCGTGGTGGGCGACGTCTCCGAGCGCGAGACCGCCGACGCCATGATGGCCGAGGCCATCAAGCTCGGCGGTCCCCACGTGGTCGTCAACAACGCGGGCATCACCCGCGACAAGATGCTGTTCAACATGTCCGACGAGGACTTTGACGCGGTGGTCAAGGTGCACCTCCGCGGGCACTTTCTCCTCACCCGCAACGCGGCCGCGCACTGGCGCGCCGAGGACAAGAAACGCAGCGAGGGAAGCGCTCCGATCTACGGTCGGCTCATCAACACCTCGTCCGAGGCCGGACTGTTCGGCCCACCCGGGCAGGCCAACTACGGCGCCGCCAAGGCCGGCATCACCGCGCTCACGCTCTCGGCGTCGCGGGTGCTGGGCCGGATCGGCTGCACGGCCAACGCGATCGCCCCGCGCGGACGCACCGGCATGACAGAGGCTGTGTTCGAGGACTGGGACGAGTCCAAGGGGCCGGACCCTCTGTCGCCGGACCGCGTCGCGGACCTGGTGTCGTACCTCGCGTCGCCGTCCGCCTCCGAAGTCAGTGGGCAGCTCTTCGTGGTATACGGAGGCATGGTTGCGCTCGTGGAGGCCCCGGTTGTCGAGCGGCGGTTCGACGCCGAGGGCGGCGTGTGGGATCGCCGTACGTTCGCGGACGCTGTCTCGGATCACTGGTCCGGAAGGCCCGAGGGCAAGTCGTTCTCGGCCGCGGAGATCATGAAGCTCTGATATCGAGCAGGAACCCCCGCCGCGCGTCGACCGTTAAGCGCGGCGGGGGTTGTCCTCGAGGGGCGGGCGATCGTGTTAGATTGCCCGCACGCAAGTAGGGGCACCGATTGGGGGTAATCGGAAGTTCTTGCTAATAAGAACGTGTTCTAGCTAGTGTGTAAGCCGCGTCACACCGAGTCGGTCACTTGTTCAGGCCGGGTGCGGCGGGGGGCGCTTTATTAACAGGAGGGGGGCGCCATGGCGAAAATTCTCGATGCGCCACTCAGGGGAGTAGGCGACTTCTTCGCACTGACTCTGGACACGTTCGTCTCGTTCCCGTCCATCGTGCGACAGGGCCGCGAGTTTGTTGAACAATCCTGGTTCATCGCCAGGGTGTCCATGCTCGCGACGGTGCTGGTGGCAATACCTTTCACGGTTCTGGTGAGTTTCACGCTCAACATCCTCCTACGTGAAATCGGTGCAGCCGACCTCTCAGGAGCTGGTGCCGCACTCGGAGCCGTTACGCAGGTGGGCCCAATGGTGACAGTGCTCATTGTCGCAGGAGCAGGGGCCACGGCGATCTGTGCCGACCTAGGTGCGCGGACCATTCGCGAGGAGATCGACGCCATGGAGGTCCTGGGCATCGACCCGGTGAAGCGGCTGGTCGTTCCGCGGGTCGCTGCGTCGACCTTCGTCGCACTGATGCTCAACGGCCTGGTCATCACGATCGGGATCCTCGGTGGGTTCCTGTTCTCCGTCCTCCTTCAAGGGGTCAACCCGGGAGCGTTCGTCAACGGAATTACGTTGCTCACGGGCTTCGGGGAACTCGTCCTGGCGCAGATCAAGGCGGGAATGTTCGGCATGCTGGCGGGCCTGGTCGCCTGCTACAAAGGTCTTTACGTTCGTGGCGGCCCGAAGGACGTGGGCAACGCCGTGAACGAGACCGTGGTGTTCGCGTTCATGTCCCTCTTCGTCGTCAATACCGTGCTCACCGCGGTCGGAGTTAAGGTGCTGGGGGCGTGAGATGACCGTCATCGAGACCACCCGGTTCCCGCGATTGTCACGGGCCGGCCACAGGCTGGGCGGCGGCTTCGACAACCTGGGAGATCACGCGCTTTTTTTCTGGCGCGCGCTGTTGTCCACCCCCCGAGCGCTGACCCAGTACCCCAAAGAGACTCTTCGGCTCATCGCCGAGATCGCGATGGGCACCGGTGCCCTGGCGGTCATCGGGGGCACGGTCGTGATCGTCGGTTTCCTCACCCTCGCCACCGGTGGCGTCATCGCCGTCCAAGGTTTCTCCTCACTTACCGACGTCGGGGTCGAGGCTTTGACCGGCTTTTTCGCGGCGTTCATCAACGTTCGGATCGCAGCACCGGTTATCGCCGGGATCGGCCTGGCCGCCACCATCGGCGCCGGAGCGACCGCTCAGCTCGGCGCCATGCGCGTCTCGGAGGAGATCGACGCTCTCGAGGTGATGGCCATCGACTCGATCACGTACCTTGTCTCGACGAGGATTGTGGCCGGAATGATCGCGGTCATCCCGCTGTATTCACTCGCCGTAATCGCATCCTTCCTGGCCAGCAGGTTCGCCACCGTGAGCATCTATGGACAGTCCGGAGGCGTGTACGACCACTATTTCTCGACGTTCCTCATCCCCTCGGACATCCTCTGGTCATTTGTGCAGGCCATCTGCATGGCCATCACGATCATGCTCATTCACACGTACTACGGCTACAACGCCGCAGGCGGACCCGCAGGAGTCGGTTCCGCGGTCGGTAACGCCGTCCGCACTTCACTTATCGCCGTCGTCACCGTGACCCTCCTCGTCTCCCTCGCCATCTACGGCGGAGACGGCAACTTCAACTTGTCGGGCTAGGGGGAGAGACATGGCCAGAACTGTGAGTCAGAGCGACACCGTTCCCAAACGGATCGCCGCTACCGGTTTGATCCTCTTCATCGTGACGGTGGTGGTGCTCTCGCTGCTGTTCTTCGTCCGCGCGTTTGACAGCCGGGTTCCTTTGACGGTGGTCAGCGACAGATCTGGGCTCGTGATGGAGGCTGACGCCAAGGTGCGCTCGCGTGGGGTGGAGATCGGTAAGGTCACCGAGATCCGCCAGGAGCTGGGCGGTGCCGTGATCGAGGTCGAGGTGGACCCTGTAGCGCTCGAGGGTGTCCCCGCCAACTCGATCGTGTCCATCAGTTCCAACACGATCTTCGGTGCGAAATCTGTCGAATTCCAACCCCCGGCCGATCCCTCCCCGGAAGCGCTCGAGAGCGGAGCGGTAGTCCCGGCTTCATCGGTGACTGCTGAGATCAACACTCTGTTCGAGGACCTCACAAATTTGCTGACCGCGCTGGAACCCGAGAAGCTCAACGCCACGCTCGGCGCTCTGGCAGGTGCGTTGGATAATCGTGGCGATCAACTCGGCCAGACCCTGGCCGACCTGGACTCGTACCTGATGGAGATCAATCCGCAGATCGAAACACTGCAACGTGACCTGGCCAAGGGTTCACGTGTAGCCAATCTGTACGCCGACGTCACCCCGGACCTCATGCGACTCCTGGACTCCGGAACCGATGTGGGAAACAACGTGGTGGCCAATCAGGCTAAGTTCGAACAGCTTCTCGTCTCCGCAATCGGCACGGGGGAGACCGGTAAGCGCCTTCTTGCGGAAAACGGGAACGAGCTCGTCAAGGCCCTCCAGGACTTGCGCGCGTCGACCAGTCTGATGGCCGAGTATTCCCCCGCGCTCAGCTGCATGATCATCGGTCTTAACAGCGGCGCCGAGGCCGCAGGTCAGGCGTTTGGTGCTAAGAACCAGCCGGGATTGACCTTCAAGGCCGGATTCCAGCAGGGGGCGCGGGCTTACGACAACCCTAAAGACCTGCCGAAGGTGAACGCGAGTACAGGTCCCAACTGTTACGGACTGCCGTTCCCGGAGCCCGGCACGCATGCGCCATTCGTCGTTACGGATACCGGATCGAACGTCATGGAGGGTATGCCCAACGTGTTCACCTCGCGTAACGAGCCACTCCTCGGGCCACTCAAGCCGTCAGAGCCGGGTAAACCTGCGCCCCCGACGCTTCTTCAGGTCATGCTCGGTGACACGGGAGCCACCCCGTGACCGCGGGACGCGTTGCGGCGTCGAACGCCCGCAAGACGGTTATAAAACTCGTGGTCTTCGCGGTCGTCATGTTGGTCGTGCTCGCCGGGCTCCTCGTGGTGTTCAGCGAGTATCGATCGGGGGAATACACGAAGTACAACGCTGCCTTCACCGACGTCTCGGGTCTGGAATCCGGTGACAAGGTGAGGATCGCGGGCGTCGAGGTGGGCCGAGTGAAGAAGGTCTCGCTCGAGGACGGAAACACCGCAGCAGTCGCTTTCACCGTTGCGGGAGACCAGAGCGTCCACCGCAGTACCGAAGCGGTTGTCCGGTACGAGAACCTCACGGGTGACCGATACCTGGAACTGAAGCGAGGCGAGGGGGACCAGTCGTCTCTCGATCCGGGCGGCATGCTGCCCATCTCGCAGACAACACCGGCCCTGGATCTCGACGCCCTTCTCGGCGGCTTCCGGCCGTTGTTCAAGGCACTCGAGCCGGGGCAGGTCAACCAGCTCTCCGAGTCCATCGTGCAGGTGTTCCAGGGAGAGGGGGGCAACGTCCAGGATCTGCTGGCGTCGACGTCGTCGCTCACCGGCGCACTCGCCGACAGGGATCAGCTCATCGGTGACGTCATCAGCAACCTCACCGGGGTGCTCACGACCGTCGCCGACAACCAGGAGAATGTCGATTCCATCGTCGTCAACCTCCAGGAACTCATCTCCGGTCTCGCACGAAACGCGGGGCCGCTGGGCGAATCGGTCTCGCGGCTCAACGACACGAGCAAGAATATGACGACCCTGCTCGCCGACGTACGACCCCCGCTCCGTGAGGATGTGGCCCAGCTGGATCGGGTCGCGCAACTTATCAACGACGACGAGCCCTACGTCGAAAGCGTCATCAACCGGCTGCCATCCGACTTCGAGAAGATGAGCCGTCTCGGTGTGTACGGCAGCTTCTTCAACTTCTACCTCTGTGGAGTGATTGTCCGAGTGACCAGCCCGGTCACCGGTCAGGACGTCTTCCTCCCCCAGTACGAACAGACGACGGGCAGGTGTGCGTTCCCCGATGAGTGAAAAGTCCGAGGGCGCTCCGCTGAAGGCGCCAAAGGGTCAGCTGCGATTCCGCGACCGCAGTTCGCGGGCAATCGGGATCTGGGGGATCCTTGGTTGCGTGGTGCTGCTGGCTGTTGCACTCAACTACGACCGCATCCCCTACGTGAACGGAAAAAAGAACGCCACGGTGTACGTGGCCGACGCCGCCGGCCTCAACAAGGGTGACGAGGTCCAGGTGGCGGGTATGAAGGTTGGTGACGTCCAGAACATCTCTCTCGACGGTGATCGCGTCGAGGTCAAGTTCAGGCTCAATACGAACGTCGACCTGGGTTCGGACACGTCTGCGCAGATCAAGACCGACTCCATCCTGGGGCGCCGCGCGCTCGCCGTGTTCTCGGATGGGCGGGGCGAACTGCCCGACTCCACCATTCCCATCGAGCGCACCTCCGTTCCGTATTCGCTGACGTCCGCACTCGAAGAACTCAGCACCACGGTCGAGGAGATGGATACCGACAAGGTCGACGAGGCGCTGACTACTCTCGCAGCGACGATGGAGAAGGCGTCGCCCGAGGTGAAGGGCGCAGTAGACGGGATAACGCGGCTGTCCCGGTCGCTCAACACCCGCGACGAGGCACTGCGGAATCTCCTCGACAAAGCGGCTGGGACGACGGACGTCCTCGGTAAGCGCAGCGATCAGCTCAATCAGCTCATGGTCGACGGGAACACGCTGTTCACCGAGCTCGACCTCCGTCGGCGCGCGATCAGCGAACTCGTGATAAACATCGACTCCCTGGCTCGTGAGCTCTCGGGAGTGGTCCAGGACAACGAGGCGCAACTCGGACCGGCGCTGGACAAGTTGGAAAAGGTCTCCGATCTGCTCATCCGCAACAGGGACGACATTGATCTGGGCCTGCGCCGGATTGTCCCGTACTCCACCGCGCTCGGCGAGGCCGTCGCGTCGGGGCCGTGGTTCAACGCCTACATCTCGAACCTGTCTATCGGCCAGTACCCGCAGACGATTCTCCGCGATCTCATGCCACTGATCGACGACCGCATCAAACCTGAGCCGGGGCTGGTGCGCGAGCCCACGATGCCGGGCATCCCCGAATTGACCATCACGGACGAGTTCCCCGGATGGGGAGCAGAGAGGAAGCCCCGATGACCCGTGTTCTCAAGCCGATCGCGGTCGTCGCGGTGATCGTTCTCATCGTCGCTGCGGCCTGGTACGTCTTCTCTGGGAAAACCAAGACCATCACCGCCTACTTCGCCTCCACCAAGGGCGTCTACGAAGCCGACACGGTTCGTGTGCTCGGTGTCCAGGTGGGCACCATCTCCTCGATCGAGGCGGAGAACGGTCAGTCCAAGGTCACCATGAAGATCGACCGCGACCTCGCGGTGCCCGGGGACGCCAACGCCCTGCTGGTCGCGCAGTCGCTCGTCGCCGAGCGCTTTATCCAGCTCACCCCCGTCCACTCGGAGGGGCCGGTGCTCGAGGACGGTGACTCCATCCCGATCGACCGGACCGCGGTCCCGGTCGAGTGGGACGGGGTCAAAGAGCAACTTCTCAAGCTGTCCTCCGCGCTCGGCCCCACGGAGGATGACCCGGATGGTGCGTTGAGCAGCTTCGTGGACTCAGCGGACGCGATGCTCGACGGAAACGGTTCCGACGTCCGCGAGGCGCTCAATGAGGTCTCGCACACGATGTCAGTGCTCTCCGACGGACGCGAAGACCTGTTCACCACGTTGCGCAATCTTCAGCTGTTCGTCAGCGCCCTGTCGGCAAGCGAAGAACAGATCGTCTCGTTCGGCGGAAAGCTGGCCAACGTCTCTCAGGTGCTGGGTGACCAGACGGGCGACATCGACGCCGCGCTGAAGGACCTCGATCTGGCCGTGACGGACATCAACCGATTCCTCGACGCCAACGGCACTCGGGTCACCACTGCGGTGGACAAGCTCGGGCAGGCCACTCAGGTGGTGCGGGACCGGCGCAAGGACCTGGAGAACCTGCTCCACGTGGCGCCCACAGCGACGTCGAACTTCTACAACATCTACCGGCCGTACCAGGGCACCCTCAACGGCGTGCTCGCCTTGAACCAGATGTCCAATCCCACCAACTTCATCTGTGGCGCGATCGCCGGGCTCGCCAACAACACGGCTGAGTCCGACGCGCAACTGTGCGCCGAGTACATGGGCCCGCTGTTCAACTCGCTCACTTCCAACTACCCGTACGGAACCGTTGTTCCGCCGATCACCCCGACGGCTGAGCCGGACCAGATCGTTCAAGGGCAGAAGCCGGGAACCCAGACCCCGAATGGGGTTCAGCCACCGGCTGACCGGCCCGACCCCCTGATCAACGTCGTCAACAATGGCGACGACCTCACCGCGAACCTGCTGGCCACCGGAGGCACCCGATGACCCGCGATGAACGACGCACTAACCGGCTACTCGCGAGCGGAGCTCTCGGCGCCGCGATACTCATCGCCGGCACGGGCTGCGGCTGGCAAGGCCTGAATTCGCTGCCGCTGCCCGGAGCGCAGGGCAACGGGGACGGTGCCTACGAGGTCACCATCCAGATGCCCAACGTCACCACGATCACACGCAACTCTCCGGTTCGCGTCAACGATGTCAACGTCGGCTCGATCACGTCGATCGAGGCCCACGACTACACCGCGATGGTCACAGTCTCCCTCAACGAGGACGTCCGACTGCCCGCGAACGCCTATGCGAAGATCGGGCAGACCAGCCTCCTCGGCTCACAACACCTGGAACTCTTCCCGCCTCCGGAGCAAAAACCGGTGGGCACGCTCGTCGACGGCGACGTGATCCCGCTGGAGCGGGCAGGGGTCTATCCCACCACCGAGCAGACCCTGTCCGCGTTGTCAGTGGTCCTCACAGACGGTGGCCTCGCGCAGTTCGACACCATCGCCAGCGAGCTCAACTCCGCCCTTGATGGCCGAGAGGTCCAGGCCAAGGACGTCATCTCGCAGCTCAAGACCACGGTGGGGGGCTTGGATGATCAGCGCGCCGACATCATTGCCGCCATGGACGGGCTGGACCGACTCGCGCGTCAGGTCAACGAGCAGAACGACACTCTGGCTCGCGCATTGTCGGATATGCCAGAGGCGCTGCAGCTGGTGAACGATCAGAAGCAGGAACTCACCACCGCTCTGGTCTCCCTGGGCGACTTCGGAAACAAGGCCAACAAGATCATCGAGGCCGGCGGTGGTCAGAACCTCGTCGACAACCTGTCCGACCTCACCCCCGTGCTGGAAGAACTCGCAGCCAGCGGCCGCAACCTCACCAGAGTCCTGCAGATCCTCATTACCTTCCCGTTCCCGCAGTCGGGTATCGACAACTTCCTTCGCGGCGACTACGCGAACCTGTATATCGATGCCGACCTGACCATGCCCCGGATGGCGGAAACTCTTCTCCTGGGGACGGAATTCGGAAATCGCATGTCAGGGCTTGAGGGATACGTGGGCCTGGCGCCCAACCCGTTGGCGAGCGCTGATCCGTACTCACTCGACATTCCGCGTCCGCCTGAACTCGAGCCGGGGGCTCCGGCTGCCTCCGCAGACCCCGGGCTGGGCGGTCAAACCGACTTACTCGCGCCGCCCGCGGAACCCGCCACACCAGACACCCCGGTCGAGGAAGGTCCCCGATGACCCGTTTCGTCAAGATCCAGTTGGCGATCTTCTCGATCGTCACCGTGATCGGGCTGACCGTCATGTCGGTCGTCTACCTCAAGATCCCGACTGTTCTCGGGTGGCAGCGCACCGACGTCGCGCTCGAAATGCCGGACACCGGTGGGTTATACGAGAACGCCAACGTCACGTACCTGGGCAACGTCATCGGTCGCGTGGACGCTGTCACACTCAAACCGGGCCACGTCGTGGCAGATATGCACTTCGATTCCGGTGCGGAGGTACCGGACAACGTTCGGGCGGAGGTGCGTAGCGTCTCGGCGATCGGTGAGCAATACGTCGACTTCGTTCCGCAGGGGGAACCGGAGGGAACCCTCGCCAGCGGAACGGTCCTCGGATCGGACCGTGTGGATATGCCGCAAGACATCGGTCCTGTACTTGACCAGGCGACCGCTCTCATGGCCTCCATTGACAACGCACATCTGAAGAACGTCATGTCTGAGGCCTTTGACGCGTTCAACGGCTCCGAGCGGGATCTGCAGCAGTTCCTCGATTCAGCGCAGCTTCTCCTCGACGAGGCGCAGCGCAACACGGGCGTGACCCAGAAGCTCATCGCTGATGCCGAGCCCGTTCTCGACTCGCAGTTGCGCTCGTCTGATTCGATTCGTGCGTGGACCCGCAATCTGGCGGACATCACCGACCAGCTGCGCACGAACGAACCACAGCTCACCTCGCTCATGCAGCGGGGTCCGGACTCGCTGGGCCGTGTCACCAAGGTGCTCAACGACCTCCAACCCACGATGCCCGTTCTGGTCGCCAATCTGGTCAGCGTGGGAGAGGTCGGCGTGGTCTACAACCGGTCGATCGAACAGGTACTGGTCCTCTACCCGGCGCTGGTGTCCGGGCTATTGACCGCGATCGACGGCGCCAAGGACACCAACCAGATCAAGGTGGACTTCAACCTCCAGATCAATGACACTCCTCCGTGTACGACCGGGTTCCTCCCGGCCGCCGATCGGCGATCGCCCGGGGACCTGTCGGTTCCCTCCCAGATCAACGGCCTGTATTGCAAGGTCCCGCAGGATTCACAGATCGCCGCGCGTGGTGCGCGCAACCTCCCGTGCATGGAGTACCCGGGCCGGCGCGCCGCCTCACCGGACGAATGCGCGGTCAACAACTACACCCCGCGCGGCTCGAACCCGCCGGATACCTCCGAGGTTGGCCCTCCCGGAAATAATCCAGGTGCGTACAACGTGCGGCCCTCCTCCGCGACCGGTGACCGTGAGATCACCACCTCGGCCGCGGTGTACGACCCGGCGACCGGCGAGTACGTCGGCACGGATGGGAAGACGTATCGCCAGCAGAACCTGGGTACTGTGGCAAAGTTGCCCGCAGACGCGAGCATGGCTGATGTCCTCACGAATGGAGTGGCCTGACTGTGCCAGTGAAGAACCCTGACCGACGCGGTGGCCCGTCCGGCCTCGTGGTGGTGGCGACAGTCATCGCGGTTCTCGCGCTGATAGCGGCGCTCGTAGCGGGCGGACTGTGGCTGTCCGAACGCGGCAAGGCCGATTCCGTTCGAGCGGAACGTGCCTCGGCTACGGAGCTCGACGCAAACTATCGCGACTTCGCGAAGGGCGTCATGACCGACCTGATGACTATTCGTCAGGACACGCTCAAAGAGGATGTAGACAAGATTGTCGGCAAGATCGAGGGCGACTTCTCCGAGCAATTCGCCCCACGGCGTGACTCCTACGAGGAGGTCGTCAAGACCACCAAGGTCGCGGCGGAGGGCACCGTGAGCGCGGCGGCGGTAGAAACATCGGACCCAGAGCAGGCACAGGTCATCATGGCAATCGATCAGACTATCGCGAATCCACGGTCGAAGGATGGCGAGGATCGCCAGTACCGGATCCGAGTAACGGTCAACCGGCACGACGACGGCGTCATGAAGGTGTCGGGGGTGAACTTCATCCCGTGAGCAACGACTACAAGGATGAGATGCCCGGGGCCACAGAGTCCTCCAGCGGTCCGGGAGGTTCGGACATCCGAAGCTCTCGCCGGGCGCAGCGTGCAGCCGAACGTGCAGCGCGCACACAGCGCAAGGCCGACGCGGCCCGGCAGCGCGCCGTTGACGCAGCCCGAGCGGGGGGTCTCTTTGAGGGCATGGATGCGATGCCGCAGACCGATGCTTCGCCGACCGGTCGCCAGAGCGCACAGCGTCCGCCGCATGGGGGCGATGATGCAGGGAAACCACAGCCCGTGCCGCACGGAGAGAGCACGGACGCGGAGTCGCCCGCGACTCCGGGTTGGCTCGTCCCGGTTCTCGCCGCCGCGACGGTGATCTTTCTCGTTCTCGCCGGATTAGCGACGTGGGGGTACATCGAAGCCCGCGACGACACGGCGCTCGAGCAGGCCATCGCGGCCGCCCCGCAGGACGCCACGAACGCCGCTCGCGACATCACCACCCAGATGTTCAGCTACGACCATCAGACGGTGGATGCCGACCTCGCAGCGGTCCGGGAACAGCTCACCGACCCGGCGTTGTCCGAGTTCGTCGAGACGTCGATGCCCGCCGTGGCCTCCGCAGCCAAGCAGCAGGAAGCCACAGTCTTTGCGACGGTCGCCGCAGCGGCGACTGAAAAAGTTGTGGACGAAAACCACGTGACGGTGCTCGTGATGCTCAACCGGATGGTCTCGACCAAGGATGAGCCGAAAGCGGCCAGCTCGGCCTCACGGCTACTCGTCGACATGGTCCGTGGTGACGACGGGCAATGGAAGCTGGGCAAGCTCTCGTCACTGTGAGCGGGAGCGGCGCGGCGATGCCGTGAGACTCAGCTATCGTCCCCGGACGTGGCGTCGAGGGTGTCGAAGAATCTCCGTGCCCACTTGTGGACGTCGTTGCCGAGCACTTGCCGACGGAGTGCCCGCATCCGGCGGCGTCGATCTTCGGCCGGGTCGTTGATGGCGGCCATGATGGTGTCCTTGACACCGTCGAGGTCGTGCGGATTGCACAAGTAGGCCTGACGTAGTTCAGCGGCGGCGCCGGCGAACTCGGAGAGCACCAGCGCGCCCTCGCCGTCGGTACACGTGGCCACATACTCCTTGGCCACCAGGTTCATCCCGTCGCGCACCGGCGTGACCAGCATGATGTCAGCGGCCGCGTAGAACGCCGTCAGCTCCGTCTTGGGCACGGGACGGTGGATGTAGGTCACCACTGGGTGCCCGATTTCGCCGAACCGCCCGTTGATTCGGCCGACGGACTCCTCGATCCGGGACCGCATGATCTGGTACTGCTCCACTCGCTCACGGCTCGGCGTGGCCAACTGCAGGAGTGTCACATCCGCGACGTCAAGACGCCCCTCTTCAAAAAGCTCCTCGAGCGCGCGCAAGCGGACGTCGATCCCCTTGGTGTAATCCAGACGATCCACGCCCAGCATGAGGATCTTTGGAGATCCCAGCTCCTCGCGTAGTCGGGCGGCGCGGGTGAGCGTCTCACGCTTGCGAGCGAATCGGTCGACTGCAGCGGAATCGATGGAGATGGGGAAAGCACCCACCCGAACCCGGCGGTCGTCGACGCGGATCTCGGAGGCACGCCCCCGACCCGAGCGCAGGCGCCAGGAGGGATGGCCGCGCAGACGGTTGGCGAGGATGCGGAAATTGTCCGCGCCGCCGGACAGGTGGAAGCCGACCAGGTCGGCCCCCAGCATCCCCTCGACCAGTTCGGTCCGCCACGGCAGCTGCATGAACAGCTCCACGGGCGGGAACGGGATGTGGAGAAAGAACCCGATGGTCAGGTCGGGACGCAGTTCGCGGAGCAACTTCGGCACGAGGAGGAGTTGATAGTCCTGCACCCACACCGTGGCTCCGTGCGCGGCAGCGTCGGCGGTGGCCTCGGCGAACCGCGTGTTGATCTCCCGGTAGGAGTTCCACCACTCGCGGTGGTACTCGGGCGGCACCACCACGTCGTGGAAGAGCGGCCACAGCGTGGCGTTGGAGAAGCCCTCGTAGTACAGCTCGACATCACGGGTGGAGAGGGAGACTGAGTGCAGCCGTATGCCGTCGGCCTCAGAGGGTTTGGGCGCCGCATCCGGAACACCGGGCCAGCCGACCCAGGCGCCGGAGTTGGCCTTGAGGATTGACTCGAGCGCGGTGACGAGGCCACCGGGGCTCGCCTTCCAGGTCTCGTTGCCGTCGGCATCATGGACCAAGTCGACGGGGAGACGATTTGCGACGACGACGAAGTCGGCTCCCGCGTCTGTGGGCTCGTGCCCGGTCTCACCCGTCATCCAGGTTCTCCCTGTGCTGTCGTGGGGACGGTTACTCGTCGTCCGCGGGTTCCTGGGGCTCGGGGCCGACCCCCAGCATGTCGAGGAGCATGCGGCACTCCTCGGCGTCGGCCGCGTATGAGGCCACGATCCGGCGGGCCTGGAACGCGGTCTCGTCGGCGACCGGCTCGAGTTCGTCGATCGCGGGCTCCGGGCTTGCAGCGGCAGTCGATGCCATGGGTGTCCTCCTGTGGTCGGTGTGGACCGCAGCCCTGTTGAGGGTCCTGCCGTCCTCATGTGATTCTACGTCACTGGTCGGCGGCGGCGGACCGGCGCAGATTTCGGGTCACCCACTCACCGAACACGACGCCGGCCGCCAACGCCACCGCGATCGCCAACGCCTGGAACATCAGGCCGAGGCCGATGCCGGTCTGATCGCTCGTCAGGGCCGACAGTCCGCGGTACACCGACAGTCCGGGCAGGAACGGGGTGATTCCGGCGATCGTCACGACCAGGGGCGGGACCGTAGCGATACGAGCGAGAATGCCGCCCACCAGACCCATGAAGCAGGCCGCGAGGGCGGAGCCCACGACCAGGCCGAGACCCGTCGACAAGGTGACCTGGTAGATGAGCATGCCCATCGAGCCGACGGCCGCCGCGAGCAACGTCGCCCGCACGGTCGCGTAGCTGGCCACCGCGAACCCGGCGGAACCGACTCCGGCCGCGAATACAGCCACCACAAGCTCTGCATTCCCGGTGATTGACGGGTCGATCGGGGGAGGCGACATCCCTAGACGAGCGAATAACGCTAGGGCGATGGAGATGCCGCCGAGCACGCCGCCGGTGAGGATCATCGTCTCCACACCGCGCCCGGCTGACGTGACCGGAAACCCGGTGATGGCGTCCTCAATCGCGCCGACCAGGGTGAGCCCGGCGAGTAGGACAATGATGCCCGCTGCCACGAGTTGCGACGGTTTGATCTCGATGAAGACGTCGGTGAGGACCACATACGCCAGGAGGGCCCAGCCTGCGGCGATGAACCCCCCCACGACCTGCTGGAAGAACGTGGGCAGACGATGTCTGTCCAGGAACCGGTTGGAGTACATCAGCCCGAACGTCGAGACCATGGAGATCAGACCGGCCAGTGGGCTGCCGCCGAGCTGGATGACGATCGCGCAGCCCAGCATCGCCCAGCCCAGGACGGCCACCCGGAACGAATGCGGGTGCGGGGAGGAGACGATCGCCTCGACCTCGCTTGCCGCCTGGTCGATCGTGAGCTGTCGTCGCACTATGAGGTCGATGAGCCTGGCCACACGCGTCACGCGGGTCATGTCGACCGTGCGGTAGTTGATCACGCGGAGGACCGAGATCGGAGGACGTCCGCGGCGACGGTTGACGCCGATCGTCATGGCGGTAAAGGTGACCTCCACGGTCGCGCCCGGCAGACCGAATGCGGCGGCTACGGATTCCGCCTGTGCGACGGTGTCCGCCGCGCCCTCCCCGGAGGACAGGAGGATTCCGCCGATCTCGAGGGCGAGGTTCAGGACGTCGGTGACGGCGCCGTCGTCGTCGAGATCGACCGGGGCCATGGGCGACAGAGGTGGCTCGACAGCCAGGTCCATCGCCGATTTACGAACCCCGAGCCACGCTAGTGGGCGGGTGAGGGGCGCCAGTGCGTCTCGGGTCTCCACGCTGCACACCGTAGTCAAGAGCCCGGCGGGCGGTCGGGTTAGGATGTGTGTCGGCCCCCGCTTCGACGGTGGCCCCGCTGGAGTGGCGCAATTGGTAGCGCACCCGACTTGTAATCGGGCGGTTGCGAGTTCAAGTCTCGTCTCCAGCTCAACTAACTATGTGAAATCCCGTCAGGAAGGTCGGCCTTCCTGCGTTACTATCCGATCAGTTCGCACCATCGACGGCGACGATAGGAGAGTCGGAACCGTGAGCATGAACGCCGCACACACCGAAACGATCCACGAGGGAGTCGGCAGGTTCGGCGTCGACGTCGAGGTGTTTCAGGAGTACGGCGAAACCTGGGTGATCCTTCGTCAGGGTGCGGTCGAGATCTCGGTTCGTCCCGAAGATGCCCGTGGCATCGCGGACGCGCTATCCGAGGCCGCGGACTACGCCGACGAGTAATACACCGGAAGTTACCTGTGAGTAGACTGAACCTAACATCGGCCGTCACCCAGGGAGTCCCAGTCGAGATGGAGCAGTCGCCGGTCGAGATCGCCACAGCGTGGATGAACGCGCTCGTGGCGGGCGACGCCCATACCGTTATCAGCCTGTCCTCGCCCACTCTGATCTACACGACCGGGCAGGTCAGAAGATACGTGGGCCACCAGGGCGTTCACGACATGGTCTCGGATGTGCGAAGGCTGTCCGGGTTTCTCGTGATCTCGCTCCAAGGCGAGATTCTCGAGCGGGACGGTGTGGTCGCGCTCCGCAGGGTCGAGCGGTACACGATTCCCAGCGGAGGCTTCGAGATTCGCGCGTGCTCCTTCGTCGAAGTCGAGGACGGGGTCGTCACGCGGTGGGCAGACTACAAGAGCATGAAGAGCATCGACGAGATCGTCGGCTGATGGTGTCGCCGATCCGACTGCGCGGGGAGCGATATGAGTGAGTGTCAACCGTCGGCGGAGGGGCCGGGCAAGGTCGCCAGGAAGTTGATCGAGGCCGCGTTCTCGAATGACTTCGAGACCGCCAGAGAACTCTGCGCGCGGGACCTGGTCCTCAACATCGAGAGCATCCAGACCGTCAGGGGACACGACGGGTTGCGTCAGGTCATGGAATTCAATGCTGAGTTCTCCACCGACGTGAGCGTTGAGATCCACCACGTGCTCGAGTCGGGGGACACGGCTGCTATAAACCGCACCGTTAACTTAACTATCGCCGGTACCCCTCTCACGCTGGAGGTCGGTGCGTTCTTCACCCTGAGGGACGGGCTAGTCACCGAGTGGACTGACTACCAGGACATGCAGAAAGTCTCACGCGCGCTCGGGCATTGACTGCGGGCGGCTAAGAACCCAGGTGGGTCGGCGAACCCGCACTACTCACGCCTCGGGGACGAACTCACCGTGACCGAGCTGACGAAGTTCCCTCCGGATGGTCTCGGCCGCAGCGTCCGATTCCGCGGCTGGGGCGTCGGGATTCGCCAACGACAGGTCGAACCCGGACATGTCGTTGGCGGGGAAGACGTGAATGTGAGTGTGCGGGACCTCGAATCCGGCGATCAGGTAGCCGGCACGGACCGCGTCGAAGCCCTTCAGTACGGCCTGGCCCACGGCCTGGGCGACTTCGTTGAGGCGGGTGAGCAGCGCGGGCTCGAGATCGGTCCACTTGTCGATCTCCTTGCGTGGGACCACAAGGGTGTGGCCCGCCGCTACCGGGGCGATCGTGAGGAACGCGACTACCTCGGGGTCCTTCCAGACGAAGCGGCCCGGTAGTTCTCCGGAGATGATCTTGCCGAAAACCGATGTCATACGATTAGACTACAGATTCCGGCTATCGGGAAGACTTGGTTCCGTGGTAGTACGGGGCCTGATGGGTCAACGGCCGTTCACGCCCGTGGCGGTATCTGGTCCCCTCACCAACGCGAAGGAGCATCGACATGGTCGCGACAAGTGTTCCGACAGCAGAGGGCGCGCTGAAGAAGAAGTCCTATCACCACGGCGATCTGAGGAACGCGATCATCCAGGAGGCCACGGTCCGCGCCCGGCACTCGGGTGAGAAGGCGATCGTCCTACGAGAAATCGCCCCGCAGATCGGAGTCTCGGCGACCGCCGCGTACCGACACTTCGCGAACCGTCAGCAGTTGGTCGAGGAGGTCTCCCGACAGGGCTTCGCCGAGATGGGTAACCGCGTCATCGTTCCCGGGGTCCCCGCGCGACACGACAATCCGGCGCTGGCAGCCCTCGTGGACCTGCGCAATGCGGCCGTCGGCATGGTGGAGTTCGCGGTCGCGGAACCAACGTGGGCACGGATGATGGTGGAGAACATGGCGGGCTCCGAGCTCGTCGCGGAGCAGGCGGGCAAGGTCCGTGCGTTCCTCCAGGAGATCATCGAGCGGGGTGTCGACGCCGGAACCTTCCGCGCGGGCACGCGCATAGAAGACCAGCGCGCTTTCTGGGTAGCTGTCGACGGGCTCTCCGTGCATGCCATGTTCGGTGTGCATGCGAATGACTCGGCAGAGGCCGGGTGGGCTGCCGGTCGCACCATCGACCTCTGTATGACGGACATGCTCACCGATGAGGGTCGCCGGCTCCGCGACGATGCCGCGCTCGGGGGCGGTATCGTCACCGAACTGCCGCGCTGAGCAGGAGCCCCACCGTCGCCGACGCGAACGTGTGCGCGTTGATGTTGGGGGGCCGCGGGGTGATCTTGCCGGGCCAGATGGGGTCGTGTCGCGTGCGGGGCTAATGTATGCATGTGCGCATTCTCGTGATCGGTTCCGGTGCCCGTGAGCACGCCATCCTCGTCGCCCTCGCTGCGGATCCAGCGGTGACGGACCTCCACGCCGCGCCGGGTAATCCCGGCATGGTGCAAGCGACGTGTCATGACGTCTCAGTGACTGATCCCGCCGCTGTCACCGCGCTCGCACGGAGGATCGAATCAGATCTCGTGGTGATCGGCCCCGAGGTTCCCTTGGTGGCGGGCGTGGCCGACGCTCTTCGTGCGGCCGGTATCGCGGTGTTCGGGCCATCCGCGGAGGCCGCCCGTATCGAGGGATCCAAGGCTTTCGCCAAGGACGTGATGGCCGCGGCGGGCGTCCGCACAGCGCGCGCCGAGATCGTCGATTCTCCCGCGGATCTCGACGATGCCCTCGACCGCTTCGGCCCCACGTGGGTGGTCAAAGACGACGGGCTCGCGGCGGGCAAGGGAGTCGTGGTGACCCCCGATCGGGCGGCTGCCCACGCCCACGCGTTGTCCTGCCTGGACGACGGCCATCCGGTGCTCCTGGAGTCGTTCCTCGATGGCCCCGAGGTGTCCCTGTTCTGCCTGGTAGACGGCGAGACGGTCGTACCGCTCCTGCCGGCCCAGGACCACAAGCGCGTAGGCGAGGGCGATCGTGGGCCCAACACCGGGGGTATGGGGGCCTACACTCCTCTGCCCTGGCTGCCGGAGGGCATGGTCGAGCGGATCGTGACCGAGGTCTGTGAGCCGGTGGCCCGCGAGATGGTCGCCCGTGGGTGCGGGTTCTCCGGACTGCTGTACGCGGGTTTGGCGATCACCGCCGAGGGGCCCGAAGTGGTGGAGTTCAACTGTAGATTCGGCGACCCCGAGACCCAGGCGGTTCTCGCACTGCTGGAGTCCCCGCTGGGTGAAATCCTGAACGCGGTGGCCACCGGCCAGCTCGCGGGGCAGCCGCCTTTGGTGTGGAGGGACGGATCTGCAGTGACCGTGGTGTTGGCGGCTGAGCACTATCCGGCCACGCCGCGTCGGGGCGATCTCGTCGAGGGTTCAGAGCAGCCCGGTGTCTTCCATGCGGGCACCTCGCGGGACTCCGAGGGCCGCTTGGTCTCGGCGGGAGGTCGCGTGCTCTCCGTCGTCGGCACCGGCGACGATCTGGCGGGAGCGCGTGCAGAGGCGTATCGGATACTCGACGGCGTGTTGCTCCGGGGCGGGCATTTCCGACGCGACATCGGGCAGGCAGCCGAAGAGGGACGCATCAGCATCCCCGGCTGACTCTCTCGGCCACGCGCGGGCACTCTCGTACATCCAGACAGCGCATCCGCCACCACTCACGCTGCATTCCCGGCTTACGCTGGGGAAATGGACGATAATCGGCCCATAAACTGCCAGAAATCGGACAAGCAGGCAGCGTGACTCGCGGAGCCAGCACAACTCCCAGCGGGTGCGCTGGCGACGTGTCCGCGCCGCCCTGGAGCCGGATACTCAGCGGGCGTAGAGATCCATTTGCGGCACCTGCGCCACCATCCAGGGGCTGAATACGAACGGGGTGGCGTCGACGGACGTTCGGATGTCCTCGGGCCGGGCCCAGTGATGGGCGCAGACCTCCTCCGGTCGCGGGTGGAGATCGCCTCGGATCCGCGCGGTGAACACGGGGCAGATCTCGTTCTCCACGATCCCTGAATCGTCGACGGCCAGGTAGCGGAAGTCCGGGATCGCGGGCTCAATCGAGTCGACGCGTGCGCCGAGTTCTTGTTCGGCCCGGCGCACAATCGCGTCGGTCACATTCTCGCCGGGGGCAGGGTGGCCGCAGAATGAGTTGGTCCAAATTCCCGGCCATGTCAGCTTGCTCAGCGCGCGCCGACTGAGAAGGACGCGCCCGTCGTCGTCCACCAGGTGGCACGAGAAGGCCAGGTGGAGCGGTGTCTCGCTGGAGTGGATGACGGCCTTGTCGGCGGACCCGATGGCCTGGCCGTCTTCGTCGAGGAGCACCACCAGTTCAACGTCGCCGGAAGTGGTGGTGGGGGCGTCGGAGTGCGGTGACATGGTGCCCACACTAGGCGTTCGGTGGAGGCGGGGCGCCGAGTCTCAGTTGGTGAGGCCGCGAGCGATCACCAGCCGCTGGATTTGGTTGGTGCCCTCGAAGATCTGGGTGATCTTGGCTTCGCGCATGTACCGCTCGGCCGGGAACTCGCGGGTGTAGCCGACACCGCCGAGCACCTGGACCGCGTCCGTGGTGACCTTCATGGCGGCGTCGGTGGCAGTGAGCTTGGCGATCGAGGCCTCGCGTGAGTACGGGCGGCCGGCGTCCTTGCGGCGGGCGGCGTCGAGGTAGGTGGCGCGGGCGGAGCCGACGGCCGCGGCCATGTCGGCTAGTAGGAAGCCCAGTCCCTGGTGGCCGATGATGGTTTTGCCGAACGCCTCCCGCTCGTTGGCGTAGGCCACGGCGTCGTCCAATGCCCTCTGGGCGATGCCCGTGGCAACAGCGGCGATGCCGAGGCGGCCGGAGTCGAGGGCGGAGAACGCGATCCTCAGGCCGTCGCCCTCGGCGCCGATCAGGCGGCCGGCGTCGATCCGTGCCCCCTCGTACGAGGCAGTGGTGGTGGGCACGCCGTTGAGCCCCATCTTGTCCTCGGGCTTGCCGAAGTGCAGGTTCTCCGTGTCGCCCGGGACGAGGAGGCAGGAGATACCTCCCGAACCATCTCCGGTGCGGAGAAAGGTGTTGTAGACGTCGGCGACCCCGCCGTGGGTAATCCACGACTTGGTGCCGGTGACCACGTACTCGTCCCCCTGCCGCTCGGCCCGACACCGCAGCGCCGCCGCATCAGAACCCGCCTGGGGCTCCGACAGTGAGTACGCCCCGATCTGCTCACCGGCGAGCATTCCCGGCAGCCACTCGGCCTTCTGCTCGTCGGTGCCGACCGTGGCCAGGGGGAAACAGGACAGTCCGTGGACGCTGGTCGCCACCGCGACAGCTGCCCACCGGGCACCGAGCTCCTCGAGCACCTGCAGGTACACCTCGTACGGCTGGTCGCCGCCACCGAACTCCTCCGGGTAGGGCAGGCCGAGCAATCCGACTTCGCCGAGCTGGGCGAACAGCCCCTCCGGGTAGGTGTGGTTGCGCTCGTGCTCCGCGGCGACGGGCTCCAGGAGCTTGTCCGCGACGTCGCGGGTCATCTCTAGCAGCTCGTACGCCTCGTCGGTGGGGAGCAGTCGATCCACGGCCATGGGGTCCTCCGGTTGCGTGCAGGTGTTCTCGCCTTCTCATTAGAGTGCACGCGGTCGCACCGGAAGTGCCAGCCCCGAAAGCGGGGGTGCCCGTCGGTGGGTGGTGGTGGCGGTCAGTCCGACCTCTACGCCAGACTCTGGTGGTATGACCCAGAACACCGCGTCCACGCCCCTGTCCCCGGAGCAGTTGCTGGCTGTCTACGACGTCCCCGGCGCGAGTGCCGCGGAGTTCCTCTGTGACCGTCACGATCCGTCGGCGGTCGCCTTCACGGTGATCGACGCCGACCTCTCCGGTCGGGACATCACCTACGGCGAGCTGAAGACGGAGAGCGAGAAGGTCGCCGCGGCCCTGGCGGAGCTCGGGGTGGGCGAAGGCGACAGGGTGGCCACACTCATGTCCAAGTCGGTGGATCTGGTCTTCACCCTCATGGGAATATGGCGCCTGGGTGCCGTGCACATGCCGCTGTTCACCGCCTTCGCATGGCCGGCCATCGAGATGCGGCTGAACGGCGGCGACGCCAAGGTCATCGTCTCGGACGCCGACCAACGCGGCAAGATCGAGAAGACCCAGGCACCAGTCGTGGTGGCCGGTCTGGCCGACTGCCCCGAGGCCCGCGAGGGCGACATCGACCTGGCGACCCTCGTAGCTGCGCAGAAGCCCGGCCGTGCGGCCGCGGTCACCGGACCCGAAGCCGGAATGGTCATGCTGTTCACCTCTGGCACCACCGGAAATCCCAAGGGTGTCGTGGTGCCGGTCCGCGCGCTGGCCGCGTTCCACCAGTACATCGAGACCGGTCTGGACGTCCGTCCCGACGACGTGTTCTGGAACGGTGCCGACCCGGGCTGGGCATACGGTCTGTACTACGGCATCCTCGGACCGCTGACGGTCGGTCGCCGAAGCCTGCTGCTGCACGCCCGTTACTCACCGGAGCTGGCGTTCGCGGTCCTGCAGTACTTCCACGTCACCAACTTCGCGGCAGCGCCGACCGTCTATCGGACGATGCGAGCCAAGAAGGACATCGCGCCCACGGGTGTGCGCCTGCGCCGCGCCTCGGCAGCCGGTGAGCCGCTCACGCCCGAGGTCATCGAGTGGTCGATCGAGCAGTTCGGTGTGGAGGTCCGCGACCAGTACGGGCAAACTGAGCACGGCATGTTCATCATCAACCCGTGGCACGACTCGCTCCGAGAGGACGTCCGCCCCGGGTCCATGGGTGTGCCGCTGCCGGGTTGGTCGTGCGCGGTCCTGGCCGCTGATGCGGACGAACCCGCCGAGGTGGGCGAGATGGGTCGGGTGGCGATCGACGTTCCCGCCAGCCCGCTCATGTGGTTCACCGGTTACCACGAGGCCCCGGAGAAGACCGCCGAGCGGTTTAGTCGGGACGGCCGTTGGTACTACACCGGTGACGCTGCCAAGCTCGACGACGACGGGCACTTCTACTTCTCGAGTCGCGATGACGATGTGATCATCATGTCGGGCTACCGCATCGGGCCCTTCGACGTGGAGTCGGTCCTGGCCAAGCACGCAGACGTCCTGGAGTCCGCCGTCATCGGTGTCCCGGACGAATTGGCCGGTGAGGTCCTCGAGGCGTACGTCGTCCTGCGTGACGGCGTGGCGGGAGACGCAGAGAAGGAATCCGAGCTGCAGAAGTGGGTCAAGACCGAGTTTGCCGCGCACGCGTTCCCGCGCCGTATCCACTTCAGCCGTGAGCTGCCCAAGACGCCTTCCGGAAAAATTCAACGATTTTTGTTACGGAAGGAACGCGCGGGGCAGGAGTGATCCGGGAGTGAATTGGGTCTAGCCACCGTGGGCCGAAGTCTATAAGTTCGCAGCTATGACGCTCGCGGCCCGTGCACGGCTTCTCGCAGCGGCGGCGCTCGTCGTCGTCGTTCCCCTCGCCTCGGCGACCACCACCGCAACGGCCGCCGCCAACCCGGTGATCTCGTCGGTCGCGCCCGATCCGTCTGTCCAGCGGGGGCCTGACGGGGCGTTCCACGTCTATGCGACCTCGGACGACTGGGCGGACGGGGCCGGGCATCGGCTCGTCCCCCATTTCCGGTCTTTCGACCTGGTGGAGTGGGAGTACGTGGGCGACGCGTTTTCCGCCCTGCCCGCCTGGGCCGGGCGCGGAGCGTTCCTCTGGGCCCCCGACGTCCATATCACCAACACCGGCGCCGCGGTCATGTACTACACGACCGGGGGATCCGCGCCGTGCATCGGCCGCGCCTCCGCGCCGGGCATCGAGGGGCCGTGGAGCCACGACGCCGCGCCGATCGTCTGCTATGGCGCAGCGAAGCCGTACCAGGATCTGGACCCGATGGACCCCGAGGTCGTGGTCACCGATGACGGTCCGGTCATGCTCATGGGCAACTTCGAGGGAATCCATGCGGTGCCGATGACCACCGACGGGACAGCGCTGGACGGCGACCCCGTTCTCGTCGCCGGCAGGGGAGTGGAGGCGCCGGCCGTGGTTGCCAGAAACGGGTTCACGCACCTGTTCACCAGCGCCGGGCTCTGCTGCGACGGCGAGGCGTCGCAGTACCGCGTGCTCGGCGGGCGTGCCGAGGGGCTGTTCGGGCCGTACGAGGACCGAACCGGGCGAGCGCTGGTACAGGGGCCGGGTGCAGCACTTCCGGGTGACGTTGTCCTGCGCGGCAACACTGACTGGGTCGGGCCCGGCCACGTCGATGTGGCCACCGATGATGCCGGACAGGACTGGATGCTCTACCACGCCGCGCCCCGCGGCAACGCCGTGCTACCCAACGGTGTCCAACGGCGCTACATGATGCTCGACCGCCTGGACTGGGTGGACAATTGGCCGGTAGTCGGTGTGGATGGGACGCCGTCCTCGACGCGAGAGACTGACCCCGCCGTGAACTTACCCGTCCGACTCAGCGCGGCGGGAGAGGCCGAATTGCGGCGGGGCGACGACGGCGAACTGCTCGACCTCTCCGTGCGGGTCGACTCCACCGGCGCCGCGTACTCCGGCCAGCTGAAGGCCACCATCACCGGGCCCGACAAGTTGCGGCGCCAGCTGCCCATAGTCACAGACTCCGGAGACCTGCAATCCTTACCGGTGACAGTCTCCGCCGGTAATTCGGTGGACCGGGCACTGACCCTGAGGCCGGCCGCGCCACTGGCCCCGGGCCGCTACGAACTCGTAGTGTCGATCGGTCCTGCCGACGGCGCAGCGCAGGAACTGGCAGTGTTCGGACTCCTGGTGGCCCCTGACGGCACGCTCTCGCTCGGATCGGGCGCACTCGGCTCGGCACCGTTGGGTTCGCTCGGCAGCTAAACGGATGAACCGGGAGGGGATCACCAATAGTCTGATCCCACAGCACCCCGTTGGGAGGCCTCGGGGTCGGTGAATCGCCGAGGAGATCGCTATGGGAACCGACGAGCACGATCGTCCTGACGGTCGCAAGATGGTGATGGCCCCGCATCTGACGGGGTTGGACCCTGACCCGGACCGCGGCATGGAGGTCGACCAGAAGTCGCCTGGAGAACTTGACGAGGCGGTGCCGCGGGGCGAGTTCCTCCGCAGTGTCATCGGCACCGTCGCCGGCCTGGCGGTGGCCCTGATCGTGTACCTGGTGATGCCGGGCGATCTCGAGCACAATGCGCGGCTCACCGCGGCGGTCGCGGTGCTGCTGGGCATCTGGTGGATGACCGAGTGCATCCCGATCCCGGCGACCGCCCTGGTTCCGCTCATCGTCTTTCCGGTGCTGGGGGAGGACATCTCGGTCAACGACGTGGGCGCCGAGTACGGCAACAACATCATCTTCCTGTTCATGGGCGGGTTCCTCATCGCGATCGCCATGCAACGCTGGAACCTGCACCGGCGGATCGCCCTGCTCACGGTGCGCGCTATGGGCACGCGGTCGACGCGGGTCGTGGCCGGTTTCATGATCGCCACAGCCTTCCTCAGCATGTGGGTGTCCAACACCGCGACGGCCGTGATGATGCTGCCGATCGGTGTGTCGGTGCTGATGCTCGCCTCTGAGCTCGGATCCGAATCGGCGATGCCGAAGATCGATGCGTCGGCTGATCCCACGTCGGATTCGGTCAAGGAGGCGGTGATCCGGTCCAACTTCGGAACCGCGCTAATGCTGGGTATCGCGTACGCCGCGTCAGTCGGGTCGCTGGCGACGATCATCGGCACCCCGCCCAACACCCTGCTGGCCGGGTATCTGGAGAGCGAACACGGAATCGAGCTCGGATTCGGGCGGTGGATGCTCGTCGGACTGCCGTTGGCGGTGGTCATGCTTGTCATCACCTGGTTCCTGCTGACCAAGGTCCTGTTCCGGCCCGAGATCGAGGAGATCCCCGGTGGACGCAAGCTCTTCGACGACGAACTGAACAAACTCGGCCGCACTTCCTCCGGCGAACGCCGCGTGCTCGCGGTCTTCATCGCCGCCGCGGTCGCGTGGGTGGCGGTGCCGCTGGTGTGGGAGGACGCGCCGATCTCGGACGCGGGCATCGCGTTGGTGGCCGGGCTGGTGCTGTTCCTGGTGCCCGCGGGTACCGCGCGGGGGGTACGGCTGCTCACCTGGGAGGCGGCGCTCAAGCTGCCCTGGGGTGTGCTGCTGCTGTTCGGTGGCGGATTGGCGCTGTCGGCGCAATTCTCCGGGTCCGGGCTCACCGACTGGATCGGTGAGCAGTCTTCCGCTCTGGGCGGCCTTCCGGTCATCCTGCTGATCGTCGTGGCAGCCGGCGGGGTCCTCCTGCTCACCGAGCTGACCAGCAACACCGCGACAGCGGCCACCTTCCTCCCCGTGGCCGGTGGTGTCGCCCTCGGGCTCGACCTCAACCCGATGTTGCTCGCCGTCCCGGTGGCGCTCGCCGCGACCTGCGCGTTCATGCTTCCGGTCGCGACCCCGCCCAATGCGATCGCTTACGGCTCCGGGTACGTGACGATCGGCCAGATGATCCGCGGTGGGGTGTGGCTCAACCTCATCGGGCTGATCGCCATCACCACGGTCACCATGACGCTGTTGGTGTGGGTGTTCGGGTTGACCCTCTGATGTGGGTGGCTGGCCCGCACTTCTCACGGCGGCGCTAGCGTCGGGTGCATGACCGTCGCACGTGAACCCTCCCTCCGGTCGGCCGTCGAGCCGTTCCACGTCATGAGCGTCCTGGCCGCGGCGGCCCGGCGGCAGGAGACCCACGGGGATGTGATCTCCCTCTGCGCGGGGCAACCCTCCACCCCTGCCCCCGGCCCAGTGCTGGCCGCCGCCCACCACGCTCTCGACACGGAGATCCTGGGGTACACCGAGGCGCTCGGCATCCGGCCCCTTCGCGAGGCGATAGCCGGGTATCACCGGCAACGGGATGGCGTGAACGTGAACGCTGACGACGTCGTCGTCACCACCGGCTCCTCCGGCGGCTTCACCGTGCTCTTCCTCGCCGCGTTCGACCCCGGAGACACCGTCGTCATGGCGCGCCCCGGGTACCCCGCCTACCGCAACACCCTTCAGGCACTGGGCTGCCAGGTCCGCGAGATCGCGTGCGGACCCGAGACCCGATACCAACCCACGGTCGCGCAACTCGACGCAGTCACGTCGGAATTAGGCCACGCGCCTGCCGGGCTCATCGTCGCCAGTCCCGCTAACCCCACCGGCACGATCATCGACGCGGGAGAACTCGCGGCGCTCGCACGCTGGTGTGAGGCAAACGGCACGCTTCTGGTCAGCGACGAGATCTACCACGGCGTCACCTACGGCCGCGAGTGCGCGAGCGCCTGGGAGACCAGCCGCGAGTCGGTGGTGATGGGGTCGGTGTCCAAATACTTTTCCATGACCGGCTGGCGGATCGGCTGGATGCTGCTCCCGGCGTACCTGCGCGATCCGGTGGACAGGCTGATCGGCAATCTCACCATCTGCCCGCCCGCAGACGCGCAGTTCGCCGCAGTGGCGGCGTTCACCCCGGGGTCAGCCGAAGAACTGGACGGCCACGTGAAGCGGTACGCGCGCAATCGCGAGCTGGTTTTACGCAGGCTCGGGGAGCTGGGAGTCGAGGAGGTGGCGCCGCCGGACGGCGCCTTCTATGCCTACTTCGACGTCTCCCGCTGGACCCACGACTCGGTGGCGTGGTGCGCAGAGATTCTCGAGCGAACCGGTGTGGCGCTGACCCCGGGAGTCGACTTCGACACGGTCGACGGGACGCACACCGTCCGATTGAGCTTCGCCGGGGGGACCGCCGAGCTCGCCGAGGCCATGGACCGGCTCGAATCGGTTCTGCTGAGATAGGCGCGAGGGCCCCATAGGTACCGGTCCCGCGGGCGGTCCCGGGAGGCTACCGTCGGCCCATGGGTTCCACAGAGATCATCACGAACATCGTCTACTTCGTCAGGCCGTGGCTGCTGCTACAGGCACCGCTCACGGTAGAGCAGGTCTACCTCAACGCCCGCGAGATCCTGGCCGGCTCGACCGGCGGCGCGGTGATCTCCTGACCGGGCTGCGATACTGGGGTGTGTGACCGTCAAGCCGCGCATCTCCAACGTCCTCGCCTCGCGCTACGCGAGCGCCGACCTGGCCACCCTGTGGTCCGCCGAGTACAAGATCGTGCTCGAGCGTCAGCTGTGGATCGCGGTGCTTCGCGCCCAGCGTGACCTCGGCATCGAGGTGCCCGACGGGGTGATCGAGGCCTATGAGGCCGTGGTCGAGGAGGTCGATCTGGACTCGATCGCCGACCGTGAGCGGGTCACCCGCCACGACGTGAAGGCGCGCATCGAGGAGTTCAACGCGCTCGCCGGTTACGAGCACGTGCACAAGGGCATGACGAGCCGGGACCTCACCGAGAACGTCGAGCAGCTACAGATCGTTCGCTCGCTGGAGCTCGTGCGCGACCGCGGTGTGGCCGCCGTCCGCCGTCTGGCAGAGCACGCCGTCGCCCACCGCGACACCGTGATGGCCGGGCGCAGCCACAACGTCGCGGCCCAGGCCACGACCCTCGGCAAGCGATTCGCTTCTGCGGCCGACGAGCTGCTCGGGGCTCTCGAGCGGGTGGAATCGCTGCTGCAGCGCTATCCGCTGCGCGGCATCAAGGGCCCTATGGGCACGGCCCAGGACATGCTCGACCTTCTCGGCGGAAACGCCGCCCAACTGGCGGAGCTTGAGAACCGGATCGCCGAGCACCTGGGCTTCTCCCGCACCTTCGACTCGGTCGGCCAGATCTACCCACGTTCCCTGGACCACGAAGTCGTCTCCGCGCTGGTGCAGCTGGGCGCCGGGCCGTCGTCCCTGGCCCACACCATCAGGCTCATGGCCGGGCACGAGCTCGTCACCGAAGGTTTCCAGCCCGGCCAGGTGGGCTCGTCGGCCATGCCGCACAAGATGAACACCCGCTCCTGCGAGCGGGTCAACGGTCTTCAGGTGGTGCTGCGCGGGTACGGCTCGATGGCGGCTGAGCTCGCGGGTGCGCAGTGGAACGAGGGTGATGTGTTCTGCTCCGTGGTCCGTCGCGTGGCCCTGCCTGACGCGTTCTTCGCGCTGGACGGCATGTTCGAGACCTTCCTGACTGTGCTCGACGAGTTCGGTGCGTACCCCGCGGTGATCGATAAGGAACTCCAGCGGTATCTGCCATTCCTGGCCACCACCAAGGTCCTCATGGCCGCGGTGCGCGCGGGGGTCGGCCGCGAGGTCGCTCACGAGGCGATCAAGGAGAATGCCGTCACCGTCGCACTGGCCATGCGCGAGGAGGGCCGCGAACCCGACCTCATCGATCGCCTCGCCGCCGACGACCGGCTGCCGCTGGACAAGGCCGCGCTTGAGGAGGCATTGGCCGACCGCGCCGCGTTCGTGGGCGCGGCCGCCGACCAGGTCGACGCGGTCGTGGCGAGGGTCGAGGCGCTGGTGGCGCGGCACCCGAAGGCGGCGGGATATGCGCCGGGTGCGATTCTCTGACCGCGCCCGGGGCCCGGTGGGGCTAGGGAAGCAGGAGCTCCCACAGCAGTCCGCCACCGATCCCCAACGCGAGGATTCCGCCCGCGCCGACGAGGGCGGTGAGGTACCCGGACCGCCGCACAGTCGCGCTAGTACCCGACCCGCCCGCGGCGCGGTCGGGTGTGAAGGCGGGGGCCAGCCAGCGCAGGTAGTAGAACAGGCTGGCCACGGTGTTCACCGCTGCCACCACCGTGAGCCAGGCGAACCCGCCGTCCCAGGCCGCCGAAAAGGTGGTGAGCTTACCGAGGAACACCGCCGTCGGCGGAGTCCCCACCAGGCTCAGCAGGCTGACGGCCAACGCCACCGCAAGCAGTGGGTTCCGGCTCACCAGCCCCCGGTAGTCCGATAGCACACGGAGTTGGGGCACCGCGGCGATCACCGCGAACGCGGTGATGTTGGTGACCGCGTACCCCGCCAGATAGAGCAGCAGTGAGGGTGCCGCCAGGTCACTGAGCCCAGCGACCGCGACTGGCAGCAGGAGGTAGCCGACCTGGCTGATCGTCGACCAGCCCAGTAGTCGACGCGGATCGTCCTGCAAGAAGGCGGCGAGGTTGCCCAGAGTCATCCCCACGGCCGCCAGGACCGCGACGAGCATCGACCATTCGATGCCGGGGGAGACCTCCTCGAGAAACCGGTAGATCGCGATCATCCCGCCGACCTTGGGCACCGTGGTCGCATAGGCGGCCGCCCAGGTGCTCGCCCCCTGCGCGGCATCGGGCACCCAGTAATGGGCGGGCACCGCCCCGGCTTTGAACAGCAGACCGCCGAGGACGGCCACGACGCCAAACGCGATGATCACCGGGGAGACGGCGGGCAGGGCACGCGCGAGCTCGTCGTACTCCGTGGCTCCGCCGGCGCCGTACAGGACGGTCACCCCGAGGAGAAGTCCGACACCGAACAGGGCACCGAGCAGGTAGGTCTTCAGGGTCGCCTCGGCGGATTTCGAGGTGCGGCTCAACCCGATGATCGCGTACAGCGGAATGCTGGCCAGGAAGAAGCCGACGGTCAGCACCAGCAGGTCGGTGGCACCGGCCATCACGAGGGCCCCGAGGGCGGCGAGCAACAGCAGCGAGTAGGCCTCGCTCTCGCGCTCGTGACCGCGTAGTTCATCGATCCCGAGGGTGATGACCAGCAGGGTGGCTCCCGCGATGATGAGGGCCGCCACCGAGGTGGGCGTGTCCACGGCGAACGTGTCGGAGAATACGCGCCGGGGTGATCCGGCGAGCGCGGCGACCGCGGCCGCGGCGCTGCCCAGCAGGGCGGTGATGGCGATCAGGCGCGCGACCAACTGCCGGTGGCGGGCCAGGAACGACCCCGTCAGCAGGGTGAGCACGGCGCCGGCGAACAGCGCGAGAGCCATCGCCATCGCCAGCGAATCGGAGGCCATGTTCATGCCGGTGGTCATCTGCGCGTCCATCTAGCGGCTGACCAAGTGCGTCACGGTCACGGCGGCGGGCTCGATGACCGCGAGCAGTGGCCCGGGGACCACCCCGATGACCAGGGAGAGCAACAGCAATCCGCCGATGGGTACGGCCTCGTGCACGCGGACATCGGCGAAACCGACCGAGCCGCCCTGCGGCGGGCCGGCGAGGATCGCCTGCACGGCGCGGAGCAGGACGGCGGCCATGAGGACGATCCCCGGAAGCGCGATCGCCGCGAACGCGGTGACGCCGATACTGCCGGTGAAGATCTGGAACTCGGCGATGAAGCCACTGAAGGCGGGAATGCCCAGAGAGGCGAACGCCGCCACGGCGAACAGCCCGGCGTAGCGGGGCGCGGTCGACGCCAGCCCGCCGAACCGCGACATCTCGTAGGTCCCCGCACGATCGCGGAGCAGCCCGGCCAGCAGGAACAGCGCGGCCGTGATGAGGCCGTGGCTGACCATCTGCACCATCGCCCCGGTCACGGCGATCTCGCGGGCCCGGGTCGCCGAATCGACCAGGATCCCGGCCGCGCCGACCGCGAGGACGATGTAACCCATGTGGTTGACCGAGGTGTAGGCGACCATTCTCTTGACGTCGCTCTGCGCCAGCGAGACGAGGGCGCCGTAGAGCACGGAGACGATGCCGACCGCGACGATCACCCACGCCCAGGCTTGCCACGCCTGTGGGAGTAGTGGCATCGCGATGCGCACGAACCCGTAGGTCCCCATCTTCAGCAGCACCCCGGCCAACACCGCCGAGCCGACGGCGGGAGCGTCGGTGTGCGCGGGCGGCAGCCAGGTGTGGAACGGGACGGTCGGGGTCTTGACGGCCAACCCCAGCAGGATGGCGGCCATCACCAGCCCCCCCGCCAGGCCGCGGCCAGCGAGTGGGTCGGCGCGCGCGAGTTCGACCATATCGAAGGTGTGTGGGTCGGCGGCCAGGTACAGACCGATGAACCCGAGCAGTAGCGCCAGCGAGCCGAGGAAGGTGTAGAGGAAGAACTTCAGGGCCGCTCGGCGCGCGTTCCCATGACCCCAGCCGGCGATGACGAAGTACATGCCCACGATCGACAGGTCAAAAAAGACGAAGAACACCAACAGGTCCTGGGCGGCGAACAACCCCAGGCACGTCGTCTGTAGAGCGAGTAACAGTCCGGCCTGGCCCCGGGGCCGGTCACGTTCACGAAGTGCGTAGATCGCGCACGCGAAAAAGACGATGTTGGTCAGCGCCACCAGCGGAAGTGACAAGCCGTCCAGCCCGACGTGGTAGCTGCTGCCCACCGTGGGCATCCACTCCAGTCGCTCCTCGAATGCCAGGGTCCCGCCGCCCTCGTGGCCGGCCCACAACCACACGGTCAGTCCGAGCTCGGCAGCGGTGACCGCGATCCATCCCCACCGCGCCACGACCCGGGCCGATGCGGGGAGGGCGGCGATCGCCAGCGCGGCGATGAGGGGAAGGAAGATGACGACGCTGAGCACGTTTACCTCACGATCAACACGAGTAGGAGGGCGGCGGAGCCGCCGATGACGGCGTGGACGTAGTAGTGGTGCAGTTGGCCGGTCTGCACCCGGGGGACCCGCGCACCGAGTTCGCGGGCGCCCCGGGCGAAGCCCTCCACCGCGCCGTCGACCACGTGAGTGTCAACGGACGCGAGGCGCTGACCCGCGCGGGTGGTCGCTGCCGCGGTGGCGACGACGACGCCGTCGACGGCCCCGTCGTCGAGACGGGCCAGTTGCGAGGCCGCCGCCGTCACCGTGGAGCCGGTGGCGTGGACGGCGCGGTCGAGGCCGCGGTCGTCGACGCGGGCCAGCGCACCGGCGAGGGCGAGGGTCGGCCGGGTCACCAGCGTGCTCGTGGCCCGACCCAGCCCGAGCCACCGGGACGCCCACGCCGGTTCCGGCGTCCCGAACCGGAATACCAGGCCGACGACAACGAGCGCCAGCGCCGCCGAGGCGACCAACTCGATGGCCCCCGGGGCCGGTGGGGCCTCGAGCCCGATCGCGTCCGTGACGGGGCCCGCCACCGCGGGTAGGACGAGCAGTCCGAGGACGCCGGCACCGGCCGTGAGCGGAACGAGCGGGAGCTGCTGCCACACGGTGATCTCACGAGTGCCCGCGGTCTCGGTGTCGTACGCGGGGTGCTCCGCGATCGCGTCCCACGCGACGAGCAGTATCTTTCCCGCATACGCGGCTGAGAGCCCGGCGGCCGCCAACCCCACCACGTACAACGCCGGCGCGTCGGCGAGAGCGGCGGCGAGGGCGTGATCCTTGGTCGCCCACAGCGACAGCGGCGCCACGCCGGCCAGGCTCAGCGCACCTACCGTGAACATCGCGCCCGTGACTGGCCACCGCCGGGCGGCACCCCGGAGCGCGTCGAGTTTCTTGGTGCCCAGCGCCGAGAGCCACGCGCCAGCCACCAGGAACAGCAGAGCCTTGGTCGCGGCGTGGGCGAGCAGATGCGCGGCGCCGCCAGCGACCGCGCCCAGCCCGGCGGCGAGCACGACGAATCCCAGCTGGGCCGCGGTCGACGCGGCGAGCACCTGTTTGAGATCGCGCTGCGCCACCGCGACCGCGCCCATCAGCAGCGCGGTGCCCGCCCCGATCCACGCGCTCACGGGGCCGGCCCATCCGGTCGCCTGGAGCAGCGGCGCGGAGCGCAGCAGCAGGTAGCCGCCCATGGCGACCATCGCCGCCGAGTGCAGGAGCGCGCTGACCGGGCTCGGGCCCGCCATCGCCCGCGAGAGCCAGAACGAGAAAGGCAGCTGCGCGGCCTTCCCCAGAGCGGCCACGAGGACCCCGGCCGCGACGACATCGCGGTAGCCCGGCGGGAGCTCGCCCAGACCGTCGATCGACAGCGTGCCCCCGCCCGCTAGTGCTGCGCCCGCGGCCAGGTATAGGCCCAGGTCGGCGGTACGGGTGGTGAGGAAGGCGGTGAGGCCGGATGAGACCCGATCGGGGTCGGCGTGGTGAAAACCGATCAACGCATAGGACGCGGCTCCCATCACCTCCCAGGCGAACAGCAGGGCCGGGAGGGTGGTGGCCGTCGCGGTCGCCATCACCGCAGCGAGGAAGATCAGCATCAGCCCGTGGAACCGCGACCGCGGGACCATGCCCTCGGCTGCGGCATAGCCGATCACCAGCAGGGACACCGCCGCCACCGCGACCACCACCGGGGCGGACAGGCCGTCGACGGCGAGGCTGAACGTGCTGCCCGCTACGAACGGTGCCGCGACCGAGGGTTCACCGGCGGCGACCGCGAGCGCGAGCCCGAGAACAACGGCGGCCGTCGCCACCGCCACCGGAACCGCGACGCGCTCGAGCGCCCGGCCGCCGAGTGCCAGTAGTGCGCCCAAGGCGGCGGGGACGGCGACGACGGCCCAGAGCAGCGCGGTCATCGCGACAGGTCCGTGGCCATGTCGGTCATGTCCGCTCCGCGCACACGGTGGTAGAGAATCGCCACGGCGAATCCCATTGCCATCTCCACGGTCATTGCGGCCAGGATCACCAGTAGCAGCACCTGCCCCTGCGGTACGGGAGCCAAGTACCACCACATCGCTGCTGCCGCCAAGATGATGCCGTTGATCATCAGCTCCAGGCCCATCATGATCATCACCACGACCTGCTGGGACAACGCGCCATAGAGACCGACGGCAAACAGCGCCGCAGCCACCACCAGAACGGTTTCGAGCGTCATCGGCCCAGTCCTCCGCGCCGGGAATCCTGTGCGGGGCGGCGCCGCAGGTCGTCGCCGAACCGCTGATACCGGCCGCTGGGCAGCGTCAGGACGAGGCCGGCCACGATCGTCGCGAAAAGGACCGCGCCGACCGTCATCATCACCAACATGTGTGGGCCCATGATCGCCTCGCCGAGCGCCGCTGTCCGGTCTGCCCGCGGCCCGGGCAACTCGCGACTCTCGGCGGGCCAGGGGACGAGCACGGCGCCCGCGGCTAATGCCAGGAAGACTGCAACCGAGATCCCCACGGCGCCCTTGTTGTTGTGCACCATGCTCATGGGCATCAGGGCCGGGTTCATCCCCATGAGCATGATCATGAAGATCGCCATGATGGCCATCTCCATCACCATCATCAACACGGTAATGAGGCCGATGTAGTCAAGCCTGAGCAGCAGCACGGCGCCGCCGACCGCGACGAACGAGATCGCGAGTGCGTAGGTCGCCCGGGCCATGGAGTCCACGCGGAACACCGCGATCCCTGCGACCACCGCGATAACGGACAATATCCAGAACGCGATGGCTTCCGGCACGGACGCATCAGGTACGGGCACGGCTCACCCTCCTAGGACAACGACGGATACGACGAGCAGCTGGACCAGGGCCACCGGCAGCAGGATCAGGAACCCGACTTCGGCGAACCGGTCAGGTCGGATCGCCGGTAGGAGACGGCGCAGGCCGACAAACACGGCGAGCAGCGCGACGGACTTCATCAGCGTCCAGACCCAGGCCGGCAGCAGGGGGCCCGCTCCGCCGCCCAGGAACAGCGTCACAGCGAAAGCGGCCCCGGCGGTGAGCAGCGCGTAGCGACCGGCGAGCAACAGCAGCCGGTCCACCCCGGACAGCTCGCTCAGCACACCCCCGGACAGATCCGCACCTGCCGGCGTGGAGAACGGCCCCCACACCGAGAACGCGATCACGCTCACGCAGAACACGAGGAACGCCACCGGCATCCAGACAACGAACCACAGGTCCTGTTGAGCCAGCACGATGTCGCCCACCCGCAGACTGGCGGCGGCCACGACAGGTGCGGTGAGCGCGAACATCAGGGGCAGCTCGTAGGACAGCGCCTGCGCGAGGAAGCGATATCCGCCGATCAGCGAGTGCGCGCTGTTCGCCCCCCATCCGGCCAGCCACACGAGCGCCCAGATCGCCACGTCCATCGCGTTGAACCAGACCACGCCTGCGGGCATATCGGACAGGGTCCACACGCCGAAAGGTATGACTGCGATCTTGAGGAGGGCGACGACGACGAGGCCGGCACCACCGACACGCCACAGCACGAGGTCGGCCGAGACCAGACGTCTGCGACGTTGCCGGAGCAGCCGTGCGGTCTCGTCGAATGGCCTGAGCAGTCCCGCAACCATGGGCGCTCCGACGGATCGTCGCCTGGCCGCGCCGTCCACGCACGCACCCGCGGTGGCGAGGACGAGGACCAGCGCGGCCGCCGGGACAGCCCACCCCGCTCCGACCTCGATGATCTCAGACACGGTCGCGCTTCTTCGTGCGCAGCAGCGGAGCGCACCCTGCGACGACCATCCGCGCCGACGCGATGTCCAAGCCCACGACGCGTTCGGCGAGAGAGGCGGGTGAGGACGGTGTCACGGGCCGAGGCGTGGAGCCGGCGTCGAGTATGTGCTGCGCCTCTCGCAGCCAGGACGCAGGTCGGGTGAACAGGTTGACCTCGGAGCCCCCGTGATCCGGCACCGCAAGCCCTCGCAGCGCCCACCGCAGGCTGCGGCTGCGACTGATCCGATCGGCGGTTCTACCGATGTCGCCCGCGCAGCGAGCCGTGGAGTCCGAGCCAAGCAGCGCGTCCCGGTGTCGTCGCGCGGCATCCGCGGCCGCGTCCCAGCCCGCCACGGTCAGCAGCCGTGCGGCGTCGTCGCAGTACCGGGCGGCGTGCCATCGAGGGGCGACGTCGTCGTCGTCGGAGGGCCGGTCGTCGTCGCCGCGGCGGGTGGGCTCGTGGTCGGCGTCGGACCACTCGGCGTCGGCGGTGACGATCAGGTCGCCGTTGAGGGTGCACCGCAGCACGAGCGTTGCCGGCCAGTGTGCGAGGACGGGCCCGAGGGGGACCGTCAACGCGTCGAGTGTGAGCCCGTCGTGGTCTTCGGACTGCTCGGCCAACGCTATGCCGTTCGGCGCCATCTCCATGTCATCGTGGTCCGTGTGGCTGTGGTCCATATCGCCGTGGCCCATTTGCTCGTGACCCGTGCTGACGTCGTTCGCCTCGTCGCCGTCGTCGTTCCCCTCGTCGTGAGTCCCCGGGTCATTCTCGGGTTCGGGAGGGCCCGGGGGGCGGTCGCGTGTGTCGCGGCGTTGCTCGTAGTCGTCGGCGAGAAGCTGCGCGGCTTGGGCCAGAGCGAACTCCACACCCGTCGGCGAATGTACGGATGCGCGCGCGCGTGGGCCCGGCATCTGTTCCCACACGCGGTCGATCGCGGCCGTCAGCTGCGGGCCCGGGTTGCCGCACACGAGCAGGATGTCGGCCTCTGCTGGGGAGAGGGCCGCGCTCCACCCGCGGCCCGTCAGCGCGCGTTCGGTAAGCATGCGTAGGCGCGCCGAGCCGGGGCTCTCCACCACGAGGACGTGCGCAACCCGGACCGCGCGGCGCGCCAACAGCGTTCCTATACCCACCTCAGCGCCCCCTCTCGCCAGGCCCACACGACGCCGACCATGAGCACGCCGAGGAACACGAACATCTCGACGACCGCGCTGATGCCGACGTCCGCCACGACGACCGCCCACGGGTACATGAAGAGCATCTCCACATCAAATGCGAGGAACAGCACGGTGAGCGGGTACCAGCGCGCGTGGTACCGGGACAGGGCGTGTTCGCTGGGGCGCCAACCGGACAGGAACGGCAGTGACGTCAACGGTTCAGAGGCGACGGCAGCGCGCCGCGCGACCACGTAGAGCAGGAGAACCAGGACGAAGGACGACGCCAGCATGGCGAACGCGCCCAGGTATGTGCCCATATTTCGAGCTCCTTTCGTTGCCGAGCGGCTTGTCGAGCGTAAACACTGCGAGGGGTCGACATGTCGGATAGTCGCAGATATCCCGCAGCGTCACCGGGCCAGAATCGTGCCCATCATCCCGAGGTCCTCGTGGTCCAGAATGTGGCAGTGATAGACGGTGCGGCCGACGATGTCGCCGAACGCGACGCGGACGGTGACGCGGCCGAAAGCGGGGATGTTGACCACGTCCTGCCAGATGGGGCTAGCGCCCTCGTCGACGACCTGCATAGGCCAGACATGCAGGTGCATCGGATGGTCCATGGGGCCGGTGTTGGTCAGGGTCCATTCCTCCACAGTTCCGGAGCGGACGGTGATGTCGGTCCGGCCCGCGTCGAACTGTTGATCGTTGATGGTGAACGACATCATTGATCCGCGCCCACGCGCGCCATCCCTCATCCCGCGGGCTCCTCCCATGCCCATGCCGAATGCGAGGGTCCGCGTTTGAGTGACGGGCTCGGTACGCAGATCCCGTAGAGCGGGGCCCGTGGGTACGGGGTCGAGAGCCGCTGCCGCGGTCCCGGTGACCTCCAGATCGACGAGCTCGATCGGCTCGTCGCGTGTGCTGGGGGCGCCGGCCATAGGGCCGCCCATCATGCCGGGCATGGTGCCACGATTCACCGGGGTGGCGAGCAGGATGGAGATGCCTCGGCGGGTCTCCACGAGCAGATCGACCCTGTTGCCGGGAGCGAGCGTCACGTCGGTGACGTCGACCGGCCGGGCAAGGCGACCGGTGTCACGGCTCAACAGGCTGAGTGTCTGACCATCTAGGGTCAAACGTAGGTAGCGCGACGGGCAGGCGTTGACGATCCGCCACTGCTCCCGCCCACCCGGCGCTGCGGTCGCATGGGGCCGGACCTGGCCGTTGACCAGGACGGTCTGGCCCTCGCGGCCCATCATTTTCTCCGGCGGAGACGCGGCAGCCGGGTTGCCGTTCCTGTCGAGGGTGATGTCGGAGATGACCAACGTGCGCTCTCGGGAGACCGGTACAGGGACGGGGTCCTCGACGATGATCGCCCCGTAGAGCCCGGCGGCGAGTTGGTCGGCGACATAGCCGTGCAGGTGTGGGTGATACCAGAATGTGCCGGGTGGGTGGTCGTCCGGCAGGACGAACTCGTAGTCGAAGCTCCCGCCGGGATCGATGCTCACAAACGGATTGTCGCCGTTGTCTTCGGGCGAGACATGAAGTCCGTGTACGTGCAGGTTGGTTGGCGCATCGAGTTGATTGGCCAGGGATACGCGAAGCGTATCTCCAGCTCGCACCCGCAGGGTCGGGCCGGGCAGAGTGCCGTTGAACGCATGCACGTCCGCGTTCCGACCGCCGATTCTGACCCGTGCGGTGGCGGCCACCAGGCCTATCTCGAGCACGCCGTCGCGACTGGCCAGGACGTCCGGTTCCAGGAGGTCGTCGTCGGTGCCGGTGAAGCCACCACCGGACGTGGTGTCGCCCTCACGGGCAGTCCACCACAGGCCTGCCCCGCCCACGGCCGCCGTGCCGGCGCCTGCGAGCCCGACGGCGAGGAGTTGCCGGCGTGTCAGTTGGCTCACCCCGGACCTTGGTCGAGGTTGTGTAGACGTTCCCGGTACTCGTCGGTGCTCAGCTCTCCGCGCGCGTACCGCTCATCGAGGATGCCTAGTGGACCCGCGCGGTGGTCCTCTCCCGGGGGATGTGCGCTGCGGCCACCCGTTAACGCCTTCATCACCACAGCCGCGACCACCACTGTTCCCAGAATCAGCAGGACCCAGAACACCCATGACCAGCTCATGCCGAAGTTCATCCCGTGGCTTCCCATCATCATGATCCTCCGCAGCAGACTCCATCGTTCAACAATCCACGTGTCAGGCTGGCAGACGATCACGCGCGTTCGTGTGGAGATCGTGTGAAGGTCTGCTCAAGATCTCGCCCCCGAGACGTGCACCCTCCGGGTCGTCGAAGTGCGGAATTCGGGCGCTGGAGGCGGCTAGTGTGACGCCCATGCGAGAGACTTTGATCCCCGTCCCCGGCACCGGCGGTCTGCAACTGGCCGTACATCGTGCCAAGGACCCGCGAGCGCTGCTCCTGCTGGTCCACGGATTCGGTGAGCACTCGGGCCGCTACGGCCGGACCATCGAGTTCCTGCAGGGTCGCGGGATCACCGTCGCGGCTTACGACCTCCGCGGCCACGGCACTGCGCCCGGACCGCGGGCCAAGGTCGCGATGGAAACCCATATTGAGGACAACCTGGCTGCACGCGATGCGCTGGTCGAGTGGAGTCGTTCTGCAGACGCCAACGGTGCAGACGCTCTTCCGAGACTGCTCATGGGCCATTCGATGGGCGGACTGATAGCCGGCGAGTCCGCGCTCCGTCGCCCCTGGGACCTCAAGGGGCTCGTGCTGTCGTCCCCGGGTCTCGTCGTGGGTGAGGACACCCCTGCGGCGCTGAGAGCCGTGGCACCGGTGATCGGCCGACTTCTGCCGTTCCTGCCGGTGGAGAAGTTGGACGCGCGAGAGATCTCCCGTGTCCCCGAGTACGTCGAGGATTACAACACCGACCCCCTGGTCCATCACGGGGGAGTTCCCGCACTGTCGGCGGGAACACTGCTCGCGGGGGGCCGTCGGCTGCTCGAGCGTTCACCCGCGCTCCGTCTGCCCACGCTCGTGCTCAACGGCGGAGCGGACACCATCACCTCCCCGACGGGCGCGCGCCGGTTCGCCCAGGTCGCGGGATCGGCCCACGACCCGAGACCGGAGATCACCTATCGGGAGATCGAAGGTGGCAAGCACGAATTGTTCAACGACCTGTGCGCCGACGAAGCGTACGCGGCGCTGGGGGAGTGGCTTGACGCCCGTCTAGGTTGACCTCCGGCGGCCATCGCGGTCCGACTACGCTGGCCGTCATGCGACCCGAGCTCTCTTCCTACCGCCATCTCGCCGCGGGCAAGGTGCGCGAACTCTATGAGATCGACGCCGAGACCCTGCTTCTCGTGGCCACCGACCGGATCTCCGCGTATGACCATGTGCTGGACACGCCGATCCCGGACAAGGGCCGGGTACTCACCGCGATGAGCGCCTACTTCTTCGACGCCCTCGACGTGCCCAACCACCTGGCGGGTCCATTGGATGACGAGCGGATTCCCACCGAGGTCCTGGGCCGGGCGATGGTGGTGCGCCGCCTCGACATGGTCCCGGCAGAGTGTGTGGCCCGCGGCTACCTGACGGGCTCGGGCATGGTCGAGTACCGCGCGTCGGGCACGGTGTGCGGCATCGAGCTCCCGGAGGGTCTGGTCGAGGCCAGCCGCCTGCCCGAGCCGATCTTCACCCCTGCCACCAAGGCCGCGGTGGGCGACCACGACGAGAACATCTCTTTCGATCAGCTCGCAGACATCGTCGGCGCCGATCTGGCCCAGCGCCTGCGCGCGGCGACGCTGGACATCTACTCGAGCGCCGCCGAGATGGCATCAGCTCGCGGCGTGCTGCTCGCGGACACGAAGTTCGAGTTCGGCGTGGCGGACGACGAGTTGATCCTGGCTGACGAGGTGCTGACCCCGGATTCTTCGCGCTACTGGCCCGCCGACGTCTACGAGGCGGGTCGCGTCCAGCCGAGCTTCGACAAGCAGTTCGTGCGCGACTGGCTCACCGGCGCGGACTCAGGCTGGGCCAAGGGGTCGGATTCGCCACCGCCCCCGCTTCCCGCGGAAGTTGTCGATGCCACGACGGCCCGGTACATCGAGGCCTACGAGCGCATCTCGGGCTTGTCCTTCTCTGACTGGATCGGGAGCGAGAACGCATGAGCAACTCTGACTTCGCGGCGAAGGCCGCCACCCCCACACCGCCGGTGGCCGAGCGTCGCCCGCACACCCGTGAGCACCACGGGCGGGTCTTCGTGGACGACTACGAGTGGTTGCGCGACAAGGACTCCGCGGACACGATCGCCTACCTCGAGGCCGAGAACGCCTACACCGACGCCATGACGGCGGATCTGAAGCCGTTGGAGAACGCGGTCTACGAGGAGATCCGCTCGCGGGTGAAGGAGACCGACATGTCGGTCCCGGTCCGCGCCGGTGGTTGGTGGTATTTCTCGCGCACGGCTGAGGGGAGCTCTTATGCGCAGCACTGCCGTGTTCCGGTGCCGGCTGAGTTCATAACGGATGCCGCCGACCCCGCGGGTTGGGTGCCGCCCGAGGTCTCGCCCGGTGTGGAGCTCCCGGGCGAGCAGCTTCTGATGGACGGCAACGTCGAGGCTGCGGGACACGAGTATTTCGCGCTCGGCGCCTTCTCCGTCAGCCACGATGGTCGAATTCTCGCCTGGGCGTCGGACACGGAAGGCGACGAGCGGTACACCCTGCGTTTCCGCTCGCTGGATCCGGAGGTCACCGCGCCTGACGAGGAGATCCCGGGCATCGCGGCAGGGGTGACGTGGTCCCGCGATGGCCGGTACGTCTTCTACGTGACGGTGGATGAGGCATGGCGACCCGACACTGTGTGGCGTCACCGATTGGGCTCGTCGAGTGACGACGACGACAAGGTGTTCCATGAGCCCGACGAGTCCTACTGGATCGGGGTGGGCGAGACGCGGAGCGAGAAGTTCCTGCAGATTGCGGCGGGGTCCAAGATCACCACAGAGGTGTGGTGTCTGGACTCGTCCGATCCGGCGGGTGAGTTCTGGTGTGTCCGGCCGCGTGAGGAAGGCGTCGAATACGACGTCGAGCACGCGGTCATCGGCGGCGAAGACCGGTTCCTCATCACCCACAACGCGGGGGCGCCCAACTCCACTGTGGTCGAGGCTCCAGTCGGTCCTGTGGACAAGGACTTCCGAGAGCTGAACACTCTTGTGCCACATCGCGAGGACGTGCGCATCGAGGGCGTCGACGCGTTCGCGCGCGTGCTGGTGCTCGGTTACCGCGAGGGCGCGCTCCCACGGTTCGCTCTGATGCCGCTGGATCCGGATTCGACCGCTGGCGTGGGGGCCTACTCCGAGTTCGCCCCGGTGGAGTTCGACGAAGAACTGTTCACCTCGGGCCCGGGAGCTAACCCCGAGTGGGATTCGCCGGTGCTTCGCTACGGCTTCGGCTCGTTCGTGACTCCCGGCCGCATCTACTCGCTCGATCTTGCATCAGGGGAGCGGACCTTGCTGCGTGAGCAGGAGGTGCTGGGCGGCTACGACCCGAGCCGATACGTGCAGCGCCGTGACTGGGCGGTCGCCGAGGACGGGACCCGAATCCCGATCTCGCTCGTGATGTCGGTCGACACCGCCGCGCGCGTGGACGCCGGCGAGCAGGTCCCCACGCTGCTCTACGGATACGGCTCGTATGAGTCGAGCATCGACCCGGGCTTCTCCGTGGCGCGGCTGTCCCTGCTCGACCGCGGAATGGTCTTCGCCGTGGCCCACGTGCGGGGCGGCGGCGAGATGGGCCGCCTCTGGTACGAGAACGGCAAGAAGCTCTTCAAGCGGGCCACCTTCACCGACTTCGTGAACTGCGCTCGGCACCTGGTGGGCTCGGGGCTCACGGCCCCGGACCGGCTGGTGGCAGAGGGGGGTAGCGCAGGTGGTCTGCTCATGGGCGCGGTGGCCAATCTCGCGCCGGAGTTGTTCGCCGGCATCCAGGCAGGTGTGCCTTTCGTGGACCCGCTCACCTCGATCCTCATGCCTGAGTTGCCGCTCACGGTGATCGAATGGGATGAGTGGGGCGACCCGCTGCACTCCGACGAGGTCTACGACTACATGGCTTCCTACTCGCCGTACGAGAACATCGAGGCCAAGGACTATCCGTCGATCCTGGCGGTGACCTCGCTCAACGACACCCGGGTGCTCTACGTGGAGCCCGCCAAATGGGTGGCCAAACTGCGCGCGGTATCGACCTCGGCCAACTCGGCGGATCGCCCGGTTCTTCTGCGCTGCGAGATGAGCGCCGGCCATGGCGGCGTTTCCGGACGCTATGAGCGGTGGCGCCAGACGGCCTTTGAGTACGCCTGGACCATTCACACCGCAGGCGCGGTCTAAGAAGGCAATCCCAGTAGGCTGCGTCACATGAGCAACGACATCGGCAGCGTCCACAACATCGAGTTCACGACCATCGACGGCGAGACCGCGTCCATGGCTGACTACGCGGGCCACGCGGTCCTGGTGGTGAACGTGGCCAGCGAGTGCGGCCTGACGCCGCAGTACGAGGGCCTGCAGGAATTGGCCGACGACTACCGCGAGCGCGGCTTCTTCGTCCTGGGTTTCCCCTGCAACCAGTTCATGGGCCAGGAACCCGGCGATGAGGACACCATCAAGGAGTTCACCTCCGGCAAGTACGGAATCACCTTCCCGCTCGCCGCCAAGGTGGACGTCAACGGTCCCGAGCGGCATCCGCTCTACGCGGAGCTCACCAAGGCCGCTGACGCCGACGGTGAGGCCGGCGACGTGCAATGGAACTTCGAGAAGTTCCTGCTCTCCCCGGACGGCAAGGTGGTCGGCCGCTTCCGCCCCAAGGTGGAGCCGGGCGCGACTGAACTCATCGACGCCATCGAGGACGTCCTCCCGGTCTGATCCGCTGAGCGTTCGGTCCTCCGCCCGCCTGCGGGTAGGATCTTTACCTGAGCCCCGGCCCGTCCGGGACCGTTCCGCGTTTTCACCGATCGAGGAGTTCCCACCGTGGCCCGAGTCGTCGTCGAAGTCATGCCCAAGGCCGAGATCCTCGACCCCCAGGGGCAGGCGATCCACCGCGCTCTGGGCCGTCTGGGCCACGCTGGCGTCACGGACGTTCGCCAGGGCAAGCGGTTTGAACTCGAGGTGGCCGACGACGTGTCGGATACCGAGCTCGAGGAGATCGCCTCCACGCTCCTGGCCAACACGGTCATCGAGGACTGGAAGGTCGTCCGCGTCGACACCGCCGAGGTGGCCTCGTGACGGCCCGGATCGGCGTCATCACCTTCCCCGGGACGCTCGACGACGTCGACGCGATGCGCGCTGTATCCCGTTCGGGCGCGGAGGCCGTGTCACTCTGGCACGCCGATGCTGACCTGAAGGGCGTCGACGCCGTGGTGGTACCCGGGGGCTTCTCCTACGGCGACTACCTGCGCTGTGGCGCCATCGCTTCGCTGGCCCCCGTCATGGGCGAGGTCATCACGGCTGCCAAGGGTGGGATGCCCGTGTTGGGCATCTGCAACGGCTTCCAGATCCTGTGCGAGGCAGGACTGCTGCCCGGCGCGATGGGCCGCAACCGAGACATGCACTTCATCTGCCGCGACGAGTGGCTCCGCGTGGAGAACACCAGCACTGCCTGGACCTCACGATTCGAGCAGGGCGCGGAGATCCTCATTCCGCTCAAGTCCGGTGAGGGCCGTTATATAGCGTCCCCCGAGACTATCGAGCAGTTGGAGGCCGAAGGGCGCGTCGTGTTCCGTTATTCAGGCGACGCACCGAACGGCTCCACCAACAACATCGCCGGCATCGCTTCGGAGAACGGTCGCGTCGTGGGACTCATGCCGCACCCCGAGCACGCGATCGACCCGCTTACCGGACCGTCCGACGACGGGCTGGGGCTGTTCCTGTCCGCTCTGGATTCGGTCGTCGCCGCGGGTTAAGAAACAGTGTGCATATCGAGGGCCCGCCCGGAATCGTCCGGGCGGGCCCTCACCCTTCGTTCGAGGGCCGGGACGGAGGCAACTTCAACCCAATGCGGTAGAACAATGGGATGACCGCTTCCGATCAGTCCACCTCCGCAGACAAGTCCACACGTCAGTTTGACATCGTTCTCTACGGTTCGACGGGTTTCACCGGGGGGCTCGTGGCCGACTACCTGATGCGCAACATGCCCGAGGGGGGCTCGTGGGCGGTGGCGGGGCGCAACCGCACCAAGCTGGATGCGCTGGCGGCCAGACTTGCGGCAGAGATGCCGGATGTCCCGGCGCCGGGCATTGTGGTGGCCGACACCGAGGACCGCACCTCACTCGATGAGATGGCCGGTTCTGCGCGGGTGGTCATTACAACCGTGGGCCCGTACCTCGAATACGGTGAGCCCCTTGTGGCCGCCTGCGCAGAGGCGGGAACAGACTACGTGGACCTGACCGGCGAGCCTGAGTTCGCGGACCGCATGTACCTCGCGTACCACGACACCGCGGTGGCTTCCGGTGCGCGGATCGTCCACGCCTGTGGCTTTGATTCAATTCCCCACGACCTCGGCGTGTTCTACACAATGAAACAGGTCCCGGAGGGAGTGCCAGTGGCGGTGTACGGCGCCGTCCGTGCCAACGCGCAGTTCTCAGGCGGGACTTTCCACTCGGCGATCGGGCAGTTCGCTCGTCTGCGTGAAGCCGGCCGAATAGCCAAGCAGCGACGCGAGAAGCAGGGCCGAGCCGACGGTCGGCGCATCAAGGCGGTAGGCGGAAAGCCGCACCGCGACGAGGTGCTGGGGCGCTGGCTGGTTCCGCTGCCCACTATCGACCCACAGATCGTGTTGCGGTCTGCGGCCGCCCTGGACAGTTACGGTCCGGACTTCACCTACTCGCACTACGCGTCACTCGGCTCACCGGTGATGGCCGCGACCGCGGTGACGGGGGTGGGTGCGCTCGCACTGGGCGCGCAGGTCGGCCCCATCCGTTCACAGCTGCTCAAGCGGATAGACCGCGGCTCCGGACCCAGCGACTCCCGCCGCGCCCGCTCGTCGTTCGATGTCACCTTTGTCGCCCTGGCCGGCGGCCGCCGCGTCGTCACCCGGGTCTCCGGGGGTGATCCCGGATACACGGAGACGTCCATGATGATCGCCGAGTCCGCACTGTGTCTGGCGTTCGACGACCTGCCCGCGAAGTCCGGTCAGGTCACCACCGCGGAGGCGATGGGGGACTTCCTCCTCGAGCGCCTCGAGCGGGGTGGACTGACCTTCGAGGTCCTGTCCACCTGATGCGGGGTGTGGCCGACGAGGGAGTAGATTCGCGGGGCGGAAGAAGCCGACTAGACTCTGCGCCGTGACCACTCCTGTCGATTCCACCGCGAACGCCGCCGCCACCCCCGACCTGGAGCAGCCGTGGGCCGAGCTCGGCCTCAAAGAGGACGAGTACGCCCGGATCCGCGAGATCCTCGGCCGACGCCCCACTGACGCGGAACTGGCCGTCTACTCCGTCATGTGGTCCGAGCACTGCTCGTATAAGTCCTCCAAGGTGCACCTGCGCTACTTCGGTGAGACCACGACGGAGGAGATGCGGTCCTCGATGCTCGCCGGTATCGGCGAGAACGCCGGCGTGGTGGACATCGGTGACGGCTGGGCGGTGACCTTCAAGGTTGAGTCCCACAACAGCCCCTCGTACATCGAGCCGTACCAGGGTGCGGCGACCGGCGTGGGCGGGATCGTCCGCGACATCATGGCGATGGGCGCCCGCCCGGTGGCCGTGATGGATCAGTTGCGATTCGGCCCCGCCGACGCCGATGACACCCAGCGTGTCCTTCCGGGCGTGGTGGCGGGGATCGGCGGTTACGGCAATTGCCTGGGGCTTCCCAATATCGGTGGCGAGACGGTCTTCGACTCCTCGTACGCCGGTAACCCGCTCGTCAACGCTCTGTGTGCCGGGGTCATGCGGGTCGAGGACCTGCACCTCGCGTTCGCGTCCGGAAAGAACAACCGCATCATCTTGTTCGGCGCCCGCACGGGTCTCGACGGAATCGGCGGTGTCTCGGTCCTGGCCTCGGAGAGTTTCGCCGTCGACGAGGACGGAGTCCCGGTCAAGCCCCGCAAGCTTCCCAGCGTTCAGGTGGGCGACCCGTTCGCGGAGAAGGTGCTCATCGAGTGCTGCCTCGAGCTTTACCGTGACGACCTCGTGGTGGGCATCCAGGACCTCGGCGGTGCAGGCTTGGCCTGTGCCACGTCCGAGCTCGCGGCCGCGGGCGACGGGGGCATGCACATCGTCCTGGACAACGTCCCGCTGCGCGCCGAGGGGATGACCGCGGCCGAGATTCTCTCGAGCGAGTCGCAGGAGCGGATGTGTGCTGTGGTGGCGCCGGAGAACGTCGAGGCGTTCATGGAGGTGTGCCGTCGCTGGGACGTGCTGGCCAGCGACATCGGCGAGGTCACGGACGGCGACAATCTGACCATCGAGTTCCGGGGTGAGATCGTCCTGGACGCGCCGCCGAGCACGATCGCCGACGAGGGCCCGGTGTATGAGCGGCCAGTTGAGCGGCCCGCCGACCAGGACGCCCTCCAGGCGGATACCACGGCGAACCTGCCGCGTCCGTCCACCGGTTCAGAGCTGCGGCAGACGCTGTTAGACATGGTCTCCAGCCCGGCACTCTGCTCGCGCGCTTTCATCACCGAGCAGTTCGACCGTTACGTCCGCGGCAACACCATCCTCGCCGAGCACGCGGACGGCGGGGTGCTGCGACTCGACGAGGAGTCCGGCCGCGGTATCGCGCTGTCGACCGACGCCTCGGGCCGCTACACGCAGCTGGATCCGTACACCGGTGCCCGCCTCGCGCTGGCGGAGGCGTACCGCAACGTCGCCGTCACCGGCGCCACCCCGGTCGCCGTGACCAACTGCCTCAACTTCGGTTCGCCTGAAGACCCGGGGGTCATGTGGCAGTTCCGTGAGGCCGTCCACGGGCTGGCTGACGGGTGCGCCGAGCTGGGCATCCCCGTCACCGGCGGCAACGTGTCGTTCTACAACCAGACCGGCACCACTCCGATCCTTCCGACCCCCGTCGTGGGCGTTCTCGGTGTGATCGACGACGTGGCCCGCCGCACCCCCACCGCGTTCGGGGACACCCCGGGCGAGAGCATCTATCTACTGGGCGAGACCCGCGATGAGCTTGACGGTTCGATCTGGGCCCAGGTCGCCCACGACCATCTCGGCGGCACGCCCCCGGTGGTCGACCTGAAGTGGGAGGCCACGCTCGCTCGGATCCTCGCCACCGCGTCCAAGGACGGTCTCATCTCCGGCGCCCACGACCTGTCGGAGGGCGGCCTCGCCCAGTCGCTGGTCGAGTCGGCGCTGGCGGGGGAGTGCGGTATCCGTGTGGTCCTGCCGGGGGACGCCGACCCGTTCGTGTGGCTGTTCTCCGAGTCTGCTGGCCGCGTCGTCGTCTCGGTCCCGCGCGGCGAGGAGATCCGTTTCCAACAGATGCTCACCGCCCAGTCCATCCCGCACACGCGCGTCGGCGTGACCGACACGGATGCGGGCACGTTCGAGGTGCAGGGGCAGTTCACGCTGACCACCGAAGAGCTTCGTGCAGCGCACGAGGGCACATTGCCCGCCCTGTTCGGAGTGGACCCCGTCTGATCGACCGGTAGGCGGGCGAGCCGATGCGTGATCTCCGCAGGCGCGAGCGCGTCCTGGCAGTGGTGCTGGCCGGCACCGCCGGCTTTGTGGACGCCGTGGGCTTTCTCGTTGTGGGCGGGTACTTCGTCTCGTTCATGAGCGGCAACTCCACCCGCATGGTGGTGGACCTCGCGGAGGGAGACTTCGCGGGGGCCGGCATCGCCGCTGTCGTCCTGGTGTCGTTCTTCCTCGGCGCGGTCGCCGGTGCACTGGTTACCCGCCGTCGTAACCTCGATGACCGGCCCGCGGTCCTTTTGCTGGTCGCCGTGCTCCTGGTGACGTCGCTGGCACTGCACTGGATGACGTCCGCGGCAGTACTGGCGGTCCCGCTGTCGATCGCGGTGGCCGCGGCCTCGATGGGTGCCATGAACTCGGTATTCCATTCCCGCGGCGAGGTCTCGCTGGGCGTCACCTATATGACGGGTGCGGTGGTCAAGTCCGCCCACCGACTGGTCGACGCGCTGGCCGGCGGCTCGTGGGCTCCCTATCTGCAGCAGGTGGCGTTGTGGTCGGCACTGGGGCTTGGCGGTATGACCGGCGCGCTCCTGCACAAGGTGGTGGGCCCGAACGCATTGGGGCTCGCGGCGGCGGTCGTGGTGGTGACGCTGATCGTCACTGTCTGTCTGCGAGCCCGGGATTACCGCACGCCCTGAGGGGCTCCAGAACCCAGCTTCCGGCTCAGCTTCGTCGTCGAGCCTCGAGGTAGGCCTCGCGCGCGGCGAGGCCACGGACCGCCTCGTCCAGCATCGGGCGCACGAACCGGGCGTGGTGCGCGGGGTCCGAGGCCGCGGCGGCCGCCAGGTTGAGCGCGGAGAACGCTGCGAGTGCGAGTGATACCCGCACCAGGGTCACGCTCACCGGGATTCCTGCGAGCAGCCCGCCTGGTTCGTGAGTGGGGCGCAGGGTCCAGCGTGTCTCCGTGGCTTCGGGGATCGCGATCCAGCCCAGGAACAGGAAAAACCCGAACACCAACGTCGCGAACAGTGCCGCCTGGATGAGCGTGGCCAGTACCGGTATCAGCAGGATGTTCACCCGTTCGGTCGTCCGAAGCGTGTGAGCCGGGCGGGCGTCGCGCAATTCGTTCACCATGTCGTCGCGGGTGGTGATCCCCACCAGCAAAACGGTCAGGCCCGCCATCGTGCCGACGACCGCGAACGTGCGCGGCCAGGAGAGCGCGACCATGATCTGCCAGATCTCGGCGCTGAAGAACAGGAACAAGACGGCCAGCGTGAGGATCGGAAGGACGCGAGCGACCATCTGGCCCATCGTGCCCACCTCGCGCCGCACCCGCCCCGCGGCCCAGCGCACCAGCGGCCAAAGGCCGAGGTAGGTGCCGATCAGGACCGCCGCCGCGAGAACCGCGGTGGTGCGGAGGGTGGGGCCGTCGTGCGGGTCGAAGGACAAGGGAGCGACGACGACGAGTGCGGCGATTGCACCGAGCCCGAGGAGGACCCGCGCCACCCGGCCCACGCGTCGGCTGAGCGCGGATACCAGCCACCCCACGAACGGCGCCGCGGCGAGGAGCGCGAGCGCCGAGAACAGCAGAAAGACGACCGGGTCGGAGAATTCGAGGTCGTCAAACACGGCGGTGTCAGCGTCCGCCTGGTCGAGCAGGTCGATCATGTAGTCGTTCGACCGGTCGAGCGAGGAGAGCGCGAGGGTGGCAGTGGTCAGACCTGCCGCGACCCCGGCGGACCGGGGTAGGACCTCGCGCAGGCGCGTGGCGGGCGAGATCATCATGGGCAACCCGAGCGAACGTAGGTGGGTCTCGTGGGAGTGGAGGCTACTGGCCGGTGTCGGGGCGGGCGTGGGCACCGGCATATTCTCTCAGTAGTCACGGCCCCAGGTGGGCTGACCACCGACTATCGTGAAGATGTGTCCATCAGTGAGCGCGCCGCGCCGGTCGGTCCTCCTGTGTACGTCACCCCGCCATCCAAGGTGCGCGACGACGACGTACGCCCACCGCTGCCGGGGCAGGTCGTGGACACATTGTTCTTCGCAGCAGCCACAGTCGCGGCGGGGTGGTTGGGCTTCCGGCTGCTGGACGACGTGTGGCGGCACGACTGGTGGCACCTTTTCCTGTTAATCCCGTTCTGGGCACTGGTGGCGTACCTGGTTCTGCCGAGACTGCAAATGCTTCTGACCTCGATTTACGTGCCCGCTTACTTCATCGCGCGAACCCGCACCTCCGACGGGTTGCTGGGCGACCCGGTCAATCTGGCGGTGGACGGGACAGCGCGTCAGATCCATGAGGCCATGACCGCGTGTGGTTGGGTGCTTGCGGACGACATCACGGTGCGGTCCTCGTGGGGGATCGTGGCGTCGTCGGTGTTCCGCCGCTCGTACCCGGCAGCCCCCGTGAGTCCACTACGCATCTTTGGTCGCAGGCAGTGCCTGGCCTACCAGCAGGAGGTCGAGGGCAACGCGGCACAGCGTCATCATGTGCGCTTCTGGCGGTGCCCGGACGGCTGGCTGCTGCCCGGCGGTCACCGTGTCCAGTGGCTCGGAGCGGGCACCTATGACCGGGCGGTGGGCCTGTCGTTGTTCACACTTCAGGTCACTCACAAGATCGACGCGGACATCGACGTGGAGCGCGACTACATCGTCGGATCGATCCTCTACCACGTGCCTTCGGCAGGCGTCCGGGTGCTCGAAAACTTCTCGACCGGTTATCACTCGCGGAATGGCGGCGGGGACGCGATCCGCACCGACGGCAACCTTCCGGTCCTGCATCTGGGAGCGGTCCCGGTGGGGCCCGCGACGGTTGCCGACCTGCCCTCCGGCGTAACCCGGGCGGCACGGGGTTACGACGACCCGATGGCAGAGGGCGGCGTCGCGTCGGGGGACCGGGACCGGCCCGTGGACGATATGGCCCCGGTCCCGGGGCACCTACCTAGGCCCGCCGCGCTGACGGCAGGCTGCGCGCTGGTGGCGGCGAGTGTGCTCGCGCTGGCGGTCCTGGCGGTGCTGGACCTCCTGAACGGGCAGGGACTGGAGGAGTTCGCCGGGCTCGACCAATCGGAGGTGGTGCCGGTGATCCTGGCACTGGCGGTCTTCTTCGCCGCGGTCTATGGCGCGATGGGGGTCCTGGCGCTCCTGACCTACCGGGGCTTCGCCCGACCGCGGGTGTGGTTGCTCGCGCTGACCGTGGTGAGCACGGTGTCCGCCGAGTCGGGGCGCGTGACGACCGACGCCGGGGTGGGGACGGTACTGGGGGGCTACCTGGTGTTGGCTGTCAACGTGTTGATCCTTCTTCTGCTCACCAGCCAGGAGACGCGCACCTGGAGCCGCCGGACGGCGTGGGAGCGCCGGTCTCGTCGGCGTGGCCCCGTGGGCAGTCCCCGGTGAGCCGCGGGCCGAACGTCGAGGCCGTCCGTGCGGCGGTCGAGGTGGTGACCCCATGGCTCGACGACGGCGACGAGTTTTCGAAGCCGGGACGGCCCGCACTGGCCGCGGCGGTCAGGGGGACGGTCGAGGTCCTGGCGGCCGAATTGCCGGGGCGCTCGGTCGAGATCCGTGTTCCGCCCTTCGCGGCCGCGCAGTGTGTCGAGGGCCCGAGGCACACCCGGGGTAGCCCCCCGAACGTCGTGGAGACGGACCCGCGCACCTGGTTGCAGTTGGCCACAGGCCGTCTCACCTGGGATGTCGCGGTCGCAGAAGGCAGAGTGACGGCCTCGGGGACCCGTGCTGGTGCTGTCGCGGCCGGCCTACCGGTGATCCTCACCACGCGGACTTGGGGCCATGGGGGCGGGGGAACGTAGACTCGTGTTAGCGCCGCCCGGGTCCGTCCGTGCGGACCGCCCCAGAAGTCGCGAGGGAGCACCAGCACGTGGAGAGCACATCGTCACGACCGGCACGGCCCGGTTCCCTTCGCAGTACCGGGGGCAGCACCTCCGTCGGACTCGGTCTTCCCGATCCCTCCGTCCCCGGCCCGGCCGGACTCCCGGTCGATGCCGAGCGGATCGGCCCGGTTGAGGAGTGCGGCGTCTTCGGGGTCTGGGCCCCGGGCGAGGATGTTGCCAAGCTCACCTATTACGGCCTGTACGCGCTGCAGCACCGGGGCCAGGAGGCCGCCGGGATCGCGGTGGCGGACGGCGAGAAGGTTCTGGTCTATAAGGACCTGGGCCTGGTGAGTCAGGTCTTCGACGAGCAGACGCTCGAGTCCATGCACGGGCACGTGGCGATCGGGCACTGCCGGTACTCCACGACCGGAGCAGCGACCTGGGATAACGCCCAGCCCATGTTCCGGCCCACCACTGATGGCGGGTCCGTGGTGTTGGGCCACAACGGCAACCTGGTCAACACCCACGAGCTCAAGCGTCACGCCTCGTCACTCGGTATCCGCGGATACCGGGGGGAGAGCACGCATTCGGACTCTGACATCATCACCACCCTTCTCGCCCACGAGGCTCTCGACGGTGGCCTCGAGGAAGCTGCCGCGCGCCTTCTTCCGAAGCTGCGTGGCGCCTATTGCTTGACCTTCTCCGACGAGAACACGCTGTACGCGGCCCGCGATCCGCACGGGGTCCGGCCGCTGGCGCTGGGCCGTCTCGAGCGGGGCTGGGTGGTCTCCTCCGAGACCTCCGCGTTGGACATCGTGGGTGCGTCGTTCGTGCGGGACATCGAGCCGGGTGAGCTCATCGCGATCGACGCGAACGGTGTGCGGTCCCGCAGATTCGCTGAGGCCACTCCCAAGACCTGCGTGTTCGAGTACGTGTATCTGGCCCGGCCCGACTCGGTGATCAACCAGCGGTTGGTCAATTCGGCGCGGGTGGACATCGGTCGTCGACTGGCCGCCGAGCACCCGGTCGACGGCGACCTGGTGATCCCGGTGCCGGAGTCCGGGACCCCGGCCGCGGTCGGGTACGCCCAGGGCTCGGGAATCCCATTCGCCCAGGGTCTCACCAAGAACGCCTACGTGGGGCGAACATTCATCCAGCCAAGCCAGACCATCCGTCAGCTGGGCATCCGCCTCAAGCTGAACCCGCTTCGCGAGGTAATCCGGGGGCAGAAGCTGGTTGTGGTGGACGACTCAATCGTCCGGGGCAACACGCAGCGGGCCCTGATCCGGATGCTCCGTGAGGCCGGCGCTCTCGAGGTGCACGTCCGCATCGCCTCACCGCCAGTCCGCTGGCCGTGCTTCTACGGCATCGACTTCGCCAGTCCGGCCGAACTGATCGCCAACGGCGTCGACGTGACGGATGGGATGCTGGAGGGGGTTCGCCGGGCGATCGGTGCCGACAGCCTCGGCTACGTCTCCGTCGACGGGATGATCGAAGCCAGCGGGCAGCGCCGTGATGAACTGTGCGCGGCGTGCTTCGATGGGCGTTACCCCATCGAGCTCCCGGACGACTCGGCCATGAGCGCAACGGTGCGGGCGTTGGCGGCCGAAGTGGCATCGGAGAACCCCGCCCCCACCGCCGCTACGGCAGAGAACCCCGCCCCGAACCACACCGTGGACGCAGTCCGCCGACCCTGACGAGGCAACCCGGATACGGGCGCCCACGAGGAGAAATCAGAATGACCGACAACTCACACCTGCCGTCCGGCGCGTCGTACGCCGCCGCCGGTGTCGACATCGACGCCGGCGAACGCGCTATCGAACTGTTCGCGCCCCACGCCAAGCGTGCGACCAGGCCGGAGGTGATGGGCGGCCTCGGCGGTTTCGCCGGACTGTTCTCGTTGAAGAACTCCTACCGCCAGCCGCTTCTTGCGTCGTCGACCGACGGTGTGGGCACCAAAATCGCCGTGGCACAGGCCATGGACGTTCACAACACCGTGGGCATCGACCTGGTGGCGATGGTCGTGGACGATCTGGTGGTCTGTGGCGCGGAGCCGCTGTTCCTACAGGACTACATCGCCATCGGCAAGGTCGTGCCCGAGCACGTCGCCAGTATCGTCGAGGGCATCGCCGAGGGCTGTGTCCGCGCCGGTTGCGCTCTCCTGGGCGGGGAGACGGCTGAGCATCCGGGCCTCATGGCGCCGGGGGAGTACGACATCTCGGCCACCGGTGTCGGCATCGTCGAAGCCGACGAGATACTCCAGGCGGACAACGTTCGCCCCGGCGACGTGATCGTGGGCATGGCCTCCTCCGGGCTGCACTCCAACGGTTACTCGCTCGCACGGCACGTCCTGCTCGACCTGGCGCGCCTTCCGCTCGAGGGGCACGTCGAAGAGTTCGGCCGGACGTTGGGCGAAGAGCTCCTCGAGCCCACCCGCATCTACGCGCTCGACTGCCTCAGCCTGATTGCTGAGACGGATGTCCGCGTGTTCAGCCACGTCACCGGTGGCGGACTGGCGGAGAACCTGTCGCGGGTCATGCCTCGCGGACTCGTCGCGCGGCTCGACCGCGGCCGCTGGTCCGTACCGGCTGTCTTCGGCACCATCGCCCACCACGGCCGCGTGGAGCAGGCAGAGATGGAGCGCACGTTCAACATGGGCGTGGGCATGGTCGCGGTCCTGCCCGCAGAGGATCTGGACCGGGCGCAGGCGGTCCTCACCGCCCGGCACGTGGACAACTGGGTGATCGGACACGTGGAGAAGTCCGGCGAGGACGCCGATGCCCCGCGCGTCATCCTGGAGGGCTCACACGCGCGCTTTTGATCGCGCCACGGACGAGTGAACGACCCGGTTGGGAATGTCCGGCCGGGTCGTCTCCGCTATCCGGTCGTTTCTTCGGCCAGCGCAGGACCGCAGCGAGGCGACCGGCGCCAATCCGCTCGCCGGCCCACCTGCGACACAGGTGGGCCGGGCATCCGTGCTGGATGCCCGGCCCACACGTGTCAGTGCCAGTTGTCGGCAGTCAGTACCTGCTATCGCCGTCGGACCACGGCCCGTATGGGTCGTCGTCCTCCTCGGTGCTGAGTCGGGTGGAGGATCCCCCACCCGACAACTCCTGCTGAAGACGTTCTAGATCCGTCTGCGGAGTGTTGTACTTCAATTCGCGAGCGACCTTGGTCTGCTTCGCCTTCGCGCGGCCTCGGCCCATTGACCTGACCCCCTCGGAAACGGTGCTGGGCCACCTCGGGGGTGCCCATCGCAAGTGTGAGTATCTGCCTGCCCACAGGATAGCGTGCCCGGCGCGGAATGTCCGCTCGGGTGCCCGCCGGAGCCACTCCTGCGCCTTTCCGGGGTTGGCGATCGGTGCGGTTTTACGCCTGGCCGCGCAGTCGGCGGATGGCCTCCCGCCCCGCCTGGAGGCCGGAGTCTCCCGGTACAGAGTCGGGATCAATGGCCGCGGAGGTCCCGCCGATCTCGAGTTCAGTGTCGGCGGAGACGTTCCGCTTGAGCAGCGCCAATGCCACCGGGCCGTCCTCATGGTGTTGGACGACGGTGCCCACCCGGCCCACGGTGCGGCCTCCCGCGCGGACCTCGGCCCCCGTCGCCGGCAGTTCGTCGCCGCCCGAGCCGTCGAGTTGGAGCCGGACCAGGACCCGGGGTGAGCGCCCGAGGTTGTGCACGCGGGAGACCGTCTCCTGGCCGCGATAGCACCCCTTCTCCAGGTGCACGGCCCCGTGCTCGGCCACCGCGCCGATCCAGGTGGGCACCTCGTGCGGGATCGTCTTTTCGTCAGTGTCCAGTCCCAGCCGTCCGCGGAGCGGGGTCGTGCCTGCGGCGCGCAGGGCCTCGAACGCCCAGGACCCCGCGGGCCGCGCGCCCGCCGCCACGACCGTGTCGAACCAGGCGCTCAACCGCGCACGGGGGACGATGAGGTCGACGGAACCGTCCGCCGGCCACGGCATCCGCCGTGCGATGCCGCCGCCGGGCAGGGCAATCCCGGCGTAGTCGCCGACCGGCAGTTCGACCTCGGTGCCGTCCGGTGCGGTGAGTGTGCGCGGTAGAGCGGTGCCGGCGAGGGTGAGGACCGCCAGGTCCGCGGCCGCAGGCGAGGCGTCCGCCCAGAAGACCATCTTGGTGAGGAACTGCAGCAGATCCGCACCCCGACCGGGTTCGGTGTCCATGATGAGCGTGGAGTCGATATCGGAGAGCACCGCGTGGTGCTCGATCCGCCCGTTGGCGTCCAGCACGAGGGTTTCGGCGCCGCCGCCGTCGGGGAGTTCTGACACGTGCTGGGACACGAAGCCCTCGAGCCAGGTCAGGCGTTCGCCACCTCCGATGGTGAGTACATCCCGGTGGGACCGGTCAACGATGACGGGTCCGCGATCGGCGGCACGCTGCTCCCCGAACGGGTCCCCGTAATGAAACGGGACCCCGGCGTCGAGGGTGGGGCCGGCCGAGTCCACCGCGCCGGGTCGGGTCAGGATCGGGCTGCGATAGCCGCTGTTAGTCCTGTCGGGCACAGCTGGGTCGGTCACGATCGCGAGTCTACGTTTCCAGCCGTAGTGTTGCCGCCATGGGCACTGCAGCAGGTATGGGTAGGGAACGGCAGAAGGACGCGCGGGTCGTCGTACTGGTCTCCGGGGGGCCGGAGGGGTCGCGACCCCGCGTGCACCCGGCGGACGAGCCACTGTTGTTGGCTGATGACCTCGCAGCCGTCCGCGGGGACGGGTGTTTTGAGACTCTTCTCGTGGTCGGTGGTCGTCCGGCCAAGCCGGAGCGCCATCTGGCGCGGCTGGAGCGCTCCTCGGCCGCCTTGGGGCTGACGGGGCCGACCCCCGTTCGATGGCGGGAGGGCATCGAGCTCGCGGCACGGGAATGGGGACCGGATTCCGAGGCGATGCTCAGGCTCGTGCTTTCCCGCGGCCCGGAACGCGGTGGCGACGCGACCGCGTACATCACCGTCGCGCCGGTCAGCGATGCCGCCCTGCGGGCGCGCGCCGACGGGATCGCGGTGACAGCGCTGAACCGGGGTTTCGCGTCAGATGTCGCCGACTCTGCGCCGTGGATGCTGCTCGGGTCCAAGACCCTGTCCTACGCGACCAATATGGCCGCCCTGCGTCACGCTGCCGCCGGCGGGTTCGATGACGTGATCTACCTGTCCTCGGACGGCGAGGTGCTGGAGGGGCCGCGCTCAACGGTGGTGATCGCACGTCAGGGTGAACTGATCAGCCCGCCGGCCGCGATCGGGATCCTCGAGGGGACCACGCTCGGTGCCATGGCGGAGGTGGCGGAAGCCACGTCTGTGCAGGTGCGTCGCGAGCGGCTACTGCTCACCGACCTCCTTGCGGCCGACGGGGTATGGCTACTGTCGTCGGTCACCCTGTGTGCACGAGTCCGACGGATCGACGACGTCGGGTTGTCGGCAGGTGATCCGGGGGTCAACGTCGCGGATCTCGTGGACAGGGCCGTGGGCCGGGCCTGACTTCGCGGAGGGCGCGGTTGGATCCCTCGGATCGAGGATCAGCCGGCGACCCGGTGCAGCCGCGCAGACATGTGTGGGACCAGGCCCTTGTCGGGTTGGACCCGCTCCTCGACCCAGCCGAGGTCACCGCCCTCGACGATCCCGTAGATGCGCTTGGCTCCTCCACGCTTGGGGCCGGTGGGGGAGGCCAGAACCACGTCCGTGGCCATTTCCCACGCGGATTGCGTGATGGGCGCCCCGTAGTACATCTCGATGACACCCGAGGCGTGAGCCACGAGGAATTCGAGTTGGTCGTCCTCCGAGATGCGCCAGAACCCCGACTCGCGGTAACTGCCCTCGTCCACCGCGCCGCCCGTGTCGTAAGTCCAGGCGCGCGAGGTCCAACTCAGGTAGTTGGCGCCGTCGTGAGAGACCACGACCTGCTGCCCGAACCGGTGCTGACCACGTTCCTCGGTGTCAGCCTCGCCCTCGCCTTCCCAGACCCCGACAAGGGGCAATAGGGCGAGCAACCCGGGGTGCAGGTCGGGACCGAACCGGAGGTTTGCGGTGTCCTCCGGGACCGGCAGGTCAGAGAACGGAGTGATGTTGCGACCGCTGGTCTCCTGGGAGCGCTTGGCTGCGGCATCGACGGCAGCGTTGCCGGATCCGGGAACCACCGATTCGCCGCCCGCACCCCCGGGGGCGGGCGGAGTGGGGTCGCCTGAGCCGATGTTGTGCTCGCCCGTCACGACTCGTTGGTGACCGTGCGGTACGCGATGTAGCAAGTGGCCCACAGGATGGCCAGTGTGCAGAGGACAAGGAGGATCTCGAAGAAGAGCACCATGGCCTAATCCTAACCCCGAAGTGTCAGCCCAGTGAGATCTGGGCGTCGATCGAGTGGATGAGGCAGTCCTCCGCCGGGACCACGAAGTCCTCACTGACCGTCGCCCTGAGCCCGAGCACGGTCACGAGAGTGAACTCAGCGTGCACCACGCCCTCCCGGCCTGGTGGGTCGACGGTGAGCTCGATATCGCGGATCTCCCGGATCGCCGCGTACTGCAGATGCAGGTGAAGGTCCCACCGGAGTTGGTTCGCGCTGAACCCGGTCTTCAATCCGTTCTCGCGTCTGGTGCAGTCGGCGGCGAACGGAACCCGGAACGCGGCCGCGGGGACCGTCAGGGCGGTGATGTACATCCGGACGGCGTCCTTCCGCTCCTCAGGGGAGTAGGGGCCGGGGTGGTCCGGGACGGCAGGGGTGGCGCCACGGCGCTGGTCGAGACCCACGAGGACGGTGGAAGCGACCGAGGCACCGACAGCCACCACGGAGGCCCGTCCTGCCATGCTGAGCGCGCGCGAGATCAGAGACATACCTGCGAGGTTAGCGAGTCGGTCGCCGATGCGGGACCGCTCCCGGCGTCATCTCTCGACGGGGACACCGATGAGTGATCCGTACTCCACCCAGCTGCCGTCGTAGTTCACGACGTCAGGCTGGCCGAGGAGCTCGTGGAGGACGAACCACGTGTGGCTCGAGCGTTCCCCGATTCGGCAGTAGGCCACCACACGGCGACCGCAGTCGCCCAGGAGGTCGGCGTAGATCTTGCGGAGTTCGGAGTCGGGCCGGAAGGTGCCGTCACGGGTCACGGCCCGGTTCCACGGGATGCTCACGGCGCCGGGGATGTGCCCCCGCTGACGCCCGCCCTCCTGTGGGAGCCCGGCCGGTGCGGTGAGGCGGCCCGTGTACTCGTCCACCGAGCGGACGTCCACCAGGGCATCGGTGCCCAGGCCGGCGAGCACATCGTCCCGGAACGCCCGTATCGACAGGTCCTGCGGCTCGGCCGCGTAGTCCGTGGCGGGGCGTTGCGGTACGTCGGTGTCCAGGGGGAGCCCGTCGCGCTCCCAGCGCATACGTCCACCGTCGAGTAGCCGCACATCCGGGTGTCGGTAGAGACGGAGGTACCAGTAGGCGTAGGCGGCGAACCAGTTGTGATTGCCGCCGTAGACCACCACGGTGTGCTCCCGGGTGATGCCCAGTTGCGACATCAGTTCGCCGAAGCGCTCGCGATCGACGAGGTCGCGGACGAACGGCTGCTGCAGGTCTGTCCGCCAGTTCAGCGCGACGGCACCGGGGATGTGACCGTCGGTGTGATAGGCCGTCACGTCCTCGTCGACCTCGAGGAAGACCACCGAGTCGTCGGCCAGGCGCGATTCGGCCCAGCGGGTGCTGACCAGTACGTCGTCGCGACTCATGGTGGCGAGTCTAGTGGTCGGCCCGCGCGAGGTCGTCGAGCGGCGCGGTACCGGGTCCGCCGGTCCCGGTGGCGGTGATGCCGCCGCCCCTGACGGTGAGGGTGTCCACGCTGACTCCCAGCGGGAGGACATCAGGGTCCAGCGTCAGGGCGGTACGACGAAGGGCCAGATCTCCGTTCTGGTCCGGCAGGCCTGCGGGTCCGGTCGCTGGTGCGACCGGGGTGAGGTGGGCGCCACGGGCGTCGACGACGAGGTCGACGAACGCCGAGACACGGATGTCGGATCCCACGAGGGTCCCTGTCACGCGGGCCCGATGTTCGATCCCTCCGGCGAGGCTCGGGTCGTCGGCGGCCGCGACGAGTACGTCTCGCATCCCCAGGGCGGGACCGAGAGAGTCTCCGGTGATCTGCACCGAGACGGTGTTCGACCGCGCCGTCATGCCCTCTAGGGGGTCCTCGGGAAGCCGAAGATCGGTGGCATCCACCTCGACCGCGACAGGGCCGAGCCCGGGGCGTTCGACACCCTCCACCCGCACGGACACGGAACCAAGGGTGTCCGGACCCGACCACCGGGAGGTGGGTGCCCCGCCGATCGAGACCGCGGGGGTGCTCGCCCCCTCCGAGCCAGAAGCGATCCGGCTCGAGATCTCTGCCTCCGTCTGCGAGATGGCCACGGAGTCGACAGTGAATGCGACGCCTGCAGCGACCGCCGCCGTGGCGGCCACGGCGACGGCACTACGGGGGATTCTCATGGGATTCAGGTCTACTCCATTGCCGGTTTCGGGGGTACGTCTCGCTAGTATCGTCTGGTTCCCCGAGTGGAAAGGAGCCGACATGGACGTGGTGCTCCTCACTGTGGAACCTGATCCGGAGACAGTGGCCCCGGCGCTTTCCCTGTTGGCGCATTCGGTCCGGATACTCCCTCCCTCGGCGTCGTCCGTCGGGTGCCTGTCCGGCGAGGCCGTGGCGCTGGTCGACGCGCGGAGCGACCTCGCCGCGTCGCGGGCACTGTGTCGGCTGCTGTCGGGGACCGCGAACATGGCCGTGATCGCCGTGGTCTCGGAGGGTGGACTCATCGCGGTCAGCGGCGATTGGGGGATCGACGACGTGTTCCTCCCCACGACGGGTCCAGCGGAGGTTGACGCGCGCCTCCGGTTGTCCGCGGCCAGGCATTCCTCACAGGGCGACGCGGACGCGGTGATCACAGTCGGTGAACTCGTGATCGACGAGGAGACCTATGTCGCCCGGGTCCGCGGGCGGCCCCTGGACCTGACCTACAAGGAGTTCGAACTCCTCAAACATCTGTGTCAGCACCCCGGACGTGTGTTCTCCCGCGCCCACCTCCTGCAGGAGGTCTGGGGCTACGACTTCTTCGGTGGGACCCGCACCGTCGACGTGCATGTACGGCGCCTGCGTGCCAAGTTGGGGCCGGACCACGAGTCCCTCATCGGCACTGTCCGTAACGTCGGGTACAAAGCGGTCCGACCCACGGACCGCAGGGAAGAGGGAGGGGACGCATGACCGTCGTCGAGCGCGCAGTGGACACAGTGACCGCGGACCGGATCGATGAGCTCGTCGCCGCGGTGGAGTCGGTCGACGGGGTGGCGCCCCTGGGGGAGCAGCCCCTGCGGGCACTCCGGGTGACCGCGGAGCCGGGCGTGCGCCACCTCGTCGTCGAGGAGTCAGACCGCGCGGCCGGGCCCGGCGGCGCGGCGAACACGACGCGCGTCGTCGGCTACGCCCAGGTGAGCGGGACGGGCAAGAGTGCCACCGCAGAACTGGCCGTCCATCCCGATCATCGACGTCGTGGGAACGGCTCCGACCTCGTGCGCGCGATCTTCGATCGTGCACCCGACGCTGCGGTCTGGGCCCACGGTGACCTCCCTGCGGCCGAGGCGCTCGCGGAGAAGCTCAGCCTGGCCCGGACCCGCGAGCTGCTCAAGATGCGTCGGCGGACCGCGGACGCACCGCGTCTGCCGCAGGCTGACCCGGCACCGGGTATCGAGACCGGCACTCTCGCCGATGCCACCTCGGAGGGCGGCTCCCGATGGCCGTCGTTGGATGCGCGGGCCGAGTTCCTGCGTGTCAACAACGCGGCGTTCCACTGGCATCCCGAACAGGGCGGGTGGACCCGGGCCCAGCTCGATGAGCGGCTAGCGGTGGACTGGGTCGACACCCGCGCGATATTCCTCGCCGTCGACACCACCGGCGCCGAGTCCCGGCTGGCGGGGTTCCACTGGACCAAGACCGTCAGCGAGCCAGGGCAGCCTGTGGAGGGCGAGGTCTACGTGGTGGCGGTCGACCCGGCCGACCAGGGGCGCGGTCTCGGTGGGTTGCTCACGGCGATGGGTGTGGCGCACCTGGAAGGCCCGGTGGGGGCCGGGTCGGTGGTCCTCTACGTGGAGGGCGACAACCACCCGGCCGTTCGTACCTACGAGAAACTCGGGTTCGAGGTCGAACACCGCGATGTGACCTACGCTGCCGGAAGGTGAGTGGCGGCCTGTGCAGGCGGCACCCCCGCCATTACCCCGGCGGGGGTGCCGCGGCCGGCTGGCGCTGAGTCGCCCGAACTGGCCTGTACTGCAAGTTCATCTGGCGTTCACCCAGCTTCGCGGGAGCGTTCACATCGGAGCCTTAGGTTCTCCACATCGGGCCGCAGGTGTCGCCCGGTCTTGCGACGTAAGCGCAAAGAACTTGCCCCGGTGAAAGCTCGCCGGACAAACCAAGGAGATTTGTGTCCCTCAAGCGCTCCGGTGCCCTGCTCGGGCTCGCCACGCTGACGACGGTCGGTTTGGCCGCCTGCTCTGACGACAACGGCTCATCAGCGAATTCGGCCCAATATGTCGAGGGCATCGAATGCGAGGGTGAACCCGCGCTCAACGCCTCGGGTGCCTCGTCGCAGAACAACGCCATGACGATTTTCGCCAATTCCTACACGGTGAGTTGCGATGGCAAGACCCTCGATTACAACTCCAACGGCTCCGGCTCCGGAGTCAAGGAGTTCATCGGTGGTCAAACCGACTTCGGCGGCTCCGACTCACCGCTCAAAGACAACGAATACACGCAGGCCGAAAAGCGGTGCGCGGGCCCGGCGTGGAACCTCCCCGCCGTATTCGGACCGATCGCCGTTGCCTACAACCTGGACGGCGTGGACGTGGCGCTCTCCGGTGCGACCGTCGCCGAGATCTTCAACGGTGGGATCACGACCTGGAACGACCCTGCGATCGCCGCCGAGAACGACGGCGTAGATCTGCCAGCGCAGGACATCACGGTGATCTTCCGCTCGGACGAATCGGGCACCACCGACAACTTCCAGAAGTATCTCGAGGACGCGTCCGACGGAGCGTGGGCCGAAGGCGTGGGCAAGATCTTCGCAGGTGGCGTCGGCGAGGGTGCGAAGGGTAACGAGGGCGTCTCCGGCGCCGTCGCCCAGACCCCGGGCACCATCGGCTACACCGAGTGGTCGTACGCCACAAGTCAGGGCCTCGGCATGGTCAACATCATCACTCCGGCCGACGCGGAGGGCGTGGAGCTCAACGCGGAGACCGCCGGTGCGACCATCGATTCCGCGAAGTTGAAGGAGGAGGGCTCGAACGACCTGGCCATCGACACCTCCTCGTTCTACGTCCCCGAGTCCGCAGGTGCGTATCCCCTCCTCATGCCGACCTACGAGATCGTGTGCTCGACATACGACGATCCGGACACGGCAGCTGCCGTGCGTTCCTTCCTCAGCGTGGCGGTATCCGAGGAGGTCCAGGCCCAGCTCGAGGACGAGGGATACATTCCGGTCCCCGACGCGTTCCGTGGCAAGCTGACTGACGCGATCGCCGCGATCTCCTGATCCGGTGAACTCATCAGCCCGCCCGCGCCTCCGCCGGGACGTGCCCGTAGCACCCCCGCATGACGACCCCGAGCGACTGAAGGTCCTATGACTGTTCACGAATCCGTCGACCGCGACGCCGACTCGAATGCCGCCGGCAACCCCGACGGCACCGCCACCGGACCGGGATCGGGCGACAGGGGCGACCTCCTCGGGATGAAGACCTCCAGAACGACGGATGCCGTCTTCCGCAGCGTCACCGTGGCAGCCGGTGGCACGATCGTGGCCCTGATCGCCCTGATCGGCGTCGTCCTGGTGGCGCAGGCCGTGCCTTCGCTGCAGGCGAACCAGATCAACTTCCTGACCGCGTCCGAGTGGAACACCTCGGACCCGGACAATCTGCGTTTCGGCATCCTCGACATGCTCAAGGTGACCGTGCTGAGCTCGCTTTTCGCGCTCGCGCTGGCGGTCCCGGTCGCGATCGGCATCGCCACATACCTGGTGCAGTACGCGCCGGCCCGGCTGTCCCGCGCCTTCTCCGCGGTCATCGATCTTTTGGCCGCGGTTCCGTCGATCATCTACGGCATGTGGGGCCTGTTGGTCCTCGGGCCGTGGATGGTCCCGTTCGCCACCTGGCTCAACGAGAACCTCGGGTGGGTCTTTCTGTTCAGCGACGGCAACGTCTCGATCGCCGGTGGCGGCACGATCTTCACCGCCGGCGTGGTCCTGGCCATCATGATCCTGCCGATCATCACCTCGATGGCCCGCGAAACCATTCGGCAAACCCCACCGTTGCACCAGGAGGCCGCGCTCGCGCTCGGCGCCACCAAGTGGGAGAAGATCCGGATGACGTGCTTCCCCTACGCCAAGTCGGGCATGGTCGCGGGTTCGATGTTGGCGCTGGGCCGCGCCTTGGGGGAAACCGTGGCGGTCCTGATCATCCTGCGCGCTGCGAGCTCCCCCGGGACCCTGTCGCTCTTCGACGGCGGTTTCACGTTCGCCGCCAAGATCGCCTCTGCCTCCGCAGAGTTCAACCATCCGCTCCCGACCGGCGCCTACATCGCCGCGGGCCTGGTGCTCTTCATTCTCACGTTCATCGTCAACCTCATCGCACGGTCTGTGTCCGGCGGAAAGGTCAACGGCTGATGTCCTCTGTAACCCCGACCCCGACTCCGGACCTGGCGAAGCCGGCCAAGCCGGCGGAGACCTTTCTCCCCGTCGCCGCTAGCCGCAAGTTCAAAAACAAGCTTGCGACCATCGTCTTCACTGCCTGCTTCATCCTCGCTGTGATCCCACTGGTCGCCCTGCTCTACAAGGTCATCTCCGCCGGTCTGCCAGCGATCCTCTCCGCGACCTGGTGGACCAATTCCCTGCACCTGGTGTCTCCGTCCACGATGGCGGGCGGCGTCGGACACGCCATCTACGGCAGCCTCGTCCAGGCCCTCATCGCGGCGGTCATCTCGATCCCGCTCGGTGTCGCCGCGGGCGTCATGCTTGTCGAGTACCCAGACTCCCGGCTGTCCAAGCCCACCACGTTCATGGTGGACGTCCTGGCCGGTGTCCCGTCCGTCGTGGCCGCGATCTTCATCTTCGGAGTGTGGGTCACCACGTTCCAGCTCGGCCTCAGCGCCTTTGCCGTGAGTCTGGCGCTCGTGCTGCTCATGATCCCGCTCGTTGTCCGGTCCACCGAGGAGATGCTCAAGCTCGTCCCGGACGAACTCCGCGAGGCCTCATACGCGCTCGGTGTGCCGAAGTGGAAGACCATCGTGAGCATCGTGGTGCCCACGGCACTGTCGGGCATGATCTCGGGCATCTTTCTCGCCATCGCCCGTGTCATGGGTGAGACCGCACCCGTGCTGATCCTCGTCGGCTACACCGCGCGCTACAACTACGACCTGTTCGAAGGCAACATGGCGTCTCTTCCGTTGCTGATCTACAACCAGCTGTCGAACCCCACGGAGGCCGGCCAGTATCGAATCTGGGGCGCCGCCCTGACCCTCATAATCATCATCGCGTTGGCGAATGTCCTCGCCACGTTCGCCGCCAAGGCGCTCGCGCCGAAGACCAAGTAAGGATCCGACATGGCCAAGCGTCTCGACCTCGAGAACGTCGACATCTTCTACGGCGACTTCCACGCCGTGAAGAACGTCAACCTGCACGTGCCGCCGCGGTCGGTGACTGCCTTCATCGGGCCCTCCGGGTGTGGCAAGTCCACGGTGCTCCGTTCGCTGAACCGCATGCACGAGGAGATCCCGGGTGCCTCCGTCAAGGGATCGATCAAGCTCGATGGTGTCGACATCTACGACAAGAAGATCGACCCGGTGGCTGTTCGCCGGACCATCGGTATGGTCTTCCAGCGCCCCAACCCGTTCCCCACGATGTCCATCAAGGAGAACGTGATCGCGGGGCTCAAGCTCCAGGGCGTCAAGAACAAGAAGACCCTCGACGAGGTCGCGGAGAAATCGCTGCGCGGCGCGAACCTCTGGAACGAGGTCAAGGACCGACTGGACAAGCCGGGCGGCGGGCTGTCGGGTGGCCAGCAGCAGCGTCTGTGCATCGCCCGTGCCATAGCGATCGAACCGCAGGTCTTACTCATGGATGAGCCCTGCTCGGCGCTCGACCCCATCTCGACCCTGGCGGTCGAGGACCTCATCTCGGAGCTCAAGAACGAGTTCACCATTGTGATAGTCACGCACAACATGCAGCAGGCGGCTCGCGTCTCCGACCAGACGGCGTTCTTCTCGCTCGAGGCGACCGGGATGCCGGGCCAGCTCGTGGAGGTCAACTCCACCGAGCGCATCTTCTCCAACCCGGAGAACAAGCAGACCGAGGATTACGTTTCCGGCCGTTTCGGCTGATCATCTTCCCCGCGTGAAGCCGGGTCTCGGTCCAGTCTCTGCTCGAAGGCCCGGTCCGTCTCGTTGAACCGCCGCACCAGCTCCTCGCTGGAGCGGCTCGGCTCCTCCGAATCATCCTCGGGCAGCGGCGCGTACTCGCCGGTGGCCAAAAAGATGACTCGCTGGGCGACCTCGACCGCGTGGTCGGCGAACCTCTCGTAGTAACGGCCGAGGAGCGTCACATCCACGGCCGAGGCCACGCCCCACTTCCATTCCCGCACGGTGAGCAGCGTGAACAGGTGGCGCCTCAGGTCGTCTACAGCGTCGTCCTGGTGCGCGAGTGTCGCGGCCTGTTCGGCGTCCCGGTTCAGTAGCACCTCGGTGGCCGAGCGGCCCAGCGAGATCGCCACGCGACCCATCTCGGCGAAGTATCCGTTGACCGGCTCGGGGAGCACAGCCTCCGGGTGGCGCCGCCGGACGATCTTGGCGACGTGGCCGGCAAGGGTACCCATACGGACGAGGTCCTGGACCAGCTGGATGGAGGTGACCACCTGACGCAGATCGCGGGCCACCGGCGCCTGCAGGGCCAGCAACGCGAACCCGCGCTCCTCGTTCTCGGTCGCCATCCGTGTCATCTCCGGAGTGGACTCCAGAACCCGCTCCGCGGCGGCCAGATCGCTCTGGAGAAGAGCGTGCGTGGCCAACTCCATGTCATCGGTCGCGAGGGAGCACATGCGAGCCATCGAGGTGGCCAGATCCGCGAGTTCTTCGGAGTAAACAAGACGCATATGGCCAGCATACGCGCATGTAGACCGCAGGTTCGGGCTCCGCCGTCAACCTCCGGCGAATTGCCCGGAGGTGGTGCTCAGCCGCCTGAATTCTGCGCGTCCGCGCCCTCGAGCGCCACGGCGTCGTCCTCGGGATCGTCCAGCCAGTTCTCGGGTAGGAGCACCTTGGAGGGGGAGCCCTGGCGCCCGCGGGGTCCGTACCCGTCGGCCGGAAACGGCTCGTCAGGCGGGAGATCGGCGAGCATCTCCGCGAGATCATCCAGAGTGCGCACCGCCGAAAGGGCGACGCGTTTCTGAGACCCGGCAGGGAAGCCGCGGAGATACCAGGCGACGTGCTTGCGGATATCGCGCATCCCCTTGTCCTCGCCGTGGTGCTCGGCCAGCAGTTCGCCGTGGCGGAACATGATCCGCGAAACCTCGCCCAGCGTGGGCGGGGTAGGGGCCTCGCGGCCGTCCAGTCGGGCGGCGAGCTCGGAGAACAGCCAGGGACGCCCCAGACAGCCGCGGCCGATCACCACGCCCGCGCACCCCGTCTCCTCGCGCATGCGCACGGCGTCCTCCGCGGAGAAGATGTCGCCGTTACCCAGGACCGGTACATCGGAGATCGCACCGATGTGCTCGACCAGTCGGGCGATCTGCGACCAGTCGGCTTCGCCGGAGTAGCGCTGGGCGGCGGTTCTGGCGTGCAGTGCAACGGCCTGCGCACCTTCCTCCACCGCGATGCGGCCGGCGTCGAGGTGGGTGTGATGCTCGTCATCGATCCCTACCCGCATCTTGACCGTGACCGGGATGTCGGTGCCCTCGGTGGCGCGCACCGCGGCGGCGACGATCGATCGGAACAGCCGACGCTTGTAGGGGATCGCTGACCCGCCGCCACGTCGGGTCACCTTGGGGACCGGACATCCGAAGTTGATGTCGATATGGTCGGCGAGGTCCTCATCCACGATCATCTTGGCCGCCGCATAGGTGTACTCGGCATCAACCGTGTAGAGCTGCAGGCTGCGGGGATTCTCATCGGGGGCGAAAGACGCCATGTGAAGGGTTCCCGGCTGACGCTCGACGAGCGCACGCGCCGTGACCATCTCACAGACGTACAGACCGGATACCGATCCCTGTTGTTCCCGCTCGATCTCCCTGCACAGGCTGCGAAACGCCACGTTGGTCACCCCGGCCATCGGTGCGAGGACCACTGGAGACGCCAGTTCGAACGGGCCGATGCGTAATGCGGGAGCGGCGGTGGTGGGTGCGGACATGTACCGAGTGTCCCAGCGCGTGGCGGGCAGGTCCAATGGGCCGGCAAGTGCCGGGTGGTGGTGCCCCCAGCCGGGCTCGAACCGGCGACCTGCGGATTACAAGTCCGCGATAATCGCGTTCCCTAGCCGCCCCGGCATAGAGGACCACTGCCCCCGCGAGATCGCAGCATGAGCAATCATCACGTCTCCCTGGTCGGCCCGTGCAACCGCGAGGTGACCTGCCGCGCCCGCATCGTCCGCGAATACCCGACGAGGACGATGGTCCGCTACTGGATGGGCGAAGGCTGGTCCGACGTGCAAGAAACGCACCCGGACACGATCGTTCACGACGGCGGGAAACTGGCCGACTGGACCACCGCGAATCACACGCCTGTAGTACAACGATGACGTTACGGGCAGGCAACACCGGCACCACCCTCCGTGCGGTCGGTGACGATGTGTCCATGCCGATCACACACCTCGACGACTACGAACTGTGGCAGTCCGCGCGCCGTCTAGCAGCCACAACCATCTCCGAACGCCGTCGCGTCCTCGCCCAGTTCAATCGTGAGACGAGCGTCCAGCCCGCCCACGCTCAGCCAATCGACATCACCCGCTGGATCGCCTCTCATGACGGGTGGTCGGACTCCACGATCGCCAACTACTGCGGGTACCTCTCCGCCTGGTTTAAGTGGCTCCAGGCGCAAGACCTCCGCGCCGACAACCCGATGGCGAAAGTCGGTACCCCGCGGGCACCACAGCGACTTCCACGCCCGGTGTCTCGCCGTGATGTGCGCAAACTCCTGTCCGCACCAACCCGCATGTCTACGCACGCCATGATCCTGCTCGCCGCTCTACAGGGCCTACGGGTGCATGAGATAGCGAAACTGCGCGCCGAAGACATCGACCTCGACCGGGCTGTCCTGTACGTGAAGGGCAAAGGGAAGAAGCCGGCCGAGCTGCCGCTGCATCTGCTGGTGGCGGAATGGTCCCGGAGAATGCCTGACAAAGGGTGGTGGTTCCCCTCCCGCCACTACCCGTCCGAGCACGTCCAAGCCAAGAGCGTGTCGCGGACGATATCCGACCAGATGCGGCGGGCCGGGGTGAAGGGCACCCCGCACGCGTTGCGGCACTCATTCGCGACACAACTCCTCGCCGACGGTGCCGACATCTACACCGTCCGCGACCTCCTCCGGCACCAGAACGTCGCCACCACAGCCATCTACGCCGAACTACCCAACGAGGTACGGCGTGCCGCCATCGACCGACTAGACCCGTGGCAAACCGCCCCGGGCATTAACCGAGCAGCATAAGATCACATTATGCGTTCTGCTGTCCCCGTCGTCGTTTCCTTGCTTGTCCTCACTGGCTGCGCTTCGCCGGGGGGCCAAGAGCCCGCCGACGCTACAACCACGGTGACCGCCACCGCGTCCCCTGAGCGGGGCAGTTTCATCACCGACAAAACCGGAAAGCGCGACCCTGAAGCTCTCCGCGAGTTCCACCCCGATGGCCAGGTGTTACCCGCCGCCACCCTCGACGAGTTAGCGCAGTCGATCTGCCGGGCGCTGGCCGCCGGCACACCACCCGCCGAGGTGGGCAACATCATCGCGGATGCAGGGGAGATGACTCGCGGAGAGGCAACAGTGTTTTCGATGACCGCGAACCTCGAGTACTGCCCCGACCTCGCGTAGCCCCTACGAACGCAGTAACGCGCCCCACCCGCCTCGACAAACGAGGTAGGTGGGGCGCAATCATGCGGTGTGACAGTTCAACTCCGGAAATGCTCCGCGATCCTCGCCGGCGGTTCCGGTAACCGCAACGTCGGATCTTGACGCTGCAGCTCGTCGCGCAGAATTCGGATATGGCCCAGGGCGTCATCGAGATCATCAGACAACTCGTCAATCTTCCGATCACGCGACCGCAAATCCTTACGCAAAGACTCCAGGTCAGCGTCGAACTTTCCGATCTTCGCCCACAGTTGACTATTCTGCTCAGCGAGCAGCTTAATCTGCTCCCCGGCGGTCGCCTCGATAATTTGTGTCGTCTCCGCCCCGTTCTTTCGCCACCCCACGACCGCGACGACAAGCGCGGTAATCACCGAGAACACGCCGCCGCCGGTCCCGATAATGGCCCACGGGTCAGACATGCCGCACCACCCACAACGTGTGAGTGATCTGCCACCACCGCACCGCCGACGCCCCAGTGACGGCGATCGCCCACCACACCGCAGGGGACACCCACCACGGGGAATCCATCCAGATCAGAGCCGCCACGAAGTAGATACCCGTCCCGAACAGTAGGCCGGAGTGACCGGCGCTCTCGATGCGTAGACCGAATGCGACGGGCCGCATCCACGCCCCGGCCAGCACCAGCAGGCCGCCCAGTAGCAGGAGTGATGACCAGACGGTGCCGACGGTGGGGGAGGCGGTCGCAGCAAGGTTCGCTGGCAAAGTGTCGGTAGCGATCTGCACCGCCCCCGCAGCGACAGAGGCCACCGCCACCGCAGACATGTGCGGAGCACGCGCCTGGGCGTGAACAGCTGCTGGCATCAGTGCCTCCCAACTGCGGTCGCGGCTCGCGCCGCGGCCAGAAACGCCGCGCAGGCGTACACCAACACCCCGGGCAATGCGACTGCCTCACCACTGTCCAAAGCCGCGATGCCGAACATCGCGGCGAAAATCGACAACCACACCCCGGCAATGGTGGCCCCGGCACCAACCACCCGCTCCCGCCGGGTGATCGTGCCGACCACAAGCAGCAGAGCCGACACAAAGGCCGCCACCATCCACGTCACCACCCCACCCGGCACCGACAAGGCCGGGCCGTAGGTTCGCAGTGACCACAGGTCCTCACCGTGACCGAGCAGTAGCATCCCGTAGCCGCCAAGCAGCGCCGCCAGGACGAGCGCCACGACCCGTTCCGTCACCAGCCCGGCCGCGATCTCCCGACGCGGATCCGTCACCCTCACCCCTCCAGGCGATGCCGAGCCGGGTCCGCGGCGAGGGTGTCCGCCGCGGCGCGCAGCTCGTCCGGGTCGGACTGCTCCGAGCGCGGCAGGTCTTCGTGTTCGTGGTTGAGGTCGATCCGGCGCGCCAACTCCAACTCGAGCCGGTCCGCCACCGAGCCAGTCATGCCATTGCGAGTCTTGGACACGCCAACGGTCGTGGCGGCCATACCCAGGAAAGCCACGACCAGAGGGAACCACGTCGGCAGGCCGGTGCCCGACTCTACGAGGTAGGTTGCGGCGGCCAGCAGCCCAGTGACGACCGAGCCAACCACCGTGGTGACCGTGTTCGCCTTACGGCGAGTGGCCGGCTCCTCCGCCTGGACCTGCTGCACCAAATCGCGGATCAGTGTGCCGGTGTTCTTGTTGACGGCCATGTCAGTTCTCCTTCGAGGTGGCGACGATGAGCTCCGCGAGCCCGGCGAGGTCCTCACGGACCAGACGCAACTCGTCGAGGGCTTGCTTGGACTGGATGTTCGCCAACGTGGCGTGGTAGTCGGTGAGCTGCAGGAGATCCCGGCGGGGGAACTTTTTAGACCTGTCGACCAGGCTGGGCACCTGCTCGTTCCAGAAATCGGACATTTCTGCCTCCTCGGGCATGAACGGGGGATGGTCGATGTAGTGCTGCACCTTGGCGCGGAACGTCGGCATGTCGATGCCACCGGGGTCCCACTTGCCCTGCACCGCGCCCCACTCCTTGTGCCCGATGGTGCGCAGAGACGAATGACCGAGGTACCAGCAGATGGCCGCGCAGATGCGGTAGTAGGTGTCGAGCATGTCCGCCGGCCACGGGCTCACACCATCGGAGTTAGCCTCGACACCCACGGTGACGGCGTTCGCGGCGTTGGTGGCGATCCCGGGCCACGAGCCGACCCCCGCGTGGTACGCGTGCCCGGCACCGACGACGGTGGCGACACAATCGCGATCGAGGTGGATCTGAGAGAGCAGCCCCCGCAGTGCGGAGTGGCCGAACGCGATCAGCGACGCCGGAGTGTTGTTGCCGCCGGTGTGATGCGCGACGACGCCCCAGATCTCACGGAAATCCCCGTGGCCTCGGTCGCGCCACCCGTCGAACTCGCGGACCTGCACACCGAACGCACGCAGCACATCGGGCAAGAACAGCGGGTCCCCGCGGTGCCCAGGGTTCGGTCTCAGTTTCACCGTCGGCACCTCCGTCTTCCGGGATGGTCTGGGCAGTTGCCCCCAATCGTCGGCCCACACGTCGTTGACGTCGACGACCGTGCCGCCAATACGCGGCCCCGGAGTGGCAGCGGTGTCGACAATCCGCTGGAACAGCACCGCCTCCGGGGCGAAAACACCGCCGGACCAGGAGCGGGTCTGCCACGCCAACCACCGATCACCCGAACGACCGATCACCCGATCCTCGGCGGCCCACGCACACACCCGCGAATGCCCATAGATCCCCACCCGCTCGACGCCCAGGACCTCGGCGCACGCCCGGAAGTAATGCACTGCCGTGTCATTCCACTGCGCCAGGATGATGTCGAAATCCACAGCGAAGAACACCGGATGATCCGGCCGCCCAATCTCATCGAGACGAGCCTGCGCGGCCCTAGCATCGACGAGCCCACCCTCGTGGCCACGCATCACGTCCGGGGGCGCCGCCCCTGAGTCTTTGCCGTACTGCCAGACCAGCCCGAGGGCGAGGCCATAACGGTCGAAGTCGTCAACCTCGGCGCGGGTGACCGGCTTTCCGGGAAGACGGCCACCTGTGCGGTCGCCGGAAACATAGCGGACCGCCCCGACGTGCCCGGCAACTTTAATGGCGGCGGCACCCGGGGGGCGCCCCGCATAGTCCACAACAGTGCCCATAGTCTGCCCCTCCTAGAGGATCTGTCGGCGTGCTGGTCGGCAGGTATTGCGTGCCGCGTCGAGATACAGGACCGCTACCGCCCACGCCATACGCAGCCCCCACACGAGATGCCCGATCATCGGTCACGCTCCCGGGGTAGGCCCCACGCCTTGTGGATCTGCGCAATCAACCACGCGTCGAAGAGACTGTTGACGATGCGCCATGCCTCCCACACGAGAGGGGCCGCGAGCAAGATTCGGACCTGCAAGCGGGCGAGACGAGTCACGGGTGGTCCACCTTCCAGACGATCGAGTCCGCCAGTCGGATCGCGAGGCTCCGAGTGTCGCCGCCGGTGGCGACCGGGCCCAGATAGTGCTGCCCGTGCCAGCCGTTCAGGTACCTCCACACCCCGTCGGAAGCTTCACGAATCCGCCGTCCGAGACCGAACACCCACTCGTGCAGCGGTAGACCGAGGAACGCGGCCAACTGGAACCGCCCCTGCTGGAACGCGTCAATGGAGTCGCGGACGAGCTGATCCGGGTGCCCGTACGACACGTCGGTGACGTGCCGTAGGAGGCTGTCTGGTGGTGCGCACGGGATAAAATCGCCTGGCACTGCGGTCCAGAACACGCGGCCGGGGATGGGGGTGTAGCGTTCCCCGGCGACTCCCCACCCGCCAGGGTTCGCGACGCCGTGTTGCCAGCGGTCGCGGGGACGCCACGGGTCCGCGACCAGCCCCACCGCTTTCACCCGCCGGTGGCATTCGGGGTGGTCGTCGAGGAAGTCGTGGACCGGTTTGTTGCCGCCGGAGTGGGCGATCAAGACGACGTCACCAGTATTGGTTTCGAACCACCGCCTGATCATGGTCACCGCGTCGCGAGAATTAGTGTTCCACGACCCGCCCGCTCCGGCACCGATCATGCCTGCCCGCCAGTCCACGTAACGGGTGGTGGTCCCGGCCCGTGTTTCGAGATGTTGAGCGATGGTGGTGACAATGGTCGAATTGCGGCCTTCACTTGAGCCAATGCCGTCAACAACGAGAGTGCTCAGTGTCATCGGTACCTCCTAGAAATGCGGACACCCCCACCAGACCGGTGGGGGTGGAACAGTGTTCGGATGGACAGTTTCGACACGGCAAACATTCTCGCCACACTGGGGGAGCACGCCGCCGCGCACCCCGAGCCCGTGGCCCAGGTGGACCAAACCGAAGCCGCGCTACTGGCAGATCGGCCTGACCTCGACTAATCGAGGAAACGCGCCCGATACAAGCTGGCAATCTCGCCGCGTAGTCGCGCACGGTGGCGAGGATCGTCGACTTCCACCTCGAGCACCCGCAATAAAGCCGGTGGCCTCTTGGGAAGCCCCGGCTCAAATACGTGGATCATCCAGCCAGCGGGCCCGTCGGTCAGGGTGGTGTACCTGACCGTGGCGCCCTGAAGAAAAACTACTTCGGAGATGTAGGTAAGCCGGCCGTCCGGCGGTGTTTTCTGCATGCAGGGAGTGAAGCATGCCCGCCGGGGTCTGAGTCGCAGCGGAAATCTCGGCACGCAACCTGCAGCCCAAAAGTATCCCGGCGTTCAGGGGCCAGATCCCGCCGTCTGGTACCGAGAATGATTATCTCAGCACCGCCAGGGTCCGGGTCGGGGTTACAGCGGCACAGCCTGCACTCGATCAATGGCGAAGCCCTCATTGTTCGCGATGACGAAGTAGGCGTCACCCGCGATGGGGTCAGGGACACGCAAATATGGGCCTGATCCCATAGCGTCCGGAAGGTCTTGACCGTTGTGGCGGAGGTAGATGTAGCCCCCATCGCGAACGATTGAGATGGTATCCCCAGTGGTGTAGGGGTGGATCGCGCTAGCCACGTCGTTTAACACCAGCGCGTCGCCCAGTTCGGGGTCGTTGAATGCGGCAAAAGTTACTTGCTGGGTCGGGCTTGCGGTCGGATTGTCGAACAGTGAGAGGTTGGTGGCCTTGCCGCCAGTGAGCGTTCCGGCAGTCAGTTCGACGGTGTGACCGACAGGGATAGGTTGCACGCAAATCATACCGAGGCCGCTAGTGACTGTTTGCCCACCGCTGTGCCACGGCGAGACCCCGCCCACCGCCGCGTGGTCCCACAACGTTGTGTTGGACGTGTCGAAATCGTCGTACCACAGTGCGCCACCACCAGTCGGCCACACTTTCACGTATTCGCCTGCCGTCGCATCCCACACCAACGCTTCCTTGAGGGTGCCGGATGCGCCGAACCGACCAAGTTCCGCACCCACGTACTCCGAACCGTTCCATACCTGTAGTGCCATTATCGTTCTCCTTAATCGGTGGTGACGTAGAGGACACCCGTAGTGCCAGTAGAAGGAAGCGTGGCTTCGGTGCCGATCCAAAGGCCGTCGGCGTTGCCCGCATTTGCGACAGCGCCCACCTCCGCAGGGGTATGCGCATGGCCCACATCGGACTTGTCATCGAGAGCGGAGCCGACCGCCTCCCCAACGTCGCCCATGACGGCAGCCCCCACTTGACCCACCATGATCGAAACGGTGTTGCCTGTTATGGGGCTGTAGTAATCGAACTTCGCCAAACTGGCGTCCACCGCGTTCGTAAGCGCCCCCGACAGGTCCGCAGCGGTCGTCGGCGGGGAATGAGTCTGGATCGCGGCCTTGAGGACATTCGCCCCAATAGTGCGGGCCGTGCTCGAGGTACCAGTATTCGCCTCCGACTGCGACATAGACGAATACGCGGACGGGCCGGTGTCGCCCTTGTCACCACGAGGGACCGTAAACTCGAGGTTGTACTCAGGACCACCAGACACCACCACCGACGCCGCAGATCCCACAGCACCCGTAGACGCCGAAGCCGTCACACCAAACGAATTAACCGCCGTTTGCGCAGCCCCAGCCGCCGCCACCGTCTCATCACGGAGCTGCACAAACTCCGACACCTGCTCCGGAGTCCACTCGAAAACTTCATTCACCAAACTCGCCAACGTGACAGGCCCAACATCGGGCACCACCACATCAAACGAGTCCCGCGCATGAGAACCAACCTGCACCGTCAACCTCACCGGGCCAGGAGCAACGTCCGCCGACACCACCCCCGCCACAATCGGAAACGGCACCGCCTCCGGGGCATAAAGCACACCCCCCGACGGACGGAACACCACCGGTCGGGCCGTCAACAGCCCTGACAACGGCGCCATACCAATCGATTCAATAGAACCCGTAATGACAGTCACGCCAACTCCTCACTCATTCGATGTCCGCCCCATCCGGCGGGTTCTTGATCGTGCCGCTGTTATCCGAATCAAGGTTCTTACGCTCCACCCACAGCAAGGTCTTCTCCGTGCCGCCGTAGATCGTCCACCACAACCCGGAATGCCGGTACGCCAACTCGACAGACCACGGAGCTGACTCCGGCGGCACAATGATCGGCATCGCATAGTGCTGATCCCATCCCGCGTTCGGTGTCTGCCAATCAAATCGGCGCGTAATCACCTCAGCGCCGGTCTTGTCCCGCACCAGAGCCCGCAACGCGTGCCCCACACCACCACCACCAGAAGTGGAAATAGTGAAGTGGGCTGACCACGACCCGGTCTCCATCACCATCCGGTGCGCCCCCACATCGAGGTGCGCCTTCTTCTCCGGCCCATACCGGGTGTTGAATGGGATCGTTTTCCACGACGACCCGGACCCAAACCTGTGATTGTGCGACATGACCGCGCCCGCATAACCGGGCACATCATCAAGCAGATCCACCCGCCCATTCAGGGCAGTCATGCCGTCGACGATTCGGTCAGCAGGAGCGCCCGGTCCGGTCCCGAACAGCAGGTTCGCGATGTTGCCGATCAGTCCGCCCGGCTGCCACACCGCGTCGCGTTGACGATTGAACGCCGGGGACACATTGCCTTGCATCCGGGCTTTCGCGGTGTCCTCGTCCAGATCGTTGAGCCCAGTCAGCGAGTTGCCTTGCCCCGCCTGCCCCACATAGGCACTGTCTGGGACGCGGCCATCGGGGGCGGTCACAGCTCAACCTCGTCCTGCTCCAGCGGATCGGCCTGCCGCACCGTCGCGCCCTCACCGGCCGCCGGCGGCTCCTGGTCATGCTGACCCACCCCGCGGGCCGTCAGATGCTCACGCAACGCCACACACTGCGCATCGGTCAGACCCGACAGGTTGAACGTGCGCAGACCACGCGGCGGCGGAGGAGGCGAACCCAACTCGCGGGCCCGAAGATGCGCCTCCAAATCCACACACTCGGCCAGCGACATCCGCGAGATATCCACCTCGCGCGAAGCCACCCGCACCTCCGGCTCCGGGGTATCCACCCGCACCCAATCCCCACCGGCCGCGGCGAGGAACTGCTGATTCGGGCCACCCGGGATCGCCATCTTGTGCGTTTGCCGCTCCGGGTGATGCCGGAACCCGGCCTCCCACAACTGCTTCGAGGCGCGCGCGGCATCCCGCGGGTGGAAGTTCAGCGTGTCACCGGAGAACATTTGCAGGCCGATGAACAGCCACGCCGCATGCTGCTCCGGATCGTTCATATCCGCGCGCTCTTGCATCGGGATCATCTACAGCACTCCTAGAGTCTTGGCGGCCTCGACCGCACCGGCCACCTGCCGCACAATCTGATCAAGCCCCGACTCGGTGGCATGCAGGTCACCGATCGTCACGTCCCAGCCCGGCGGGGTAGGCCGGTCCCACGCCAGGTCCAACACCGACACCTGGTCGACGACCAGCTCTCCGCGCGGAAGCCCCGGGATAGTGGAGGCGATACGGTCACCGAGGAAGTAATGGCCACGACCGTTTTCCCCGATCAAGTACGGGGCGCCGTCGCGGACCTTGAGCTTGTGCCCGATCCGCTCGCGGGTCTCCCAGAACCCCCGCCGCAGCGCCATCAACGACGACAGCGTGTACGCCCGGTCCGCACCGGAGGGCAGTCGCTCGAAGTAGTGCGACCACCCCGCATCGGTGGCGCGGGCGAACGACTTGACGGCCATCCACGCCATCAGCGTGTCCGTGTACAGGGGAGCGAGCAGCGTGTCGGCGACCTGCCCGAGGTTCACATTCGGACCGATCCACGTTGTCGACGCGAGGTCACCGGCAACCTGGATCGCAGAGGAGATGATCTCGTTCACCCCAGGCATCGAATGCCCACCGACCACGATCTGCACATCGGTCGCCGGCTGCCACGTGAACTCCGACGATTCGATTCCCGTCACGTCGCCGTCACGCAACACGATCCACGGATTCGACGGTGCCGTACCCAACCAATCGCCACGCACCGGCACCACGTTCGGGTCCGGCACCACCGACCGGTCCGAGTCGACCAGATCGTCACCGAGCTGCATCACCGTCCGCAAGATGCCCTGCAAGATGTTGCCGCCCGTGCCGGTCGCCCCGAACCAGCCGGACTTGTCGACGATGTCGACGATCAACTGCCCGTTCCGAGGCGTGTACCCCGGCCACGGCTCGGGGTCCCCCTCGAGCCAACGCTGGCAGGTGACCATCAGCTGGGCGTCCGCGAGGATCGGTGCCGCCAGATCGTGGAACGTCTTGAACCTGCTCGAGACGATGGTGTGTGGAGACGAGTCCGCGAGGAACGATCCGCCGCGCATCGCGATCGGCCAGTTCGCCATATTCAGGTTGCCGGTCCACTGGGAGAAGTCCAGCGGATCATCCGGCAGAGTGAACAGGCTGTTCTGGTTGCGCATCAGGTTCAGAAACAGGGCCGTCTTCAGTGACCAGATCGCCGGGCCTGCGAGAGTGAACGCGCGAGGGAACTGCACAATCGCCGGCAGGACCGGATTCGACCACACGAGGATGTGCTTGAGCTCCTCATAGTCGTGCAGGAACTCCAGCCGGATCTCGCGGTCACCACTATCCGTGCGCGTAACGACCAGCCGGTTCAGCCGGCCACCCCACCGGGCCCCGTCCTTGTCACAGGTGATGTGGACGTTGCGTTTACGCATCCGCCACCCGATGACCCACTCGACCACGTGATGATCGAACGGCAGCACCACGGTGCCGACGCCGGTGTCGTTGAGCTTCCACTGAAAGTGCGCGGAAATCTCCCCGGCGATACGCGTACGCAACTGCCAGTCGCCGTCCCACAGCCGCACGAACGGCGGCTCGAGACGGGCCCGCTCAAGCTCGTCGACCTGAGCCTGTCCGTCCTGCCAGATCCGTTCCAGGTCCGTGAGGAGCTGCGGATCCTCGAGCAACGGATTGGTCAGCGTCTGCGTCATTCCATCCCCCACGGCCTCGTCCAGAAACGGTCCATGAACACCGACGCCACCGGCGACCCGGTGTTGTTGCGCCACGACACCGGCACCAGCGTCGGCGGGGTATGCGCCGGTACGACGTTGTCGAACAAGATGCCCCGCATCGCTTCCTGAGCGTTTTTCCACCCGGCGATGCGGATCATCTGCTCCACCGGGTTGGTGTGGATCGACACCTCGTGGCCGGTGTACTCCGGCGGCATCCCGACCACCCGGTTATCGCCGGCGAAGTCGAAGTCCGGCACCTCCCAGCGGGCCCCTGCCTGCAGCACCCACCGCGGGTACATCGGCAGATCCGTCGGATTGTGCATCTCGAGATACCCAGTACCGGAGCCGCCGCTGGCCTTGACCGCGGCGACCTCCGGCTGCCCTGCCCAGAACGGCATCCCTGCCCGGACCGGGAACTTCGTCACCGTCACCTTGGTGCCGTGCATGTCGAACCGGTCATGCTTGGTGGGGGACTCCCGCATCACCACCCGCAACTCCCGCGCCCCCGACAGTGGCGAGATCGTGCGCACGATGGTCTCGCGCTTGTAATCGAACGCCCGACGGAACTCCGAATCGACCGCCGCCACCGAACGTTGCGCGGTATCGGTGGCGACGAACACCAACTCCATATCGGTGGGCTCGAACAGCACCTTGCGCAACTTCGCGCCCGGCTCGTTCGCCGACTGCGACCAGCGGGTCACCACCGGCACGTCGAGATTCTTGTGGGAATCCTCAGTCATGGCCACGCCCATCGACCCGGCCCCGCGGCCGTGGACTGGCCACACCATGCCGTCGGGGCCCTCAATCTCCGTGATGCTCATCCGCGCGCCCCCAACAATCCGGTGGCGTGCTGACGCTGCAGCGCGTCCTTGCGCCGCTCCGCCTCCTCCTGAGACAGCACGTGGAAGTGGTAGTGCACCTCGCCCCCTCCTTGCTTGTAGGTGCCGGCGTTCATCGCGTCGATGTCGTCGGCGTACAACTGACTGGGCCCGTTGCGCACGACCCGCTCACCGACGGTCAGCCACGCCGGAACGTTGTCCACCCCAGCCGCCATACCGTTCGGTAGCCCGACCGGGCCGCCCATGAAGTAGCCGTCCCGAGTCGGCCACCGCTTCTCCGGCCCGCCCCACTTGTGCTGCACCCAACCGAGACCTCCGAGAGTGTTGGTCAGTGGGTCGAAGATGTCGTCCGCCGTACCAGAGAACGCGTCCGCGAACTGCGCCCGCATCGCCCGGTAGGTCGGGTCAATAACCTGCAGCAGCCCCTTGGAGGGAGTGCCCGCCGCGGCGTTGGAGTCATCCCCATTCACCGCCCGAGGATCGCCGGTGGACTCGATGTCGATCTGCTCGACAGTCCGGCCCTCATGCGACAACGGCAGACCCATGCGGCGCAGCGCCTCACGAACCACCGGCGCCCACTGGGCGGCACCGGCGGCCGGGTCGTAGTCCACGTCCAACGGGTCCGCCTCATCAGGCTTCGCCGTAGCAGCATCAGCAAGATCCCGATCAGACATCTTCTTGACGTCCGGCTCATCCGGCTCCAGTGCCGCATCCCGCGCGTCCAGAAGCTCACCCAACCTGGCCTGTGCAGCCCTGCGGGCCTCACGGTCCCGGTCTAACTGTTCGATCGCCTTCGCGAGCTCGTCCTCGGCCGCCATCATCTGCGACACCAAGGGATCACCGAGCGGCGAGCTCTTCGCCACGTCCAGGCCCTGCGCGGCTTCGTCAGTGAACCGCTCCTGCAGCTCGATCGCCGCGTTCAACCGCTGCACCTCCGCCGCCGCGGTCGACAAGTCCCAATCCGACGGACCGCCACCAGGCCGTTCGTTGAGCATCTGCCACGCCTGCACAATCGGAGGCAACTGGTCAGGCACGCCGAACACGCCGAGCACATCCGACACCTGCCCAGACACGAGCGACGCCGCCGCACCAGCGGCCATATCCGACCAAGTGCGAGGCTGATCCGGAGCCACACGACCCGAGTTGCCGGGCGAGGAGTACATACCCGGGCTCGAGGCGAAGTTCGTCTTACCAGTGAACCGGTCCACCGCGAACTCGCCAATCGTTAACCCTGCCCCGCGCCGCCCGGTGTAGGCCTTGTCGGACCAGTCGAACGAGCGCATCGGCAGGAACGCATGATCGGTGAACTGCGGATGCGACGCGCCCGCAGCCGGGCCACCGATCTGCCCGTTCCCGCGGCCACCACCCATCTCGACGTTGGTGCCGTCCGGCAGCGTGCCAGCGGTGTGCCCACCGTAGGGCCCGCCGTTGAACCACCCGAACCGCAAGTCCCCACTGGTGCCTGAGCCGAGAGAGAACCCCATTCCCATGAGAGCCTCGCGCTGGTTGCCGGTAGCGAACCGGCCAGCGAACGGCGCCAGACCGACGCCGAACCTGGCGATCGCGGACATCGCTCCGGAGCAGTCGCCCCAGTTGACTCCACCCCAGTTGTACGGGGCGCCCTCCAACGGTCGGGACTGCCCGTCTCCGGTAGTGCCGCGCACGAAGTCGAGCATCTCGTCAGCGCCACGGATACCGCCGTCGGCGAACGCCTCCAGCTTGTAACCGAACCGGTCCGCCACCTGAGACAGGATCTGCTCGGACCGGCCACGCTTCGACTCAGCGAGAGGGATGTACGCCTCGCCGCCGGTCTCAGGTTCGGCCCACACCCGCATCGACCCCGCAGGGGCGATCTGGGCTACATGGTTCTCGGAGCCGTTGGCGAAGTAGTCGACCACCGCGCCATTGGCGTGGTGCCCGACCTGTGTACCACCGGTGCTGACCATGCGGTCTGCATAACCTGCCGGAGGAATGTACTGGCCAACAATCCGCGCCGTCCGCTCACGCGCCGCCTCATTCAACGCATCATTGACGATCTTCGCCTTCTGCAGCGCCTCATCAATCGTCGCCTTGATATGCGGATCAGCCACAGTCGCATTGATCCGAGCAAGCTCAGCCAACGTGACGTCCCGGCCATTAATGAAGTCATCGATGATCGCACCGATAGCCGGATCGACCTGGGTCGTGTCCAACTGGCGCAGAGCGTCCTGGGTCGAGGCGTCAGTGAGCCGGAAGATCGTGTCGTCCGCCAGAATGTCCGGGGTCGCACTCGCCACGTCCAGCTCCAGCAACCGCTGTGTGACCGCACCCATCGCCGCCGAGGCCACCGACGAATCAGCAGTAATCCGGACCATGCCCGGCTTACCGTCGATCTCGTCGACCTTGTACCCGACCGCCTCAAGCGCGGCGATCGTATCCGCCTTCGACGCCTCATCCAGACGAGTAGTGAACACCTTCGGCTCATCAGCATCGAGCGACCCGAACTTCGCAGCCACCTCGGCGAGCTTCTGCGTCGTCTCGTCCGCACCATCCAGACCGATCAACAACTGCACAGCATCGCGGTCGATTCCACCCCACTGGGCGGCGAACTCCTCGATCTTGCCGATCGGTAGATCGTAGGTCTCCGCCAACGCCTCAAGGGCCGGCCGCACCGCATCGTAAGCGGCGGACGCGTCCCCGGTGTCCTGGGCATGCTGCCTGAACTTCGCGCCCAGGGTGCCCAACTCGCCAGTGAGCGCCTGCGCGTTGGCCTTCGACCCGTCCAACCCGCCGTCGAGAGTCAGCAACTCCTTGCCGAGACCACCGGCCGCATCGGCGCCCTTGGTCGCCTCGTCCACGACCTCCTGCACCGCGGCCGCGAGCTCGAACGCCGACGTCTCCGCATCCGAGGCCATGATCCCCAGAGCCTTGAGCGCGTCCTCCATCGCGGAGAGTTTGTCGTCCGCCGAGGCTGCAGAGTCGGCAAGGGTATCCACTGCCGCCGACAGCTCCAGCGCGCCCGGGGTGGCGACCTTCTGCGCCTCCTGCAGTAGCTCGAACTCGTCACGCAACGGCTGCAGCTTGTCCAGGGCTGCCGCGCCGTTGTCTCCCAGAGCCAACAGGCGAGCCGCGAACGCATCCCAGTCGCCCGCGGCCCCAGAGATCGCCGCCGCCACGTCATCGTTAGACATGCCCAGCTCGTCGAGGGCTTCCTTCGCGACCTTCGCAGCATCATGCAGCGCGTTGGCCCTGTCCTGCGCCTCCTTGGCGTGCGATTCACCGTATGCGTCGGCAGACCAGAACTTCGCCCCTTGCACGAAGTCCTGCCCGGCCCGGCTCATGAATGCGCCGAACCCGCGCTGCTCACCAGCGATCGCCGCATCCATCTCGGCACGGACCGCCTGGAGCTGAGCCACCACAGAATCGGCGACACCGGAGGCGTCACCGATCTGCGACCACATGTCAGTCTGCGCAACCGCGAGATTCTGCGACGCATCTTCCAGCGCCCGCTGCGATGACTCCAACTTCCGGTGTGCACCGATACCAGCGGTGACCGCAACCGTCACCCCCGCAAACGCAGCACCCAGCGGGCCACCGAACACACCGAGCAGGGAGGACCCGGCACTCTTGAGCGCATTCAAGCCACCCTTCGCCGCCGCACCAGCGTTAGAGCCCAGCACAGAAGCAGTGAGACCGAGACGGCCCATCTCCGGGTTCGCCTGACCCATCCACCGGTACGAATCACGCACCGCGCCACTGAAATCTGACAGGGAGCCGCGAGCCGACTTGCCGCCCGCCACGATCGGGGAGAACGCCGCACCGACCCGCCCCATGATCGCGGGCACCGTCTTGAACGCCATGTAGGCGGCCACCAGCGCGGTCACCGCGCCCTGGTTATCCTCCATCAGCCCGGCTGTCATATCCAGCGCCGGGACGAGGGTGGCGTTGAGGATCGTGGCGCTGGACTCCAGCACCGACAGCAGCATCTCCCACGTGGAGATACCAATCGCGGCGGACGCCTCACCGAGTGAGGTGACGATCCGGCCCAGCGCCGGGCCGGCCACCGACCCTGCCTCCACGAGTTGATCCACGACCCCACCAAGACGCACCAGCGAGGTGCGCGCCACATCAGACGATGCGATGTCGTTCCACGTATCGAGCGCGGACGCACCGAACTTGCGCAGCCCGGGGATGCCGGAGCCGACCAGCCACGCCTCAAAATCGGCCATGACCGGCTTGAACGCATCGTTCATATTGTCGATCAGCCCGGTGACCCCGGTGAACGCCCCCGCGGCCTGGCTGAAGAACGGCCCCGCCAGAGTCGCACCGAACCGTCCGGCCGCGGCACCCATGTTGCGGAACGCGCCACCGACAGTGTTACCCAACTCCAGGGCCGCGCCACCCATGCCGGACTCGAGCGCGTTCTGGAACGTCTCGAACGACACCTTGCCCTCGGAGGCCATCTTGCGGGCCTCGTCAGCAGTGACACCCATCTCCGCGGCGACCAGCTGCAAGATCGGGATCCCGGCGTCCATCAGCTGGTTCGCCACGTCCATCTGCATCATGTCCGAGGTAGCGACCTTATTGACGATGGAACCCATCTCGCCCAGATCGGTGCCCGCGATCGCCGCGGCATCACCGACCAGCCCAAGAGTGCGCTCCAAGTCCTTGCCCGGCTTCACCCCGGCAGCCACAGCAGATGCCGCGATCGAGGCGGCCTCCTCAAGCCCGTACGAGGTGCCGCGCACAGAGTTGAGGGCGTTCTCCATGATCGAGTCGACCGCAGACGCCGAGTGACCAAGCCCAGTCAAGGACGCTTCAGCGTTCTCGATGCCGGACAGTCGCCCGATGCCCTTGGTGATAGCCGTGCCCAGGGCGGCGCCGGCGGCCACACCCGCGGCGCCGGCACCGACCTTGAGGGACTTGCCGAGCCCGGAGGCGAGCTTGCCGCCCATCGACTTGCCGGTCTTGTCCGCCTGGGACTCCACACCCTTCATCGCGTCGCCGACCTGCTTCGGGATCTTCGACGTCTCCACGACGAGGGAGATATAGCCGGTGGCCAGCTCAGTCATGCGGGCTCCTTACTCGTCGCGAACCGCGCCGCGATCTTTTCTCGGATCTGCGAGGCGGTGAGTGCCGGCTTATCCGGCGGCGGGCTGATCGACCCCTCCGGGTCGTACGTCGTCTTGAACCGCGACGACAACGGCAGATGGATCACCAACGCCAGCAGGTCCGGCCACGACATCGTGTCGAGGCGGTGCCCCCGGTCGAGGCAATCGAAACGGAGGGCGGCCTCTACTCCTTGGCGTCCGAGGAGGTCGAGGAGGCCGAAGATTCCCCCACTGACACCTTGGACTGCTCGGTCCACTCGTTGAACAGTTGGATCTTCACCCCATTGGCCTGCTCGGCGAGGTACTTGTCCCACACGTCGGGGATCAGACGCCGACACAGGTTGGACAGCGTCTCAATGTCTCCGAGCGGCTCGGGCAGCTCGACGTCCGGCTTGCCGGAACGGATCTGCGCGAGGGCTTCCTTGCGTGCGGCATCGCGCTCTTCGCGCGTGTCTCGCACCCACTTGCGGTAGTCGTCCATGACGTCCCGGTCGATGTAGTCCATCTTCGGGAGGAAGAACTGCACATCCTTGACGTGACCGTTCTTCTGCCGGTACGGCAGGTGGACTTCGATCTGCGTCCGAGGATCGTCTACGGGAATAAGATTGATGGTCATCGCACCAGGCCAATCAGTAGAAAGTAAGAAAGGAAGAGCACACCGGGCCTGGTCAGGCCCACCCGTCGGGGCGGCCCGGTGCGAAGGGGGGAATCGAACCCCGACGGGTGAGTCATCAGGCGGTGGGTCGACCGTCGTCGCGGTACTCGACCACGTTGCCGCCCTTGAGAGACAGCGCCACCGGCCGGAACGTCTTGATCGTCAACTGACGAGAGGTCACGTTCGTGTGCTGCTCGGTGACCTCAGCCACCGACGACACACGGCCACGCTCGACCACGTACAGCTTGTTCTTCTCGCCGTACGCCGTGCGCACAACGAACGAGGACAGCGGAAGCGGATCCGAGGTGTGGTAGATAACCCGCTTCGTACCGTCCGCCGCGGTGGCCGGAGTGACCTCCACGTTCGCGTCACCGAACGCGGACTTGAGGACCGCGTCGTTGTCGTCCTCCAGGAGGGTGATGGTCAGGGTCTCGTCATACGACTCCTGGACGTCCACGAAGACGCCGCCGCCCATCATGCGGATGTCGGCCGAGGACCGGTTCTGGGCGATCGTCAGACCGCCCTCACCAACTGCGCCGTGATCGGCGAACGCGGGATCAAGGATCCCTTTCGCGTCGGCCGGGAGTTCCGTCCCGATCGGGGCGCGGAAGAACACGCCGTAATCCATCGGGGGATGCCCGACGAAGGCATTGAGCACATCGACTGCCATTGGATTTGCCCCTTTCAAGAGCATGGGTCGCACCGGGCCAAGAAAGGGATATGAAGTTGTGGTTAGCGAGTTCCGATGCCGAGGGCGCCGGAGAACTGAAACCGGACGTGGCTCGAGTTCGGGTCAGGGAAGTTGACGAGGTTGTCGTCGCCGTCCCATCCGGTGATGACTCCACCGGAGTAGGTGCGGCCGACCGAACCACGCAGGGCGTGCTCGGCCGCGAGGGCCAGCTCTTCAGCCTCGATTTCGCCGGGGTGGTAGCACTCGACGAGGAACCGGGGCGCGGAGGTAGCGAATGAATCGCGGCCACCACCGATGCGGGAGACCACCACGAACTCCTCGACCCCGGGGGCAGGTTTGCGGGTTCCGACGTGGACCGACCGCCCCTTGAGGGTGTCGAGCTGCTCACGCAGTGCCTGAGTGGCGACCAGCGCCCCGGATGGAGGTACAGGGTTTGACATCAGCCTCCCCCTGACATGGTCCTGATGAGCGTGTTGTTGGCCGCATTGTCACGCACGGCCATCCACGAGTCGGGGTAGACGATCGCCCGCCAACGCCCCTGAGGGCGCCGCGCACCCTGCTGGGAGGACCAGGAGTAGCCAGGCCCTGCCCGGGCCGCGTGGGCCGCGGCCATCGAGTCGAGCTTGGCCGTCACGCCGGGCGCCGACCGCAGTTGGTAGAGCGCGTCAGGGTTCCACTTGAGACGAACGCCAGAGCGTGCCACCGCCCACCTCCTGGATCGCCTCGAGCGCCGCCCACGAGTCCCTGTTGAAGATGTGAGTGACGCCCTTACCCCCGGGGTCGAAGATGTGCAGAACACCGTCCTCCACCCCGAACTTGGTGGTGTCGAACACCTCCGGCTCATCGGAGAAAGCATGCGTCACACGAATCATCCGGACACCTCCTTGAGATTGACGATCTCCCGACCAACGTGCAGCCACGGATTGTGATCCACATTGACGGCCCGGCCGACGACCTCGAATACCACCGGCATTCCTGGGAGTTCGACCTTGTCGGTGGGGGAGAAGTCCCCGACCGCCGCGATCATCCGGGCGTCTACCACGGTCCGCTCATGCCCGGCCAGGATCGGCTCATCGGACGAGACGATCCGCCACGAATGCACCAACACCGGGGCATCCTCGCGGACCTCGACAGGCACCCGGTTGCCGAGCCGGTCCGTCTCCCACGACTGGGTGACAGTGATCTTCGTGACCTCCTGCGTCAGCGGCAGGTCGTCCTCCATCGACACCTCCGCCATCACAACCCCGGCATCCCCAAAGGCACCGAGTAGACACCCAAGTCGCGCACCTTCGGCGGACACAGAGCGCGCAGTGCGTCGATCTGCAGCGGCGAGAACAGCATCCCGGACTGCCGCTGCCTGGTGTCGATCTGCTGGTCCTTCGAGAACGCGTCCGCCCGGACAGACGTCGTCGTGACCGCCCCGGAGCCGGCCGCGGAGTCGTACGCCACGGCCCGACGCAGGATCGCCTTGAAACTGGCCACCCGGTGAGCATTCGCGGGGTCAGCCGCATCGAACGCCGGAGAGAACAGACACGGGGCGTAGGCGGCGGCCAGAGCTTCCGCCTCGTCCGCAATCTGCTGCATCTCCGTCTCGGTCTTGCCGGGCAGGGAGGAACGCAGATCGTCCACTCCGATGATGGTGCTCATCTAGCGCCCCTCCCCACTCTTACGGCCCGACGGGCGCGACGGTCGTCTCACCGGTGTCGTAGTTGTGCGTCACCGTCACCTCGGTCCCATCTGGGCGGACCTGGGTGTAGGTCTCGGTGCGGGTGCCCGTCGGAGAGGTATCCGGGACGGTGCCGGTCACCTTCACCGCGTTAACGGACTGGTGCCCGGCCGCGGCGGCCGCGGCCTTGTCCGGCGCGGTCGAAGAGACTCGCTCCGACGCGTTGTAGGTGTCCGCCGGGGCGTCCCCAGCGTCGGTCGACTGTGGAGCGTCGACCGTGGTGTCGTCGGTGAGGTTGGTGGTCTTGGGAGCGCGGGTGCGTCCTGCCATGTCAGATCAGTCCTCTCTCGGGTCAGGCCGGCTTAACGGCGCGCAGACGGGCGGCAGCCTGGCCACCCTGCGCGACGAAGCCGCAGTAGAAGTCGATTCGGGTGCGGTAGGCGGGCTTCTCCTGGAGCTCGCCCAGTGCGTACGCCTGCAGGCCCCCGTTGGAGATGCCCATGATCCCGTGCTCGTTGAAGTTCGTCGCGAACTTCACCGCGTACACGTCGGAGCCGGCCGTGGCGTCGTAGCCGAGGATTCGGCGACCCGACCAGTGGTTGCCCGGGTCCAGGAACGGGACACCGTTCCAGGTGAACTCGCGCTTGCCGGTGATCTCGGAGTTGATGTAGTCAGCTCCACCGATCTTGCGGCCCAGTGACTTGAGCTTGGCGATCAGCTCCTTCGGTGCGTAGACGGCGTCGGGGGAGCCGCCGGCGACCTGACCGAACAGTGCGTCGAGCTCGTCGAGGAACCCTTCGGTGTTGGCCGGGGCAGCGGAGTCGATCACCTGGGCGCCGACGAGCCGCTTGCGCAGCCCCTCGAACGACTTCTGGTTCACCTGCGCGTCGCCGTTGAACATGGCGTCGACGAACGTCGAGTGCGCGGAGGTCAGCTTCATCTTGACCTGCTGCGCCATCAGCGAGCCGCGGGAGGAGCCCATCGTGGTCTCGAGGAACTTGTCCACGTCGGCGTCGCCGCCGAGGATGACCAGCCGCTCGGTGTCCATGTTGATGACGCCGGTCGACTCGGTGTACGCCTCGTTGACGGTACGGAACCCGGTACCCGGTAGGGCGCCCTCGGTGTCGTACGAGTAGGCGTTGCCGGTAATCGGCTCGATGGGGAGCCGGTCGAACACGTTCGAGACCTGGTGCATCGTTTCGATCGCGCCGCGACGAACCGGATCGGGCTCGACGGCGGCAGCCTGTGCGAGAGTGACAGCCACTGCTGTCTCCTTTCAGTTGGTGCCGCCGGTGGCGGCTCGGTTATTTCTTGGCGAAGGCCGCGTCGAACGCGGACTCCATTCGTGCCACGCCGGGCTCCGGTTCGGGCGTGGAGCCCTTGCGGCCGATCCCCACGTCCCCGGCCTCTCGGCCCGGCTCTTTGAGGAGGTACGGTCGCTTTTCCGCAACCTCGGAGAGGGTCTTGCGTAGTGCTGCGGTGTCGACGTCACCGTCAACCATCGGCACTTGCTCAAGGTCGAGGAAGACGTGGACCTCGGACGGGTCGTGGAAACCCAGTTCCGCAGCCAGCGCCCGGGACTCCGCGCGCTTGAGCCGCGCGTCGGCGCCCTTGGTCGCTTCCTGTGCGGCCTCCTTGCGAGCAGCTTCCACGGCTTTTTCCTGCTCGGTCGCCGTGGCGTCGCGCAGTCGGTCGCGCTCGGACTTGAGCTCGTCGTAGTCGGAGAACTTCGCCAGGCGGCCCGCGATGATGCGCTCCAGCTCGGCCTGCGTGAACGTCTTACCGTCCTCGCCCGCCTTGCCAGCTTCCTTCCCGGCTTCTCCAGCCTCTCCGCCTTCCCCGCCAGCTTCGGGCGGTTCGTTGCCGCCCTGCTCGCCACCCTCGACGAACCTCACCCCGGCAGGGACGCGGTGCATCATCGGGCGTCGGAACTGCTCCACGGCGGCAGCCGGGAGCCACGGACGGTTGATTTTCTTCGGCATATGCATGCCCTTTCCACCCGCTGAGAGCGCAGCGGTCACGCACACCCCGCCCTTGTACGGCGGGGGAGTCTTAGGCGGCCCGCGACGCGGGCAGTCCGGAGGTGAGGTAGCCGTTACGCAGCAACAGCCGCAGAGCCTCGTCCTGGTCACCACCGGCGAGCCGGTAGCACTCCGAGGGGGCAAGCCGCGGCACCTGCAGTCGGCGGTACCGCTCGAGCTGCCCCGCAGCCGACCGCCCACGCCGGAAACCGGCATCTACTCGGCGAGTCAACGTGCCGTCAGTCGCCCGGTCGTAGCCGCCATACAGGCCGCGACGAGTCGTACCCTCGACGGTGGTCTTGACGTCGCGACCGAACACGTTGGCCGTGCCCATGCCACGCTTGGCATTAATCACCTGCGACGGGTCCGCCCCATCGAGGATCGCCTGACGGTCGACCTTCGACAGTCCCTTGACCTGTCCAGCGCGCACCGCGGCGACCGGGTCGATCGCGGAGTCCGGCGCGTCCCGCCGCTTAGCGACCGGCACATGCACGCAGTCGCAGTTCGGGTGCCGCTGGAAGCCGGTGTTCCACTCGAACCACTTGCCGGCCTGGACCACACACCGGTCGCACGACGGGAGCTGCAGCATCCGCACCCACCCGTCCATCCGAGCGGACGTCATCCCGGCCTGCGTGGCTTCACGTCCGGCGTCAGCGGCCATCGTGGACGCCAGACCCACCAGACGCTTCGTGGCCCACCTGGTGGCCACCGCCGCAGGCACACCAGTCGCGATCGTGGTCTTGGCGGCCAGCACCGACGACGAGTAGGCCATCGCCCGCGTCGCCTCGACTGGAGTGGTGAACGCGACCGGGTCGATCAATACCCCGCCCGCCGGTACACCCTGCTCGGCGGTCTGCGCCTCGAGGTAGTCCTGCGCCTCGGCCGCATTGCCCTCCTGCGCGATGAGGATCGCCAGCACGAGCTCGTCGGCGTGCTCCTCGAACCAGCCCGTCAGATCCATCGGATCCGCAGACCGCCAGAGTGCCTGCACCGCGTTCGCCGCGCGCCGATCCCGGCGCGCCTGAGTGCGGTAGAACTCGCCGGCCAACGCCAGGGGAGTCATCAGAGCTCCTCGAGCGATCCGGACTTGGATTCAGGCTGACGCAAGCTCACTGGCTCGGCGCCGGTGAACTCGACGTCGAGCCCAACCTGCTCGGCTGCGTCCTCCGGGACCACACCGGCGCGACGAAGAGAGCCGAGCGCGTCGACCTTGTCCTTGACCGCCTTGGTGTCGGCGAACTCCGGCTTCTCACCAACGGCCGCCGCGAAGTCACCACCGAGAGCGCGCTGCAACTCATCGGAGGCCATCTTCATCCACCGCTCCACAGTGCGCGGATTCGCGCCCGGCATCCGCTCCAGGAACATCTGCAACGGCGCACCGTTCGGCACCATCTGAGCCGCAGCGGAGGCGACCTGCTGCGCATCCTCCGGCGCCGACGGTGCCCAATCCACCTCGAGGTCATCACAAGCGGTCCCGTCGCCGCCGCGCGCGACATCGATCAGTCGGAACACTTCCTTGTCAGACTCACCGTACGAGGTCTGCAGGTCGTCGACGAACGAGGTCAGCGTGGCCTCGGTGGCCAGCATCAGGTCACCAGAGACGTTCTTGAAGTCGCCGACGAGGTACTGAGGTGGCACCTGCGCCGTGGAGGCGAAGGTGGCGATCAGATGCTCGAGGACGGTGATGTAGTTCGCCAGGTTCGACTCGGCCAGGTCGAACACCTTGGTGTCGACGCCGGGGAACACCAGCATCCGGTCCACCCCGACCTTGCCGGGGCTCTTAACCATCGCCACGGCCTGCCCGTGCTCGTCCAGGATCGGCTCACCGTCCGCGCCCTTCATCGGCACAGGTTCACCGTTCTCGTCGCGGACGACCGGGTCATAGCCGGTGGCGATGCGCTGCCGGAACGCCGCGAACTGCGCCGCCAGAAGCACGTTGAACCGCATCGTGTCCACGGCCCGCTGCGCAGGCATGAGCGCATCGACATACGACGTGCCCTCGGCCAGAGAATCGATCTCCGGCACATAGGTCACAAACGGCACCGCCCCCAGCGGGTTACGGCCCCCGTCCACCCGCTCGAGCTGACGATCACCACTGCCGGCGAACTTGACCCACTCCTGAGCGGTGTACAGCACCACGACCACCTTCGGGCGACCACGGTCATCGGCCTCAGTCCACCGCTTGATCGCCCAGATCGACGCGAACGGATCAGCGGGATCCGGCTCGACCCACACCGACTCCGGCGACTCCGGCCGCACAACCGGCTGATCAGGACGCCGAGGATTCGGCCACACCGCCACGATGCCGCGGTCATGCCTAAGACCGTCCACGTACGGGATCCGGGCGCGCGAGCGCATCCGATTCGCGGCCCACACTCGCCACAATCCCTTGTCGAAGTCCTCGCCTGCCGAAGTGCGCACGCCCGTCGAGCGCAGCCGCTGGGCCGCAGTCCGGACCGCGAGACGCACGAGCGGAAGCGAAGCCATCTTGCGCAACTCCATGTACTCCGCAGACGCCCCCTCAGGAGCAAACGGCAACTCATGCTCGCCCGCGTACGCCCTGCGTCGCGCATCGAACACCGGGCGGGTGTCCAACAAGGCCGCCATGCCCTTCTCCACCCTCGGATCGAGCTTATCCATGCCATTCACCCCCTACTCAGTTGAAGCCGTACATCTGGTTCGACACCCGCACCTTCGGCGGGGGCGGGGTCGCATCGACCGCGGCGACCGCCAACGTCAACGCGATCACCGGGGTGATGTCCACCGCAGTGTTCTTCCGGTTCCACACCCACAGCCCCTCCGTGCCGAGCGCGCGCTTGCGGGCATCCGCGAGCGAGGCGTTCACCACCGGCTGGTCCAGGTGGCGGAAAGAGCGGTCCATGACCGCCGCGTACAAGCTCGCGCAAGCCGTTCCCGCATCGTTGGGCCCTGTGACCTCCACCGGCAGCCCAGCGGCCTTGAGCGGATCGATCAGCGGAGACGAGGGTGCGTTGCCGCCCTGCACCCGCACCACCTTCAGCGGGTGCTTACGGTGCATCGCCTTCATGTAGTCCACGATCCAGCCGCAACCGGCGCGGTTCTCCACGAGCTCGCCGTGCACCAGCCCATCCGCCCGGCGCCCGGCCACACTGACCGACCCCGTCCGGTTGTCCGGCGCGACGTCGATTGCAGCGACCGGCCGCCCGGCGATCTGAGACTCCGTATCAGCGACCGCGGCCCACGACTGCGGATCAATCGGCGCGTTGGAGTTGCCGGCGTTCCAGATGCCCAGCCGCTCACGGGAAAACGTCTCGTCGTCCATTGCCGCGCGCTCGTCCTCGACGACCGACATCTGCAGCCTGATCCCGAGGGACGGGTTGGCTTCGATCCACGCTTGCCTGTCGTCCAAGTCAACATCTTCGGGGGCTGACCACTCGTGGTAAGCCAGCCGAGGATGCGACCCGTCTATTCCGGCCTGTCGAAGTCGGGTGAACACCTCGCCGCCGATGCCGTCCGGCGGTGTGCCGGCGACGATCTGCTGAGGGTTTCCCAGCGGCGCCGAGGAGATGGTCGGCAGAAGCGCGGCTAAGTGGTCATCGTTGAGATCCTGAGCCTCGTCCATCACTAGGACATCGGCGGTGAAGCCTCGCCCGGAGGCCTTCGAGCGCGCGATGAACTCAACTGACCCACCGTTCTTCAGCAGGATCTGCTCCTGGCCGTTGGTCTTGCGGATCTCTTCGACCAGGTCGTGCAACTCCGGGTATCTCTTCTGGTTGTCGAAGAACCCTAGAAGCCGTAGGTACGCCTTGCGGGCGGTCTTAACTTCGTGGGCGGTGTGCAGTATCCGTTCGCCGAGCCCGACCATGCCGAACAGTTCACGGACCTCGATGATGCCGTTCTTACCGTTCTGCCTAGGGCACGAGAGGGCTTCCTGCGAGGCGGACCACCTGCCATCGGCAGTCAACCCGAGCATGTCGTCGAGGACGAGCTGCTGCCAGTCGTCCGGCCGTAGTCCGTATCCAGCCGCGAGAGCCGCGGCATCTGGGCCATAGGACTCAGCCGCCGGCGGCGCGGTTCTGATCCTGGGCGGCACGCTTAGCCCGCAAGTGCTCGGTGAACTCATCGAGTGGTGTCGCCTCCCGCTTCTTAGTCGTCGGAGCAGGACACGCTTCGATCTCGTCGAGTACGCCGATCATCAGCCGACCAAGTGTCGCGATATCGCGTGGCGAGTCGGAATTGTCGACCGACCAGGCAACCACGTCCCGGAGCCGGGTCAGCGTGTTTCTACGGTTGCCCCTACTTGCCGCTGCAGCGAGAACGGGCCGTTTTCCGCTCAATTCGACACCTCGCCATTTCAGCTCGGGGGGATGTGTTTTAGCAGGTCCGGGGGGATATTGGTCGCCTCGCCGTCATGCGCCCAAAGAGGCCTCGAGGGGGTCACCCCCTCCCCACCCCGATCAACGAGAGGCGTCGGGATCTGCGGGCTCAGACCCAGTCACGGGACCGCCGGATCAGGTTCGAGTGGGGCTTGGAGTGCTTCGCGAGGTTGCAGCCGCGGTGCATCGGGGCCAGGTTGTCCAAGGCGTCGGTCCCGCCACGCGAATAAGGGACCTTGTGGTCGGCGGTCGGGTACCCGGGGTCGTACTGATCAGTGATCGAGGTATCGATAGGTTGGCCACACTCGGTGCAGACGGGGTTACCGGCCAAGATGCGAGCGCGATTGCGGCGGTAAGGCCTCGCCCCGGTCCTCGCCATATGTGCCTCCAAGAGGGTGAAGGGTTGACCTAGAGGGTGGGCCGTTGAGGGTGGCGGGCGAGGTGAAGAGCTTGCACGAACTGCACTGCGTTCATCTCGGCGCGTGCAATCGTGTCGCGCGGATCGGCCCAGCCGTACAGGCTGGTGCACGCCTCGAGGATGGGGAGGCCGGAATGCTGGATGGCCATGACGTCTCCACCTGTGGCGATGTCACTGAGGACGGTGCGAGTGACGATGTCGAGCAGGTCCGCGTCGGTCACGTCGGTTGCCTTTCTGGTTAGTGCCCGGCCGGAGCACCGCGTCATGTGCGCGCCATGCCCAAGGGCTGGCCTGTTGGAAGGTGCACGCAGGTGGCGCCGGCCGGGAGTAGTTCCACGCTCATTGCCGCGGCGTGGGCTCACGGGTTCCACACGCCGACCACAGGCGGGAACGACGAAGCGCGGCGGTCCAGTGGACCCACCGCGCTCGCAAGGCGAAGCCTAGCACACCGTCTTGGACAGACCGATCACTTTCTCCGCTTCGCGTGTCGCATGTGGTCGATCACCTCACGGACCGCATACATGCGACACCCGGGCGGGCCGTACACCGCCACCTTCTCACGCTGCCCCCACTTGCGGATCTGCTGCGCCGACGGCCGGTGCTCGCCCCGCGTGTACTCCTCGACCAGGTCCGCGCACATCTCCGCGGACACCTGGGCGGTAGCCAATCCTTCGGCACGTTGGGCGGTCGAATACTCATCGATACGCCGAGAGGGGGGCGGGGTTGTGAGCGCGAGGATGGTCGCGGCCCACGTACCAATCTCGTCCGCGCAGTCCTGCGACCACGACTGCTGCGCGATCCGATGCACATGCACACCGAGATGAAGTGCAAGCGTCCGGTCGTCGTCATGCTCAGGCAGATCAACGGCAGCACTCTCCTTCAGGTAGCGAGACCACTCCATCAGACAGGTGTGAATCTCGTTCGCCACCGACAGGGCCCCGATGTTCAACGGAGGCCGGGAGCCCGGCACCCGCGGGTTACGCGCAGTCCGCCCACCGGGAGGACTGGTCTCCAGACGAGCGATGCGCAGCAACTCGGCGGACGAGTCAGCGATGATCTTGCAATCGGTGGCCAGAGTGCGCACAGCCTGCCGGTCGAGGAACGTCTCAGTCACGAAGTCTCCTGGGATACGGGGTCGAACAGGTCGAACAGGAGTGGCAGCATCAGCCGGCCTCACTCTCGGTCTTGCACTTGCGGCACGGCTCAGGCAGACCATGACGATCACAGTCCGAGCCCTCCACCAACAGCGGAGGACCGGCATGCCCGTAGTAGGGAGACCCCCACCTGCCAGCCACCTCCACCTCAGGACAAGCACCAGCAGAAGGCACACCCTCACCACCAGCCGGAGAACGACCACCACGACCACGCCGACGCCGCTTCCTAGAACCGGACGGCTGACCCGAGCCCTGGCCGTCACCCGGACCCTGGCCCTTCCCCACACCCCTACCCACTCCCTGCCCTGACCCTGCCCTGCCCGGGTGCGCGCGCGACGCGCGTACGGGGACACGATCTGGTTCGGGTTTCGGTTGGGTTACCCGATGGGTTTGCGATCGGGTCGGCGGTGGGTCGGCCGGTGGGTGCTCGTCGGGTACGCGCGGCCCTCGTTGTACGTCCTGCGGTCCGTCGACGACAGCGCCGGGCGTCCCGGTCACAGCGGCCTCGTGCGGCGATCCCTGGGGTTCAGCGGCGCGATGCGGCGACCGAGGACGGTCAGCGGCGCGGTGCGGCGATCCAGTGGGGCCTGCGTTCACACGAGGGCGGCGTGCCGGGCCAGCGGCCGGCATAGTCGAGTCGGGTCCAGCGACGGACGCGCTGGGGCCTGCGAGCGTGCCCGGCACACGGCCGGCGCTATGGGCAGGGGGCGGGGACAAGGTCATCCCGGCCTGGGCAGGTGTGCGTTGTCCCTTGCGGCGGTTGCAGTCCCCGCACGCGAGGACAACATTCTCCGGGCCTGCCGCCTTGGTCGGGTCGACGTGGTCCAGGTGCGCCTTGCGCGTACCGCGGTGGTCGTACTTTTTGAGTACAGCACCGCAGTACCGACATTCCGCGACCGTCGGGTCAGACGGATCGAGGCAGTCACGCGCCCACACCTGGGCATGCAGCTTGGAATCCTTGAGCTCACGCCGTTTACGGCGAGTGGTCTTCACCTGGTCGGCCCGGTCGTAACCGAGATCCCACCAGTCGTGAAAGATCCACCCCTTCTCCGGCGGCTGTTCGCAACGTGGGCAGTCATGACCAGGCTCATGCCACAGGCCAACCCCGACGAGGATCCCGGCAAGCTCGATCGCCAGTCCAGCGTCCGGCATCAACCGGGCGATCTGGGAGCGAGTCACCATCCCATCGGACAAGGTTGCTTGGCAGTCAGCACCGGCCATCACCCACAGGAACCCTGCCGCCGGGCCGCGAAGGTCACCGTCCAGAACGGAGTCGGCCAGGTCCCGATGCTTCTGCGAGTTCGGGAGCTGGTCATCGATCTGGAAGAACACGGGTGGCCTCTCGGGTCAGGGTCGCGCAGGGCAGGACGGTGGTCGGGTGGTGGCGAGCGTGGCAGCGTAGGACTGCTCATCGTTTGGTGGCCTTCCACTGGTCCTTGAGCCTCAGCGCGTGAGCGAGATCTTTGCGAGCCCGGCGTACCGTCTCCGGGTCGCGCGCCCGGTCGACGGCGAGGCGAGCATTCTTGATGCGTTTATCAATCGCGGACATGCTCATCGGCTGCTCCCGCCCCTGCGTTTCTGTGCCCGGCGTCGCGCTTGCTCGCGGCGCTCGAGGCGCGCTTCTTCCTGTTTCCACGAGACTTGATCGGATGGCCGCACATGCGCCTCCGGTCGGGCCGCCGGGACGACGGAGGACTCAAGAAACCCGCTCATGTGTCCGCCCTCCCGTCGTCTTCGAGCGCCCACGCTGGACGGTTGTATCCGTCGCTGCCCAGCCCTCGGCGCTCCTGGTCGATGGCGTCCTCACTGCCGTACATCCGCACACCCAGCCACTGAGTAGTCATGTACGTGTGGCAGGCGCATCCCCGGCAGATGAAGTAGACGCGGCCCTCGTGGATGTCGGGCTGGCGAACCTGCACCCGCCCGTACTCGTCGAGGAGTTGCGTTTCCATCACCATCGACACGGGTTCCCAGTGGTGGTTGCAGTCTCTGGGTGCGGCGAACTCGTGCGGAAATCCGGCGGTCATGTGTCTGCGCTCCCGTCACCCTCGGCCAGGTCGGCGGGAACCCATTGCTGGCATTGGCTTGCAGGCATGGCCTCCCACAGCCGATACAGCGTGTCGCCAGGCCGCATCTTGGTTCGGGCCTCGCTCTCGCTGCTGGTCTCAGCCCACAGTTGGTTATCTGCCCCTATGACGCGCCACCACCGTGCAGGCCGCGGATCGGGGGCCAACAAGAGAGCAGAGTGTAGGGCGCGGGCGATGACCTCGGCTCGGTCGTTGGGCTCGTCCAGCCACCGGTACTCCCACGACCGCATAGCCACGTCGATCACCTGTGCGGCGAGTTCAATCCGCGTGGATTCGGCACCGTTGAGCATGTCTGCGGTGAACCACACATTGGTCATTGGCCTGCGCTCCCGTCACCCTCGGCCCGGTCGGCAGGCTCCCAGTCGGTAACCCATCGGCGGCGGCGTTCGACCACTGCGGGCCGTCCACCCCATTCCACGATCTGGACTGTCTCGGTCTCCTCGACCAGTGGCGCGGGGGCGAGCAGACCAGCGGCGGCGAGAGCGCGGGCGACACCGAGTGCGTAGTCCTCGTGTGCGTCTTCCGGGACGCCGAACGCTGCGCCTGCCTGGAATTCTCGCGTACGACGGATCGCCTCGGCCACCTGTTCGATGGTGTTGTCCATGCCGGTCACGAGTTGCTCCCGCCCTGAGCAAGCACCTGGCGAGCGACGCGGCGCGACTCGTCTGCGACACCAGGCATCAGCTCGTCTACCAAATTCAAGTCGACCGCGCCGCCGGTGATCTTCTTGATCATGTCGGCTATGGAGTCCAGGGCCCCGTGGACAGCGGCGTCGAGTTCGGCGGCCAGTTCCTCCACCGGGTCGACGGTGGCCTCAGCCTCGATCGCGCGAGCCCGACGGACCGCGATGAGGTACCGCAGGTCTGACTCGATCTCGTCCCACGCATGGTCAAGATCGCTGTCGGTGGGGTCGCGGAACTCCCACTGGCCGTCCGCGAGAGCGAAGTCCCGCGCGTCCTCCGGGTCGGTGAGCGCGTGGATGTGGCTCTCCCGCACGACGTAGACGGCGGGGTCGGCGCCGGACACCAACGCCAGTACAGAGTCCGCCATCTGCCCAACGCTCCGGTCGGTAATGCCCCACACATTGAGGCAGTCGCGGATCACGTCCCAGATCTCGTCGCGGGAAGGCGCTGAGCCGGGCTGGCGCATCTCGGCGACCCGTGCTCGGGCGGTGAGGTCCACCTTGGCCTTCTCCAACTCCCGGACCTTAGCCTCGGCGCGGTCGGCGCGGCCGTTGGCCTGACTGGCACGCTTGTCGAGTTGCTCGGCGCGGGTAGCGGCGGTGTCGCGGGCTTTCTCTGCGCGGGCTACAGCCTCATCGCGCTCACGCTCGGCATGCTCGGCGCGGGTAGTGGCCTCGTTGCGTTCACCTTGCATGTCTATCGCGACCATTTCCCAGTTGACGCTGGGCTCCGACTTCGGGTGGTGGACGTTCAGCCATGCCGCGACCTCGTCGAGCACCGTGGTCGGGGTCGACATCGGGTGAAGGTCAAGCCTGGCAAAGTCGGATCGGGTCCATTCGTTGGTGGTCATGGCGCGACCTCGCTAAGCACGTTCATAACCCGCTCGATCTCAAATCGGTCAGGTATGGCCTGGGCCAGAGCGAGACGGACATCATCGGCGCTGTACTTCACAGGCGGGCCAGCCATCTGAGAAAAGGCCGCTCGGATTCCCGCGACTGCGCGGCTGAAGCTTGCCCTAGCGGTGAAGTGCTCACCGGACGGCAAGAACGTCACCGACTTCACCAACATCGGCACGTTCACCACGTACAGGTCAGGTGCGGGGGACGCGACGATCTCCGGGCCCTGCTCCGCTACGAAAGTGCCGATCGGCCGGCCGTCGATCAGGACATGCCCCGACGAGTAGTCGATCGTCAAATGCCGGCGATCGAGTTCGGTATCTGGGTGCGCGATCACCATCGTGCTTCTCCTCGAGCTAGACGCTGCATGGTTGCCCAGCCAGTCCAGGCGGGCAGGTGGGGGATCAAAGCGAGCCAGTGGCTCATCAGGTCACCTCGTCATTTCGGTCGGTCAAACGGCGACGAACCTCAGCCCGCACGGCAGGCAGGAGAGGGGAATCAGGGCCGAGGGCAGTGAGGCCGGCCACGAGGTCGTCGTCGGTCATCTTCGCCGCGAGCTCGCGGCACGAATCGTCAAGACTCATCACTCGCCACCTCGCAGGAGTTGGAACGCGCGCGCGGTAGCTCGGGTATCACCGAGTGCGGAATGCGCTTCCTCGTTGGTGACGTCGAGGATGGCGAAGATGTCAGCCGCCGAGGCGGGTTCGCTCGGATCGGTTCCGAGGACGCCCGCGGCGTACGTCGCGAGGTCCCGGAGCCTGTGGCTTCTACGACACTCGATGCGGTGGTGAGCCAGTGCCGCGTCCACGAACGCGGCATCGAACCACGGATTAACCCCGGCGAGAATGTTGCCGTCAAGCATCGTGGCGAGCTCCTCCCACGCCTTGATCGTGTCCCTCTCGTCGAGGGTGTTGTCATAGACGGCGCGCTCGAAGTACCGGTTCACACGCATCGCGGGGCCACTCGCCAAAGTGCGCCACCCCAGCGAAGTGGGAGTCGGTACGAAGTAGTGCTCCGCACCAGTGGTCAGGTCGATGGCCGCGACTTCCAGGACATCGTGCATGTTTGGATCGAGACCAGACGTTTCGACGTCGACGACGATCAGGTGCGGGGTTGTGTCGGTCATGATGCCTTCTTGGTGTTGGCGTAGACGGTGTCGATCTCGTCCCGGATGGCGCGCGCTGCGAGGCGGAGGACGTCGCCGACGGATTTGGGCTGACCGAGTGCTTGGTTGTCCATGCGGGTTGCGAGGGCGTCGAACGCTTTCTTGTCGGCGTTGCGGGACCCGGTCGTGACAGCGGGCGCGGGCGTGGCGCGGGTCTTCTCGAGCTTGGAGTGAAGATCGGCGACGGTGTTGCGGAGTTTGTTCAGCTCCCCTTCGGCAAGCTCGCTGTCGCGGCCGGCTGTTGCGACATCCGACTCCAGGCTGGTGATCTTGGCCAACGCATCCTTCAACTGGGCGTTAGCCTCGTCGAGATCGCGCTCAGTGCGAGCGATCGAGGACTCGCTGACGCGGATCTCCTTCTCGGTATCCCGCAGCTTCTTCGCCAGAGCGTCGCGTTGGTCCCGGGCGTCAGCCAGGTCTTGCTTGGAGCGGGTCTGGCCGTCTTTGTGGACGTGGTCGAGCAACTGCTCAATCGTCTCGGGCAGGTGCGATGCGGGGTCGCCGGTGAGCTTCGACGCGTGCGCTTCGGCGCTGTTCAGCATTTCGGTGGCGCGGGCCGCGCCTTCGTCAATGCGGTGAGGGGCTAGGAGCTGCTCGAGCGCTGCGCATACGTCCGCATCGCGGACGATGAACACTCCAGCCGCGGTGGGCCGTTGCGTGGTGGTCATGGTGTGGTCCTCTGGTCGAGTTCGGTGAGGAGATCGGTCTGCCCAGGGATGGGCGGGTGGTCAAGGGCGGCTTCACGGCCGGCGATCCAACGGAAGATCTGGGCCTGCCGGTCCGGTGGGAGAGAGGCCCACCAGGCGTCAGCGAGACGGGCCTGCGGGCTAGTCATCCTCTGCAGGCTGGTCGTCGTCGCTACCTTCCTGAAACGCGTTGTACTCACGCAGTAGCGCTTCCTCGACCGCAGACAGCGGGTAGTCGTAGTCGAGCTCGAGGGTCACGAGGTGAGCGGCGGTGGTGCCGTCCCACGACTCAGGGATCGCGAGCGCTTCGTGGTCGCGGTCCGAACCGACATGGACCCACCAGGCGGCGAAGATCAGCCGATCGAGGGACCACCCGGCGGGGTCGAGGGCCCGGTCATCCGCGGCGAGCTTGGCGTCGGGGCCGGCCACGATCGGTGCGAGGCGCTGCCTATTGCTGGCCAGCGTGTACCCGTCGCCCTCAACGGTGATCAG
>NZ_AGFF01000006.1 GCF_000226215.1 Dietzia alimentaria 72
CCACCGCCGGCGCCAGGGCCCGTGCCACCGCCGGCGCCAGGGCCCGTGCCACCGCCGGCGCCAGGGCCCTGGCGGCCACCTCGCGCGAATGCACCCTGGCGGCCATCGCGCGCGAATGAACCCTGGCGACCGCCCGCACACCCGGGGAACCACGCGCCACCAGCAGGCCGGCCGCAGCTCCCGGATCAAGTGCCCACGGACCGGCCGGTGCATCCATCTGCGGGAGTGCCGCGGCGGAGAAGCTCACGCATCACCGCGGCAAGTGTGATCGCGGCGATCGGCGGATCGGTCATGCTCGCCGGCATCGCGTTCCTGCTGGTCGTGGCCATCCAGGCTGGGCTGTTCCCGCCGCTCGCGCGGGTGCTGGCCGCCGCGGTCCTGGCGGTCGTACTCATCTGGCTGGGACTGCTCCTGCAATCCCGTCACGATCCCGGTGCCGAGACCAAGGTCAATCCCGGTGCTCTCGCCCTAGTCGGCACCGGCCTGGCCGCGGCGATGCTGGATGTCATCGCCAGCACCACCCTCTACCTGTGGATCCCCGTCCCGGCCGCCTACATGTTCGTCGGCGGCCTCGCGCTCGCCGGGATGGTGTTGGCCCGACGCTGGCATTCCGGGTTGCTGGCCTGCCTCGTCTCGGCCGGCACGATGCTGCTGGCGCCCCTCATCTCGGACGGCATCGAGCTGCCGATCTTCATCGCCATCGTCGGACTCGCCACCGCGGCCCTCGCTGCCGACCTCGGAACGGTCGTCCGCGTGGTGTGGTCCGTCATCCCCGGACTCACACTGACGGGCTATCTCTCGCAGGCGGCCCTGCATAGTCGCGTCGAGCAGATTGCGCTCATCGTGACCGCACTCGTCTTTGCCGCTGTCGCTTTGGGGGTGGCCTGGTTCGACACCGTCCGCCGCAGCCCGGCCATCGAGAACGCCGCCCTCGTCGTCATCCCCACCGCCGTCCCCCTCGCCGTGCTGCCGGAAGTTCCGCTGCTCCGGCCGGGGTGGCCTCTCGGTCTGCTGCTCGCTGCGGTCGCGGCCTACCTGATCGTCGCGGTCCTGGCGGGCCGCGCCGGGCGGGACAAATCCCACGGGCTGCTCTGCGCCGTCTCGGGGGTGGTCGGGAGCGCGCTCCTTCTGCTGGCCTGGGTGGAACTGGGTGGGCGCGAGCTGACCGGATTCGCACTGACCCTGAGTGCTCTCGCCTACGTCGTGGCCGCAGGGCTGTGGGCGCGCCGATGGGTGGAGTGGGTCGCGGGGGCAGCCGCCGTGCTCGCGGTGCTCGTCCACGTGGGCGTCAACCAGCCGCATTTCGCTCTCAGTGCGCGTCTGGCGCTGCTGGAGTTCTCCTACTGGGACGTGGTCTCGGCGGTCGCCATCACCGCACTGGCGATCGCCGTCACGTGGTGGGCGCGTCGTCGACTAGCGGGTGAGTCGAGGCGCGTGGTCATGGTGGGCGCGGTCGTCGCGCTGGCGAGCCTGTCGGTGGCGGTGGTCGCGGCCGGTGTCGTGATCGGTGATCTGGCCGGAGCGGCACGCAACGGTTTTCTCGCCGCGCACCTGGTGGTGACCGTGCTGTGGGCCTGCTGTGCGGCCTGGCTGGTGCTCACCCCGAACCCGCGTATCAGCGACGCGCGAAGGCTCGGATTCATCCTGGGCTCACTCGCCCTGGCGAAACTGCTGTTGCTCGACCTGGCCACCCTGCCCGGACTGTTCCGTGTGTTGTCCTTCATCGCCGTCGGCGCAGTGATGCTCGCGGTGGCCGTGCGCTACCGCAAGGAGACCGAACCGTCGGGCAGTGGCTCGCCCACGTAGATCCGGATCGCGCGCGGTTCGGCGCCGGACATCAATACCTCGACCTCCGGATGGTCGGCCTCGTCCGGGTCGTCGGACGGCAGGCTCCACCGCACCTCTCCGGCATCGGTCAGTTCGCGTAGCGCCAGTCGCGTGGCCCGGACCCACCGCACGTGCTTCAGTGCGGGCTCGTCACGGAGTTCGTCGTCGGCCAGTCCCTCGCGGTCGCGCAGGTCGACCATGAGACGCTCGCCATCCGGCGCCTCGTACGCGGTGCAGACCCGGTCGACCAGCACGGACAGTGGCCACGACGGGCCGGAGCCGAGTAGGTCGATGATGATCATGCGAGCATCGCCGATCTGGCACGTCGTCGGTGTGGTGAGGACCTGGAGGCGGTCGGCGACGTCCTCGGTAATCTGGATGAGTTGAACGGTCATGATGACCCCCTGGGTGCGACGGAACGGTCGACAACAGGGCTCGCGGCGCGGCCCCGGCCGTCCCGACTGTGATGTAGATCATAGCGCAGAGGGGCGACTGTCGGGTCACCTCTAGATGACGATCTTCCAGGGCTTCGTCGCGAGACCGCCCTCGGCCGCGCCCACGTTGTGGTTGTGTCGCAGGAGTGAGCACTTCAACGAGCAGTCAGACACCCGCCGGCGACCGCGCGGTCCCACCGCCGGTTGGCGACGACGCCCTCACCCTGTCCTACATCGGCTTCGACGCCGACGACGAGGGGCTGCGCGAGACCCTCACCTCCACCGGCAACGGGTACATGGCCACCCGGGGCGCCGCCGAGTGGGAGGAGGCCGACGACGTCCACTACCCGGGCACCTACATCCACGGCCTCTTCAACCAGGCCACCACCATGATGGGCGGCGTCCCCGTCCACAACGAAGACCTGGTCAACCTCCCCAACTGGTTGCCGCTCAAGCTCCGCATCGACGGCGCGGAGGTCCTCCGGCTCGCGGAGGTGGAGATCCTCGACTACCACCATGAACTCCACCTGCCCACGGCCCTGCTCACCCGTCGGCTGCGGTTCCGGGACGCGCAGGGGCGCGAGACCGAGCTCGTGAGTCGACGGTTCGTGTCCATGGCGAGCCTGCACCACGCCTACCTGGAGTGGACGCTCACGCCGGTCAACTGGTCCGGCGAGGTGGAGGTGGTCACCGCGCTGGACGGCGGGGTCGAGAACGGCGGGGTGCCCCGCTACCGGGAATTGGCCCGGCATCACCTGCGTACCGAACGCACCGCCCGGTTCGAAACGGATGTGATGGGCCTCAAGACGCGCACCCGCCAGTCGGAGGTGTTCATCAGCGTGGCCGCCCGGACCCAGGTGTTCTCGGGGGAGACCGAGATCGAGGTCGAGCGGACGAACTACCAGGACGACGACTACATCCAGCAGACCCTGACGCTGGAGTTAAGCGAGGGGCGACCGACGCGGATCGAGAAGTCCGTGGCGATCTTCACCTCCCGCGACCCGGCGACCGGGGACACCCTCGTCCGCGCCCACCGGTCGGTGGCGAGGTCGCGCGGATTCGCGCCCGCCTACAACCACCACACCTCCTCGTGGAAGCGCCTGTGGCAGGGCTGTGATGTGGAGATCCTCGGCGACGCCGAGGCTCAGCACCTGATTCGCGTGCACATCAGCCACATCCTCCAGACTTGCTCTCACCACACCGCGGACCTGGACGCCGGCGTTCCGGCCCGCGGGATCAGCGGCGAGGCGTACCGCGGGCACGTCTTCTGGGACGAACTCTTTGTTTTTCCCTTCCTCACGTTCCGGACGCCCGACATCACCCGTGGCCTGCTCATGTACCGCTACCGGCGGCTGTCGGAGGCGCGCGCCGCCGCGCGAGAAGCGGGCTTTGAGGGCTTCATGTTCCCGTGGCAGAGCGGGTCGCTGGGCAGCGAGCAGACCCAGTCCATGCATCTCAACCCCATGTCGGGTAAGTGGCATGAGGACCTCTCCCACAACCAACGCCATGTCAGCGCGGCGATCTTCTACAACATCTGGCAGTACCTCACCATCACCGAGGACACCATGTTCCTTGAGTACCGCGGCGCCGAGCTCATGCTCGGCATCGCCCGGTTCTGGTCGTCGATCGCCCACTACTCGCCCGAGCGGGACCGCTACGAGATCCATGGCGTCATGGGCCCGGACGAATACCACGAGAAGCACCCCGGCGCCGACGAGGGCGGGCTGCGCAACAACGCCTACACCAACGTGTTCGTCGCGTGGATCTGCGACATCGCAGCCGGCCTGCTCGACCTCCTCCCGGCCCCGCGCGCCAACGCGGTCCGGGCCCGGCTCGAACTCCGGGACGAGGAGATCGTGCGATGGCGGGATATGAGTCGCAAGATGTTCGTGCCGTTCCACGACGGGATCATCAGCCAGTTCGAGGGGTACGACGAGCTGGAGGAGTTGGACTGGGACGCCTACCGCGCGGAGTACGGCAACATCCAGCGCCTGGACCGGATCCTCAAGGCCGAGGGCGACACGCCGGATCGATACAAACTGGCCAAGCAGGCCGATGCGGTGATGCTGTTCTTCCTGTTCAGCGACGAGGAACTGCGCCAAGTGTTCACGCGCCTCGGGTACGAGTTCCCCGAGGACGCCGCTCGTCGGACGATCGAGTACTACGACCACCGCACCTCCCACGGGTCGACCCTTTCGTACGTCACCCACGCCGGAGTGCTCGCCCGCTTCGATCCCGACAGCTCCTGGGAGAGGTTCAAGGTCGCGCTGGGCAGCGATGTGCACGACATCCAGGGCGGCACGACCCGCGAGGGCATCCACATGGGGGTCATGTCCGGAACGGTCGACCTCGTGCAGCGGTTCTACGCCGGGATGCGGGTCGAGGGCGGAATGCTGCACTTCGACCCGAACCTGCCGAGCGCCATCGACGGGGTCTCGTTCAGCATGACCTACCTGCGCTCGCCACTCACCGTGACGGTGATGACGGACGAGGTGGTGGTCCGTCACCGCGACGGCGTGATCGACGCGACCCCGGTACGAGTGAGCGTGCGGGGTGAGCAGCGGCTGATCGAGGTGGGCGGCGAGGAGAGGTTCAGTCTGACGTGACGTCCGTGCGGGCGCGGCGCCGCGCGGCTCGCAACCGGCGCCGTTCCTCGCGGCGCCGGTGGTCGTGGACCACCTCGGCCTCGTGGTCATACGGGTTGCCGCGGAACCGGCGGAACGCGTAGACGAGCAGCGCCAACCCGACCAGGCCCGAGAAGACGAGGGTGCCGCCGGTGCCCCAGCCGCCGATCAGCCACAGGTCGGGCGGGAGCGGCCACCAGGTCGGGACCGACGAGCCGATGCCCCAGAACAGGCCCAGTCCGACCAGCCATGCCACGCCGAGAAGCGAGCCCGCGATCTTGGGCCACGACTGGACGCCGTGGGAGGCGCCCTCCATGGCGAGACGCTTGACCGTGAGTAGCCGCCGGTCGAACCACTCATACTGCCGCGAGAGCACCACCGTCCCGGCGAAGAGCATGAGCAGCCCGGGGCCGGGGAGGAACAGTGCGGCGATCCCCAGGACGATGAGCGTCCATCCCAGAGTCTCGAGCGCGAGGCGTCTCGCCGCTACGTAGCCGAGTCTTCTCACCGGACCATGGTGACAGAAACGAGGACTCGTGGTGCGGTCCAGTAGGAATCGGGTACGAACCTGCTATGCCACTCGTACGGTGAGCGGCATGGACGACCGACTGCCCCCGGGCCCCCACCGCCTGCCCGCGCTCGTACAGGCCGTGCTCACCCTGGCCGCGCCCGCTGCACTCTTCCCGGCCGCGGCCAGAAGGTACGGCGTCCCGTTCTCGCTCAAGAACCTGCCCGGGGGACGGAAGATCATCGGGCTAGCCGACCCCGCGGACATCAAAGACGTGTTTGCCGGGTCGCCGTCGATCTTCCACGCGGGTAAGGGCAACGAACTCCTGCGCCCGATCCTCGGCGCCCACTCGCTCCTGCTCCAGGACGGTCACGACCACGCCCGAGCCCGGCGACTCCTGGCACCAGCGTTCGGTCGGCGCGAGATCGCCGGCTACCGCTCTCTGGTCGAAGAGGTCACCCGCCAGCAACTGGACCGCTGGCCGCGCTCCGGTCGGGTGCGCGCTCACATCCTGCTCAACCAGCTCACTCTGGAGGTGATCCTGCGTGTGGTGTTCGGCGTGACCGACTCCGACCGACTGGACCGGATACGGCCTATCGTGGCCCGGGCGGTGGACGCCGGACCGGTGGTGATGATCGGCATGAACTTCCCTGCCCTCCGGCGTTTCCCTCCGTGGAGCCGCGAAGTCCGCGACTTGGGGGCGATCCACGAATTTCTGGACGAGGAGATCGCGGCGGCGCGCCGGGACCCTGGGCTGGCTGAGCGTCGCGATCTGCTTTCTTTACTGGTCAGGGCCTCGTCAGAGGAGGCACGGGGACTTGCGGACGAGGAATTGCGGGACCAGCTGATCACCCTGGTTGCCGCGGGTCACGAGACCACCGCCACCGCCATGGCCTGGTCGATGCTCGAGCTCGCCCGGCATCCGGGCGTTCAGGACCGCTGCGTCGCCGAGATGGCGGAAGGCGGGTCCGAGTACATGGACGCCGTCCTCAAGGAGGCCCTACGACTGCACCCCGTGGTGCCCATGGTGCTGCGGGAGTTGCAGGAACCGGCCACCGTGGGAGGGCGCACCTATCCGGCGGGCACGACCGTTTCCCCGTTGATCGTCCTGGCGCATCGCCGGGAGGGGGCCTACCCGTCACCGCGCGAATTCGACCCGCAGCGATTCTTGGGAGACGTGCCCACGCCCACCACATGGCTACCTTTCGGTGGTGGCGCGCGCCGCTGCATCGGGGCGTCCTTCGCGATGATGGAGGGTCAGGTGATTCTGCGTCAGCTACTCGAGCGCTACCGGATCGATCAGGTGGGCAGCGGGCGCGAGTGGCCGCGCTCGCGCAACGTGACGCTGTACCCGTGGCGTCGGGCGCGAGTGGAGCTACGGCCCCGCTGACCGTGACTTCGAGCTCGGGAATTGGTCCACACCGGACGTCGTCGACGGGAGCGGATGTGCGTTTCCGCCCGGAGTTTCCTACCGTGGGGGCTGTGAACGCTTCTCAGTCGCCCTCGCCGCAGTCCGAAGCGCAGCGCGCCTCGGCCCCTCGCCTGTACACGTGGATCTCCGAGACCGGCAGACTGATCGAGCAGGTCAGAGTGGTGAGCAGGGGAGACGCCGCCCGCGCCCGTGGACGCATCGTCGCCGCCGCGCACACCGATCACTCCGCTTTCACCCTCGAATACGAGGCGGAGATCAGCTCCGATCAGGCCCTGCGCCGCGTCCAGCTGACGGTCACCACCGAGGACTACGAGCGCACGATTGACCTGACCTGCGACGCCGAGGGGGCCTGGCTCCTCGACGATCCCAGTGACATCCGCTCCCGAGTGGGCGGCGAGGGCGTGATGGACGTTGACATCACCTTGAGCGTGTTCTTCGCCAGCGTGATCATCCGCCGCCTGGGCCTGCACCGCCAGCAGGACTCCGCGGAGCAGCGGGTCCTGTCGGTGGACTCCATGACGCTTGAGGTGACCGAGGACTCGATCACCATGTCGAGCGACGGCGAACAGGTCCACGGCATCACCGCTACCGCCTCCACCAGCGCGACCGTGGATTCCGACGGCATGATCATCGACATTCCGGGCCTCAGCCGCCGGGTCTGACGCTCTCAGTCGGACAGAGTCACGGCGCTGCCCTGCGCCCCTGACGCCCGCAGCATCTCCAGCCACCCCGGCGCCCCTGGTCTGATCCCGGTGGCGAGATCATCGTCGTCATCCCGCTTCGCCTGCACGTCTTCGTAGCTCCGGCGCGCGTGGTGCCCGTCGTCGACGAGCGACCCCAGCGTCCCCTCCCGGACCAGGGACTCGCGCGCAGCACCCAGGTCGGCCAGGCATTCGTCTAACACGGTCAGTAGCGCGTCGCGGTTGGGTTCGCAGATCGCCCGCACCAGGTCGGGCGCGGTCCCGGCGACGCGGGTGCCGTCGCGGAACGAGCCCGCCGCCAGCGCGAGGGCCAGGTCCCCGCCACGTCCGCCGGACAGCGCGAGGGCCTCGGCCAGGACGTGCCCGAGGTGGGAGATGCGCGCCACTGCGGCGTCGTGGTCTGCGGAGGTGGCCGAGACGATGCGCGCCCCGCACTCCATGGCTGTGGCGGCGACGCGCGACCAGGTGTCGGGGTCGGCATCGGTGTCGGCGGCGACGAGCCAGGTGGCGCCGCGGAACAGGTCGGGGTCGGTGGCGCCCCAGCCAGAATTCGCGGTGCCGGCCATCGGGTGCCCGCCCACGAACCGCGCGTTCAGTCCGTGCCGCCGCACCGCATCCAGGACCGGCCCCTTGACGCTGATCACGTCCGTGAGCGCGACGTCCGGCGCGTGCTCGGCCACCGCGGTCAGGACCGCGTCGAGTGCCGGGAGGGGAACGGCGACGACGACGAGGGCGTCCCGTCGCGCGGCCCGGCGGAGAGTGAGTTCCAGATCTGTGGTCACGTCGAAGCCCGCGGCACGGGCGGCTTCCGCGCCGGGCGCCGACCGGTTCCACCCGAACGCCCGATCGGGTCCGAGGGCCCGCATCAGGGAGCCGCCGATCAGACCGACACCGAGCACACACACGTCCGTCACTGCCGTCACCTGACAAGGTTCTCACAGCCGACTACGGTTGAGCCCATGCCCAGCTCCTCCAACCGAAGCCCTCGTAACAGTGGGAGCCACGATGATGACGACGCCGTCACCGGCTACGCCCTCGGAGTCATGCAGGAGGGCGGCTCGTGGCAGATCACCCGTCTCGAGGATGCGGCGCTGACAAGCCTTGATGACGCGGCCCGGCAGGTCCGGGCGCTGCGTACCGAGGGCGCGTCCTTCGGAATGGTGGACGTGGACCACGAGTTCTTTGTGATCCTGCGCCCCGGCCCGTCCGGGATGCGGCTCATGCTGTCGGATGCCACCGCGTCGCTGGACTACGACCTCGCCGCCGACGTGCTGGACGAACTCAACGTGGACACCCCCGATCTGACCGACGATGAGCTCGAGGAGACCGACCCGTGGGGCGAGGGGGACATGGGCATCCTCGAGGATCTGGGGCTGCCGGCGGGCGTGCTGGAGATCATCGTCTCCGAGACCGACCTCTACGCCGACGAGCAGTTGCAGTCAGTGGCCGAGCGGATGGGCTTCGGCGAGGAACTCGATCGGCACCTGCCCGACTCGTGAGTTCGGTGCGCGCGGCGGACGAAGAGCTGATCAGGCGCGCTCTCGTCGTCGTCAAGGGGACTCCTGTCGAGGACGTTCCCGTCGGGGCCATCGTCCTGGGACCGGACGGCCGTGAGTTGGCCGCTGCCACCAACCGCCGCGAGGCTGACGGTGACCCGCTTGCCCACGCCGAGATCCTCGCCCTGCGCCAGGCCGCCGGCGAGTTACGCGATGGCTGGCGGCTCGAGGACTGCACCCTCGTCGTGACGCTGGAGCCCTGCACCATGTGCGCCGGAGCGGCTGTGGCGGCGCGGGTCGGCCGCATCGTCTTTGGCGCGTGGGAGCCCAGGACCGGTGCGTGTGGCTCATTGTGGGACGTGGTCCGCGACCGGCGGCTCGTCCACCGGCCCGAGGTGCGTGGGGGAGTGCTGGAGGACGAGTGCGCCGCGGTGCTCGAGGAGTTCTTCCGCGACCGGCGGTGATCCAAGCGACCGTTCAGCGTCCGGTGACCCGATTGTGACCGGCGACCGGTGGAGGCATCGCCGGTACGTCCGTACGGTGGAGATCAATAGGCGCCGGAACTCGGCGCCGCGATCGAGAGGAGCACCACATGGGAGTGGGAGACAAGTTCTCGAACAAGGCCGAAGAGCTGGGCGGCCGCGCCAAGGAGTCGGCCGGAGCCGCCTCGGGTGACCGTGATCTGCAGGCCGAGGGCCAGGCGGACCAGGGCTCGGCGAACCTCAAGCAGGGCGCCGAGAAGCTCAAGGACAAGGCCAACGACGTCGCTGACAAGCTCACCGGCAACAACTGATCACGTTCTGACCGGCCTGTTACCGGGCGATTTTCGCGCGGGGGCCAGCTTCTAGTAACGTACTCGGCGGTGGCGTGTCCGAGCGGCCGAAGGTGAAGCACTCGAAATGCTTTGTTGGGTAACCCCCAACCGTGGGTTCAAATCCCACCGCCACCGCCACGGGAAACCCCGGTCCTCCTAGAGAGGGCCGGGGTTCTTCGCATTTCTCGCGGCCGCGAAATCCGGCAGCATGACCACCGCGTGCAGGGTCGTGAGGGCTGAATCGATCACTGCCTCTTGGCGCTGGCCGGACTCCTCGCCCAGCAGCGCGAGTTCCTCGATCCCCGCCAGCCAGGCGCGGGTCAGAACAAGAGACATCGGATCCGGGTCGGACACGCCCAGGCTTTCGAGGATCCGCAGGCTGATGGTGCGGTGCATGTCGGCGACCACATGCTCGAGAGCCGGGTCCACCGATCGGCCGGAGCGCAGGACGGCGACGTAGTTGTCGCGGCGTCGCTGGATGTAGCGCACCAGTGCGGTGACTATGGCCCGTGTCCCGTCCTCGGCGCTCGTGCCCGCGGGTACTTCCGTCAAAGCCAGAACGTGGTCGGCCGCTTCTCGCACCACAGCCGTGAAGTAGTCCAGCTTCGTGGGGAAATAATGGAAGAGAAGGCTGCGGGAAACCCCGGCGCGCTCGGCCACGTCATCCATGGACAGGGCATGGAACGGCACGGTCTCGAGCAGCCGGACGCCCAGGACCACCAGCTGGCTTCTGCGTTTCTCGCGGGAAAGGCGTCGGCCGGTCGCGCTGGTCATCGCTCACCTCGTCATCGTCGATCCCCCTCATCCTAGGTCCGCCGCGGCGGAGTCGGACCGCCGTGCCACGATGGGGACATGCACGATGACGCCGCGACCTCCACCCGCTCCGCCACGTTCGATGTGGGGGAGCGGATGGTCCTCGACGGCACCGCGGGCGGCCGCACCGGCGTGATCCACACCCCGCACGGCGATATCGCCACGCCCGCGTTCATTCCGGTCGGCACCAAGGCCACCGTCAAGACGCTGACGCCCGAGCAGGTTCGCTCCACCGGCGCTCAGGCGGTGCTCGCCAACGCCTACCACCTCTACCTCCAGCCGGGGCACGACGTGCTGGACGCCGCCGGCGGGCTGGGCGAGTTCATGCGCTGGTCCGGGCCCACGTACACCGACTCGGGCGGGTTCCAGGTGATGAGCCTGGGCGTGGGGTTCAAGAAGGTGATCGAGATGTCCGCGGGGGCCACGCCGACTCCGGACGACTCGGCCACCAACAAGGGGCAGGGGCGGCTGGCGAAGGTGGACGAGGACGGCGTCACCTTCACCTCGCACCTCGACGGCTCCCGGCACCGCTTCTCGCCGGAGGTGTCGATGCAGATCCAGCACGGGCTCGGCGCTGACATCCTGTTTGCGTTCGACGAGCTCACCACTCTGATGAACACCCGTAAGTACCAGGAGAGCTCCGTCGAGCGGACACGCCGTTGGGCGCAGCGCTGCCTCGACGAGCACGAGCGACTGTCGAACGAGCGCACCCACCGGCCGGGGCAGTCCCTGTGGGGTGTGGTTCAGGGCGCCCAGTTCGAGGACCTGCGGCGGCAGGCCGTGCGGGGGCTGGTGGAGATGAGCGACCGCGCTGAGGACCAGGGTCGACGCGGGTTCGGCGGCTACGGCATCGGCGGCGCGCTGGAGAAGGAGAACCTCGGCACGATCGTGGGCTGGTGCACCGAGGAATTACCCGAGGACCGGCCACGCCACCTGCTGGGGATCAGCGAACCGGACGACATCTTCACCGCGGTGGAGAACGGCGCCGACACCTTCGATTGCGTGGCCCCTACCCGGCTCGCGCGGCACGGCGGCATCTACACCCTCGACGGGCGCGTCAACATGACGCGGGCGCAGTTCCGGCACGACCACAGCCCGCTCGACCCGGATGGCTTCTCCGAGGTCTCCCGCGAATACAGCCGCGCCTACATCCATCACCTGTTCAAGGCCAAGGAATTTCTCGGTCAGACCCTGCTGACCCTGCACAACCTGGCGTTTGTGGTGCGGCTGGTCGACGATGTGCGCGCCGCCATGGCCGCCGGCCCCGACGAGTACCTGGCGTACAAGTCGGAGTTCATGGGGCGGTACTACTCGGTGTGAGGGTGCGGGCTCCCACGGGGCCGGTGGCGCGACGGGCACGGGAGCGGTCACACTCTTTCTCGTGCCGAACACTGACCTGATCTACGCGGTGGTCGGAGCAGCGTTGGTGATCGGCTCGCTGCTTCCCCGACTGCTCACCCAGAAGATCCTGAGCGCGCCCATCGTCGTGGTGGGTGTGGGGATGATCATCGGCTGGCTCATGCCCGCGGAGTCCGGGCTCGTCGACGTGATCGAGCACGCGGAATTCGCGGAACGGATGGCCGAGGTCACCGTGATCGTGGCGCTCTACGGTGTCGGGTTGGCGCTGGACCGACCACTGAGCCTGCGTGGCTGGTCCACCACCTGGCGCCTCCTCCTGGTGGGGATGCCGCTGGCGATTGCCGGGGTCGCGTTTCTGGGCTGGTGGATTCTGGGCCTGACCCCCGTGGTGGCGGTCCTGCTCGGTGCCATCCTGGCCCCCACCGATCCGGTCCTCGCCGCCGACGTCCAGGTGGAGGGGCCGCGGTTCGGGGACGACGCCGGCGACGAACCCGACGAGGCCCGCTTCGCCCTCACCTCCGAGGCCGGGCTCAACGACGCGTTCGCCTTCCCGTTCGTCTATCTGGCCATCTATCTCGCGGCCAACAACGGCACGGGGACCTGGATCTGGTCCTGGTTGGCCTGGGACCTGGTGGGCAAGACCGCAATCGGCGCGGTGACCGGATGGCTCCTGGGCCGGCTGATCGGAGAAGCGCTCTACCGCCTGCACGTCGGGGACCACCAGCTCGTCGGCTACGCCGAACCGGCGGGCGCGGTGGCCACCCTGCTCACGGCGTACGGGGTGGGCGAACTCGTGGGAGGGTGGGGTTTTCTGGCGGTGTTCTGTGCAGCATTGGGTATGCGGTCGGCGGAACGAGGCGACGAGAAACATGCCCGTTTTCACGAGTACATCCAGAACACCGAGCACCTGCTCACCCTTCTGGTGCTCCTGGTGATCGGGGCCTCGTTCTTCGCGGATGCGGTCCCGCGTCTGCAGTGGTCGCACGTGGCTCTCGCGGCCGCGGTGCTCCTGGTGATCAGACCGGTGGCCGCAGGGATCTCCCTGATCGGCGACAAGCGACTCATTCGTGGCGAACGGTGGGTGGTCGCCGCGTTCGGCGTCAGGGGCGTGGGTTCGCTCTACTATCTCTGCTACGCGATGGCGTATTTCAGCAAGGACGACGGGTGGGATCTCTGGCCCGCCGTCTCCCTGGTGATCGTGTCGTCCATTGTGCTGCACGGCGCGGCGGCGACTCCTGCCATGAACGCGCTCGAGCGCTACCGCGAACGAGTCAGGGCAGTCTGAGCAGTCCACATGCTGCCCGGCCTCCCGTTGGGCACTCCTTTTGGCCTACTCGAAGTAGATCGAGTGATGGAGCGAGCAACCCGGATTGAACGCCGATCCGCACGCTGGGCACGAGTCGGCGTCCAGGTACTCGGTGATCGACAGTGTTGTTCGGCAGACGCCACACAGGATCGCGTGCGCGTCGAACCGGTCCTGCGGCCACGCCGAAACCGCGTGGTCGGCGGTCTCGGCGTGGCATCGGAAGCACGGGTAGAACTCGCCGCAGCAGTGGAAGCGGATCGCGATGACGTCGAGCGGGCCCGCGTAGTGGACGCAGCGGGTCTGGTCGTCGACGGTCGGGCCCAGGATCCGGACCGCGGGCTCGGAGGTCATGCTGCCGAGTCTGCCAGCGCCGCCTGGTAGGTGGGCTCACGCTTCTTGATCCAGCCGATCACCAGGTAGGTCACCGGAATGAGGACCGTCTCGACCAGCGTCTTCCACACGAAGCCGATCACCACGTAGTTCCAGTAGTCACCGGAACCGAGCACCATGCCCAGCGCGGGCGCGGCGATCGTGCAGAATACGAGCGTGTCAGCGAGCTGGCCGACCACCGTCGAGCCCCACAGGCGGGCCCAGAGGGACTGCTCGCCGGTACGGCGCTTCATCCACACCAACACATATGAATTGAGCAGCTCGCCCACCACGTACCCGGCCAGCCCGGCGAGGAAGAACTGCGGAACGACTCCGGCCACGGCCTGGAATGCGTCCTGGTTTTCATAGAACGGGGCGGGCGGCAGCTGCGTGGTGAGGGTGAACGTCAGCGCGGCCAGCGCGAGCACGGCGAACCCGGACAGGATGACGCGACGCATCGCCCTGAAACCGTAGACCTCACTGATCACGTCGCCCAGCACGTAGGCCAGCGGAAAGAGCAGGAAGGCGCCGTCGGTGACGAGTCCGTCCATCGAGAGGAACCCGAGTTCGACGCACAGGTCTGGGAAGAGGAGGACGCCCTTGGTCCCGGCGACGTTGCTGATGAGCATCACGCCGACGAACAGGGCGATGAGGTACCCGAAATACGGGCTGGCCACCGTGGCGAACACGGCCCGGCCGCGGGACTCGGAGTCAGAGGCCCCGAGGGGTCGGCCAGAGGTGGTCCGGGTCGTGGTGGTCTGGGGGCTGCGAGCCGGCTCGGGAGTGGTCCCGTCCGGCCGCCCAGGCTCGTGTGGTGCTGGGTTCTGATGCGATGAAGTGGTCACGGGCGTCGATTATCCGCGCAGACCACGGGTGGCGGCGAATTCCGACCGGTCGACACGGAGTGTCAGACCACCCAGTGAGTCCCGCGAATCGACTCTGGGGTCAGCGTTCCACGCAGGGCCTCGATCGAGTCCGCGCCGTCGGGCCCTCCGAGAGAGGCCACGATCCAGGAGACGACCCGCCTCGTCGTCGTCCCCTCCTCCGCCAGGTCGGCCAACGTCACCGCTCCATCCCGCTTGGACAGGCGCTCCCCGTCCGCGCCCGTGACCAGAGGGACGTGGGCGTAGTCCGGGCGGGTGATGCCGAGGAGGTCGGCGAGGTAGGCCTGGCGCGGGGTGGAGGACAGGAGATCCTCGCCGCGGACGACCTGGTCGACGCCCTGGTCGGCATCGTCGACGACGACGGCGAGGTTGTACGCCCACACGCCGTCACCGCGGCGCAGCACCACGTCGTCGACAACTCCCGAGTAGGTCCCGTACACCAGATCGTGGACCGTCAACTCGGCAACTTCCGATCGCAGTCGCAGGGCTGGCTGACGGCCCGGGCCAAGAGACTCGCGGCGGCGGTCGCGTTCGGATTCGGTCAGGTCGCGACAGGTGCCCGGGTACGAACCCGGCGGTGAATGCGGTGCGCGCGGGGCCTCGGCGATCTCGCGGCGCGAGCAGTAACACTCGTAGACCAGGCCGCGCTCGGCCAACCTGTCCGCGGCTTCGGCATAGGCGGGGAAGCGCTGCGACTGCCACATGATGTCGCCGTCCCAGTCGATGCCGATCCCGGCCAGGTCGGCCAGTTGTCGCTCGGCGACGCCGGGTCGGGCGCGGGCGGTGTCGAGGTCGTCCACGCGCATTCGGAACGCCCGGCCCGAGTCCCGCGCCAACACCCACGCGATGACCGCCGTGCGCAGGTTGCCCAGATGCAGATCGCCCGACGGGCTGGGGGCGTAGCGGCCGGCACCGGCGGATTGGAGGGGGGCGCCCGGATCGGGGAAGTGCGCAGTGCTCGGTGAGGTCACGGTCTCAGGGTAGGTGGGGCGACCTGTGAGGTGGCCTCGTGTGCGCGCAGTGCCGGTCGGGAACTGACAGACTCGGTGCCATGAGCACAGACGCAGACGACAACACCCGCCTGACCGAGGAGCAGATCGTCGAGGCGCTCGGTGACCTCCCGGGTTGGGCACTGTCCGAGGGGTCGCTGACCTACACCGCGGTGTGCGAGACGCCGCAGGCCGCGATCAACCTGGTGGCGGCGATCGGGCAGGCCGCCAACTCTCAGAACCACCACCCGGACCTGCTGTGGAGCTACGACGAGGTGACCCTCGACCTGCGCAGTCACGACGTGGACGGGGTCACGGGGCGGGACCTGCGGCTGGCGCGGTCTGTCTCGGCGCTGTCAGGCGAGTTCGCCGCCACTCCGCTGGGCATCGACGAGGTCTGAGGCTGAGGCTGGGCGGCCTTTCTGCAGCGTCCTGCCTGCCCCGGCCCGCATAGCTGGCCCCCCCCCGCGCCTGCCCCGGCCCGCGTAGCTCGCCCCGCGCCTGCCCCGGCCCGCGTAGCTCGCCGAGAAGAGGAATTCGTGCAATCCCACTCGCGCGATGCAGCTGAATTCCTCTGCGCGGCGTCAGGGCGGGCGGGGGCGGGCGGGGGCGTCCGGACACTTGGGCACCGGGGCGCCAGAACTTCAGGTGCCGAGCGTCGCGCCAGCGCATCGGATCCGACTTACGCTGCGGCTTCGGCCTGCGATGGCTTTGTGCACGCGTGGTCCGGGGTCACGCTGGAGGAAGGGACCAGACTCGCAGCGCAAGCCACTGGGGCAGCGTATCCGGGGGCAGTGGCGCTGGCGTGCTGTACGCATTGGTAGCAGGTCGGGCGAGTAATGCTGCTGCCCCCCGGCGTTGAGCTGCCGCTGCCCAGACTTACTCAAATGAGCGACGCGGCCCGGGCGCAAAGGCTTCGGGCCGCGTCTGCGGCGGAGGATAGGGGATTTGAACCCCTGAGGGGCTATAAACCCCAACCCGCGTTCCAGGCGAGCGCCATAGGCCACTAGGCGAATCCTCCGGAGAGCACATTACCCAGCGCGCGCAAGTAGTGGCAAACCGAGGCCCGGAGGACGGGTCGCGTGCGGGCTCGACGATCGCCCGGCTAGACTCGTCCACGGACCCCGCGCGGCGTCCATCCTGTGAACTCCCCCAGGGCCGGAAGGCAGCAAGGGTCAGCGGGCTCTGGCGGGTGCGCGGGGTCCCCTTATTTTTGGTGCACCACCTCGCAACCGTCGTCGATCTCCCCGGAGGCCATAGTGGCTCTGTCCGACCTCTCCGCCGACGAACTCGGACGACTCGAGTCGGAATTGGCTTCCGAGTACGAGTTGCTCGCAGGCCGGGGGCTTTCCCTGGACCTGACCCGCGGCAAGCCCGCGCCCGAGCAGCTCGATCTGTCCGAGCGCCTGCTCGCGCTGCCGGGGGAGGGCGACCACACCGTGGGTGCGACCGATGTCCGAAACTACGGCGGCGGTGCCGGGCTGCTCGGTCTGCGAGAGGTGTTCGCCGAACTGCTGGGCGTCGACGCGGACCGGATCATCGCGCAGGACAACGCAAGCCTGTCGATCATGTACGACCTACTGGCGTTCTCGATGCTGTTCGGCGGGCCGGACTCGGATCGCCCCTGGAAGGACGAGCCGAAACTCCGCTGGCTGTGCCCGGTGCCCGGTTACGACCGCCACTTCGGCATCACCGAGGCCATGGGTATCGAGATGATCCCTGTGCCGCTGGGTCCGGGCGGTCCGGACATGGACGAGGTCGAGCGCCTGGTCGCCGAGGACCCCTCGATCAAGGGCATGTGGTGCGTCCCGATCTTCTCCAACCCGACCGGCGCGGTGTACGACGACCACACGGTGTCCCGCCTCGCCCGCATGGTCACCGCGGCCCCGGACTTCCGGATCATCTGGGATAACGCCTACGTGGTGCACACGCTGACCGAGGACTTCCCCAAGGTCGCCGACGTAACCACCATCGCCGCCGAGGCCGGCCACCCCAACCGCTTCCTGCAGGTGTGCTCCACTTCGAAGATCACTTTCGCCGGAGCGGGAGTGTCGTTCCTGTCCGCGTCCAAGGAGAACCTCGACTGGTACCTCGGGCACACGGGTATCCGCTCAATCGGCCCGAACAAGGTCAACCAGTTGGCGCACCTGCGCTTCTTCGGTGACGCGGAAGGTGTGCGTTCGCACATGCTGCGACATCGTGAGGTGATCGCCCCCAAGTTCGAGGCCGCCGCCGAGGCGCTCACCCGTCGGCTGGGCGAGTACGACATCGCCAGCTGGACCCGGCCGCAGGGCGGCTACTTTATCGACCTCGAGGTGGTGGACGGCACCGCCACCGAAACCGTGCGCTTGGCCCGCGAGGTGGGCGTGGCCCTGACGCCGGCCGGGTCCGCGTACCCGTATGGCCAGGATCCGGACGACCTACACATCCGCCTGGCGCCCACCCTGCCGCCGCTGGCCGAGGTCGAGACCGCCATGGACGTGGTGGGCCTCTGTGCGCTGCTCGCGGCCTGCAGGGCTGCGAGGTAGTCGCTCCGTTGTATGGGGCAAAACGCAGTCGCCGCCTGGTTGTTGACACGACAACTCCGAGCGCCGGGGCCGTGTAACAACCGGACAGCTCGCGTAAAGCGGGAGGGTGCTCGCGAAAGGCCTGCCGGTCAGCAGGTGTGCGTTCGTTAACTTTCAACTTGACCTGCACGTCTGCACAATCGTGATCTTTACCACTTTCTGGATCTGTTCTCCTCCCTGTGTATGCCGCGCTCGAGTCCCTGACGTGCATAGATCCCTAAGGCAGTGACTGTTGAGCAAAAGTCAGCAGGCGCCGAGCCTTGTTCTACCCCCGGAGGTCTGGTTGTATCTGAGCCGTCCGGGCCACACGGGTCGGGCACCGGAGTGCGGCTGAGGGGCCGCGAGGGGCCGGTGTCCGAGTCGGTTCGGGAACCGCGCAGCGGGGGTCTGAGGGGGCCCGACCGCGCGCGAGGGACGTCGGGAGGGGCTGCGCTGAGCGCGGCCCCTCCGGTCATTTCCGCACTTCTCGGCAACGTCGTCGGTCTGGGGAATGCGCGCATCGTCGTCGTCGTACCCCCTGGGTACCCTCTAGACGTGGCCCTCTATCGGAAGTATCGCCCCGCCTCGTTCGCCGAGGTCGTGGGTCAGGAGCACGTCACCGAACCCCTGTCGGTGGCATTGTCGGCCGGTCGCATCAACCACGCGTACCTCTTCTCCGGGCCGCGCGGCTGCGGCAAGACCTCGTCCGCCCGGATCCTCGCGCGCTCGCTCAACTGCATCCACGGACCCACCGCCACGCCGTGTGGGGAGTGCGACTCGTGCGTGGCGCTCGCGCCCGGCGGCACGGGCACCCTGGACGTGACCGAGCTCGACGCGGCCAGCCACGGCGGCGTGGACGACACACGTGACCTGCGCGAGCGCGCCTTCTTCGCGCCGGCCTCGTCCCGATACCGGGTGCTCATCATCGATGAGGCCCACATGGTCACCAACGCCGGTTTCAACGCACTTCTCAAGATCGTGGAGGAGCCGCCGGAGCACCTCATCTTCATCTTTGCCACCACCGAGCCGGACAAGGTCCTGCCGACCATCCGCTCGCGCACCCACCACTATCCGTTCCGGCTGCTCACGCCGTCGTCGATGCGCGGGCTGGTCGAGAGGATCAGCGAGCAGGAGGGCGTGCACGTCGATCCGACCGTGTTTCCGCTGGTCATCCGGGCCGGCGGAGGCTCGCCGCGGGATACGCTCAGCGTCCTGGACCAGCTCATGGCGGGAGCGGGCGAGGGCGGCATCACCTATCCGCGTGCGGTCGCCCTATTGGGGGCCACCGAGGTCGCGCTCATCGACGACACCGTGGACGCCCTCGCCTCGTCAGACGGCGCCACCCTGTTCCGCACCGTCGACAAGGTGGTCGAGGCCGGGCACGACCCGCGCCGCTTCGCCGCCGACCTGTTGCAGCGCCTGCGCGATCTGATCATGGTGCAATCGGTGCCGCAGGCCATCGAGCGCGGACTCGTCGACGCGCCCGTCGAGCAGGCCGAGACCATGGAGCGGCAGGCGCAGCAGATTGGGCCGGCCACCCTCGCACGCTGCGCCGACATGGTGCACGAGGGTATGGCATCCATGCGCGGGGCCACCTCGCCGCGGCTGCTGCTGGAGATTCTGTGCGCCAAACTGCTGCTTCCGTCCGCCGACGACTCCATGGCGGCCCTACTCCAGCGCGTCGAGTCGCTTGAATCGGGTGGCGTGCGCGCGGCTGCCCCCACCGCGGTGCCGGTCGCCGCGGGCGGAGGGGTCTCGCCCAGAGGTGGCGCTGATCATGACGACGACGACAACGCCCGCCCCGCCCCGGCCGGCGGACCTGCACAGCACGCGCCCGGCCCGGCGGAGGAGCGCCCTAAGTTCGTACGCCGCTCGCAGCGGCAGTCCGCGGACCCCGCGGCTCCGTCTGAACACGCCGCTCCGGATGAATCCTCTGAGCAGCCCGCGCCTGACCAGCCGGCCGTCGCCGCCGACCCCGCTGCTCCCGCGGTGCCGGGCGAGTCCGTGGCAGAGCAGCAGGCCGTCGCGCAGCAATCTGAGCAGGATGCTGCGCCAGCTCCCGCCGCCCCTGACGCTGCTCCAGCACCTGAAGCGGCGACACCGCCGGCTGAGAAGCCAGCCGCATCGGCTGCGACGCCGCCGGATCCCGCCCCGACACAGTCAGAGGACCCGTGGGGCGAGCAGGCTGCGAGTGAGCAGCGCACGGCTGAGCACCCCGCAGCAACAGACGCGTCGGCCCCCGCGCCCGCCATTGAGCAAGCTGCATCCGAGTCCGAACCAGAGTCCCGGGGAGAGCCCACGCCCGACGGCGCGACAGGCGACATCCAGGCCGAGGACATCAGACGTGCCTGGCCCGCGATCCGCGACGCCGTCCGCACCCGCACACGCACCGTCGAGGTGATGCTCGCCGGGGCGACCGTTGCCGGCGTGCACGGTCGCGTGATCCATCTGGTCCACGACTACTCGCCGCTGGCCAAGCGGCTCTCACAGCCCCACAACGCCACGGCCATCACCGACTCCATCGCCGAGGTCGTGGGTGGCGACTGGACGATCCGCTGCACCTCGGGCAACGAGGCGTCCGCCGCCGCGCCGGCCGCCGGAGCAGTCCCAGCGCCCGCCCCGGCCCGCGGCGAGGGAGCCGGCCCCACAGACGCGCCCCGGCAGGCCGAAGCCCAGGGTTGGGAACGACGCGTCCGCGACGCCGAAGGCAGTCGGGGCCAGTCCGGCGGACGCCCCGGCGGCGAGGGCACCGGTGGTGGTTACGACGACGTGCCGCCACCGCCCGAGGAGCCCGAGCCGGAACCCGGCGAGGTCGGCGGCCCGCCCCCGGCCCCGGTGAGTGAGGAGGAGATGGTGGACGAGGCCCGCGGCGGCCCCCAAAATCTCGACCACCGCACGGGCGAGGACATCGCGTTGGCCCTGCTCAAGGAGCATCTCGGGGCACGGCCACTCGAGCGCTGATCCACCCGGCCCGGCGCGCGTCGGAGCACCGTGTCCGACCGTACGGTTACGCTGGGAGCCAACCGACCGGGGTCGCCCCCGGGCACGAACAGGCACGGACCAGTACACCGCCGAAAGGACCCCGCTATGCAGCCCGGACCCGACATGAACGCACTCCTCCAGCAGGCGCAGCAGATGCAGGCGCAGCTGGCCGAGGCCCAGCAGGAGATCGCCGCCAGCACCGTCGACGGGCAGGCGGGCGGTGGACTCGTGACCGTCTCGATGCGCGGCACCGGAGAGGTCACTGGTGTGAAGGTCGACCCGAAGGTCGTAGATCCCGAGGACGTCGACACCTTGCAGGACCTGCTCGTCGGTGCGTTCGGAGACGCCCACACCAAGGTCCAGGAGCTCGCCGAGTCCCGCCTCGGCCCGCTGGCCTCCGGCGGCGGCCTCGGCGACATGATGGGTGGCCTGGGCATGTGAGCGGGTGGGGCGCGGCGAGAGTCGGGCCCCACCACCACCCGGGGGACCCGGCCACGCCGCAGCTCCCCGCACCCGACGACACAGCACGCCGTCGGGCCTTTTGAGCACAGGAAAGCGCGATGTACGAAGGACCGGTTCAGAACCTGATCGATGAGTTCGGCAAGCTGCCGGGCATCGGTCCGAAGTCCGCGCAGCGACTCGCCTTCCACCTCCTGCAGGCCGAGCCGGAATCCGTTGAACGACTCCGCTCCGCACTCCAGGCCGTGGCGGAAGGCGTCACATACTGCGAGGTCTGCGGCACCGTTTCTGCAGCTGACCGCTGCCGAATCTGCTCCGACTCGCGCCGGGACCCCACACTCATCTGCGTGGTCGAGGAACCCAAGGACATCGAGGCCATCGAACGGACCCGCGAGTTCCGCGGTCTCTACCACGTGCTCGGCGGCGCGCTCGACCCCATCAACGGCATCGGCCCCAACGAACTACGTATCGCCGGCCTCATGCGGCGAGTCGGGGGAGAGGCAGACGGCGAGGAGATCGCCGAGATCATCATCGCCACCGATCCCAACACCACGGGCGAGGCCACGAGCACCTACCTGGCACGGCTCCTGCGACCGTTCCCCGAACTCGTGGTGAGCCGCCTCGCTTCCGGCCTGCCGATGGGCGCCGATCTCGAGTTCGCCGACGAGCTCACCCTCGGCAGCGCACTGTCCGGGCGTCGAATCCTGTCTGGCGGTCCCGCGCAGGCCCCACGCTCCGGCGGCGTGCTGCGGCCCGCGCAGGTGGACAGCCCCGGACCCGCACCGGAGCCGGACTCCGCGGCCCCCGACCACGAGCCTGCAGCGCAGTCAGGTCCCGCAGCACAGTCAGATGCCGAACAGCCTGGCGGCGTTTCCGTGCCATACCGCCCGTAACCAGTCCTCACCCATCTCGAGCCGGACCAGAGCCTCCAGCTGGTGAGGATACGGATACGGGATGTTGGGGAAGTCCGTCCCCAGTAAGACCTTGTCGCCCAGGTCTGCCAGTCGACCACGCTCAGACGGCGGGAACGGTGTGGTGTCCTCCACGAAATCCGTGAACGCCATGGTGGTGTCCAGATAGACGTTCGGGTACTTCTGCGCCAGATCCAGGAACTCCGAGTATTCGTTCATGCCCATGTGCGCCACGATCAACGGCAGGTCCGGGAACCGCTCCAACACACCGGCCACGGGCCCCGGCCCGGTGAAGTCGCCCGCTACCGGGCCGGAGCCACAGTGGATGACCGTCGGTACCTGCGCCTCGGACAACGCACCCCACACCGAATCCAGCAGCGGATGGCCCGGGTCGTACTCGCCCACCTGGATATGTGATTTGAACACCTGCGCGCCCGCATCGAGGGCATCGCGGACGTAGACGCCGGCAGTCTCCTCGGGATAGAAGGTCGCTGTGTGCAGGCAATCGGAATGCCGTGACGCGAACTCCGCCGACCACGAGTTGAGCCACGCGCCCATCTCCGGCCTGTGCGGGTAGAGCATCGAGGAGAACGCCAGCACACCGTAGGCGCGCAGTCGCTCGACCCGCTCATCCTCCGCCTCCCGGTAGGTGATCGGCCAGGGGCGGCCGATCTTGGGGCCGGCGGCATCGAAGTAGTCCCACACCTTGTTCAGCACACGTGCCGGCATGAAGTGCGTGTGCACGTCGATGATGCCGGGAAGACCCAGCGGCTCCCACAGGGCGCGCACCTGCGCTGCCTCAATCGCGGGATCGGGAGGGGGCACGGTGCCGGAAAAGGGTGCCGATCCGTGGTGTTCGCACATGCCCCCGAGCGTAGGCGAGCAATCAGGCCGAGCCAGAAGATCGGGTCGTCACAGCGCTCGCGCACCCCCGCTTGGTGGACGGGTTTCAGCGGCGGGAGGCGGCGATGCGCTCGCGACGCAACTGCTCCACCGCCGGAACCTCGAGCGGCGGCAGGGAGTCCACGCCGAGCGCGCGGTACAGCAGGAGGTCGGCGAGCTCAGGATTCCGGGCCAGCACCGGGCCGTGCATGTAGGTAGCGATGATCGAACCCTGGACCACGCCTTCGACCCGCGGGCCGGAGGCGTGGCTGGCATCGGCACCAGCGCCGGAGTCGTTCGACGCTGGGACCCCGTTGCCGGTGCCGGAGAGTACGCGGCCGAGAGGAGCAGCATCGGAGCCCAGGACCGTGGCACCCATATGGTTCTCGAAGCCCGTCAGCGGCTGCGTGAGCCCGGCGAGTTGCGGCTCCACCAGCAGTTCACCGATCGAGCGGGCAGACTGCGGAGTCGTGGTGATGTCCATCAGTCCCAGGCCGGGGGCACGCGAACCATCGGCCACCACGAACCATTCGCCGAACACCTGCATCCCCGCACAGATCGCCAGCACCGGGACACCACGCTCCACCGCTCGCTGCAGACCGCGAGACTCGGAGAGATGCCGCGACGCCAATTTCTGGGCTGCGTCCTCGCCACCGCCAACCGCGTAGACATCACACGAGTCCGGGACCTCATCTTCTAGGGTGATCCGGACGATCTCGGCGTCATAGCCACGCCACTTCAGACGCTGACGCAGGATGAGGGAGTTGCCGTCGTCGCCGTAGGTACCCATGACGTCGGGGAGCACCAGGCCGATGCGCACCGTCGACTCGGTGGGCCTCGGCGATCCGGGGGAGACGGTGTCCAGGGGAGAAGCCGAGGCGCCGTCGCGGGCGGGATCCGCGGGAACGGGGCCGGAGTTCTGGTCGGTCATCGCTGCTGCTCCTTGGAGTCAGAAGCCGAGGTCGAAATCGCCCGGCTGAGATCACGGAACGCCGTGTAGTTGGCCAACACCTCGACCTGCCCCACGGGGCACCGACGGATCGCCGTCAGTGGGTCGGGCTCGAGCACGTGGCTGATCCCGGCGTAGCTGAGCCGCACCGAGAGATCAGCGGCTCGCTCGCCGGAGGCGTACACGGAGATGCCGTCGAAGCTCTCGAACCGCACGTCCCACAGCCAGGACAGGTCCACGCCGTCGCCCATCTGACCGTTCAGCGCGATCACCAGTCCGTCAGCGGCCGGGTCGATCATCCCCAATGCCTCCTGCCAGCCCGCCGGGTTCTTGGCCAGCAGCAGGTGGGCCGCGCGCCCGTCCACGTCGACGGTGGAATACCGGCCGGCGACGTCGCTGACCTGCTCGACCGCGCGCACGGCGGCGGCAGGGTCGGCGCCCATCGCCACAGCGGCGGCCACGGCCTGGGCGGCATTCCCCCGGTTCGCGCGACCCGGGAGGGCCAGGCGCATCGGTGCGGTGAACCCGTCCGGGCCGTGGATGGCGTCGTCGGTGAGCCACCAGTCGGGAGTGGGCCGAGCGAACTCCCGCCCGTCCGGAAGCCGCTCCGCGGAACGCCAGTGCACGGCGCCGGTCTCGTCGACCGTTCGGGAGATCGGCTCCCCGGTCCGCGGACTGCTCACCGAGTCGCCGGCCCAGGGGGCGCCGGCAGCCACCCAGACGACGGACGGATTGTCGTACGCCACCGAGGTGATCATGACGTCGTCACAGTTGGCGATCAGCGTGGCCTGCGGTTGGGCGGTGACCCCGGCCCGCAGTCGACGCTCGATCGAGTTGATCTCCCCGACCCGGTCCAGCTGGTCCCGGCTGAGGTTGAGGAGCACAACGGCCTCGGGGCGCGTGTTCTCCGCCACCGCCGGGGTGTGCAACTCGTCTACTTCGATCGCCGCCAGCCCGGCCGCCTGGTCTGCTCCGAGGGCGGATACGATCCCGGCGTCCATGTTGTCGCCGTTCGCGTTCGAGGCCACCGGGCCGAGCGTCGACAGAGCGGCGGTGAGCATCCTCGTCGTCGTCGACTTTCCGTTGGTCCCCGTCACCAGCGCTGTCCGCCGGCCCGCTGAGAGTTGGCGCATGAGACCCGGATCCAGTTTCAGCGCCACCAGGCCGCCGATCATCCCGCCCGAGCCGCGGCCCGAAACCCGGGAGGCCCAGGTGGCCAGGTTCCCGACGGCGACGGCCGTGCGGCCACGAGGGGTCAGAGCGGTGGGCGACTGCGAACTCATGTCCGGAAGTCTAGGCAGCCCGGCCAGCTCAGAATCGCGCCGCACCGCCAAGAGCCCGGGCCACGTCGTAGCCGAGGTCCGCCATCACGTCGTCGGCGGCGGTGAAGATGCCCGAGGTCGACCCGATCACCGCGAGCGCATAGCGGCCACTGGCGGTGTTGATCACCGCGATGTCGTGCGACTCCGTGTCCGTCTCCCCGGTCTTGTTGGCCGCGGTCCCCGCCGGCAGTCGACCGGGCAGCTTCCACTGACGTTCCTGCCGCAGCATCAGGCCCAGCACCTCGCGTGCGATCTCCGGCGAGGTGAGCGACCGACCCCCGGGTGCGCGACCGTCGGCGGCTCGCACCAGCTCGTTCAGGTACTCGACGCTGCCGCCCGCGCTGATCCGGCTCCAGTCGCCGGTGAACTCGTAGGTGAACGCGCCGCCGGTGTGGAACTCGTCAGCCAGGCCCACACGGTCGGCGATGGCGTTGAGCGCCGCGATCGGGGTGTCCGCCTCGGGCGCGGTGGGGCCCTCGACGGACAGTTCGTACAGCAGGTTGGCAGCATCGTTGTCCGACACGGTGATCGCCTGCTCGAGCAGTTCGTCGAGTGCGCCGAAGGGGGTCTCGGCCTCGGGGTCGCCGTCCCACGCCTCCAACGCGCCGATCGCGTACGCCACCTTGATCACCGACGCCGCGTACCGCGGTTCGTCATCGCCGGAGCACACGCGCAGTTCGTCAGGTGAGTCGATAGCCAGCAGGCACACGGCCATCTCGTGGCCCTCGTTCGCGGCATCGACCACGGCGGCGTCCAGCAGCGGCGCGACGTTCGCCCAGCCCGGCGGCAACGGCCGCGGTGACCAGTCGAGGTCCTCCACTCGTCGGTCCGGCGAAGGTGCCCCGTCGGGGTGCGCAGCGCCCGCGCCCGCCGAACGTGCCTGCGGATCGACCTCGCCCGACAAGTTGGCTCCGGGCGCGGTTACCGCGAGCCCCACCAGCGCTGCCAGACCCAGTGCGAAATACCCGGCCAAGACCCCACGCACCATGCGACTTCTGCGCCGGCCAGCCGTCAGCGCGGCGTCACGCAGGCGCGCGGCGGGAGTGGTGGACCGATTCCGCGACACAGGGGCCTTCCTTCCGGGGCCGGGAGCGACGCTCGAGTTCAGCGCTGACAGCGTCGACATTAGCCCGCGGGTACGACATCCAATGAACGCGCGGGTGGGACCTTGTGACCCCCACCGCTGACGGGCCGGCTGTCGGAGGGGTCTGCCACGATGGGGGCATGGCTGGATGGGTGGTTGTGGACGTGGAGACGTCCGGGATGAGACCGGCGGTTGACCGGGTGCTGTCGGTGGCCGCCGTGGTTATCGACGACGACGGCGAGGTGGTCGAGGAGTTCACGACCCTGCTCAATCCGGGAGTCGACCCCGGGCCCGTCCACGTACACGGCCTCACCCCGGCACTCCTCGCAGGCAAACCACGCTTCGCGGACGTAGCGGCCGAGCTGGCCAGGGTGCTGGACGGCCGGACGGTGGTGGCACACAACGCGTCGTTCGATGCCTCTTTCCTCGCCGCGGAGGCACGGCGGGCGGGACTGGAACCGCCGCTCGAGCGTTACCTGTGCACCCTCGACTTCGCGGGCAGGCTCCACCTGTCCACCAGGGATCTGAAACTGGCCACCCTGGCCGAGCACTTCGGCGTGGAGCAACGCGCCGCGCACGACGCCCACGACGACGCCGTGGTTTTGGCGGGAGTCTTCGCGGGACTATTGGCCGTAGCCGCGCAGAAGGGAGTGACCCCGTCAGTCCGGGAACTCGACGCCATGGTCGCCCACCCCACTACCGGCTTCCTGGTATCCACCGTGTGGGCAGAGGCGCTCGCGGCGCCCCGGCCCTGGCGGCATGCCGGGCGACTGAAGCGCGGTGGCGGGCTGGTTCAGGGCATGGAGGTGGTCTTTACGCAGGATGTGGGAAGCGATCCGGAAGAGATCGTGGGCCTCGTCGTCGAACGGGGCCTGTACCTGGCCGACCGCATCTCCTCCCGCACCTCACTCGCCGTGTGCGACGCCCCGGGCGCGGTCCGGGGGCGCACCGCGTTCGCACGGAAAAAGGGGCTCGAGCTGGTGCCGTTCGCGCGGTTCGAGGAGATGCTCGCCAACGTGGCGCCGGGACGGCCGGTCGGCGGCACACAAGCCGCCGACGATGCACAGGGAGCATTGTTCTAGGTTCTGGCCCGTTCCGCATCGTGGAGCGGCGGCCCTGGCGACCGTCACGGAACTGTCATGATGGGAGCACCGTGACGCCTGTAGTCGACGAAAGGAAAACTGTGCCCGCTCCGCAGAACGCCGCCGCCCGTGAGGTCTACGAGAAGGAGCGCGCGCACGTCCTGGCGCCGTGGTCCGCCTGGGGTGCCTCCGACCCGATGGTCGTCACCGCGGCCGAGGGCTGCTACCTCACCGACGGCGACGGCAACCGTCTGCTCGACTTCACCTCACAGCTGGTCAACACCAACATCGGGCATCAGCACCCCGTGGTGGTCAAAGCGATTCAGGACCAGGCAGCCGAGCTGTGCACCATCAACCCCGCGCACGCCAACGCAGCCCGCGCCGAGGCAGCCCGCCTCGTCGCGGAGGTCGCGCCCGCCGGGATGAATCGCGTGTTCTTCACCAACGCCGGCACCGAGGCCGTGGAGCACGCCATCCGGATGGCCCGCCGCCACACCGGCCGCCACAAGACCCTGTCGGCGTTCCGCAGCTATCACGGTGCCACCACCACCTCGATGAACCTCACCGGCGACACCCGACGCTGGGCCAACGACATGGGCAATACCGGCGCCGTGCACTTCCACGCCCCGTTCCTCTACCGCTCGCAGTTCTACGCGGAAAATGAGAAGCAGGAATGCGACCGGGCGCTCGAGCACCTGGACAACCTCATCGGACTTGAGGGCCCCGACCACTTCGCGGCCCTCATCATCGAGTCGGTGCCCGGCACAGTGGGGATCATGGTGCCCCCGGCCGATTACCTGCGAGGCGTGCGCGAGATCTGCGACAAGTACGGGATCGTCATGATCTGCGACGAGGTCATGTCCGGATTCGGTCGCACCGGCCAGTGGCTGGCGCTGGACAGCTTCCGCTCCGGCGACGACGACTGGGCCCCCGACCTCATCACCTTTGCCAAGGGCTCCAACTCCGGATACGTGCCGATCGGTGGCGTGATCCTGCACGACCGGATCGCCGCGTCCTTCGAGAAGACCCCCTACACCGGCGGCCTGACCTACGCCGGGCACCCGCTGGCCTCTGCCTCCGTGGTGGCCACCATCAACCTCATGCGCGACGAGAAGATCGTCGAGAACGCCCGGATGATCGGGGAGGACGTCATCGGCCCGCGCCTGCGCGAACTCGCCGAGAAGCACCCGTCGATCGGCGAGGTCCGCGGACTCGGTGTGTTCTGGGCTGTGGAAATGGTCGCCGACCGCGAGACCAGGGAACCGCTCGCCCCGTACGGTGGATCCTCAGAGGCGATGGCCGCAACGTTTGGTGCGGCCAAGAAGGACGGCCTGCTTCTGTTCATGAACTACAACCGATTCCACATCGTGCCGCCGTGCATCATCACCGCGGACGAGGCACGAGAGGGACTGGACATCTTTGACCGTGCACTCGATGTGGCGGACTCGTATGTGAGGAGCTGACCTGTAGATGGCGCTGGTACTGGGACTGATCGTCAACGCGGTTGCCTTGTGGGTGACGACCCTGCTCGTGCCCGGGATTTACCTGCACGAAACCGCAGGGATCTACGCGCCCGGTGCCGGCGCCATCGAGAACGAGGTGAGCATCCCCACCATCACCGCGTTGCTGATCGTGGCGGTGGTGTTCACGCTCGTGAACGCGGTGGTCAAGCCGATCGTGCAATTTTTGTCCCTGCCGCTGACAATCCTCACGCTTGGGCTGTTCCTGCTGGTCGTCAACGCGCTCATGCTCATGCTGACCGGCTGGATCACCACCACTTTTCAGCCGTTCGGCGCTGAATACGTGGTCGAGGGATTCTGGGCGGCGTTCTTCGGCGCGATCGTGATCGGCCTGATCAACTGGTTGTTCGAGATGCTGATTCCCTCACGCCACCGCGCCTGACCACGCCCGGCCCGCGCAAGCGCCTCCCGTTGCCCGCCCCGCCCGCAGCACACCTCCGGCTCCCGCGCAGGCCCCCGCGCTGACCCCTGCAGGCCCGACCTCCGGCCCCCGCCCGCCGCGAAGAGGATTCTGACTGTGTTCCCCGAGTGGAAATGCACGATTCCCTCTTGGCGGCGTCTGGCTATTCCGATCGGGGGCCGGGTACGCGCTCTGGCCTCAGACGATCACGTGAACCCGCCCGGTCCACTGGGCCTGTGCGTCCTCCCGGAGTTCGTGTGCCTGGGAGTTCTCCCCGTCGTCGTGGGACTGGCAGAGGGGATGCTGCCGGGAGTATTGCCGTGAGCGGTTCCGCTGGCCACACCGATTCCGGGGCGGAGACGCCGACACGGTCTTGAAGAAGGAGAGCACAGATGAACACCCACTCGCCACCACGACGGCCGCCCGGATCCTCGCCGCTCCCGGGTCGCTCGTGGCCCCGCGCCCGGACGGCGCTCTACCGGCGTTTTAACGCGGTGACAGGTCAGGATGCCAGCATGTCGACTGTCGAACACGCCGTGGGCACCATTGCCGCGGCGGCGTCGATCTCGTGGTGGCCCGCCGGTGGTCGGCCGTGGCGGTCGCCCGCGCCGGGCCGGTGTGAGGGCGCCCGTCTCGGGAGCGCGGGCCTGGCGTCGTTACTCCGCCAGGACCCAGTTACCGCAGAACATCGATTCGAACAGCGCATCCGATTCCAGAATCGTGACCGTCAGTGACGGGGCCGCCGAGACCGTGGCACTATCCAGGACATTTCCCCGGGAATCAGTACGTTCCCAGTGGCAGTCCGAAACAGGCTCCCGGATCGTATAGGTGCCCGCTCGTATCTCCTCGCCGACCACGAACCTCCCGGTGCTGAACTCGGTGGCCAGTGCCTTCTCGAATCTTCCGGCGTGGGCGTCGTCGAGGACCTGCTGCTGGTCGGGACACAAGGTGGGCACGACGACCGTCTCCATCACCTCCGGGCGAAGGTCTTCCTCTGGCCACTCCGCGTTACCGACTCCCCACACATCGTGGACGAACTGGGCTGACGACATCGCCGGGAACCGGGCGTTTCCCTCGGTCTCACCGCTCCGGAGCGTCTCGCACAATTCCCTGTGGTACGCGTATGCCTGCTCGTCGGTACCGCTCGAGTACGGCGCGTTCGCTGCCGCCCACGCGTCGCGCTGGCCCCGCTCGTCACCCGGGGCCGGGGTGGCCGTGACGGCCGAGGACGCGGGTCCCGCCTCCTCGGTCGCGGGCTCGGCCCCGCAGGCGACGAGCGCCCCGCAGGCGAAGATCGCCGAGCCGGCAAGGACAGACCGCAGCGCATACATGTAGCGAAGGTAACCCACCGGGGGCCCGGACAGGTTCGGATCTGCGCACCGCGGTCGCTCGGGTGCAGTAGTCGAGGGGTGAGCGTGTAGACGACGGCGCGCGGCCAGGGTCGTCTCGGGCAGGTCCAGTGGGGTCACGTCCAGAATCTCGCCGCCGCGCAGCCGCCGCTGGTACCCCGTCACGCGGGTGGTCACCTTTACGTCGGCCAGCGAGAGCGTCACCGGGCCGGCGGGCACCGATTCGCGCGTCTCCACCAGGTCGATCGACACCTGCTCCCGCGCGCTGGTCGTTCACTCCGGCACCTCCGGGTGACACAGCGCGTGACCGTCCTCCAGGTTCAGCTCGTCCACCACAAACGACTCACTCTGGTGCAGGTAGAGGGCCCCGGGGTGAACCTGGGAGCGGGCGCGGGCGGAGTCGATCGTGCCGAGCATGTGGCCGTCGGCGATAGGCCCGCCCGCAGGGTGGCATAGCATCGATCACGACGCAGGCCCAGTTTTACCGCCGCATCTTTGACCGACACGTCACCGTCGACGAGCCTGGCTGGCTGATCACCGAACCGAGCAAAGTCCTGCTGAAACGACATGATTGCCGCAACCTTTCGTTGAGAGTGTTGCGACGATCACGCGACCCCGCAATCACGGACAGGGGCTGGGTTGTCGGTGCTCCGCAGTGGCCTAGGCGCAGGCGCAGACGGTGGGTCGGGTCAGGAACCGAAAGCTGCAGAGGAAACGCCGGTCGGAATCCAGCCCTGGGCAGCGACGTCCCGAATGAACTGCATCTGAGGGAAGAACGCGTCGCCGGGGCAGGCGGTGCCGCCCCATTCGCGGTGGCCCGAGACCGCGGGCATCGGACGCGTGGCCCCGCCCTGCGGGTTGCGGTAGGTGATCCCGCCGCGCGGGTTAATGCCGGTCGCACCGCAGAGCGCGCGGACACAGTCGATGGTCGCGCCAACGGCGGCCCTGGTGGGGGGCGACCAAGTGAAGTCGCCGAGCAGGCTGATGCCGATGTTGCCGTTGTTGTAGTTGCCCACGTGACCCCCGGTGACGACGGGCGGCGCGATGCCGCCGACCGGCGGTACCTGGAAAACCGGAGCTCCGCCGACTGTGCCGCCGCGGCCCTGGTAGATCCGACCCTCGGGGTCGATCAGCAAGTGGTAGCCCACGTCGCCCCAGCCCAGAGTGTTGGCGTGATAGTTATAGATCGCGCGTACGCTCGCGGCCCGGTCTCGCCCGGCGGCCATGGCCGTGTGGTGGATCGTGATGCCCTGCGCTGGGAAGAACATGGGTGCGCCCCAACGATTTCCAGCGACGTCGCCTGCACCCCACGCGGCGCGCGGGATAACGGGCAGTCCGAGGAGCCCGGTGCTGCCCAGGCTGTAGTTGCGTGGGGTTCCGCGGCCGTCGTCGAATGCGGTGGCCTTGGCCCCCTTGGCTGCGTCGACTTCATAGCTCACCGCGCCCTCGGGGGCGGCCACGAGATCGGAGGCTGGAGTGCTTCCGGCGTCGGGGGCGGAGTCCATTGCCTCGAGCGGGGCCCAGTCGCCGAGCGAGCCGTCGGGGAACGCGAAGCGGATGCGGCCGAGTACGTCCTGCGCATTGGGGAACGTGACACCGACGTATCCCAGCGGTCCGTTGGGCTGGATCATGCCGCTGCCGGTCGGAACTGACTGGAGCATGTCCTGCGCGACGCCGAGGGAGCCGGTGAACGGATTGGCCCCGGCGAGGGGGCCGCGGACGGAGGAAGCAACGGCAGCGCCCACGCCAACCGAAGCGGCTGTGAGGAACCCACGGCGTGAAACGGGCATAAAGGTGGTCTCCAGACTGGGCTTACGAAAGATGGACGCCAGGCATATCGGCGTAACAGGGAGCCACATTACGCTCATGACGTAACCAAATCGAGACCTTCGTTACCAAAGTGTGTCATGTGGCCAATGTGTCGCATGAGGCGAACATCGCTGCGTTTGAGAGGGAGGCGCTCAGGCCCTACTCAGGCGAGCCCGGCATCCATGCCCGTGCTGAGACGAATCTGCCACCCGCGATGAACTCGCGCGCGCACCGCAGCGGGCGCCGGAGTTCATTGCGGGTGGCAGCTGTGTTCGCGGCGCGCAGGCGCGGGTGCGGATGCCCGGACGGGGAACGACGGAACGGGGAACGACGGGACGGGGCACGACGGGACGAGGCGGGACAGGACGCGGCGCGCAGGCGCGGGTGCGGATGCCCCCGGACGGGACGGGGCACGCGGGACGGGCTATCGGCAGCCCGCCCCGCAGCCGTCAGGGAGCCCAGGTGCGGGCGCCCTCGGTGGAGCCGATGACGCCGGTGTCGCGGTCCGCCTCGTCGGCGTACGCGCGGTTCACGGCAGAGACCACAGCACGCAGTGACGCGGTGGTGATGGAACCGGCCCGCCCGACACCCCAGAAGACGCGGTTGCCGAACTGCACCTCGACGTAGGCCGCCGCGGTGGCGTCGTCGCCGGCGGTCATCGCATGCTCGGAGTAGTCGAGGATGCGTACCTCGTCGTCGAACATCTCGTTCAGGGCGGCGACGAAGGCTGCCAGGGGACCGTTACCGGTTCCCGATACCTCCGTGGTCTGGCCCTTCCACTTGATCACGGCATCGATCGTGTCCTCGCCGTCATCGGTCTCGGCGGGGTCGAGTTGCTGTGAGATGCGCTCCATGGGCGAGACGCGGTCCAGGTACTCCAGCGAGAAGATGTCCCACATCGCCTTGGGCGTCACCTCGCCGCCCTCGGATTCGGTGACGTTCTGGACGAGCTTGGAGAACTCCATCTGCAGGCGCCGGGGCAGCTGCAGGCCGTAGTCGCTCTTCATGATGTAGGCGACGCCGCCCTTGCCGGACTGCGAGTTGACGCGGATCACGGCTTCGTAGGTGCGGCCCTCGTCCTTGGGGTCCAGCGGCAGGTAGGGGACCTCCCAGGTGACGTCGGAGATGTTCTCGTCGCGCGCTTCGGCCTCGGCTTCCAGTGCGTCGAAGCCCTTGTTGATGGCGTCCTGGTGCGAGCCGGAGAAGGCGGTGAAGACCAGGTCGCCGCCGTAGGGGTGACGCTCGTGGACGGGCATCTGGTTGGCGTATTCGACGGTGCGGCGGATCTCGTCCATGTCCGAGAAGTTGATCTGCGGGTCCACGCCGCTGGTCAGCATGTTCATCCCCAGCGTCACCAAGCACACGTTGCCGGTGCGCTCGCCGTTGCCGAAAAGGCAGCCTTCGATGCGGTCGGCGCCGGCCTGGAAGGCGAGCTCGGCGGCGGCCACACCGGTGCCGCGGTCGTTGTGTGGGTGCAGCGACAGGATGGTGGCGTCGCGGTGCGCGAGGTTTCGGTGCATCCACTCGATCTGGTCGGCGTAGACGTTGGGCGTGGCCATCTCGACCGTGGCGGGCAGGTTGATGATGATCGGGTTCTCGCTCGTCGCTCCCACGACCTCGGTCACGGCGTCGCAGATCTCCTTGGAGAACGCGAGCTCGGTGCCGGTGAACGACTCGGGGGAGTACTCCCAGCGCCAGTTGGTGTCGGGGTGCTCCTTCGCCATGGTGGTGACCAGTTCCGCGGCGTCGGTGGCGATCTTCTTGATGGCGTCGCGGTCCTTACGGAACACCACCTTGCGCTGCAGGATCGAGGTGGAGTTGTAGAAGTGCACGATCACGTTGGACGCGCCGGCGCAGGCCTCGAAGGTGCGGCGGATGAGGTCCTCGCGGCACTGGACCAGGACCTGGATGGTCACGTCGTCCGGGATCGCCTCGTCCTCGATGATCTCGCGCACGAAGTCGTAGTCGGTCTGCGAGGCGGACGGGAAGCCCACCTCGATCTCCTTATAGCCCATTCGGACGAGCAGTTCGAACATCCTGCGCTTGCGGGCGGGGCTCATTGGGTCGATCAGTGCCTGGTTGCCGTCGCGCAGGTCCACGGCGCACCACTGCGGGGCGCGGGTGATGACGGTGTCGGGCCAGGTGCGGTCGGGCAGCGAGACGTCCTCTACCTCGTCGGCGAACGACCGGTAGCGGTGCGCCGGCATTGAGGAGCCGCGCTGCTTGTTCCAGTGCGCCTGGTCCGGGTGGCCGGGCTTGGAGGGGGGAGTGATGGTCGACGACGACGAGACGAATGCGTCAGCGGAATTCATGTGGGGGGCTCTACTTCCTGAGATTCGATCTATGGGACCGGACCGGCGCGACGAGATCCCGCGACGGGGAGCCGGTCCGCCTCAGCGGGCCCCGCCGCGGCACCCAAGAAGGAGCACGCGCTGCATGGGCGTCACAATACACCGTTACGCGACCGGCCACGGCCAGCGGTGTTCACGGCACCGGGATGACGAACGTGGTGGCACCGCTCAGCGGGGTCTCGGGCGGCGAGAAGGGCGAGGCGGGGCCCATGGCCTCGGTGTGTTGACCCGCGCTGTGTTGCACCGAGCCCCACACCGTGCGGCAGCCAGCTTCCTCGGCGACGGCCACGGCCTTGTCGACCAGTCGGTGCGCGATCCCCATCCGGCGTAGGTCCTCGCGAACACGGATGCCGTAGACGAACAGGTCGGGGCTTGCGCCCAGGTGCCCTGTCTCCACGGCCACGAGCATGCCCACGGGCGTCTCGTCGGTCAGGGCCAGCAGGAGCAGGTTGGATCCGCGGTCGAGGAAGTCCTGGGTCCACTCGGAGGTGGGCGGGGTGTCGAAGAGTTCGGCGGCGGACAGCACGAGATCCACGTCGGCGCGTGAGGCGCGACGGACCACGAGCTCCGGCGGGTTCATCTGTCCAGTGTGGCAAATGCGGCGGGGTTCGGCACGCCTGGTGTGGGTGGAATCATCTGTTGGCGATCATCCAGTCGATCCAACCGTTCTGCGCTGGAATCGATTCGTAGCGTGCAGGATTGGTCCCGTCGGCCTTGCGGCGAGCGTGGTCGGATCCGGCGTGCAGGCCCACGAGGAGGTCGCCCCGGAACACGGGGCCGCCGGAATCTCCGTAGTCGTAGCCACCCTGGATGGTGTGGGAATGGCCGACGCGGTGACCGCCTCGGTGCTCCATGTGTCCCAGTCGGGTGAGCCCGGTGAGTAGCAGCGGTGAGCGGAGCTCGGCGAACTGGGTCTGTCCGAATCCGTGGAACCGCAGGACGTCGCCGGGAGCGGGGTCAACGCCGGCGCGTCTGACTGCCGGGGCGGGCGCCGGGTGGCGGAGCTTGAGGAGCATGACGTCGCCGGCGGGGGCGTGGTAAGCGGCCTCCGGGGTGTGTCGGCCGAGGCTGCCGGTGTCGAGGGCGCCGAATGCGCTGACGATGCCGGGGTTGGCCACTGGGGCGCTCGAGCCCATTCCGCCGGGCACGGCGGCCCAGTTGCCGAACCCGAGGGTGTAGGCGTTCGGGTCGGCGGGTCCGCAGTGTTTGGCGGTGGCCACCCAGTGCGGGGCCACCACGACGCCGCTGCAGGGAGTGCCGGGGACGCCGCTGAAGGTCGTGATCTGGACGGCCCAGGGGGCGGGGGCTGAGGGTTCGCCGTTGACGACAGCGCTCGCGGCGGGGGTCGCTACGGCGAGGCTCGCCGCGAGGGTGCCGAGGGTCGCGGTGGTGGCCGCGATGACTCGCCCGAGGCGAGTGGGGCGAGTGGTGCCACTGGGACGTGTGAAGCGCATGTCTCCCAGTCTAGGTGCTGGGCGAAGGTCGCCGGGTCGGTCACGTGTCGACGTCGACCTCTTTATGCGCCAACCGCACCGTCGCCACCACCATCACGGAGAGCGTGCCGGCCAGGATCGCCAGCTCCGGGCCGTCCACCGCGAACCGCTCGCCCAGCACCACCACGCCCAGCACCAGCGAGACGACCGGTGTGGTCACCGTCGAGGCGGGCACGGCCTGGTGCACGGCGCCCGCCGAGAACGACATCTGCTGCAGGGTCAGTGCGGCCACCGCGGCCACGACCAGCCCGTACACCTGACCGTTCGTGGCCACCTCGAGCGCCCCGCCCGCGAGCCACCGGTCGGCCACGCCCTTGGTGAGGAGTGCGACGTAGGCGAAGGCGGTGCCGCCGGCTACCCCGAGCAGCAGGGCACGGCTGCCGTTGGTGCGGCGTGCCCGTGAGAGTTGGAAGAGTACGACGACGACGACGATCCCGCCCGCGCACGCGAGCGCCCATTCGTACCAGGGCGGATGGCTCTCGGCTCCTGTGGGCCGGCCGTAGATGATCATGATCATCACGCAGCCCGTCAGAACATGGCCCCAGAACAACTCGGTCTTCGTGACGCGTCGTCCGGTGACCCACGCGCCAAGGGGTAGTGCGAAAGTGAGCGAGAGCACGGTCAGTGTCTGGACCAGGATAAGCGTGCCGTAGGCGAGAGCCAGTCCCTGTAGGACGAATCCCGCGAGGCTGATGCCCATACCGGTCCACCAGAATCTGCTGGTGAGAACGGCGAACGGGCCCTCGGGTCCGCCCTCGGCGCGGCGCGGGGTTCGGTGCCGCATCACGGTGCCGAAGGCCTGGCTGAGGGCGGAGGCGAGGGCCAGCAATACAGCTGCCCATGTTTCCGTCATCCCTGATGAGTAAACACCTACCGTAAAGTGGTCCTGCGTTAGGCCGATCAACACCGGAAGGGTGTGACCGCGTGGCACTCGTAGTGCAGAAGTACGGCGGCTCCTCCGTGGAGTCCGCAGAACGGATCCGTCGGGTTGCCGAACGGATCGTTGACACCAAGAAGGCAGGCAACGACGTAGTGGTTGTCGCCTCCGCGATGGGCGATACGACTGACGAGCTCCTGGACTTGGCAGACCAGGTCTGCCCCTCGCCTCCGCAGCGCGAGATGGACATGTTGCTCACCTCGGGTGAGCGCATCTCCAACGCGTTGCTGGCTATGGCGATCAGCTCGTTCGGGATGGAGGCTTACTCCTTCACCGGTTCTCAGGCCGGCATCATCACCACGACCCGGCACGGGAACAGCCGGATCATCGACATCACCCCGGGACGCGTCCAGGAGGCGCTGGGCGAGGGCAAGATCGCGCTCGTCGCCGGCTTCCAGGGGGTCTCGCGTGAGACGCGGGACGTCACCACCCTGGGTCGCGGCGGGTCCGACACGACCGCGGTCGCCATGGCCGCCGCGCTGGGCGCCGATGTATGTGAGATCTACTCGGACGTCGACGGCATCTATACCGCGGACCCGCGGATCGTGCCGAACGCCCGCAAGCTCGACACCATCTCCTACGAGGAGATGCAGGAGATGGCCGCCGTCGGATCCAAGATCCTCAACCTGCGCAGCGTCGAGTTCGCGCGCCGCAACCAGGTGCCGCTGCGCGTCCGCTCTTCGTATTCGAACGACCCCGGCACGCTCGTGGCCGGAAATATGGAGGACATCCCCGTGGAAGACGCACTGCTGACCGGAGTCGCACACGACGCCTCAGAGGCCAAGATCACGGTAGTCGGTATCCCCGACCAGCCCGGCTACGCCGCCAAAATCTTTCGTATGGTCGCCGACGCGGAGATCAATATCGACATGGTTCTGCAGAACGTGTCGCGGTCCTCGGGCAAAACGGACATCACCTTCACCTGCCCGCTCGAGGTGGGTACCAGGGCCACGAAGGTGCTGTCCAAAGCCAAGGAGGAGCTGGGGATCGACAAGGTGCTCTACGACGACAACGTCGGCAAGGTCTCCCTCGTCGGCGCCGGCATGAAGTCCCATCCGGGCGTCACCGCCACGTTCTGCGAGGCCATTTCCAAGGCGGGCGTCAACATCGAGCTCATCTCCACTTCCGAGATCCGCATCTCGGCCCTCGTTCGCGAGGAGGAGCTCAACGACTGCGTGCGCGCGTTGCACGACGCGTTCGATCTGGGCGGCGAGGAAGAGGCCCAGGTCTACGCCGGCACCGGCCGCTGATCTGAGCGCTGCCCGACCCGTCCGGGGCCGTCCCACTTGTGGAGGCGGCCCCGGCCCCATTTCAGGGCCAGCACCGCGTCCCTCCCTTCGCCGAGCCTCGCCCCGCCCCGCCCCACGCCGCCCCCGAGCCTCGCCCCGCCCCGCACCACGCCGCCCCCGCGCCGCGCCCC
>NZ_AGFF01000005.1 GCF_000226215.1 Dietzia alimentaria 72
GATGCAGGCGATTTCCTCTTCGCCGCGCCCCCGCCGCGAAGAGGAAATCGCCTGCATCTGCCGAGTGGAAATGCGCGAAATCCTCTTTGCGGCGGGGTGGTGGTCAGAACAGCTGCCGCAGGTTCGCGCGAGCGAGATCGATCAGTTCGTCGCCGCGGCCCGAAAGCACGGTCCGCAGCGAGTACAGCGTGAAGCCCTTGGCCTGGGCGGCGCTGATGGTGGGCGGGATGGTCAGTTCCTGACGCTCCACCACCACGTCGAGCAGGGCGGGCCCGTCGTGGGCGAGGAAGTTCTCGACGGCGCGGGGGAGGTCCTCGGACCGCTCCACGCGGATGCCCCTGATGCCGACGGCGTCGGCGACCCGGGAGAAGTCGGGGTTGGTCAGATCGGTGCCGAAGTTGACGAAGCCGTCCGACTTCATCTCCACCTCGACAAAGTTGTACGAGGAGTTGTTGAAAACCACGATCTTGATCGGCAGTGCGTGCTGGACAACGGTGAGCAGCTCACCCATCAGCATGGCGAGGCCACCGTCGCCGCACAGGGCGATCACCTGCCTGCCGGGCGCGGCCAACTGTGCGCCGATGCCCTGGGAGAGGGCGTTGGCCATCGACCCGTGGGTGAACGAACCGATGATTCGCCGTCGCCCGTTCATGGTCAGGTATCGGGCGGCCCAGATCACCGGACTCCCCACGTCGGGAAGGAAGATCGCGTCCCCGCTCGCGCCCTCGTCGAGCAGGCGGGTGAGGTACTGCGGGTGGATGGTCCGCTTTGAGGGCGTGGCGAGGTCGTCGAGCCTGCGCCGGGTGGAGGCGAAGTGTTTGACGGCGTCGTCGAGATGCGACCGGTGCTGGTGGGTACGCAACAACGGCAGGAGCGCGCGGAGGGTCTCGGCGACCCCGCCGACCAAGGGGATGTCCACGTGGGTGCGGCGACCGATCTGTTCGCCACGGATGTCGACCTGTATGACCGTGGCGTCCGGATAGAACTGCTGGTAGGGCAGGTCCGATCCCAGCACGAGCAACGTCTCGGCGGACATCATGGCTCGGTACCCGGAGGCGTACCCGAGCAGCCCGGTCATCCCGACGTCGTACGGGTTGTCGAACGCGACCCATTCCTTGCCACGCATCGCGTGGACGATCGGGGCCTTGAGTACGTCGGCGATCTCCAGTAGCTCGGCGTGGGCGCCAGCGCACCCGGCGCCCGCGAGGATGGTCACGTCCTCGCATCCGTCGAGCGCGGCGACAGCGCGACGGAGTTCGACATCGGCCGGGATCACGGTGCTGGACGTGGGCGTGACCGCGGCGACCTCGGCGGTGATCTCCTCGAGCGCCACGTCGCCGGGGAGCACCAGCACGGCCACGCCGCGCTTCTCGACAGCCGCCCTCATCGCGATCCGCAGCGTTCGGGGCATCTGCGCGGCTGAGGAGACGTGCTCGACGTAGACGCTGCACTCGCGGAAGAGTTCCTGCGGATGTGTCTCCTGGAAGTAGCCGGATCCGATCTCTTCCGTCGGGATGTGGGCGGCGAGGGCCAGGACGGGCACTCTCGAGCGCTGGGCATCGAACAGCCCGTTGATGAGGTGGAGGTTTCCCGGACCACAGGAGCCGGCGCACACCGCGAGCTCGCCGGTCAGCGCCGCTTCCGCCGTCGCTGCGAAGGCGGCCGCCTCTTCGTGCCGGGTGACGACCCAGTCCACGGCTGCGTTCTGCCTGATCGCGTCGGTGACGCCGTTGAGCGAGTCGCCGGGTACGCCGTAGACGCGGCTGACCCCGGACTCGGCGAGGGTGTCGATAATGTGTCGCGCGACAGTGGCGGTCCGTGCGGTCATGACGCCTCCGCGTTCTCGGGGAGTACTCGTATCCGACGGGCCGGGCCGGGCCGCCGGCACCGCGAGCCTATCGCCCCGGGTCCGAGGGTGTCACGGGTTCGGGTCAAGCCCGGCGGCCGTTAACGGACGGCGGCGAGTTCGCGAACGGAGGCGTCCGACGGGTCGTCGACCTCGGCAGTCACCGGGGTGCGCGGGATGAGCAGCACCACCAGCGCGCCGGCTATCGCCGCACCCGCGCCCAGGAGGAAGCACAGTCGGAACATCTCCTCGGCGGGGACCTTCACGCCGCCCCCGAGGTCGGTGAGACGGCTGGTCAGCACGAGTGCCATGACCGCCCCGGCGATGGTGGTGCCCATCGAGCGCATGAGCGCGTTGACGCCGACGCCCGAACCTGCCTCGTTCGCGGGGCAGTTCTCCATGATGAGGGTGGGCATGGCGGCGTACCCGATTCCCACCCCGGCGCAGGCGATGCAGGTGGCGATGAGCAGCTGCCAGGGTTCGGCGGCGAAGGCGGCGGCGGAGAGGTAGCCGACGGCGATCACGGTAGCGCCCACGGCCAGGGTGACGCGGCCACCGAACCGGGTGAGCATGCGGCTCGAGACCGGGGTGAACAGGAGCATCATCAGCCCGGCGGGCGCCATCCAGAGTCCCGCCCACAGCATGGTCTGCCCGAGGCCGTAGCCGGTCGATTCGGGCAGTTGCAGCAGTTGGGGAACGACGATCGACTGGGCCATCATCCCGAAGCCAATGAGTACGGCCGCGATGTTGGTCAGCAGGATGGGGCGCCTGGCGGTGGTGCGCAGGTCCACCAGGGGGTCCGGGTGACGGGTCTCATAGAACCCCCACGCCAGCAGGACGACGATACCGCCGATGACCGCACCGAGCGTGAGGGGGGACGTCCAGCCCCAGTCGCCGCCCTTGGATATACCGCCGAGTACGGCCACCACGCCCACGGCCAGACCGAGGGCGCCGACGGGGTCGAAACGAGAGTCGTCGGCGGTCGGGTAGTAGGGGACGACGACGACGGTGAGAATGACCATCGCCGCGGCGAGGCCACTGGCCACCCAGAACAGGATGTGCCAGTCGTAGTCCTCGGCGATCCAGGCAGCGAGCGGCAATCCGAGTGCACCGCCCACCCCGAGGGTGGCACTGATGCCCGCGACCGCGGAGTTCCGCATGGACGTCGGCACGGTCTCGCGCACAAAGCTGATGGCGACGGGGATGTACCCCATCGCGAAGCCCTGGAGGACGCGCCCCACGAGGACGGGGATGAGTGTCGACGAGAGGGCGCAGATGATCGATCCGGCGAGCATGAGCAGGGCCGAGGCGACCAGGACCGGCTTGCGGCCACGGATGTCGGCCACTCTCCCGGCGACAGGCATCGCCACGCCCCCGGCGAGCAGGGTGGCCGTCACCACCCAGGCGGAGTTACTGGGGTCTGTGCTCAGCAGTCGGGGCAGTTCGGGCTGGATGGGGATGACGAGTGACTGCATCAATGCTGCACACATGCTCGAGAAGCCGAGCACCAGCACGATGAGTATCGGCGCGGCCGGGGCCTTCTTCTGGACGACTGCTTCTCTCATGGATCCTTCCGGTCGCAAGGGTGCCCTGCGTGTGTATGTAACATGCATTCTGGGTTTTGTGTACACTACATATCGCTTGTTGGCTGGGCAAGTCGATGCCGGAGGAGGCCACATATGAGAGCGGACGATCCCACTGGATGGGGCGGCGGAAACGCGCCCCTGGAGCGTCGACTGGCCTCAACTCTCACGCGGCTGGACAAGGAGCGCCGCGCGCTGGAGGGGTTCCAGCGCCTCGGCACAGCGGACCTCCGGCTTCTCTGGCTGTTCGCCGATGGTCGCGCCCGGACGCTGAGGGATGTTGCTGGTGAATTGGGGCTGGAGCAATCCACAGTCAACCGTCAGGTCAACGCTGCTGTCGGCGCGGGACTGCTCGAGCGGACCCGCAGGCCGGGGGGCACCGCGTACGACATCAACCGGACCGCGGACGGCAGGCGCACGTACGACGAGGTTTCCAGGTTCTCGATGGGGGTGTACGCCACGGCCCTCGACGCCATGGGAGACGACGCCGCGGAGGAACTCGTCGTGCTTCTTCAGGACTTTCTCGGACATTTCCAGAGCGCCCTGGCGTCGTCGGACGGCGGCAGGTAACTCTCCGAGCCCCGGCGGTCCGTGCAACGCGGTCTCTCCGCGCGCTTTCAGCAAGCCTTTCTATGCTTGCAGCTGTGCAGCACCACGAGTCCAGCTCGTCGCCGGACGTTGCCTCCGGCCGCTGGCGATTGACGCGGAGTAAGGTCCCCGCGGCTACATCCGCCAGCCTTCTCCTCCTCCTGCTCTCCATCCTCTTTGCCGTGCTAGCGGTTTTCGTGACCGTGCAACGCACACTTCCTTTCGATCGGCCGGTGATGTTGTGGCTCCACGGTGAGTCGAGCCCCGTGCTCACCGCGGTCATGGAAGTGGTGACCCAGCTCGGTGGTCTCGTCGTGGTCCCTATCGCCGCGACCGGGATTGCCGCGGCGCTGTGGAGGGTCGGGTTCCGTTGGCGTGCGTCGCTGCTGGCGGTAGCGGTCCTCGGGTCGACAGCGCTCAATACCGTTCTCAAGTCGGTCTTCCGGCGGGCACGCCCGGACTTCTGGGAACCGCTGGTCGGGGAAAACTCCTACTCGTTCCCGAGCGGTCACGCGATGGCGACCATGTCGCTGGCAGTAGCGCTGGTGGTCCTCGCATGGAGTACGCGATGGAGATGGGCGGCGGTCACAGCGGGGGCGGTGTATGTGCTGGCCGTCGGGGTCTCACGGGTGTACCTGGGCGTGCACTATCCGAGCGACATCCTCGGGGGGTGGAGCGCGTCCGCGCTGTGGGTGGCGGTGGTCGTCGTCATCATGGGGCGCATCCAGTCGAAGCGCAGCCCGGCATGACCGTCCGGGAGCTGCTCGGAACCTCGCTTCTGGGCACGCCGGCGCTGGTGACCGTGTGGGTACTGGTGCTGGCCGGCTTCACGGGCGTGGTGGTTATCGGATCCAAAGCCAGAGGCACGAACCGGGACGCTCGTTGCCGCTGGTGGACGCGCACGATTCCGGCCTGCATTGTCGCCGTGGCAGTTGTCACCTCGATCGGTGGCGTTCTCTTAGAGGGGGTGTTCAAGCCCTTTCCCGACGCGCTGCCGCGGACCGTCTACGTGTGGATCGCCCTGGGGGTGCTCGCGGTCATACTCGGGGGCACTGCGATTGCCCGTGCGAGTCGGCACCGTCGCCCGTGGCTGGTGGCGGGCGCTGTTCTCGCCGGACTGTCTGTAGTGGCGGGGGCCGCAGGCCAGGTCAACCGTGTGTATGCCGAGTTCCCCACTGTGGGCACCGTGCTCGGGATCTCGGACTACCGCACCGTTCCGCTCGCCGACGTCATCGGTGCTGTTCCGGGGACGATCGGCGGCGACCTCCCGCCCGGCACACCGCTCGAGGCGGTGTGGACCCCGCCAGCGACCATGCCGACGAGCGGCGCGATCACCGAGGCGTCGATACCCGGCACCGCCTCGGGTTTCGTAGCGCGACCTGCGCAGATCTACCTGCCCCCGGCCTATTTCACTGAGCCGCGGCCCTTGTTGCCGGTGCTTGTACTGCTGGCCGGCCAGCCAGGGGAGCCGATGGACTGGGTGGTCTCCGGGCGGTTGCCTGAGGTGGCGGACGCGTTCGCGGCGCGTCATTCCGGACTCTCCCCGGTTGTGGTGGTGGCCGACCCGATCGGTGAGCCGCTCGGGAACACCCTGTGCGTCGATTCGAGTCACGGCAATGCGCGGACCTACCTCTCGAAGGATGTTCCCAACTGGATCCACGAGAACCTCCAGGTGGATACCGGGCCCGGCGCGATGGCCATCGGTGGTCTGTCCTTCGGTGGGACGTGCGCCCTGCAGATGGCGCTGTCCGACCCGGGGGTCTTTCCCACTTTCCTGGACATGTCAGGGCAGGGCGAGCCGACGATCGGGACCCGTCCGGCCACTGTCGAACAGTTCTTCGGCGGTGACGAGGCTGCGTTCCGCGAGCACAATCCTGCTGACCTCCTCGCGACCCGGCGGTTCCCCGGTCTTTCCGGTGCGTTCGTCTACGGATCCTCCGACTCCGAATACGGGCCGGCGGCCCGGGAGCTCCACAAAGCCACTCTGGCGGCTGGGGTCGATGCCCACCTCAGTGAGCTCCCCGGGGGTCACAGTTACGCCGTGTGGTCGGCGGGTCTCCGGCAAGAACTGCCCTGGCTCGCCCAGCAGACAGGGTTAATCTGATGAGGCGGGCCATCGCCACTGCTCGCCGGTACGCGGCCCGGGCGTGGACGAACTCGCCGTACACGGTCGCAATGCTGGTGCTCCTGTGGGTGCTCGCCGCGGTCACGGGAACCGCAACCCACGGTCCGGGCCCAGGGTTGGCCGAACTGGTCTCGGCGGGGTTGGCGCCCCTCGGCCATGGCTACGTCTGGACCGTCGTCACTTCGGGTGTGTTCGTGTCCGGGATCGCGGACCTGGTCACCGCATCCCTGCTGCTGCTGGCGGTGGGGCCGGTCGCCGAGCGCCTGCTGGGCGGGGCCCGCATGCTCGCGGCCGCCCTCGCAGCCCAGATCGCGGCGGTTGTGGGCGGGATCGGGTTCGGCGTGCTCGTGCGTCACGTCCACACGTGGGTCGACCCGCTACCGTGGATCCTCGGCATCCTCCTGGCGTCGACGGCCAGGATGTCGGTCCTCTGGCGACGTCGGGTCCGCACCGTGGTCCTCGCTGCCCTCGTCACGCTCCTCCTGTTCGCCGGGCATCCACAGGACGCCATACGGTTGTCTGCGGCGCTCGCCGGACTGGTCGTGGGTATCGCTCTGAACCGCGACTCGCACCACACTTCGCTGCTGGGCGGCTCAATCCGGGAGACCCGCACCCTGCTGGCCCTGGTGGTGGCGGCGACCGTGCTCGGGCCAGTACTGGTCTCGCTCACCTCGGGCGCGGTCGGGCCCCTCGCCCCATTGAGCCAGCTCGTCCGGGAAGTGCCGTACACGCCGGCGCAGGCCGCGGAGCTGTGCGCGCTGGACCACGGGGGGACTGAATGCTGGGATGCCACGCAGCTGCTCCGGCTCACTGGAGTCGGCCCGCTCGCCCTCACCCTTATGCCCACGCTCCTCGTCCTGGTGTTGACGAACGGACTGCGTCGCGGACGACGGGCCGCACTCTGGTGGGCTATCGCCGCGTACAGTGCGCAGCTCGCGGCATCGGCAGCCCTGCTCCTGCGGGGGCCGATCGAGGCGGGTCGTGGCCGGCGACTGTTGATCTTCGGCGCCGCCCCGCACACGCTCACCCTGTGGGTGGTATCCCCGCTCGTCGTCGTCGGCGGAATCCTGCTTGCGCTACTGGTGAGCGGCCGGTTCTTCCGGGTCCGGGCGAGTGCCCGCGCGGTCCGCCGAGCGACCCTGTCGATCGCGGCCGTCGTCTGTGGTGGGCTCGTCGTCTTTGTCGTTCTCGGAGTGTTCGTTACCAAAGGGGTGGCGGCCTCCGGGCTCTCGGACCCGTCCGTCGCCGCGCTCGTGCGCGACTACCCGGTCCGCCTCATCCCACCCGCTTACCTGGGACTGATCGGATCCGCCCTGCTCCCGGTCTCGGACGCGGCGACGATCCTGTTCGAATGGATCGGCGTAGTGGTCTGGGGCGGCGTCATCGTGGTGCTGTGGCGCCTCCTGCGCGCCCGCCGGACGGACGAGGACCCGGCGTCGGAAGGCCGACTCCGGGAACTGCTGCACCGGCCGGGCGGGTCATCGATGTCGTGGATGACAACCTGGGCGGGCAACGAGTACTGGTTTACCCGACGACACCCACCGGAAGGACTGTCCGCAGTGGCGTTCCGGGTGGTGGGCGGGGTCGCACTGACGACCGCCGGTCCGGTGGGACCCGCTGATCAGGCCGGCCCGGCGGCCCTCGAGTTCGCCGAGCATTGCGCACTTCAGGGGCTGAGCCCCTGCTTCTACTCGGTCGATGCCGGGCTTGAGACTGCGCTCCGGGCGGCGGGGTGGTCGTCGCTGCAGGTGGCGGAGGAGACCGTGATCACGCTGCCCGACCTGGCCTTCACCGGAAAGAAATTCCAGGACATCCGGACTGCTCTCAACCGGGCCCGGAAGGAGCAGGTGACGGCCGAGTGGACCGCATTCGACCGGGCCCCGCTCGCTCTGCGTCAACAGATCATTGCGATCTCGGAGGAGTGGGTGGCGGACAAAGGCCTGCCGGAGATGGGCTTCACCCTCGGTGGGATCGAGGAATTGCGGGACCCCGAGGTGCGGCTGCTCCTCGCCGTCGACGATGACGACGTGGTCCACGGCGTGACCTCGTGGCTCCCCGTGTACCGCCGGGGCGTGCTCGTGGGCCTCACCCTGGACTTCATGCGTCGCCGCAGCGGCGGCTTCCGGCCGACCACTGAGTTCCTCATCGCCTCCGCGGCGATCGGGGCGAAGGACGAGGGCCTGGAGTTCCTCAGCTTGTCCGGAGCGCCGTTGGCGCACGGAGGCGGTGCCGGCAGAAACGCTGCCGGGACAGCAGCAGGGGACATATCGTCGCTGTCCGCGGTCCTGGACCGCGTCGGAGAGGCACTAGAACCGGTGTATGGCTTCCGCTCCCTTTTAGCCTTCAAGTCCAAGTTCGACCCGGAATATCGGCCTCTGTACCTGTGCTATCCCGATGCGGCGGCGCTCCCGGCGATCGGAGTGGCGGTGGGTCGCTCCTATCTTCCGAAAGTGGGCCTGGGCGAGGGCACCCGCCTGGCGGCCACGTTGGGGCGCGCCCGGGGACGATGATCGCCCCCGCTCCGGAGTCCGAACTCCACCCTGGGTACCGCCGTTCGTGGAACTCCCCGTCGACGCCCTAACCTGAGGTCGTGACGATCCTCGACGCCCTACTGGCTTTTGCCGTGGTGGCGGGTCTTCTCACTCTGGTGCCGGGCCTGGACACCGCCCTCGTCCTGAAAGCCTCGCTGACAGGCTCCCGGCGATACGCCTGGGCGACTGCCGCCGGCATCGCGGCGGGCGCCATGGCGTGGGGTGTCGCCGCCGCTGTAGGGGTCTCGGCTCTGTTGTCCGCGTCCGAGACCGCGTACCGGGTGCTCACCGTCGCAGGGGCGGTCTACATGTGTTATCTCGGCGGTTCGATGATCTGGCGGTCGTTCCGCGGCCGCGGACTCGCCGTCCCGCCGGCGGATTTCGACACCCCGACCGACCTCGCACCGTGGCGAGGCGGGCTCATCGGGATCGGGACGAACCTCCTCAACCCGAAGGTCGGCGTGTTCTACATCGCCACGATCCCGCAGTTTCTTCCGGAAGGCGTCCCGGCCCTGCCGATGGGCGCGGCTCTGGCCGGCGTGCACGGCTTACTGACACTGGCCTGGTTCGGGATATTGATCACGGCAGGGTCGTTCGCCCGCCGTCGACTCGCCAGCCCGGTAACGCTGAGGGTGATCGACCGCGTTACCGGGCTGTTCTTGGTTGGTTTCGGCGGGAGACTATTTTTCGCCGGACACAACATCTAGATCGCTGCCTCTGGACCGCCAGAACCGGTCGCTCAATCCGTGCAGTCAGCCACGCTCACAGTGGCAACGCATCCACCTCGGCGCCGGCTGGCAGCGCGCTGACGTCGGCGGGGATCTCCACCAGGACGTCGGCTCGCGCCATCGAGGCGACCAGGTGAGAGCCCGGGCCGGCGACCGGGTCTGCGGCGGGAAGTGAGCCGGTCTCCGGGTGCGTGAGGACGGCGCGGAGGAACTGCGCGCGGCCGGCAGGAGAGCTCACCTCGCGCGTCAGGCGGGCCCGCACCGGGCGGATCGGCGACCGTCCCACGGCCTCGAGGATCACCGGCCGCAACAGCACGACGAAGGACACCAGCGCACTCACAGGGTTGCCCGGCAGGCACACCACGGGCGTGTTCCGCCACACCGAGAGCCCCTGAGGGCCGCCGGGCTGCATTGCGATGGGGGCGAAGCGGGCCCCCTCGCGACCCTCCAGAACCTGGCGCACCACCTCGGCATCGCCCATCGACACCGCCCCCACGGTCACCACGAGGTCGGCGTCCCGCGCCGCGGAATCGAGGGCCGCGGTGAACTCGCTGCGGTCATCGCTGCTGGTCAGGGTGGCGGTCACCTCGCAGCCGCAGGCCCGCAGAGCGGTGGCCAGTGTGAGGGAATTGGACTCCCAGATCTGCCCCGGACCCAGTGGCCGGCCGGGCGTGACCAGCTCGGAGCCCGTGGCCACCACCCCGACCCTCGGTCGCGGCCGCACATCGAGCCCCGACTCTCCGAGCGAAGCCGCCGCCGCGAGATGACGGGCCGCCAGCCGGACCCCCGCAGGGATCACCACGTCGCCGGCTCGGACGTCGTCGCCCGGGTGACGGACGAACTCACCCGGCGACCGCGGAGCCCGGACCAGCACCAGGGAGGGCTCATCCGGGCTCACCTCGGTGTCCTCGACCGGCACCACACAATCCGCACCCTCGGGCACGGGCGCACCGGTCATCACCTTGCAGGCCTCGTCGTCGTCGACCCGGGACCCCGGGCCCTGGCCCGCGTGAACGGCCCCCACCACGGTGAGCCGCACCGGCGAATCCTGCCCCGCCCCGGCCACATCCGCGGACCGGACCGCGTATCCGTCCATCTGTGAGTTCACGAACAACGGCAGATCCACCGACGCCCGCAGTTCCACCGCGGTGACCGAGTCCGCGCACGCGGCCAGCGGTAGGTGCGTGCTCTGCGCCGCCCGCTCCAGCATCGGCGCCAGATGCGCGCGAACACTATCGCGGTACTCGGCGGGGGAGGGGTGGGGCGACCGATCCGACGGGGAAGGCATGGCACCACGGTAACCGCGTTGTACTGTGCCTACCGGCCCGCGTCCGCGCGGCCGCTCGCGACGAGGAGGGGTGGAGAGCCGTGGCGCGTAGGGCACCGTGGACGGCGTGGCAGGTGCACGGCGACGGCAAGAACATCAAGCCCGGCCAGGTGGTGGCGCCGATGGAACGGCTGAGCTGGCCGCGAACCATCGGGATCGGCGCCCAGCACGTGGTGTCCATGTTCGGGGCGACCTTCGTGTTCCCGATTATCATGGGCCTCAACCCGCAGCTGGCGATCCTCTTCTCCGGCGTGTGCACACTCCTCTTCCTCGCCGTGGTCAAGGGGCAGGTCCCCAGCTACCTCGGCACCTCCGTCGCCTTTGTGGGCGCTGTCGCCGCGATCCGTGCCCAGGGCGGGACCAGTGCGCAGGTCACCGGTGCGATGCTCATCGCCGGAGCGGGCCTGCTCGTGGTGGGCGTCATCGTGCACGTCGTGGGCGGCCGCGTGGTCACCGCGATCCTCCCGCCCGTCGTCACCGGCGCGGTGGTGATGCTGCTCGGCTTCAACCTCGCGCCCGTCGTGGCGGACACCTACTGGCCCCAGGATCAGTGGGTCGCGCTGACGGTGATGATCGTGCTGGTCCTCATGACCGTCGGACTCAAGGGCTTCGCGGGCCGCATCGCAATTTTCCTCGCGTTGGTCTTCGGCTATGTGCTCTCGTGGATCCTCGACCTCGTGAACGGCCCCATCACCTCGTTCGACGCAGGTGTCGGCGAGGTCACCGAACACCTGCGTGTCAATTGGTCGGCCGTACCAGACGCCGCCTGGATCGGTCTGCCGCCCATGACCGACGAGGCAGCCGGGGTGGTGGGCATCCACGCCCCTGATTTCTCCCTGGCGTTCGTCCTGCTCATCGTGCCGGGCATCATCGCGTTGATCGCAGAGAACGCCGGACACGTCAAGGCCATCGGCGAGATCACCCGCACCGAGACCGATGGACTGATGGGCCGCGCTCTGGCGGCCGACGGCGCCGGCACGATCCTCGCCACCTCCTTCGGCGGATCCGCCACCACCACCTATGCCGAGAACATCGGCGTGATGGCGGCGACGAAGGTGTACTCCACCGCCGCCTACGTCGTGGCAGCGCTGACCGCCATCGTGTTGGGGTGCTCCCCGAAGTTGGGGGCGATCATCTCGGCCACCCCGGGCGGGGTGCTGGGCGGGATCACCGTGGTGTTGTACGGCATGATCGGCTTGCTCGGCGCCAAGATCTGGAAGGAAAACCGGGTCGATTTTGGCAACCCCCTCAACCTGGTTCCGGTGGCTGCGGGCGTGGTGATCGCTGTGGGTGACACGACGCTGCAGGTCACCGACGACTTCCAACTGGGCGGCATCGCCCTGGGCACGCTGGTGGTTGTGCTGGGCTACCACCTCGCCCGGGTGATCGCACCGGGGCTGGCCGACCAGGCGCAACGGGACGAGATCCACGAAGTGACCCTGCTCGGACCGAACCCGGACAGTCCCTGATGCCAGTCGTACTTCGTGCCTAGACTGGCGTCCGCGACCGTAGATGGGAGGTGCGCCTGTGAACAAGCCCGAGAACCGGACGCGTTCAGCGCGTCCCGAGACACCGCTGCTCCTCGACTCATTCGGCCGGATCGCCCGTGACCTGCGGGTGTCCTTGACTGAGAAGTGCTCTCTGCGCTGTACGTACTGCATGCCGGAGGAGGGGTTGCCGCCCATTCCCGACGCCGCCCGCATGACCACGGACGAGGTCGTCCGCCTGGTCTCCCTGGCGCAACGCGAACTCGGTGTGCACGACGTACGGTTCACCGGCGGCGAGCCGCTCATGCGGAAGGACCTCGAACAGATCATCGCCGGCACCCGTGCCGCATGCCCGGACCTGCCCATCGCCATGACCTCGAACGGCGTGGGACTGGAGCACCGCATCGGTGGGCTCATCGAGGCAGGATTGGACCGGATCAACATCTCCCTCGACACGGTCAGCCGTGCCGAGTTCGCCCAGCTCACCCGCCGCGACAGGCTCCCGTCCGTGCTGCGCGGGGTGCGGGCGGCGGTCGACGCCGGACTGAACCCGGTCAAGGTCAACGCGGTACCCATGCGCGCGACACTGCACGGAGCGCCCGACCTGTTGGAATGGGCACTCGACCAGGGCGTGCAGTTGCGGTTCATCGAAGAGATGCCGCTTGATGCCGACAACACGTGGTCGCGGGTCGAGATGGTGACCGCGCAGGAGGTGCTCGACTCGTTGCGGACTCGGTTCGAGTTGGTCCCCGCCGGGCGCGAGGACCCGTCCGCACCGGCGGAACTGTGGGAGGTGGCCGGACACACGGTCGACGGCAAGCCGGCGACGGTCGGGGTGATCGCCACCGTCACACGGAACTTCTGCGCGGCGTGTGACCGCACCCGCCTGACCGCCGAGGGTACGGTGCGGTCCTGCCTGTTCAGTGACGATGAGACCGACGTGCTGGGCGTGCTCCGCTCCGGCGCCCCGGACCACGAGGTCGCTGACGTCTGGCGGGGTGCGATGTGGGGCAAACAAGCCGGTCACGGCATTGGCGGGACCGCATTCCACCGGCCCCGTCGCTCGATGGGGGCTATTGGTGGGTGACGCGTCAGTGTCAAGCGATATGGTCGACCATGTGAGCATGACTCCGAGAGTGATCACCGTGGGGTACTACGCGGCGGCCGAGGATGCCGCGGGTACCGCCCGCGAGCGGCTGCACACCCACGCCACCACCGTCGGCGAACTGGCCCGTGAGGTCTGTGAGCGCCACGGAGAGCCGCTGGCCAGCATCGTCACGGTGTCGTCGTTCCTCGTGGGCGACGAGACCACTCGCGATCCCGCCGCGTCTATCGCCGGGGTTTCCCAAGTCGACGTCCTGCCCCCCTTTGCCGGAGGTTGATACGGTGACTCGACGCCCGGGCATCGCCATGCTGTCGTTCGCCCTGGCGTGCGCGGGCCTGGCGGCCTGTGCGGAAGAGGAGCCGGCAGCCGGCGCCGTCACCATCGGCTTGGCGGCCGCGCCCTCGCTCTACGGCGCCTTCACCGAACTGATCGAAGTCTTTGAGGCGCAGCACCCCGACGTGCGCGTGAGCATGGAGGTGGGTCAGTCCGACACCCTCGCCGCCGGCCTGGGGTCGAGGGCAGACATCAACGTGTTCGCCTCCGCGAGCGAGGAGGCGATGGACATGGTCGTGGACACCGGGGTCGCCACGGGGCCGCGGGTGTTCGCCCGGAACCACGTGGTGGTGGCGGTCCCTTCGGGTAACCCACTCCAGATCACAGGTCTGCGGGATCTCGAGCGTCCAGATCTCCGGGTGGGCCTGTGCTCGCTGGAGGTGCCCTGCGGGAAGGCGGCGGACACGCTCCTGTCCGCCGCGGGCGTGCTCCCCGTCGACGTCGAGCGGGACCCGGGTTCGCGGGCGCTGACCGCCCGCTTGGCGGACAACGAACTCGACGTGGGGATCGTCTACCGCACCGATGTGGCCTCGTCCCACGGTTGGGTGTCGCAGGCCGAGGTCAACCGCCACGACCGCGAACTGGCCGCGGCCGCGGGGACCACCCGCTATACGTTGGCCCGCGTCCCCGGCGGTGAGGACGGCCCCGACGCAGAGGCAGAACGGGCGGCCGCTGAGAAATTCATGGAACTGGTGACCTCGGATCGCGGCCGTCGAGCGTTCGAGAACGCCGGCCTGGCACCGGTGACGCAGTAGCCGGCTCAAATGCCCACCGCGAACGGGTATTAGCTCGGTCTTAGACTGGGCGGCATGAACACGGCTGAACCCCGGACCCCGTCCCGGCGGAAGGGGTCGTGGCACCGGCGGGCGACACGACCAGTGCAGGTATGGATGGTCGCCCTCGTGATCCTGGGTGTGGTCCACCGCTGGGTGCCCGCGTCCACGTGGGCGATCGTGCACATCTTCACACTGGGCCTGCTCACCAACTCGATCCTGGTGTGGGGTCAGCACTTCGCCGAAACCCTGCTGCACCGGCGGCCACCGGAGGAGACCCGCGCGCTCCAGGTGCGAAGGATCTTCGTGCTCAACGCCGGGATCGTGGTGCTGGTCGTGGGCATGATCGGCGCGTGGCCCTTCGCCGTGGTGGCCGGAGCGACCGTCGTCGGTGGCGCGGTGGCGTGGTACGTGGTGGATCTGGTGCGTCAGATCCGGGCGGCGGCCCCCACCCGGTTCCGCCCGATCGTCCGTTATTACGCCGTTGCGGCTGCGTTTCTTCCCGCCGGTGCGCTGGCGGGTGCCTTCATGGGTGTCGGTGTGTCCGAAGAGTGGTCGGTCCGACTGCACGCGTTCCACCTCGCCGTCAACGTCCTGGGGTTTGTCGGGATCACGGTCCTCACGACCCTGGTCACGTTCTGGGCGACGGTCCTGCGCACCCCGATGGCCGACGGCCAGGACGTGGCCGCTACCAGGTCCCTGGCCCTGATGTCGGTGGCGGTCGTGGTGGCGGCGGGTGCGTCCCTCGCCGGTGCGGACCTCGTCACAGCCGCAGCTCTGGTTGCCTACCTGGCGGCGGTGCTATGGCACCTCGTGTACCTGGTCAGGACCGCCCGCACCGCGCCGCCACGTGAATTCGCGTCGATGAGCATCGCGTGCGGTCTGGTGTGGCTGCCCATCGCGCTGGGCTGGGCCACCTGGCTCGTCGCGGCGGGCCGGGTGAACGAGATCAGCACCGTCACCACGCCGCTGCTCGCCGGGGCGGCAGCCCAGATCCTGTTCGGCGCGATGAGCTTTCTCATGCCCACCGTGATCCGTGGCGGCCCGGCTGCCGTGCGCGCCGGGATGGTGGAGATGAACCGGCTGGCGGTGTTTCGGCTGGTGCTCATCAACGCTGGTCTGCTCGTGTTCCTCGTTCCCGGCGGCACAAGCTGGACGCGCGTTGTGGGGTCGTCGCTGGCATTCCTCGGGTTCGCGCTGTTCCTGCCCCTGATGATCCGCGCCGTGCGTGCCCAGCTGGCGGTGATCCGCGAGAAGGCGGCCGCACGTGAGGCCGGCGTGAAGCCTGCGCGCGTCACCGCGGGCACGCCCCGCCCGGAGATCGCGCCCGGAAGCCGACGCAACCTGGTGGGTGGGCTGGCGGCACTGCTGGTGGTGGTTCTCACGACGGCGACCGCGCTCGCCGCGGATCCCTCCTCCCCGCTGCGTCGGGCCGACGACTCGGGTGGTGTCACCGCGACCGGCGAGACCACGACCGTGGAGGTCGCTGCCGTGGGGATGAGGTTTGAGCCGAGCACCGTGACCGTTCCCGCCGGCGACCGGTTGGTGATCGAGCTGAGGAACGACGACGACACCACGGTCCATGACCTCTACCTGGCCAACGGTGTCGAGTCGGGCCGGATCGACCCGGGCCAGTCCGCCACTGTGGACGTGGGCGTGGTGGGCAGAAGCCTCGAGGGCTGGTGCACGATCGCCGGGCACCGGGCGATGGGCATGACCTTCCAGGTTCAGGTCGAGGACGGGGTTTCCGCCGCCGATCACGGCGGTGCGATTGCCCCGACCGAGAGCATCGACGTCCTGGCTCCGCCGTCGGATGACTTCGTCACCCGCGATCCCGAGCTCGCCCCCGCGCCGGGCGGCCGCGAGCACCGGACCACCCTCACCGTGGAGGAGACCGTCGACGAACTCGCCCCGGGCGTGGTCCGGCCGGTGTGGACCTACAACGGCGGACTCCCCGCGCCGACACTGCGGGGCAAGGTGGGCGACACCTTTGTGGTGACGCTGCGCAACGAGGGCTCGATGGGGCACTCGATCGACTTTCACGCCGGCGATGTGCGTCCGGATGAGGTGATGCGCACCATCCCGCCTGGCGAGGAGCTGGAATACCGGTTCACCGTCACTCGTGCGGGGGCGTGGCTCTACCATTGCGCGACCGCCCCGATGACCGGTCACGTGGCCGCCGGGATGTTCGGGGCGCTCATCGTCGATCCGCCGGACCTGCCCCAGGTTGACCGCGAGTACGCGCTGGTCCAGTCCGAGTCGTATCTCGGAGGCCCCGACGAGCCGTTCGACATGGGCAAGATCGCCGCGCGTCGACCCGACCTGGTGATGTTCAACGGGCACGCCACGCAGTACCGGCGCGACCCGCTCACCGCCGACGTCGGCGAGACCGTACGCATCTGGGTGGTGGTGGCCGGACCGAGCGACGGCACGAGCTTCCACGTGGTGGGCTCGCAGTTCGACACCGTCTACAAGGAGGGCGGGTACCGTCTCAAGGACGGGCGGGACCCCTTTGGCGGACGCAGCGGCGGTGCACAGGCACTCGACCTGGCGCCGGCGCAGGGCGGATTCGTGGAGTTGACCTTCACCGAACCCGGCCGGTACACCTTCGTGGACCACTCGTTCGCCGACGCGGAGAAGGGCGCGACGGGCTTCATCGACGTCAAGGAGTAGTCGTGAGTGATTCCCCCTCGTACTTGTCCGAGCGTGTGCTCGAGCGGGTGGACAGGTCTCGCGCGAATCTGGCCTGGCTGTCCGGTGAACTCGCCCAGCGGCCTGATGGGCTCGGCCTGCAACTGTCGCGGGTGTGCGAGCTGGTCAATCTGGCGCTGGGGCAGGTGGAGGACCACGGGGACCTGGGGATGGCGTGGATCCTGCTCGAGCAGGCCAGGCAGCAGTTGGGGCACGCCGCGGTGATGGCGGCGAAAGGTGGCGTGAGACGCGGGACCAGGGCGAACGAGGCCGAGGTGAAGGAAGAGAAGTCCGCCATGGCGCACCTCGTGTGGTTCCTGCAGCGTGACCTCACGCCGTGGCCCGAGGATGTCTCGATGGTGGTCGACTTCGGGGACGAGTCGGGCGCGGTACCGGATTTCCGCCCGGACACGTCGTTCGAGCTCCTGCCGCTCCAGTTGCTCGCCCACACGGCCATGACGGTCAGCGCGGGAGAGGGCGCTCAGAGCGTGGGCGACCGGGTGATGGAGATGGCGTTCGGAGAGTACGTCGGCGCGATCATGAACGAGGCGATGGAACTGCTCGACGAATTCGGGGCCGACCAGTCCGGCGCCGAGGCTCAGGTGGAGACGGGATTCGAGGTGTCCCACCTCGTGTCAGGGGCGTTCACCCAGGCGTTGCAGGTGTTCGAGGGCCCGGCGGGGTTCCCCACGGAGGAGGACTGAGCGGTGTTGTCTCTGCGCGGGCGGCGTTGTCGTCGGCCTCGATCCGGTCCCACTCGTCACCGTCGATGATGCTCACGACCGACGCGGGGAAGAGGCTGTTCTCCTCGCGATCGATGTGCTCGCGGAGTTCGTGGACGAACTCCGCACCGAGGTGCCATTCACCGTCGATGATCCTGTCGATGAGGCCGTCAAGTGTGGTGTGCTCACCGCACAGTCGGTCGATGGTGCTGCCGTAGGCCTCCTCTTCGCGGCGCAGGGCGGCGAAGAGTCCGCGTTCCTCCGCACCGGTGTGTGGGTACAGGAGGTCGCGGGTCCGGACGGCGAGGTGGCGGGCGAGCGTGGTGTCTGAGGCCACGATCGCGCGTTGCATGTCGCCGGACAGGTCGATCAGTCGAACGTGTTCTTCGGCGAACCGTCCGATGATCGTGTTCTCGTGACATCCGCAGTACTGGCACATACTTCTCTCCTCTGTTGTGTTCTCAGGTCGCGGCGCGTCCGATGAGCGGAAATCGGGATCTGACCATCCCCGTGAACGCGATCAGCCAGGCAGCCACAGCTATCCACATCCAGGCCTGGCCTATCCAGGCGACGATGGGCAGGTCGTTGGCACGACCGAGGTACATCCCGGCCACGGCGTACATCCCCAGCGGGAAAACGATCGACCACCACGTGGGTTCGAAATGGAACGGCACCCCCTTGACCCGGTGCCGCCAGACACCGACCGCCATGAGCACGGGAATGAGCCATGTGGCGAAGCACCAGAACACCACCACGAGACCGGCGACAAGCCCCCGCACCGAATCGACCATGGGTGCGCCCGCCATCTCCACGATCCTCGCCCCTGCCACCACCGTGATGGCGACCGCGCCCATCGACACCCAGTACGGCGGATCGAGTTCCTCGGGATCGAGTGGATAGAGCATGAGACGCAACGAGACAAACACCGCGCAGGCCACGTAGAGGACGACGCCGACCGACCACGACAGCACGGCGAGGATCGCGAGGGAGTCGCGCGCGGACTCGAAATGCGGCTCCAATGTGGCCGAGGCGACGGACACCGACTGCGCGGCTACCACCCAGATGAACCACGTGCCGTTCGCCTCCGCGAGCACGGGCCGTTCCTCGCGGGACAGGACCGCGACCCAGGGCACCGTGTAGCCGAGGATCAGCCAGATCACCGTCGAGACGCCCAGCAATGCCGCTGAGAGCACGAACAGGCCGTGCCCGGCGAGGCCGGTCGCGAGCACATTCGCCCCGGCGACAAACGTGAAGAAGAGGAACGCCTTACGGGAATCGTGCAGGTCTGCGGCCACCGCCGTTCGGTACGCGACCAGCCTCCACAGGTTGAGCAGGACCAGCACCACGAACTCGACCGCGGTGAGGACGGTCAAGGTCACAAACACTGTGTGCCAGCCACGCTGCCCCGCCCCGATAGCGACGATGCCTGTCGCCATGACCAGCGCGAAGTAGCCCGGCGAGAGTTGCTCGGGAGTCGCGATGCGGCGGGGCAGCGATGTCCTAGCGTCGTGCGGCACGGCCCGATCCAGACCGGGCCCGACCGGCACCGACCTGACGACTCACGTCGCCCACGTCCTCACGCATCCACCCGCGACGGTACCGGCGGTTGCCGAACTGGGCGGAGGGCCGCGAGCGGTAGACGATGTACGGCCGCCAGAGGTAACCCACGGGCGCCGAGAACACGTGGACCAGACGGGTGAACGGCCAGATCGCGAACAGCAGGAACGCCACCACCGCGTGCGCCTTGAACGTCAGCGGGGCGTTGACCATCAGGGCGGGATCGGGCTGGAACCAGAAGATCCCCCGGAACCACACCGCCAGTTCCTCGCGGTAGTCGTAGTGGCTGAGAATGTTGCCGACCACGGTGTTGGCCATGCCGAGGAAGATGGTGGCGGCCAGGAAGAAGTACATCACCTTGTCGTTCACGGTCGTGGCCGAGAACACCGGCCCGACCGTGCGGCGGCGGTAGATGAGGATCGCCAGGCCCACGACCGTGGAGAAGCCGGCAATCGCGCCGGTGATCACGGCGATCCAGTGGTACATGTCGTTGGTGATGCCGACGAACTCGGTCCACGATTTGGGGATCACCAGGCCGATGATGTGGCCCCCCACGACGAACAGGATTCCGAAGTGAAACAACGGGCTGCCCCAGCGCAGCAGCCTCGACTCGTAGAGCTGGCTCGAGCGGGTGGTCCAGCCGAACTTGTCATAGCGGTAGCGCCACCAGTGGCCCACCACGAAAATCGCCAGGCACACATACGGCAGGACCACCCACAGGAAAACGTCGAGGATCGTCACGTCGACAGCGCTCGCACCGGTCATGGTCGGGCCCCGCTTTCCAGGTAGGACGAGGAGGTGAATGCTTCGAGGCCGACCTCTTCGTCGGGTGGCCCCTGGGCGACGAGTCGACGGACGGCGTCATGGTCGTCGCCGCCGATGTCGGGGAGCGTTGCGGTGACTGCCTCGAGGGCGCCCGCCCAGGCGGAACCGCGATCGGTCAGGGAGATTCGCAGTAATTCCAGACCCGGCCGGTGCAGGATGAGAAGTTCACGGCAACTCTCGAGATCGTGCTGCGCGCCGAACTCCAGCAGCACCCCCAGGTGGTCAGGGAGTTCGCCTTCCTCGAGCAGCGCCCCGGACCGCTTGTACGCGTCGATGAAGTCGACCAACGCGGTGCCGCGCTTACGGGTGTCCCCATATCGGAAGTAGGTCAGGTAGAGGCAGCAACGCCGGCGGAGGTCGAAGGTCTCCACGTACTCGGCCTGCAGTTCCGTCAGCGGCGTCTGCTCCAGGTGATCGATCAATCGGAGCAGTGGCCGGGCCACCGCTCCCCGCTCGTCGACCAGCGTCCGGATCAGCGGAAGACGCTCGAGAAGCTCGGCCTCCGGATAGTCGAGCAGCAATGACACCGCCTGGTACAGCGCGGGGTCGCCGGGTGCGCCGCGCCCCGCGGCCCGGCGCGAGCCCGGCGTGACCGCCTGCCGCACCCGCGAGAACAGATCCGTTCCGAAGCCGGTCCCGGCCAGAAATGTCGGACTCATCGGTTCAACCCTTCTTTCCCGGGAAAAGTCCGCCGGTACCGAGGCCGTCCCAGTTGAGTAGGTTGACTCGTCTGTCCTTATCCGCCGGGGACGCGATCGTGTCGGAGGTCTGACGCTGCTTGAGGGCGTGGAAATTCTCCACCGCGATCGGTAGGGCCTGGTCGCCCGAGCCTTCGCCGAACGGGCCGGATTCACCCATCATCCCGGGTCCGCCGTCGTAGTCGAGGCTGCACTCGGTCACCAGTTCCTCGAGTGAGTGCGCCTGCTCCTGGTGGGCGGTCGGGATGACGTAGCGCTCGTCGTAGTGGGCCAGCGCGAGGAGCCGGTACATGTCGTACACGTCCTCCTCGCTCATGCCCACGGCCTCGCAGAGTTCCGGTCGTGGTTCACGGCCGAGGTTGATGTCGCGCATGTAGGTCCGCATGGTGGCGAGGCGGTTGAGGACCACCTGGATGGTGTCCACGTCCCCGGCAGTGAACAGCTCAGCCAGGTATTCCATGGGGATGCGCATGGTGTCGATGGCGCCGAACAGCGTGTCGGCGTCCTCACCGTCGCCACCGTCCGCGGCCACCCGGTCCACGATCGGGCTCAGCGGCGGGATGTACCAGACCATCGGCATTGTGCGGTACTCCGGGTGCAGAGGCAGAGCCACCTCGAAACGAGAGATGAGCTGCCAGATCGGCGAGCGCTGTGCGCCCTCGATCCAGTCGTCCGGGATACCGGCCTCGCGGGCCGCCTCGATCACGTCGGGATCGTTGGGGTCGAGGAAGCACTCACGCTGAGCCGCCAGCAGGTCGTGTTCGTCCGGCGTGGATGCGGCCTCGAGAACCTTGTCGGCGTCGTACAAGATCAGGCCGATGTAGCGGAGTCGCCCGACGCACGTTTCCGAGCACACGGTGGGGATGCCCACCTCGATGCGGGGGAAGCAGAACGTACATTTTTCGGCTTTGCCGGTGCGGTGGTTGAAGTACACCTTCTTGTACGGGCAACCCGTGACGCACTGCCGCCACCCGCGGCACTTGTCCTGGTCCACCAGCACGATGCCGTCCTCCACGCGCTTGTACATCGCACCGGACGGGCACGAGGACACACAGGACGGGTTGAGGCAGTGCTCGCAGATCCGCGGCAGGTAAAACATGAAGGTTTCTTCGAACTCGGTTTTGATCTCCTCGCTGATTTTGCCGAGGATCGGATCGTCCTTCATGTGGGTGGGCGAACCACCGAGGTCGTCGTCCCAGTTGGCGGACCACGTGATTTTCATGGGCTCGCCACTGATGAGCGAGTACGGCCGGGCGACGGGTGTGTGCTCCTGCAGCGGCGAGGAGACCAGCATGTCGTAGTCGTAGGTCCACGGCTCGTAGTAGTCGTCGAGCGACGGCATGGTGGGGCTCGAGAAGATCTGCAGCAGCTTCTTCATGCGCCCGCCGGCCTTGAGCCGGAGCCGACCGTTACGCCCGAGCTCCCAGCCGCCCTGCCAGCGCTCCTGGTCCTCGTAGGTCCGAGGGTAGCCGAGGCCGGGCCGGGTCTCGACGTTGTTCCACCACATGTACTCGGTGCCGGATCGGTTGGTCCACGCCTGCTTACAGGTGACCGAACACGTGTGGCATCCGATGCACTTGTCCAGGTTCATCACCATGGACATCTGAGCCATGACGCGCATCAGTACTGCACCTCCTGCGAGCGACGGCGGATGACCGTCACCTCGTCGCGTTGGTTTCCGGTCGGACCGATGTAGTTCCACGCATAGTTGAAGTGCGCGTACCCACCGATCAGGTGACTGGGCTTGATGAGAATTCGGGTGGCGGAGTTGTGGATGCCACCGCGCTTCCCGGAGGCCTCCGCGATCGGCACGTCGACCGTCCGGTCCTGGGCGTGATGCATGTACACCGTGCCCGCCGGCATGCGGTGGGAGACCACGGCGCGGGCCACCACCACGCCGTTGCGGTTGACGGCCTCGATCCAGTCGTTGTCCACCACCCCGACGAGCTCGGCGTCCTCCTTGCTCATCCAGATGGTCGGACCGCCACGGGACAGGCTGAGCATGAGGAGGTTGTCCTGGTACTCCGAGTGGATGGACCACTTGTTGTGCGGGGTCAGGTAACGGACCGTCAGTTCGGCGCCACCGCCCGAACCCAGGCGGGGCTCGCCGTACAGCTCGCTCATGTTGAGGGGCGGCCGGTAGACGGGGAGTTGCTCGCCCACCTCCGCCATCCAGTCGTGGTCCATGAAGAACTGCATGCGGCCGGTGAGCGTGTGCCACGGCTTGAGCCGCTCGACGTTGATGACGAACGCGCTGTACCGACGGCCGCCGTGCTCGGACCCGGACCACTCCGGGGACGTGATGACGGGTTGGGGCCGGGATTGCGTGTCGGCAAAGGTGATGCGCTTGCCCTCCTCTCCCCGGGACAGGTCCGCGAGTTCGCGACCGGTCCGGGCTTCGAGTTGCTCGAAACCTTGCGTGGCCAGTCGACCGTTCGTTGTACCCGAGAGGGCGAGGATGGCCTCGCACATGCGGATGTCGGTGTCCAGGCGTGGCCGCCCCTTGCCGACCCCCTTCCGCGTCTCGCCGTTGGCCTTCAGCAGGACCCCGATCTCCTTGTCGGGCATGAGGTTGATCCCCTTGACCGGCATGCCGGCCTTCTCCGCGAGCGGGCCGAGGGAACCGAACTTCTCGCCGAGCAGGCGGTAGTCACGTTCGACAGCGACGATCTTCGGGAAGTTCTGTCCCGGCACCGGCTCACAGGAGCCGTCCTTCCAGTCCGAGACCGTGCCACCCGGGTTGGCCAGGGCGTCCGGGGTGTCGTGGGTGAGCGGGACCGCCACGACGTCGGTGCGCGTATCCAGGTGACCGTGGCTGTACTCCGACACCTTGTCGGCCAGGAGCCGGAAGATCTCGAAGTCGGTCTTGGTCTCCCATGGCGGGTTGATGGCGGCGTTGAACGAGTGCACGAACGGGTGCATGTCGGTGGAGGACAGATCGTGCTTCTCGTACCAGGTGGCCGCCGGGAAGACGAGGTCAGAGAACAGCGTGGTGGAGGTCATCCGGAAGTCGAGGGTGGTGAGCAGGTCGAGCTTGCCGTCCTGGGCGTCGTCCCGCCACACCATGTCGCGACCCCGGTGCCCCTCGGGGGCCTGGTCCGCGCGCAGGGAGGAGTCGGTGCCCAGCATGTGCTGGAGGAAGTACTCGTCACCCTTGGCCGAGGACCCAAGGAGGTTGGATCGCCACACCGTGAGGACCTTGGGGGCGTTGCCGGGCCCGTCCGGATCCTCTGCGGCGAAACGCATCGACCCGTCCTTGATCCGACCCACCACATGTTCGGCCGCCGACACCCCGGCCTCGGCGGCTTCCGCGCCCAGGTCGAGTGGGTTGGCGTCGAAGGTCGGGAACGACGGCATCCAGCCCAACCTCGCGGACATGGCCACGAGATCCGGCGTGCTCATCCCGGCGAAGCGCTTCTCGCCCGTGGGGGAGGCGAGCACGTCCGCACCGTAGGCGTCGTACTTCCACTGACCCGTGTGCAGGTAGAAGAAGGCGGTGGAGATCATCTGCCGCGGCGGCCGAGACCAGTCCAGGGCCATGGCCACCTGCTGAAAACCGGTGAGCGGCCGGACCTTCTCCTGGCCGACGTAGTGCGCCCAGCCGCCGCCGTTGACGCCCTGCGTACCGGTGAGAATGGTCAGCGCCAGGAACCCGCGATAGGTCAGGTCGGAGTGGAACCAGTGGTTGGTACCCGCACCCATGAGGATCATCGAGCGCCCACCCGACTCGAGCGCGTTGGCGGCGAACTCGCGGCCGATCCGTTCGGCCTGAACCGCCGGGACACCGGTGTGCTCCTCCTGCCATGCCGGGGTGTACGGCTTCGGGTCGTCGTAACCCGTCGGCCAATCCCCGGGAAGGCCCTCCCGGCCCACGCCGAACTGCGCCATCATCAGATCGAGGACAGTGGTGACGCGCAGGTCCTCGCCGTCGTGACCCTTCACCGTCCGGTAGGGCACCCCACGGGCGACGGTGCTGGCGTCGCCCGCTGTGGTGTCGAAACGCGGTAGCACCACCTCGGCGGTCCCCTCGCGCCCCTCAAGCAGTGACAGTGCAGGGTCCACCTCGCCCAGGTCGAGGTTCCAGTCGCCCTTGCCCTGCTCGCCGTAGCGGTGGCCGAGCGTGCCGTTGGGGACCACCAGACGGTCCGTCGCTGAGTCGAGCAGCACGGTCTTGTTGGCCGCGTTCTCTCCCGGGTCCGCGTCGAGGACGCCGGCCCCCAGCATGTCTGCGGTGACGAACTTGTGTGGAAGGACCGAACCGTCGTCACGCGTGCGTAGCGTGACCAGGAAGGGCAGGTCGGTGTACTTCTTGGCGTAGGTCTCGAACTGGGGCGTGCGCTTGCGCACGTAGAACTCATTGAGCACCACGTGCACCATCGACATGGCCAGTGCGCCGTCCGTGCCGGGGTGCGGGTGTAGCCACTCGTCGGCGAACTTGGTGTTGTCCGCGTAGTCGGGGGAGACCACCACGACCTTCTGGCCCTTGTAGCGGGCCTCGGTCATGAAGTGCGCGTCCGGCGTCCGCGTGACCGGGACGTTGGAACCCCACATGATCAGGTACGACGAGTTGAACCAGTCCGCAGACTCGGGCACGTCCGTCTGATCGCCGAACACCTGCGGGGATGCCACGGGCAGGTCCGCGTACCAGTCGTAGAAGGAGAGCATGGAGCCGCCGAACAGCTCGACGAAGCGCGAACCGGCACCGAACGACGCCATGGACATCGCCGGGATCGGGGAAAAGCCGGCCACGCGGTCGGGGCCGACGGTCTTGGCCGTGTACACGTGGGCGGCGGCCGCGATCTCCAGTGCCAGGTCCCACCGGCACCGGACCAGCCCGCCCTTGCCGCGGGCGCGCTTGTAGTAGGCGGCCTTGGTGGGGTCTTCGACGATCGACGCCCAGGCGTCGACCGGATCGTCGTGCTCGGCGCGGGCCGCGCGCCACAGTTCCAGCAGCCGTCCGCGGATGTACGGATATCGCACGCGCGTGGGGGAGTAGGTGTACCAGGAGAAGGCCGCGCCCCGGGGGCAGCCGCGGGGCTCGTAGCCCGGCATATCGTCGCCGATATCGGGGTAGTCGGTCTGCTGCGACTCCCAGGTGATGATCCCCTCCTTGACATACACCTTCCACGAGCACGAGCCCGTGCAGTTGACGCCGTGGGTGGAGCGGACCACCTTGTCGTGGCTCCAGCGGTCGCGGTAGAAGATGTCCGACTCACGGCCGCCCGCGTGGGTGACCGTCCGAAGATCCTCCGAGGCCTCGCCGCGCCGGAAGAAACGGCCGGCCTTGAGGAGCGCCTCGGAGGCGGGGCCGTCCATCCGGTCCGGTCCCTTGGGGACGCGTCGGTCGTCCGGGGACGGAGTACGGGGAGAGTCGATGCTGGTCATGCTGATGTCCTTTCCGTGGTGGCGGTCTCACTACGGTGGGCGCGGAGGAACCAGACCCACGTGAGGGCGGCGGTCACGATGGAGAGGATGAAGAGCAGGAGTAGTCCCGTGCGGTAGGTGCCGTCCTGCGTCCAGAAGTAACCGAGCAGCAACGGCGGGACGAACCCTCCGAGGCCGCCCACGGCACCGACGATGCCCGTGACGGAACCGACGGAGGAGGGGTCCACCAGCTTCGCCACCAGGGCGAAGACCGCGCCCGAGGAGACGCCGAGGGAGGCGGCCATGAACAGGAACACCGCGGTGCCCACCGGGTAAAAGCTGCCGTCCAGGCCCACCAGTGGCATCCGCTCAGTCGCGGCGGCGGCCATGAGTCCGGTGACGGTGAAGCTGACCACCAGCACCCACGCACCGTCGAAGCGGTCGGCGAGGACGCCGCCGAGGGGTCGGCTGGCCACGGCCACCACGACGAAGATCGCGGTGCGCAGCGCGGCGTCCTCAATGTCCAGCTCGTAGAAATTGTGCAGGTACGTGGGCAGGTACACGGAGAACGCCACGAATCCGCCAAAACCCATCGCGTAGAGCCAGGCGAGCTTGACGGTGACCGGGCGGGCGAGCGTCCTGGCAGCCTTGACCACCCAATTTCCCTCGGCGGGCGTCCAGGCCGGAGAGTTCCTCAGCAGCATTCGAGCAACCACCGCGTACACCGCAAGCAGGACTGCCACCAGGATGAACGGTGCCTGGTCGCCGAGTGCATCCCGGATCCGCAGGGTGGTGAAGGCCGCGACCGCGGTGCCGCCCATGCCGGCGCCGAAGATGCCGATCGCGGTACCCCGACGATGCGGCGGGAACCACGAGTTGACCATGGGGACACCCACGGCGAACGAGGTGCCGCCGATGCCGAGGAAGAATCCGCCGATGAGCAGTGCCACAAAGCTGCCGTCGACGAACCCGACGAACAGGGTCGGGAAGATCGTCAACAGCGCGATAATCGGGAACATCGTGCGGCCGCCCAGCCGGTCGGTGAGGGCGCCGACGGGGATACGACCGAGGGACCCGACGACGACGGGTAGCGCCACCACGAGTGACTGCTGAAACGAGGTGAGCCCCAGGTCTTCCTTATATGTCGCCCCGAGCGGGCCCATGAGTGCCCAGGCCCAGAAGGTCAGGAGGAATCCGCTGAAGCACAGGGCGAGCGCGGTATTGGCCGCCGTCGGGTCGAGCTCGGGCGTGGCGACGGGGCCGCGCGCGGAGGGATCGGATTCTGAGGACACCGTTGGTCCTTTCACGTCTGAGTCACACTGTGTCGAACTCGGGGCAGGAGGGATCGAGACCGCAGCCCGAGTGTGCGACAAATCTGCCGAGTCCGCCCGTCACTTCGGCAATGCGTCGGGGCATTGTTACCGGGCAAATACACGGCCGCGTGGAGATTTGCTCTGTTGCCCGCGGCCTAGACAAGCCAGTCGTTGGGCGCGAACAACTCCGCGTGGATCCGAGCTTCCGGGACCCCCGCGTCGAGTAGCGCGGGACGCACCGCCTGCAGGAATCCGGTGGAACCACAGAGGAACACATGCCCGCCTTCCGGCAGGTCGACCGTGGACAGGTCCATCAGGCCCGGGTGTACCGTGCCCGGCCCGGAAGCGGTGTCCGCACCGTCCTCGTACCAGGTGTGGACCTCGGCGTCGGCGAGCAACGAGGACTCACCGGCGACCTCGTCGGCCAGGACGTGCTGTCCGGGCGAGCGGTCGGCGTGCAGCACGAGCACGCGACGCTGGTCGGCATCCACGGCGAGCTGGGCGAGCATGCCGAGCATGGGAGTGATTCCGATGCCGGCCGAGCACAGGACCACCGGTGCGGCGTCGGTGCCCACCCCGGCCGGGTCCAGGACGAGATCGCCGAACGGGAGAGTGACCTGCAGAGTGGTGCCGACATCGGCCGTGGCGTGCAGCCAGCCGGAGACCTCTCCGGCAGGGCAGCCGCCGGCCGTGGGATCGACGCGCCGGACCGCGATCCTCCAGGTACCGTCGCCGGAGGCCGTGGACAGGGAGTACTGCCGCAGCTGGCGTGCACCGTCGGGCAGGACCACGCCGACCGAGGTGTACTGGCCGGCGCGGAAGTCGGGCAGGCGCTCGCCCTCGGGGCCGGCGAGGGTGAATACCGCAACCGAGTCGGTGACGTCCTCGCGGGCGATCACGGTGGCGGTGCGGAACACGTCGCCCGCGTCGACCCGCGCCTCGGCGTACAACTCCTTCTCGAAGTCGATCAGAACCGAGGCCATGATCCAGTAGACCTCGTCCCAGGCCGCCGCCACCTCAGGCGTGACGGCGTCCCCGAGAACATCGACTATCGCGGCGAAGAGATTGTCGTGGACGATCTGGTACTGATCCGGGGTGATGCCGAGGCTCGCGTGCTTGTGTCCGATGCGGGAGAGTAGGTCGACCGGGCTATTGCCGTCCACGAGCATGGCGGCGAAGGTCGCGATTGAGGCGGCCAGGGCGCGCTGCTGGGCACCCAGCTTCTGATTGCCGCGGTTGAAGGTGTCACGGATCAATTCGGGGTGGGCGCCGAACATCTTCTCGTAGAACAGCGGCGTGATCTGGTCGATGTGCGCGCCGATGACCGGCAGCGTCTCGCGGATGATCTCGACGTTGTGTGCGGAGAGCTCTTGGGGGTGCGCGAGGATCGACTCGAGGGAGGTCAGTGACGTGGTCATGGCAGCCTTTCCGAAGCGGCCCCTACGGGTGTGGAGGCGTTGGTTTCAAGCCTGCCAGAATGCCAACCCACCTCCTGCATCCCGAGCGTGTGAGTTCGAATACCTACTTGAACTGGATATTTGCCCACTACATACTTAGAGTCTAAAACTGCACGTCAAGGTTGGTCCGCAGTGCCCGGACCGGGCATCGCTGAATGGCTGCGATCGCTCGCGAGGCCAGTTCTTCCTCGGACTCCTCGTCGATCGTCGGGCGGATCACGGTGGTCTGGAAGTCTGGCTCGTCTGGAACGGTGAAGACCTCAGGGGCCAGTTCCGCGCACCGGCCGTAGCCCTCGCAGTCGTCGGTGACGTGGATATCCATTAGTCGCCTCCGGTGGGGGTGAATCTCGGCTCCAGGGTCAGGAGCAACTGTCGGGTGGGAGAGCGGACGATGTCGTCCACTGTGAGCGGATCAAGGGTGGCAAAGAACGCTTCGCGCGCACTGGCGAAGGCCTGGCGAAGTCGGCAGTTCCCGGCCAGCGGGCACGGCTGATCGCCCTCGCATTCCACGGCTTCGCCGGGCCCCTCGAGTGTCCGAAGCAGTGTCCCGACGGAATGGTGGAGGCCCTGATCTGTGATCCTCAGGCCGCCCCCGCGTCCGCGGCGGGAGACGATCACATCGAGTTCAACGAGGCGCGACACTATCTTGGCGACGTGGCTGGGTGAGGCGTTGACCGAGCTCGCGATGGCCCCCGCCGTCATCCGCTCGCCGTCCCGGTCGCCGACGGCGAGGAGCATCAGGGTGCGGAGTGCGAGATCCGAATGCCGTGAGATGTTCACGAAGCCATGATCGCATAAATGCGAATTGCGTTCACGCATTTGTTTAGCCAGCTAGGCCCCTGCGCTAGCGGAGACGCTCGCTGACCGCTCAGATCCAGTCCACCAATTCGATGGGTGAGTCATGCGTAGCGCCCTCCGGGACGACTGCGAGCGCGGGCGCACCGGCCAGGTCCGCCAGGTGCGCGGTGCGCACCCGGTCGGTGAGGATCCAGTCGCCGAAGCCGTCCGGTCGGGCGGGCAGGATGCGTGCACGTCCCGGGGCTGCGAGGCCTCCGAGCCCGGACGCCCGGCCCAATAAGGGGGTGCGCTCCCGGCCGGTCATGGCATCGATCAGCGCACGGCCGGTGGTGGCGGCAGCGGACACCGCCGCAAGCGGGTTCCCGGGCAGGCCCAGAAGTACACGCCCCCCGGGCAGGACGGCCACCAGCTGAGAGCCGCCGGGCCGAACGCGGACCCCGTCGAGGACGACCCGAGCGCCCACCCGCTGCAGGGCGGGCCGGAGGTGATCGGCGATCCCGCGGCCCGTGGCGCCCACCAGCACAAGGACTCCGCCGGCACCGACGTGGGCGACCGCTGCGTTCGAGCCGGTGAGCAGCGCCTCCACGGCGTCGGCGGTGTCGGGGCAGTGCACGGGCGGACCTATGTGCCCGAAGCCAGCGCGCCTGAGAACCCCGCCGAGTAGCGGGCCCACCGTGTCGCGGATCCGGCCCTGAGGCAGCGGCGATGCAGTGTCCGCGGGGAGCACCTCATCGCCGGTCGTCACCACGGCGGCGCGGACCGGCCCCCTGACCTGGATCTCGGTCAGTCCCGCGGAGAGCGCGGCGGACGCGAGTGCAGCATCGAGGACCGTGCCCGCCGGGGCCAGGGACTGCCCCAGGGCCCAGTCCTCACCGACAGGCCGGAGGTCGTTGACGCCCTCCGCGTCGGGATAGGCCGTGACCACCCCATCGCGCACGTCGACCAGCTCGTGACGCAGGACCCGGTCACAGCCGGAGGGGGCGAGCGCACCGGTGGCGACGGCCGCCGCAGCGCCCGGGGGAAGGGCCACCGGAGAATCGTCACCGGCCCGACGGGCGATCGACGTCAGACGCCACGGCCCCGGCCCGGCCACCGCATACCCGTCCATCGCGGAGACCGGCCCCCGCGGCATCGGATCCCGAGCGAGCAGCGGCGCCGCGAGGACCGAGCCCACCGCGTCGAGTGGCGCCCGTCCCTCCGCCGGCAGCGCGCGCAGCCCCGCCCGCAGGACCGAGCCGACGTGGGTCAGCGCCACCGGTCCGCGTCCGGCCAGGTCCTCCCAGGTGTCCACGTCCGCCGCGGCGGCGCCCACGGGGACGCGGACAGTCGTGGTGTCGTCGTCGTACAACGCACGGACCGGACGCTCGCCGACGCCGCCCGACTGCTCCAGGGTGTCCAGGCGTGCGGCGAGGGCGCGGCGGTCCCACGCGGCCAACAGGAACTGGTCGTGCCCGGCCGGGTCCACGGCGAGGGCAGCGGATATGGCGGGGGAGGCGCGCAGGGCGTCGACGAGGGAGGAGAGGGTGGCGGCGTCGAGATCGGGCAGGTCACACGCGACGACGACGACGAGGTCGACCGATGCCGGCAGGCCGGCCATCCCTGCCGCGATCCCGGCCACAGGTCCCGAGAAGGGCGGATCCTCGCGTGTGTCGCCACCCGGCCCGACCATGACCACCGGAGCGGCGATCTGCTCGGCGGCGCCCAGCACCGTCTCGACCATCGGCCGGCCCGCGACCGTCAGCTGTGCCTTGTCGGTTCCGTCGAGGCGGCTGGCGCGGCCGCCGGACAGGACTATCGCGGCGACGGTGTGCCGTGGGTCGGGGGTCGAGGGCATGGGTCCCATTGTGGCCTGACGCCGGCAGCTGGTTCGGTCCGCCGGCGCCGCGGAGAGCAAATCGCCTGCATCGGCCGAGTGGGAATGCGAGAAATCCTTTCCACGGCGGTGTGGCTGCACGGGGTCCGGTGGGCTGTCCCGGTCAGTCGGTGATGCGGCCGGGGTGGGTGTACACGGTCGCCCGGTCATCTCGGCTGAACCCGACGAGCGTCACCCCGGACTCCCCCGCCAGGTCCACAGCCAACGACGACGGCGCACTGACCGCGGACATTATCGGGATCCCGGCCATCGAGGCTTTCTGGACGAGCTCGAACGACGCGCGACCCGAGACCTGCATGATCGTGTCGCGCAGGGGGAGTCGGCCCTGGCGCAGTGCCCATCCCACCACTTTGTCCACGGCGTTGTGGCGGCCCACGTCCTCCCGCAGACACAGCAGATCACCGGCCGGGGAGAACAGGCCTGCCGCGTGTACGCCGCCGGTCCTGTCGAACACCCGCTGCTGCGCGAGGAGCCGCTCGGGCAGGGAGAGCAAGACCTCAGCGGTGATCAGCGGATCGGCGGGGCCGGTAGGGAAGTGGGAGGCACGTCGGACCTCGTCGATCGAGTCGACTCCGCACACACCGCAGGCGCTGCTCATTGCGGTGGCGCGGACGGACCGCGGGTGGGGGATGTCCGGGGAGAGGGTCACGGTGAGGGTGTTGTAATCCTGCTCTGTGCGACCGCTGACAGTGGTGCAGTAGCAGATCTCGGGAAGATGCTCACGATCCCAGATCGCCCCCTCGGACACGAGGTGCCCGGCGGCCAGGTCCATGTCGTCACCCGGCGTCCGCATGGTCACGACGAAGGGCTCGCCGTTCAGGCGAATCTCCAGCGGTTCCTCCACGGCGAGGGTCGCCACCTCGCGTCTGGCGTCAGCTCCCGCGACGATCCTGCGCGCGGGGTGTCGACTCGTCCGTCGTCCCATAGTCGCGCAGCCTAGCGGCGATCGCCCCCCACCGGATCCCGAGCGGGTGCGGAGTGCTGGTGGCGTGGTCAGGAATCATCATGCCGCGACCCCAGTCCGGGTCCGCGGCTAGAGTGACGTCCGTGGTTATGGCTGATCGAGATGGTGTCAAGAAATCTTCCGCTCCGGTGACGACTCTCACCATCGTCGGGCTGGCCAGTTCGATGCTGAACGGCCTCGCGAGGGTGCCGTTCCAGCGACCGTGGAAGGGCCCTGCCGGGGTGGTAGACAATGTTGGCCAAGCCGTGACGCGTCAAGCCATCCGGTCGTTCATGGGGTACTCGATGGGGCTGCCGATTGACGAGTTCCGCTCGATGGAGAAGGTGCTCGACGACCTCTGCCGCGTCGTGATACCGCCCTTCGTGCAAATCACCGATGGCGTAGAGATCACCGAAGACACGATCGGTGGCGTGCACGGCATCTGGTGTCGGGCCAAGGCGAGTTCCGACAGGTTTGTCGAAGCCGACGACGACAAGCAGACCATCGGCGCGACGCTCCTCTACCTACACGGCGGTGGATATATCGGCGCCTCGCCCATGATGTACGCGGCGTTCGCCGCCGCGCTGGTCAAGACCACCGGTTATGAGATCTTCCTGCCCGACTACCGGTTAGCGCCGGAGTTTCCCTTCCCCGCCGGCGTACTCGACGCCACCGCGGTCTATCAGGGGCTGCTCTCCCGGGGGGTCGAGCCGGGCCATATCGTTGTCGCGGGGGACTCGGGCGGCGGAGGGCTGACCACGTCCCTGCTTTATCACCTGCATCAGGAGGCGATTCCGTCCCCCGCAGCAGTCGCCCTCTTCTCGCCGGAGCTAGAACTCGGCCTGAACTACCCGTCCATGACCGAGAACGCGCCATTCGACATCCTGCCGTGGAACGTGCCGGTCGCCCCCTATCTGCACGGCGTCCAGCCAGACGACGCCCGCGTGTCGGTCGCCCACGCCGAGCTCGATCCACAGTGGTTTCCACCCACTTTCGTGTGTTGGGGCGAGAAGGAGATCTTTCGGGACGCTATCGCGGACTTCGCGACCAGGCTCCAGTCCGCCGGGATACCTGTGCACGCGATAGAGGAGCCGGGGATGTTCCACGTGTTCCCGATCCTCATGCCCTGGGGGGACCCGGCCAAGCGGGTTCTCCGGACACTCGCCGATCTGGCCGAACGCTACGTCCGCGCGGACGCGACGGCCGAGCAGACTCATTAGGCGGTGAGCGTCCCGGGGGCGGGGGGTCCGTTCCCGGACGTCCGGCGCACCAGCACTGTCGAGAGGGCCACGGCTGCGAGCCACACGAGTGGATAGATGTTGACGAACACGGCCAGTAGAAGTGGCGAGATATCCCCGCCGAGCATGAACAGTCCCATGGCGACCCAGCGGTCGTCCGGGAAGTTCACGTCGGGGAAGCTCTGCACCCAGTTGGCGGTGGCCGCCCACAATAACGGCGGCAGCAGCCAGAGGTACCAGCGCCTGGCCGTGTGTCCGTAGCTGAGCGCATAGTGCAGCGTGAGCACGAGCAGGGGAACGAACCACACCCAGTGATGCCCCCACGAGAACGGAGAGACCATCGGCATGGTCAGGCCGGCGAGGGTCACACCGAGTAGTCGGTGGCCGCTGCGGTGGGCGAGCACGGCGACTCCCAGGCCGAGAGCGGTGACTAGTGCTGCCGCGATGAGCCACGCCCATGTCGGTATCATCTCGACGCCCGCCACTCGGGCCATCGCGCCGCGGATCGACTGATTAGCCAGCATCGAGTCGTGGCCGATCCGCCGCGAGTCGAACAGGGTGCCCGACCAGTACCGGATCGCGTCGCCGGGGATCACCGCGAACCCCAGCGCGACCGTCCCAAGGAACGTCGCCGCCGTGGTCGCTGCGAGTCGCCACCGTCCCGTGATCGCCCAGTAGACCCAGAAGAAGGCGGGGGTGAGTTTTATTCCAGCCGCGAGGCCGGATCCGATCCCGGCCCACTTCCGCCCAGATCGCCAGGCGAGGTGATCCGCCAGCACCGCCACCAACAGGAGCAGGTTGATCTGGCCGAGCCACAACGTGGTGCGCACCGGCTCCAGGGAGAGCGCGATCAGGGCGAGGCAGATCGAGACCTGGATTGTCACCCGGTCGGTTCGATAATCCAGCGCCCGGAAACACATCCGGATGGCGAGGTAGAGAAGTGCCAGGGTCAGCGCCGCCCACGCGGCTTCCATCAGCCGCGGTGTGACCTGGGTCAGGGGTGTGAACAGCAGCGCCGAAAAAGGCGGGTAGGTGAACGGCATCGGGCTGTAGAAGCGTCCGGGATCGGACCCGGAGAGCAGTCCTTCGTACAGCGGGAGACGCTCCAAAACGGCCCGGCCACCCCAGCGGTACACGTTGACATCGAGCAAGTTCCCGGTGATGCCCCACCACGGGGTCCGCTCATCCGGCGCGCGCAGGACCATCACCACCGACAGGAGCGCCGGCAGTGACAGGCACACGCGTAACAGGGGAGTGGAGGGCAGGGTGCGCACAGGGTGCAAGCTATGGCTCCGCAAAGCGGCCGAGGCCTCTAGATGTAGATCGCGGGGTCGATGTAGAACTGCGCTTCGCGCAGCTCCTCCTTGGTCGACCTGGCGGGCTTCGCGACGCCGGGGATTCCCACGACGATCGAGTCGGCGGGCGCGCTCTTGACGACCACCGCGTTCGCGCCGACCGACGAGTCGGTGCCGATCTCCACCGGGCCGAGGATCTTGGCGCCGGCGCCCACGGTCACACGGTCGCCGAGCGTGGGATGCCGCTTGACCTGCTTGAGCGACACGCCCCCGAGCGTGACTCCGTGATAGATCATGCAGTCGTCACCGATCTCGGCCGTCTCACCGATCACCACGCCCATACCGTGGTCGATGAAGAACCGTCGGCCGATCGTGGCACCGGGATGGATCTCGATCCCCGTGAGAAATCGGGCGAACTGCGCGAGAACGCGCGCCGCCGTGCGACCGGGCCCACCCTTGACCCACAGGCGATGGGACAGGCGATGAATCCAGATCGCGTGCAGGCCGGAGTAGACGACCGCGTTCTCGACGTCGCCGCGGGCCGCCGGGTCGTGGGCGCGCGCCGCGGCGAGGTCCTCACGCACAGTGCGTAGGAACCCCGCCGGGCGGTCGGAGTTGTCTGACATCAGTCGCGGTAGTCCTCGAAGAGTATCGTGGAGACGTAGCGCTCGCCGTAGTCGCACACGATCACGACGATGGTCTTGCCGGCGTTTTCCGGACGCTTGGCCACTTCGAGCGCCGACCAGACGTTGGCTCCCGAGGAGATGCCGCAGAGGATGCCCTCCTCCTGGGCCAGACGCTTGCTCACGGCGAGCGAGTCCTCGAGGGTCGCGGTGACGATCTCGTCGTAGACCTCCCGGTCGAGAATCTCGGGCACGAAGTTCGCGCCGAGTCCCTGGATCTTGTGCGGGCCGGCCTTGCCCTCGGACAGGACCGGCGAGTCTTTGGGCTCCACGGCCACGACCTTGAGGTCCGACTTCTGCGACTTCAGGTACCGGCCGGCGCCCGAGATGGTGCCGCCGGTGCCGATGCCGGCCACGAAGACGTCGACGTCGCCAGCCGTGTCCTCCCAGATCTCCGGACCTGTGGTGCGACGGTGCACATCGACGTTGGCGGGGTTGGCGAACTGGCGGGCCAGGACCGCGTTGTCGCGGGTCGAGGCAACCTCCTCGGCCTTGGCCACCGCGCCCTTCATGCCTTCGGAGCCGGGCGTGAGAATGAGCTCGGCGCCGTAGGCGCGCATCACCGCGCGACGCTCCGCCGACATCGTGTCGGGCATGACGATGACGGCCTTGAAGCCACGTGCGGCGGCGACCATCGACAGCGCGATACCAGTGTTGCCGGAGGTTCCCTCGACGATCGTGCCGCCGGGCTTGAGGCCACCGGACGCCACGGCGTCGTCGATGATGGCCGCACCGATGCGGTCCTTGACGCTGCTGGCCGGGTTCGCCGACTCGAGCTTGGCCAGCACGGTGGCACCGGTGCCGTCGGAGAGGGAGTTGAGACGGACCAGCGGGGTGCCGCCGATGGTCTCGGTGATGTCCGAGTAGATCTTCGCCATGAGTGAGTTCCGTCCTGAAGAATGAACCGATCTGTCTACTCGCAAGTGTACGGGACGAGGCATTCGTTTACGCGCTCTCGCCCCAGAAATGTGTCAGGATTTGGCGGGGTGGCCACGGCTGGGCCGATAATGGAGCGCACTCCTCGTCGTCGTTTCCGAAAGGTCGCACCGCAGTATGCGCGAGATTTCCGTCCCCACCGATCGCACCTACACGAGCGACGATCTGATCCCGGCCGTCGCACGACGGCGCGCCGCCGACGCTCCGGGCTCCGTCGCGTTCGAGCACTTCCCGGGGGAGAGCTGGCAGCCGGTCACCAACAGTGAGGTCGTGGACCGCGTGGATCGGATCGCCGCCGGTCTCGTCGCGGCGGGCGTCGAGCCGGGCGACCGCGTGGCCCTCATGGCCGGCACGCGTCTCGAATGGATCCTCGTAGACCTGGCCATCTGGACCGCGGGCGCCATCTCCGTCCCCGTCTACCCCTCGTCTTCCGCCGGGCAGCTCGAGTGGATTCTCGCCGACTCCGGCGCCAAGATCCTCGTGGCCGAGGGCGATGCGCACGTGGCCGTGGTGGACGCCACCGAGGTGCCCGACTCCTGCGCCCACGTCCTCTACCTCGACGACGGAGGACTCGACACTCTCGAGAAGGGCGGTGGGGATGTGTCCGCGGAGACCCTCGACGCCGCCCTCGCGACCATCGCGACTGACGATCCCGCGTCGATCATCTACACCTCCGGCACAACCGGCCGGCCGAAAGGTTGCGTGATCACCCACCGCAACCTGCTCGCCGAGTGTCACGGACTGCTCGACCACCCCATCGGGAGCATGGCGCAGGACGGCAACAAGGTGCTCATGTTCCTGCCGCTGGCGCACGTCCTGGCACGGGCCGTCACCTACACCGTTTTCCTGGGCGGAGCGACTACGGGGTTCTGGGACGACACGGCCACCCTTCTCGCGCGTTTTGCAGACTTCCGGCCCCACATGATCCTCGGCGTCCCCCGTGTCTTCGAGAAGGTGCGCGATGGGATCGCCAAGACAGCCGGGGACAAGGGGCGACTTCAGAAGCAGATCTTCGAGCGCGCGGAAGAGGTCGCGATCAAGGCCAGTGAGCTCCGCGGTGGAGACGGTCTTGACGACGGCGGTAGGGCCTCCCTCGCCCACGCGGTCCAGTACAAGGTCCTGGATGTTGCCGTCTACAGCAGTGTGCGCGAGGCGCTCGGTGGCCGCTGCCAGTACGCCATTTCCGGCGGAGGTGCCCTGCCCGACCGCATCTCGCACTTCTTCCGCGGCCTCGGAGTCCCGCTCTATGAGGGCTACGGCCTCACCGAGAGCACCGCGGCGGTCACCGTCAACGGGCCCGGTTGCCAGCGGATCGGGACCGTCGGTCAGCCGGTAGCCGGCAACTCCGTCCGGATTGCCGAGTCTGGCGAGGTGGAGATCTCCGGGCCCGTCGTGTTCACCAGTTACTGGAACAACCAGGAGGCGACCGCCGAGGCCCTCCGGGACGGCTGGTTTGCCACCGGCGACCTGGGCTCACTGGACGATGACGGTTACCTGACCATCACCGGGCGGGCCAAGGAGATCATCGTCACCGCCGGGGGCAAGAACGTCTCTCCCGGCCCGATAGAGGACACGATCCGGTCGAATCCGCTCGTCGGCCACGCGTTGCTCGTGGGAGAGGGGCGACGGTTCGTTTCCGCTCTGGTCACTCTCGACGAGGAGGGAGCAGGCAAGTGGGCCCGGGACAACGGACACGGTGACGCGTCCCTCAAGGACCTGGCGGACAACGACGCGCTGCGCTCCGAGATCCAGAAGTCGATCGACAAGGCCAACGCCCAGGTATCGCATGCCGAAGGCGTCAAGAAATTCACTCTCCTGCCGAATGACTTCTCGGAGGACTCCGGTGAACTCACCGCGACTCTCAAGGTGAAACGACACGTGGTGGACACGAACTATTCCGACCAGATCGAGGCCATGTACGCCTGAATGCCCGGACCCCGACGGGGCCCGGGCATCGGGAAGCGCGGAGGGGACTTACTTCGTGTAGAGGTTCTCGATATCACCGGAGAAGCGATCGTGGACCACGTTGCGCTTCAACTTGAGCGTCGGCGTGAGCTCGCCGCCCTCGACGGTGAACTCCGCCGCGAGGATCTTGAATTTCCGGATCGACTCGGCGCGTGAGACGGTGGCGTTTGCCCGGTCCACGGCGTCCTGGATCGCGCCGACGAGATCGCCGTCCTGCAGAAGGTCGCTGACCTCGCCGGTCTTGCCCTTGCGGTCTCGCCAGCCCGCGAAGGTCTCCTGGTCGATGGTGATGAGGGCCGCGATGTAGCTGCGGTTGTCGCCCACCACGACGGCCTGGCTGATTAGCGGATCGGAAGCGAGCTTGTCCTCGAGTTGCGACGGCGAGACGTTCTTTCCACCGGCGGTGACGATGAGGTCCTTCTTGCGGCCGGTGATCGACAGGTAGCCGTCCGAGTCGAGCTCTCCGATGTCACCGGTGTGGTACCACTCACCGGTCCAGGCGTCCTCGTTGGCCTGCGGGTTCTGCCAATACCCCTTGAACAGGGTTTTGGCCTTTGCCAGGACCTCCCCGTCCTCGGCGATCTGGATGGTGACGCCCGGGATCGGCATGCCGACGGTGCCGATCTTGGCCGCGTTGATCGGGTTGACGGTGAGGACGCCGGAGGACTCGGTGAGACCGTAGCCCTCGAGCAGGTCGAAGCCCGCACCGCGGAAGAAGTGGCCGAGCCGGGCACCGAGGGGACCGCCGCCGGAGATGACGCGGTCGCACTCGCCGCCGAGAGCATCGTGCAACTTCGAGTAGACGAGCTTGGCGAACAGTTTCTGCTTGAGAGATAAGGCGAGTGACGGCTTGCCTCCGCCCTCGAGGGCCTTGGAGTAATCGATGGCGGTCTGGACGGCGGCCCCGAAGATCTTGGCCTTGGCCCCACCGGCGGTCTCGGCCTTGGCGGCGGCCGAGTTGTAGACCTTCTCCAACACGCGCGGTACCGACACCAGGAACGTCGGGTGGACCTCGGCCAGGCGCTCGACGACCTTGGTCGCGTCGGGCTCGTGGGCGACGGTGACGCGCTTGTAGAAGCATGCCACCTCCACGATGCGGGCCAGGACGTGAGCCAGCGGGAGGAAGATCAGAGTGCGGCTGTTGGGGACGAACGCGGCCTCCAGGCGCTGCTCCACGGCGACGACGACATCACCGAAACCCCCGTGCACAATTTCGCAGCCCTTTGGATTGCCGGTGGTGCCGGAGGTGTAGACGATCGCGCAGGTGTCGTCCTGGGTCGTGGCGCGTGAGACCTTCTCGACCTCGTCGTCAGAGATGCTGGCACCCGCCTCGACGAGTCGGGCGATCAGATCGTCCTCGATGACCAGGATGTCACCCTCCCAGCTGCTCTCGGAGGTGAGCACCTCCCGCAGTTCGAGGTTCTCGACCACGGCGATCGAGGACCCGGAGTCGGTGAGGATCCAGTCACACTGGGCGGAGGATGAAGTCTCGTAGATCGGGACTGTGATGGCGCCGACTACCCAGCTGGCCCAGGCGATGAGCGACCACTCATAGCGGGTGTGGCTCATGATTGCCAGGCGGTCGCCCGGCTTGACGTTGTGGGCCATGAGGCCCTTGGCGACGCTCTTGACCTCCTCCAGATACTCCGCACAGGACACTTCCTGCCAATCGCTTCCGACGAGTCGGAGCACGGCGACGTCGTTCGGTGCCTCCTCGGCGTTCTTGAACACCAGTCTGCCGAGGTTCTCGACGGGAAAAGGCTTGGTGGCGGGAGGGCTGGCGAACTCGGTGGTCATCGTGATCCTTAGGTCATGTGTGGCCTGCATCACTGCCGAGTGTAGGTGGCGACCGGCCCCCCGTGTGGACCACTGTCTATTTGTATCTATTTATACGAGCGGCCGAACACGGGCGTTCTCGTCGGCTGCTCGGGTTTGATCGATGGGAGAGGTCGAAAAGCGGGCGTTGTTCCGATCCGGCCTGCCCCGCTCGATGCCCGGCGGTAAGGTCTGAACATGGATACCGACCGCGGGACGGCCGCTGACCCTCTCGACCTCGAGGTCGAGTTCCTGACCGACGAACTGCGCTCTGAACTGCTGGAACGTTGGAACGACCCGCAGCGGTGTTATCACAACGTCACGCACCTGCGAGCGGTACTGAGAGCCGTGGATGTGCTTGAGGCCGACGGGGAGTCGTTCGACGGCACCGCGGTCCGTCTGGCCGCCTGGTTTCACACTGCGGTGTTCGATCCCACGGAGTCGGAGAACAACGACAAGTCGGCGGTGTGGACCGAGAAGGTGCTCGACCCGGCCGCACCGGTAGACGAGGTGGTGCGCCTGGTGCGGGCCATGGGAGGGCACCGTGTCGAGCCCGGCGATCTCAACGGGGCGGTGCTCTCCGATGCGGACCTCGCGGTATTGGGCGCGGACCCGGAGACCTATGACACCTACTCGAAAGAAGTGCGCCACGAATTCGCACATGTGCCGGGTGAGCGGTTCGTAGCCGGGCGTATCGCCGCGCTCGAGGGGTTACTCGAACGCAGATCGGTGTTTCTCACGCGCGCTGGGCGCGATATCTGGGAGAAGCAGGCGCACGCCAACCTCAACCGTGAGCTGGGACTCCTGCGAGCGGGCGTCTCAGACGATTAAGTGTCCCGAGGTCTGGTCAGACGCCCGGAGGCGTACCCGCCGCCGTGTACTCGGCCACGCCGTTAGCCACCATAATCTCCGTGATGGCCTTCATATCGGACTCACCGGGCAGGCCCCAGCCCTCGCTGTAGTCGTAGATCTCGGCGAGGGTATGTGAATCACGGGTGCCGCGGGCTAGTTCCACATCCGTCGGTCCGATCAGTGCAGGGTGCGGGACACCGACGGCGCCGGAGACCTTGATCAGCTCGCGACGCAGCGCACGGAGGTAATTGGCGCAGCGCTCGGCCATGGTCGCGGGGTCGATGCCGCGGATGAGCCACGGATTCTGGGTCGCCACGCCTGTCGGGCAGCCGCCCGTGTGACATTTCTGTGCTTGGATGCAACCCACCGAGAGCATCGGTTCGCGGGCCACGTTGATCATGTCGACGCCCATAGCGAAGGCCACCACCGCGTTCTCGGGGATCCCGAGCTTGCCGGAACCGATGAACACCACATCGTCGGTGAGACCCGCCTCCGCGAAGAGCGAATAGACACGGGGAAATCCAAGCCGGAATGGCAGGGAGACAGCGTCTGAAAAGACCAGGGGACCGGCGCCGGTGCCGCCCTCGCCACCGTCGATCGTGATGAAGTCGACGCCACGATCACGGGGGACCATGGCGGCGGCTAGTTCGGACCAGAAGTGGGTTTCTCCGACTGCAGACTTGATTCCCACGGGTAGGCCCGTGCGGTCGGCGATCTCCTCCACGAGGTCGAGGAGGGAGTCGACGTCGTGAAAGGCTGTGTGGCGCGACGGGCTTGCGCAGTCCTCGCCCATCGGGATGCCACGAAGCTCCGAGACCTCCCGGGTGATCTTCGCGGCGGGCAGGAGCCCGCCGAGCCCGGGCTTTGCGCCCTGGCTGAGCTTGATCTCGATCGCGCGTATGGGGTTCTTCTCGGTGAGGGCGACCAGCTTCTCGATGTCGAAGCGGCCCGCCTCGTCCCGACACCCGAAGTAGGCGGTCCCGATCTGGTAGATCAGGTCGGCGCCGTTCTGATGGTACGGGCTGAGTCCGCCCTCGCCGGTGTTGTGCAGCGCGCCGGCGAGCGCAGCCCCGCGGTTGAGCGCCTCGACGGCCGGCCCGGACAGGGCGCCGTAGCTCATGGCCGAGATCGAGACCAGGGAGTCAGGGCGGAACGCGCGCGCCCGGCCACGGGCACCACCGAGCACCTTGGCGGGCGGAGTCGGCAGAAACTCGCCGGAGTGGATATGCGCGGACAGGGCGACGTCACTGAACGTGCGCTGCTTGATGACGGGGTAACCCTCGAGGAACTCGACATCATTGTCGGTTCCGAAGCCGAACGTGGTGGCCCGCTTCTCGGCGGACTCGTAAACCCAGTCGCGCTGATCCCGGGTGAACGGCCGTTCCTCGTTGTTGCTCGCCACGATGTACTGCCGCAGTTCGGGGCCGATCGCGGTCAGTGCCCGCCGCGCGTGCCCGAGGACAGGGAAGTTCCGCAAGACTGGGTAGCGGGTCTGTCGCATGTCGGCGGCTGCGACCGCGGCCAGCGTGGCGAGCGGGGCACCGAGGAGCCATTTGCGCATGCGCTCATGATGGGCCACAGTTTGGCGAGTCGGCGGTAGGAACGCCGCTATCGACTCAGGGCAGAATTCGCGAGATGACCTCGGCCGCCACGTCTTCGAGCAGTGGGCCCGCGTTGGCCATGGATCGCGCCAGGTCAGGTTCCTTCTCGGTCAGTGCGGCTGCGGCGGCGAACCCTGCCGCGGCAACCCGGTCGGCCTCGAGGTCCAGCCGCCCGCACACGGCGACCACCGGCACCGCGTGGGTGCGGCAGAGAGCAGCCACACCCATCGGGGTCTTGCCGTGCATCGTCTGATCGTCGAGGCGTCCTTCGCCGGTGACCACCAGCTCCGCGGCTGACACCACATCTTCTAGGCCCGTCAGCGTGCCGAGGACCTCGAAGCCGGGGTCGAGCGAGGCTCCTAGCAGTTCTCGAGCCGCGAATCCGACGCCTCCTGCGGCCCCGGAGCCTGGGGCGTCGGGGTCCACGTTCAAACCCTGGGTGCGCAATACCTCCACGAGACGGGTCAGCCCTGCCTCGAGGTCGTCGACCTGCTCGGCGGTCGCGCCCTTCTGTGGTCCGTAAACGCGGGCCGCACCGAGCGGGCCGAGGAGCGGATTGTCCACGTCGCAGGCCACCAGTATCCGGGAGGCGCGAACCGCGGGATCGAGGCCGTCGAGATCCACACGGTCCAGCTCGGACAGGGCGCCGCCGCCGTCGGGGAGCTCGTTGCCGGCGGCGTCGAGGAACCTGACACCCAGCGCCGACAACATGCCGGTGCCGCCGTCGGTTGAGGCGCTGCCACCGATGCCCAGATGAATGTTGCCGCGCCCGGATCGCAGGGCCGCCAGCAGGACTTCGCCCACGCCTCGACTTGAGGCTTCGAGCGGTCTGAGTTCGCCGCCCGGGAGACGGAGCAGGCCACATGCATCCGCCATCTCGACGAACGCGGTATCCGGATCGATGGCGGCGAAAGAGGTCTCGACCATCTCACCGGTGGGGCCGGAGACCGTCACCGCCACCGTGCGGGCACCGCTGGCGACCATCACTTCAAGGCTTCCGCCGCCGCCGTCGGCGACCGGACGTTCGAGCACGTCGACGTCGGGATGCGCACGCCTCGCACCCTCCGCGGCGTGATGGCAGGCCTCGACAGCGGTGAGTGAGCCCTTGAAGGCCCCGCAGGCCACGACGATCGTCACACCTGCATCATCCCCCATCGTGTCCGGAGACACACGACGGCCCGGGTTCGTGACGGGGGAGTGTCTCGAACCCGGGCAGGGAAAGCGCATCCGAATGCGCGAGAGAGATCAGGCGGCTGGGCCGGTGCCCTCAGTGCCATTGTCGTTGGCGTTGGAGCTCAGGCCGGCGAGCGAGCCGCTCAGCGAGCCGGAGTCGGTGTTCTCGGCCTCGACCGTGTCCTCTTCCGTCCCCTCGTCCGTCGAGCCGAGCGACCCGAGCAAGCCGGAGCCCTCAGCATTGGGGGTGGCGGTCTTTTCGTCGGCGACCGTGGCAGGCTTGGTGGTCTCGGCGTCGTCACTACCGCTGGTCAGCGAGCCGGTGTCGAGTGAGCCATCGCCTTCGGCGGTTCCGCCCTTGTCCTCGTTGGAGCCCGATCCGGTGTCGCCGTCGATGAGGGCGCTGCCGGTGTTCGGGGAGATGCCGAGGCTGCCGAACTCGATGGATCCCGGGTTAGGTGCCTCGGCGTCGAGGTTGAGGTTGAGGGCAAGGCTGCCGACGTCGAGTGTGAGGTCCGTGTTGAGGGCGCCCTCAAGGCTGCTGTCCTCGCCCGTGAGTTTCTCGAGGCTCGCGGCGGGGCCCTCGGGAGCGGTGTCCGCTGCGGCGGCCAGTCCGGGGGCCGCGATGGCGGCACCGATTCCGAATGCGCTGACTGCGGCGATTCGGGCAGCGGTGCGGTGGGTGGTCTTGCGGTGGGTGTTCGTCATAGATGAACTCCGATCTGCATCGACCCCGATGTCTCTCATCGCGGGCACCTCGGTCGGAGCGAGGTGCGTTGGCGACACTACAAGCGGAAATCGGGGGCGCAAGGGGTTCGGATGCTGAGCGTTTCTTGAGGTAACACTCCGATCACGAGGTGCCTAGTTGCCCTCTCGGGAGCGCCCGCATGCGAGCGGAGTTTGGTGGCCCGCCTGCGAGGACAGCATTCGTGTGACCCGATCGGAGGCACGGCGAGCATCCGCCCGAATGCCGTCGGGGCCGACAACGGACGTCGTAATCCGCGGCGCGCTTATCCGGAAGTAAGGTGATCAGGCTCACACCGTTCCGGGCTTCCGGTGCCTCCCGCGCCTCAGCGCCCCGGTGGGCGGGGGACCGAGCCGACGAATTGCATGGACTTGTATGGCCATCCGGCCGGTCCTGCTGCGGAGTCGTGGGTGTTCCACTGGCTCACCACGAAGTGCCACCGCTCCGGGGTGGAGCCGGGAACGGGACAACCCCCATAAAGCTGGGCCACCCTGGCGGGCCCGGCAGCGGGGTCGGTGCCGTCCGACTCATCGCCCCACGCGCAGCCGGTCAGGAGTGTGGTGTGCGTGGTGGCGGCCGGGTCCATCAGGTCGGCCTCGATGTGCGGGAAGGTCAGACAGTCGATCCGGTAGTGCTCGGCATTGAAGTAGGTCAGAGTCCAGAAGTCCTCGCACCTGCGCAGGTACATCTCGCCGATCCGCCCCGGGAGCACGATGGTGGTGGGGTGGCCCCAGTCCCAGCGACCATCCTTGAATCCCCAGGTCTGCCACTTGCCCAGGTCTGGATCAGCAAGATTCTGTTCGGGCACGCGCATGAGAATGACGCCCTTGTCCCGCTGAAACCCGGTGGACAGGACGTAGACGTACCCGTCGCCTCCGAGCTCCCAGGTCCACAGTTGGCGGTGTCCTCCCTCGAGACGCCCGGCAAATTCGACGCCGGTGGGTTCCCAGGTGCGTCCGTCGTCGGTCGAGCGGTGGATCTGCGTCCGGGTGACGGTGCCGAGCCCCCCGTTGACCATGACATGTAGATACATGGTGTGACCGATGGTCAGGACGTCGCTTGGCAGGATGGTTGAGCAGCTCCGGCCGTGGACATAGTCGATCAACTGTGAGGCGTAGTCGTGGGGGCCGGGTCCGGCGGCGTCCGCCCATTCGAGCCCTGCGGCGGGATCGGTGGTGTCGGAGAACAGGCCCACGGGGGAGCGCCAGTCCGGGTTGCCGGGGCCCGGCCGGTCATCGGTAGTGGGGGAGCACTGCGCGATTCCCGGGTGCGGTCGACCCACGTGAGGCGCGCCGATTCCCGCGCCCGCGAAGGTGTCGCCGAAAACCGAGAGGAGTCGGCCGGAGGGGGTGCGGGCGAGGATCCCGAGGTCGGTCCCCTCCATGCCGAATGCCGTCGTGATGCCCGGTCCGGAAAGGTCCCGGACCTTGCGAGTGGCGATCGGGGGGGTTGCATTGGGCGGGGGCGAAGCCGTCATGTGACTGACGCTACCGCTCGGCGGTGCCGGGGGCGCCCACGACCGTTGCAAGGTCACAATCGGGTGAAGCAAGCGCCTAGCGTCGTAGGTCTCCGCGTATGGTCGGGCGCGTGACTCACCCCTTTGCGCGGGCCCGGAAAGAGCTCGTCCCCGGCCACTGGTTCGGCCCGGTCGCCGTTATGTCGCTGGGGTGCGTACTCGCGTGGAGCATCATCGGGTTTGGTCACAGTGCTCCGTTGGCGGTGGCCGTCCTGATGGCGGCCGCCATCGCGGCCCTCTGGAACTCGCCCCTGCGGGTGGTCGGGCATGAGCCGCTTGACGCTGTGCGCAGTGCGGCTCGCATCGAGCGCGCGGTGGTGGTTCTCTGGCGGCCTGGGTGCCCCTACTCATCCGCGCTGCGACGCCGTGCGGCTCGCGAGGGGCTGGATGTCCACTGGGTCAACATCTGGCGAGACGAGGCGGCTTACGACCTGTGCCGCAGCATCAACCTGGGCTCGGAGGCAACTCCCACTGCGGTGCTGCTCGCCCCGGCCCTCTCAGGTCCAGTGGTGATCCCCGCTTCGGTCTCGGGCATTCGGGAGGCCACCTCCGCTCGCTCGCCCGTCCAGGCACTCGGGCGGGCCGGTCAGATAGAGGGCGACAGCCGCTGAGCGCGCGGGCGACCCTGGGTGGGTTGAGATCTCGTCGCGCTCCGGGGGTCTGAGTAGGCGTCGGTTGGATGACGACGACGTGTGCGCACACCCGGCCGGCGAAGAGTGCAAATTTCGCAGTGTTATCGGTAGAAGTGTGATGCAGATAACACTATGCTGATTCTTGGCGACGCCTCAATCGCGGAACGCACCGCGTAGCAGCCTTGCGGGGCCGACCAGAGAATCGAGTTCTGGAATGAAGAATAATCGTCCTCGTCCACTCCGTATTGCTGTGCTCGGCAGCGTCGCGGTTCTGGCGATTGCCGGTTCGACGGGAGTCGCGCACGCCCGGGACGGATCACTGGGCGTCGGCCTCGGACTCGACCTCGAACTGCTTCTCGGATCTTCCGACCCCGGCTCGGCTGATCCGGGGTCGCTCGATCAGCTGTCGTCCGGCTCGCTCGATCCGGGCTCAATGAAGCCGGGGTCAGCTGGCAGTTCATTGGATCCTGGTTCCGTCAATCCAGGCTCTGCCGACCCGGGTTCGTTGAATCCCGGGTCCGTTCTCGGCTCGTTGGACCCTGGTTCCGTTGATCCGGGCTCAATGAGCCCCGGGTCCGCTCTCAGTTCTTTGGACCCTGGTTCTGTCGGTCCGGGTTCGTTGGTTCCCGGGTCCACATCCGGCTCGATGGACCCTGGTTCTGTCGGTCCGGGTTCGTTGGTTCCCGGGTCCACATCCGGCTCGATGGACCTGGGCTCGGTCGGGGCTGGTTCGTTGGTCGGGTTGATGCTTGCGGTCTCGGTGGCGTCTTCGGATGCTGCTTCGTTGGAGGGGAGTCTGGAGCCGGGTTCGTTGGATCAGCTTTCTTCGGGTTCTGGTGGGGATTCGCTGGGCGAGCTGTCGTCGGGTTCGGATGGTGGGTCTGGTGGGCAGGGCTCTGAGGGGTCGTCCGAGGGGTCGGCTGAGGGGTCGTTGGATGCGGGGTCGATTGGGGCGGGTTCGGATGCGGGGTCGATGCTTCCCGGTTCGGTTGGCCCGGGGTCTCTGGCTGCTGGTTCGTTGGTCGGGTTGATGCTTGCGGTCTCGGTGGGGTCTTCGGATTCTGCTTCGTTGGAGGGGAGTCTGGAGCCGGGTTCGTTGGATCAGCTTTCTTCGGGTTCTGGTGGGGATTCGCTGGGCGAGCTGTCGTCGGGTTCGGAGATGGGTTCGGATGGTGGGTCTGGTGGGCAGGGCTCTGAGGGGTCGTCCGAAGGGTCGGCCGAGGGTTCGTTGGATGCGGGGTCGATTGGGGCGGGTTCGGATGCGGGATCGGCATCAGTCGGTTCGCTCTTTCCGCTGATTCTCGTAGGCGGTTCGATCGCAGGGATCGCGATCGCTGCACCGCAGATTCCGCAGTGGGCCGCTGATATGGGCATCGTGTTGCCGCCGTTGCCGGGTCTTCCGGTTCCGCCGCCCGCCCGCGCCGTGGCTCCGCCGGTCGCGCCGGGCCCGCCGGCCCCGAACGGTCGAGGTGGCGAACCCGGAGTCGTAGGCGGAAACGCCACCGGCGCGATTGCTGGCGTCAATGCCGTGGTCGTCATGACGGGTTCTCTGGGCGACTACGAGGTGGACCTACCGAAGGGGATCGCACTCCCACCGTTGCCGTTCATCAAGTGAACTGAAGTGAGCTGATCCCTCGCCCCGGGCTTCCGGTGCGGGGGATCCGGCGTTTTCAGAGTGCCGTTACCTTGAGATAAATCTCACAAGGTGGAATCGTAGTCCCACTTCAGCGGTTGAGATTTGACTTCACAGACTTGTGTGGGGAGCCACCTTTCCCCATATGATTCTGGAGCCAGAGCACCGCGGTTCTCTGAGTACGGGGGGCTCCCCACACACCACGGAGTCCGCCCGTCGACAAGTGAAGGCGACCAGAAATGAAGACGACTCCCGGCACCAAGAGCCTGTATCGACATCAATACGAGCACGACTCGTGCGGTGTCGCGTTTGTGGTGGACATGTACGGACGACGTTCCCGGGACATCGTCGAGAAGGCCCTCGCTGCGCTGGCGAACCTCGAGCATCGGGGCGCCGTGGGTGCCGAAGCGAACACCGGCGACGGAACGGGTCTGTTGATACAGATACCCGACCGGTTCCTCCGCGATGTGATGCGTGAGGAACAGAACGTGGAACTCCCCGAGGCCGGTGCATATGCAACCGGCCTTTGTTTTCTCCCGCAGTCGCGGATGCTCGCAATGGACGCCATGCGAATGGTCGAGCGGATCGCCGCAGAGCAGGGGGTCAGCGTGATCGGCTGGCGTGCGGTGCCGGTCGACGACTCCACCGTGGGAGCGATCGCCCGCGACGCGCAACCCACCATCAACCAAGTGTTTGTCAAGGCCGCTGGACCCGACGGCACGCTGCTGACCGACCTTGAGCTCGAGCGCAGGTGCTTCGTCATGCGCAAGCGGTGCGAGCACGAGCTCGGATCCAAGGGGGCCGGACGCGGGGACCTCGGCTCGGAGACGGTCTACTTTCCGTCGCTGAGCCCGCGCACGATGGTCTACAAGGGGATGCTCACCGAGAAACAGCTCCCTGAGTTCTACCGGGACCTGCAAGACCAGCGGGTCGAGTCGGCGCTGGGAATCGTGCACTCGAGGTTCTCGACCAACACGTTCCCTGCCTGGCCACTGGCACACCCGTTCCGCTTCGTAGCCCATAACGGGGAGATCAACACCGCCCGCGGCAACGAGAACTGGATGCGCGCGCGCGAGTCGCTCATGACCAGCGAGCACATCGAGGACCTGTCGGCGTCGCTTCCCATCTGCACTCCCGGAGGTTCCGACACCGCGCGCTTCGACGAGGCGCTCGAACTTCTGACCCTGGCCGGACGGCCCCTGCCGCATGCCGTGCTCATGATGGTGCCCGAGGCGTGGGAGCGACACACCCAGATGGACCCCGCCAAGCGGGCGTTCTACGAGTTCCACGCCTCCCTCATGGAGGCCTGGGACGGCCCGGCATCCATCTCGTTCACCGACGGCACCGTGGTCGGTGCCGTGCTGGACCGCAACGGCCTGCGCCCCTCACGCATCTGGGTGACGGACGACGGGCTGGTCGTGATGGCCTCCGAGGTCGGCGTCCTGGACATCCCGCAGGACAAGGTGGTCACCAAGACCCGCCTGCGCCCGGGCCGAATGTTCCTCGTGGACACTGCTCAGGGGCGGATCATCGAGGACGAGGAGATCAAAACCGAACTGGCCGCGGAGTACCCGTACCAGCAGTGGCTCGACGAGGGCCTGACCCGACTCGAGGACCTCCCCGAGGTCAGTCACGAGATCATGAGCCACGAACGCGTGGTGCTGCGTCAACGCGTGTTCGGCTACACGGAGGAGGAACTCCGACTCCTCGTGGCCCCGATGGCGGCGACCGGCGCCGAGGCGATCGGCTCCATGGGCACGGACACCCCGCTGCCGGTCCTCTCTGGGCGGGCCCGCATGCTGTTCGACTACTTCGCCCAGCGGTTCGCGCAGGTCACCAACCCTCCGCTCGACGCCATCCGCGAGGAGATGGTCACCAGCTACGGCGTGACCCTCGGTCCGGAGGGCGATCTCCTCAACCCAGGGCCCGAGTCCTGCAGGCAGATCCGCCTGGAGAACCCCATCCTCGGAAATACGGAACTCACCACGCTCATGGCTGCCGGTGAAACCCGGACCGACCTGCGATCGGTGGTCGTGCGCGGTCTCTACAACGTCGCCCACGGCGGCCGTGGGATGCGCATCGCGCTGGACCGGATCCGCCGCGAAGTCTCCGACGCGATCTCGGACGGAGCTTCGATCATCGTGCTTTCCGACCGGGAGTCGGACGAGCGCAATGCCCCTATCCCGTCCCTGCTGCTCACCGCCGCGGTCCACCATCATCTCGTCCGCGAGAAGACCCGAACCCGGGTCAGCCTGGTAGTGGAATCGGGCGATGCGCGAGAGATCCACCACATGGCGGTCCTGTTCGGTTACGGCGCCGAGGCGATCAACCCGTACATGGCGTTCGAGTCGATCGAAGAACTTGTATTGACGGGCCACCTCACCGGCGTGGACACTTCCACGGCATACGCGAACTACCGGAAGGCGGCCGCCAAGGGCGTCCTCAAGGTGATGTCCAAGATGGGCATTTCCACTCTCGCCTCCTACACCGGCGCGCAATTGTTCGACGTGACGGGCCTGTCGCAGGGCCTGTGTGACGAGTACTTCACCGGCTCCGTCAGCCCCATAGACGGGATCGGCCTGGAGGAGATCGCCGAGGACGTGGCACGCCGACACCGCTTCGCGTTTCTGCCCCGCCCCGAAGAGGTCGCGCACCGGGAACTCGAGATCGGTGGCGAGTACCAGTGGCGTCGCGAGGGCGAATACCACCTGTTCAACCCGGACACCGTGTTCAAGCTCCAGCACTCGACGCGCACGGGCCGCTACGAGATCTTCAAGGAGTACACGCGACTCGTCGATGACCAGTCCGAACGGCTGGCCACCCTCCGCGGTCTCTTCGACCTTCGCGGTACACGATCGCCTGTGCCTATCGACGAGGTCGAGCCGGTCTCCGCGATCGTCAAGCGGTTCTCCACCGGCGCAATGAGCTACGGCTCGATCTCGGCCGAGGCACACGAGACCCTGGCGATCGCGATGAACCGTCTCCACGCCCGGTCAAACTCGGGGGAGGGCGGCGAATCCGTTGACCGCTTCACCCCGGATGGCAACGGCGACTGGCGACGGTCCGCCGTCAAGCAGGTCGCCTCCGGTCGCTTCGGCGTGACCAGCCATTACCTGTCCAACTGCACCGACATTCAGATCAAGATGGCTCAGGGCGCCAAGCCCGGCGAGGGCGGCCAGCTCCCGCCGAACAAGGTGTACCCCTGGATCGCCGAGGTCCGTGGCTCGACGCCCGGCGTCGGGCTCATATCGCCGCCGCCGCACCACGACATCTACTCGATCGAGGACCTGGCCCAGCTCATCTACGATCTCAAGAACGCCAACCCCGAGGCGCGGATTCACGTGAAACTCGTGGCCGAACAGGGGGTGGGGACAGTGGCCACGGGCGTGTCCAAAACGCACGCGGACGTGGTCCTGATCTCCGGCCACGACGGCGGTACAGGTGCCTCCCCGCTCACCTCGCTCAAGCATGCCGGCGGGCCTTGGGAGCTCGGACTGGCCGAGACCCAGCAGACGCTGCTGGCCAACGGCCTGCGTGACCGGATCGTGGTGCAGGTCGACGGGCAGCTCAAGACCGGACGTGACGTGGTGGTGGCGGCCCTGCTCGGAGGTGAAGAGTTCGGTTTCGCCACCGCGCCGCTGGTCGTCTCCGGCTGCGTCATGATGCGCGTCTGCCACCTGGACACCTGCCCCGTGGGCGTGGCAACCCAGAACCCGCTCCTGCGCGAGCGGTTCAACGGCAAGGCCGAGTACGTGGTGAACTTCATGGAGTTCATCGCCCAGGAGGTCCGTGAGTACCTCGCGGAACTGGGCTTCCGCACGCTCGACGAGGCGGTCGGCCGTTCTGAGTGCCTGGACAAATCCCGCGCCTTCGCCCACAACAAGAGGGCGGCGGGACTTGACCTGGAGCCGATCTTCGCCCGGGCCGAATCCCCGTTCATGCACCAGGACCTGCGATGCACCAAGCAGCAGGACCACAAACTCGAGCACGTGCTCGACCGCACGCTGATCAGCGACTGTGGGCCCGTCGTCGTCGACCCTTCCGCGGGGCCGGTGACCGGCACCTACCCGATCGCCAACGTCAACCGCTCGGTCGGGACCATGCTCAGTCACGAGATCTCCAAGGCGCACGGCGCCGAGGGACTGCCCGAGGGGTCGATAGACCTCACCTTCACGGGCTCGGCCGGCAACTCGTTCGGCGCGTTCCTCGCCTCCGGTGTCACCCTCCGGGTCCTGGGCGACGCCAACGATTACGTGGGTAAGGGACTGTCAGGCGGCCGGATCGTCGTGCGGCCGGCGCACGACGCGGCCCCCGACTTCGTGGCGGAGAACAACATCATCGCGGGCAACGTGATCTGTTACGGCGCCACCGCCGGGGAGATGTTCCTCCGCGGCATCGTGGGCGAACGCTTCTGCGTGCGTAACTCCGGGGTGACCGCCGTGGTCGAGGGTGTGGGCGACCACGCGTGCGAGTACATGACCGGCGGCCGCGTGGTGGTGCTCGGTGCCACCGGCCGGAACGTCGCCGCCGGCATGTCGGGTGGCGTGGCCTACTTCTACGACCCCGACGGGAAGTTGGCAGAAAACCTCAACGGCGACCTCACCGAAATCGAGGAACTCAACGCCGAGGACGTGGAATTCCTCCACGACATCGTGGGGCGCCACGTCGCCGAGACCGACTCGGCACGAGGCCGGGAGGTCCTGGCCGGCTGGGCACAGAACGTGAAGGACTTCGCCAAGGTCATGCCGCGCGACTACAAGCGCGTGCTGCTCGCCATCGAGCAGGCGGAGAAGGACGGACGGAACGTGGACGAGGCGATTATGGAGGCGGCGACCAATGGCTGACCCGAAGGGCTTTCTCAAGCACACAAGGCGCGAACTGCCGACGCGTCGACCCGTCGACCTGCGGATCCTGGATTGGAAAGAGGTGTACGAGTCCACCGTCCTGCCCGAGGACGCGCTGAAGACCCAGGCGTCTCGCTGCATGAGCTGTGGCATCCCGTTCTGCCACCAGGGTTGCCCGCTGGGCAACATCATCCCGGAGTGGAATGACCTGGTGCACCGGGGTAAGTGGGACGACGCGGTGGACAGACTGCACGCCACCAATAACTTCCCCGAGTTCACCGGGCGGTTGTGCCCGGCACCCTGCGAGGGGTCCTGCGTCCTGGGGATCAACCAAGAGCCGGTGACCATCAAGCAGATCGAGGTCGAGATCGCCGAGGCCGCCTGGGCAGATGGTGGCATGGAGCCGGTGATCCCGTCATTCCGCACCGGTCAGACGGTTGCGGTGGTGGGCTCCGGACCCGCCGGACTCGCCGCCGCTCAGCAGCTGACCCGCGCCGGCCACACGGTGACTGTGTTCGAGCGTGATGATCGGATCGGCGGGCTGATGCGCTACGGCATCCCCGAGTTCAAGATGGAGAAGGCCGTCGTTGACCGGCGCCTGGCCCAGATGGAAGCGGAGGGCACAGTCTTCCGTCCGGGCGTGAACGTGGGAAAGGACATCACCGCCACGCAACTCCGCGCGCAGTTCGATGCCGTGGTCCTGTGCGGCGGCGCCACGCTACGGCGCGACCTGCCGGTCCCAGGGCGCGAACTCGACGGCATCCACCAGGCCATGGACTACCTGCCGCTGGCGAACAAGGCTGCCGCCGGGGACCCGGTGGTCGACGCCGAAGGGCTGCCTGCGATCCACGCCCGGGACAAGCACGTGATCATTATCGGTGGTGGTGACACCGGGGCTGACTGCCTCGGTACCGCCACCCGGCAGGGCGCGAAGTCAATCAAGAGCTTCGAGATCATGCCCCGCCCGCCGGCCACCCGCGCCGCCTCCACACCGTGGCCGGTGTACCCGCTGATGTTCCGCACAGCGTCCGCACACGAGGAGAACGGGGAGCGCGTCTACGCCGTATCCACAGCCGAATTCGTGGGGGAGGGCGGCCACGTGACCGCGCTCAAGGGCTCGGAGGTCAAGATGGTCGACGGCCGGTTCGAGACGGTCCCCGGCACCGACTTCGAGTATCCGGCCGACCTGGTCCTGCTGGCGATGGGCTTCACCGGTGCCCAGAAGTCGGGCCTGTGTTCGGACCTCGGCGTGGAATTCACCGCCCGCGGCAACGTGGATCGCGACGCCACCTTCGCCACCAATGTCGACGGCGTCTTTGTGGCCGGTGACATGGGCCGTGGTCAGTCGCTCATAGTGTGGGCTATCGCCGAGGGCAGAGCGGCCGCCGCGGCGGTCGACCGCCACCTCATGGGAGAGACCGCGCTGCCGGCCCCGATCCGGCCGACGGACGTCGCCCAGCGTTGATGCGCGCTGCCGGTCGGTGCCCCACCGTCGCTGACGACGGTGGGGCACCGTAGCGCGTCACCTTAATTGAACCTAAGATCGGTTCCACCACGTTTACAGGCGGCCCGGCCGCCACCACGGAAGGCATTCATGGTCAGCCTGCGCCCAATCACCGTGATCGGCGCGCTCTGCGTTTCTGTCGCGGTGGTCGGCGCACCGGCGGCGACCGTCCAGGCGGAGGAGGCCGGGCCCCGTGTGGTGGTGACCGACCTCCCCGTACTCAGCGAACTCCCGCCTCTGCCGTCCGGCGACTCGACCGACGAGGTTGAGGATGCCCCGGAGCGGGAGCCCTTCGCCCTGTCCGGCGTGCAGACCATCGCGCTCGGCCTCGCCGTCGCGGCGCTGGTCGCGGGTGGGGCCGGGCTCGCGCTGGTGACCCGACGCGGGCGCAGCATCCCGGCGGACGTGCAGTCCGAACCCACTGATCCCGACACGTGACCACACGCCCGATAGGCTCGTCGGTATGAGCCGCCACATCGCAGGACGAGGACGAACCGGCCGGTCGACGCCTCCGTCGGCCGGTCCGCCCGTGGACGACGTCAGCTGCGACCTGACCTCCAAGCTGACGCTGGGTCAGTTCCTGAAGCTGGCCTCGCTGATCGACTCGGGCGCCGAGGCCAAGGACGCCGTGGCCTCCGGCACGGTGAGCGTGAACGGCGAGGTGGATACCCGGCGCGGCCGGGGTCTCGCCGACGGAGACGTGGTGGAGGTCGGGGGCCGTTCGGCCCGCGTCGTCGCCCGGGACGGACAAGGGGAAGCCTGATGGCAGACGAGATGCACGGCCAGGTTCCGGCCCCGGTGGTTCTCCACGACGGCGACCCGGGTGCTCGCCGCTACGCCGACTGGCTGGCCGAGGAGTTCAAGACTCGCACCTCACACCACGACGCCGCCGATCCAGGTGAGCTCGTCGTGGCCGGGACCGTCGTTCTGATCACCGGTATGCCTGCCGGCGGCGGGTTGGGTGGGTCGGCGTTCATCAAGGAGAACTGGGAGGCATTGGTCGAGGCGGGTCGCCGCGTGGCAGTGGTCATGGTGGGCCCCACGCCTGTCACCGACGAAGCCCGCATCACGTTGATGTCGGAGGAGTTCTCGGGCGACCAGCTCCGCGATCTCAAGATTTTCCAGCTTCGCGGGGTTGTGACCCCGGACCAGTTGGGATTCCGACAACGGCTGGGGATCAAGACCGCGCTAGCTGCGCTGCGCCGCAAGCCCGATCGCACGCCGGAGGAGGATGCCATGGTGGAACTGGGTGGCCTCGATCTCACGGACCGGCTTTCTCTGGGCCCGCTCCTTCGCTGGATCCGCCGCGAGGCGTGATCTCGCCCGGCAGATCCGGAACACTCCTCATCCGGGGTGCGTCCCCCGATACCATCGGGGCAACAGCCCCACCGAACGTGCGGGGCAGCATACTCGGAGGAGTCAAATGCGCACGACCACCATTGCAGCGATCACGTCCGCGCTGACCGCCGCAGCGCTGGTGCTCGGAGCCGGCACCTCCGCCGCCGAGGACGCGGTCCCGCCCGGGACACCGGACGAGCCGAATTGCGTCGTTATCGAGACCTTCGCAGGCGCGAAGCGCATCATGTGTCTCACCCCGCAGATGGACGGGGCACCCAGCAGCCTCGGCTACGGCTCGTTCGGCACGGGCTCGCTGGCAGGCCTGCTGTCCGGGATCATCAACGCTGGCTCGGTGGCGCTCTCGGTGGACCTGCCCAACCTGACCGGCTCGTACGCCCCCGGCTCCCTCGGCAGTTACGGTCCCGAGGCCTCGATCGGTCAGGTGCTCACAGGCTCGGTCGGGAGCGCGGGCGGAGCCTCCTAGTGCCGCCGTGCGCGGGTCAGCGGACCACAATCCCGTCGGAGTCGGCGTAGAGCATGTCGCCGGGGACGAAGTCGACCCCGCCCAGGTTCACGGTCACATCACGCTCGCCGGCTCCGGTCTTGGTTGACTTGCGCGGGTTGGTGCCCAGCGCCTTGCACCCGAAGTCCATCTGCTGCACGAGCGCCGAGTCGCGGATGGCGCCGTTGACCACGACACCGGCCCAGCCGTTCGACCGTCCGAGCTCGGCGATGATGTCGCCGACGAGCGCGGTGTGCAGGCTGCCTTCGCCGTCGATCACCAGCACGCGACCTTCGCCGGGCTCGCCGAGCACGCTCTTGAGCAGGGCGTTGTCTTGGAAACACCGGATCGTCGAGATGGGGCCGAAGAACTCGGTGCGTCCGCCGAGATCGCGAAACTGGGTATCGCAGCTGCGGACGGCCTCGCCGATCTCGTCGACGAGGTCGGCAGTGGGGACGAATCCGGTGGGGGTGTCGGTCATGTCGTGCCTCCTGGAGTGCGGTTGTTACCGGCTAACGCTATCCGGCGACCCGGGCCCGTCGGGGCCCGCCTGTGGGGGACAATGGCGAACGAGGAATGCCCCCGCCATCGCCATTGAACGCAGGAGGAACAGTCCGTGGCCCAATACGAACTCCTGATTAACGCCCGTCGTGCGGTGGTCGACGACCGTATCCAGCAGGCGGCGGTGACCGTGGACGGAGGCGAGATCTCGTCGGTCCGCACTGGATCGGAGGCCCGCGACATAGGGCTGGCGGGCGATCACACCATCAACCTGGGGGACGACACCGTGCTCATGCCCGGGCTCGTCGACCCCCACGTGAGCACGGAGAACGTGGCTGTGGGCACCCGCTCCGCGGCCATGGGCGGCATCACCACGGTGGTGGACTACGGCACCGACGGGGACCCGGTGGCCACGCTGCCCGAGCACGTGGACCGGTGGCGGGACACAGTGACCGGCGAATCCACCGTCGACGTCGGCTTGTGGGGGGCTGCCGTGCCTGACAACCTGGGTCGTCTCGGCGAACTGCTGGAGCGCGGGGTGTTTGGGATCTCCGCCCTGGCCGCGGGAAAAGGCGTCGAGGGCGCCCCGACATTGGACCATGAACAATTGATCTCCGCGGCGGAGGAAGTGGCCGCGCACGAGGGATTGCTCGCCGTCGACGCGGGTGCGCACGAGCTGGCCGGGCTGTTCGACGTCTCCCGCCGGACCGGCCTGCGGCTGCATGTGCGCGCGGTGGCCGATCACGAAGAACTGCCCCTGCTGCGGAAGGCCCGCGCCGAGCGACTGCCGGTGACCGCGTCAACCAGCCCACACCTGCTGGCGCTGGTCTCGGAAGCGATCCACGGAGGCGACGAGATCGCGCTTCTGGACCCACCGATCCGGGACGCCGAGAACCGGGAGCTGCTGTGGGGCGCGTTGCGGGACGGCACGATCGACGCTGTGGCCTCGGCGCGACTGGGACTGTCGGTGGTGTGGACCGAGGCTCGACGCCGCGGATTCGACCTGGCGGACGTGGCCCGCTGGATGGCCGGGCACACGGCCTCGGTCACCGGGCTCACCGACCGTGGAGAGATTCGCGCCGGCCTGCGCGCCGACTTCACCGCGGTGGCCGACGACGAGGCCTTTGTGGTCATCCCGGGCTCCCGTGAGCTCGGGTCCGCGGACTCGGTGTACGCGCAGCGTGCTCTGGCGGGGGTGCCGCGCTGGACCATGAGGGGCGGCAAGCTGATCGACCCCCGTGCGCTGGCCCTCGGTACGGTGCTTTCGCGGCGAACGTCGTGAACCCGACCACGCTTCGACTCGACTTCCTGCCGTTCCCCGACAGTCTCACTTCGGTGTTTCTCGTCTCCGAGTACGTCATCAAGATCCTCGCGCTGGGGATGGTCCCTGAGAACCGGCAGCCGGCGTCGTCTCAGGCGTGGCTGCTGGTGATCCTGTTCATCCCGGTGGTCGGCGTCCCGTTGTTCCTGCTGCTGGGCAACCCGTACATCACCGGTCGTCGGCACGTCATCCAGGCGAGGGCCAACCAGCTGTACGCCGAGGCCCTGGAGAACCGGCCGACGGTGCCGGACGGGGTTGACGTGAGCGTGGGGATGCGGACGGTCCTGGAGATGAACCGGAACCTGACGTCGATCCCCGCGATGTCCGGGGACTTCATCGCCATGCACCCGGACTACGGCCGCTCGCTCGCCGCGATGACCGCGGCGGTGCGGTCTGCCCGCGACCACGTGCACATCGAGTTCTACGCGCAGTCCTGGGACGGCGAGACCGACGAGTTCTTCCGCGCAGCGGTTGAGGCCGCGGAGCGTGGCGTCGCGGTGCGGGTCCTGGTGGACCATCTGGGATCGCTGCGCTACCGGGGCTTCAAGATGCTGCGCAGGCGCCTGCGGTCGACACCGGTGGAGTTCCACCTCATGTTGCCCATCAACCCGTTCGTCGGTCGCTTCCGCAGGCCCGACCTGCGCAACCACCGGAAGATGCTGATAGTCGACGGACACCACGGGTTCATCGGGTCGCAGAACATCATCGGGCGCTACTACGGGAGCGCCAGGAACAAGAGACTGGGCCGCGAGTGGGTCGACCTGATGGCGGAGGTTCGCGGTGAAATCGTCCAGGCGATGGACGGTGTGTTCGCCGTGGACTGGTACTCCGAGTCGGGCGAGGTGATCGGGACCCTCCAGGAGCTCTCGGCGGGTGCCCCTCCGTATCCCGGACGCAAGGGCGGCGACCCCACCGCCGGCGACCCCATCAGCGCGTTCCAGTTGATCCCGTCAGGCCCGGGATACCGGACGCAGCCCAATCTTCGGATGTTCACCCAGCTCATCGCGCAGGCACAGGAGCGCGTCCGGATCGTGAGCCCGTACTTCGTGCCCGACGAGGCGCTGCTGCACGCCATCACCTCGGCGTCGTACCGCGGTGTCGCCGTGGAGATATTCGTCCCCGAGCACGCGGACCAGTTCGTGGTGCACCATGCGCAGCGGTCGTACTTCCGGGCGTTGCTCGAGGCGGGCGTGATCATCCACCGCTTCCGATCCCCGGCGGTATTGCACACCAAGACAGTGCTGGTCGACGGCTACACCGGCGTCGTGGGCTCGAGCAACATGGACCAGCGGTCGTTCAACCTCAACTTCGAGATCAGTCTGCTGGCGCTGGGTGGGGACGCGGTCTCCGAACTGAACGACGCGGTGGACTCGTATCTGGAGGATTGCACGACCCTGGAGTTGGATGTGTGGATGAAACGCCCATGGCCGGGGCGTTACGTCGACAACGTCGCCCGGCTCACCTCGGCGTTGCAGTAGTAGTCTCGGCGTGCACGGGTGAACATCCCGGCATGCGACGAGAGGCCTCCACTGATGTTCCAGACCCCCGGTTCCGGTTCCCGGACCAGTCGCCTCGGCGCCGCCGTCACCGCTGTTGCGCTGGCGACCGTCGCGGTCCCGATGGCGCACGCCCAGTCCTCCGCCGAGTCGCCCGCGACCCCGGACGCGCCGGCGGGCAACAGCAGCGTGGACGGTCTGATCGGTCAGCTGCCCGAGGAGATCATCGTCGGCGGCGACACGTTCGGTTCTGAGGGCCTTCGCGACGCGGGCAGTGGCGAAGTGGTGGACGGCGCGCAATCGGTCGGGCAGGTCGTCGGCTCGGTGGCGCCGCTGGAGCTGATCGGTGTGGCGGGCGGGTCCGCGGCCGCGTCGGTGGCGTCTTCCGGCAGCCTCCCGGGATCGGTGTACGTCAATCCGACCGGATCGCTGGGGTCCGGCACGATTGGTCTCGGGTCGCTGACGATCCCCGAGTACGTCTTCCCCGTACTGAGTGTGCAGCTCGCGGCCGGTTTCTTTACCGCTCTCGGCGAGCGTCAGGAGGCGGGCGAGCTGGACCCGCAGGAGCTGGATTTCTGGCACGGGGTCGTGGAGGGTTCGGCAGAGGGCGGGGCCACGCTCGAGGACGCCGCCATGGATTCCGGCTTCGAACTACCGGGCGCGCTGGCCGGCAGTATCGATGCCGTGCAGATCGCCGCGCTCGAGGACTCGCACGAGGCGAACGAGCGCCGCCGTGCAGAGGCCACCGCCGCCGCCGAGGGCGAGGTCGATGCCGACGCGCCCGAAGAGACGAACGAGAACGACGACGAGACCCGCGATTCCCTCGTCGGCGCGGACGACCGGGGCGAGGGCCCGCGGAACGGAACTGGCGAGGGCGTTCCTGCGCTGGACTCAGCGGTCGCCCCCTCCGCCCCCTCGGCTCCGACTCAAGCCGCCGGCCCGGCCCTCGCGGCCCCGGCCACTCTGGCCGCGACCGGGGTAGAGACCACTGCTGTAGCAGGGCTTGCCGCGGTGTCTCTACTGCTGGGTACGCTCCTATTGGTCGGCGCCCGCCGGCGCCCGTAGGGGTCGAGCTCGTCGTCGTCCCGGGGACCCCGCGCGGTCAGTGCGGAGCGATCAGTACTGCGCGGTCATCTCGAGGCACCGTTCCCACAGCGCCGCCGCGGCCTCCGCATCCTGTGAGGCGGAGCTCGAGCTGGTGACCGCAGGGTGGCCGGTGAGTTCGCCGGGCCCGTCGGGGCCGACGTACGACCCGCCGGGCACGGACTCCGTGGTCGCGGCGTAAAGCTGCGGAAGGGCACCGCGCTCGGCGGGCTGCACGAGGAACGGGATGTGCTCGGCGCACTTCATCAGCAGATCCTGCGCGCGGCTGCCACTGCGGTACTGCAGATTCGTGGCCGAATAGCCCGGATGCGCGGCCACCGCCTTAAGTGGTGACCCAGTGGCCTCGAACCGACGCTGCTGCTCGTAGGCCAGCATCACGCACGCCAGCTTGGAGGCGCCGTAGACCGCCATCGGTGAGTAGCGGCGGCGCGTCCAGTCCAGATCGTCTGGGTCCACCGAGCCGAACCGGTGCATCAACGATCCAAGCCACACCAGCCTGTCCGTGAGTACGGGCGTGAGCTTCGCGGACAACGCGAAGTGGCCCAGCACGTTCACGCCGAACTGCATCTCGTGGCCCTGTGCTGTGGTGCTCCGCGGGATGTTCATCAGGCCCGCGTTGTTGATCAGCACGTCGGGGGAATGCCCGGCCAGCACCTCGGCGGCGGAGCTGACGGAATCGAGATCAGCCAGGTCCAGCTCCACCACCTCGGCCCGGTCCGGGTGCTGCAGATCGGCGCGAGCGGCCCCGGCGCGCGTTGTGTCGCGGCACGCCATGAGGACGCGGGCGCCGGCGTCGGTCAACGCGCGGGTCGACTGCAGGCCCAGTCCCGCGTTGGCACCGGTGACCACGAAGGTCCGGCCGGTCTGGTCGGGGATGTCGGCGATGGTCCATCGGCTCATGCGGGCCAGCGTACGGACGCACGGCCGCCCGATGTGGGGCCATCCGTCGCTGGTTCGTGGCGCCGGGTTCGGACTACTCCCACGTGGCAGTCTCGGGATCCACACCGTGTGCACGGGCGTTGGCCTCCACGACGGCTTGCAGCCACTCCGTCAGGCCCGGCTCGAGGGTCTCGTAGACCTCCGTGAACCTCGGATCCTGGCGGTACATCCGGGCCAGGCAGACCTGCATCGAGTAGCTGCAGTCGTAGAACTGTTCGATCGACGCCCGGTGTCGTTCCGCCAACTCGGTAGCCGCCGGCGAACCCGGATCCACTCCGGCGCGCTTGGCTGCGGCCAGATCTGCGTTCAGCGCATCGCCGCGGGCCTTGACTCCTCTCCAGTCGTCCTTGCCCATGGTTGCCGTCTTCGCCTGGGACTGCTCCCACTGCGGGGTGTTGCCCCAGCGCTCCTCGGCCTCGCCTTGGTACTCGGGATGCCAGTCCGTGCCGAAGATCTCGACCCGGTCCTCGGGGGTCAACGGTGCATTCATCGCGATCGCCTCCTTCAGGCGTTCTACTGCGGAGACCATCTCCTGCAGGTGAGCGATCTGCTGCAGGAGTAAGTCGCGTTGCCTGCCCAGATGGGACTGCTCGTCCACCGCGGGGTCGTCGAGCAGACCGCCGATCTCCGCCAGCGAGAACCCGAGCTCCCGATAGACGAGCACCCGGTGGATGCGGGCGATGTCGTCGTCGTCATACACCCGGTAGTCCGACCCGGTACGGCCGCTCGCCGTTGCCAGACCGATCCGATCCCAGTGGTGCAGGGTTCGCACGCTCACACCTACGAGCCCGGCCACCGCGCCCACCGTGAGGCCACCGCTCGATGTCATTCCTCCAGCATCACTCACGCGGATGAGTCTGGGGCCTGACGTGGCGTCAGGGTCAAGAAGAATTGCGAGATGCCGACGTCAGGGCCCGCTGCGCGCATTGAACGTCCAAGGCGGATGCCATACCGGTTACCCGCCGGTAGCCTCGACCTCATGAGCCGCCCCACGTCCCGTGTGTACGACCGTCTCCGCAACCTCGTCGCGATCCCCGAGTTCCGCGCTGATCCGTCCAGTCGCCCGTCCGCGGTGATCAACGAGGTCTTCACAGGCGAACCGCTGGCCGAGATCCCGGTGGGCACCGCCGACGACGTGAGCGACGCCGTGGAACGCGCCCGGGTCGCGCAGGTCGCGTGGGCCGAACGCGACGTCAAGGACCGCGTGGCCGTGGTCGAACGCTTTGCCAAGCAGGTCATGAGCAACCGCTCCCAGCTCATGGACATCATCCAGGCAGAGACCGGCAAGAGCCGCGCCTCCGCCCAGGAAGAGGTTCTCGACTGCCTCATCACCGCACGTCACTACGCCCGCACCGCGCCCGGGCTGCTCGCCCCCAAGCGGGTTCAGGGCATGCTGCCGGTCTTCACCAAGGCCGTCGTCCGGCGCCAGCCCAAGGGCGTGGTGGGCGTGATCGGCCCGTGGAACTACCCGCTCAACCTCGCTGCGACGGACGCGCTCGCGGCCCTGATCGCCGGCAATGCCGTGGTGATCAAGCCGGCCTCCCTCACCCCGTTCTGCGCCCTCGCCGCCGCAGACATGCTCTACCGCGCAGGGCTGCCGAAGGACCTGTTCCAGGTGGTCCCGGGCTCCGGCGGGACCGTCGGCGGCGCCATCGTCGGATGCGTCGACTACCTGATGTTCACCGGCTCCACCGCCACGGGCCGGACGCTGGGTCGACAGTGCGGCGAGCGACTGATCGGGTACTCAGCGGAGCTGGGCGGCAAGAACGCCATGATCGTCACCGAGGGTGCCGACCTGGACAAGGTCGCCGAGGTGGCCACCCGCGCCTTCTTCTCGAACTCAGGCCAACTGTGCATCTCTGTCGAGCGTGTGTACGTGGAGAAGTCGGTTGCTCCGAAGCTCATCGAGACCCTCACCGCGCGGGTGCGGGCGATGAGCGTGGGGCCCGGCTACGACTTCGAGGCGGAGATGGGCAGCCTCATCTCCCAGGACCAGCTAGACACGGTCATCGCCCACGTCGACGATGCCGTGGCCAAGGGCGCTCGCGTACTGGCCGGTGGGCGCCCGCGGCCCGACCTGGGTCCGCTGTTCTACGAGCCCACCCTGCTGGCAGATGTGCCGGAGGACGCCACCTGCTACGGCGAGGAGACTTTTGGTCCCGTCGTGTCGATCTACCCGGTCACCTCGGTGGAGGAAGCCATCAGCAGGGCCAATGACACCGAGTACGGTCTCAACTCGTCGGTGTTCGCCGGCTCGGACGCAGAGGGCGAAAAGATCGCCGCGCGTCTGCGGACCGGCACCGTCAACGTCGGCGAGGGCTACGTCGCTGGCTGGGGTTCCATCGCGGGCCCGATGGGCGGTATGGGTGCGTCCGGGGTGGGCCGCCGTCACGGTGACGAGGGGCTGCTCAAGTACACAGAGTCGCAAACCATCGCCACCCAGCGCGTCATGCACATGGGTGGACCGTCGTTCCTGCCTCGGAAGCGCTGGCAGCAAGCCCTTGCACCCGCCACCGACGCGCTGAGGTTCCTGCCCGGACGCTGACCGGCCGGGTGGTCGGGTCAGTCTCCGCGCCGCAGCAGCACGAACGCGCCGCCCAGGAGAACCACGGCCAGGCCGCCGACCACCCAGATCGCGGGATTCATGCCGGTCGACTCGCCGGAGGTCTCGTCGGAGATGTCGGCCTCGTCGTCGCCGTCTTCTGCGGCTGCGTCGGAGGCCGCGCCGCCGTCAGAACCTCCGGCCTCGCCCGCCACGGTGAAGACCGACGACCCGCTCACGACGTGGCCGTCAGCGGAGGTGACGCGGTAGCCGACGGTGTACGCGCCGGGGGCGAGGTCCTCTACTTCCACGGCGACCGTGGAGCCCTCGACGACAGGGTCTCCGGCAACTCGGTTTGTCTTGTCCTGGTCCGAAGTCACCGCCACCGATGCGAAGGACTGGTTGATCTCCTCGTTGAAGACCATCTCGATCTGCCCTGGGGAGCGGTCGAGGTCTGAGCCGTCCTCCGGGTCGATCGAGACCAGAACGGAGTGCGCGGCTGCGACGGGCGCGAGCACCACGGCGGGCACGGTAGCTGCCCCCAGCAGGGCCGCGGCCACGGTTGCAGAGGCCAGACGTCGACGCATTCCGGTCACGCCCGGACGCCCAGGCGAGCCAGCACGTCCTTGTTCACGCGGTCGAGCTCACCGGAGATGGAGGCGTGGACCTCACGACGCTGCGCGGTGGGCGTGGCCTCGGCGGCCTCGATGGCGGTGCGCAGGTCCTTGAGCCGGCTTCGGGTGGAGTCGATGAAGTCCTTGACCTCTCGTTCGCTCCCGCGTCCCACCTCGAGCTGGTCGAGGGTCTGCTCCAGGCGGACGATGCGAACCCCGAGCGCGGCTCCGGGGCCGGTGGCGTTGATCCCGGCGGCCTTGAGGTCCACAGCGCCGCCGCCGGCGGGTTTGTCGGCCGGCCCCTGGGCGTTGGAGATGAACTTGTAGATCAGCGGAAGTAGGACCGGCGTGGCGATCTTGGCCAGGCCCAACCAGCGCTGGAGGTCTTCCTTGCCCAGCTTGGTGCCGTCCAGCTTGTTGAGCTCCATCTCGGCGAGCTGGTACTCGTGCTTGCGACCAGCGGCGTCGATCTTCTCGGCGAGCTTGCGGTCCTTGGCCTGGAGCTTGGCCTCACGCTTAAGGGTGGCACGCTCCTGCTTGGAGAGTGCCTTTTCGGTCTTGCGGTCCCGCTTGGCAGCCTTGCGGGCCAGTTTGTCGTGCTTCTCTGCGCGCTTGGCTTCGCGCCGCACCTTGCGGTCTGCGGTCTTGCCGGCCAGCTTGGCCCGTTCCTTGGCTTCGGCGAGTTCCACGCGATGGGCCTCCTTGGCCTTCTTGCGGGTTTCCTTGGCCGCGAGCTTGGCCTCGGTCATGGCGGTGGACTTGAGTGCCGCGGCACGGGCGCGGAGGTCGGCACGCTTGTCGCGGTAGGTCGTCAGCTTGCCCATGGGCGTCGATCCTTCTCTCGTCGCGAACATCAGACCTCCAGCCTAGGCGAATCCGTCGCCGCTGAGGACCGGACGGTCGTTGGGGCGGCCCCTGCGTCATGATGGACGGTGATGGAGGCTTCCGGTGGTGACGCACGGCGAACTTCCGACGCAGCGGTGGTGGGGCCGGCGTCGGGGTCACGGTGTCTCCACCGCGTGGCGCGTGAGCGGGACGCGGGTCCCGGGTGGTGGCTGGACGCTCCGCTCGACGAGGGGGTCCGACTGCGCGCGATGGCGACGGCCGATCGCCGCGCGGGTCTGAGAGAGCGGGTCCTGCGACACGCGGGCCCCGGCGCCCGGGTGGTGGACGTGGTGGGGGACCGCTGGGCGGACCTGCCGGGAGAAAGACCGGGGTACGACGACGAGGAGGCGACGCGTCGGGCCCTGGCAGACGGAGTGACTCTGGTGTGGGGCGCGGCTCTGCCCACCGACGAGGGCAGCGGGCGGGAGGGCCTGCGCTGCACCGTGGCCGCTGTGCCCGGGGGTGGATACGCACCCGTCCTGGTGGTCAACCACAAGGTGGTGGATCCGCGTCGGGGTCGGAGTTCGTCGGAGGCGGTGGTCACCCGACTGCTGGACTGGGGCCCGGCTCCGGATGCGACGCTGCGGGTACGGCGTCATCCCGGTGACCTGGAGCGCCTGGTCCACGCCTGGTTCCTGCTCGACGAACTCGGCTACGCCGCATCGGCTCCGGTCGGTGCGGTTCTGGGTCTCGGCTCGTCGCGAGCAGTGGTGCACGACTTGGAGCCAGTTCTGGAGGCGGCCGGTCGCACCCATTCGATGCGGTTGGCGGTGGCCCGCGGTGACCTCGTCACGGCCCCGAGCCGGATCGGCGAATGCCGCACCTGCCCCTGGTGGCAGGGCTGGGAGGGGACTCGACAGCACGTCACGGGTTGTCGCGACCGGCTGATCACGGACGACGACGTGAGCCTGGTCGTGGGCGGTGGCCAGGCCGGCCCGCTGCGAGCGCAAGGCATCCGGACCGTCGCCGAACTGGCGGAGGCCGGGCCAGAACGTCCGCCCGACTGGAACGGTGAACCATTCTCCGACGCGGTTCTTCGGGCCCGGGCGCACAGGGACGGTGAGACGGTGGTGCCCAAGGTGGCCCGCCCGAGCATCCCGCGCGCGGATATCGAGGTGGACGTGGATCTGGAGAGCCACCTGGACGACGGCGCGTACCTGTGGGGCACTCTGTTGACCCTGAGGGATGGCCGACCTCTGGAGCCGGAGGGTTACAAACCTTTCGTCACCTGGGCCCGGTTACCCGGTCCCGATGAGGGGCACTCGTTCGCGGAGTTTTGGCGCTGGCTCGCCGGGATACGGGACAGAGCAGCAGGTCAGGGCCGGTCATTCCGGGCTTACTGTTATTCGCGGTCCGCCGAGAACGGCTGGATGCTCTCGACGGCAGCCAGGTTCGGGCCGGAGGGCACCGTCGCCGTCGTCAAGGGTGTCCCTTCCGTCGCCGAGGTGCGACGCTTCGTCTCCTCCCCGCAGTGGGTGGACGTTCACGAGGCGGTCACCACCCAGTTCGTCTCGACGTCCGGGCTGGGACTCAAGGTGGTGGCACCGGTCGCGGGTTTTCACTGGCGTGACCCCGAGGCGGGGGGCGAGGCATCGATCGGCTGGTACCGCGATGCGCAGACCGCGAGCGGGTCCGAGCGCGATGCTGGGCGTGGAAGAATTCTCACCTACAACGAGGACGATGTGCGGGCTACGCGCGCTGTGCGGGAGTGGATAACAAAACAGCGTTGATCGGGAGTGACCTAAGTGATTTCTGTTCTCTACCTAAGAGTTCTCGGCTATGCTGAAGTGCTGGTCCCCGGCAACTCCGCCGGTAACGGCTCTGCAGGCTAGGACTTCAGTTCGATCAAACTGGAAGCAGATGTCGGAGAGACGGTTCGGTTGACACCACCGGCTCCGCGCTTCAGGGCGAGCCCACCTTTGGTTCGCTGTCCGGTTCGCTGTGCCAGGTCATCGCCTCCTTTGGCGTCGACTCTCTCAGCCCGGCAGAGGGCACAGGCTCCCTCGGCTCGCGCTCGGGTTCGCTGCTGGGCTCCAGCGGTTCGGCTTCGGGCTCGCTGCCCGGCACCGGCTCGCTCGTTCCCGCGGCCCTGGGCCTCGGTTCGGTCGCCGCCATCGGCGCCGGCATCTACTTCGCGCCGGAGATCCACGACGCCCTCACCGCCGCCGGCATCGCCCTCCCGCCGCTGCCGCCGCTGCCATGGGCCCCGGTTGTCGGTGCAGAAGCACCGGCCCAGGAGGCGCCTGTCGCCCCCGGCCCCCCCCAACCCGAACGGCCGCGGCTGATACGCCGTAGTACGCAACTGAGGCCCGCTCCCTTTGTGGGGGCGGGCCTCAGTTATGCCTGCTGGACGCTTTTAGCGCGGCGCCATGCGCAGGGCGCCGTCCATGCGGAAGCTCTCGCCGTTGAGGTAATCCTGCTCGACGATCGCGTTGGCCAGCGCCGCGTAGTCCGACGGACGGCCCAGGCGCGACGGGAACGGGATCGCGGCCTCGAGGGTCCTCTGGAACTCCTCGGTCAGGCCACGCAGCATCGGGGTCTCGATGGTGCCCGGGGCGATGGTGTTCACGCGGATGCCGAACTGCGCCAGGTCACGCGCGGCACAGATGCCCATCGAGTAGACGCCACCCTTTGACGCGGCGTACGCGATCTGTCCGACCTGGCCCTCGTAGGCAGCCACGGAGGCGGTGTTGATGATGACGCCACGCTGGCCGTCCTCGTCCACGGTGTCCTGGGTGGACATGGCCTCGGCGGCCAGTCGGAGCACGTTGAAGGTGCCCACCAGGTTCACGGAGATGCAGGTCTGGAACATGTCCAGGGCGTGGACACCCTTCTTGGAGACGATGCGGGCGGCCGGGGCGATGCCGGCGCAGTTCACCACGACACGTAGCGGCGCGGCTTCGGTGGCCTTGGCGATGGCAGCCTTGACGTCGTCCTCGCTGGTCACATCGGCGGCGAGGAGCGTGATGCCGGAGTCGATGCCCTGCTCGACGGCCTTGTCGATGGACTGCTGGAGGTCCAGACCGAAGACGGTCGCACCCTTCTCGGCGAATGAGCGTGCGGTGGCGTTGCCCAGGCCGGAGGCGGCACCGGTGACGATGACGGAAGCACCCTTGATGTCCACGGGATGTCCTTTCGTTGGAGGTTGAGCACTAGGAAGTGCAAGTGACTACGGTCCTAGTGTCCCAGAACCGCGGTCAGCGCACGTCGAAGGCCTGGCTCTCCCCCCGCACAGGGAACAGGCTGCCGTCGATCGCGCGGCCCGAGGCGGTGTAGACCACGCGGTACCGACCGGCCGGGGTCCCCGCCGGGATGTCCCAGGTGACGAGGGCGTTGGTCACGGTGAGGAACCCCTCGAACACGATCATGGTGGACCAGTCGCCGTCGTCGTGGACCCGGACCCAGCCGCTTCCCTCGCGTCGTTCCACGGCGAGGTAGGTGTCACCTCGACGCAGGTCGGAGTTGGGATTTGTGCCGCAGAACCGGACGGTTACGCGTTGGCCGGTCCGGTAAGCGGCCAGGGGCGGGTCCAGGACGTCGCCGAAATTCCGGAGCGGCGCCGGGGTGTCCACCACCGGGTTGCCGAGCGGGGAGACCGGGATCTGGCTGGTGAGGTCGCGTTCGGAGGTCCCCGGATCCAGCGGGGTCCCGGCGCGCAGCGAGCGCGCGAGGTCGGCGGCGACCTGCTGAACGGCCGGCAGCGTCCAGGGGCCGAACAGCGTTGCGCCGCCCTCGTAGTTCTGTGCCGAATACTCTTCGGGAGTCGTGAGGTAGTGACCGTAGGCGTTGGAGTAACCCTGGATCGTGATGTGGTCTTCGGGTACGCCGAGTTCGGCGGCGAGGGTGCGGCGCAGGCGTAGTCCGGCCACCACCGTGGGCTCGAACCCCAGCGAGAACAGATAGTGACCACCGAGTCGGACCAGGTGGAATGGGTACACGCGCTGGACGGCGTGGGGGACCAGGCCGACGGGCAGGAGAATGTCCTTGGCGCCGTGCGCCTCGCGGAGCCACGCCGGAACCACCACGTCGGCGATGGATTTGACCACGGGGTTGCCGCCGCGATCCCCCTCGGCGAAGGGCAGCTCGCCGCCACCGCCCCCGTCCTCCTGGCTGCCGGAGGCGAACGCCGCGCCGAGGGCGGCTGTCGCGGTGCGGTGGGTGCGGCCGTCGCCGGTGAACTCGGGACGGATCTCGACCGCCGACATGTCGACCCACCGGTGGCGCACGTCGATCCCGCTGCCGAGTGACCGCACGTCGCGGCCCACCTGCGCGCGGGCCGCAGCGAACTGACGCTCGCCGATGATGCGGGTGTTGTGCCACTCGTCGGCGGTCGGGCCCCGGCCGGGTGCCAGGTCGAGGTTGGGGCTCACGTCGCCGGGGTTGGTCTGGGCGAACGCCGTGATCAGCGCCGGTGTGCCCTCGGTCAAGTAGGTCTGCCCGGCCACCTCGCGCTCCCAGTGCCAGGCGGCGTAGCCCTTGTTGTCGGAGGAAGCGAGTTTGTTGTGCGACGTCATGGAGGTGGCGTGCGTAGCGAACCAGTTGAGCACGCCCACCAACTGCCCGCCCCGGGTGATCTGCAGCGACTGCGATCGCGGGTCGATCCCGGCGGGGAAATGGGCACGCTCGTCGACGGTGTCGCGATCGAACGAGCCACGCGATCGGTTGACGCCGGCGTCGTGGAGGGCGCCGGTGGTCACGCCGACAGCGGACGGCGCGAGGTCGTGGTGCGCCATGCGGATCGCATCGACGATGCCGGCGCAGTTGGCCTCGAATGTGACGGGTCGAAAGCCCAGCATTGATAGATCGACCATCGGATGACCGGAGGTGCCGCCGGGCGCTACGTGGGTGTGCGTCGCGGTGACCACCACGTTGCCCTCGTGATAGGTCTCGCCGAACTCCGCGGCGAGGCGGCGCAGGACCTCCTGTTGAATCGACTGGAAGATCAGTCCGATTTCGGCGGTGACGTGGACGAACCGGGGTGACGACGACGAGTCCGCGAGCACGAACGCGCGCGCCCTCTGCCGGAGGTGTAGTCCTACGGAGTGCTGCTCGGTGTCCGCGTACCCGTTCATGCCCGCGCCCAACGGCTCGCCGGTGATGTCACCGATGCCACGGCCGACGTACATCGCAGTGGCCTGCCCGGACGCAACCGCCGGCAGAAGGGACTGCAGTGCCGTGGCCCCGCCTAGCGCAGCGGCTCCGGCTAGGACCGTGCGGCGACTGACGTTGCCCACGGAGGCGGCGTTCGTATTGCGTGTGTTCGGTGTACCGGTGGTCCGGTCGTCGTTCATCGGGGCTCCCAGGGTGCGCGTACGGCAGGTGAGTCAGGTCACCTCGCTGCCGGTGACGGTACCCAACCGGACGCTCGTCCGGTGGATCACCTCGGGCGCGGCAACGACCGTGAGAACTAGGGTCGACGCCAGAAGACCCGGCTGGGATGGTGTCCCGGCCGGGCCTTCCGTGCTCATGGAAACTAGCGGGGCGTCGCAACCCCTGTCAGGCGAGAATTCAGCCCTTGGCGGCAGCGTAGCGCTGGGCCACGTCCTCCCAGTTGACGACGTTCCACCAGGCCTTGACGTAGTCCGGCTTCACGTTCTTGTACTGGAGGTAGAAGGCGTGCTCCCACATATCCAGCATCAGCAGCGGCGTGATGTTGATGGAGATATTGCCCTGCTGGTCGGTGAGCTGCTGGATGACCAAGCGCTGACCGATGTGGTCGTAACCCAGAACGGACCAGCCGGAACCCTGCAGCGTGGTGGCCGCAGCGTTGAAGTGTGCCTGGAACTTGTCGAACGAGCCGAACTCTGCGTTGATGGCGTCGCCCAGGTCGCCCTCGGGCTGGCCGCCACCGTTCGGCGACATGTTGGTCCAGAACACCGAGTGGTTGGTGTGTCCACCGAGGTGGAACGCCAGGTTCTTGCTCAACAGCGGGGCCTTGGAGGAGATGGAGCCGTCCTCGCGGGCCGCAGCGAGCTGCTCGAGGGCATCGTTGGCGCCCTTGACGTAAGTGGCGTGGTGCTTGGAGTGGTGAAGCTCCATGATCTCGCCGGAGATGTGCGGCTCAAGAGCACCGTAGTCGTAGTCGAGATCGGGAAGAACGTACTCGGCCATGGTGGAGTGTCCTCTCTGTTAGGTGACAAGCTGCTCGCGAACGTTGCTCGTGGCGCCTGTCACGACTTCCACTTGCCACCATAGTGATCTCGACAATGACGTGTTGGCACTGTTGGCAGGTGGCGCAGGTCCGTGCGCCTCGACCTGCCATGATCGGAGGGGTGGATCAGTCTGATACTTCGCCGGCCCGCGTCATCTCCGTCTCAGCGGTGGTGCTTACGCGCCCGGACGGCGCGGTGGTGACCGTGCGTAAGGCGGGCACCGACCGGTTCATGTTGCCGGGCGGCAAGTGGGAAGAGGGGGAGTCGCCTCTCGGCTGTGCGATACGAGAGGTCGGCGAGGAACTAGGAACGATCCTCGAACCTCAGGCCCTGACGCCGCTCGGACGGTTCGACACCGCCACAGCCAACGAACCCGGGTTCCTTCTGGTGTCGGAGGTCTTTGCGGCCGAGGTCGACGGACTGCAGGAACCACGCGCGGAGATCGCGGAGGCGCGCTGGGTCAGGCAAGCGGAGCTGAAGGGGATCGCCGAATTGGACGAGGCCGACTGTGCACCGTGGGCGCCGCTGCTGGTCCGCGTGGCGCGCGTGTGCTTCTAGATGATGATCAGCACGATGAGAACGACTAACAGTAGGGCAGCGATCGCCACACTCACCCGAAGGTTGCGGCGCCGGACGTGATCGCTGCAGCCCGTCTCGTCGAAGTGTTGGCGTGGGTCACCTCTCAGAATGTCGCGCAACTCCTGCGCCGTGGACTTTGAAGCGGTCACGTCTGGATTCCCCTCGGTCGTTCGTGGACCCACCCTAGCCCCGGAGTATGGCGTTCGTCACATCACATTCGGAGCACGATCGTCGAACAGGGTTACGCTGGCTGCATGGGCTGGCTACAGGACGCGATCAGACAATCCGCAATGCGAAGGGCGACCGATGTCGTCGACGCCGAATCGGCGCTCCCGGGTCGGCAGGAGCCGATCACGGTGGCACCGGCGAATCTCGCCACGGGCAATCCGATGGTCCCGCCCTTCCCCGAGGGCTACGAGTCGATGGTGCTGGGGATGGGCTGCTTCTGGGGCGCCGAGAAAATTCTCTGGCAGATGGACGGGGTGTGGACCACCGCCGCCGGATACGCCGGGGGATGGACGCTCAACCCCACGTACGACGAGACCTGTACCGGCGCAACCGGCCATACCGAGGTTGTGCTGGTGGTATTCGACCCTGCGGTGCTCTCGGCGGAGGAACTGTTGGCCACCTTCTTTGAGTGGCACGACCCGACCCAGGGAATGCGTCAGGGCAACGATGTGGGAACTCAGTATCGTTCAGCGATCTTCACTACCACGCCCGACCAGCTGGAAGCTGCACACCGGGTGGCGGCGAACTACCAGAAGGAACTTGATGCGGCCGGTTACGGGCCCCTGACCACCGAGATCGGCATGCTCGATGAGGTGCGGTCAGGTCAGTTCTCTTACGCCGAGGACGTCCATCAGCAATACCTGCTCAAGAACCCGGGCGGCTACGACTGCCACGTTCGCAGCGGTATCGCCTGCCCGATCTGACCCTGTCGCGCTGGATGTTCGGCGGGGGGTGTTGGCGGACTACTTGGCCGTCTTGACTTCCCTGACATCCGCACCCGTGCCACATCCGCTCCTGTGGATGGCGTCCCGCCACCGCCTCGGCGCACGCGGGACGCCATGCGCGGAGGCCGGCGTGCAGGCGCGGGTGCGGATGCTCGCGGACGCACATGCAGTCGCGGATGCTCGCTGGTTTAAATGGCGGAGAGGGCTGCTCCGGCGGCGCAGATGGCCTCAAGGGCCGGCTCTGGACATGAGAAAAGGCCCGACCGGGAATTTCTTCCTGGTCGGGCCTTCTCGTCAATCCTGAGGGACGTCAGATTGCTCTGACGTCACATCACAGAGCGGTGATGTTCTCCGCCTGCAGGCCCTTGGCGCCCTGCGCGACGTCGAAGGAAACCTGCTGGTTCTCCTCGAGCGAGCGGTAGCCCGAGCCCTGGATTGCGGAGAAGTGGGCGAAGACGTCGGCCGAGCCGTCGTCGGGGGCGATGAAGCCGAAGCCCTTGTCGGCGTTGAACCACTTCACGGTACCGGTAGCCATATTGGCGTCCTTTCGAGAGTTGATACTCCGCTTGTCGGAATATCAGATGCTGCAGCAGAGAGCGTGCTGTGTGTTTCCCTGCGGTGCCGCACTGTCCTCTCGCAAGGACGGTGGATCTACAGAAATACAACGAACGATTTCGACTACTGAGCACCACCATACACACACCGGACGGCTTCGTCACCAACAATGTGACGATGAATACACGCGCCGCTCGTTCCGCGCTCCGCCAGCGACCGTATCCGGGACTGAAATACCTGGTCAGCGCGCTACCGAGCGGAGTTCGTCCGCGAGCACCATGGCGTGATTGTGCTCGGTATCCCGGGCGGCATAGGCGAGCACCAGGTCTCCGTCGGCCGCCACAGCCGCCAGGCGGTCAACCTCACCTGCCGCCGGATCCCGGGCCAGCTCCTGCCGGTACCGCTCCGCGAACCGGTCGAAATCGAGTTCACCCTGGTGGAATTCGCGGCGCAGGTCCGGGGACGGGGCCACGTCTTTGCACCACTCGTCGTGATCGAAGGACTCCTTGCTGACGCCCCGGGGCCACAATCGGTCCACAAGGACGACGTGGGCGCCCTCGGGGTCGGACTCTCCCGAGACGAGGTCGTGGACACGTAGGCAGTACACAGACATGTACCCAGGTTCCGACATGCGGTCGCCCTGCGCCACCCGTCCGGATCGGCGCGCCTTGTGCCAGCATGGTCGGCATGACCACACCGCGGCGGCAGGGACAGTGGCGTTGGGTCGCGCACCCGCCGTGGAGGCCACCCGGTCCAGTCCAACGCCCGCCCGCCCCGCGGTACCGCTCCGGGCCCGCGTGGCGGACGCGCACTCCGGCTTACACCTCGACTCCCCGGTGGGGGCTGCCGCTGATCGCGATCCCGCGTCCTCTGGAGCAGCAGCCCGCGCCGAAGCCCGCGAAGCTGGCCGCGGCCGCGCCCGGCATGATGTCCGCCGCTCGGTCGTGGTTCGTCGCCACTGCAGTCGCCCACGGGCTGCGCTACGCAGTGCTCGCCTGGTACGCGCACCGGCTCGCGCCCCGGTGGCTGGAGGCGGCCACCACAGCATTCGTGTGGGTGTCGGGGATCGTCGCTATCGCCATCGGGCTGGCTGCGGCGCTCACGGCCACCGCGTGGCTCGTCGAGGCCCGCCGGCGTGTGTATGCGCCCGCTCCGGACCCCCGGCCCCGGGCGGGCCTGTGGGCGGGCTGCCTCGTCGTCGTCGTCAATTTCTTCCGCATCCCCGTGTACCTCGAAGAGTTGCGCAGGGCGTCGCCCCGTGCCCCGTCCCGAACCGACCTCCGGCGCTGGTGGGCCGCTTGGTTCGTCAACATGGTCGCCGTGGTCGTGGCCGTATGGAGGAGCACGGGCGAGGGCTCGCAAGCCGCCGCCGACAGCGTTCTCCTCACGGCACTCGCGGCCCTGGCGGCGAGCTGGGCCATCACGGAGACACTGGCTGTCATGCGGAGTTTCGGCGATCTACCTCCGGTGTTTGCCCGGCGGTTCATCGTGAAGGGGATCGTGACGACGTCAGCATCTCGGAAGGAGTGAGACGTGACGGGCCCAGCGAACACCCACCTTCCGTCCCCCGTGTCAACGCGCAGCGGGGTCGTCGGCCACCGTGGTGCCTCCGCGGAATTTCCCGAACTCACCCTGATCTCCTTCCAGAAGGCGCTCGAGCAGGGTGCCGAGGCTCTCGAGGCGGACATCCGCCTCACCTCCGACGGGGTGCCCGTCCTCCTCCACGACCCCCGCACCACCCGGGTCGGCGACAAGGACCTATGGGTGCACGCCAGCACGCTCGACCAGCTCTCCGCCCTCGACGTGGGGTCGTGGCACCCCGTTCACCGGTCGCCCGAGCCCGTGCTCACGTTGCGCAGCCTCCTCGTCATGATGGAGGCGTACCCGCAGGTCAAGCTGTTCCTCGAGGCCAAGCATCCCGTGCCTTCCGGTGCCAGGATCGAGACCGCCCTCCACGATGAACTCACCTACTTCGGCATGGACAAGCCGGCGTCGTTCGCAGAGTCGCGGGCCGTGATGATGAGCTTCTCCGTGCGGGCCGTGAGACGGTTCCGGCAGCTGGCCGGGGGAGTGCCCACGGTGCAGCTGCGGGAACGCCGCAACGTGCTCAAGTCGTGGCCGGCCGAAGGGTGCGGCGCTCAGCTGATGGGCCCGAGCATCGGGACCCTCCGGGCCCGGCCGTGGTTGGTGGAGTACTGGCGGTCGCGGGGCATGGGCACGTATTGCTGGACCGTCGACGAACCCGCTGATCTCCTCCTGTGCCGCGATCTCGGCGTGGACTGGGTGGGCACCAACGTCCCCGCGCGAGCGCTGACGGTCCTCGAAGGCGGCAGTCGCGGGAGCGGTCAGGAATTCTGACCGGCGCCGCGACGGGCGTCCTGCGCACTGGCGGCGGAGGTGCACCGTATCGTGGCCGTCGTGGGAAGAAGAAACCGAGACAACGCGCCCAAGTCCGGCGGCAACCGCCAGGCAAAGCTCGCCGCTCGCGCGGCCGAACGCGAGGAGATGAGCGTCGACCCGCGGCCCTTTGCCGGGTTCGCCGGTGAGTGCGACATGGTCGCCATGCGGGAGTTCGTCCCGTCGGCCACCGCCACCCTCACCACGACCGGTGGTCGCGAGGTCACGCTGGCCACGGTGCTGCCCGGCGCCATCGCCGGCCTGGTCCGCGACGGCGACCTGGGTGGCGAGGCGATAGTGGGGCTGCAGGTACAGGTCCACGGGCCCGACCCGGCCGCCGACCTGGCGTATGCGGTCGACTGGGCGACCCGCGCCGGCGGCGGGGAGACCCTCTCCACCGCGCATCCCGGCGAGGACACCCCGGCGCTGGCGGACGTGGTGGACAAGGACGCTCCGCTGGAGATCCGCGTGCACAACGATTTTGCGTGGTGGGTGGCAGAGGGCGTGGAGGTCGGTCCGGAGATCGCGCAGGCGATCAAGAACGCCAACGACATCATGATGCCGACTGCGCGCGTCGACGCCGAGGGTATCGAGGCCGCGTGGTGGGTCGACGCGGGCGAGAAGGCGCACATCCGCTGGGTCCGCCCCGAGGACGAGGACGCGTTGTTCGAGGCGCTCGCGCGCGTCCACGCCGCCGGTGGACTGCACCTGGGCGAGGGGTCCCGGTTCGCCGGGTCGTTCCGCACGCACGGATTGCTGGTTCCGGTGTTCGACCTCGACCCGGAGATGCATCACCAGGAGTGGGCGCCGGGCCTCACCGAGCTCGACGCGCGACTGCGTGAGGCGCTCGCGACGGATGAGCCGCTCTCCTCCGATGAGCGGTCCTCTCGCGACGGCCTGCGCGCCCGCCAGGTCACCCTGCGCTGACGGGGAGCGGGACGGCACGGTTCCCCGCGCTGCTGCGGCGGCCTCTAGGATCCACTCGGGCGCGGTGAACAGCCGCGCAGTTGTACGAGGTGGAGGGGGTGGGCCGCATGACCGACGAGCCGAAGAATGACGACGACGAGTCAGCTGTCCCCCCGGAAGTAACCGTGCCGCCGTGGCTTCGTACCGGGCCCACGCCCGAACAGTCGATGGCCGGAACCGCCGAGCCCGGCAGGCCGTACAGGGCGGAAGGTCCCGCGGAGGGCGCGCGGGCCGACCCCGGGGTGCCGGAGCCGCGGCGGGAGGTCCCGCCCAACCGCATCACTCTGGACGCACGACGACGCGCTGATCAGCCGACTGCTGGTCCGGCCGGGCCTCCGCCCGGGCAGACCCCCGTGGCTGCACAGGAATCGGGCGTGAGCCCTGAGCGGGGGCCGGTGGACCGGAGTCCCGCCGGGCGGGGTGAACCCGATCCGTTGTCGCGATTGCGGTTGGGGGCCTCGTCGTCGACCCAGGGGGTTACCCCCGGTAGCCCGGTAGCGCCGACCACCGAGCCGAACCGACGTCCGTTGCGGATCGCGCTGCTGGCCGCGGCCGGAGTGGCGGTTCTCGGGGGCTCGGCCGTGCTCGGCTACGTCGTCACGCGCGGGGCCGCGAGCCCGGAGGCGCAGGAGTCGGCGGGGTGCATCGAGAGGGCGGAACCGGGCCGCGTTTCAGGCGCGGGCCCGGGCTCGCTTGACACCCCGGCCGAGACGGTGCTCGCGTTCGACCACGCCTACTACGCGGAGCGGTCGGCCGAGAAGGCCTTCGAGGCGGTCTCCCCGTCCAGCCGGATGACCGAGGAGCAGTTGCGCGTCGACGGCGTGGACGCGCTCGCGGAGGGCACTGGGCACTGTGTGCAGATCAGTGAGCTGTCGCCGACGCTGTTGGAGGTCGAACTGACCGAGTACCCGCCGGACGCGGACCCGGTGCTGATCCGCCAGCGGATACGGGTCGCCGAGAACCCTGACGGCACGTGGGGCATCGTCTCCATCACTCCCGCCGGCTGACCGCCACACCGCGGTCAGGGTTCCGGGTCGAGGTACTCCTGCGGCGGCGTCTGGCCGTTGGCCACGGCATCAAAGAATGCCGAAGTGCTGGGGCCCCAGACGAGGTATGAACCCACGGATCCCGACTCCATGCCGTCGTGCGGGGCGGTCACGGTCAGCGGGTCGCCCTTGAGCTTCCACATGACCGAGGCCAGGTTCCAGATGTGGTCGCCGGTGTCCACGGTGACGGCCTCGGCGGTCGACTCCAGCAGCGGGAACGCTTTGAACGGGTTGAGGAGATTCGACGGCTGCATGGTCTGGCGCATGAGCGCACCCAGGAACTGCCGCTGATTACGAACGCGCTGGAGGTCCTGCTCGGCGAATCCGTAGCGGGTACGGACAAATCCCAGGGCCTGCGGACCGGCCAGGGTCTGACAGCCGGGGGCCAGATCGAGACCGGCGAGTGGATCGTTGATCGGCTCGTCAATACAGAGGTCCACCCCGCCGATCGCGTCCACGACGCCGGCGAATCCCCCGAACCCGATCTCCGCGTAGTGGTCGATCCGCGCGCCCGTCTGCTGCTCGAGGGTCTGCGTGAGCAGGGGTGGGCCACCGAATGTGTAGGCCGCGTTGAGCTTGTTCTCCCCGTAGCCGGGAATGTCGACGAGCATGTCGCGGGGCAGGGAGATGAGCAGGGTCTGGCCACCCCGGCGCGGCGTGTAGACCAGCATCATCGTGTCGGTGCGCTTACCGCCGGCGTCGGACTCCGAGCCGGTCGACAGCTGCGCCTGCTGCTCGGGTGTCAGCCCCTCACGCGAGTCTGTGCCCACGAGCAGTGTCAGAGTTCCGGGGCTGTTACCGACCCGGCCGGGGTAGTCCACGAGGGCGTCGATCCGCTGGAGTTTTGAGTCCGCCCACAGCGCGGTGACCACGCCCACGGTGAGAATCAGGATCAGCACCAGCCCGATGATCCGCAGCGGCCCGACCCTGAACCTGCGGGGTGCGCGGGCGGGACGACGTGACCGGGGCGGCCTGGCGGGTGCCCCCGCGCGATCCCGCGGGCCACGACGGTCGACCGGCTGCCGGTAGGGGTCGCGCGCGTCGGTTCGGGCGCGGCCTACGGGCGGGGGTTCGTGGCGGGCCCGGGGATCACGGCGGTCCCGCGGGTCGCGTGCCGCGTACCGGGCGCGCTCCTCCGGAGTCAGGGGCTCGGGCTGCTGTCGCGGCTGGTATCCGGCGCGCTCGTCCGGGCGACCCGCCCCGCCTGCCGCCGCCCCACGACCTCGCGCGCGACGCGGATCGCGACCGGGATCGCGACCGGGATCGGGCCTGGGGGCCGAAGCGCCACGGTCCGCCGAGCGCGGGTCGCGCCGGGGTGCGGGGTCCCGTGGCACCCCGGGGTCGGCGTACCCACGGCGTTCGCGCGCGCGTCGCCGGAGTTCGGCGGCTTCCTCGGGAGTGAGGTGCCGGCGCCTTGGGTCGTCGGTCATGGGATCGGACTCTACTTGCCCGCCCGTCCGTACGGCTGGCCCCACCGCGCTGCGGAGTCGAGTGTCACAACCCGCTCGCGGCCGAGCGGTGGTCAGAGCCAGGACAGGTGTGGTGCGAGCAGCGCGTAACCGAGAAACGCCACCACGTCCAGAAGCGTGTGCGCGAGGATGAGTGGCCACAACCGGCGGGTCCGCATCCACCACAGTGCAAAGACGAGCCCCATGGCGAGATTGCCCAGCCCTCCGCCGAAGCCCTGATAAAGGTGGTACGAGCCACGCAGCAGGGCGGTCGCGAACAGGGCGGCGGCGGGCGGCACCCCGAGCTGGCGCGCACGCACGAGCAGGTAGCCCACCACGAGGATCTCCTCGGCGGCCCCATTGCCCGCCGCGGCCAGCACCAACACGATCGGTCGCCACCACGTCTCACCCAGCCCCGATGCCGCGACCTGCAGGTTGAGCCCCGCCGCGACCGCGCCCACGTACAGCGCCAGCCCGGGGATCCCGATCACGGCCGTCAGGGCCAGGCCGGCGCACACCTGTCGGACTGGACGGTCGCGCACGAGCCCCACCGCCCGCGTCCCGATCCCGGTGTGGGCAAGCAGCACCAGCGGCAGCAGCGCCCACGCGAGCAGCCGCACCACGCCGAGCAGTTGGTAGGCCAGGTCGAGCCAGGAATGCGTGGATCGTGACACGTTGAGCGAGGCGGTCTGGTCGGCGAGGTCCTCCGGGGCGATCAGCGCGGACGTCAGGTCGAGGACGGCGTAGGCGCCGGACAGGCCGAAGGTCACCAGGAGTACGACGACGACCTCGGCCATCAACAGTCGGCGGACACGTGGATCGGTGACCGGGGTGAATCGCCGGGCGTAGTGCGTCAGTGCCGAACGCGGGGACAGGGCCCGCGCCAACCCGCCGTTCGGCGGGGCGGGGGTCGTGGAACCGCTCACTCGGCCAGCCGGATGTCGTTGACGATCCGGTCCATCCACCGGGTACCGGGGGTGGACTGCTGCTCGGTGGTCACGTAGGCCACCCACCAGCGGCGTCCCTCGGAGCCGAAGACCGCTGCGTAGACCAGCCCGCCGACATCGGAGGCCGCGGGATCGTCCGAGACCACGACGTACGAGATGGCTGCGCCCTCGCCCGCCTTATTATCGATTTCCGTGACGCGCTTCTCGTCGCGCAGACCGCTGATACCCAGGACGTACTGCTGCACGGTCTCGGCGAGCGCGGTGGCGGCGCCCTGGTTGTCGGAGATCGCCGCGGCGGCAATGCCCGGATCGAGGGTGCCGGCCAGGATGCGGGTGGTCAGGGCGCGACCGGTGCCCACGGGGGCCAACCGGACGGTGCCCAGTTCCGGTTCACCGAACGCGCGCCACCCCACCGGGATCGAGATCTGCAACCCGGAGGCCTCGTCCGTGTAGTGGGCACCGGCCAGGGTCGAGTCCCGCGGCAGCACGGAGGCGGGGTCGGTGGCCACGGTCAGGACCAGCAAGGCGGCCAGAAGCGCCAGCGCCACATAGATCGTCTTCGGGCCGCGCTTCTCCTCGGGAGTGAGGTGCGAGGCGTCGTCGGCGTCGTCGGGTGCTGGGGTGTAGTCGGCCGCGTATTCGGGGCCATCGGAGTCGTCGGAACCCATCGGTGGAGAGAGTAGCAACGCGCGGGTGTAGACCTGAGGTCATGACGGTCTCACTCGAACTCCTCGCCCGTGGGCCCTCCCGGCCGGACCTTCTGCAGGACCTGGTTGTGGCGGAGGGTCCCCTCGACGCGCCCCTCGTTGCCACACTGGCCCGCTGGTCGGTTCCGGCCCCCGTGGCCGTGGACGCCGATCCCGGGATCGGGCTGGCGGGACTCGACGCGGTGGGGGGCGTCCTCACCGCCGGCTCAGCGGCCGTGATCGACGTGGTCCCCGGACTGGCCGGGCCGGGCCCCGCCGAGGATCGATTGGTCGATCTGCTGGCCGTGGCCGCGCATTCCGGTGTCGGGTTCGGCTCCGGACTGGTGCCGCGTTGCGCTGACGCCGGGCAGGTGTGGTCACTGTTGTCCGGGGCGGTGGCCGCCATGACCGGCGCGGACGTCCGGGCCGCACTCGCCACGCCGGATCCGGCCCGGCTGGTGGCCCTGTCGAGGTCTGCGCGGGAAGCGATCCGCGACGTGGTGACGTGCGTCGTCGTGCCTGCGGACAACGCCGAAGCGATCGCCGCGGCCCTGGCATCCGCCGACGGTCCCTGACGCTGGCTAGTCTTGTCGTCGTGGTCACCGTCGCCTACCTCGGCCCTCCCGGCACGTTCACCGATGCCGCCCTGCACCGACTCCGCACCGACGGACTCACCGCGGGTCTGCTCACCGACGCCGAGGCCGTGCCCGCGGCAACCCCCGACGAGGCTCTGGCCATGGTCCGAGCGGGCACGGCCGACTACGCGTGTGTGCCGTTCGAGAACTCCGTGGACGGCACCGTCAACCCCACCAGCGATGGCCTGGCGGTGGGGGAGCGGCTCCAGATCTTCGCCGAGACCGAGCTTGACGTGGTGTTCTCCATCCTGGTCCGGCCCGGTGTCAGCCCCGACGACGTAAGGGTCCTGCGGACGCACCCGGTGGCCGCCGCGCAGGTACGGCGCTGGGTGGGTGTGAACCTCCCGCGCGCCCACATCGAGACCACCTCCTCCACGGCGGCGGGGGCGGAGGAGGTGGCCGCCGGAACGGCCGACGCCACCGCCGCTCCCGCCCGCGCGGGCGAGATCAACGGGCTCGTCCCGCTCGCCGCCGACGTGGCCGACGTGGGCGGCGCCCGAACCCGCTTCGTCCTGGTGGGACGGCCCGCCCGGCCACCCGCGCGCACCGGCAGCGACCGGACCTGCGTGATCTTCGGTCTACCCCACCAGCCCAACGCGCTGGTGCAGGCGCTGACCGAACTGTCCATCCGCGACATCGATCTCACGCGCATCGGCTCCAGGCCCACTCGTGTCGCACGGTTCACGTACCTGTTCCATGTGGACCTGGTGGGGCACATCGACGACCCGGTGGTCGCCGAGGCGCTCGTCGCGCTGCGCCACCGGACCGCTGACCTTCGGTTCCTCGGCTCCTGGCCCGTGGCCGACGGCGGCGATACCGGGTCGCGCCCGCCGGACCGCACCGACGAACTGGCCTGGCTCGAGGGTCTGCGCCGCGGTGAGAGTTCCTCATGAGTGCCCGCCTGCACCTCGTCCGCCACGGGCAGACCCCCTCCAATGTCGCCGGCGCGCTCGACACCGCGCTACCCGGGGCTCCGCTCACCGAACTGGGGCGCGACCAGGCGCGAACGGTGGGGGCGCAACTCGCCGACTCGGGGATCTCCCCGTCGGTCATCATGAGTTCCCGGGCAGACAGGGCGCGCGAGACCGCCGGACTCATCGCCGAGGCCATGGGCCTGGACACACAAGCCGTCCCCGGGGTGCACGAGGTGCAAGCCGGTAGCTACGAGATGCAGACCGGTGCCGAGGCGTTGTTGGCCTATAACCGGGTCGTGCGCGACTGGCTTGAGGAGGGCGATCTCACCTCCTCGCTTCCCCGTGGCGAGAGCGCGCTGGATGTGCGGGAACGGGCCATGCCGCTGGTCTCCGAACTGCGCGAGTCCTACCTCGACAACGGCATCGACGTGGTGCTGGTGGTGCACGGCACGCTCATGCGGATGATGGCCGTGTTCGCCGGAGCCGTGCCCTCCCAGTGGGCGCTGACCAACCGGATACCCAATTGCGGCGTGATCGAACTGGCCCCCGACGGCGGGGGCTGGTCCTGCGAACGGTGGGGCGATCACCCGGGTCGGCCGCGGTTCTGACGGTGGGGCCCAGGGTCTGACTCTGCTGTCGACCGGGTCAGCCCCAGCCGAGTTCGTGCAGGGTCTCCTCGTCGATCCCGAAGTGGTGGGCGATCTCGTGGATCACCGTCACCGCGACCTCGTGCACCAGCTGCTCCTCGGACGAGCAGAAGTCGCTCAGTGCATCCCGGTAGATCGTGATGGTGTCCGGTAGGAACCCCGAGTAGGTGGTGTCACGCTCGGTGAGCGCGACCCCCTCGTAAAGACCCAGGAGGTCCGGCTCGTCCGGATTGCGGTCGGCGATGAGGACCACGACGTTGTCCATCGCCCGGAACAACGCGTCCGGCACGGAGTCCAGGGCGTCGTCGACCAGTTGCTCGAACCGTTTCTCGTCGACCTCGAGGCTCACGGCGTCCCGCCGGGCACCGGCACCGACACCGTTCCGCTGTCCGGCGGGATGGCCTCTCCCGGCTGGTCTGACTGGCCGCCGGACCGGCCCGGCTGCTGTCCGGGTGGCGGGATCTCGGTCGTCGTGGGGGCGACTGGCGTCTGACCATCGACCAACACGCCCTGGAGTGCCGAGCCCTGGAGAACCGCGAACGGCCCCGGCTCGGAGGCCTTCATCAGCCCGCAGTTGACGATCCGGCTACCGGTGGCCCAGGAGAGCTCCGAGATGGGGTTGACGAGCGTCGAGATGAGCGTCGTGCGTCGCAGGGCCTCCTCATCACCCAGGTAGGCGATCCCGGCCTGACGGCACGCGTCAGCGGTGAGTTCGGACTGCACACGCGGCTCCGGAGGGAACGGGCCCTCGGGGAACACCCCGTTGACGTCGAGGCCCGAGACGATCTCGATCGAGTGGTTGTCCGAGCACGGCACCGGAGCTCCGGGCAGGCCCTCCTCGGTGAACCCTAGGCAGGTGCCGGGATCCCACCGGCGATGTTGGTCGGCGTCCACAAACCGCCCGGTGGACAGTGCCGACCGGCCGTCCAGCTCGGAGGCGGCGATCCCGCACAACACGCTGTGGTCGCCCTTGTTCCACCCCTCCTCGGATGGAGGTACCACCGTCCCGGTGAACCGCCCCACCGGATCGATCGGTCGGTCGCCCGCGTAGCGGGTGGCCAGTGGCAGGCAGCGGTCCGTGCCGACGGGTGCGAGATCCGCGGGACCCGGCAGCGGTGTCTTGTCACCGAAGCCGGGATCCTCCGACAGGTCGATCCGGCCGGCCACCTCGAACCGGTGGGGCTCGTCGCAGTCCACCGTGTCGAACGTGGACACGGTGTCCGCCGAGCCAATCGACCAGGTCAGACAGGTCCCGGGCGCGGCCTCCGCATAGGCGGGGCCCGACAGGGTGCGGGGATCGACCTGCGGCACGATCACTTTGATTCGCTCAGCCCGCGCGGAGTTGGGGTCGTCGATGGCCGAAGCCATGAGAGCGCCCGTCACCGCGGCGCCGGAGAGGACGGCGAGAAGTGAGGCCATGACCGCGCCCCGTGTCCGGAGCAGCGACCGGCCCGGTCGGGACGATCTGGTGGTAGGGGTCATCGCGTCCATGATGCCGTAATCGCGCCGTCCGGATAGGATTGCCGCCATGAGCGGACAGAATCACGGCGGGCCCGACGGGTCGGACGGCGACGTGCGCTCTCCCCGAGAGGGCCTGGACCCCGAAGTCCTGGAGTTCGCCCAGATGCTGTTCCAGCTGGCACGCGACGGGGAGACCGAACGCCTGGCCGCCTACGTCGATGCCGGCGTCAGCCCCGACCTCACCAATGAGCGTGGCGACGCACTGCTCATGCTGGCGGCCTATAACGGCAACCCCGACACCGTGCGGGCACTCGTCGAGCGGGGCGCCGAGGTCGACAGGGCCAATGACCGGGGTCAGACCCCGCTCGCCGGTGCCGTGTTCAAGGGCTACGGCGAGGTGGTCCGCGTACTCTTCGAAGCCGGCGCCGACCCGCACGGCGGGACACCCACCGCGGTGGACACGGCTCGCATGTTCGAGAAGCACGCTTTCCTCGAACTCTTCGGCGTCTGATCAGGGCCACAAACGCGGGCCGCTAGGCTGGGGTCCGTGATCGATCTCAAGCTGCTCCGCGAGAACCCCGACGTCGTCCGCGAATCCCAACGCACCCGCGGTGAGGACCCTTCGCTGGTCGACCAGTTGCTGGCCGCCGATGAGTCGCGTCGTTCGTCGATCGCCGCCGCCGACGGCGCGCGCGCCGAGCAGAAGGCCCACGGCAAGAAGGTCGGACAGGCCTCGCCCGAGGACCGCCCCGCCCTCCTCGAGGCCGCCGGTGCGCTGAAGAAGGCGGTCAAGGACGCCGAGGAGTCCGAGAAGACCGCCGCCGCAGAGGTGGAGCGGCTCCAACGGATGCTCTCCAACGTGGTCGAGGACGGCACCCCCGCGGGCGGCGAGGACGACTTCGTGGAGATCGAGCGCATCGGTGAGATCCCGACCTTCGACTTCGAGCCCAAAGACCACCTCGAGCTGGGTGAGAGCCTGGGCCTGCTCGACATGGAGCGCGGCGCCAAGGTCTCCGGCGCCCGCTTCTACTTCCTCACCGGCTACGGCGCCCTACTCCAGCTGGGAATGCTGCAGCTCGCGGCGCAGAAGGCCACCGCCAACGGGTTCACCATGATGATCCCGCCCGTGCTCGTGCGTCCCGAGATCATGCAGGGCACCGGTTTCCTCGGTGCCCACGCCGACGAGGTCTACAAGCTCGAGGCCGACGACCTCTACCTGGTAGGCACCTCCGAAGTCGCGCTCGCCGGCTACCACCAGGGCGAGATCCTCGACCTGTCCGACGGTCCCAAGCGCTACTGCGGCTGGTCCTCCTGCTTCCGTCGGGAGGCCGGCAGCCACGGCAAGGACACCCGCGGCATCATCCGCGTCCACCAGTTCGACAAGGTGGAGATGTTCTCCTGGTGCAAGCCCGAGGACGCCCGCGAGGAGCATCTGCGCCTGCTGTCCTTCGAGAAGGAGATGCTGCAGGCGATGGGCCTGCCGTTCCGCGTGATCGACATCGCCGGCGGCGATCTCGGGTCCTCCGCCGCCCGCAAGTACGACTGTGAGGCGTGGGTCCCCACGCAGAACGCCTACCGCGAACTCACCTCCACGTCGAACTGCACGACGTTCCAGGCCCGTCGTCTGGGCGTCCGCTACCGGGACGACGAGGGTCGCACCCAGATCGCCGCCACGCTCAACGGGACGCTCGCGACCACCCGCTGGCTCGTGGCGATCCTCGAGAACCACCAGCAGGCGGACGGCTCCGTGGTGGTCCCCGAAGCCCTGCGTCCGTTCGTGGGCAAGGACGTACTCGAGCCGATCCGCTGACCCGGCCGACGGTCAGCGGAACAACATCATCACACCGCTCGCGCTGGCGCACGTGCGCCTGTCCGTGTCGGTGACCCTGACCTGCACCACACAGGTGGAGCGACCCACATGTTCCACCTCGGCGTGGATCGTCGCGGGCGTCTTCTCCAACCGCAGGGCGCGGATGTAGCGGACGTTGAGATCCAGGGTGCTGTAGCCGACGCCCTCCTCGAGCACGGTCGCCGTGGCGTAGCCCAGAGCCGAGTCCACCCATCCGGAGACGATCCCGCCGTGGACCGTCCCGCCGTTGTTGAGCGCCCACTCCGCGGGCTCGGCGGCCATGGTCACCGCGCCCACCTCCGCGGAGGCCAGGCGGATGCCGAGCGAGTGTGCACCGGGGGAGAGGTGACGCTCGCCGGAGATGACCCGGTTAAGGGCATCGAGTCCCGCGTGCGCGATCCGCTCATCCGAAGGAGGGAGGGCGGGCCAGGAGTAATGGCGACTGCGCGCCGCCGGATCTACCGAATCAAAGGGGGCGTCGTGGTCCACGCTGCCGAACCTACCGGCAGAGCTCGACCGTCTGCGGGGACGGGCCGCTACGCTGGTGGTCGTGGAGCTGCTCTATACGGGGATCATCGGGTTCGCCCGCACGATGTTCAAGGTCCAGGGCCTTGACCTGACCGTCCGCGGGGAACGACATTTCCCCGAGCGGGGCGGCGCGGTGGTGGTGATCAACCACACCGGCTACTTCGACTTCGTCTACGGCGGCATACCGGCCCGGGTGCACAAGCGGTTCATTCGCTACATGGCCAAGGTCGAGGTCTTCGACCACAAGATCTCCGGCCCGATCATGCGCGAGCTCAAGCACATCCCCGTGGACCGCACCGCCGGCAAGGCGTCTTTCGACGAGGCGGTGAACAGACTCAGGGCGGGTGAACTGGTCGGCGTTTTTCCCGAGGCGACCATCAGCCGTAGCTTCGAGGTCAAGGAATTCAAGACCGGTGCCGTCCGGATGGCGCTCGCCGCGGATGTCCCGATCATCACCGTGACGCTGTGGGGATCGCAGCGCGTCTGGACCAAGGGCCTACCCAAGAAGCTGCTGCGCCCCAAGGTGCCCATCATGATGCAGGTGGGCGTCCCCATGAAGGCCTATGAGCCCGTCGAGGAGTGCACCCAGGAGATCCGCTCCCGCATGCAGGCGACCCTCGAGCGGATGCAGCAGGAGTACGCGCAGAAGTACGGTCCCTACCCGGCCGGTGCCAGCTGGGTTCCCGCGCGCCTCGGTGGATCCGCGCCCACGCTCGACGAGGCAACGGCGCTCGACGAGGCTGAGCACGCAGAACGGATGCGTCTGCGGGCCGAGAAGGCCGCGTCCGAGGGGACCGCGGCACTCGACGATCCTGATGTGCCGAAGGGACCGGCCGGCCCGGGCGCTCCGTGACCCACTCCAGACCGCTGCTCGTCGCCACTGATATCGACGGCACCCTGATCGGCAGCGACAACCTGCTGCCCGCCGCCAACCGTGCTGTCGTGGCGGATCTCGTGGCGGACGGGGCCACCTTCGTCCTGGCCACCGGACGGCCCCCGCGCTGGATGGACCAGATCGTCGACCAGTTGCCCGTGGCACCGCTGGCCGTGTGTGCCAACGGCGCCGTGATCATGGACACCAACAGTGGCGAGTACCTCTCCACCAACCTGTTGCAGCCGGAGGCTCTCGCCGCGATCGATCGGATCCTCCGCGAACGACTGCCGGGCAGCGGCATCGCCGCGGAACGGTTGGGTACCGACGCCGCCGATGCTGAATTCGTGGCCAGTCCCGACTACGAACACGCCTGGATCAACCCGTCCCACCTTCAGGTAGGCCACTTCGAGGTGTTGTCCGAGCCGGTGCTCAAGATGCTCGTCCGGGTGCCGGGTGTGCCCAGCGCCGAGTTGGTGGCTGCGCTGCGCGGGGAGGTCGACCACCTCGCGGACGTCACGTTCTCCACCACTGACGGATTGATCGAGCTCGCCGCGCGCGGGATCACCAAGGCCAGTGGACTTACCGAACTCGCCTCCGCGACCACCGCCGCCGCCGGCCCATCCGGGGTGCCCGTCACCGTGGCGTTCGGCGACATGCCCAACGACGTGGACATGCTGCGCTGGGCGGACCACGGCGTCGCTATGGGAAACGCCATCCCCGCGGTGCGCGCAGTGGCGGACGAGGTCACCCTGACCAATGATGAGGCGGGTCTGGCGCACGTGCTGCGTCGCTGGTGGACCTGAGCGGTCTCGACGGAACGCGTTCCGGAGTGGTCAGTGGCCGTCCGGCAGTGAGTCGGCCCGCCTCGCTCAGAATCCGCCCCCCGCGATGAACTCCGGCCACCGCCGGGGCGCACGCGCGAGTTCATCGAGAGGGGCGTCTGTGTTCTTGGGGTTGCGGACCGGTCCCCACCACTTCCCCGGTGTGCCCGCCGCCCCATGGGTGGGGGAGGCGGGCACACCTGGTGGGATCCGGTCCGCGAGTGTGAGCGGCCGACGGGCGCGGGATCTCCACGTGCTCGTCGGCCGGGGGTCTACGGGTTGGGCTCGACCGTGAGCTCCTTGGTGGCGGGGTCGAAGACGAGCGTTCCGCCGACGAACCGCTGAGCCACGGTGCCGTCCCCGCGGGTGGCCTCGGAGGACACCGGCAGGCCGAGCGGGCCGTGCTCGTAACCCTGGGCGGCCCAGGCGTCTCCGATCAAGCCCCACACGGGGTGGGTGCCGGTCTCGGGAGACGAGTACAGTGCACCGTTCTCGTGCTTGACCAGCGACACATCCCCGAACTTCTGGACCCCGGACAGTGCCTTGCCGAGTGGCCCGGACAGTTTCGACGCCAGCGCTGCGAACTGGCCGAGGTCTCCGCCGAGCGCGTCCTGCACGGAGCCTGCGCCGAGCGGCAGGTCAGCAAGCGTCTTGCCGCCGGTCAGGATGCGGGTCAGGGTCTCGGCGTCAAGCTTGCCGCCGCTGAGCACGGTGCGCAGTGCGGTGGCCACCGCGTCCTGGACACTTCCCGTGGAGACCTCGGGGCGGGAGCTGCCGTTGGCGCCGGTGGGCGGGGTGCTGGGCGGGGTCGCGGTGCCTCCACCGGCGCCGGGAGCGGGCGTGCTGGGCTTGGTCCCCCCACCGCCGCCCTTGGCGTATGCGGCCGCGATGTCGCGGATCTGGCCCATCTTCGCGTAGCCGGCGTTGCCGGGGCAGGAGGTCAGGCCCACGTCACGATGGGCGAAGATGTTGGGCAGCCGGACCGAGGTCCCGTACGAGTACTTGGTGTACGAGGTCCCCTCGGAGTAGTGGGTGTCGGAGCCCTTGGGGTCGATGCCGGCCAGGGACAGACGCCAGCCGAGGATCTCGCCGACCTTGCGGATGGTCGCGTCCGACGGGGAGACGGTCGAGTAGTCGCCCATCATCGAGATGCCCCAGGTGTTGCTGTTGAAGCCGCCGGCGTGGGCGCCCTGGACGTTCCGGCTCAGTCCGCCGGCCCGCCCCTCGAACGCCTGGCCGTACTTGTCGACCAGCACGTTGTAGCCGACGTCGCACCAGCCCAGCGTGCGCGCGTGGTACGTGTAGATCCCACGCATGACGCTGGCCGAGCCCTCGCGGCTGTAGTCGTTGCTGCCGGCAGTGTGGTGAACGGTGCCGGCCGCCAGTGAGTCGTCATAAGAGGCACTGCCGCAGCGGATCGACTCGTCGGCGCCCCAACCGGAACGGGAGATGATCGTCGGCTGCTTGGCTGCGATGTCGCCGTTGGTGCCGGTGCCACCGGACGCGGCGACATCGGCGAACTGCTCTGGATCGGGGGTCGGGGTGGTGTCGGGGGAGAGCAGGACCGCCTTGACCGTGGACGGGTCTAGATCGGTGCTGTTCGCGACGGGCTTGATGTCCGCGAAGCGGGTCGGGACCGGTGGTGCATCGTCGGAGTCGGGCTTCGCGGCGGGGCCGGCCGGGACCGGAATCGACGGAGCGGGCGCGGCGGCCGGGGCCGGCGCGGGCTCTGCGGTGCGAGTGGCCGCAATGTCATCGGCGGACTCAGCCGCAGTGGTCTCAGGCTTCTCGGAGTCGCCGGCCGGCTCGTCGTCACCGGCGGTCGCCTCGGGCGCGTCGGCGAGGGAAGTGGTGTCGATGTCGACGCCGGAGAGCTTGATCTGGACCGTCGTGGTGTCGGTGCCCAGGTAAACGGCTTCGGTGCCGCCGGTACCGGTGGTGCTCTCGCCTTCGCCGTCGGTGGACTCCGCCTCGTACCAGGGGCCCCACGTGCCGTCGGGGTTCTTGGCTCGCACGGTGGCGAGCGCCTCGGGATTAAAACCCTTCCAGGTCACGCCGATCATCGAGAACGGTGTCTCGGAAGTGACTTCCTTGACGGGGGAGTCGCCCGTGGAGATATCGGAATCGACGCCGGTGGCGGATGGGGCTTCGGCGAGGGGGACCTCGGTCTCGCCGGTGGGCAATGCGCTGCCGGCGGTCGTGGCGATGTCCTCTCCGGACTCGACCAGGTGGCCCGCTCCCGAGACTGCGAGGGGCGTGACCACGGACGCCGCGACCGCCACCGCCAGGGCGAGGGTCCGGCGTCGACCGCTGAAGTGCAGGGGGCGGCGTCGTGTTCTCAAGGGCTTCTCCAGATCAGGTGTCTGTGTCACGCGGCTGCAGACTGCGAGGCACGTCTCCCCAAAAAGTCGCACGGCGTGCGACCAGTGGGGCGATTGTGACGAACGAGGTCAATGTTAGCCAAGAAACGTGTGAAACCAAGCGGTATAGGAGTGAATAAAGAGATGACACGCGTGTAGTTTCGAACCGGCGTACGACGACGACGACGCCCCACCTGCGCAGGGGGGTCGTCCGCGGGTCTCGCGAAATTTCTGCCTCCCCCGTGACCGTCGGCGCGCCCTGAGCCCGCCCCGGACCCGCCGGATACTCTGGGAACCCGGACCCGCGTCAACCGGCGTGCGGCCAACTGAGCATCAGCGGAGGACATCGACGATGGCGGACGAGCGGCAGTGGGGGACCTACGACCTCATCGTGGTGGGGTCGGGTTTCTACGGCCTGACGGTCGCGGAACGCGCGGCGACCGAACTCGGCAAGCGCGTGTTGGTCCTGGACCGGCGCGATCACATCGGCGGTAACGCCTACTCGGAGGCAGAGCCCGAGACCGGGATCGAGATCCACAAGTACGGCGCGCACCTGTTCCACACCTCCAACGAGCGCGTGTGGGAGTACGTCAACAGGTTCACCGACTTCACCGGCTACCAGCACCGCGTGTTCTGCATGTACTCCGGCACCGCCTACCAGTTCCCCATGGGGCTGGGGCTGATCAACCAGTTCTTCGGCCGCTACTACTCACCGGATGAGGCGCGGAAGCTGATCGCGGAGCAGGCCGCAGAGTTCACCGCGGAGGACGCGGCGAACTTCGAGGAGAAGGCCATCTCTCTGATCGGCCGCCCGCTGTACGAGGCGTTCATCAAGGGTTACACCGCCAAGCAGTGGCAGACCGACCCCAAGAACCTGCCCGCCGGCAACATCACCCGCCTGCCCGTGCGCTACAACTTCGACAACCGCTACTTCTCAGACACCTACGAGGGGCTGCCGGTCGACGGCTACACCGCGTGGCTCGAGAACATGGCGGCCGATGAGAAGATCGACGTGGTGCTGGACACGGACTGGTTCGACGTCTCGGGCGCCGTGCGCGCAGCGAGCCCGGACGCGCCCGTGGTCTACACCGGCCCGCTGGACCGCTACTTCGACTACGCCGACGGCGAGCTCGGCTGGCGCACCCTGGACTTCGAGATGGAGGTCCTGCCCACCGGTGACTTCCAGGGCACACCGGTGATGAACTACAACGACGCTGAGATCGAATTCACCCGCATCCACGAGTTCCGGCACTTCCATCCGGAGCGCAAGAACTACCCCACGGACAAGACCGTGATCATGCGGGAGTTCAGCCGCTTCGCCGAGCGCGACGACGAGCCGTACTACCCGATCAACGAGTCGACGGACCGCGAGCGGCTGGCCGCGTACCGCGAGCGGGCCAAGGCCGAGACCGCAGAGAACAAGGTGCTGTTCGGTGGCCGACTTGGCACGTACCAGTACCTGGACATGCACATGGCCATCGCCTCAGCGCTGACGATGTTCGACAACACGCTCGCGCCGCACCTGCGCGACGGCGCACCGCTGGCCGACTGACCCCGGTGCCCCGCCCCTGACTCGCGCTGCCGAAATGGACCACACCGGCAGCGCGGGTCCTCATTCCGCGGGCACTCTGCCAGCGCGAGCCGTGAAAGCTGAAGGCAGGTCGGCGACGACCGCGGCCTCGCGGACCGTGACCTCGCGCTGAGCGGCGTGCACGAGCGTCGGCTTGGCTTCGCCCAGGTGCACCAGCACCGGGGTGACCGAGCTCCAGAAGCGGCTCAGCGAGGAGAGGCCTTCGTTCTCGGCCCGCGCCTGCGCCCGTTCGGCACGGGTGTCGTCGGAACGCGTCGGATGCATCGCCCCCCTCTTGCCCTCGATGTGGTCGTCCTTGCGCTGCGAGATCACGTAACCCAGCGCAAAGGCGACACTGCGCGGCATCCGGCCGGACAACATCACGTGCGCCTCGGGATAGTCGTCGAGCACCTGCTCGATCGCGCCCGAGAGTTCCTCCACCAGCCGCGCGAACACCCGTCGATCGATCTGACGCCCGCTGGCGCCGGGATACCAGCGTCCCGAAGGGAGCATCCAGGGCCGGAGGGTCTCGCCGCCCGGGGGCCCGGTGGTGGGGCCCACGACGACGACGAGGTCAGCGGCGTCCCTGAGGGGATGACCCGCGTCCACCTCGGCCACGAGACCGCCCCCGTCGAGTTGAAGCGAGAGCCACACGTGCGCCACCTCGGTGCGCTCTGGAGCGGCGGTGTCCGCGGACCCGCCGACGAACGTGGTCATGACCAGCTCCGACCCTGGCCTGCTCCGGCGGGACCGCCAGCGGCGCTCGGCCCACATGTCGTCGCCGTCGTCGAAGTACACGGTCCGCACCCCGGTGTCACCTCCGGGCAGCCGGCGGCGCCGGGCCTGGACGGGCAGTTCGGCGAGATGGGTGCGTTCCCGTAGGAGGGTGTCGTAGCCGACGGCGAGCGCAGCCGGGAACGCCAGATTGGGGGCCAGGACGTAGCCGGTCGCGTCGTCGTCGTCGTTCATCGCCCGCTCGAGCTCGCCGGAGACGTGATCGGTCTCGCGGCGCAGGTCCACCACTGCGTCGTCGGTGCCGAACCATCCCGTCGCGGACCGGAAGTCCAGACTCCGGGCGTTGGCCACGTCCACCGCTGCGCGCATCCGGTCGGCGCTCTCGGCGGGCAGGAGTCGCAGGTAGTAGAGGGTGCCGTTGTGGGCGATGAGCCACGCCCGCAGGGCCATGGCCCCCACCAGGACGAGCAGCGTGCCGAGGAACCAGGCGAGCCGGGACGGTGACGTGCAATCCTCAGACCACAGGTCCGGCATCGCGGAGATCGTGCAGGTGGCATCCCGGCTGATGAGGTCCTCCGCGACCAGGCCGCCGAACGCGGTGGTCAGGGCGACGGTGATGGCGATAAGCGTTTCCAGGACGAACACCGGGCAAGGTTATCCGCCCGGGGCATTAGACTCCGTGCATGACCCGGTCACCGTCGGTTTCAGCCCTTCGACTTCTCGCGGTGCTCGCCGGCGCCGTGCTTCTGCTGTTTCTGGTCCTTCCGTTTGCCGTAGGTCCCGCGCGTGCCCAGGCTCCGGCGCCTGCGCCCGCGCAGGCACCGGCCGAGGGGGTCGACGTGGGGATCACCGACCGGGCGGGCGTGCTGTCGGACGGCGACAAGGACCTCCTCCGCGGCGAGACCGAACGGATCGCCTTCCCCGCGCAGGTACGGCACGTCGAGTACCTGGTCTTTGCCGACGACGCCGACAACCTCAACGACACCACGGAGCGGTTCGCCCAGGCGGAGCGGCCGGAGCTTCTGGCACAGGACCGGAAGAAGTGGGCGCCCGGGACCCTGATCGTGGCCGATGACACGGAGGCCAGGGACGTCGGCATCTACTGCGGCGACGACGTGTGCGCCGCGCTCGACGTGTTCGAGGGCCGCCACCTCGACGGCGCGCTGGAGGCGATGAAGGACCCCATGCGGCGCCAGAACTACGCGATGGGTCTGTTGGCCGGGGCGCAGGCGGCCGCCGATCCCACCGTTCTCGCGCCGGAACCCGAGGGGATGCCGACCTGGCTGCCGTGGGCCCTCGGCGGTGCCGGAGTCGTGGGCGCGGGTGCCCTCGGTGCCGGCGTGGCCGCGTCGAGGAAGAAAAAGGCGACGACGGCGAGGGAGCGCTACGACCGGATCTCCCGCGAATACGGGCGGATCGCCGGGGAACTCGACGGGCTGAACATTCGCGCGAACTCGTTGCGGTCGCCGCTGGCCGACGACGAGCTGCGGTCCCAGTGGGCGGATGTGCGGGACAGATTCCTGGAGGTCGATGCGGTGATGGGCCGGATCGGTGACCTGCGCCCCGAGTCGAAGGACTCCGAGTTCAGGGCGGCCGCTGCCAACATCGAGACCGCTCACACCACGGTCGAGCAGATGGAGTCAGCCGAGAAGAACATCGACCAGCTCTTCCGGATGGAGCAGGGCGACGCAGAGGTGCGTCGTCGGCAGCTCGGCGAGCTCCACAAGGACATGGCGGCGGCGGCTCTGGGAACCAACGACGAGCGGCTCGCCGCCGAGGCCCGGGCCCTGGACTCGCGTGCCGACGAGCTGGCCCGGAATGCCGCCGCCCCCGACTTTATGGACCGCTACGCGCGCCTGGTGGTGGACTACCGGCTGGTCGTAGAGGCGATCCGGGCCCGCGAGATGTCGGATGTCGAGGCGGCCGACGACGCCGGAGACCGGCACGCGCCGCGACTGTACGACCGCGACTGGCGCGCGGGCTACGGCTACAACGGCTTCGTGCCGTACTACGTGGCGTCGAGCTGGCACTCGCACGATGTGCAGGCGGCCCAGGCTGCGTCCAGCTCCACCAACACCAGCTACTCCAACACCTCGTTCTCCGGCGGCGGCGGGTCCAGCGGCTATTAACTCACCCGCCTGGGCGTCAGTTCTCGACGATCTTCACGGACTCGATGATGTGCTCGGTTTTCGGTGCGCCCTGGGCGCTGCCGTCGTCTTCGATGGCCGTCACGGACTCCATGCCCTCGGTGACCGTGCCGAACAGGCTGTACTGCGGGGGCAGTGAGACGCCGGCGTCCCCGGTGACGATGAAGAACTGCGAGCCGTTGGTGTCGGGACCGGCGTTGGCCATGGCCATGGAGCCGATCTCGTACTCGCCGGGCTCGGGGAGTTCGTCGGCGAACTGGTAGCCCGGTCCGCCTCCCCCGGTGCCCTGCGGATCGCCGCCCTGGATCATGAACCCGGGTATCACGCGGTGGAACGAGACGCCGTCGTAGAACTTGTTACGGGCCAGGAACACGAAGTTGTTGACCGTCTCCGGGGCCTGGTCCTCGAGCAGGTCCACGGTGACCTCGCCGGCATCGGTGGTGATGACAGCGGAGTAGTCGGCGCCGGGCGTCAGGCACATCGGCGGTGCGGAGCTGAACTTCTGCGTGGCCTCGTCGGCACCCTCGGCGGGCGGGCACTCCGGCTCGGCGGCCGCGGAGCGTGAGTTCGACTCCGAAGCGGAGGCGGCGGTGGTCGACGAGTCGGCGGCCGACGTCTCATCGGTGGAGGCGTCGTCGGAGCCGCAGCCCGCGAGAGCGAGCGGCGCGGTGAGTGCGAGCACTCCCAGTGCGGTGCGGAGGGTCGGGCGGGTTCGGACGGAAGTGGTGAGTCGCATGCGACGAACTTACGTCTTCCTTGCGCTCCGGTGGGCTCCGGCGCGTGGTGAGGCTGGTAGATCGTTTCCGACGGGTACGATCGACCCGGCTTTCGTCCCGCGATGCGCGGCCCGGAGGCGCAGCAGGATGGACGAGGGCGGCCCCCGGCCGTCGGGACGGGGACACGCGCATATGGAACATCACGGCCACCACCATCTGGTCGACGAGGTAGAGCGGTCGGTCGACGCTCTCGCCGACCCACGTGGCCGGGAGTGCCTCCAGCGGATCATCCTTCCGCGGGCCGGCGAACCCCTGGACGTCCGTTCCCTCTACCTGGCAGAAGCGTCGACCAACGTGCGTCGCGCCCACTCCTCGACCCGCACCTCGGTCGAAATCGGTGCGGATTCCGAGGTCTCGTTCGCCACCTACTTCAACGCGTTCGCCGCGGCGTATTGGCGGCGCTGGACGGTCCTCGACGAGGTCGTGCTCCGGCTGACCGTCCGGGGGGCCGGCCGGATTGACCTGTACCGCTCCAAGATCGACGGCTCGCGTATCGCGATCACCGGCGACGTGGTGGGTGAGTCCGGCGAGTCCGGAGCCCACTCGGTGACCACCGTCGAGTTCGTCTGCGACCTGGGGCCCTTCGAGGACGGCGGGTGGATCTGGTTCGACCTCACCTCGGACACCGATGTCGAGCTGCTCGCCGGCGGCTGGTACTCCGCGGTGGACGCCCCCGCCACCCGCGCCGATGCCGGTCCGGACGGACGCCCCGACCCGTCGGTACAGGTCCCCAACGACCGCCGCGTGACCATCGGTATCCCCACGTTCAACCGGCCCGGCGACGCGGTGGCGGCGCTGCGGGCGCTCACCTCGGACCCGCAGGTGGACGAGGTGATCGACGCGGTACTGATGCCCGACCAGGGCAACAAGAAGGTCCGTGACGAGCCGGGTTTCGCGGAGGCGGCGGACGATCTGGGCGACAGGTTGCGGATCTTCGACCAGCCGAACCTCGGCGGATCAGGCGGCTACAGCCGCATCATGTACGAGGCCAGGAGGCTGACGGACTCCCCGTACATCCTCTATATGGACGACGACATCGAGATCGAACCCGACTCGATCCTGCGGGCACTCGCCTTCGGACGGTTCTCCACCGTCCCGATGCTGGTGGGTGGGCAGATGCTCAACCTGCAGGAGCGCAGCCACCTGCACACTATGGGCGAGGTGGTGGGGGCGCACGACTTCATGTGGACCGCCGCTCCGCACGCGGACTACGACTACGACTTCTCGACCTACCAGTTGACGGATCGGGACAACCCCAAGCCGCTGCACCGTCGGATCGACGTGGACTACAACGGTTGGTGGATGTGCCTCATCCCGCGGGTGGTGGCGGAGAAGATCGGCCAGCCACTGCCGCTGTTCATCAAGTGGGATGACGCCGAATACGGACTCCGCGCCCGGCGGGCCGGCCACCCCACCGTCTCTATGCCCGGCGTGGCGATCTGGCACATGGCGTGGTCGGACAAGGACGACGCGATCGACTGGCAGGCGTACTTCCACCTGCGCAATCGCCTGGTGGTGGCCTCGATCTACCACGACGGCGACACCAAGGGGATCATGCAGTCCAGCCTCAAGGCACTGGTCAAGCATCTGGTGTGCCTCGAATACTCGACCGTCGCCATCCAGATCGAGGCGATCCGCGACTTCCTACGCGGGCCCGAGGCGCTGTACGAGTTGCTGCCCACAGCCCTGCCCAAGGTGAGGGACATGCGGTCGGAGTACTCCGACGCGGTGGTGATCCCGTCCGCCGTGGATCTGCCCGCGCCGACGGGCGGCCCGGCGGGCATCCACTCCGAGCCGCGCGGCAAGGTGCGCAAGGCCGTGGCGCTGGCCAAGGGGCTGGTCCACAGCCTGAGCGCGGACGACAAGTTCCATCACGCGGTCCCACAAGCCAACTTCCCGCCAGTCGAGGCGCGTTGGTACTCACTGAGTCGGGTCGACGGCGCCACCGTCACGACCGCAGACGGCCGCGGGGTCGTGTACCGCAAGCGCGATCGTGAACTGGCAGCATCCTTGTTCAAGGAGTCGGCAGCCGTGCACCGCGAACTGTATCGCCGGTTCCCGGAGATGCGTCGTCGCTACCGTGACGCCCATGCCGAACTTGTGACGAAGGAGGCCTGGGGCCGTGTCTTCGACGCCTGATAACGGAGGAGCCGCAGTGGACGACGCCACCGAGACCCCGCATGTCGAGATCGCCGTACCCCTCGGGGAGGTGCGGTTGCTGGCGGCGATCCAGCGGCGGCTGCTGGCCGTGCCGGGCTCCCGCGAGGCGGCGGTGACGCTCTCCCACGTCGGCGAGCACGCGCTGGGTTGGATGGGGATCGCGGCCGCCGGCATGGTGGCGGACCCCGAACGCCGAGGACGGTGGGCGATGGTCGGTGTGGGCACATTCGGTGCCCATGCGACCTCCGTCGTGATCAAGAGGGTCGTGCGGCGTCGTCGCCCCCACCATCCGGCGGTCACCGTGGGGGTGGGCACCCCCTCCAAGCTCAGTTTTCCCTCATCGCACGCGACCTCGACCACGGCGTTCGCGCTGCTCGCGGGTTCGGTCAGCGGTGTCCCGGTCGGCCCCGGGCTCGTGCCGGTGATGCTCGCGTCCAGGCTCGTGCTGGGAGTCCACTACCCTTCTGATGTGTTCGCCGGTGCCGCGGTAGGAGCGGGCTGTGCGGCTCTCACCCGCGCGGTCTGGCCCACCGAGGCTGTTCAGCGCGTGTTGCCCGAGACACTGCGCGACAGGGCGGCCGGCCCAGGCACCACCCAGAATCCCGAGGAGAAGCGATGACCGATCAGACCGGAGCCCCGGCAGCCCGGGGCGGGGGAGATCACCAGCTCTTCGGTGCCGAACCACATACGGCCAACGAGATCGACGATGTCGAGGACGCACAGGTGGACTCCAAGGGTGCGCCGCCCAAGAATCTCCTCGACGCGATGATCAAGGCGCTCCGACCTCGTCAGTGGGTCAAAAATGTCCTGGTGATCGCCGCCCCCGCTGCGGCCGGTTCCCAGACCTTGACCGACGGCAACGTCCTCTTCTCGGTGTTCATCGCATTCGTGGCGTTCTGTATGGCGGCCTCGAGCGTCTACCTCATCAATGACGCGTTGGATGTGGAAGCGGATCGCGCGCATCCCACCAAGCGTTTCCGGCCCATCGCCGCGGGCGTGCTGCCCGTGGGGCTGGCCTACGCGATGGCCGTGGTCCTCATCATCGCCGCCCTCGTGGTCTCGGTCGTGTTCACGCACCCGGCACTGGCGATCGTCGTGGCCGTATACATCGTGCTGCAGCTCATGTACTGCTTCGGACTCAAGCACCAGCCGGTGCTCGACATCGCGTTTGTCTCCTCGGGATTCCTGCTGCGTGCCGTCGCGGGTGGTGCGGCGGCCGAGGTCGAGATCTCCCAGTGGTTCCTGCTGGTCATGGCGTTCGGTTCGCTGTTCATGGCCGCGGGTAAGCGGTACGCGGAGCTGAGCCTGCACCTGAAGACCGGGGCGAAGATCCGCAAGGCGCTGGAGAGCTACACGCCCACCTATCTGCGGTTCGTCTGGACTCTGTCGGCGACCGTCCTCGTACTCTGCTACGCCTTGTGGGCCTATGACCGAGGTTCCGACCCGACGCAACCGGCCGGCGCCGCGATCTGGCTGCAGATCTCCATCGTGCCGTTCACCATCGCCGTCCTGCGCTACGCGGTCGACGTGGATGCAGCGCAGGCCGGTGAGCCCGAGGACATCGCGCTCGGCGATCGCGTCCTGCAGGTCCTCGCCGCACTGTGGGTGCTCACCGTGGTGATCGGCGTCTACCTCGTCCCGTCCTTCTCTTGACCCGACTGGCCTGGCGATGTCGGGGGTGACGGAGAAGCGTCCGGCGGAGGGAGCCCCTCACGCCGACGACGCCCCGCGCGAGGGGCGCGGTGGTCAGTTTGCGTTCTGGGCGGGCCTGCTCGCGGTGGTGGCGGTGTTCTTTGCCGGCGCCTGGGAGCGCAGATGGATCGCGGACGACGGACTCATCGTCCTGCGCACTGTCCGGAACCTGGTGGCCGGAAACGGCCCGGTGTTCAACGCGGGTGAACGGGTCGAGTCCAACACCTCCACGGCGTGGACTTACCTCGTCTATCTGACCCACCAGGTGGTCGGATACCGACTCGAGCTGGTCGTGTTGGGCCTGGCCCTCACGCTGAGCATGGTCGCCGTGATGTGCGCGATGCTCGGGACCCGCGTGATGTATCGCGGCACCCGGGGAGCGCCCGCGGGCTCGCCGATGCTCCTCCTGCCGTTCGGAATCATCGTGTACGTCATGCTGCCGCCAGCGCGGGACTTCGCGTCCTCCGGACTGGAGACCGGTCTGGTGATCTGCTGGATCGCGCTGATGTGGCTGGGGCTGCAGCGCTGGGCGCGCGCGGAGCATCTTGAGGGACGTTTCCATCTGCCCGCTCCCGAGACCGCCGCGATCGCGTTCCTCGCCGGCCTGGGTCCGCTCGTGCGACCCGAGATGGCGTTGGCCGCGGTGGTGTTTCTGGGGCTGTTGGCGGCCGCCCGGCAGACGTGGTGGCACCTGGGGTGGCTGGTCGCGATCGCGGGCGTGGTCCCGGTGCTCTATCAGGCGTGGCGCATGTCCTATTACGCGCTGCCCTACCCGCTGACGGCCGTGGCGAAGGATGCCGGCGGGTCCAAGTGGGACAAGGGCGTCGAGTACCTGTGGGATCTGCTCGCCCCGTACACGCTGCTGCTGCCGCTCGCGCTGGTACTGATCACCGGCCTGGTGATGCTGTGGGCCGTGGCCGGGCGCGCTGGTGCAGACGCGAACGCGGATGTGGAGTCCCACGAGGACGGACTGCTCCTCCGCCTGCGGGGTCGTGCCCGATCAACCCCGGTCGTCACCGTCGCATTCCTCTGCGTCGCACTCATCATGCTGCTGTACGTCACCCGCGTAGGTGGGGACTTCATGCACGGCCGGGTGCTCCTGCCGTCCCTGTTCCTTTTTCTTCTCCCGGTCTCCGTCGTGCCCCTGCCCATCGGTCCCGCCCGCGGGGCTGCGGACGCGTCCGTGCGCCGGGTGATGGTTCCCGTGGTGCTGGGTGCGTGGGTCGTCGTCATCGGCTGGGCGGTGGCCGTAGAGGTGACTCAGGATCCGTTCCGCGACGCGCCCGAGGCCATCACTGCGGCGGGGATCGTCGACGAGCGGCAGTACTACATCCAGCGCACCGGGCATCGTCACCCGTTGCTGGCGGATGACTACCTCGACTTCCCGCGGATGCGGGCGTTGGTGCGCGATGTCGCACAGAACCGCACCGGTGCGGTGTTCCTGCCGGTTCCGGGGTTCCAGGACCGCTGGGACGTGGTGGCCTATGACCGCCCGATGCCGGGCCTGGCGCCGTTCGAGCTGCCCGAGGAACCGGATAAGACCGTCGTGTTCCTCAACCTCGGGATGACAAGCATGAACCTCCCACTCGATGTGGACGTCTACGACACGGTGGGTCTGGCGGCACCTCTGGCCGCCCACACCGACCGCATGGAGGACGGCCGGATCGGGCACGACAAGTTCCTGCCGTACGACTGGGTGCTCGCGCACACGGGAGTGGTCGAGGATCCTACCAACTTCCCGCGGTGGATCGACGTCAACTGGGTCAATCAGGCTGAGGTAGCGCTGCAGTGTCCCGCGACACAGGCGCTGATCGAGTCGTACTCGGCTCCTCTGACCCTGGAACGGCGCTGGTCGAACCTCGTTAATGCATTCTCATTCGCCGAGTACCGGATCAACAGAATCCCTGCGTATGAGGTGCAGAGGTGTGGATTACCGATGCCTGAGAATGTGGAGAAGTACCAGGGCACTCGGTAGTGTTGCCCACGTTGTTGTCTCGGAACGATAACAGTAGGGGGACGATTAGGTCCCTGACCTGTAACACCAGTCCCATAATGCGCGACAGTATCGATGTCGCAGTTCCGGTCTTCCGCTAGGCGGGCCGGTCCGATGGACGTCACCGATGCCCCCGGGGCACCAGGAACGAACAAAGGAACCAACGAATGTCCCAGTCAACCCTCCGGCGCCGGTTCGCCGCCGGGCTCACCGCCCTGGCGACGGCCGCAAGCCTCGTTGTCGGCGCCCCGGCCCTCGTCGCCGCGCAGGCGACCGAGCAGGGCTCGTCGGCCAGCCTCGGCTCCGCCGGCTCGGCCGGGCCCGCACCCGCCGCCGCAGCCTTCCGTCCGGCAGCCGGCGACGAGAACCCTGTTGGCTTCCGCAGTAACCTCCGCCCCGGCTGCGTGTGGGATCCGGTCCGCTCGTGGGTCCAGCTGTGTGAGGTCTACTCCCCGGCGATGAAACGGCCGATCAAGGTCCAGGTCCAGCCGGCCCGCTTCGGCGGCAACGCCGGTCTGTACCTGCTCGACGGCCTGCGCGCCCGCGACGACTGGAACGCGTGGACCCACGACGCCCAGGCGCAGCGCACCTTCCTGCAGGACAACATCACGCTGGTCATGCCCGTCGGCGGCCAGGTGTCCTTCTACTCCGACTGGCAGCGGCCCATCAACCTGGGTGGCAACCTGCTCGAGTACAAGTACGAGACGTTCCTCACCGAGGAGCTGCCGAACTATCTGGCGGCGCACTTCGGCGTCAATCGCGACAACAACGCGATCGCCGGACTGTCGATGGGCGGCTCCGCCGCAGCGACCCTCGCTGCTGACCATCCGGGCCAGTTCAAGCAGGTCTCGGTGTTCTCCGGCTACATGAATCCGACCGCCCCCGGTATGTACACCATGATCCCGCTGGCGATGTTCGACCAGTGCAAGTGCGACCCGTTCGCCATGTGGGGACTGCCGGGCTCGCCCGAGTGGGGCGCGCACGACCCGCTGCTCAAGGCTGACAAGTTGCGCGGCATCCCGATGTACGTCACCGCGGGATCCGCGATCCCGGGCCAGTACGACCAGCCCACCAGCCTCCAGGCAGTGTTCAACACGTTCAACGGCATCATCCTCGAGGGCCTGTCACGTGGCTCGACCCTCGCGTTCCAGAACACCATGAACGCGGCACCGAACCAGGCGAAGTTCGAGTACCGCACCACCGGCGTCCACGGATGGGGCTACTGGAACGACGACCTCATCGCGGCCCGTTCGGAGCAGATCCTGAAGGTGATGAACGCCGGCGCCTGGGCGGGCTACTGAGCTGGCCCGCTGGACCTGACGACTGAATAATGGTGGATTCGCCCCTTTACAGCGAGTCCTCACCCGTCACACCGGGGCCCCGCGCGTAGATTCTCGTGCGGGGCCCCGGTCGTTTGTGACCACCGGGTTCGGCCGTGGGAGGGGAACTCACGGACGCGCCGCGGACCCGGGCTTCGGACACAGGTGGGACAGGCGTATGTGGCCCGCCCCCATGACAGATTTCGAGACGACGCGGCAAGGAAGAGAACAACACCATGGCGACCCCCAGCGCACACGCGAGCCCCCGTTCCAGGTGGGCGTCCCTCCTCGCGGCCCCACTCGTCGTGGGTGTTGTCGGTTCCGGACTCGTCCTGACCCCGGTCGTGGCGGCTCAGGAGACGCCGGCCAGCCCGGCGGAGTCGACTCGAGCCGAGGCGCCGAGGGCCGATGCGGGCCCCGCCGGGGCCACCTCCGCGCAGGTATCGCCGTCTCAGGCCACCCCGGCGCCGAACCCGGCCAACACCCCTGATGCGCCGACGCTGCGGGTGCCGACCACCCCGCCGTCCGGCGTCCGGCTGGACAAGGTCGAGTGGAAGAGCGCCAATCGCGTGGCCCTGTGGGTGCAGTCGCCCGCCATGGAGCAGGCCGTCCAGGTGCAACTCATGCTCCCGGCCCAGTGGAACGCCGAACCGGAGCGCACCTACCCGTCGCTGCTCCTGCTCGACGGACTGCGCGCTCGCGCCGACGCGAGCGGGTGGACCCTGGAGACCAAGATCTCCCAGTTCTTCGACGCCAAGAACGCGATCATCGTGCTGCCCGTCGGCGGAGAGTCGAGTTTCTACACCGACTGGGTGGGCGACGCCAAGGGGTCGACCTACCAGTGGGAGACGTTCCTCATGGAGGAGCTGCCGCCTCTGTTGGCCCGTGACTGGCGCGTCAACGACAAGCACGGCGTGGCCGGATTGTCCATGGGCGGCACCGCCGCCATGATGCTCTCCCAGCGCTACCCGGATCACTTCCAGTTCGCGGCGAGCTATTCGGGTTTCCTGGACACCACGAGTTTCGGGATGCCCGAAGCCGTCAAGGTCGCCATGCAGGACGCCGGCGGTTACCCCGCCGAGAATATGTGGGGGCCGCTGGGCTCGGACCGCTGGCTGGAGCAGGACCCCAAGCTCCATACCGACAAGATGAAGGGGCAAAGCCTGTACGTCTCCGCGGGCAGTGGCAACACCGGCCCGTGGGACCAGCCCTCAGGGCTGCCGGGCATCCCCACCAACTTCCCCGGTTACGGCCTCGAGTTGCTGTCCCGGATGACCACGCAGACCTTCGTCAACAAGGCCCGCGGGTCCGGCGCCCAGGTCACGGCGAATTTCCGGCCGTCCGGCACCCACACCTGGCCGTACTGGCAGTTCGAGATGACGCAGGCCTGGCCGCAGTACGCGGCGGCGGTCGGCATCGAGAACGTTGAGCCCCCGTGCGCGGCGGCCGGCGAGATCGCCAGGGTGGCCGAGCGGCAGCCGGGCCTCGGTCCGTGCCTGACGGGCGAGTACGACGTCCGTGGCGGCAAGGCCACCGACTTCCGCTTCGGCCGGGTTTTCTGGTCGCCGCAGACCGGCGCCCATTCGGTCCTCGGCGCCATCGGCGCCGCCTATCAGGCCGAGGGCGGCCCCGATGGTCGACTCGGCCTGCCGACCTCCGGCGAGACCGCCACCCCGGACGGCAAGGGGCGCTTCTCCACGTTCCAGAACGGTGCCATCTACTGGTCGCCGACCACGGGCGCGCACGCGGTCCGTGGCGCGATCCGGACCATGTGGCAGGAGCAGGGCTCCGAGCGCGGTGATCTGGGCTACCCGACCACCGACGAGATCGCCAACCCCAATAAGCCGGGCGCGGTCCAAGGGTTCTCCGGCGGCACCGTCTACTGGTCCGAGGAAACCGGACCGAAGGTCGTCGAGGGTTCGATCCTCAAGGCCTACCGCGAAGCCGGGGCGGAGAACTCGGAGCTCGGCTACCCGACCACCAACGAGATCGCGCTGAGCACCCGCAACGGGGCATTCAGCCGATTCCAGGGCGGCGCGATCTACTGGTCCAGGAGCACCGGCGCCCATGTGGTGCCGCGGGGACCGGTGTTCGATGCCTGGGGCACGGTCGACTACGAGCGCGGCCGGCTCGGCTACCCGACCAGCGGACTGCGCAACACCCGGGACGGCCAGGTGATGGAGTTCGAAGGCGGCACGATCACGGTGTCCGGCGGCCGGGCGGAGATCTCGTGAGGCCCCGCGGCGCCGCCCGGGTCACCGCATCGGTGGCAGCACTGCTCATGGCGGGAGGGATGCTCACCGCCTGCGGCGGAGGTGATTCGACCGTCTCCGGCGTCCCCGACTCCGAGACGTTGGCGCCACCGCCAGGCGGCGCGGGCTCGCCGTCGTCGCGGGTCCCGGCGTCCGAGGACTCCGGACGTTTCACCGAGGCTCCCGCACCGGTTGCCACTGACTCCAGCGGATTCACCAGTCCCGCCATCGGAGCGCGCGAACGCGGCTACCTCGCGGTGCTCGAGGGTGAGGGGATCGAGACCGACGAACTCTCGGACGCGCTCGTAGCGGCGGGGAACACCATCTGCCGCATACGCACGACCGGCGGGGCGGCGGGGGAGACCACCACCATCGCCGACGCCGTGGCGGGACAGATCTCGGCGGGCGGGTACTCCGACCGCGGCGTCGACGAGCTCTCGCGCACCGTCGTCGACGCGGCCGCCGGTCAGCTCTGCCCGTAGCGGGTCGTGAGCCCGGACACCCGGGCGGCGTCTCCGGAACCCCGGGGGCCCGCCGGGCGTTGAACCTGTCGTCGACCCTCCGCCGCACCGTGCGGGCTGGTCGGGAAGGAGTTCGTATCGTGGCTCGTGGATCACGTGCTGGAGGTGGCCGCCGTCTCGGGTGCGCAGTCGGAGCGCTCATCATGGTGGTCCTGCTGGTGCTGGGGATCGGCTGGTGGATCGGTCAACGCGGGCTCCCCTCGGGGCCCGACGGTCCCGGGCCGGGTCCGGATGTGCCGCAGCGGTCCCAGCCCGCCGACTGTCCCGATGTGGAGATGATCGCCGTCCCGGGGACATGGGAGAGCAGTCCGACAGACGACCCGTTCACTCCCACGTTCCTGCCCAACGCACTACTGCGGACAGTGACCGATCCGCTCAGCGAGCAGTATCCGGGCGAGAGACTGCGCGTGTTCACCGTCCCGTACATCGCTCAGTTCCGGAATCCGCAGCAGCCCGACCAGGTCACCTACGACCAGAGCCGTGCCGAGGGCACTGATCGGGCGCGCGCCCAGCTGGTGGCCACGCACGAGCACTGCCCCTACACCTCGTTCGTCCTGCTGGGTTTCTCCCAGGGCGCGGTGATCGCCGGCGACCTCACGAGCGAGATCGGCACGGGTAACGGTCCGATCCCGGCCGAGTTGGTGCGCGGCAGCGTCCTCATCGCCGATGGCCGCCGCATCCCCGGCGAAGGACAGTCGCCCGGGCTCTCGCCCGGGAACGGGCAGGGCATGGAGATCTCACTGCAGCCGGCCACCGGGCTCACCCAGCTCATCGCCGGGGCCACGATGACCGGACCGCGACCAGGCGGGTTCGGTGTCCTCGACGACCGCACCGCCCAGATCTGCGACTCGCGCGACCTCATCTGCAACGCGCCGCTCAACGTGGTCGACGGCGCAGCCCGGTTCCAGGAGTTCCTGGCTAACAACGCGATCCACGCGATGTATGCCACGAACCCGGACGTGATCGAGGGAACGACGGTGCCGGAGTGGACTATCGACCACGTACGAGGACTCGTCGACGACGCCCCGGAGATCGCCCACGAGTGATCACGCTGCCCCGGGGTCGGGTGTCGCGACGACACGCCTGGCGAGAAGGATGATTCGGAGTTCGGGCGTGCCCTGGGGCACGCTGTAGGATCGATCAAGCCTGTCGTCAGTTCACCCGGCATCTCCGCGGTCGACGACGTCGACCAATCGAAACGGATCGGAACGGAGCAACGTGGAGTTCGAGCAATACCACGACGCCAGCGGGGCGATCATCATCCCCGATCGCACCACCCTGGTTGACTTCGTCGAGTTCAACGTGGCCGCGGCTCGACAAGACGAGTCGGCTGATCATCTGATCTACCGGTATATGGACTACTCCAGCACGCGTGACGGCGAGGTCCAGGAACTGACGTGGTCGCGGTTTGGGGACCGGCTTTACGCTATCGCCGCACGTCTGCAGCAGGTGGCCAAGCCAGGCGACCGCGTGGCGATCCTCGCGCCGCAGGGGCTCGACTACATCGTGTCGTTCTTCGCCGCCATCCACGCGGGCCTCATCGCGGTGCCGCTGTTCGACCCGGACGAGCCGGGTCATCACGACCGTCTTCACGCCGTCCTGGGGGACTGTGCCCCGGCGGTCATCCTCACCTCGACCGAATCCGCCGCCGGCGTAAGGAAGCTCTTCCGTGAGCTGCCCGCCCGCGAACGGCCGCGCACCGTCGCCGTCGACGCCATTCCCGACGAGCTCGGCACCGGTTGGACGCGTCCGGAGCTGGGTGCCGACGATATCGCCTACCTGCAGTACACCTCGGGTTCGACCCGGGTGCCCGCGGGCGTGGAGATCACTCACCGCAACGTGGTCACCAACGTCATCCAGCTCTTCGACGGTCTCGGATTGTCCCGCGACTCGCGCGGTGTCACCTGGCTGCCGCTGTTCCACGACATGGGTCTGCTCAAGGTCATCGTGCCCGCGATGGGTGGCGCGACGATCACGGTCATGAGCCCCCGCGCATTTGTGCAGCGGCCCGGCCGGTGGGTCAACCAGCTCGCCGAGATGGCGGCCGAGGAGGGGGTCGACGGTGTGTTCGCCGCCGCACCCAACTTCGCGTTCGAGCACGCGGCGCGTCGCGGGCTGCCCCGCGAGGGCGAGACCCTCGACCTGTCGGGCGTCACCAGCATCATCAACGGCTCTGAGCCGGTCACGCCGGCCTCCATGCGCGCGTTCAACGAGGCGTTCGCACCCCACGGCCTGGCGCCGACGGTCATCAAGCCGTCCTACGGCATGGCTGAGGCGACACTCTTCGTCTCCTCCCCGCGTAAGAACGACGAGGCAATCGTCATCCACGTCGACCGCGGCGATCTCAACAAAGGCGTCATGACCGTTCTCGACGAGTCACAGGTCGACGGGAACGACGAGGCCATCCCGCAGGTCGCCTGCGGCTTTGTGGCGCCCAGCCAGTGGGCGACGATCGTCGATGCGAACGTCAACGAGGCCGGCGAGCACGATGGGACCGGGCGCGAACTCCCCGAGGGGCGGGTCGGTGAGATCTGGCTCCACGGCACCAACATCGGTCGCGCGTACTGGGATCGCCCGGAGGAGTCGCACGCCACGTTCGGGAATCTCCTGACCGAGCGGCTGTCCGAGGGGTCCAAGACCGTGCGCGAGTTCGGCACCGTCCCCGAGGACGGGCGCTGGCTGCGGACGGGCGACTACGGCGCCTACGTCGACGGCCAGCTCTACATCACCGGACGCGTCAAGGATCTTGTGATCGTCGCGGGCCGCAACCACTACCCGCAGGATCTGGAGAACACGGCGCAGGACGCCTCCGACGCGCTCAGGCCCGGCTTTGTCGCCGCGTTCGCCGTGCCGGCCAACCAGCTGCCGATCGACGCCCGTAACGGTGAGGAGATCGCGACCGATGACTCGTCGGAGACGCTGGTCGTCGTGGGCGAGCGCGCTCCCGGTGCAGGCAAGGCGGACCCGGTGCCCATCGCGGATGCGGTCCGCTCGGCCATCTCCGCACGGCACGGGGTCACGGCCCAGGACGTGATCCTGGTGCCGGCGGGATCCATCCCGCGCACGTCGAGCGGCAAGATCGCGCGGCGCGCGTGCAAGGCTGCTTATGTGGACGGCACACTGCGTGGTGGCCACCAGCAGACCGCCTTCCCCGACCTGCCGACGCAGTAGCGCCCGGCGACCGGGACGGTCGAAGGCACCACGGGTGCCCCGCCGCGCGGGACACACCGGATGACACCCGAGGAAAGGCGAGCCGCTCAGATGGCACAGAGTGAGATGACGGTAGTAGAGCTCCGCGAATGGTTGCGGGGCTGGGTCTGCCGGGCCACCGGCCTCGACCTCTCCAAGGTGACCGATGACCGCTCGTTGGAGGAGTACGGACTCTCGTCCAGGGACGCCGTGACCCTCTCCGCCGACCTCGAGGACCTCGTGGGTCGGCCCCTCGACGCCACCGTCGCCTACCAGCACCCGACCATCGCCTCCCTCGCCGAATACGTGGTCAACGGACCGGCCGAGCTCGACGAACCCACCGATCTGCACACCTTCCGCGAGCGCGGCGCCGGCATGGAGTTCGACGTGGCCGTGATCGGCTTCGCCACCCGCTTCCCGGGAGGGGCCGACACCCCGGAGTCCACGTGGGAGTTGCTCGCCTCCGGCCGCGACGCCACCTCACCTCGCCCGGCGACCCGCTGGTCCGAGTGGGCTGGTGACGCGTACGTCCAGCAGGTCTTGGCCGAGGCCCCCGACCGCGGCGGCTGGCTGGACGATTCCGAGGTTCGCGACTTCGACGCCGAGTTCTTCGGTATGAGTCCCCGTGAGGCCGAAATGGTGGATCCGCAGCAGCGGCTCGCCCTCGAGCTCACCTGGGAGGCTCTGGAAAACGCGCACCTGCCCGCCAGCGACCTCAAGGGTCGCGAGGTCGGCGTGTTCATCGGATCGTCCTCAAGCGACTACCAGGTATTCCTGACCTCCGACTCCGCCGCGGCCTCGCCGTACGCCGTCACCGGCGCCTCCAACTCGATCATCTCCAACCGGGTGTCGTACACGTTCGACTTCCGCGGGCCCTCCATGACGCTCGACACGGCCTGCTCCACTTCGCTCGTCACGGTCCACGAGGCCGTCAACTCCCTGCGGTTGCACGAGTCGGACCTGGCTGTGGCCGGTGGCGTCAACATGATGCTCGCGCCCGCCGCGACGATGGGCTTCGCCAAGACGGGCGCCGCGCTCAGCCCCGACGGGCGGATCAAGGCCTTCTCCTCGGACGCCAACGGCATCTGCCGCGCCGAGGGCGGCGGTGTGTTCATCCTGAAGCGTCTGTCTGAGGCCGAACGGGACGGGGACGAGATCCTCGCCGTCATCAAGGGGTCCGCGGTGAACTCGGACGGCCGGTCGAACGGCATGACCGCACCCAACCCCGACGCCCAGGTCGCGGTACTGCGCCAGGCGTACGCCGACGCCGGCGTCGACCCCAAGACGGTCGACTACATCGAGGCACACGGCACCGGCACGATCCTCGGGGACCCGATCGAGGCCACGGCGCTGGGACAGGTACTCGGCCGCGGCCGCGACGCGGACCGCCCCACGCTGCTTGGCTCGGCCAAGACCAACTTCGGCCACATGGAGTCGGCTGCCGGCGCCGCCGGCCTGGCCAAGGTCATCCTCGGCATCGGCAAGAACGCGCTCCCACCCACACTCAACTTCGCGGGCCCCAACCCGTACATCGACTTCGATGCCGCCCGGCTCAGCGTCGTCACCGAGACCACTCCGTGGCCCCGCTACAGCGGTCGGGCCGTGGCCGGCGTCTCCGGATTCGGTTTCGGCGGCACCAATGCGCACGTCGTGGTGGCCGAGTACCAACCGTCCCGGGCCCCTGCACCGGTGGGGGCCGTCGACACCGCGGTCGACGACGTCGCCCGCAGCGTCTCCGACGCCGTGATCCGCAACGCCGACGAGCTCGCGACCACCGGCACCTCCGTCGCGGGGGCCGCGGCCACCGTGCTCGTGGTCTCGGGGTCGCTGCCGTCGCGCCGCAAGGCGACGGCCGGGCAGATCGCAGACTGGCTCGAGGCGCAGGACGACTCGGTGGATCTCGGGGCCGTCGCGCGAACCCTGGCCGCCCGCAACCACGGGCGCTCCCGTGGTGCCGTGGTGGGCCACACCCGCGCCGAACTCGTCGCCGGACTGCGTGCCCTGTCCGTCGGTGACCCCGGCCCCGGCGTGTTCAGCGCCGACGCTCCCGCCGGCACCGGCGACGTCTGGGTGTTCTCGGGCTTCGGCGCCCAGCACCGCAAGATGGCCAAGGAGCTCTACCTGTCCAACCCGCTGTTCGCCCACTGCCTGGACGCGGTGGACGAGCTCATCGACTTCGAGGCCGGCTACCGGATGGTCGAGCTGTTCCTCGACGACTCGGTCACCTATGAGGTCGAGAACGCGCAGGTCGGGATCTTCGCCATCCAGGTGGCACTGATCGACACGCTGCGCGCGCTCGGCGCCAAGCCGGAGGCCGTGATCGGCCACTCGATGGGTGAGGTGGCCGCTGCGTACGCCACCGGTGGTCTCAGCCTCGAGGACGCGGTGCGCGTGATCTGCGTGCGCTCGCGACTCATGGGCGACGCCGAGGGGCAGGTTTCCGACGCCGAAGCCGGCGCCATGGCGCTGGTCGAATACTCGGCTGACGAGGTCGCGCAGATCATCGCCGACAACCCGCAGTTCGCCTCCATCGAGCCGGCCGTCTACGCCGCGCCCACCCACACCACGGTCGGCGGCCGCGCCAAGCCCGTCGCCGAGTTCGTGGCCTGGGTCGAGGAGCAGGGTAAGTTCGCCCGGCAGCTCCAGGTCCGGGGCGCCGGTCACACCTCGGACGTCGACATGTTGCTCGGTGAGCTGGCTGCGGAGATTGCCGGCCTCGAACCGCGCACCCTCACCTCCGGCCTGTTCTCCTCCGTCGACCGCGAGACCTTCTACCGCGCCGGCCACGAGCCGATCCACGCGGAGGAGTACTGGGTCAAGGGCATGCGCCACCAGGTGTGGTTCACGCAGGCGGTCCGCAAGGCCGTCGACGCCGGTTACGTGACGTTCCTCGAGCTGGCGCCCAATCCGGTGGCCGCGATGTCCGTGGCGGCCACGTGCTTCGACGCCGGGCTGATGGAGCCCAACCTGGTGTACACGCTCAAGCGCAAGGAATCCGAGGCGGACACCCTGCTGAGCGCGATCGCCCAGCTCTACGTCCACGGCCATGAGGTGGACATGCCCTCGGTGGTGGAGATGCTGCACGGGCACGTCACCGGTCCGGGGCGATACGCACAGGTTCCGGGGACCGCCTGGAAGCGTCGCACCCTCTGGCCCACGGTCACTGCGGGGGGCGGTTCGGGCGAGGGCCGCATGCCCGGCTCGTACGTCGCTCTCCCGGACGGTCGCCACGCGTGGCAGGTCCGTGCCGAGGTGGTTCCGAGTGTGGACGCGCTGATGACCTCGGCCGCCGCGTCGGTGGTCGAGGGCGCCACCCTCACCGCAGTCAACCGCCCCGGCGTGCTGCCGGCGGCGGGCACGGTCACCACCACCATGACGCCCCACCCGGGAGGTGCGTCGTTGCGGGTGCACGCGCACACCGGCACCGCCGCCGCCCCGGCGTTCTCGCTGGTCGCGGAGTGCGCGGTGACGGGTGGTACTCCCGTGGACCCGGACAGTGCTCCGGAGACCCACTACGTGTCGGCCGAGTCCGACGCGCCGGTGGTGGAGAGTGACGACGACGAGGCCGACAACCGCTGGACCCCCGACTCGGGCGAGGAGATCGGCGACCGTCTGGCCCGGATCATCGGCTCCTCGATGGGGTACAGCCCCGACGACCTGCCCCGGGAGCTCCCGCTCCTCGATCTCGGCCTGGATTCGCTCATGGCGGTCCGGATCAAGAACCGTGTCGAGCACGAGTTCGCCATTCCGCCGCTCGAGCTACAGGCCATGCGTGACGCGTCGTTGAACGATGTCGCCGAGATGGTCCGCTTCGCCGTGGAGAACCCCGAGCAGGTGGGCGAGCTGGCCGCGCAGCAGGCTCGTGGCGAGGGCAACGGCGCGGTCGACGTTGCCGCGCTGCGGGACCACGACGCCACTTCCGGTTCGTTTGACGGCGCGGACGCCGGCTCTCCGAGTAGTGCGGGCGCGGGCGGCGACGCCGTGTCCATCGCCCCGCGTGACGACACCGAGCGCATGGCGTTCGGTGCGTGGGCCGTGGTGACCGGCGCGGCCGCGCCCGGCGTGACCGGCACCCTGCCCGCGATCGACGACGCCACCCGGTCCGCACTGGCTGCGCGGCTGTCGGATCGCACCGGCGGCGACATCACGGTCGACCAGCTGGCCGCTGCGGGGACCATCGCCGATATCGCGGACCTACTGCGGCCGTTCACCGAGGTCGCGGTGGAAGGCAACATCCGCGTGCTCGCCGAGGGCACAGCCCAGGCGACCCCGCTGTTCCTGTTCCACGCGGCCGGTGGCTCATCGTTCGTCTACGAGCCGCTCGTCGACCGTCTGGGTGGCGGGAACCCCGTGTACGGGGTCGAGCGCACCGAGGGCCCGCTGGTAGAGCGGGCCGCCGGTTACCTCGACCGGATCCGCGAGCTCGCCGCCGGTCGTCCCGTTGCCCTGGGTGGCTGGTCATTCGGTGGCGCCCTGGCGGTGGAGGTCGCGCGGCAGTTGCGGCTCGCCGGCGACGAGGTGGCTCTGGTCGCCCTGCTGGACACCGTGCAGCCGTCGGAACCCATCCCGGACACCCTCGACGAGGCCGAGGCGCGCTGGAAGCGTTACTCGGACTTCGCCAAGCGCACCTACGGACTCGACGTGGAGGTCCCGCGGGAATTCCTGGCCGAGCACGGAGAGGACGGCGTCCTGGGTATGCTCCTCGGGGCTCTGGGCGCGGAGGCCAACGCCATGGGCGGGGGCGTGATCGAGCACCAGCGCGCCAGCTTCGTGGACAACCGCATCCTGCAGAGCGCGGATCTGTCCTCGTGGGCGGGAGTGGGGGCCGAGGTGCCTTTCGTGCTCTACCGTGCTGAGCGCATGCACGGCGGCGCGATCGAGCTGGAGCCGCGCTACGCACACGTCGATCCAGACGGCGGTTGGGCCGGGATCGTCACTGATCTCGAGATCGTACAACTGAGAGGAGACCACCTCGCGGTGGTCGACGAGCCGGTTGTCGGTACGGTCGGTAAGCATTTGGCGCGTCGGCTCTCCGAGCTCGACGCGGGAGTACGGAAGGAATCGGACGCGTGACGGCGAAGACCACCGCGGAGAAGTTGGCGGAACTGCGGGTCAAGACCGAGGAGGCCCAGGACCCGGGTAGCGAACGGGCCAAGGCCCGCCGGGATGCCGCGGGTCTGACCCCGCCGCGGGTCCGCATCGACGAACTCCTCGACGCGGGGAGCTTTGTGGAGATGGGCCAGTTGGCCAAGGCCCCCGGCGACGCCACGAATCCGTTCGGCGATGGCGTGGTGACCGGCCGGGGGACCATCGATGGCCGCCCGGTGGCCGTGTACGCCCACGACAACACGGTGTTCGGCGGGTCCGTGGGGGAGGCCTTCGGGAAGAAGGTCTGCGCCATCATGGACTTCGCCATCAAGGTCGGATGCCCCATCATCGGCATCAACGACTCCGGTGGCGCCCGTGTCCAGGACGCCGTCACCTCGCTGGCCTACTACTCGGAGATCTCGCGGCGCCAGTACCCTGCGTCCGGGCACGTCCCGCAGATCTCGATCATGCTGGGCAAGTGCGCGGGCGGCGCCGTCTACGCGCCCGTGACCACGGATTTCGTGGTCGCGGTCCAGGATCAGGCGTACATGTTCATCACCGGCCCGGACGTCATCAAAAAGATCACCGGTGAGGAGATCTCGATGGAGGATCTCGGGTCGGCCCTGGTGCAGGCCAAGAACGGCAACGTCAACCACGTGGCCGTGAGTGAGCACGAAGCATTCATGTACGTGCGTAACCTGCTGAGCTACCTGCCGTCCTCGGCCGCCGAGAAGGCGCCACTGATCAATCCGGGCCTCGAGCCCGAGCCGACTGAGTCGGACCTGCAACTCGACTCGATCATCCCCGACTCGGACAACGCGGCGTACGACATGCACGACGTGCTGATCCGCATGTTCGACGACGGGGAGTTCATGGAGACGTCGGGGCAGTTCGCCCCCAACATGATCACCGGTTTCGCCCGCGTCGACGGTGAGTCCGTGGGTGTGGTCGCCAACCAACCGCTGCACCTGTCCGGGGCGCTCGACATCGATGCCTCGGAGAAGGCCTCACGCTTCATGTCGATCTGCGATGCCTATTCGATCCCGATCGTCTATCTGGTCGACACGCCCGGATACCTGCCCGGCGTGCAGCAGGAGAAGCTCGGCATCATCCACCGTGGCGCCAAGATGGGCTTCGCGGTGGTCGCCGCCTCCGTCCCCAAGGTCACCTTTGTCGTCCGCAAGGCCTATGGCGGGGCGTACGCGGTGATGGGGTCCAAGAATCTCGGTGGCGACCTGAACTTCGCCTGGCCCACGGCCCGCATCGCCGTGATGGGAGCCGAGGGCGCGGTCGATCTGCTGCAGCGCCGTCAGATCGAGGAGGCGGGCCCCGAGGAGGGACCGAAACTCCGCAAGCAGCTCATCGACATGTACAACGAGTTCATCGCGACCCCGTACACCGCCGCAGAGCGGGGTTACATCGACGCCGTGATTGAGCCGTCGCAGACCCGTCTGGTGCTGCGCGGTGCGCTCAATCAGCTGCGGGACAAGGTCCGCAACGAACTCCCGCGTAAGCACCCGATCGCCCCGATGTGACCCGGCGGCCGGCCGGTTCTGCCCGTCGCCCGCCACTTCCTCCTCGTCCCGCTTCGTCCCGCCGCGCCCGCCTGGGCATCCGCACCCGCGCCTGCTCACGCCGCGTTTGCCGGCCCGTCCCGCCCGGGCATCCGCACCCGCGCCTGTACGGCTGACGCATAGGCGCTACCGTCCATGAACTCTCGCCACCGCCGAAGCGGCCGCCCGAGTTCATGAACGGTGGCGGATCCGTTGAGCGGCGACCCGCGACCCGTGGCGAGCGACTTGCGGCCCGTCAGCTCGAGGCCCGGCGGGGGGCGGCACCAGCGTGAGCCGCGCCCCTGCCGGTGCTACTCCGGGTCGGTTACCAGAATCGGTCCCTCGGGCTTCCACCAGCCCCAGCGCGTCTCGGTGCCGGTGGTGACCTCAGCGGGCGTCGGAGGCTCGTCCTGGAAGGTGCCCAGGGGGGTGTACGCCTCGATCGAGCCCCAGTCCCGGTTCCAGTCGTGGCGCAGGTACGAGGGCATCGTGCGTGCCCGCTGGACGGTCTCCACCCAGCCGAGCGGACCGCCGCCCTCGTACGACATCCACGTGCTCGTGGCGCTCACGGCGAGAGGACGGTCCGGCATGATCCGAAATTCCGGGAGCTCCGCCACGCCCGCGTGGTGCGAGAACGGCCGCTGGCACGGGAACTGCAGGCTCACGGCCCAGTCGAGCAGGACCGGCGAATCGGATCCGACCATCTCCTGAACAGTCACCAGCTCGGGTGCACGGGGCGGCGTGATGGCTGCCCACTGGTCGGGGGTGAGGTCGTGGTCGTCGACGCGGATGCGCATCACGTCGGCGTCGGCGGGGACGTCGTTCATGTCCACGCGCAGGTTTCGCCAGGTGGGGGCGGGGCCGATGTCGAACGGCACGACAGGCTCGCCCACCATCTCGGCACCGGAACCGGGCTCGCCGGACCGGCCGAACTCGACCACCACGTCCTGGCCGTACTTGAAGAGGCCGTCGGCGTCGTAGCGTCCGATCCGCCCGGCGGCCGAGATGACGAGCAGCGGGTGCGACTCCCGGTTCTCGGGTAGTCGGTACCAGCCGGTCTCCAGGCTCGCCTCGCGCTGCGGGCCCACGAGGTGGGATCCGAGGACCGGGGTGGTGGCGGGATCGAGTCCGAACGGCAGCGCCACAGTGGACTCGTTGACTCCCTCGGTGCCACTGCCGCCTCCGGTGCCGGCGCTCTGACCGGTGTTCACGGCCGGGCCGCCGCCGGGGTCGGAGGTGGTGTTGGCGGCGCCGGGGTCGGACACCACCGCGTCCGCGGACAGATCGGGTGCCACACCGTCGGGCGAGAAGGCGGTGTTCTCCCCGGCGTCGATTGCGGCTGCGCGGTCCCGCGGGTCGATGCTGCCGTCGGGCAGAGGGGTGGCGTCGAGCGGGTCGAGCATCCCGGCGTTGGCGTCGGGCTCCACCAGGACGCGGTCGGCGAGCATGCAGGGATTACCCGCGAGTGCGGAGAGGTTGCCCGCACCGACCGTGTACGCGGGGAACTGCTTCTGGACGCCCTTCGCGAAGGAGGCGATGGAGAACACCACGAGAAGACCGGCGACGACGGCGATGGGCGCTGCCGCGAACGTCCGCATCCTGCGGCGGCCTTCAGAGGTCCTGGGGGCCTGGTCCCCGGTGTAGTCGCGGCGTAGGTGCTGCCACCCGGCGTAGGCGAAGGTGAGCACCGCCAGCCCCAGGAGCACGGTGGCCGCGTCGACGCCTCGGACGCTCGGGGCCTTGTCCCACCATGGGAGTCCGTAGCTCGACACGTACCACCAGCCGTTGGGGCCGGCGAACGCCACCGCCAACACCATGAGGATCACACCGAAGAACAGCGTGCGGTTGCGGGCGGTGCGGACGGCGGAGGCCGAGATCGCGAGTGCACCGAGGGCGGCGACTGCCGCGCCGATGCCTGCGTAGACACCGAAGTGGTGCGTCCACTTGGTGGGGGAGAACATCATGAAGAACGCGGTGCCCACCACCACACCGACGAGACGCCACACCGGGCCGGAGGCGGCGCCGGGCACCTTGCCGCGGCGCAACAGGGTGCCGATGACCAGAGCCAGGCACAGGAGCACCAGCAGAACGGGCAGACGGCGGGCGAGCGAGCCGTCGACCGTCGGGATCATCAGGTAGTAATAGCGGACGAATTCCTCGAACCACTGCAGGTTGGGGCCGATCTCGCCGCGGACGCGGATGGCCTCGAGAACCGAGGCGAGGCTCTGCACGCCAAAGACGCTGATGAAGACCATCGTCCCGGAGGCCAGGATCGGGGCCACCAGGGCGAGGTACGAGCCCACCTGGCGGCCACGCACCACCACGGTGCGCACGACGGCACGCAACCCCATGATGAGGGCGGCAACGGCCATGAGTCCGGTGGGGCCCGTGGCGAGCGAGAACGAGGCGATGATCACGGCCACCGCGAACGGCAACATTCGACGGGTGGCGATGGCGCGTTCGACGGACACCCAGGTGAGCAGTGCTCCCAAGGCGATGGCGGGCTCGGGGCGCAGGCCGTTGTTGAACGCCATCCAGAACGCCAGGAACACCGCGGCGGCACTCCACACGGCCACCGGGGTGGTGCGGGCGGCTCGGCCGAGTCGGGGCAGGACCTCGCGGCTGATGACCAGCCAGCAGAGGATGGCTGCGATCAGCGCGGGTAGGCGCATCCACGGACTGGCAGTGGAGACGTGTGAGAACAGTGTCAGCAGGTCGTAGTAGGGCGAGCCGAACGGGGACTCCGGCACGCCGTACCAACGGTAGTAGTTGGCCATGTAGCCGGCCGGGTCGGCGGCTCGGGCCATGGTCAGGATGTAGCCGTCGTCTGAGGTGTTGCCACCGACGAAGTGCCAGATACCGAGGGTGCCGACCACGGCGACGTCCGGCGGGCGGATTCGGAACCAGCCGCGGGGGAGGAAGCGCAGGGATCGACGACCGTCGGTCTGGTCGAGGCCGTGCAGCGCCCACAGGGCCACGGCGGTCGACAGGAGGCCGATCACGATGGCCGCCCACTTCAGGGCCGTGGGGTCGGTGGTGAAGCGCGAATCCACGTCGACGGTCACGTCGAGGCCGGCGGGAGCGGCGGTGTCGGCGGCAAGGTCGGTGTAGACACCCACGACCATCGGCCGCAGGTCATTGGCGTCGACGCGACGGGCGGCGCCCTCGATGCCTTCGAAGTCCGCCTCGACGAAGGTCGGCCCGGCCATCACCCGCAGTTGCGTGCAGTCCCCGGCTGCAACCTGCTCGCGCGGGGCGGAGACGATCACCCGGTTGCGGGAGACCACGTCCACGGTGTCAGAGGACGCGCGGACGAACAGTGCTCGCTCCCCGGCCTCCTCACCGCCCGCGGGGGCGGTCGAGAGCAGGATCCCGCCGCTCTCGGGCAGCTCCGAGACGAGCGTGCACGGCACGGTCGCGGTGACGGACTGCGGGGAGTGCGCCATGAGCGGCGCGGTGACGGAATTCAGCGTTCCGTTCTGCGGCCACTGCACGGTCGAGGTGGTCTGGGAGACCGGCAGAAAAGGCAGAGACAGGAAGCACAGGGTGCCCAGAAGGCCACTGACGATGGCCACGAGGCGGAGCCTCGCGACACGGGCGTCGGCGGCGACCGGGCCGGAGGCGGCGGGAGAGTCTGACACGACCGCCGATTCTAGGCCACGATCAGTTCATCGGCCCCGGTGCGGCCCAGCCCCAGCGGCGCTCGCTTCCCCGAACGAGCTCGGCGGGGGTCGCGTCCGGGTCCAGTGGCTCGAACCGCTGGAGCGATCCCCAGTCGCGGGACCAGTCGTGGTCGAGGTATGTGGGAACGGTGACCGCCTCGACCGTCTGGGTGGTCCAGAGCAGTGGGCCGCCGCCGCCGGCACTCTGCCACCAGTTGGCGGCGGACGAGGATTCGCGGTCGGCGAGGATCCGATAGCGGGGGATCTCGGCGACGCCACCGTTGTGGATGAACGGCCGCTGGCAGGGGAAGGCGAGCGCCACGACCCAGTCGATCAGGACGGGGTCGTCCGAACCTACGACCTCCTGGAGGGTCCTCAGACGCGGGTTCCGTGGAGGGGTCACCGCGAGCCAGCGGTCTGGGTCGAGGCTCCCGTCCTCCGCTACCACGCGCACGACCTGGGCCTCATCGGGGATCTGGTCGAGCGGGATCCGCAGGTTTCGCCAGGCGGGGGCGGGGCCGATGTCGACGGGGGCCATGGAACCCAACACCTCGAAGTCGGTGGGGCCGGCGGCGCCCACGCGGCCCGGGCGACCATATTCGATCCGTAGCGAGTCGGGGCCGATACGGCCGGCGGCGGCCATCACGAGCAGCGGCCGGTTGGGGCTTCGAGCGGGCAGCTCGTACCAGGCCGAGGTGAGATCGGCGGCGACCTGCGGGCCGCGTCGGTAGGAGCCGAGGACCGGGGTGGTGTCGGGGTCGAGCCCGAACGGCAGTGCCACGGTCGAGCCGTTGACGGTGACCGCGCCGCGGCCGCCGGTGGTGCCCGCGTCGACACCGTCGTCCGGGTCGCGTTCGTCGGAGTCGGACTGGGCCAGGGAGCCGGACGACTCGGTGCTGTCGACGGTAATCGAGTCGGGCAGGCCGTTGGGCGCGAACCCGTTGACCACACCGGCGCCCAGCGAGATGTCGGGGCCCGCCCCGACCGCCCGGAGCAGTCCGTCGTTGGAGTCCTCCTCGACGAGCACGGAATCCGCCAGCGAGCACGGCTCGCCGGACAACGCCCGGATGTTGGCGCGCCCGACGGTGTAGGCGGGGGTCTGGACGAATACCGCGGTCACGGCGGAGACGAGTTCGAAGATCACCACCGAGAACGCCACGGCCGTCAACGGGGCACCGCCGATGCCGGGATTACGGTCGGGAGACCGGACCCGGCCGTGCGGGCCGCCGGGAGTCGAGAGAGCGACGGCGTCGGCCGAGGTGCGGCCCTGATCTCGCAGGCGCGCCGCGGGTGTGTCCGCCGACCGGCGCAGGAACGGCGCCACCGTGGTGAGGCGACGCCAGAGGGCTGCCCCGGGCTCGTCGGGCACGACCCCGGAGTGGATGAGCCCGGCGATGAGCAGGCACACGAACCCGCCGATGAACGCCACGTACTGCACCTGGACCCCGAGGACGGCGGGGAAGGAGTCCGAGTAGGGGATTCCGTAGTCGGAGACGTACCACCAGGTGTTGTTGGTGGCGGTGGACAGGCCCACGACGAGGCACAGCGCCGCCCACACGAGCCAGCGACTGCGCGCAAGGGATACGGACGAGGAACGCAGGGCGATCACGGCGAGGACGGCCAGTGCGCCCGCGAGTCCGGCGAAGACGCCGAAGTGGTGGGTCCACTTGGTGGGGGTGAACACGAGGAACAGCAGCGATCCCGCGATAACGCCGACGAGTCGCCGGGACGGCCCGGTCGCTGCGCCGGGGATCCTGCCGCGCCGCAGCATGACCGCTGAGACCAGCACCAGGAACATGAGCATGAGCAGAACGGGGAAGCGGCGGGCCACGCCACCGTCGGCGGACACCCCGAACAGTGCCTCCCAGCGTTCCTTCTCCCCGTACCAGGGCAGGCTGGGTCCGAGCTCGGTGCGGATGCGGGTGGCCTCGAGCACGGCGGCCATCGTCTGGTCCGCGAACACCGTGTAGAGCAGCGCCAGACCCACGGCGAGGACGGGACCGAGGATCGGCGCCCAACCCACCACCTGCGCACGCTTGCGCACCATGCCGATGAACTCGCGGGCACCCGCGGCCAGGGCGGCCACGCACATGAGGCCGGTGGGCCCGGCACCGAGGGAGAACGCAGCCACGCCGATCGCGGCGGCTCCGGGCACGAGCCGGCGGGTGGCGATGGACCTCTCGACCAGGGACCAGGTGAGCAGGGCACCCAGGGCGATAACGGGCTCGGGGCGCAGTCCGTTGTTGAACGCCATCCAGAACGCGAGGAACACCGCGGCGCCGGTCCAACGCGGTCCACGCCACGTGCGGGCCAGGCGGCCGAGTCGGGGCACCACCTCGCGGCTGATGATCAGCCACGCGAAGATGCCGCACAGCAGCGTGGGCAGTCGCATCCACGGGCTGGCGGTGGAGACCTCGGCGAACAGACGGAGGATCTCGTAGTACCAGCCGACCGGGGATTCGGGTGAGCCCAGCCAGCGGTAGTAGTTGGTCATGTACCCGCTGGGGCCGGCGGAGCGGGCCATGGTGAGCAGGTAGCCGTCGTCGGAGGTGTTGGCGCCGACGAGGTGCCAGAACGCCAGGACGCCGATCACCACGCCGTCGACCCCCGACAGTCGCAGCCACGAACGCGGAACAAATCGCCGGTCGGAGCGTCCGTCGATTCGGTCGAGACGGTGCAGGAACACCAGGGAGGCGAGGGTGGCCAGGACGCCGATCACCATCAGCAGCAGCTTGATCGTGGTGGGGCTGGAGGAGTAGCGGGAGTCGACCGTCACCTCGACCGTCGACTCGCCCAGGCCGTCGGGTGCGGTGGTGGGGGTCAGGTCGGTGAACACGCCGGTGACCTGCGGACGCATGGTGCCGGGGACGGCGGCGCTGACCGGGTCTTCCACACCGTCGGGATCTGGTTCGAGACCGGTGAACTCGGCTGTGAGGATGCCGGTCTCGGCCCGCACACGCAGCGCTTCGCAGGCGGGGTCGCGCAGCGTGGAGACCGGGACCGAGAGCAGAGTGATATTGCGGACCGCCACCTCGAGCACCGAGTCGCCGGCAGCGTTGGTGACGCGCTGGACGACCAGCCCGTCCGAGATCCGGCCGGGTGCCCCGTCGGGCAGCGTCGAGAAGATGATGGTGTTGGCGGGTACCTCGGCCAGGGGTCCGCAGGGCGCGGTGATGGTCAGATCGAGTGGCCGGCCGGAGACCAGCGGTGCCGTGACCGACGCGTAGTCGGGCCCGGCCGTCCAGTCCACACGGGTCGTGTCCTGCTCGACGGGGAGCAGGCCGGCCAGGATTGCCAGGAACGCCCCGAGGAACCCGGTGATGACCGCCCATCGGCGGTCGCGGTCCATGCCGGGGTAGGGGTGTAGTCCGAGTGGTCGTTCACGGTCGGCGTCGTGGACCTCGTCGTCGTCGCCGGACCGTGCACGGTCCCCCGCGGTTCGTGTCGTCATCTCACGATCACCTGACCACGATCACAGCGAACGGACCCACGTCGTGGACCTCGAAATGGGGGCCTTCCACAGCCTCGGCGGGGATGGTGACCCCGAAGCGGCGGACGTTCGGGTCGTTGGGATAGGTGTCCTCGGCCAGGCGGAGTGTGTAGCCATCGCCGGAGGAGCGGGCGACGATCGCGTCCGGGCCTCGCCAGGGGGTGTCGGACATCATCGCGAATAGTTCCTCGCCGCTCGTGGCCTCCTCCCAGCCGACCATGGCCGCGTTGCGGTCCGCGTAGTGGCCGAGGGGGTTGGCGTAGTGCGAGGTCACCGCCTGATAGGCCAGGTACGGGTGGTACGACAGGAAGGCGTCGGCGGTGCTGACGACGACGAGGTCGGTCCGCTCGCGTCCGGGGAACGCCTTCAGGATGACCGAGTCGACCTCTGCGTAATGGGACTCGGGCCCGGGAGGGTAGCGGTCCGCGCGTTCGCCGGCGCCGTCGGTGTCCGTGTAGGCGAGTCGGATCTCCTCGTGCAGATGATCCGGGATGCCCTGCGCGTGGGCGAGCGCGGCGAGCGTGGCCACCACGCCCACGGAGGCGGTGGCACCCCGACGCAGCCGGGCAGCCTCCGCGGCCGGCCGCTCGGCACCGGCCTGCCGGCCGGCGGCGTGGACGATCAGCCCCGCGATCTCGGCGAGCGCGAACACGCCGGCAACAACGAGCAGCAGGATGAGCACCGGCTCCAGCCGGAATCCCAGCATGGTGGTGCCCAGGACAGTGACCGCCATCGAGGCGAGGCACCAGAGGTAGACGGCCACCACGCCCAGACCCAGTGCCTGCGCGCGACGGGAGTTCCAAGCGCGGGCCACGATCCAGATGAGGCCGGCCAGGCAGACCCAGCCGGTGAGGCCGCCCGCGGTCATGGGCAGTGGCAGGCGGGCGCCGGAATCGGGGAGGTAGTGCATCGCGGTGCCCGACTCCGTGGGCGTGCCCCGCAGGGTCGCGACGAGGTAGGGGGCCCACACGATCAGTGCTATGGCGCTCGACCCGAAGCCGATCACCGCCAGACGCGCCGCGGGCAGCCAGATCGGGATCGATGGCTGCCCGGCACCGGCCTCAGCTCCGGTTCCGCCCCCGCCCCCGGCTCGGGCGATGCGCCGGCGATCGAGCATGGCGGCACCTGTCGCGACGACCGCCATGAGCGTCACGGTGCCCGCCGCGAGACCCGTGTACAGGGTGTACGTGCTGGCAGAGGCGCCGAGAAACAGCATGGTTGCCAGGGTGGCGCCCCGACCGCTCCCCCGCGAGGTGGGGTGAACCGCGTGCCAGGCCAGGATCAGCACGGGTGGGATGAACAGCGCCACGACGGCCCCGTACGGCTCGGGGCTGGCATAGGCCAACATCACCGACGTGGACACCAGGCCCACAACGGCGCCGAGGTCGGTGCGCAGGAGACGGGTCCACAGCACGGTGACCAATGCCGCCGCGACAGCCAGGGAGAGGATCGCCCATGGTTTGTATGCCGCCCACCCCTGCAGGCCGGCGAGGTTGGCGAAGCGTCCGCCCAGCCAGAACCAGCCCGAGGGGTAGAACGACGGGAGGTCGGCATAGGCCATGTCAGGCAGGCCGAATGACGTGGTGGAGCGGGTGAGGAACTGGGTGCGGAACTCCTGGTCGACGCTCACGCCGTGCAGGTAGAGTCGCGATGCGGCCAACGGGATGCCCAGAGTGACGGCCACCAGCAACGCGGAGCCGCTGGGTGCGGCCAGCTTGCCCAGGCGGACCAGCGCCGGACGCCCACGCCCACTGCCGTCAGCGACGATGTCGGTGTTCGCCATGCTGCTCAGGGCCGGTCGCTCGCCCGCGCGGGCGGACAGGATCGCCACCGCCACCAGGGCGATCGCGGCGGCCTGGCCCACCACCGTCAACGCCCGCAGAACGTTGGAGTTTCCGTAGGCGGGAAACGAGACCAGCGAGAAGCCGACGAGGACGACTCCGGTGACGAGGGCGGCCAGGAGCGTCGCCGCACCTGCCAGGCCGAGCCCTCGAAGCGCCACCGGCATCGTCAGAAGGGGAGCTTGCGGAAGATGGGGCGCGGCACGTGGGTCAGCACTGCCATGACACCGCCGAATGCGGCCGGGGCGAAGACCGCGCCCTTGTCGCGACCCGAGTATTTGACCGCGATGCGGGCCACCTCGTCCTTGTTGACGGTCAGCGGAGCCTCGTCGACGTGCGCGGACATGCGGGTGCGTACCTGGCCGGGCCGGATGACCAGGACGTCGACCCCGTACTCGGAGAGCGCGTAGCCGAGGCCCGTGTAGAAGGAGTCCAGTCCAGCCTTGGTGGAGCCGTAGACGAAGTTGGAGCGGCGGGCCCGCAGCCCGGCGGCCGAGCTCATGGCGATGATCCGGCCGTACCCCTGCACCTTCATCTTCTCCGCCAGCAGCACGCCCACCGAGACGGCGCCGGTGTAGTTGACCTGCGCGATTTGGACGGCCTTGCGCTGGTCGGACCACAGCTCTTCGTTCTCGCCCAGCAGACCGAACGCGACGATCGCCACGTCCACGTCCCCATCAGCAAAGATCTGCTCGAACGCGGCCGGGTGGGTCTCTGTGGCCGCAGCGTCGAAGTCCACCACCTGCACCGACGTTGCACCGGCGGCGGTCATCTCGGCGCGCGCGTCCTCGATCGACGGATCGTTCGGCAGGCAGGCCAAGATCACGCGCATCGGGCCCTGCTGGAGGTACTCCGCGCAGATCGACAGGCCGATCTCCGAGGTTCCACCAAGCAGGAGAAGGGTCTGGGGGACGCCGACGGCATTGATCATGGGCGATAGTCTACCGACGGCATCCGACGCTACCGCTGCAGTGGGCTGTAGAACACCAGACCGTTCCCGGAGACGTCGTAGACCACGGCGCGTCGTTCATGGGCGTCGTCGTGGGGCTGCGCCACGATCACCCCGCCCGCCGCCTCCACGTCGCGGGCCGCTGCGTCGACGTCGTCGGTCTTGATTCCCACCACGACCTGGCCCGGTATCGGGTGATCGACCTTGGTAGCCAGAGCGAGGGTGATCGAGCCGCCGTCCAGGGCGGCGAAGTGCGTGCCGTCGCGGAACTTCACCGTCATCCCCACCGACTCGTAGAACGCGATCGACGCGTCCAGGTCCTCGGTGCTGAGCATGATCATGCGGACGTCGTGTGCCATCTCGTTCCCTCTCGTGCGTGACGGTCTCCGAACGCGGGTCCGGTGGGGTCAGAGTAGTTCGAGGCGGCGTCCCATATCGGAGACAAAGACACCGTGGGGATCGATCTCCCGGCGGGTGGAGATCCACGAGTCGATCTGCGGGTACATCGCGTGGAAGCGGTCGGCCGGGACGCGCGAGTCCTTGGCCGTGTACAAACGACCGCCCATCGACATGACCTTGGCGTCGAGATGATTGACGAACGCGTTGAGACGGTCGTTGATGGGGAAGTCCACGCACACGTTCCACCCCTCCATGGGGAAGGACAGCGGCGCCTGGTTGCCCGGGCCGAACAGCTTGAATACGTTGAGGAACGAGTAATGGCCGGAGCGCTGGATGTCGCCGAGGATCTCCTTGAAACCCTCGACGGCGCCGGGCGGGACGATGAACTGGTACTGCAGGAAACCCTTGGTGCCGAAGGCTCGGTTCCACTCTCCGAACAGATCGAGCATGTGATAAAACGCCGGGAGCGACTTGATCTGGTTCCTGCTGGTCCCGCCCATGCGGTAGTAGATCTCGCCGATCGGCATGAACGTGAACTTGTTGGCCAGGCCGTTGGGAAACACGTCCGGGAACGTCAGCAGCGGCTTGGCGTTCATAGCCAACGGATCCTTGGCGAGCTTGGGCGCGTACTCCTCCAGCTGCGCGAGCGTGGCCAGCGATCCGCGTGAGACGGCGGCGCGGCCCATCTTGGGCGGCGCGCTGATCGCGTCGAACCACGCCGACGAGTAGGTGTACTTGGACTCCGAACCGTCGGTGTGCAGCGCGATGGTCTCGTCGAGAGAGGCCGTCTGGTCCGTGTCCGCCAGGAAGAACGCGGTCTCGGTGCGGGTCATGGCGATCCAGACCTTGAGGATCACGCCCGTCAGACCGTTGCCGCCGACGGTGGCCCAGAAGAGGGTGCCCTGCGGGTCGTCGGAGGTGCCGCCCGGCTCGAGGGTGAGGATCCGGCCATCCGCGACCAGCAGTTCCATACGGGTGACGTGATTGCCGAATGAGCCGGCCGAGTGGTGGTTCTTGCCGTGGATGTCGTGGCCGATCGCACCGCCGACGGTCACCTGACGGGTGCCCGGGAGGACAGGCACCCATAGGCCGAAGGGCAACGCCGCGCGCATGAGCTGATCCAGGTTCACGCCGGCGTCGACCACTGCGGTTGCGGAGTCGGCATTGAGCTCGTGGATGCGCTTGAACCGGCTCATGTCCAGGACCAGTCCGCCGGAGTTCTGGGCGCTGTCGCCGTACGAGCGGCCGAGCCCGCGCGCCACCACGCCGCGCTGCAGGTGTGCGGGGGCCGAGGCATTGGAATCGTTGACGGCCGCGACGGCCGCCGAGATCTCCTCCACCGACCGTGGCGTGAGCACATGACTCATCGCCGGGGCGGTACGGCCCCAGCCGGTGAGACGCTTCAGTTCGGTATCCAGCGAGGACGGGGCCGGGGTGTTGTTCTGCACGGTGCTCACGTGGTCGAGGTTACCGCTCGGGGAGACCCGGGTGCATGAACGGCACCGGCAGGCCGACTCGCCCGATGCGGTCACGTCACCCCGGCAGTGGCGTTGCACCCCGGCGCTCTAGGACCTGCCCGGCCGCTCACTAGTGCCCGCCGCGGAAGGTGCGTGCAGCTGGCTAGCGCCTCCGGCCTCAGGTGCGCTGCGGCTGTGACCTGCGCGCCCTCTGTGGTCCATTTCGGCAGCGCACCCCTGGGTCCGGTGTGCAGTCAGCCAGCGCGAGCACGAGAGCCAGCGCATCCGGAGGCGGTTGCGATGGCTCTCTGCCCAGCTGGGCCCACCGGGTAGTCCAGGGGCGGCGTCGCGACGACCGGCCGGGCGATCCCGCGGTGTGAGGCCGGGCCATCATCCGGAGGCGGCTGCTAGCGGCACCCTGTTGTGAACGGAATGCCGCGGGCGCGGTCGTCCACCCAGTCCAGGGCCGGGCCCACCGCGGTGTACGCGGCCGTGACGTGTTCGCCGGCAACGGGCGTGTATTGGACGTCCGCGCCGGCTGCACACCATTCGTCGGCGAGACGCCGGGCGGTCCACTCCGGGATGAACAGGTCGCCGGGCCCCTGCTCCGAGCCCGGGCCGGGGCCGATCGGGACGAGCGAATCGCCGTGCCAGACCTGCACCGGCCCGGTGGGCACCTCGCGGGGGTCCACCCCGTTCCGGGGGTTCGCGGTGCCGAGACGGTTCCGTGCGAGCACCCGGAGCACGGTCGGGTCGGTCCGTGGGTCGACGCTCGTGAGCAGGGACAGCGGTGTGTGGAAGATTCCGGCGGCGGTGTTGGCGGCGGCGCAGGAATCACGACTCAGGTGGGCCAGAACGTCGCCGGTGTCGTTGAGCAGTGGGTACAGCTCCGGGTATTCCCGGGCGAGCCCGAGTATCGCTGCGCGGTAGAGACCCGAACCGAGGGTCCCGTCCATGGTGTCGAACAGTTCCGCGTAGTCGGCGGGCACGCCGCCCACCGAGGATCCCACCAGAACGCCGGTGAGCTCGGGTGCGTAGACCGGCTGGAGCTGGGCGGCCCAGCCGGTGGCGATGCCGCCGCCGGAGTAGCCGACCTGCACGACTCGGGAGTCGCCGAACAGCGGCGCGGCATCGCCGGGGGCGACGAACGACCGGGCCGCCCGGATGCCGTCCAGGACCGCGCGACCGTTGGCCCGACCCGCGGCGTAGGCGGCCTTCGGGCCCTCGAAGTCCGTCACGACCAGGCCGTAGCCGCGGTCGGCGAGGATCTGCAGGAAGGGAGGCATCTCGAGGCTGAACTCGTGCGGCAACACGTGTGACGGCATGCACTCCAGACCGAGCGAGTCGATCGTGGCGTTGAACGAGACCAGCGGTCGCGGGCCGGGCCCGGGCCACGGGGTGGCGGGCTCGATGATCGTCGAGATGATCTGTTCCGGGCGATCGTGCGAGTTGTTGCTCCGGACGAGGACCTGCCAGCCGCGGCCGAAGTTGCGGACGTTGTGTGGCGGGATCGTCACCGGCCGGGTGTCCAGGATCGTGCCGGGCGCGGTCGCGGAGTCGACTGGAGGTGGGGACGAATACCACGGGTCCGGCGACGGACTCGGCAGGTAGCGCTCCGGAATGCGTTCATCGGGCGGGGCCGCCGCGGACTGCGCGCCGGCGGCAGGAGCGCCGGCGAACACGCAGACCAGCGCAAGCGATGCCGCGACCATCACGCGACCGGGACGGAGGGGGCGCCGCGACCTCATGCGCTCACGGTATACACACCCGCCCCGTCCGCGACGCGGATGACGCGGACGGGTTCCGACCTGGGCCCGTGCGAGAACGCTAGGCGGCGGCCTCCCCGGAGGAAGCGACGGTAGCGCTGCCCGAGTGGGGCGCGGCCACAGGTGCCGGAGACGTTGCCGAGACGATGCGCCCGGTGGGCGTGCACGACGGGGTGACCGTCCGCGGGGCCGGGGTGCGCGGCGAGGCAGAGGCCGCGACAGCCCGGCCGGTGGGCGTGTATGAGAACACGACGGCAGTGGTGTCGAGAACGGCCGCGGTCTCGATGGTGGCGGTGAACTTGGACATGAGGTCCTCCTGGTCGGAAGGAGCAGGGACGGCGGCGCGTCAATGACATCGGTGCACCGACCGGCTCTGCTCAGATGCGTTGGTGGAGGCGATGTCGACGCACCCGGGGTGTTGGCGCGGACCATGTGGTGTGTACGCCGAAGGGAGATGGGGTGGCCGCAGCGGATCGCTACCGCGACAATCGAACACACTCGGCGGATGTGCCGGCGGACGGTTCGACCAGAATCGCGCTGGTGTGCGCGCGATGGACAAACTATCGCACGTCATGGTTTACGGGACAAGCCTGATGTTGGGCGCACGAGCGATGTTCGGTGGTGGCACGGACCCGTGCGGTGTTCTCATGGATCATCGAGGGCACACCGACTCGGAAATAAGTGGGAACGGAGGATCCATGGACCGTCACCATCTGTCCGGACGAGCGGGGTTCGGCGTGGCAGCCGCGGGAGCAGCCGCCGTCGCCGCGCTCGGGGTCCGCGACTTCTTCCAGCAGCGACACTCGATGCTGCGCAATTATCCGGTCATCGGCCACGCCCGCTTCGCCATGGAGGCGCTTCGTCCGGAGATCCAGCAGTACTTTATCGAGCGCGATGACGACGGCCGGCCCTTCGACCGCACCACCCGCACCATGATCTACCAGCGGGCCAAGGGAATCAGTGCCGAGGATGCGTACGGCACGGAGAAGGACGTCACCTCGGCCGGATACGACCACATCCTGCACTCGATCAATCCGCTCGAACCCGCGGATGTCCCGCCCAGGGTGCGACTCGGTGGCCCTGATTGCACGCAGCCCTACGACATCGCGCTGCTCAACATCTCGTCTATGAGCTTCGGCGCGTTGTCCGCTAATGCGGTCGTGGCGATGAACTATGGCGCACGGCACGGCGGCTTCGCCCAGGAAACCGGCGAAGGTGGGCTGACGAAGTACCACCTCGAGCACGGCGCCGACATCATCTGGGAATTCGGCTCAGGTTACTTCGGTTGCCGGACCTCCGACGGCCACTTCGATCCCGACACCTTTGCCGAAAAGGCGGCCAGACCCGAGGTCAAGGGGATAGCCGTCAAGCTCAGCCAGGGGGCCAAGCCCGGCGTCGGTGGGGTGCTGCCCGCCAGCAAGGTCAACGCGGAGATCGCGGCAGCACGCGACGTTCCGCAGGGGCAGGACTGTGTCAGTCCGGCAGCCCACTCGGCCTTCTCCACCCCCGTGGAGATGATGGAGTTCGTAGCAAGGCTGAGGTCGCTGAGCGGCGGTAAGCCCGTGGGCCTGAAGCTGTGCGTGGGGGACCGCCGAGAAGTTTTGGCGATGTGTAAGGGGATGCTCGAGACGGGCGTCACTCCGGACTGGATCATGGTCGACGGGTCTGAGGGCGGCACCGGGGCCGCTCCGGTGGAGTTCGAGGACAACGTGGGCACACCGCTGACAGAAGGCCTGGTGATCGTCCACAACGCGCTGGTGGGTACCGGTCTCCGCAACCGCGTGGCCATCGGTTGCGCAGGCAAGATCAGCGGCGGCAACGACATCATCCGGCGTATCGCTCTCGGGGCAGACTTCTGCAGTTCGGCGCGGGCGATGATGATGGCTACCGGCTGCATCCAGGCTCAACGGTGCAACACAAACACCTGCCCTAGTGGGGTGGCCACCCAGGACCCGCGGCGTAGCCGCGCCGTGGTCGTGGCCGACAAGGGGCCCCGGGTGATGCGGTATCAACAGGCCACCGTGCGGTCGGCGATGCGGATGCTCGCCTCGATGGGTCTGACCTCATTCGGCGAACTGGGCCCCGAGCACGTATTACGCAGGATCGACCCGGCCCGTGTGATGACCTACGAGGAGCTGTACGTCTGGTTGGACGAGGGCGAGCTGCTCGCCAGCGCAAAAGACCCCTCGTGGGCACGCGACTGGGAGGACTGCGACGCGCACCACTTCCGGGGCGCGCGACCGTCGTCCGCGCTGCGCCGCGGATACCGCCGTCCCTCGTCCCCCGATTCCTAGACCCTCGCACTACGCTGGCCGCGTGACGACATCCAACGGCAGACCCCCACACGACGCGTCGGCGGACCAGCCGGAGGACTCCGTACTCGATTCGCTGCGCGGTGCCGTTGACCCGCTCGAATCGCGGCACGAGACCGACCCGAACCAGCCCTCCGATCTGAAGACCCAGGTCATCCGGTTCTTTCTGACCGGGGTTCTGTCGGCAGTCGTTGACTACGGCCTGCTGCAACTGTTCATGCTGGCCGGCATGGGCCACGGCGCGGCCAAAGCGCTCTCGTTCGTCGCCGGCACGCTCACCGCGTACGCGCTCAACCGACGGTGGACGTTCCAGGCGGAGCCGTCCCGGGCCCGGTTCGTGGCCACGATGGGGCTGTACGCGGTGATGTTCGGCGTCCAGTGGGGCCTGTTCATGGTGTTGGTGCCATGGTTCGAGGGGATGGGCTGGGGCATGTTCTGGGCCAGCACCGTCGGTTATGTGATCGCCCAGGGAGTGGCGACAGTGACCAACTTCATCGTCCAGCGGACCGTGATCTTCCGCGTGCGCTGAGCTGATGATGGTCGCGCTGATCCTGCTCGCCGCGGTGGTGCTGCTGATCGTGCCGGGCGCGGCGATCTGCCGGGCCGCCGGCATCCGGTGGCGGGACGCCGTCGCGGCCGGACCAGCGCTGACTCTGGCCGTGGTCGCGGTGGGCAGCGCGGTCACCGCCGCGGCGGACCTGCGATGGGGCCTCCTCTCGGCCGGGCTGACCGCGCTCGCCGCCCTGACCGCCGCCGGCATGGTGGGTATCGCCGCCCGGGCCACCGACCGAGGGACGTGGCGGCGTGGCGAGGGGAGGGACGACGACGACGAACCCCGCAGTGGCGGGCCGGGCCCTGGGGTGATCGACCTCGTCGTCGTCGTACTGGCCGCGGTCCCCGCGATCCAGGTCCTCATCGCCACCCACGGTCTGACGGCCATCCCCCAGAATTGGGACGCCATCTTTCACGGCGGTGCCACCCGGTTCATCGCCGAGACCGGGCGGGCCGGGGTCACTGACCTGGCCCCGGTGAGCCAGCCCGCCAATCCGCATTTCTTCTACCCGGATACCTACCACGCCTTCGCGGCGTTGCTGGTCGGTCTACCAGGGGGCGCGCTGCCGGAGGCTCTGAACGCTGTCTCCGCGGCGACCGGGGTCGTGTTTGTCCTGGGCGTCGCCGTCCTCACGGGCAGGCTCTGCGGCGGTTCCCGGCTCGCGGCGGTGGCCTCCGCGGTGGTCGCGGCGTCGGCGTGGACATTCCCGTACCTGGCACTGGCACACGGACCGCTGTTGCCCTACGCGCTCGGCGTGGCCGTGATCCCGGGGTTGATACTGCTGGGCGAGCAGCTCGCCGCGCGGCGACCACGGATGCCGGCGCACGCGCTGCTGCTGGGCGCGGGGATGGCGGGGGCGTGGTCGGTGCACCCGTCGGTGGCGCTGGCGGCGGTGATTCCCCTTTCCGCGCAGGCGGTCGCGGGGCTGGTCACCGCTCCCGGGCTGCGCTCGCGACTGGTGGTGGTGGGCGGGTTCGTCCTGGCCGCGCTGCCGGCGGGGGCGTATGTGGGCTGGTCGGTGCGCATGGTGACGGCGGGGACCACCGAATCGCTCGCCAGCTTCTCGTGGCCGCGCGAGGTGGGTGTGGGGCGTGCGGTGGCCGGGGTGTTGGACCTCGGACCGACGGCGGTGGCCTCGATGGGCATGGCGGTGGCGGTGCTCGTCGGGCTCGTGGCGGCCGTGACCGACCCACGTCGTCGTCGACCGCTGGCCGCACCCTTCACCGCGCTGCTGGTCTTTGGCGTGCTGTACGTGCTGGCGGCCGCGGTGCAGGGCGACTGGGTCCGGCAGGCCACCGGCTTCTGGTGGGACGACGTCAACCGGTTCGCCTCACTACTCGTCCTACCCTCCGCGGTGCTCGCGGGCGCGGGCGTACGGGCGCTCGTCCCGCGCGGTTCGGTGCGCAGACCGGCGGCCCGGCCGGCGGTCGCGGTGGTAGCGGTGCTCGCGCTGCTCACAGCGTCCGGACACGGCGTACTCGCCCGCGACATGCGTGTGTGGGGCTATGGAGACGGGCCGGCGGTCACCGCCGATGAGCGGGTCGTCTTGGACGGACTGGGGGAGAGGTACGACGGCGGGGTGGTTCTTGGCGACCCGTTCGACGGCACCGCCTGGGTGTACGCGCTGCACGGTGTGCCGGTGGTGTTCGGAGCGCCGCTCGCCGACGACCCTGTCGCGCAGGTAGGGGCCGACCGGATGGTCCTGTACACCTCGGTCAACCGCTATGGCTTCGATCCGATCGTGACCCGGGAGATGGTGCGGCAGGACGTGCGCTGGGTGATCGTCGGAACCGGGTCGGTGGGCGGGCCGGGTCGTCCGGGTGGGTTCATCGGGCTGCACCTCAATCCGAATCTGCGTCTGGTGGAGGCCAACCCCGGCGCGCGCCTGTATGAGGTCCTGCCGGTGCCTGCGGATCATCCACCGGTGCTGCCCCCGCCCGGGATCCCTGCGGTGACGCCATCCGGGCAACCACCGAACACCGACTCGCCGGTCGTCGAGGCGGCACCGTCGGACCCTGCGACTAGCCTGGACGCCACCGCATAACCGACTCCCAGGAGCGCATCGTCCCATGGACGCCACCACCGTGACCGCCGAAGACACCGACTCCGGAGCCGCCCGGCCCGACCGCGACCTGCTGCTCCAGCGCAGTCTGTTCTCCGGCCCGCAGCGGTGGGTCAACGACGATCTCTACTCGCGAATCGTGCGGGGTGTAGTGCGCCGCACCCGTTCGGAGCTGCACCTGGACGCCGGCGCGATCGTCGACACCAACACCTACTTCGGTCGGTTCGAGGCCTCCTACTGGCAACGGTGGACCTTCGTGACCGGGCTGACGGTGCGGGTGTCCGTGGAGTCGGCCGGCCGGGTGGACGTGCTCGTGCGGGCCTCCGATATCGGGTCGCACGTGCGGACGGTAGATGTGGTCCACCACCACGGTGACGGGATGGCTGTGCTGGACGTGCCGGTGGACGCGTTCACGGACGGCGGCGCCATGTGGGTGGAATTCCACGCCGTGGACGCCGTGGCCACCGTCTCTGAGGTCACGTGGAGTACAACGACGACGAGGCCCGCCCGCCGCGCCACAGTGGCTATCTGCACGTTCAACCGGGCTGATGACTGCGCGGCCACTGTTGACTCGCTCGCCTCCGACCCCCTCGTCGCGGACCTGATCGACGACCTCTACGTGACGGACCAGGGCACCGATCTCGTGGAGACGCGCGAACAGTTCCAGCACGCGGCCGGGGAGTTCGGCGATCGTCTGCACTACCTGCGTCAGCCCAACCTCGGCGGAGCCGGTGGTTTCAGCCGCGGGATGTTCGAGGCCACCGCTCCGGGCTCCACCGGCCCGGTGGACGTGTTGCTCATGGACGACGATGTGCGTGTGGAGCCGGAAACGGTCCTACGGCTGTTCGCCTTCGCCGCCGTGACGCGTGAGCCGATGCTGGTGGGTGCGCAGATGCTGTACCTGTTCAACCCGGACTACCTGCTGGTGTCGGCCGAGCGGACGAACCTGAGCGAGTTGCAGGGCGGTCTCGACGCCGACGGGTGGGCGCTGCGCGACCAGTCGGTGGTGGAGAACAGGCAAGAGCGACGGATCGACGCCGAGTACAACGCGTGGTGGTCCTGTCTCATCCCCGGCGAGGTCGTGGAGAAGGTCGGCCTGCCGATGCCGTACTTTTTCCAGTGGGACGACATCGAGTACGGCCTACGCTGCCGTCAGGCCGGAATGCCCACGTGCACCCTGCAGGGCGCGGCCGTGTGGCACGCCGACTTCTACTGGAAGGACGGCGACGACTTCGGCCAGTTCTTCTCTCACCGCAACGCCCTGGCCACCGCCGCAATCCGGCAGGGCATCGATGCCGGGGACATGGCGAAGAAGCTGTGCCGGAGCATCCTGCGGGCGATCGTGGCCATGCAGTACGGCCTGGCCGCCACCCGGATGCGGGGTATCGAGGCATTCCTCGACGGACCCGACGGACCCAACGGCGTGGGCGATGGCGGTCAGCAGGCCCTCGCAGCTGTCCGCGAGGAGCGCTCTGGATATCCGGAGACGGTCAAGCTCGGAGTGGAAGCGCTGCCCGCCGGGATCACTGTCGAGCGCAAGATCGGCATCCCACGCGAGGACCGCGAGGACCAAGTTCTCGCAAAGCGACTGCTGGTCCAGAAGCTCGGACGACAGCGCCGTGGCGTGGTGGCGATCCCGTATGAGGACGCCGCCTGGTGGCATGTCTCGCTGTTCGACGAGGTCTACGTGACCGATGCCTCCCAGACCGGAGTGCATTACCGCAAGGTGGACCCGGCTCGTGTGACCGAGCTGCATAAGCGGTTGGTCGCACTGCTGGCGCGGTTCGTCCGCGAGGCCCCGGCAGCGCAGGAGCAGTGGCGGCGGGCGCAGAACCGGCTCACCACGCGCGAGAACTGGGCCCGCCTCTACGGACTCTGATCCCGCGGCTCCCGCCGCTCCCTCCTCCGCCGCTCCCTCATCCGCCGCGAAGAGGAAAATGGCCGCATCGACCGAGTGCGATTGCTCGAAATCCTCTGTTCGGCGGCGAGGCGGTTGCGGACCGGAGCACGAGAATTCCACATTTCGGAGTTATCCACAGTTCGCGCTCGACGGCCTCTGGTTCGCGGTGGGACGGAGGCGTCGGTGACGCAGAGTAGGCGGCATGAATTCACCTGCTCTGAACCGGACGTCCCCGACACAGTTGCGGCGCGAGGTGGCGGCCGATACGAACGAGATTCCCGCAGGCTTGCCGCCCGGGCCGATGACGACAGCCGAATTGGCCGCGGCCGTGCCGGATGCGCCGGGTCGCACGCACTATCGCAGGATCTGGCACGGCATGTACCGCCGCGCGGATCAGTCTGACGAACTGGGCTTGCGCAGTCGTGCACTCGCCCGCGTATGGCCCGAAGGCGTTCTGCGGGGGCGCAGTGCAGCGCTTTTCTGGGGCGACGATTCAGCTCCAGATGAGGCCCTGCCGGAGATCTGGTTGCCGCGGACCCGCAAAACCCGTGAGGGGCGCATCTACCGCTACGGGTCGATGCCCCCGTCCGCCGTGACAGAGGTGGATGGACTGCGTGTCACCACTCCACTGCGCACCTGCCGGGACCTGGCACGAGATCTGGAGTTCGATGACGCAGTGGTCTCGGTGGAGCGGCTCTGCGCGACGGTTCCTGAGTTGCCGGCGCAGCTCGCCGCGGTCGCGGAGCATCCGGCCGGTCGGGGGGCTCGGGAACTGATTCGGGTTGCGGCGGCGGTGGATCTGCGATCTGGGTCGACCGCGTCGACCCGAGCCCGTCTCGCGCTGGCCGCGGCGCGTTGTGGCGATTTCCGCCACGGCTACACGATTCGACTGGGCAAGTGCACACTCGAGCTTCCGTTGGCGGATCCGGTAGCCCGCTGCGTGGTGCTCACACCGGGTGGGGGCCCCACACCGCTTGGCTGGGCAGCTCCCGGCCGCAGTCGCATGCAGCTGCGTCGGGCCGGCTGGACGGTGATCGTTGTCCGCGAATCCGCCAGCACTCGAATCACAGGTGCAGGCCACACCGCTGGGACTGAGTCCGCGACGGCGGCCGCGACCTCGACTGCGACAGCAGCAGCGTCCGCAGTAACTGCGGACGGTACAGCGACCGCGTCTCTCGCAGCATTTGCGACAGAGACAGAGACAGTGGCAGGCGCGGGAGCGGATGCAGGCGGCGAGCTGACCCGGTCCGCACTTGTCGAGGATTCGGTGAGCGAACGCGCGGCGTCGGCGTTGCGTAGCCGGTGGTCGCGGACGGATGTGTACCCGCCGGTGCGCACCGGGCCAATCGACGATCCGCACGGAATGTGGACGCCCCGCCGCGGCGGGGACACTGCTTTTGGCTGGTGAGGCTCCGCCAACGGGCCTGAACTACTGCTCCCGACGCGTGCGGCTCGGATTTTCGAGTAATGGCTATCTTAGGCGTTCGCGAGACCTATCGGATTGCGCCAGACCCATAGGATCCCATAGGTGCGCCGCAATCCGATGGGTCTCGTGGCTGGCGCTGGGGCTGGTGCTGGCGCTGGGGCTGGGGCTGGTGCTGGCGCTGGTGCTGACGCTGGCGCTACGGGCGGGTCGTCGGCCATGCAGACGGATCACGGCCGGTCAGCGCCAGTGCTTCGTCCTGGTCGGAGGCAGCGGGGTCGTCGAAACCGGGCACGGGCGGATCGAACAGGTCAGGCGCCGGGTCATCCGAGAGATCGGACCGCACGAACTCCACCACGGCCCGCGCAAGCTCATCGCCCCACCGCAGCTCCACGCCCTGCGACGCGGCCAGATCCCAGGCATGAACCGCCAGATCAAAAGTCTGCTGCGCGAGATAATGCCGCACCGGCGCGGTTCCGTAGGAGAGGTTGACGTCGTCGTCGTCGGGGGTCCCACGCCACGCCGCCGCGACCGGAGCGCGCAGTGCCTCCCATTCCCCTACGAGCTCAGGGCCGGAAGCGTCGCGCAGGCGGCGGAGGCGGTCCGCAAGATCGTCGGTCACCTCGTCCACCGTGCCGCCCGCGAGCAGGCCCGGGACCCATAGCTGTTCGTCCACCACATGCGCCAGCACCTCACGCGCTGTCCACTCGCTGCACGGCGACGGCGCGTCCCAGTCTGCGATGGCGGGCAGTAGACGGGTGTAGAGCTCGGCGGCGCGGTCCTGCATCACGATCCAGTCGGTCATACGCCCATCATGCGCCCCCCGGTCAGGGCTTGTCGAAGTGCTCGCCGGCGCCCATGCGCTGCAGTCGCAGCCACTCTCGGAAGCCCGCCGGATCGCGCCGCGAGATCAAGAAGTACCAGCCGAAGCGCACGACCTCCTGCGGGATGAGCCTGCGCATGCCCGGCTGGGTGAGCAGGTACCCGCGGTTGCGATAGGTGAAATGGCGCTTGACCGGGTCGTCCGGAAACTGCGTGTGCATGCGACCGCCGAGGATCGGCTTGAACTCGTCGGAGCCCTGCGGGTGCAGGTACGCGGTGGTGAGGCAGGTGCCAAAGGGCAGTCCGGAACGCACCAGGCGGCGGTGGACCTCCACCTCGTCGCCACGGATGAACAGCCGCAGGTCGGGCACGCCCACCAGGTCCAGGCAGTCGGCGGTGAACAGGGCGCCGTTGAACAGGGACGCGATGCCGGGCAGCAGGGAGTCAGCGGTGCCCACTGACTCGCCGTCAGCAAATAACTCGCTGCGTAGCCGGCGCCAGACGAGGCCGCGGCGGAGGGGGAAAGCCAGGCGGTCGGGGTCGTCGAGATCGCACACCACCGGCGACACCTGTGCCAGGCCATGACGGTCCATGCAGCTCAGCAGCGTGGCCAGGACCTCGGGACCCTCGGGGCGGCCGTCATCGTCGGCACACCACACGAGGTCGGCGCCGGTGGCCAGGGCGTGCAGCATGCCGAGCGCGAACCCGCCCGCGCCGCCCAGGTTGTGCCGGGAGCCGATGTAGGTGACCTCGACCGGCTGGGACTCGACCAGGGCGCGGACTTCGGGCTGGTCGGCATTGTCCACCACCACCAGATGATCGATCGGTCGGGTCTGGCCACACACCACGTCCAGCGATTCGCGGAGCTGCTCGAGGCGGCGGTGCGTCACCACCACGGCGACGACGCGCCGGGGCTGCGCGGGCTCAGCCTTCACTTGCCATCCTGTCCATGTACGCGGCGATCGACTTGCCGGCCTGCGGCCCCTCGTAGGCGGTGACGATCTCCTCGATTCCGCCGTGCTGGCGGATGCGGCCGTGGTCGATCCACATGGCGGAGTCGCACAGCTGGGCCAGGAACTCGTTGGAGTGCGAGGCGAACACCAGGATGCCGGAGCGGGAGACCAGCTCGGCCAGCTTCACGCGCGCCTTCTTCATGAACTCCGCGTCCACGGCGCCGATACCCTCGTCGAGCAGCAGGATCTCGGGATCGATCGAGGTCACCACGCCCATCGCCAAGCGCACCCGCATGCCGGTGGAGTAAGTGCGCAGCGGCATGTCGAGGTAGTCGCCGAGCTCGGTGAAGTCGGCGATCTCCTCGACTTTGGCCTTCATCTGCTTGCGCGTCTGACCGAGGAACAGGCCGCGGATGATGATGTTCTCGTAGCCGGTGATCTCCGGATCCATGCCCACGCCGAGGTCGAACACGGGGGCCACGCGCCCGCGGATCCGTGCGGCGCCGCGGGTGGGTTCGTAGATGCCGGACAGCAGGCGCAGCAGCGTGGACTTGCCGGCGCCGTTATGCCCGACCAGGCCGATGCGGTCGCCTTCCCGGAGAGAGAGGGTGATGTCTTTAAGTGCCTCGACGACGACGACGTTGGACGCATTCCGCCCGATGGCGCCTCCCGCGGATCCGAGAACTGCTTTCTTCAGGGAGCGCGATTTGGCGTCGAAGATGGGGAAGTCCACGCATGCGTCGACGCAGTCGATGGACGGGCCTCCCGGAGTGGGTGCAGCGGAGCTCATGGGATGTACCTCCTACACCCAGTAGGGGACTCGGGCGCGGAACTGGCGCAGGACGAGGAAGGCCAGCAGCAGGCCCACGCCGGTGCAGCCCAGGACGATCCACCAGTGATAGGCGGCGACGGGCTCTCCGATCATGGGCGCGCGCACGATCTCCAGGTAATGGTAGAGCGGGTTGAGTTCGGCGATGCGGGCTCGGTCGGCGATGTCGCCGCCCTGCTCGTACAGCGTCTGCGTGGTCCACACGATGGGGGTCATGTAAAAGAGCAGTTGGACCATCGAGTCGAGCAGCGGGGCGATGTCACGGAAGCGGGTGGCGAGGATGCCGAACAGCATGGCCACCCATACGCCGTTGACCATGAGCACTGCCAGCCCGAGGGCCGAGAGCAGCAGTTCCCAACCCAGCGGGCGCGGGAAGACCACCATGAGCACCACCCAGATAACCAGATTGTGCAGCAGGAACAGGAACTGTCGCCACACCAGCCGGTAGACGTGCACGCTCAGCGCACTGGGGAGTTGCTTGATCAGGCCCTCGTTGGCGATGAAGACCTCCGAGCCCTCCTTGATGCAGCCGGAGATGAACCCCCACATGATGAGGCCCACGGTGACGTGGGGGAGGAACTCGGCCAGCGGGATCTGGAAGAGGATCGAGTACAGCAGGCCCAGGGCCACGGCCATAACGCCGGTGGCGATGGTGATCCACAGCGGGCCCAGTGTGGAGCGGCGGTAACGCTGCTTGATGTCCTGCCAGCCCAGCGAGAGCCACAGTTCACGTTGGTTCAGGCCCTGCCGCAGGTCGGCCACGGCCCGGCGGAAGGTGTGGGAGTCGTTGACGATCTCACCGCGCACACGCTCGTCGGGGAGCGTCGCCGCGGTGGGATCGGGAAAGGGCTGGTCCTGCACGAGGGCGAAGCCTACTAGAGGTCGGCGTGGTGGCAGCCCCGCCGCGAGGGAGCGTACACATGAGTGATGACGACAAGTACACAGATTCAGCTCGCGGCACGCCCGAAGGGCTGGCCCACACACGAGAATTTCCGCACCGAGAAGGTCGAATTGCCCAGCCTGGGCGAAGGCGAGGTCCGAGTGGCCAACGAGTTCCTCTCGGTGGACCCGTACATGCGCGGCCGGATGAGCGAGGGCCGTTCCTACGTCCAACCGTTTGCGGTGGGCGAGACGATGACCGGCGGCGCCGTCGGCCGGGTGGTGGAGTCGCGTTCCGACGCGCACCCCGTCGGCTCCCTGGTGTTGCACGATCTGGGGTGGCGCGACGTAGCCCAGGATGACGGCGGGCAGTTTCGGGTTGTCGACGAGGTCGAGGGTGTCCCGGCCTCCGCGTACCTCGGGGTGTTGGGACTCACCGGATTCACGGCGTACGTGGGTCTGATGCACATCGGGGGTTTCACGTCCGGGGAGTCGGTGTTCGTCTCGGGCGCGGCGGGCGCGGTCGGGTCAGTGGTCGGGCAGATCGCACGGCTCGAGGGCGCTTCCAAGGTCGTCGGGTCGGCCGGCTCCGCGGAGAAGGTCACGACCGTGACCGAGCGGTACGGGTTCGATGCCGCCGTCAATTACAAGGACGGCCCCGTCCGCTCGATGCTGCGCGAGCACTTCGGCACGCAGAACGGTGAGGGGATCGACGTCTACTTCGACAACGTGGGCGGCGACCATCTGGAAGCCGCACTCGATCTGATGAACGACGGCGGGCGTCTGGCCTTGTGTGGTGCCATCAGCGCGTACAACGCCACCGAACGGTCCGCAGGGCCGGACAACCTGTCGAACGCCATCACCCGGGGGCTGACGCTGCAGGGTTTCACCGTCGGCGGATACATGGACCACTTCAAGGATTTCGCCTCGAAGATCGGGCCCTGGGTGGCCTCCGGCGACCTGGTGTACGACGAGACGGTGGTGGAGGGGATCGACAACGCGGCCGACGCATTCCTCGACATGATGAAGGGCGCCAACACCGGCAAGATGGTCGTCAAGATCTGACCCGCCACCCGGCTCTCGAACCACCGTCGTATGCCCGGACGGGCCGCCGCGCACCGGCCCCGCACCCGGGCGCGCCGAGGCAGGGTGGGGTGGGGCACTCTGGATGCATGACGCCGCCGCATCAAGACGCGCCAACGGATCCGGTCGCCGCCCATCCCAGCGCACCTCCGGCTGTGACCACGACCGTCGGGGCGTCCGCCGGGTCGTTGCCGGGCCGACTGGTAGCGGGGATGCGGCGCCGGGCACGGCAGCGTGTGGATGGGACCCGCGCGGCCGCGGATGCCCGTTGGGGTCGCCCCGGTGCGGAGCAGCGGCCGGTGTACCTGGTGGCGCCGGCCGGGCATCCGAATCACGGCGACGAGCAATTGCTGGCCGGATGGCTGCGCTACCTGCGGCATCGATTGCCGGGCACGCCGGTGGTGGTGGACTGTCACACTCCGGGACAGGCAGCGGTCCTGCACGATGCCGAGCACCCTGATGTCGTCTTCACGGACACGCTGTGGCGGCTGGCCGGTGAGCACTTCGCTGCCGCCGAGGCTATCGATTTCTGCCGCCGAGGGGTGTCTGACCTCGGGGTGCGGCCCGCGCTGGCCTCGGGTGTGGACCTGCTGCGGGGTGCAGCGGTGGTGCATCTGATTGGCGGAGGTTACGTCAATGAACAGTGGCCGCATCATCTGGGCGTGGCCGCCGGAGCGGGCGAGGCCGGGCGGCTGTCCGGTGCGCGCGTGGTGGCGACGGGCCAGGGGCTGATGCCCTCGGGCCGGGTCGACCTGCTCGCCGACGCCTTACGTGACTTCGATCGGGTAATCGTCCGCGACGCAGAGTCCCGCGACCTCCTGGCCGAGACCGGCGTTCCCGTGAGCCTGGCCGGCGACGATGGCTGGCTCGCCCTCGCCGGGGCCGACCTGGCAGTTCCTGCCGACCATCCCGTCTATTCGCTCGACCCTGACACCTGCCGCGACCTGGTGTTGTGCGCGCAGTCGGACCTCGTGGACCCGGTGACACTGGCCGAGGCGATGGCGCGGGTCGTCGTTGCGTGGGCGGTGCCGGGGGAGCGGATGACCGTGGTGGAGTCCATCCCGGGCGGCGATCGGGTGGTCTGGGACCTGCTGTGTGCGCGGGCTCGCGCCGCAACCGGAGGTGACGCCGCTGGCGATGGGGGTTCTGGGAACCACGACGACGACCTCGGCCGCGCACTGGCAGAACTCGACTTGCCCGCCGCTCGCTTCGTGCCGTTTCAAGAATTGTGGGCTACCGGATTGCCAGCCCGGGCGGGCCAGGTCTGGCTGAGCACTCGCTTTCACCCGCATCTGTTCGCCGCTGCCCGTGGCGCTTCCGGGGTGGCGATCCGCACGGGCTCCGACTACTACGATGTCAAGCACGGCTCGCTGGCCGCCGCCGGCTCCCCGTGGGCGCTCGTCGCGGCGGCTGACCTCTCCGGGGCCGCTGGCGTCCCGGAGATGCCGACTTCGGGCGGATTCCCTCCCGCGGTCGTGGCCTCGATGGTCGTCGCGGCCGAGGTTATGGCGGACGAGCTCTACCCGGCCTGATCCCGCTGAGGGCGCACGATTGCCGCCCTCCCGCTCGCGCCGACCCCGACTCGCGCCGCCCTCCCGCTCGCGCCGACCCCGACTCGCGCCGCCCTCCCGCTCGCGCCGACCCCGCGCGCGTTGCCGGCAAGAGGATTTCGCGCAGATCTACTTGACCGATGCGCGAGAAATCCTCTTCGTGGCGAAGCGGCGTCTGTGCAACTAGTTGCATGAACGGTCCGGCGAACGTACCGTCGGGGTATCCCTGCGAAAGGAAATGCCGTGGCTCTCCCCTCCGCCCTCTCCGGTCCGTTCTCCGTCCCGGTGCTCGGCTCGCCCATGTTCATCTACTCCGGCCCCGAGCTCGTGGCCGCGCAGTGTCAGGCTGGCGTGATCGGCGCGTTCCCCTCGCTCAACGCCCGCCCGCAGTCGGCGCTCGCGGAGTGGCTCGACCAGATCATCCGGAGCAACGCGGCTTACGCAGAGGCGAACCCGGACGGGTTCGTGGCGCCGTTCGCCGTGAATCTGATCGTCCACAGGTCCAACGACCGGCTCGCCGAGGATCTGGCCACGGTCGTCGAATACGAGGTGCCGATCGTCATCACCTCTCTCGGCGCCCGCGAAGAGGTCAACGAGGCCGTCCACTCGTACGGGGGGATCGTGCTGCACGACGTGATCAACAACAAATTTGCCCGCAAGGCCATCGAGAAGGGCGCCGACGGGCTGGTCGCCGTTGCCGCCGGCGCCGGTGGGCATGCGGGCACCCAGTCACCGTTCGCGCTGACCCAGGAAATTCGCGAGTGGTTCGACGGGCCTCTGCTGCTCTCGGGCGCGATCGCCCATGGTCGCTCGGTTCTCGCCGCGCGCGCGGCCGGCGCGGACATGGCCTACGTGGGCTCGGCGTTCCTCGCGACCGAGGAGTCGCGTGCGCCGCAGGACTACAAGCAGATGATCGTGGACAGCTCCGCGTCCGACATCGTCTACAGCAACCTCTTCACCGGCATCCACGGCAATTACCTGCGAGGCAGCATCGAGGCCGCGGGCCTGAACCCGGATGCGCTGCCCGAATCGGATCCCACCGCGATGGACTTCGGCTCCGGCGACGTGACCAGCTCCAAGGCCTGGCGCGACATCTGGGGCGCCGGTCAGGGCGTCGGCGCCGTCACCTCGACGTGCACCGTCCGTGAGTTGGTCGACCGCCTGCGTGATGAGTACCGTGAGGCGGCCGAGGCGCTGTCGACCGCCACCGTCGGCGTGCGCTGAGGCGTCTCCAGTGTCACTGAAATTTGCGATCCTCACCTCCCTCAGCGAGCGTGCGGGGACCGGCATCGAACTTGCCCGGCGGTTCGACAAATCCATCGGGTACTTCTGGCCAGCCACGCATCAGCAGATCTACCGCGAGCTCGACCGGCTGGCGTCGGCGGAACTGATCCGCGAGCTACCACAGGAGGGTCCGCCGAAGCGAGGGCAACCCAAGCGGTTCGCGGTGACGGCGAGCGGCCGCGAACTCCTCGAAAACTGGATCGGCGAGGACGACGAGCCAGAGCCGACGCGATCGACCCTCGCCGTCCGGGTGCGAGCCGCGGCCGTGACGGGCAGGACCAACGAGCTTCGCCGGGCGCTCGACCACCATCGCCGGCGTCGACGGGAGATCCTCCAGAGGTACCTGGATATCGAGCGACGGGACTTCGACGCCGTCGACCCCGCCGACCCGCGCGCAATCCTCCAGCACCGGGTTCTCACGCTCGGGATCGAAGGGGAGCGACTCTGGTTGGACTGGTGCGACACGACCCTCGAGGCGCTCGACGAGCTCTGAACCGACGGGTGACGTCCGCAAGGAACTCTCCGCTCAGCTGACGGTGAGCAGGAGCTTGCCGTGTGAATCCCCGGACTCGAGGTGTGCCAGAGCCTGCGCAGCCCGGGCCAACGGGATCTCGCGGGAAACGCTCGTGGTCACATCGCCGGCCGCGATCATCGGCCAGACGTTATCCACGACCTCCCTGCAGATGCCGGCCTTTCCGCCTGGACCGTCTTCGGGTCGAGCCCGGAGGTTCGTGGCCAGGATGCCCGCCCTCTTGGGGAGAAGCCTGCCCAGGTTGAGCTCGGCCTTCACTCCGCCCTGGAGCCCGATCACGATGAGGCGACCGTCCGCCGCCAGCGACGCGACATTCCGCTCGAGGTACTTCGCGCCAATCACATCCAGGATCAGGTCGACGCCACGGCCCCTCTCGTCGTCGTCGGTCCATTCTCCTACACGCTCGACAAAGTCCTCCTCCCGGTAGTCGATCACCAGTTCCGCGCCCAGGTCCCGGCACTTCTGCGCCTTCTCAGGACCGCCGCACGTGGTGGCGACCCGGGCGCCGAGAGCGCGGCACACCTGGATCGCGTGCGATCCGATCCCGCCCGCGCCGCCGTGGATCAGGACACGCGGCGGGCCCAGAGCGAGGTCGCCCCAGTGGGCATCAGAGGTGAGGGGTCCGCGTCCCAGTCCGCCCGTCATGACGAGGTTGGACCACACGGTGCACGCCACCTCAGGCAGCGTCGCAGCCTCGTGCAACGACACCCCGACGGGCACCGGCATCACCTGTCCGGTCGGCACGGCGACCTTCTCGGCGTACCCGCCGCCGGCGAGGAGGGCGCACACCTCGTCACCGATCGCCAGGCCCTCGACGCCCTCGCCGACAGCGGAGATGCGGCCCGAGCACTCCAGGCCCAGGACCTCCGACGCGCCGGGTGGCGGTGGGTAGTGGCCCTTCGTCTGCAGCAGGTCTGCGCGGTTGACAGCGGTCGCGGCGATGTCGATCACCACCTCGCCGTGTCCGGGGATGGGATCCTCGACCTCGGTGAGGGTGAGGGAGTCGGGACCGTTGGTGTACTCGATGGCCTTCATGCCTTCTGACGGTAGCCGCGTCGACGGAGGAGCGTGTCCGCGAACGATGTCCCGGTTCGGCTGACCCGGCCCGGACTGGTTGTGCGAGCGGCGGGTCAACTAGCATGGGCTGCGCCGTGCAGGGTGGTTCCACGTGGAACCACGCGGCCGCGTGTGTCGCGGTCGACGGTGGGGAAGTGTGGCAGAGCGGCCGAATGCACTCGCCTTGAAAGCGAGCGTGCCTAAACAGCACCGGGGGTTCAAATCCCTCCACTTCCGCCAATGTGATGTCCTGGATCGTCGGTTGCAGACGGTCCGGGACATCACTCGTTTGCAGTGGCGTCCCCTTGCGCAGCCGCGCCGCTCAGAGTCATCGGGCCCCGATATATCGCGTCCAGATGATTCTGGAGGGCGCGGCTGTGGGTGGGCGGGCCTGGGGCGCGGCTGTGGGTGGGCGGGCCGGGGCGCGGCCGGGTGTCGCCGGGAGGTCAGCCGGCGGTGGTCTCGTTGAGTGCGGCGGCGGCGACGTGGCGGATGATCTCGAGCACACGTGGGTAGGCGCGGGAGTCGCTGGAGACGATCGACGCGTGGTCCTGCTCATCGAGCTCGACCAACTTCGCTTTGCCGCCGGCTCTGTTCACGGCTTCCACGTAGCGGCGGGAGTTCTCTGGCGCGACAGTGGTGTCGTTGGTGCCGTGAATCGCGACCACCGGAGTACTCGGATCGATGTTCTGAATGGGATCGACCATCGTGTAGCGATCCGACTTCTCCTCCGGGGTCCCGCCGAGGGCGGTCGCTATGCGCCCGTCGCCGTGCGTCGCCGCGTATGTCAGGTCCAGGGGTCCGGCAATACTGACGACACGGGTCGGGCGGAACTCGGGGTTCGCGCCCACCTCGTCGTCGTCCAACTGGTGCCGGGTGCCACTCCACACGGCGAGTTGCGCGCCGACACCGTGGCCCACCACCACCTCGTCCTCGGTGGTGATCTGCGGAAACTTCTTGTCCACTTCCACCACGTGGTCCAGGGCGGATGCGACATCGAGGTACATGGTGGGCCAGGCGGCACCGGAGCCGATCCCGCGGTATTCGATGTTGTAGACCGCCACCCCGCGATGAGCCAGCTCGCGGGCGAGCGGAGCGAACGTGTCCGCGTCCACATTGCTCGCCCACGCGCCTCCGTGGAGGAGCACTGTCAGAGGGATGGAGTCGACGTCCTGGTCACCTGCCGGCAGGTACAGGTCGGCCCAGTTGTGCTCGGGGTCGCCGTCGTCATGGGTGGGGTACTCAAACCGCTGAACGGTGACTTCGTCAAGTCGGGCAGGCCTATCCGGCTCAGTGATGCGGACCGGCGCCGCGCCACCGGTGATGCAGCCCGAGGTGACTACCGCGACCATCGCCAGCGAGAGACCGGCAGAGGCGGAGCGTGAAAGTGGTCTCCGCTGCGCCACGCGCATGACCTCCTCGGCAACTTGACCGTCAACTACAGCTGTTTGCGTACGAGATCCGGAGCCAAGCTGATCATGCTCGCTCGGCATGATGCAACGTCGATCTTAAATTTGCCGACGGAAAAAATGGAATCCGCCTGCTGGGGCGGGGGTGAGCACCACAGTGATCATCGGCCAGTGCCAGCGGTGTGCGTGGTCAGCGGATCACCCGGATACGCCCGGTGCCCGGAGAACTCAGCGGACCATCGTCGGCGACGTATTGGAGCAGGGCGTCGATATCGGTCATTCCGGACTCCCGGCGTTCGCCGTTCTCGGCGAACGGGGAGCCGTTCCACTCGGGGGAGGACAGGAACTCGTTGACCAGAACGGTGTACTGCTGCTGCGGGTCGAGGGGGGCGCCGTCGAGCAGAACCTCAGTGACCCGCCGTCCCTCAGGGAGGCGGGTGTCCACTGTGTAGAGCACGTTTGAGGACACGGCCGGACCGTTCCGGCCGACGTCGTCAGCGAAGTGGTTGAACGCAGCGTAGAGCTGCTCGCCGGTGAGCGTGACCAGGTAGAGGCGGTCCCCGTACGGTTGGACATTGTGGAGGGTCGCGTAGTCCAACGGCCCTTGCGGCAGGTCCACGAGAAGCGAATCAGGATTGGATAATGCGAGCTGCGCGCCCCGGCCACGGGCAGTTGCGAGCTGGCCGTCGGCGATAAGGTTGGCCAGCGGCGATTCTCCGTTGGCGTCCATCGTGAGCGGGACAGGCTCAACCGCGGAGCCGACCGTCTCGCGGGCCTTTGGAGCGGCGGCGGCCCGGGCCTGGCGAAGGAGCTCCTCAGTGCCGTGGTCAGGTTCGATATCGAGGTTGACGGTCTGGTTGAACACGGAGGTCTGGGGGCGGATCACCTCACCGGTGGAGGAGTCCACGGCGAGATCGACCACGGTGACCGAGCGGCCGTGGGAGGCGGGAGCCACCACCACCCGTTCGTCGCTGTTGGAGTCGAAGACCCGGCAGGTGGCGGGTCCGCCGGATGCGCCCACGATGAGTGCGTCCACTTCCGGGTTGATGCGCTTGACCAGGTCGAGCTCGGTGAGCTCTTCGGGGCAGGCGCCGGGGTCGAGGTTGCCGTGAACGGCTTCGGTCTGCACCATCGCGACGATCGTCTCCACGCCGAGGAACTGCAGCGCGTCGACGGCCTCGTCGATCGCGCGGGCCGGGTCGGACAGCCTGGTGGTGGTCGCCGCGGAAGAATCTGACGGCAGCGTCACCGCTACCACCCCCACACGGATGTCATCGACCCGGTGAATGGCGAACGGGAACGTGGCTGTCGCGTCGGGAGACGGGATGACGTTGGAGGCCAGGAACGGGAAGGCCGCGCCCCGGAACGGTGGGAGCGGTGGGTCGACGCGACACTCCTGCTCGGTCCGGCATGAGGGCCTCACGAGTGAGCGGACGTGGTCCGCGCCTTTCTCGAGCTCGCGCCGTCCGATGCCGGCGCCGCTCACGCCCAGGCGGTTGAAGAACTCGATGGTCGGACGATCGCCCAGGAGGGCGGTTTCGGGCGCGGTCCCGCCGATCGAATCGCCGGTGGCCAAGAGGAGGGAATCGTTGGATTGCGCGCGGAGCTTCTCGATCGTCGCGGCGAGGTGCGGTCCGCCACCGGCCGGGCGCACGTTGCCTGACCCGTCGCGGAGTTCGCCCTGGAAACCCACGGGTCGGGCGAGTGCACCGGAGAATTCGCCGATGCCCAGTATCCGTACAGTCTTGGTCTCTGCCGGGGGGCTCCATGGGCGGCCGGTTTCGCCGGTCTGGGCAGCACCTCTGGGAGCGGTGACGAGAGTGAGGATCAGGACACCCACAGCTATCAGCACAAACGTCACAAGCGAGGCGTGGCGGAACAGCTGGTTCGGAAAGGTGCGGGTCTGCGAGTTGCGGCTGGCTGTCCAGGTGTTTCGGCGAGATGTCCCGCTGCGGGAATCGCGGCCCGGGGGGTGGGCCGCCGCAGAGTTCACCTCACGCGCTGAACCCAGCTGAAGCAATCTGACTCCTCATGTGCCGGCCCGGTGGCGGGCTCGACTAGGTGAGGGGCGTGACGACGCGCGCTCCCCGGAACCTCGCCCATGGTGCCCTCGGGAGGTCACGGGACCCCGCCGGGAGGGTCACATTACGGTCACGAATTCCCTGGCCGCGGCTAAAAAGCGGTCGTTTTCGCCAGGACTGCCTATGGATACCCGTACCCCCTGGCCGCTGAAGCGACGGATGATCACCAATCGCTCGCGGCAGTGCGCGTCGAATCTATCGGAATCCTGGCCGAGCGGCAGCCACACGAAGTTGGCCTGCGTGTCGGGAACGGTGTGCCCGAGGTCGAGCAGCGCGTCGCGTACCCGGAGGCGTTCGGCCACCACGGCGTCGGTCCGGGTGCGCAGCTCGTCGCCGGCCTCGAGGCAGGCGATGGCCGCGGACTGGGCCAGGGAGCTCACCGAGAACGGGACGGTCATCTTGGCCACCGGAACAACCAGTTCGCTGGGGCCAACCAGATAGCCCACCCGCAGACCGGCCAGGCCGTACGCCTTGGAGAACGTGCGCAGCGAGACCACGTTGGGCCGAGCCCTCGCCTCGGCGACCCCGTCCACGGGATCCTCCGAGCGCATGTACTCGAAGTACGCCTCGTCCAGCGCCACGGTGACCCGCTCGGGGACGCGGTCGAGGAAAGCAGTCAGATCGGTGCGACTGATTGCCGGCCCCGTCGGGTTGTTAGGCGTGCACACAAAGATCAGACGTGTCCGGTCGGTGACGGAATCCGCGATCGCATCCAGGTCCAGGGACCCGTCCGTCCGGTTGGGCACCTGCACGGGGACGGCGTGGGCGATGCGGGAGATGATCGGGTACGCCTCGAACGACCGCCAGCCAAAGATCACCTCGTCGCCGGGCGCGCACACCGCCTGCACCAGTTGTTGGCACAGGGCCACGGAGCCGCAGCCGGAGGTGACGTTCTCTGGGGCGACGCCCAGGAACTCACCGAGCTTCTCCGCGAGCGCCCGTGCCGTGATGTCCGGGTACCGGTTGGCTCCGGCGGCGGCCTCGGCGATCGCGGTCGCCACGCTCGGCAGTGGTCCGGCGGTGGTCTCGTTGGACGCCAGCTTCACCGCTCCGGGCACGGTCGCGCCGGGGACGTAGGCGGGGATGTCGTCGAGGTCGGTACGCACGTCGGGGGACATGAGTACAGACTAGGACCAGCGGATTACCGAAGGGTGTCGGGCCGTTTTGCGCACTGGCTCGGGCAGTGTGTACTGTTATCCCTCGTTGGCTCAGCAGAGCCTCCAGGAGGCGTGCCAGAGCGGCCGAATGGGACTCACTGCTAATGAGTTGTCCTCCTAAAAGGGGACCGGAGGTTCAAATCCTCTCGCCTCCGCCATGTCGGAGATCCGGGTGACCGGTGATCTGGCACGACAGATGAATATGCGCCCGTAGCTCAACGGATAGAGCACTTGACTACGGATCAAGAGGTTAGGGGTTCGAATCCCTTCGGGCGCACAGTAGAATGCCCCCGCCGGGTCCGGTGGGGGCGTTCGTCTTCTCGGCGGCGGGGGTCGTCGTCGGCGTCGAAGTGGGCGGCGCGGCCCGCGTCCGTCAGCGCCGTTCCAGCACCACCACCGGGATCACCCGATCTGTCCTCTTCTCGTATTCGAGGTACGGAGGGTAGAGCTCCGCCATCGCCGCCCACAGTCGCGCTCGTTCATCGCCGTCGGCCACGCGCGCGGTCACCTCGATGTGCTCGGAGCCCACCTGGATCGCGACGCTCGGCTCGGCCGTGAGGTTGTGAAACCAGCCTGGGTGGGTCGGTGCTCCGCCCTTGGAGGCGATCACCACGTAGGAGCCGTCGAACTCGCCGTAGATCAGCGGCATGGTGAGGGTCCGGCCGGTGCGGCGACCGCGGGTGGTCAGCAGAAGGGTGGGCGTGTTCTCGTACCCTCCGACCGCGCTGGCGTCGAACAGTCGCGCTTTCTCCGGGTCGGCCGCGTATTGGTCGAGATGGTTCCTGATCCACTTGGGAAGTGGCGGCGCGTCGGTCTGGTCGTGTGTGCTCATGGTTCCAGTGTCCTCCGACTGCGCCGTCTGCGCCGATCGACCCGACCACCGCATCGAGACACGCGGTCGCGAATCATCAATCGCATTCGCGCATCCGGGTTGCGCGCGCAGGAACGTGATCACCGGCCTCAGTGCGCTCTCGAACCGTGTTCCTATGGGCCGGAGAGTTTTGACGTTGCCAGCGTGAAATTCCAATCAATTTTGCGCAGTGGCGACGACAAAACCCGTTGATCGCGGGGGTGACCGGTACGACGACGACGACAACGACGACGACAACGACGACGACAACGACGACCGCGCCGCTAGCCCGGAACTGAGCCCGTCGGCGGCGGATTGTCCACGCTGTTTCGGAACCAGTTGAACGACTCGGCGGCCCTACTCGACCGTCGAGCCCAATTCGACGGCCTCGATCCCGCCGGTGCCGAGGATCGCTTCGGCGGTACTCCGGTTGCAGCCGAGCATCGAGAATCCCCAGTCGATGTCTGTCGTCAGGAGCCATTCCCGCCCGTCCGGCCAGAGGGCGTCGACGCCGTGCGCCCGCCCGTAGGCGAGGTCCGCCATGGCGGGAACGCCTGCCACCGTCGTCTGGACCACGGGCATGGTGCGCAGGACCGTCACCTCGGGCGAGCAGATCTGCGAAGCCGGGACCACGGTGAGTTCGGGATTGAAGCTCGCGCTCGGGTCCGTGGAGTAAGAGGTCACGGAGTGGTCGGGGCCCGGCCCGTATGAGTCCCAGGCCAGGCTTCCGGTATCGAAGATTGCTCCGAACGCCACATTCGGTGTCGAGGTGTTGCGGGCGAGAACCTCGAAGAGAGGGCCGAGCTCTCCAAGTCCTTCCGCGCCGTCGCGGGGCCACCCGAAGCGGTCATCGCTGGCGTCAAACGGGTCCTGGGGTGGAGCTTTGGCGTCTGTGACCGCGATTTCCCACCACATCGACGACGGCGATATCGCCACGCCGTTCGCTCTGGCGACCTCGTCCCAGGAAACCGCTCGCGTATCGGTGTGACCTGGGTGGCGAATCAGAAGCGATGCCTCAAAACCTCCCGATTTTGGGCCGGCGGTATTGGCGACGGGGCCAGTGGGCATGTTGACGAACTCTCGGTGCTCCCGGACCCAATCGCTGTGCGGGTCACTGGAGAGGGGGTGGATACCGCAGCGTAGGAAGTGTGCCCAGTCCCGGCCTTCAGCGTCGAGGTAGGCGAGTAGGAGATCGGTCGTACGGGTCGGCAGATCGGATTCGATCCTGATCTCTGAACCCTCGTCGGAACCGTAGGGCTCAATTGCTATCGCCACCTCGGCCCCACGGGAGTCGCGGAGTTCAAGACGCAGGGGCTGACGGGCGACAACGGAGTAGGTGCGGGCTGGCCGGGTGTGACGACGCTGCCGCCGCATCTCGGACCGTGCCCACGAACTGAAGTTGCTCGGCGACGGTTCGCTGCGGGAGCGACGAACCCGGGCGGAACGGATCGGCCACTGGACGGTGTCTCCCGCGCGTAGCGGCGGTGTCGGCGCCAGTCGGTAGCGGGCAGCGATCCCGGGATCGGCGAAGGCACGAAAGCCGGCGTGAAAGTAGGGGGAGCCGATCAACGCGTCAACGGTCGCGGGATCCAGATCCACGGTGACGTGGTGCAACGGCATATGGCTCACGGTAGCGGCGAAGCAGGACACTTGGCGCAGGCGGCGGAGTCAGTCTTCACCACAGCCGACCCGGGCGTGCGAGCACTTGAGGGAACCACCTCGAAAGTGACCGGTACTCGTACGGTTACGTCCTCTAGGGCCAGGCCCTCCGGGGTGCGGAGGTCCGTGCGGGGGTGGGGTGACCGGTACGACGACGACAAGGTCGGTCGCTTCGTAGCCTCAGCACATGCCCGCTCCGGCCCGAGACGCCTTTCGCCGCAACGGCAGCCATCTGGCGTCGGTGGCTCTGGTCATCATGTGGAGTTCGGGCTTCGTGGGGGCCGAGCTTGGAATCCGGTCCGGAGGCACTCCACTACAATTGTTGAGTTGGCGCTTCTCGGTTCTGGCTGTGCTGCTGCTGACCGGCTGCATGGTGTTCAGAGTAAATCTGACGGATCGCCGGGCATGGGGTCGGCAGGCGATACTGGGGCTGCTCAGCCAAGCCAGCTTCCTGTTCCTGATCTTCGAGGGTGTCAACCGCGGCGTCAATGGCGGGACCGCGGCCCTCATCGCATCTCTTCAGCCCCTGCTGGTGGCCACGGTGGCAGGGAAGATCTTGGGTGAACGGATCACGCCGGTCATGTGGGTCGGCATGGTGCTCGGTGTCGCGGGCGTGGCGGTGGTGGTCTCGGGAGACCTGGGCAACGGCTCGGCGCAGTGGTGGGCCTATCTGTTCCCGGCGGCCGGGATGCTCAGTTTGACCACCGGCACCGTTCTCACCCAGAGGCTCAGGCCCACAGAGACGCTGCTGCAATCCATCACCATGCAGATGGTGGTCACGGCTATCGCCTTGGTCATGATCTCGGTGGTGGCCGGGCAGGCGGCGGTCCCAGTTGAGATCGACTTCTGGGTAGCGGTGCTGTGGCTGGTATTCCTTTCTACGCTTGGCGGCTACGCCCTGTTCGTCTATGTGACCCGCACGCGCGGCGCCACCGTCGCCAGCGTGCTGCTCTACCTCACCCCGCCCACGACCATGGTCTGGGTGTGGCTCATGTTCGGTGTCCCGATCACCGTCCCGGCGGTGGCAGGAATGGCCATCAGCGCGGTCGGGGTGGTCCTGGTGCTGCGATTCCGTCCGATCGGGCCAAGTGGGCAGGCCCGGCTAGGGCGCTGACCCGGACCAGGTTGCGGAAACGCAGAAAAATATGGGCGTTTTAGCATCGCGAACTGAGGTGGCGATTAGCATCTGTAGCCACGTCACCTAGCAGTAACGGCCCGCCGCGCCGGACTCACTACGAGAAGAGATCACGATGGCTATCGCGAGGATTCAGGACAATCACCCAGGCTCGGACGAAGACTCGCGAGACGGTAGTGCTTCGACGCGGCGTCGCTCACGACTCGGTGCGATCCGAGCAGCGGTGGCCACAGCCTCGGCAGTCATGTTGGGACTCGGCGCGGCCGCGCCCGCGGCAGCCGATCCCGCCCAGGGGCCCCTGCCCGTCCCGTTCTCCATCCAGGCGGGCGTACTTGCGAGCCTCGATCCCATGAAGCCGCCGCCGGGAGCGAACGACTGGGACTGCAAGCCCAGCCCGGAGCGGCCTCGCCCGGTTGTGTTGGTTAATCCGACTGTCACCACACAGGCTCTGGCCTGGCAGGCTGGCGCCCCACTGCTGAGCAACGCCGGCTACTGCGTGTTCACTTTCAACTACGGCAACATCACTCCCGACCCGAACTTCCCGGCGCAGGCTCTCGGTGACATCCCCGCCGGTGCCCAGACCCTGGCGGACACCGTCGATCGGGTTCTGGCGGCCACCGGGGCAGCCGAAGTGGATCTCGTCGGGCACTCCCAGGGCGGCGGAATCACTCCTGACTACTATCTGAAATTCCTCGGTGGAGCCGAGAAGGTTCACACCAAAGTCGGTATCTCGCCATCGACGGGCACCACTCTGAGCACGATCGCGTTCCTGCGGTCGCTGATTCCGATCATCGGCCCAGCTGTGTACGGGAGCATCGAAGGCACCACCCCGGCTCTGATCCAGCAGGTTTTCGACTCCGATGTCGCGCGCCAGGTGTACCCGGACGGCGCGGTGGGGATACCGGGCGTGGAGATGGTCAGCATCGTCAGCGAGTACGACCAGGTTGTCACCCCCTTCGTCCGCCAGTACTACGCAGGGCCCAATGTGACAAACATCCACCTGCAGGATGGTTGCGCCGAAGACATGTCCGAGCATGTGGCGACCCTGTACAGCGAGCGCGCCTTGCGGTTCGCGCTGAACGCCCTCGAGCCCGGCGATCCCGCCCCGGTGGCCTGCTTCCCGGTCGCGCCCTTCGCCCCATGGGTCGAGTAGAGCCGCGGTCGCGTTCGAATTATCGATCTGCTCGAGTAAAGGGTGTTGGAGTGACTGACTCGCGAATCGTCAAGGACGCTCAGGAGCTTCAGGCCGCTATCGACGACGGCGCCCGCGTCATCGAGATCTCAGGCGCCATCTCCGGTAGTCCACGGATCGTTCTCGCACCCGGCGTGACCCTCAGAGGAGGGCGGCTCGAATTCGGGTCAAAGGGGGTGATGCTGACCAGGGACAACACTCTGGAGGACGTCCAGGTGGTGGTTCCCGAGCACGAGGTGGCGATTTACGCCGACACCACCCAGCAGGACTGGGGCACCGTGACACTGCGTGGGGTGACCACCGTCGGGCAGGTGGCGATCATCGCTACGGACGCGGTCCGTTCCGGACATGTCGAGATTGACGGACTCACGGTGCGGGCCGCTGACCTGCGGGGTCGTGTCGACCGGCCGCGAGGGTTCGGCGTCGAGGCGATGCAGGGCGGGTTGACGGTATGGACTCGCCAATCAGACCCGGCAGTGGAGATCACCGCGGAGATCTCGAACGTGTCCGCGGGGTCAGAGCGGACTCCGATACAGGGAAGTGGTGTCTTTGTCGGCGGCCACGGGACGGATGACGGGAAGGCCTCCGGTGGAACCCTGAAGCTGACTTCGCTGACCACAGGTGAGATCTACACCGACGGCGGCATCGCCGAAGGCACCCCGGATCTCATCAGCGGCGGTGTCTTTGTCATCAGCGGAGCGATCGTGGACACCGTTGATAACTACGGGCCTGTCACCACGCTCGGGCAGAACGACATGGTGCTCGACAACTGGGGTGATGTGACCACGTGGACCGCGCACCAACCGGTCGTCTCTCACGGCCCCAGTGGTATCGGATTCGTCAACTTCAGCGATATCGTCACGTTGGAGGTCCGCGCATCGATTCAGACCTACGGGAAGGGCGCACGCGGTTTCAACCTCTACGACGGCTCCCTCGGCGAGGCAACCTTTGAGTCGATCGAAACCCACGGTGACGGATCTATCGGGGTGCAGCTCTCCCGCCCGTTGCCCAAGCTCACCATTTCGCGCGACCTGTCGACGCGGGGCGGAGAGGGACTGAGCCTGGTCAAGGGTGTGCAGACCACCCTGAAAGCGATAGCTCTCAGCGTCCAACCCGGTGGCTCGGTGGGCGAGTTGACCGTTGGCGGTGCGATCACCACCTCCGGTGACGAGGTGGTGTCTGTCGAGCTCGCGGATGCGGTGGGCCGCTGGGATGTCCGCCAGGGGATCAAGGCCCTGGGCCGCGGGTCCGACGGGGTGCACTACACCGGCGAGGGCTCTGCGCCGACCGGGGTCGCGATCTCCGCCGAACAGGGGGAGGAAATAGTGGCGGGGCCGGCACAGCCCTAGACCCGGACGTCGGTCTGCCGGGGGCGGTTCGACCCCTTCAGGCTGGTTGCCGCACCTTGTCGGGTTCGGGGCCCGTTGCCTGTTGTCGCCGAACCCGTAAAGTGAGTTCCGTCCGCGGCCGCTCGAGGCCGACGCTCGACCGTATCGCCGCCAAAGGAGACCTTTCCGCCCATGAGTAACCGATCCACCGGTCACAAGAGCACCAAGGTCCTGCAGACCTCGTCCAACCGGGGCATGCTCATCACGATCCTCGCGTTGGTCGCGATAGCCGTACTGGTCCTCGGCGGCGTGATCTTCTACGCCAAAAGCAGTGGAGAATCGAACCCGATCACGTTCGGGCAGACAGCCGACCCCCAGGTCGAGATCACGAGCACCGGCGTGATCGCCGTGGGTGAACAGGCCGCCCCGACGATTCAGGTATGGGAGGACTACATGTGCCCGGCCTGTGGCAATTTTGAAGCTCAGTACGGCGAAGAGATCGCGTCCGCTGTCGAGGACGGGCAGCTGAGGGCGGAATTCCACACTCTGAACTTCCTCGACCGGTCCTCCGGTTCGGGCGAGTACTCGACGCGCGCACTGGCCGCCATCCAGTGCGTGGCGGCCAACGAGTCGGTCTCAACGCTGCTGGACGTCAAGAACGCCTTCTTCGCCCAGCAGCCCGCTGAGGGCGGGGGGGACCTCAGCGCCAAGGAACTTGCCGACATCGCCGCCACCGCCGGTGCTGACGGCGACGCGGTCGAGTGCATCGGCAACGTTCAGACCAACGGGGGTATGGATAAGGCCTCCGACACCGCTGATAATGCCCAGGACTCCATCCGCGAGATCACCAGCAATGTGTCCACCCCGACCGTCGCCTACAACGGCGAGGTCGTGGAGATCGGCAATGCGAGCTGGCTCCAGGACATTCTCGCCGACGCCCGGTAGTCCCGCGGGCGCATCGTCCGGGTCCACGGCTCCCGCCGCTTGAGTAGTCGCGGCGGGAGCCGGGGGGTGAGCAGGCGGGTCAGGCGGCGACGTTCACCATTGACCGGACCGTGTCCCGGGTGTCGAACTGGTCGAGGATCGCCCGGGCCATGTCCTCGCCGGAAATCCAGGTGTGGTCCTCACCATCTCGGGGTGCCAGGGGTGTCTCACCGCCGAGCCGGTACGAACCGACAACCCGCTGATCAGGCACCTTCGCGCCGTACCAGTTCGGCGGCGTGAGATAAGTCCACGCGAGCTCGTCATCGCGGGCCTGGAGATCGTCGGCGATCGCACCCAGGACCTCGTACGAGCGGTGATCGGTGCTGCCGTCGTCCGGCCAGTTCTCAATCTGTCGCTTCCCATCGGATCCGTGCAGCGAGCTCCAGCCGCCCATGACCACGACCCGGGCCTCGCGGGGCACCTGATCTGCGATGTCCGCGTAGAGTCCGCGCAGCTGCTCGAGCATGGCCCCGGCCGGGGACATAGCCAGAAGAACGGCGTCAGCACCCTCGAGGGCCTGGGCGCGCACCTCCGGATCGCCGGCGTCACCGGTGATTACCGTGACGCCCTCTGTCTGCGTTTTCGGTTCGTGACGGGCGACCGCGACGACGTCGATCCCGCGCCGCACGGCTTCAGTGATCACGTGACTTCCGGTGAAGCCGGTTCCTCCAAAGACGACAAGTCTGGTCATCGCACTACTCCTTCGATCGAAGAACATTTGAATGCGCTGATGCCATTCTCGCCAGCCTGGGGTCTGGTCGCCACCCCTGCCCGCGGATCCCGCGCGGCGATGAGTCCATGGACGTCGAGGCCCGTGTGAGAGATGATCCGGAGATGAATCCCCAGCAACCCGACCTGCACCGAATTCTCTCCGACCTCGATGCGCGTCTCGCACACGTCACCGCGGAAGTCGCGCAGGTCCGCGCCGGTCTCTCGGCGATCGGTCAGCAGGTCGGGCCACCGCCGGCGCCAGGGCC
>NZ_AGFF01000004.1 GCF_000226215.1 Dietzia alimentaria 72
CCGCCCGCCCCGGCCCGCCCGGCCCGCCGAGACCCATCGGATTCCGCGACACCTGACGGATCCCACAGGCGTGGCGCAATCCGATAGGCGTGGTGAAACTCGGCCACCGCCACCGCCACCGCCACCGCCACCGCCACCGCCACCGCCACCGCCACCGCCAGCTGCGCAATCGGGGCCGACAGCTCCATCAGCTAGCCTCAGCAGCCGCCGATCCCGCCAAGCGCGCGACTGACCAGCGCATGCGTTCGCCAATCCGTGGCCATTCCGTCGTGGGAGTTCGGGCTCCCGCCGCACACGTCCTCGGTGACCCGCCATTCGACGCCGGGGCCCGGCACGAAGCTGCGCTCAGGCGGCATTATCTGGTCACCGCGAGTGGCGATGAGGGTGTAGCCGACTCCGGGCAGGTACGGCGTGCGGTCCAAGCCATTCCAGGCAGTGAGCATCGGGCTCCCCGGCGCGAGTTCAGCGAGTCCCCGCAGGTTAGCGGCCCACAGTCCGAGCCCAGCGACTTCACGGGGCAGCTGATGCGGGACTATCCCACTGTTATCCGCGCCCCAGTAACCGCCCACGGACACCACGCGATGCACGGCGCCGGGCCGCAACACCTTGGTGGCGTAACCGGCGATCGCGGCGCCCTGCGAGTAGCCCACCAGGTCGACCTGCTCGGCCCCGGTCACCGCCCTGACGTGGTCGATCACCGCCGCGAGCTGCGGTCCCGACGTGCCGACGATCGAGTCCAGGCCGCCTCGAGCCGGGTTGCCCGCATACGCGCCGAAGGTCGGGGCAATCACGCAGAAGCCCTCAGCCCGCAGTGGTTCGCCCAGTCGGGGCATGGTGTTGGGCCCGTTGTCGAAGGTCCCGTGCACCAGGATCACGGGTCGTGGATGCGCCGGGGTCGGCCGGCACGGGACGGTCGTATCCACTGCTGCGGGCGGGCCTGGCGCGCCGAGTGGGCCGTTGATTCCGTTGAGTGCCTCGCCCACGTACTCATCGAGCTGCCCCGAGGGGTCCAGGTAGAGCAGATAGCCCTGAAGCGGCTGGGCGGGCACGACAGACTGCGCGTTCGCCTGCGGCGTGATCACGGCTGTGGCGCTCGAGTGGTCGACCGCCGCGGCGACCGGAATTGCCAGGGCGAGGATCGCGAGCGCGCGCCCCAGCCGTGCACGGGCCGGGCGGCGTGATGAGGCGGTGCGGCGGACAGACCTACCGTGGTCGGAGGGGAGTGATGGGATGCGGGAGCGGAGCATCGCGGTGTCTTCCAGAGGAGTGAGGGTGGAGAGGGAGGGGTGCGTTAAGTATGCGAGACGCACCCGGAATTGGGAACGGTCGAAAGCTAAGGATTGTGCCGCGGCTGTGGACTCCGTACCGGGGCGGGCGCACGGAACGCCACGGATGAGGGGAGGATCAGAATGATGCGGACTGCTGTCGACGTCGCAGTGGCCGGGCACCGGCCCAGAAGGAGATCCCGAAATGATTGACGACACACGCGACGCGTTCACGGACCGCGCCCTGGTGACGGAGTCGGTGGACGTTCTCTACCGGGCCGCAGACACACCCATCGGTGAACTCCTCCTGGCTGCGACCCCGCGCGGCCTGGCGTACGTGGCGTTCGAGGTGGAGGACCGGCAGGAGGTCCTGCAGATGCTCGCCGCGCGCCTCGGCTCCCGCGTCCAGGCGGCGCCAGCCGAATCCGCGATCCTCGACGACGCCGCCGCCCAACTTCTCGACTATCTCGCCGGCGACCGTCGCCACTTCGACATGCCCCTGGACACCCGCCTCGCGACAGGCTTTCGCGGCGAAGTCCAACAGCATCTCGCCGAGATCGACTACGGCCGAACCACCACCTACAAGCAGCTCGCGGCCGAACTCCGCCGGCCCGGTGCGGTCCGTGCGGTCGGTACTGCGTGCGCCACCAATCCGCTGCCGCTGGTGTGGCCGTGCCATCGGATCCTGCGATCCGACGGCGGTTTGGGCGGATACCGGGGCGGGCTTGCCGTCAAACAGCGTCTCCTCGCGATGGAATCGGCGGCGTGACCGCGGCGCACGTGACGGGGCTTCTCGGCGTATGGGCCATCGCGGTGGTCTCGCCGGGGCCCGACGTCGTCGTCGTTCTCCAACGCGCCCTGGCCGCCAGGCGCAATGGTCTCGCCACCGCGCTGGGGATCGTCGCTGGGCTGTCGGTGTGGCTGGCGGCCGCGTTCGCCGGAGTCGCCACGCTCGTGCGCGTGTACCCGCAGGTCATGACCGTTCTGCAGGTCGCCGGTGGGCTGCTCCTTGCCACGCTCGGCATTCTCGGGCTGCGCGGTTGGTGGCGCACCCGCGCAGTGACCGCCACACCCGCCGCCCCCGGCCCTACCGAGTCCGCGCTGACCGAGACCACCGCGATCATCGAGCCACCCGCGTCAGGGCCCGGCCGACTTCCCCGGGCCGACTTCGCGCGAGGCCTTGCCACCAACCTCGCCAACCCCAAAGCCCTGGTGTTCTTTGGCGCGGTGCTCACCCCGTTCCTCAGCGGCCAGGTGTCCGTCGGGCTGTCGTTCGCGCTCGTCGCCGGGATGATCGCGGTGGCACTGGCATGGTTCTGCGGACTGGCAACCGTCGCCTCGCACCGTGTGATCAACGAGCGTGTCTCGGGCCTCCTGCCGGGGATCAACCTCGTAGCCAGCGGACTGTTCGTCGTGGTGGGGGTGGCGTTCGTCATCGCTGCGCTCGCGTGACGTCGTCGGGTTAGGTTCTGCCCCATGGAGTCACCGGTTGGTCACCACGCGTGGGTGCGCGCAGCCCTCGCCGTGTTCGCCGTCGGCTGGGGCGCCAACCAGTTCGCGCCCCTGCTGTACCTGTACCGCACCGGCCAGGACCTGTCCCAGGCCAGCGTCACCGCCATGTTCAGCGTGTACATCGTGGGTCTGCTGCCGACGCTCCTTGTGGCCGGCCGCTGGTCCGATCGCAACGGGCGCCGCGTCCTCATGCGCCCGGTACTCGTGTTGTCCCTGGTAGCGACGGTGCTGATGCTCCTCGGGTCGCAGGACCCGCTGTGGCTCTACCTGGGTCGATTTCTCGCGGGTCTCGCCTCCGGCGCGGCCTTCGGTGCAGGCAGTGCGTGGGTTCGTGAACTCACCGTCGACGCCCCGCCCGGTACCGGGGCACGCCGCGCAGCGATCGCCCTGACCGGCGGCTTCGGCCTCGGCGGCCTGGTGGCCGGGATCGTGGCGGAGTTCGCTCCCGCGCCCACCATCTCGCCGTATTTGCCGCACCTGGCGCTGGGGGTCGTCGCGCTCTTCGTTGCGTGGAGCGCTGCCGATCCGTACGAACCGGGTGTCAGTTCCGAGCCGGCCCCACTTATTCCCGCGACCGCCGGCACGCGCCGATTCCTGCTGGGCGTGGCGCCGTGGGCCCCGTTGGTATTCGGCTGTGCCAGCATGTCGTTCGCCGTGCTCGCCGACCTGCTCGGGGGCGACGCCTGGGGCCGGCCCACCCTGTATGCAGGTGTGATGGTGGGCGTCACGCTCGGCTCGGGCGTTCTCGTGCAACCCGCGGTCCGGCGGCTCGCCGCGGCCACACCCGCGTCCCGGCCGCCGATCGCTGGATTGACCGCCGCCGCACTCGGCATGGCTGCCGGCGCGGCGCTGGCGGGCTCGGCGGGCCTTCCCGGGCGCGCGCTGTGGCTCCTGCCGGTCGCGGTCCTGCTGGGCATCGGCTACGCAACGCTGCTGGTGGCGGGTCTGGTCGAGGTCGAACTCCAGTCTGGCCCCCGCGATCACGCGGGCCTGGTGGCCGTGTTCTATGTCCTCGCCTATCTGGGGATGGCCACGCCATACGTCGTGGCGGAACTATCGAGGTTCGGGGGCCCGGTTCCGTGGATCGCGGCGACGGCGGTGGCGTGCGTTCTGCTGATTCCGCTCACCGCCCGACAGCTGCGCTAGCCCCCCCGCCGCGAAGAGGAAATCGCCTGTATTGCGCGAGAGGGATTGCACGAAATCCTCTTCTCGGCGGGGGCAGTGGCCGACGTGGCCGGGTGGCGATGGCGACGCCGGGGCGGCGGGTCAGCCCGAGTTGCGCAGGGCTGTGGCCAGGCCGTTCATCGTCAACTGGATGCCCGTCCGTATGTCCGGATCCTCATCGCCCGCACGGTATCGACGCAGCAGCTCGACCTGCAGGACGTTCAGCGGCTCGAGGTACGGGAAGCGGTTGCGAACGGAACGGGCGAGCGCCGGATTGTCGTGGAGAAGCGTCTCGTGTCCGGTCACCGCGAGCAGCATCTCGCGAGACAGTTCGAATTCGTCCGAGATGACTCCGTGCACTCGTCGGCCCACCTCGGCGTCCGGGACGAGTTCGGCGTACCGGCCGGCGAGGTCCATATCCGCCTTGGCCATGACCTGCGCCATGTTCGACAGGGTGGAGCGCAGGAACGGCCAATCGTCGTACAGGCGCCGCAGCGTGGCGAGTCGCGCGTCCGCAGCGTCATCGCCCTCAGCGTGGACCCATTGACGCAGCGCCGTGCCCACGCCGAACCAGCCCGGCAGCATGACGCGGGACTGCGACCATGACAGCACCCACGGGATCGCCCGCAGGTCGTCCACCGACGAGGTCTGCTTGCGAGCCGTCGGCCGGGACCCGATGTTCAGTTCACCGATCTCGCTCACCGGCGTAGATGTGGTGAAGTACTCGATGAACCCGTCGTCGTGATGCACGAGCGATGCGTATGCATCCCTGCCCAGGCGTGCGAGATCCGCCATCACCTCGTACGCCTGGTGTGAGTTCTCGCCCAGCCCCTCCACGTCGAGCAGTGACGCCTCGAGCGTTGCCGCCACCAGGGCCTCGAGGTTTCGACGGGCGCGACCGGGCTGGGAGTACTTGGCCGAGATCACCTCACCCTGCTCGGTGGCCCGCAGCGAACCCTGCACGGCTCCGGGTGGCTGGGCGAGGATCGCCTCGTACGAGTTGCCGCCACCGCGGCCCACCGCGCCACCGCGACCGTGGAAGAACCGCAGCTGCACCTCGGCGCGCGCTGCAGCCTCGGTGAGATCGCGTTCGGCCTGGTAGAGCGACCAGTTGGCCGCCAGGTAGCCGCCGTCTTTGTTGGAATCCGAGTAGCCGAGCATCACCTCCAGCATGTCGCCCTGCCCTCGGATCAGTGCTCTGAACTGCGGGATCGCCAGGGCCGCGTCGAGGATTCCCGCGCCGGCCGCCAGGTCGTCGATCGTCTCCAGCAGCGGAACCAGCCGCACACTTGACCGCGGCTGCTCCGGATGGCCCGAGAACAGTCCCACTTCGCGCAGTAGTACCGCCGGCTCCAGCAGATCGGACACGGACCCGCACATCGACACGATGTATTGCGGCACCACCTCGGGCCCCAGCAGGTCCACGGCCTCGGCGGCAGCTTGCATCACGCCCAGCTCACGCGCCGCCAGCTCCGACAGCTCCGCCCGCGGACCCAGCAGCGGCCTGTCGTGCGAGAGCTCGGTCAGCAGGAGTTCTACACGCGCGTCCTCGTCCAGCGCCGCGTAGTCGGGGTTGACCCCCGCCAGCGCGAACAGTTCGGTGAGTACGTCCTCGTGCGACTCAGAGTTCTGCCGCATATCGAGCGCCTGCAGGTGAAACCCGAACGTCCGCACCGCCCAGATGATGTCCCGCAGCCTCGGGGTCCGCAACAGGCCACTCCCGCATTCCTCGAGGGACGCGTCGATGACCTCCAGATCGTCCAGCATGTCCTGCGGGCAGGGGTAGGCCTCGTCGTCGTCGAGGCACCACGACGGGAACGAACCAACCGTTGACGACGACAACAACCTTTCCCTCGCGGCGAGTCGACGGCGGATCACCCGCACGGCTCGGCGAAACGGCACGTCCTCGCGGGAGGCACTCACGTCCCCGCCGACCGCCGGAAGGGAATCCGCGAGGGCCGTCACCGGGGTGGGCACCTCCACGACCCGCTGCGACTGGGACAGCTCCCGCTCGAGCTGGCGCAACTGCTCGGCGTAATGCTGGTGGAGCAACTCGGCAGCCTTGGTCGTGGCGAACCGCACCACGTCGCCGGTGACGTAGGGATTGCCGTCGCGGTCGCCGCCGATCCACGAGCCCGGTCTCACTACGGCGCGGTCGCCGCAGCCCAGGCGCTCCGCGATCTCGGCGTTGAGCGGCGGGATCACGTTCATGAGCGTGGCCTCGTGGTACTGCAGTCCGCCCATCACCTCGTCCTCGATGCGGGGGCGTTCGCTACGGATGATGGCGGTCTGCCACAGGATCAGCACCTGGCGGCGGATGTTCAGTTCCACGTCGGCGATCTCGCGCTCGGAAACCCTGTCCCGCGGCCCGGAGTTCAGGGCGTCGCGCCGCCGCATCAGTTCGTGGACGCGGCGTGTGACCTCAAAGACGGTGCGCCGCCGGGTCTCGGTGGGGTGGGCGGTGAGCACGGGTGCCACGCTGGCGGTGGCCCGGACCGCCTCGAGCCTCGCGTCACCCGGGTCGGCCTCGGCCAGCCGCGCCCACGTGGCCTCCAGATCCCCGGCGGGCGGTGGCTCCCCGGCGGCCGTGTGGATCCGCCGCCGCCGTTCCTGGTGCAGGTCCTCCGCCACGTTGGCCAGGAGCGCAAAGAGAGAGAACGCGCGGATGACCGGGATCACGTCGGTGGCGGGCACGTCCGTGAACAGGGCGGCCACCTCGTCGCGGTCGGCGTGCGATCGCCGGACGGCGAACGCAGTGCGGCGGGCGGTCTCCACCAGGTCGAAGATCCGCTCCCCGGCCTGTTCGCGCACGGTCTCGCCGAGCAGGGAGCCCAAGAACCGCACGTCGTCACGCAGAGGTCGGACCGCCTCGTCGAGCCGGTCGGTGGCGGGCTGCTCGGACTGCGTCTGATCGGCCATGGCCGCAAGGGTAGGCGCGCCGTACGACACTCGCGTGAATCCCGGGGTCTTTCCCGATGTGGCGGGCCCGTGTGGCTGGAAGACTGGGGAGTATGACCCAGCAGCCCGGATTTTCGCCCACCCCCGTCGTCTCCGACTCCGACCGCACCGCGGCGGCCCTCGCCCACGCCGCGAGCCTCATCGCCATGGTGATCTCCGCGGGCTGGCTGTCGTTCGTGGGCCCGCTCGTGATGTGGCTGATCTACAAGGACCGCAGCCCGTTCGTCCGCCAGGCCGCCGCGGGCTCGTTTAACTTCAACCTCGGCCTCTGGGTGATGAGCATCGTGGGCTGGATCTGCATCATCACGATCATCGCGATCCCGGTCGGTGTGCCGCTGCTGGTGATCTCGTTCCTCGGGCAGATCATCGGCCACATCATGGGCACCTTGCGTGCCACCAAGGGCCGGACCATGAACTACCCGTTCCAGATCAAGGTGCTGCGTTGACCGCGACGTGACGGATCGGCCCGTGTAGCGAGGTGACCAGCAGGTCGTCCGGGCCGACGTCGCCGAACCCGTCGGCCACCAGCACACTCGTCGCCCGCGGGATGCCGCCCACCACCACGCACGCCTCACCGGAGGTCCGGTCCACCCGGTACACCTCGCCGGTGGTCCACGAGGTCACGTAGAGGGCGTCGGCCGTGACGTCCAGGTCGTCGAGCCCGCGCGCCGCGACGGGCGGGACGGTGAGTTCGATGGTGGTCCAGTCGGCCGGACGGTCGAGCGGCACCACGTGCACGACGGTCCGGTCGGTGGACTGGGTGACGTAGGCGGTCTCGTCGTCGATCGCGATGCCGTTGGCCACCCCGAGCGCGGCCGCCCGCGACCACGCCACGTCCACCTCGCCGTCCGGGCCCACCTTGGTCAGGCCGGCATCCTCCAGGCCGGTGAGGTAGCGGTTGCCGTGGGCGTCAACCGCCAGCCCGTTCTTGCGACTGTCCAACCGGGTCTCGACACGGACCTCGGGCCGGGCCACCGCGGGATCGAAGCTGACGAGGTCGGAGCGGTCGGCGAGGTAGCCGGTCCCGGCCGCGACGTGCATCCGCCCGTCCGGGCCCGAGGCGATCCCACCGGGTGCGCGAACGGGGACGGAGGCGACCACGTTGCCGTCGTCGTCATAAGCGTCGACGCGGTTCAGGAACGTCTTGGACACCCACAGGCGCCCCAGGCCGTCGAAGGCCTGGTTTTCGGTCCAGCCCAGCACGGGCGGCGGGGTGTCGCCGAACGTCGTCACCGTGGGCGCGGGCCCGGAACACGGGGCGATCGGCGCGGGCGCTTCGGAGGACGTGGTCACGCCGGACCCCAGGTCCAGCCCGCGGACCGAACCCGCGTGGGAGCCGGACGGCAGCGCCTCCGCCGAGCCCGCCGCCGGTCCGACCGAGGTGGCGGCGCCCACGACGGAACCGGGTGGGACCGCCGCGGCGACGGGTGTGAGGACGGGCAGGGCGACGACGACGAGGGCCGCGACCACCGGGCGGAGTAGCTTCATGGCTCCATCTTCACATCAGCGGTGCACGCATGTGTGCCGTGCCGACCTCACACCCCGGCGGGCCGGCGGCCGTGGAGTTCGTACCGAGCGAGCAGCGCGGCGCGGTCGGCGTCGGTCAGGGGGCGGTACTCGTCGTCGACTCCCTCCGGCCCGCCCCGCAAGTACACCTCGCCCGGCTCGATCCACGACTCCCGCCGCAGGCTGGGCTTGGAGATCTTGCGCGTGGCGGTGACCGGCATCTCCTCCATGATCCGCACGAACCGTGGCGCCCACTTGGTGCCCATGTCGGGCTGGGTGCGGCAGAACTCGGAGAACGCGGCGGGGTCGAAGGACGCGCCGGGCTCGAGTTGGATGGCCGCCATCACCTGGTCGCCGGTCCGCGGGTCGGGCACGGGGTAGACGGCCACCACCAGGACTCCGGGGAATCGGTCGAGAATGCGTTCCACCGGGCCGGCGGAGAAGTTCTCGCTGTCCACGCGGATCTTGTCGCCCGAACGACCCGCGAAGTAGAAGAATCCGTCCGAGTCCGTGTAGCCCAGATCGCCGGAGTGGTAGACCTCCCCGATGTTGCGCTCGGCGGTGGCCTCGGGGTTGCGGTAGTAGCCCTCGAACATCGCGGCTCCGGTGAGGTTGCAGATCTCGCCGATCGCCTCGCCGGCGTTGACCAGTCCGCCGTCGGCGTCGAACTCGGCCGCGGGGCACTCGTCGCCGTTCGCGTCGAGGATCGCGAGGTTCATGTAGTCACCGGGTACGCCCAGTGCTGCGGGAGGGGTGTCCGGGGTGCGGGCGATCACCACACCGCCCTCGCTGCTGCCGTAGGACTCGTCGGGCTCGACGCCGAATCTGCGCGTGAATTCGCGACGATCGTGGACGGACGCCTCGGTGCCGTAGACGATGCGGAGAGCGGTTTCGGATTCCTCCGGCTGCTCCGGCTGGGCCAGGATGTAGGACAGCGACCGGCCCACGTAGTTGACGTAGGTGGCGCCATAGCGCAGGACGTCGGGCAGGAATCGGGACGCGGAGAACTTGCGACGCATGACAAATGTGCTGCCGATGTAGGCGGACGGCGCGAACGCGGCAAACAGGGCGTTTCCATGAAATAGGGGCATGGCGCTGTAGGCCACGTCGCTGCGGACCAGGTTGCGGAAGTTGATGGTGCCGAGCATCGCAAGTCGGCCGGTCGAGCACATGACGGCCTTGGGCGCCCCGGTCGAGCCCGAGGTGAACAGCAGTGCGAGCAGGGTGTGGGGGTCGCGCGCGTCGTCGGACAGCAGGCGCGGCTCAGCCCCCTGATGGCCGGCCAACAGTTGCCGCCAGTCGTCGGATTCCACGTCGAACTGGGCAATCGTGCCGGTGTCGAGGCCGTGCAGGAGCGCACTGCCGGCGGCATCGGTCACCACCACGTCGCAGTCCACGCCACGGATATCGGAGGCGAGCTCGCCGCCGCGTCGCGTGGGGTTGATGCCCACCACTGTGACTCCCGCCAGGGCGGCTCCGCACAGGACGAACAGGTACTCCGGCACGTTCTCCAGCAGGATCCCCACGTGGAGGCGGCGATACGGCGCGGGCCGATCGGCGTAGGCGTGGGCGAACTCGTCCGCCCAGCCGTGCAGGATTTCCGCGCGCACGGCGGCCTCGGCCACGAACTCGCGCCAGGACCACTGCGAGTCCTCGAACAGCAGACCGGGGTGATCATCGGTCGATCGATCCAGCAGGATTTCGCCGAACGTCTCGTGCTGCATGGCGTGGCCGGGGTTGAAGTCAGGTTGGGTCATGCATCGGAGGTTAGGTCAACGAATGGCCGCGGATACCCGGAACGGCCAGCAATTCTGACGGGTGTCAGGGTGGTCAGTTCATCCGCGGGGCGGTCCGTCTCGGCGGACAATGGCCGGATACGACCGCATCGACGAGGATTCATTCGTGCTCAACGACCGTGACCAGACACGTCCACCGTGGGGGACCCGGCTGCTCGGCGTGGTGGTGGAGCCTCCGTCGCGGCGGAAACGACGAGTGCAGCAGGTTCTCACGTCCACGGTGCTGGTCACGCACCTGCTCGGCATCGCGTGCGTTGTGGGTCTGCAGTGGCTACTGCTGCCGTTCGATGAACTCACCTCGGGGCGGTACCGTACCGCGGCCCTCGTGGTGACGCCGCTGGTCGTGCTGGCGATGGTGTCGTTCGGGTTGGTCTGGCTGACCTGGGTTGTCCGCCGGTGGCTGAGCTGGCCGGATGAGAATCGGTCTCCCACCCCGGACGAGCAGCGGCTGTGCCTGGCGGTGCCGTTCCGGCTGACCCTGCTCACCGCGGCCCTGTGGGTGGTCGGCGGCGTGGTGACGGTGATTCCCTACGGGATGGTCGATCCGACCGTTCTGCCGGTCCTGTCGGTGGCTGTGGTGACATGTGGGGCGATGGCCTGTGGTCTGGGCTATCTGGTCGCGGAGATCTCGGTGCGCCCACTCACCGCGATCGCTCTCAAGGCTGCGCCGACGCCGATGCGGCCGTTCGTCGGGATCCGGGGTCGCCTCATCGGGGTCTGGGTGGTGGCGCTCGGGCTGCCGATGGCGGCGCTCGTCGTCCTGGCCGTCCACACAGGCACCGCGGACGACGTGTCGGTGTCGCGGCTGGCGATGATCCTGGCGTTCATCGGTGTCTCCGGTTTCATCGTCAGCATCGCCGCGGGGTGGTTGCTGGTCACCGCGATGCTCGCTCCCATCCTGTCGGTCCGCTGGGCGATGGAGGAGCTGGCCGGCGGCAATCTCGCGACCCGCGTCGACGTGTTCGATGGCACTGAGCTGGGCCAACTCCAGCTGGGTTTCAACGACATGGCGGAGATGATCGGCGAGCGGCAGCGACTACGAGAGCTGTTCGTGCGCCACGTGGGAAGTCAGGTCGCGCGGGCTGCTGAGCTGCAGGAGCCGCGCCTGGGCGGCGACACGACGCGGGTCGCGGTGTTGTTCGTGGACTTGGTGGGCTCCACGACGTTGGCCGCGACCCGCCCGGCCTCGGAGGTGGTGGAGTTGCTCAACGACTTCTTTGACGTGGTGGTGGAGAACGTGGAGGCCAGGGGCGGGTTCATCGACCAATTCCAGGGAGATGCTGCGCTGGCCGTCTTCGGGGCGCCCGTCCCGTTGGCTGATTCGGCCACCTCTGCGCTCACGGCGGCCCGACGGCTCGGGGACGCGCTCGCCGAGTTGCTGCCCGCCTACCGCACGGGCATCGGCGTCTCGTATGGCGAGGTGGTGGCCGGCTACGTGGGGTCGGCCACGCGGTTCGAGTACACGGTGATCGGGGATGCCGTCAACGAGGCCGCCCGCTTATGTGAGCTCGCCAAGTCGCATCCGACTCGGGTGTTGGCGTCGGGCGCCGCGCGCGATGCGGCAACACCCGAGGAGGCCGCACTCTGGCGGACTGGCGCACCGGTGGGACTGCGCGGCCGGCCCGAGCCCACGGTCCTGACGTGGCCCGTGGACGCGACGCGGGTCTAGGTGAGTGCTACGTTCCGATCGCCACGTGCCGGATGCTCCCGTCGACCGAGGTGACGAACAGGTCGCCGGGGCCGTACCCGCCGAACCCTTCGGCCACGCGCACACTCGTCGGCCCGGGGATGCCCCCCACCAGCACACATGGTGCGGCGGTCCATCGGTCGACGCGGAGAATCTCGCCGCCGGTCAGGCCCGCGAGGTAGAGCGCATCGTCGGTCACCGCGAGGTCGTCGAGGCCACGTGCCAGGGCCGGCAGTCGGGTGAGGACGTGCGGGCGCGCCGCTATCGGGTTGCTGAGCGGGATCTCGTAGACCACCGTGTCGACGGAGGCGGTCACGGTGACGTAGGCGGTGCGGTCGCGGATGACGATCCCGTTGGTCCCGCCGACCGCCGCCGTTGCCGACCACGCGTCGTCGACGGTGCCGTCAGCTCGCACCTTGGTGATGGTCGGCGCGAACAGGCCGGTGGTGTACATGTTGCCCGCGGCGTCCACGGCCAGGCCGTTCTTGCCGGGCGCCAGCGTGGTAACGAGCCGAGGCGCGGGGCGAGCGGAGTCGGGGTCGAACGCGAAGATCTTCGAGTGGGTTGCCGTCGGCGTCGCGCCGGTGACGACGACGACCTCGCCCTCGGGCGTCAGCGCCAGCCCGCCCGGAGAGTCGATCGGGACGGAGGCCACCCTGCGACCTCCCGGGTCGTATGCCACCACCTCGTTGGCCAGCATTCCGGACACCCACATCCGGCCCCGCCCGTCGAACACCAGGTTCTCGCGCCATCCCAGAACCGGCGCGGCGGCGTCTCCGAACGGGGTGATGCGCGGGGCCGGTCCGTCGCACGTGGGCAACGGCGAGAGGGATCCCGGAGACAGGTCCGCCGCCAGTGCGGGTGGACCGGCGAACGCCCCGAGGACAGTGAAGGAGACGACGGCGGCCAGAGCGGTCGCGGAGCGCACGCGGTTCGACATGGGGGTATCCAAGCATGACTTTGGGTCGACGATCGGCTACTTGATGATCGGGTAGGGAGGAGACGGTGCGTCCGTGCGGGCGCCGCTTGACCGAGAAGGAGAACGATGAGTGCTGAGCAGGGTGGACGCGCTGGGATGGGAACGGGTCCCGACGACGGTGCGGTCCGTAGCCGCCTCGAGAGCAGCGACGGCGTTGTGACACTGTCCGGGATCCACAACTTTCGCGACGTGGCCGGCCCGGGGTACTCGCTCGAGCAGTCGGGTTCGATGGCCCGCGGAGTCGTCTACCGGTCCGCAGCGGTGTCGGCGTCGGATGGAGACGTGGGCGTCCTTGAGCGCCTCGGTGTGTCCACCATCGTTGACCTCCGGTCGACCGGCGAGGTATCCATGCAGCCGGATGTGCCCGTCCCCGGTGCTAAGAACGTCAATATCGACGTCCTCCAGGGCAACTCCACAGCGGCGACCCTAATGAATTCCGGAATCGTCACGGTCGACGAGGCCCGGACCGAGATGGCCCGGACCTACGAGCAGTTCGTGCTCGGTGCGGACGAGCGCGCCGCGTTCGGTCGCGCGGTCGGCGAAGTCGCCACTTCGTCCGGCGCATCGGTCGTGCACTGCACTGCCGGCAAGGACCGTACCGGCTGGATCTCGGCGGTGCTGCAGCTGCTCGCCGGGGTGGCGGAAGACGACGTGGTGGCGGATTACCTGTTAACCCGGGAGCACAACAGGGAGCTCACCGACGCGATCCTGCAGTACGTCCAGGTGAAGATGCCTCATCAGGCCGAGGCGATCGCAGTGCTCCTCGAGGTCGACGAGTCAAACATCCGCCGGTCGCTCGACGCGCTCAACTCGCAGTACGGCGACGTCCGTCGCTACCTGATCGACGGAACGGGACTCGAGGGCGACCTCGTCGACGAGCTCGGTGCCCGCCTCAGATCACGATGACCAGCGCGCCCAGCACTCCACCGAACACGATGGACTGGAGGGCCACAGCGATCACTCGGCCGAGCTCGGTGCCCGCCCGCGCTTGGACCAGCGGGCCGGCCATTGTCACGGCGAAGATCATGACCATGGCGGCCACAGCCGCGGGTGTACCGGCCAGGCGCGACGCCACCAGGTAGACCGCTCCGAGGCCCGCCAGAATGCCGACCGCGGCGGCGCCTAGCGTGTGCAGCGGCGTCGGGAAGACGGCGATATGTGTCATGTCCGTATTGACGGGAGCGTCGCCGGCAGCAGGAGAGGCAGTGGCGGAACCATCCCGCGAACGCTCCTCGAGTGACAGTAGTTGACTCATGACCCGAACTCTACGTACCAGCGCGGTGCGCGATCGCCATGCTTGTTGAGGAAACGCGGTGAAGTTCGTCGGTGCAGGTCACAGCGCTGTCGGCAGCGGAGAGATTACTCACACCTTCCTCTGTCGCGGCCGCCGGTGGTCGACACCTGGGCGTCGTCGCCGGACCGGGGGCAGGCGTAGGATTCTCGGGTGTCAGATGAGGTCGGGTCGGACTTCGTCGACGGATTGGGGGGCAATTGTGAACGCATCGGGAGCGGTCGGTGGATGGTTTGAGCCGGGGGACGAGATTGGTCGCGCCTGGGACGAGGCCGAGGCGATTCTGCTGGCGTGCGACGACCTGGATGCGGTGATGGAGGTCATTCGCGACGCGGAATCGCCGGTCGAGGCGCGACGGGCGCTCAAGCTCGGCTTCGGTTTCACGGGCCGCCAGGCCGCCGTGTTGCTCACCCTCCCCGTGATGACGTTCACGCGCTCGGAGCGCAGACGCATCGATGAGAACCGCCGGGACCGGTTGGAGATGTTGGCCGATGTCACGGGCGTCCTGCCGGCCATTCCCGCCGACGAGCCGGTCCCTGCGGCCGACGCGGCTGCCGAATTCAGCTGGGGCTCCGGGCCCGCACTTGAACCACTGCCGTTGGACTCGTTTCCGCAGTTCCGCGCTGTGGAATCCGCGACTGCACCCGCGCTCGGATCCGTGGCGCCGCTCCGGGACGAACCGTCTCCGGCCGCGACGATCGAGGGTCCGTCGGTTCGACGCTCGACATCGCGGGCTGATGAGTCGCACGTCGTGCTCGACGAGCAGATCGGCGAGCTCTGTGAGGCGATCGCCGAGTTCCTCGGGATCAGACCGTCCGGCGACCCTGGGGCCGATGATCCCCGCGATCCCGCTAAACCTGCGGGTTCACTGCTGGACAGTTGCGGCGTCGACGACGCGACAGGCTTACGAACATTGCTGTGGCACCTGAGCAGGACGGGTTTGGATTCGGTGGAGGGCTTGTTCCCGTTCGCGGATCCGTTGTCTGCTGCTCAGGCGTTCGACGCGCAGGCTGTGCGCTTCGAACACGCCATGGCCACCGGCTCGCTCGGTTCGGAACCGGGTGGTGGCGTGAGGTGGGCGTCCCGCATGTGGCCGGTCGCCGAGCGGCATGGTTTTGGCTACGCGGTGTCCTACCGCAGTGGTCCGGGTGCGGGTGTGGTCTGGGCGTACGGGGGCAACGAGCCGCTGCATCGAATGTGGGATTCGGTTGTGCACCTGCTGGTCGAGTTATATCAGGCGCTCATTGCAGGTGAGCCCTGCGATTCGGCACTCGCCAGTGTCGTGGGCGATCGCGTGGTGTGGACAAACCTCAGCTGAGCTCGCGCGTCACCACCGTCGGGGGAGTGCTGCGGCAGAAAATCAGCTCGATTCGTGAGACGGTCCTGCCGGTGGTGGTTCCGAGCAATTCGGCGTAGGCACAGAGCTGCAGCAGGTACTCGTCGACGGTAGCGGTGGTGACGCTGACGTCGGTCTTGTAGTCGATGACGGCCAGCGACCCGTCGGCCTCCTCCACCACGAGGTCCACGACGCCGTCCACCGCGACGGTCGCGCCATCGGCTGTGGTCAGCGGTCCGGCCACCGGTAGTTCGGACCAGTGGTTCCTGCCTGCCGCCCGAAGGACCGGTTCGGACGTCAGGGCGTTGCGAGTCACGGTGACCATCTCGGCCACCGCGTTCGGGTCCCGGCTCCCGCGGAGCCCCCCGCCCAGCCCGAGGGCCACGATCTGATCCGCCGCCCAGCCCTCCCAGTCCTCCATCGCTGCCGCGGCCCCCCGGTTCTCGGGCGGGGAGAGCAGCCTCGCCAGATCGGTGTGCTCTGCGAGGTGGTGCACGGCGGTGCCGACATCGGGTCCCGATGCCAGTGGCGCACGCCGTGGTGCGGGTGGCAGTTCTGCGGGTCGCGCAGGGGCTGGTTCGAAGCGGTCCCGCAGTGCGGCTGCGAGCCGTTCCGGCAGCGGCGGCCTCTTCGTTGGCTCCGCCTGATCGGCCTCCGCATGGTTGCCCACTTCTGTCCCGGCCGTCGTTGGGTGCACGATCCGGGTCGCAGACCAGCCGGCGCGCTCGGCGGCTCTGTCGGACACGGTCCGACTGCGTTCGGCCCACTCCTGCTCGTCGGGCACGTCAACCGCTGGCGCGGGCGAAGAGCTCAGGAGGTCCGGGCCGTAGTCGACCAGGTCGGGAGCGTCGTGCTCTTCGACAACTGATCCCAGGAGCTTTCCCCACATCTGTAGCGGCTTCTTGCCCTTACCGAGCGCGTATCCGTGACCGGACACCGCGAGACGACTCTCGGCTCGGGTGGTGGCCACGTAAAGCAGTCGGATCCGTTCGGCTAGGGAGTGTGCTTTCTCGTGGTCGGCTGCCCGGGTGAACGCGGGGTCGCTGACCATTGCGGAGAATCGGGTGACGGGACGCGGGGTCTCGTCGTCCGTCCACAGGAGTCGATTGCGATCGCTCGGCCACCTGCGGCTCATCCCGGCCAGGATGACCATCGGGTACTCCAGCCCCTTGGAAGCGTGGATGGTGGTGATCCGCACCGCGTCCACGCCGATCTCGGGGATCGCGGCCTCGGGGACCCTGGCGTCCTCGGCCGTCAGCGACAGTGCCCAGTCCGCGTACTCACGCAGGTCGGCACGAGCGGGATCAGCGGCGGACTCCTCCCATTGCCAGGCGTGTTCGATCACGAACCGGATACGTCGCCACAGGTCGCGTCGACGTGGAGACTCGGCGACAGACTCGAACACCATGCGGTCATTGACCAGACGCTCGAGGAGTTCACCGGGGCGCCGCGTCTGGCGGGAGAGTCCGGAGAGGTAGCGCATCGCCTCTGCGACCGGCGAGGTTGACAATTCCTCGGGCGTACGCGCACCGGGTGCCCAGGTCCCGCCTCCGGATCGCCAGCGCAGCAGGTCGTCGTCGCCGCAGCCGAACAGTGGCGAACGGAGGGCCCCCACGAGCGAGGCTTCGTCTGCGGTGTTGGCCATGGCTCGGACTGCCAACAGAAGGTCGCGAATCTCCGACGTCCCGTAAACGATCGAGGAGGCCTCCGTCCGGTAGTCAATCCCGGCGTGGTCGAGGCAGGTTTCCAGCATGGGCAGCGCCGCGCGGGAGGGGAGAAGGATTGCGATGTCTCCGAGTCGCAGTGGGGCATGATCGCCGGTCTTGGACTCGTGCGTCCACTTCTCCCGGATCGCGGTGGCTATCACGCGCGCTACATCTGACGCCTCGGTCCAGTGACGCACGTCAGTGTCCTTGGCGTCCTCGGGGCAGTGAGCGGGCACGTCCTCGCTCCGGAAGACGAACGGCGTCGGCCCGTGGGCCGGATCGTGAGGCTGCCGGTCCGGCGCGGGATCAAGTGCCTGGTAGTCGGGCTGGACACCATCGATCGGGACCAGAATTTCTGTGAACACGGAGTTGACCCACTCCAGCACGGACCGGGAGCACCGGAAGTTGGTACTCAGCCGTTCGATCTCGATCCCCGTCGTGGCATGAGCGTCGCTTCCCCGGGCGCGGAGGTAGGTGGCGATGTCGGCGCGACGGAACCGGTAGATGGACTGTTTGGGGTCGCCGACGGTGAACAGCCGACCCGGCTCCGGCCCCGGGCGGTCGACTGCGGCGGTGAGCAACTCGGCCAGATCTAACTGGATGGGGTCGGTGTCCTGGAACTCGTCGATGAGGATCCGTTGGTACTTGTCGCGTACCCGCTCACGGACGTCCGGGTTCTGGAGTAATTCGCGGGCTAACACGAGTTGGTCATGAAACTGCAGTGTGCCGTGCCGGCGCCGATCTCCGGCATGGCGGAGGACGATGGGAATGAGAGCGTCCAACACCACGGCGATACGGGGCGGCCAGTGCGCGGCCATGACCTTCTCGCAGAGCGGCGCGAGCAGTTTGATCTCGTCTCTGATTTCCTTCACCACGTCGCCGCCGCCCCAGTTGTCGCCCTTGCCGCCAGTTCCCGGTCCGAACGGCTTTCCTACGATCTCGACCCAGGTCGGCGAGGCGGTGGGGTCTCCCAGTGCGGTCTCCAGCATCTCCAGCCAGGTCTGATGCTTGCTCAGGGTCTGGTACAGCAGGTCGGACTGGTCCTGGCATTGGTCACGCCAGGCGGTGACCGACGCGGCGCGGGCCGTGACCTCGCTCAGATCCGGGATCGGAGGCAGATCCGATCCGTCGTGGAGCCGCTCGGTGGGCAGCCGGTCCCAATCACGGTGTAGGGCTTCCACGACCTCGCGGAACGAGGTCGTGCTGGTGCCGGCGTCGAGAATGTCGTCGACCGCCCGTGCCAGGGTTCCATCGCGGTCAGCTGTGGGACCGCTGCCGAACAGTGTGGTCGCGCACTCCTGCCACATGGCCTCCACCGCGGTGTCCTCGGCTGTGGCCTGCTGTGCGGTGACCCGGGGCGGGATCCCGGCTTCGAGCGGGTTCTCCGACAGCAGGCGAAGGGCAAACGAGTGCAGGGTGCCGATAGCGGAGGTGTCGAGCCCGGCCAGGGCATTCTCCGCTCGGCGGTCCCCGCGACCACGCTGACTCACGAGGTGCATGCGGAGGCGGTCGCGGAGTTCGGCGGCGGCCTTTTCGGTGAAGGTGATTGCGGCGAGCCGATCGACGGGAATGCCGTCCTCCAGCAGGAGCGTGCTGAGCCGTCGGACCAGCGCGCGGGTCTTGCCCGTGCCGGCCCCCGCCTCGACGAACAGGGTGGCGGCGGTGTCGGATTCGACCCTGTCACGGGCGGCTTGGTCGGGAAGTGTGGTCATGAGGACGTTTCCGATCCGTTCTCGGCGTGGTCTGCGATGAGGATCCCCGCGAACGCGGGGTGTGACGCCACCGGTTCTCGTCGCGACAATTGCTCCCAGGTGCGATCGAGATCCGCACCGCCCAGCAGATCTGCGAGGTCGCGCGACGAGCCACGCCCGCCCTTCAGCGGGAACCAGCCCCGTTGCAGGGCGTCCACGAGGTGACCCACGTCCGCGCGGACCTGTTCCATGAGGACGTCGGTGACGGGGAGGGCTACCTGAGTAAATCCTCCGCGTTCAGTGCAGTACCAGTACCGCACCTCGCTGACAGGCATGTCGCGGGCGTTCGCCGCGGCCGCGGCGTACAGCGGCAGCTGGAACCTCGTACCCATCATCGTAGGATCCTCCGCAGTTGGGCGGTCGGGATCTCTGGGCGGCTTACCTGTCTTGTAGTCGGTCACACGCTGGGTGCCGCTCCGGGTGTCGAGTCGGTCAATCGATCCCGCGAGCAGCAGCGATTGGGCTCCGCGGGAGGTGGTTACCTCGTAGGGGATCTCGAGGGTCGAGCCTTCCGGGTCAGCTCGACCGAAGGTGAGTTCGGTGGCGGCGGGTCGCCAGCCCTCGTCGGCATCAGCGCTGTCTGCCTCGAACCACGCGTCCAGCTCGGCCGCCAATAGGGCCTCCCGGCGCCGCCAGAGTGACGCGACCAGCCCGGGAGAGCTGGCGGTGGCGGCTTCGCACTCGATCCGGAGGGCGTTCATGAGCTGGTCCCGATCCGGACCGGACCCGCTCTCGAGGCGCGCCGAGACGTAGCGCTCAAGAATCGCGTGGACGAGTTCGCCGTAGTCGCGCAGATCCATCTCGATGTCCGCCGCCGGGTCATCGAGCACCCGGACCCGCAGGACCGTCCCCAAGAAAAAGAGGTACGGACTCTGGGCCCAGTCCTCGAGCCGGGTGGGGGAGATTGGACGGTCGAGCACGGTGAGCAGGTCCGCTGCCGCCGACACGTCGCCGGTGAAGCGACTGAACCGTCCAAGCCGGCGATCGCGCCGCATCGCGTGGCTTCGGAGCAGTGGTCCGGGGGCGTCCGCCCGGACCTGCCACCCGTCGGCGGCGAGTTCGCGGATACGGAGCTCGGCTGCGGTAGCGGGGTCGGAGCCGAGGATGGACGGCGGGGTCAGTACCCCGTCTACGAACGAGGGCACCGCGGTGATCGCCTCGCATCCGGCCACGGTCTCCTGCCAACTGGTCGCGTCGACCCTGACACCAGCGAGTCGGGACAGTGTGGGGAGCAGCCAGCGTGAGGGGATTCGGTCGCCGCCACCGCGCATGGAGCCTCGGGGGAAGGAACACAGCCGGTGCGCCGTTCCTGAGGCGAGCGCGAGTTGCAGGACCCGGTAACGCTCATCGAGCACCTCGGACACTGAAGGCTCCACGGAACCTTCCGGCAGGAGCGGGTCGGGCCTGCGGAGGACTGGCAGCAGCCCCTCCGCCATGCCGACCACGCACACGGTGTCCAGATCTCGCCCGACGGCGTCGTCGATGGGCCCGATCGCTACTCCCACACCTTCCTCTCCGATCCGGTCGCTGATCGCGTCCAGTCGGGTGGTCACGGCCCCCACCACGCGGTCCCGGGTGATCGCGGGGGCGATCGCGTCCAGATCGGCGAGAGAGTTGACCGCGGAAAGGACGGCCGCGTGGTCGGGAGTCTGCCGCGCCGTGGAGGTGAGCAGGTCACCAACCGCAGTAGCGACCTCGGACCAGGTGCGTGCAGCGTCGACGACGGCCAGACCGGATCGGATCGATTCGATCAGGTTGAGAAGGGCAGTGGCCGCCGCGCGATCGGAGTCGTGGAAATTCTGGGGTTCGTCATGCAGGGCAGCTGCCAGCCGGTCCCAGTCGCTGCCGCCGATAACGGGAAACCGGGTGCGGGTAAGGAGTTCGAGCCTCCGGGACGAGACCGGCACACCATCGCGGTCGAACGGCACCACCGCGCCCTCGGCCACGACTGACAGCAGTTCGGCGCGGGGCATGAGGTCAGTGTCGAGTTGAAGCAGTCGAATGAGTGAACGTCCGGAGGGGGAGCGGCCCGGACCGGAGTCGGTCGGCCCGTAGACGGTGATACCAGCCTCGCCGAACGCGCGGTGCAGTAGCCGCAGGTAGGGGTCCGGTGACGGGTAGTAGACGCCGATCTTGTGTCCGGGCATTCCGGCGATTAGACGCGAGCGGACGAAGCGGATCACGGCCCGCACCTCGTCGTCCGAATCCGACGCGTGCACAACATGGCTCCCTGTGACGGCCTCCGGGGTATCGGGCTCGGCCGCACCCGCGAGATTGTCCGTCCCCGTCCCTGGCAGCGCGGATATCCCGCGTCCGTCCAGCGCCTCACGCAGCCGCTGCTCGGCATTGGTTCCGCGCAGAGGCGCGGCCAGCACGACGTGCCCAAGGTTGTCCAGCCGTTCCAGCGCGACTGTCACGGCCTCAAACTGCGTGTAGTAGGCGGGCCCGGTTGTGGAGTGGGCTTGCGAGCCCAGTCGAAGGACCTCGCGGTGCAGCGGCGTCTCCGGCGTGACCGTGCTCGGATCGACCGTGCCCAGTCGAAGACAGGCCCGGGCAACCGCTTGACCGGTGACGGGCTCGGAGGCGACCGCCGCCAACTGCCCGGGGTCGGCGTCCAGCGCCTTGTCCACCGCCGCGGCCAGGAGTGGGAACGGCAGCGCCGCCCGAGGGGCGAGGACGGGGCCGGCTAGCTCCGCGATCACCTGCGCGGCCGTCCGCACGGCAACGTTGAAGGCGCCACCGGTTAACGCGAGCGCCCTCACGAGGTCCCGGGCGGCGCCGAACGATGCGACTATGACGGTGATACGGCCGAGCGGGTCGGTGCCGCGGGCGAGACGCACCTCGGTGGCGATGGCCGCGGTGGTGGAGAGCGAGGGGTCCTGGGATCCGGTCACACCGACATGGTGCCCCACGGGTACGACAAGGTCGGGCCGATCGGCCGGGGGTGAGGCGTCAGAGTCTGCTGCTATCTTCCGCTCAAGCCGGTTGGAACTGCGGCATACGGAGCAGAGGGAGCGCAAAAATGACTCAGCATTGGCAGGGATACGAGTATCAGCCCGAACCGCAGCGTAAAGGTTCCGCTCCGGTGATCGTGGCTGTCGCGGTACTGGGGGTCCTGGTGCTGGCATTGCTTGCGGCGATCGCCTACCTCGCACTCCGGCCCGACAAAACTTACGCGAGCCAGCAGGGGCAGGCGGTGGCGGCATCATCGTCGAGCCCGTCCGCACCGTCGTCCCGGCCCCCGGTGACCGAGTACACCACCCCGCCGGAACAGGAGACGGTCACGGTGACCCGCGAGGCTCCCCGCACGCGCCCGCAGGGGTCTACGGCAATTCCCTCCGGGGCCGATTCATCGGGGTGGGTCTCCAATAGCCAGGCGCGATGCAATGCCGGCGACCCGGCCGCGATGATCGGCAAGACCACCCAGGCGTCGTTCTCCATCTGCGTCAATCCGGATAACGGCCGTTACTACTATCGGGGATCGTCAGGTGGATCGGGCGTGGAGATCGACGACCCGGAAGTTTTCGGCCGCTCCGCGACAGCCACTAACAATGGCGTGATGTACGTCATCGACCCCTCGGAGATGCTGATCTATGAGGGCGGGGAACTACTCTCCAGCCAGCCGATGGTTCAATTCTGGGCGGGCTGACCTCGGGCTAACGCGGCCCGAGCTTGTGCGCGATGGTGTCGCGCGTGCTGGCGAAAGTAAAGAGAAAATGCTCCAATGCGGTCTGGGCGTGCCGCGGAAGGAACGGGGCGACCGGCACGGTGGTTCGTTGCAGGATGTGACGCCCGTCCAGCACCCAGGTGGTGAGCTCGTCCTCGAGGTTCAGCCGGGCGATTTCGAGTGCCGCACCCGACCGCGAGCGCACTCCCCGCACGACCCACGCCCAGATCCGCGCGTAGGGCAGACCTTCGGTGAACTCCACGTGCATCCGGTGGCCGTCGTGATCAAAGACGAGACACCCGTCGTCGTCCACGACGCAGGGCCGGCCCGTAACCCTCTCGACCAGCGTCTCGTACAGTTCCCGCGCGTCTTCGTGGTCTTCGACCTCCACGGCCACGTCGACGGCGTTCGGATAGTCGGCCGGGTCCTGGCCGAGGGGAACCGAGTCGGCGCGGAGTAGGCGCAGCGACCCGGTGTGCAGACCGACCGGACCTTCGCACCGCAACGTCAGCAGTTGCGGGTGCGGGACCATGAGCCGGTCTCGGCAGGCCTGCACAACGGAGCCTGCCACGCGCGCCGGGTCGGTCGGCTCGGTCCACGCCACCATCTCGTCGATGAGTTGCTGGTCGGCCGCACGAACGGTCACCCAGGCGACGCCGTCAGGGGTGAGCTGGACGAGGCATCGACCCTGCCCACCGGCGGATTCGGTAGGAGCCGAGAACTCCATTGCTCCGACCGCCCCTGACCTCCGAAGAAGGCCGGTCAAACTCTCTTCGAACCCTTCCCACGGGTCCTCGGCCGGGCGCAGGGAGGCGCTGCCCGGGCCGGAGAGTTGATCACGCATGACCGGTCATTGCGCCGGAGCGAGCGCGGCCACGTCGTCAACCGCCCGACGTAGGTCACGGGTGGCGGGACACTCGCCCAGTCTCGCGGTCACCGCATCGGCGATGGACCTGTAGAACCACAGCTTCTCCTCCGGTCCGGCGTTGAAGAGGCCCCACATCTCCTCGCCCATCCGGTCGTGCGCAACGACCATGGAGCGCAGATTGTGGATCTTGTCGGCGGCCGAGATGAGCAGGCATTCGGGGGAATCCGTGGCCAACTGCGCGAGGTAGCCCTCTTTGCGAATTCGCCATGGTGGTGTTTCCTCGCCGGCGGTCTTCTCCTCTGACACTCCGCGAACCATCTCGGTGACTCGCGCTCCGAACTCGGCGGTCATGTCGTCGGCGGAGTAAACCGACGGCGGCACGTCCTCCAGCACGTCGTGGAGCAGGGCGGCTACCACCACGTCCTGGTCGTCGGTGAAGTCGGAGACGATCATCGCCACCGCCACGGGGTGGGCGATGTAGGGCGTCGGGTCGTCCTTGCGGGTCTGGCCTTCGTGACAGCGGGCGGCCACCGCGAGCGCGCGGTCGACGGTGGGACTCCAGGTAAGTGGCATTGCGAACTCCTCTAGGGGAGGACTCCCAGCGCCGGGCGACGCCGCTGGGTTTGTGGGGCGGAGCCGGGGCTCCCTCCACACTCTGAGTAGACACCACGGGTACGACACGATGGAACCGATCGGGGTGGTGAGTACGTCGTACATCGTGAGGGCGAAAGGTGACGGCCCGGAAAAGACGGGGACGACGACGAGGAGGGCCCGTGCCCGACGGGACGATCAGAGCGGATGCTCCGAAGATCGAGCACGCGGTTTCGGTGTTCCGCGATGCCTGCGACCTGGTTCACGATATGGATTTCTCACATGTGACTGCGGACGTGGCGGGCGCGATGCCCGGAGGGGCTGCGATCGAGCAGGCTCTGGACCGGGCGTGTGGAGCGGCGGCGGTTGCTGCGTCGCGTGGCTCGGGCAGACTCGCGGGCCTGGCCGACTTCGCGGGCGAGGTTCACCGGTTTCTCGAGGCGACTGACGAGGATTTCGCGGCACTTCTCGAGGCGGTGGCCAAGCGGTGAGCTACTCGGTCGGGGACGTTCGATGCTGGGACACGGCTGTGCTTATCGCGGCCGGGGAGAAGCTCGGTGAGCGCAGAGCGGCAGCAGAAGACGCCCGCCGGGCGCTCGTCAGCGGAGCAGAAGCGCTGGACGAGGGCTGGGATGGTCTCGCGGCGGATGCTGTCCTGGGCGCGGTCGAAGGCGAGAAAGACCATGTGACCAGGTTGACCGACGGACTCGAAGACCTTGCCGACACGGTGCGACGAGCACACGCGGCGCTCGGGCCGGCCGTGCAGTCGGTACGGGATCGCATTGGGGACGCCGAGGCGGCCGGCCTCGCGGTCACCGACACATCGATTGCTCGGGCGCTGGGGCCCGGCGGCGGTCGCGGTGATCAAACTGCCGATCAGCGAGCCGTTGACCTGCACGCCGAGGCCATCAATTCGGCGCTCGACACCGTGCGATCGCTCGACGAGCACTTCGGGCGCGAGATCGATGAGATCGCCAGCCGACTCCATCACGCGATTCCACCGAAGGTTGACCGCTCGCCGATCCCGGGCCCGGACGACCCGTGGCCAGCTAGAGGGGTGGACGCGATGACAGGGGCGATGGGCCAGGGTTATCCCGCATTGGCCGCGGAACTCGATCCGGAAACCCGCGGCAAGCACAAGTTAAATCCCGCTCCGGACGATTTCGGAAGGAACGCGGCGAAGGGCTTGCGGGTCTTGGGGAAGGCAGCCGGGCCGCTGGGAACGGGACTTACCCTATTCGACGGGATGAAGGCCCATGCCGAGGGGAAAACCTCGACCGGTGAGGCCATTGTTGAGACGACGGGTGCCGTTGTGGGGGGAGCAGCCGGCGGCGCCGCCGCAGGGGCAGTCGCCGGGACGTTTTTCGGCCCGGTCGGCACTCTTGTGGGCGCTGGGGTTGGGGCGGTTGTCGGTACTTACCTGGGGCAGAAGGCCGGAGATGAAGCGCACGAAAGGTTCTTCGATGAGCGACCAGAGGGATGATATGAACTACGGAGAGAAGCTATGGCGACGCGGGTCACCCCAGGGTCCTGCGGGTCCCCACGAGTATCCAGCTCTCGATGACGGACCCGGATACTGGGCCGGTAGATGGAGTGAGTTCAAGCGCCTCTTCGTGTTATTGGCGTGGAGGAACGAACAAACGCGGTTGATTCTCGTACTCGGCAGCGCAATCTTCATTCTGACATTGCTCTGGGGTTTGATTTTCACCTGATGCGGGAAGCTCTTCCGCGGAAGAGCGACTGCGGGGAGTGGCTCTTCGCCATTCGGCCGACGACGAGGAGGGCCCGTGCCCGACGGGACGATCAGAGCAGATGCTCCGAAGATCGAGTATGCGGTTTTGGTATTCTGCGATGCTGGCGACCCGATCGAAGACGTCGATTTCTCGCATGTGACTGCGGACGTGGCGGGCGCGATGCCAGGAGAGTCGGCGAGCGAACAGGGTCTGGACCGGGCGTGTGGGGGATTTCGTACTGGTTGTGAGTCGCGTGGGGTGACAGGAAGTCAGTTGGATGCCGGGTCGGCACGCGAGATCGGAGCGAAGAAGACTTCGCGAGTATGTTGCGACACTTTTTCGTGACCTTGAGAAATATCCAGTGTATTCGGCCGGGTTTTACGGCGGTCTGATACTGAGTTCAAGCGGCTATTCATTGAGCTGGCCTGGAAAAACGACCACTCGCTTGGTGTCAACCTCTTTTGAACTTTTGTTTGGTTTAAGCCGCGAGTAGTTGTTCGACTGTGCTCGTCGCGGTGGGTGCTTTGCGTGCGGTGACGGCCAGGCGGGTGTGCTCGGGCGGGGCGGGCACGGTTGGTGGTCGTCGGAATCGGATGGGCGTGGTGTTGTAGGCCTGGTCGGCGCTGGCTTGACGGCGTGCGTGCACTTCGCGCCAGGTTCCGGAGAAGACCTGGTCAGGGGTGTATCCGTTGACCCCGGAATGCCGGTGGGCACTGTTGTAGTGCTCGATGAATTCGTCGCACCAGCTGGCTGCATCGTGGACGTCGTCGAACAGTTGTGGGTACTGGCGGTGGTACTTGACGGTGGAGAACCAGGACTCGATGTGGGGATTGTCGTTACTGACCGCGGGCCGAGAAAGTGAGTGGGTCACGCCCCGTTTTCCCAGCAGGTCTTTCATCTTGTTGGAGGTCATCGCCGCGCCGTTGTCCGAGTGCACGACCCTGGTTCGTCCGCCGAGGGAATCGAGCACTTTGCCCATCCATTTCGCGGCCACGATGTGGTCCTCACGCGGCTGCACGGTGTGGCCGACCACCTTGCGGCTGAACAGGTCGATCGCCGCGTACAAGGCGAACGACTGTCCCCGGTACTGCCCAGGAAGGACCGTGATGTCCCAGCACAGCACCTGCCCCGGGCCGGTGGCCCGCAGGTCCGGGGCCTGTCGCCGAGCCGCATCTGGGGTGCCGGCCCGGCGTTGCCGACGGCACGAGGGTCGCTCGATCACCCGGGCGATGCGGTGGAACGTGGCCAGGCTGACGAAGCTGCCCTCACCCTGGTCCAGGCTCAGGTAGTAGACCTGCTCGACCGGCACCCCGTCATGGGCATTGAGCTGGTCGATAATCCACGCCCGCTCCTGGTCAGTGATAGCCGTGGGCTGGCGCCGATCGCGGTGCGCAATCGGCTCGGCCACGCCCGGCCTGGGATTTCGCCGGTAGTGCAGCGCCGACTTGGCCAACCCGATCAACGCCATCGCGGCCGTCTGCGTCGTTCCAGCGCCGGTGAGCTCGGCCAACAGTCGACCTTCGGCGGCGACGAGCTCGTCGAACCAGGCCTGCTGCTGGTCGGTCAGTCGCTTTCCGCCTTGTCGGGTTCGACGCCATGTGAGTGCATGACGTCGATAGCTTTTCCCAGCGCATCAGCCACTTTCCGGGACCGATCGATCTCACCTTCGAGCTCGTCGATCTGGGAATCACGCTCGGCGAGCAGTCGCTTGAGTCGCTCGATCTCGGAGATATCCTTGTGCGTCATACGACCAGACTGACGCGGGATCTTGCCGGAGTCGAGGTCCCCGTCGGTGAACGCCGCCCGCCACCGGTACATCTGATCTCGTCCGATCTCATGCACCTCCAAGTACGCCGCTTTCCTCCCGTGCTTGGTCCGCGTATAGGCCAACACGTGCTCCCGGATCTGATCCGGCGTGAACTGCCGAGGTTCGACCGTCACACTCATAGCCATCAACTCCCTGACCTCCGGTTCACAACCATCCTGCCCCTCAGGGCTCACGCGAAGTCCTCATACTGTCGACCGTCGCGATCGGCGTCACTCTGCTCGGGATGCGGTTCCTCGGCTGGCGCTGACCTATCAGAACGTCTTGGCGTCGATCACGAACCGGTACCGGACGTCCGAGTCCACCACTCGGTCGTAGGCCTCGTTGATCTTGTCCGCGGCGATGAGTTCGATCTGCGCTGTGACACCGTGCTCGGCGCAGAAATCGAGCATCTCCTGCGTCTCGGGGATGCCGCCGATCATGGAGCCGGTGAGGATCTTTCGTCCGCCGGTCACCGAGCCGGCACGGAGGGACATCGGCTCGGTCGGGATGCCGATCTCCACCATCGCCCCACGCGGCTTGAGCGCGCCGAGATACCGGTCCAGCGGTAGGTTGGCGGACACGGTGTTGAGGATGACGTCGAAGGTCCCGCGTAGTTTCCGTAGGTTCTCCTTCCCCTCGTCGCCGGCGGTCGCGTAGTGCTCGACGGCGCCGAATTTCAGGGAGTCGTCGCGCTTGGACGTGGTCTGGGAGAGCACCGTGACCTCGGCACCCATAGCCACCGCAAGCTGCACGCCCACGTGTCCGAGGCCGCCCATGCCGATCACGGCGACCTTGCTGTCGGGGCCGACGTTCCACTGGCGCAGCGGTGAGAACATGGTGATGCCCGCGCAGAGCAGGGGCGCTGCGGCGGCCGGGTCGAGTCCCTCTGGCACGGAGACGACCATCTGCTCCTCCACCACGATGTGTGTGGAGTACCCGCCCTGGGTCACGGGGCCTTCGGGATGCCCCTCGGGCAGCGGTGAACCGTAGGTTGCCACGGATCCGCGCTCGCACTCCTGCTCCTGGCCCGCCAGACATGACGCGCATTCGTGGCAGGCGCCCACCAGACAGCCGACGCCCACGCGGTCGCCGACCTTGTGGCGGGTGACCTCGGAGCCGACCTCGCGAACGATGCCGACGATCTCGTGGCCCGGCGTCACCGGGTAGGGGGTGCGACCCCACTCGCCGCGGGCGAGGTGGATGTCTGAGTGGCAGATGCCGGAGAACTCGATCTCGATCTGCACGTCCTCTGGACCGGTGTCCCGACGCCGGATGGTGGTCTTCTCCAGTGGGGCGTCCGGGGCGGTCGCGGTGAAGGCGGCGACGTCCATGTGGGTCTCCTTCGGATCGGGGATAACGAGTGCCTGGCAGGCAAAGGTGCCTGACGGCTCTCTGCGCCAGAGTAAGCGCGTTCAACCCGATGCGTTGGTGACCGGCGCCTCACCAGTGCTGACGGCATCCGGCCAGTAGGTGCTGCCTACCGCCGGAACGGTGTGGGTTGCATGCCTGCGGACGTAGTCTCGGCGTATGAGATATTCCACCGCGAAGGCCGTCCGGTACTGGGCGATGCCCGCTGCTCTGGGGACGATGGGCGTGCTGCACTTCGTGGCGCCCCGACAGTTCGACGGGCTCGTTCCGCCCGAGCTGCCCGGTAGTCGGCGAACCTGGACGTACGGGTCTGGCGTCGTTGAACTGGCCGTGGCCGGGCTACTTGCCAACCGGGACACCCGAGCACTAGGCGGCGCCGCGGCGATGGCCCTGTTCCTGGGCGTTCTACCCGGCAACATGCAGATGGTCCGCGCGTGGCGGAACAAGCCGGTGTGGCCGTACCAGGTGATCGCGTGGGGTCGACTGCCACTGCAGGTGCCGATGATTCTCGCGGCCGACCGGATCCGCCGCAGCGCCTGAGCTGACGCCGCGGCGGAGTCCTGGTTAACTACCGGTCGGTGGCTGGTCCTCGGGGCCGTAATGCTGAGACTGCTGCTGTGTCTCCGGCTGCGCGGCCGGGTACTGCGCGCTCGGGCCGGCTGGCGGCTGGAACGCCGGCCCGGGTGTGGTCGCAGCGGCCGGCGGGGGACCTTCGCGTCGAAGCGCGACCAACGCCGCGCAGATGATGACGATCACGTACGCCACCACCGTCACGTACAGGCCTGCTCCTGCGCTGACCCCCGAGGTGATATCGGACGGCTCGGACGACGGTGGCGAGTCGTCGGTGATCACCACGGCCAGTATGGTCACCGCGGCGATGATGACCTGGGGGACGACACCCATGATCGCGACGACCGCGCCGAGTTGGCGGGCTGTGGTGAGCATGAGCAGGCCACCGAGCAGGATGAGCACGGCGGACAGCGTCAGCATCCCGGCGAGAGGGTCGAGCATCGTCCGAAGCATGATCTCGAAGAAGCCGAGCTCGAGGGCGTCGCTGTTCGAGAGGCCACGCTGGGCAGCGGAGCTGAGGCCTATCGACCCCCGTGCGCTGACTGTCATGGTGCCGTCGACGAGGTCAAATGAGTTGTCCCTCATCCATGCCAGGCTCGGCGCGATGAGGAGCAGCAGCCCCATGACCATAGTGATGCCAGCCGCGACGAGCGCCGGAATGTCACGGAGGGTGAACGCCATCAGCCGTGTGCCGAGCTGCGACCTCTGACGTGGGGGTCGCTGAGGGGCGTAGCCGGGCTGGGGATAGCCGGGCGGGGCGAACTGCTGCTGGCTCTGGTTTTGACTCTGGTTCTGGTTTCGCGGGGGTTGGTTTTGATCGTAAAATTCCTGTGGTCCACTCACGCCATCCACCTCCTGATCCGAATCGTCTCGCGGTAGATGATCATTCCCAGGTAGATGAGGAGCGCCAGCGTCATGAGGGTCATGGCGAAGGTCGACAGGCCCAATCCGAACCGGGCCTCCGGGATGATCGAGCCGAACAGGTCGGAGAAGACGTCGGTCGGGTCGGTCAGGGCGGAGCCGGCCTTGGTGGTGGCTTCGGCGAGATTGCCGACCATCTCGGAGGGGATCCGGGCATAGCCGAGGAACACGGTTCCCAGCAGCATCAGTGAGGCGCCCAGGAGCTGTGCGCGAGCGATCGCGACGAGTACTCCGCCCGCCACCAGGCACAGGGCCGCCACCACGAGGAGGATCCCGATGGAGATGGTGATCGCCCTGACGGAGTCGAGGTCGGACCCGGAGAGCGAGTTCATCATTGCCATGTCGCCCCAGCGGCTCCCGCTGGAGGCCGAGACCCCCCGGAACGGCGCCACGGTGTACTCGACCATTTCGCCCATCGATCGGTCGAACATGGCCCACCAGGAGAACAGGCAGCTCATCAACGTGAGCAATCCCGCCAAGACGGCGAGCGCACCGGGCAGTCGCATGACCCGCTCCTGCCACGGCATGGACTTCACGCGACGCGCGCTGTTAGTGGCTATCGCGGCTGCGGCCCCGGCGTACTGCTGGCCCGGCTGCGGGTAACCGGGGTGCGGGTAGCCGGGCGGCTGGTGGCCCGACTGCTTCCAGGCCTCTGCGGACTCCCACTGCGAGTAGGCGGCCGGCGGGCCGTCGAACGTGGGAAACTGCTGTGTCGGTTCCGGTCCGGGTGCTGGCTTGGGCTCTGAGGCCGCAGACCGGTCATCTTCGGTCATCGCGAAGAAACTCCTTATTAGTCCGACGTCGGGCCGGATACGCGGATCGTGTAGTAATCGAATGGTAGTGGAGGTCTCCGACATTGGGGGATCCGAGCCTGGCCGCACGAACCACAGGCGATCATTAGGTGACTCAGGACGACGCGGGATCGTCCGGGAGGGGAGCGATGACCGGAAACGGTGGCTACCACGACTGGTACCAGCAGGGAACGCCTGATGGGCCCGAATACGACTGGACGGCGGCCGATCCACGGTCATCGGGCCGGGGGCTGGCCATCGCGCTGGCCGCCGGTTCGGTGGTGCTCCTGGTGGCGGCGCTTCTCGTCGTCCTGGTGATCCAGCTCCGTGGCTCGGGAGACGGCGGCCCCGTGACCGGGGGAGAGATTGTCACCGTTACCTCGACCGCGCCGACGGGGACCTCAGTGTCCGGCTCCAGCACGTCGAGATCCGAACGGACGACGACGACGAGGACCCGCGCTTCCGCGCCCGGCGGCCTCGTCGAGGAGTGCAGCGACTCGGGTGGCCCGGATCTGCCCCGCTCGGGCCGGGGCACGCAGGCCACGAGTTGCCCGTTTGCGAACTCCGTGCGCGACGCCTACCTCGATACCGCACGTCCGGGCGAGTCCGCCACGGTCGACGCATACAGCCCGGTGACAGGCCAGAGCTATCAGATGCGCTGCACCGGGGGCGATGTCGTCACCTGTCGTGGTGGCAATAACGCCGTCGTCTACCTCTACTGACGTGGTAGCCACCTCCGGGGTGCCGGCCACCGAATCCGAGACCGGACTTACCGGCCCCGTACGGATTCGTGGGTCATGGACTGCGTTCGTCGTCGTGCTGATCGTCGTTGTCGTCGTCCTCGTTGCTACTGGGTGTTCCACAGCTCTTGTCGACGCTCCGCGGGGGACGGTGACCACCGTCGTCACCGCGCCGGTCCAGGGCGGGGTGGCAGATCAGGCACCCGCCCCCGAGCCCGCCCCCGAGCCCGACCAGCCCGAACCCGCCGCGACGGACGCGTTCGATCGGATCGCCGCGGCCCTGCCGGCCGGCTCAGGACTGGCCGTGGCGCCGGTCGGGCGTCCCGATCTGCTGCGCACGGCCGGGGACATCAGCACCGACGTCGCATGGTCCACCATCAAGGTCCCGCTCGCGATCGCCGCACTTCGCGTCTCTCCTGACCTGGCCGGCGTCGCGGAGCAGGCCATCACGGTCTCCGACAACGCCGCCGCTGAGACTCTCTGGGCCGCCCTCGGTGGTGAGCCCGGAGCGTCGGCCGCCGTCGAGGGGGTCATGGCGCAGGCCGGCGGTGACGGCCTCACCCGCGTCCCGACCAGTCGCCTGCGACCTGGTTTCAGTATCTTCGGCCAGACCCGGTGGGCACTCGGCGATCAGGCGCTGTTCGCCGCGGGAGTCGCGTGCATGCCGGACGCTGATGCCGTACTCGGGATGATGGCGCGTATCGACCCCTCGCAGCAGTGGGGACTCGGGCGGGTGCCGGGGGCATTGTTCAAAGGCGGATGGGGGCCAGGTGCGGGCGGAACCGGTTATCTCGTCAGGCAGTTCGGGGTGATCGACACGGCCGGCGGCAGGGCAGGCGTGGCCATTGCGACGTACGCCGCGGACATGGGCAGCGGAGCGATGCAGCTCAGCGAGATCGCGGACCGGGTCGCCGCCGAGGCCGGAAGTCTGCACGGGGGACAGTGCCGTTGACGCCCCCGCGCCCGCCTGGAGAGTGAGACGATTCCCCCTGTGAACATGATTGCTCTGATCCTGCTCGTCGCCGGTGTACTGACGCTCGTGGCGGGCATCGCGCTCATGGTGGCCGGCGGGCGTGCTGGTAGCGAGCCGGCGGTCACGGGATACGCCGACTGGGCGGACGCGGGGCCGGGCCGGACGCGGCCGGGAGTTGTCGTGGGCGCGCTGCTGGCGACGCTCGGAGTGGTCCTCGGCGGCTCCGGTGTAGTGGTGCTGGCGACGAACTCGGGCGGGGGCGCGGAGAGGGTGGTCGCGGCTGACGACCGGGCTGGCTCCACCCCCATGACGCCGTGGACGTCCACCACCGGAGAGACCGCCTCGACCTCGGAGATCGCCACGGCCACACAGACCACCACGATTACGCAGTCCACCGAGGCCCCGGCCGCGCCGCAAGAAAATACCGGGGGCAGTGGCGACCTCGGTCTATCCACGCCGATCACCCGCCCCAGCTGCGACGGCCGGGGCATCGTCGTCCTCTACTCGGCGGTCACGCCGGGGGCCTACGAGTCGGAGATCCGGACCGCCCTGGCCAACAATCCTGGTGCGAAGTACCTGCGGACCGACCAGTCGTGCCCGTCGCTCCGGCAGAGGGACGACAACGGCAATGTCATCTATGCGGTGTACCGCGACTCCGGTTACACGAGGGCGGAGGTGTGTGCGGACGTGGCGGTCGCACCGGGCGGCGCCTACGGGCGGTGGCTCGACACCACCAGTGATCCGTCCCAGCTCGTCACCTGCTGAGTCGCGCCAGGGCATCTCGTTTGACCGCATCAGGCGCGAACGAAGCTTCGACTGACGTCCGGGCGCAGCCGATGAGCCTGGGCTCCGGGATTCCCATCCGCTCGTGGGCCAGCACGTACTCGTCCACCACGTCCACCCCGAACAGCAGCGGGTCGTCGGCGTTGATCGAACACCGCACCCCGGCCTCGAGTAGCGCCGCAAGGGGGTGCTGTTCGAGTGACGAAGAGACCCCCAGGATCACGTTCGAGCTGGGACACACGTCCAGGCAAACGCCGCTGTTCGCCAACAGATCCACCACCTCGGGGTCCTCGACGGCCCGAACGCCGTGTTGGATGCGGTCAACCCCCAGGGTCACCGCGGCCCGGACCTCGTCCGGGCCCGACAGTTCGCCGGCGTGGGGCACCACTCCGAGCCCGGCGTCACGAGCGATCGCGAACGCCTCGGCTGCCCCGGCCACCGGATTGCCGCGCTCGTCCGCGACCAGGCCGACCGCCACCACACCCCGGTCGGCGAACCGGGCGGCCAGTCGCGCGGCCTCGACGGCGTGATCAGGTCCGGCCCCGCGGTCGATACTCACGATGGACCCCGTCCACACACCATGCCGGCGTCCGGCGTCGGCGGCGGTCGGGAGGATGAACTCGAGCGCCTCGTCAGCGGACCCGAACGCCACCGCTTTCTCGGGGATCGACGCGAACTCCAACGCCACCACACCTTGTGCGGCCGCGTCGGCCACCACCTCGTCGAGCATCCTCGCCACCCGCTCGGGGGTCCGGAGCAGCTCGATCAGCAGACCGTACGCATCGAGGAACGAGGTGAAGTCCGCGAAGTCGACCAGCGGCGGCGGCTCGAAGGAGTCCTCGGCGCACCATTCGCGCAGCGTTGACTCCCGCATCGCGGCCTCGAGGTGCAGGTGCAGATGTGCCTTGGGCAGGGCCGTGAACCGGGCACGAGCGGTCATTCCTCGGCCTTGACCTCGCGGGCGTCGTCGGCGATGTGCTGGTGCGTGATGGGATCGCTGCCGTCCCAGGCCGTGACGTTCTTGGCCTGCGGTAGGTCATCGCTGTGGAATACCGGGTTGTGCCCCTGGGCCTTCTGCTGCAGATAGTGCCCGAGCAACGCCACGGCGAGTCCGCCGAGCGGGATGATCGCGATGAGGTTGATGGTGGCCATGAAGCCCATGAACAGATCCGCGAGCCCCCACACGAGATCGACGGAGCCGAGCGAGCCACCGACCACCGCGACCAACACGAGTGCGCGGAAGACGTTGATCGACTTGGGGCTCTCGCGGAGGAAGTTGATGTTCGCCTCGCCGTAGTACGAGTTGCCGAGGATCGAGGAGAAGGCCAGGAAGAATATGACCACCATGAGGAACGGCACGCCCCAGTCGCCGACCTGCGAGGCGAGCGAGTCCTGGGTGAGGGTGATGCCCTCCCTCTCTCCGCCGAACTCGGGGTTGGACAACAGGATGATGAACGCGGTGGCCGAGCACACGACCAAGGTGTCGAAGTAGACGCCTAGCGCCTGGACCAGGCCCTGCTTGACCGGGTGGGAGACCGAGGCGGTGGCCGCGGCGTTGGGAACCGAGCCCATGCCGGCCTCGTTGGAGAACAATCCGCGGCGCATGCCCTGCATGATCGCGGCGCCGATAGCGGCGCCCGCGACCTCGCGGAAACCGAGAGCGTGGCCGACGATGAGGGAGACCATCTCCGGCACCTCGGTGATGTTGATGGCCACGACGATGAGAGCGACGACGACGTAGGCCACCGCCATGACCGGAACCAGGATCTCGGTGACCGCGGACAGGCGTCGTACGCCGCCGAAGATCACTAGGCCCGTCACGACGGCCAACCCGGCGCCGATCGCAAGTCCCGCGCCGGTGCCTTGCAGATCGAACTGGTTGCGGACGGACTGGGAGATGGAGTTGGCCTGGACGGCGTTGAACACGAAGCCGTAGGTCACGGTGATGATCACCGCGAACGCGACGGCCAGCGGCTTCCATCCGAGGCCGTCGCGGATGTAGTACGCCGGGCCGCCGATGTAGGAGTCCTTGCCCCTGACCTTGTACAGCTGCGCGAGGGTGGACTCGATGAACGCCGTAGCCCCGCCGATGATCGCGATGAGCCACATCCAGAACACCGCTCCCGGCCCGCCGACGGTGATGGCGATCGCCACACCAGCGATGTTCCCCGTGCCCACCCTGGACGCGGCGGAGATGGTGAACGCGCGAAAGGCCGAGATGCCCTTTTTGTCCGGTTCGATGTCCGACGGCTTCTCCGCGATGGTCCGGAGCATCTCCGGAAACATCCTGACCTGGACGATCAGTGTTCTGGCGGAGAAGTACAGGCCGGCGAACAGGAGTAGGGCGATGACGCCGTACCAGTAGACGTCGTTGACGCTGGCGACGAGTTCGGTGAGTTGGGTCACGTGTCGACAGTAGTAACGTATGCGCGGTCCCGCCACTGAAGCTCCTAGGGTGGGGGTGTGACTGACACGGGACCGACAGGGCTGGAGCCGACCGCTCCGGACGTTGCACTGCTCTTCGAAGGCGGCGGGATGCGGGCGGTGCACACCGCCGGCGTCGTGGAAACGCTCATCGAGGCGGACATCTACGCCGGTCTGGTCGGGGGCATCTCGGCTGGCGCCTCCCATCTGGCGAACTACGTCTCACGCGACGCGATCCGCGCGCGGAAGAGTTTCGTGGAGATGGCGGCGGATCCGAACTTCGGGGACTGGCGGAGTTTTGCTCGCGGCAAGGGTTTGTTCAATGCCGAATACATCTACGAGCAGGCCGGACTACCGGACCAGGCGCTGCCGTATGACTTCACGACGTTCGACGCGAGCGAGACCGCGGTTCGGATCGGGACGTTCCGATGTTCGGACGGTGAGACCGTCTTCTGGAACGAGGACGATGTCGCCTCGATGAACGATCTCATGCGGATGGTGCGGTCGTCGTCGACGATGCCGGTCTGGATGCCGCCGGTGCTGATCGACGGTGAGTATTACGTCGACGGCGCGCTCGGCCACGACGGCGGGGTGCCGCTGTCCGCGGCACAGGAAGCCGGCTTCGAGAGATTCCTGGTGGTGCTCACTCAGCCGAAGGGCTACCGCAAGGCCCCGCCACGCCGGCTCACGCCGTTCTACCGGTCGTACTTTCGCCGATTCCCGGCGGTGGGGGAGGCGTTACAGCACAGGTGGGCGCTCTACAACGAGACACTTGATGAGATTGAGGAAATGGAGGAGCAGGGGCGCGCGATTGTGTTCCGGCCCGATCGCGTGATGATCCGCAGCTACGAGCGCAGGATCGATCGGCTCGCTGAGGCGTACACGTTAGGCAGGGAACAGGCCCGGCGCGAAGTCGACTCCTGGCTGGACTTCTGCGGACTCTGAGTCCGATAGATGCGGAACGCCGCGGTCGCTTGGAGTATGCGACCGCGGCGTTCAATGCGACGAGCCGTGATCAGGATCCGAAGAGCGCGGCTCCGCCGCTCAGGGTTCCGAGAATGTATGCGGGCAGGTTCAGGAGGCCATCGACGGCGTCGGAGCCCACGGAGGGCGCGAGCGCGGCCGACCCGGTGGCAAGCTTCGCCCAGAATGCAGAGAACATGATGCGTTCCTTTCGAATTGGTAGCCACTGTCTGTGACCTACGTCTCATATGCTATGCCCGTTGCCTCCGGGTCGCCACCGAAGTTCGCCCGCCAGCCGCCGGCAGGGTAGTCAACCCTTAGTAGACAGACTGGTCTGTCCTCGGTTACTGTCGCCGCCATGACCGGTATCGAAGCCGCCCCCCGCCCCGCTCGTCCCGCGCGTGCTCCCAAGCCCAAGGGTCAGTGGAGGATCGACGGCAAGCTCACCCTGAACCACAACGAGGAGTTCAAGTCCGAGGACGACGCGCTGAACGTCAAGCAGCGCATCCTGGACGTCTACTCCAAGGAGGGGTTCGCGTCGATCCCGTCGGACGACCTCTCCGGACGATTCCGTTGGATGGGCCTGTACACCCAGCGTAAGCAGGGCATCTCCGGAGCCAGGACGTCCAAACTCGAGGCCGACGAGTTGCAGGACGAGTACTTCATGATGCGGGTGCGCATCGACGGCGGCGCCCTGAGTACCGACCAGCTCCGGGTGATCGCCGGCGTCTCGACGGAGTTCGCCCGCGACACCGCGGACATCTCCGACCGGCAGAACGTGCAGTACCACTGGATCCGCATCGAGGACATCCCGGAGATCTGGCGTCGCTTCGACGAGGTGGGACTGACCACCATGGAGGCATGCGGCGACTGCCCGCGTGTCGTGCTGGGCAGCCCGGTCGCCGGCATCGCCGCCGATGAGATCGTGGACCCGACCCCGGCGATCCAGGAGATCAAGGACAAGTACATCGGCAGCCCGGAGTTTTCCAACCTGCCGCGCAAGTACAAGACCGCGTTCACGGGCCATCCCAGCCTCGACGTGGTGCACGAGATCAACGACATCTCGTTCGTCGGCGTCGTTCACCCGGAGCTGGGCGCGGGTTACGACCTCTGGGTGGGCGGCGGACTGTCCACCAATCCTCTCCTCGCCCAGCGACTGGGCGCCTTCGTCCGCCCCGAGGAGGCGGTCGAGGTCTGGCACGGGGTAACCAGTGTGTTCCGTGACTACGGATACCGCGCCCAACGCACCCGCAACCGCCTGAAGTTCCTGGTCAAGGACTGGGGCGTGGAGAAGTTCCGCCAGATCCTGCAGGACGAGTACCTCGGCCGCGAACTCGCGGACGGTCCGGCGCCCGCCAAGGCCACGGCTCCGGGCGACCACATCGGCGTGTTCGAGCAGAAGGACGGGCGCTTCTTCGTGGGCGCCACCACCACCGTCGGCCGGGCCGGCGGCGAGGTTCTCACTCAGGTGGCCGACCTGGCGGAGGCTGCCGGTTCGCAGCGGATCCGGTTCACCCCGCATCAGGGCGTGATCGTCCTGGACGTGGCCGAGGACAAGGTCGAGGCCCTCATCGAGGGGCTCGCGGCGGTCAACCTGCACGCCCGACCCAGTTCGTTCCGCCGGTGGACCATGGCGTGCACGGGCATCGAGTACTGCAAGCTCGCCTTTGTCGACACCAAGGATGCGGCCACCGAGCTGGTCGGCGAGCTGGAGAAGCGCTTTGCGGGCGACGCCCCGCTGGAGACGCCGCTGTCGATCCACCTCAACGGCTGCCCCAACAGCTGCGCCCGCATCCAGACCGCCGACATCGGTCTGAAGGGCCAGCTTCTCGACGGCGACACCCCCGGCTTCCAGGTGCATCTCGGAGGCGGCCTGGCCGCGAGCCACCGCGAGGAGGGTGGCCTCGGCCGCACGGTCCGCGGGCTGCGGGTGAAGACCTCCGATCTGGCGGACTACGTGGAGCGCGTGATCCGCACGTACGTCGAGCACCGCGACGCCGGCGAGACATTCGCCGAGTGGGCACACCGAGCGGATGAGGAGGTTCTCGTATGACCGCTGTGAGCCTGGACCTGCTTCCCCGCAGCACGGTGCTCACGCCGGGTCCCGGTCGTCGGCGTACCACCGAGGAACTCAAGGCGATCGCCGACGAGGCCGCGCGTCGATTCGACGACCGCGGTATCTACGGCAAGCACGCGGAGATCGACCCGGCCGAGGTCCTGGCCTGGGCCGGCGAGACGTTCGGTGATGCGCTGGCCGTGGCCTGCTCGATGGCCAATACGGTGGTGCCCGAGATGGCTGCTCCCCACGCCCCTGGTGTGGACGTGCTGTTCCTCGACACCGGCTACCACTTCTCCGAGACAGTGGGTGTCCGCGATGCCCTCGCCGCCACTCCCGGACTCAACGTGGTGGACGTCCGCAGCCCGGCGACGCGCGAGGAGCACGAGGCCGCTCTAGGCCCGCGCCCCTTCGAGACCGATCCGGAGATGTGCTGCCGTCTGCGCAAGGTCGAGCCGCTGGACGCCGCCCTCTCGGGCTACGAGGCCTGGATCACCGGTCTGCGCCGCGTGGACACCGACCACCGTGCCGGTGCGGCGATCGTGGAGTGGGACGAGAAGCACTCCATGATCAAGATCAACCCGCTGGTCGCGTGGACCCTCGAGCGGGTCCACGACTACGCGGCCGAGCACGGTTGCCTGCTCAACCCGCTCCTCGACGACGGCTACCCGTCGATCGGCTGCGAGCCGTGCACCCACCGGGTCGAGGCCGGCGCCGACCCGCGTTCTGGTCGCTGGGCGGGATCGTCCAAGACCGAGTGCGGCATCCACCTGTGACCGCGTCCCTCACAGCACCCGCATCTGCACCCGCGCCTGCGCTGGACGGGCTCCCGCTCACCGTTGGGCTGGCCGGGCGCGAGGTGCTGCTCGTCGGCGCCGGCCCCGTGTCGGCCCGCAGGGCGGCGACGTTCCTGGAGGCCGGGGCACGGGTCCGGGTGGTGGCGCCCGTCGTGGACCCGGCCATGGCTGAGCTCGCGGAGCGGGCGTGTGGCGATCTCGTCGTCGTCGTCCGGTCCTTTACCGCCGCCGACCTAAACACGCCCTGGATGGTGCACACCGCGACCGGGAACGCGGTGGTTGACGCTGAGGTCGCCGCGCTCTGCGAAGAGCGCCGGATCTGGTGCGTGACCGCCGGGGATGCAGCGCTCGGATCGGTGCGGGTGCCCGCGCGCACGGCCGTCACCACGCCCGCCGGGCTGGTGCGCATCGCGGTGGACTCGGGTGATCCGCGCAGGTCCGTCCAGGTGGGGCGCCAGGTCGCGCGGGCGCTCGCCACCGCGCCGACCGGACTGCGCGCACGCCGCCGGACAGACACCGGCTGGGTGGCGTTGGCGGGTGGGTGCGGCGACGGTGACCTCCTCACCGTGCGTGCCCGCCGTCTGGTCCATGCCGCCGACGTGCTGGTGGTGGACGGTGTGACCGATGCGGGCCTACTGGCCGAGCTCGACGACGACGTCGAGGTTCTTGAGATCGGACCGGACCTGCCCGCGGCCCACGTCGCCGAATTGGTGGCTGCCCGGTACGCGGCCGGACTTGGGGTCGTTCGGATCGCCGGCGCCGCCATGATGGCTAGGGCGGCCCGCGAGCTCGAGGCCGTCGGGGTGGAATTCCAGCTGGTTCCGGGGGTCGTCTGAGGCGGGGTCGTTCACGCCCACGCTGCGGTGATAGCCGTGTCGATCCCGCCGCGGACCGCCGCGCGCACGTCGTCGACGCCGGGCGGCGGCCCGGACTCCCAGTGCAGGATCGGCCCGGTGGCCGCCACCGCACGCCGGGGCGGCAGGGTGTTGTGGTCGCGACCCTGATAGCCGAGGCCCATCGGCAGCACAGCCACCGGCGCACCTGCCTCGCGGGCGCCGGCCACCATCAGCCCCACGCCCTTTTTGACCGACTCCAGGCGCAGGGTGCGAAGGTCATCGGCCGAGGAGTTTGTGCCCTCGACGAAGGTCAGCACCACACCACCGGTCACGACCCTGTCCACGCACACGTCGATGAGCCGTCCCGCGGCTGCGGCGTGCACGTCGGTCGCGGTGCCCTCGTAGTTCTTGGCGCGGAACACCGGGATGGTGCCCGTGTACTCGAATACCGGGCGTAGAAAGCTGCGAAACAGCGGGTCTTTGGTCAGGCCGGTCCCGCCCGACAGGAATCGGATCCGCTTGTCGAACAATGCTGAGGCCAGGACCAACGGGTCATGCTTCGACGGATGGTTGACGGCAACGACGATGCCCACCCCCTCGCGGTGGAGCCGGTGCACCTCGGCCACGGTCTCGTCGGGGATCCGCAGCCGCGGGCGGTAGAGAGCGTCGACAAATCGCAGTAGCGGGTGCGTGAACCGGTCACTGCGGCGGCCGGGACCGTAGTAGTCGTAGACGGCCGCGTAGTTGGACACCGTCACCTCGGGATGTGACCTCCGCCTCGAACCTGCGTTCATTCTTCGCATTGTCGTCGAGTGGCCGCGGCCGCGCACCCGGATTGCGGCATGCTGGAACCCATGACGAGCCCCCGACTACTGCTGGTGGCGCACGGGACCCGCTCCGCCACCGGGCGCCGCGTGGTGGGCAGACTCCTGCTCGAGACCCGCAAGCGTCTCCGGGCCGGCGCGGATGGCGTGGAGTGCAGACTTGCCTGGGTGGACGTGCAGGCGCCCGGCCCGGCACGGGTCCTGGAGGACGGCGTCCCGACTGTGGTGGTCCCGGCGTTCCTCGCCCGCGGATTCCACGTGATCCACGATGTGGGCCAGGCCTGCGCCAATGCGCCCGGCCCGGTGGTGCAGACACCCCACCTGGGAGCCGAGCCCGAGGTCGTGCGGGCGCTGGTCCAGCGCCTTGCCGAGGCGGGCGCGATGGGGGCGTTCGGTGCGGACGCGGTGGTCCTGGGCGCGGCGGGCAGCAGTGACGAGTCGTCACTGGCGGAGACCCGGGCTCTCGCCGAGATGTTGTCGACAGTGCTTCGAGTGCCCGTGACCGCTGGTTTCGCCTCCACCGCGGGCCCTACGGTGGCCGAGGCTGTCGAGTCTGCGCGGGCCGCCGGGCATCGTCGCGTGGCGGTTGCCACCCACCTTCTCGCGCCGGGCTTCTTCGCGAACAAAATGGCCGCGGCGGGCGGCGATATCTCCTCCGAACCACTCGGCGCGCACTCGGAGATCATCGATTTGCTGGTGCGGAGATACCTGGAGAATTGCGGGGTTATCGATGGATGAAGAACGCGGAGAATTTCTTGATAATTCTTTTGTGTGCGTATCCACAGTCTTGCGTGCATAATGGCCCTGTTAGAGGACAGGCCGGAGCAGGGAGAAAAAATGGCACAGCAGTTTCAGGTGCAGTACATTGACGACCTCGACGGAACGGACCTCGGAAGCGAGGCCAATTCCATCTCGTTTGCCTTTGAAGGCAAAGAATATTCGATCGATCTCAGTGACGAGAACGCAGAGCAGTTCCGTCAGGTGATGGCTCCGTACATCGAGAACGGGAGCCGCGTGACCGGTACCAAGGTGAAGCCGGCACGTAAGTCCTCCGCAAAGGCCTCATCGGGTGAGACCAAGATCATTCGTGAATGGGCTCGCGCCAATGGTTACGACGTCTCCGATCGCGGACGAATCCCCGCCGACATCATGGATGCTTACGCCGCGGCAAACTGATAACGCTATTGACGAGCGGTAGTTAAAGCGCGCGGAATTAACAGGGCCCACATTCCCGTTGAGGGATGTGGGCCCTGTGGTGTTACCCGGCATGCTCAGAGCTCGTCGATGGGCTCGACCAGATGGGTCAGAATTCCGGCCACGAGACCCCGGCGGATACCGGCGTAGTTCTCCCCGCGGAATTGGGCAAGGTCGGAGGCGACCTCCACTGCGCGGTCGAGTACCGCGTCCGCATCGGCGACCTCGTGCGCGATCCCGGCGGCCATCGCGTCCTGGGCACCATAGCGACGGGAGGTGAGCATGGCGGTGCTCGCTACTGCGTGACTCAGACGGGTCGAGATGAGCGCGTTCATTCCCGGTGGGAACGGCATCCCCAACTGCGCCTCGGGGAGGTTCCAGAACCCCCGGTCCGAACGCATCACCCGATGATCGTGACTCAGTGCAAACATGGCGCCCGCACCGAACGCGTGTCCGTTGATCGCCGCCACCGTCGGCAGTTCGAGCTGCAGTAGCCGGGCGAGCACCCTCTGTACCCGCGAGACGTACGCGGGAAGCCCGTCCGGATCGCCGGCGAGGACCCCCAGGTCCAACCCGTTGGAGTAGAACTTCCCGACGCCGGTCGTGACGAGGGCGGCCGGCCCCTCGGAGGCCTCCACCTCGTCCAGGAGGGCGTCCAGGACGTCGAGGAACGCGGGGGAGAAGGCGTTGTCGGGGGCTGCATCGTCAGGAGACGCGGTCTGCGTCGGCGCCGGCTCGGAGAAGCGTAGGACAAAGACGGGCCCGTTGCGGCTCAGGTTCGGTATCGGCTGATCAGTAGGCATGCCTGCCAGCGTAGACCCGCAGGTAGGACAGCGTGATGGGAGTGTTGTGACGTCTGTATCACTGCGCTTCCCGAGACACGCCACGCTGATATGACGCGATCACCACGTCGTCGTCGTACCCTGCCTGGGTGACCCCAAGCTCCGTTCCCGCCCACGCTCACTACGACGAGTCGCTGAGGCGGGGGATCCTCGCCGAGGCCACGAGGCGGCTGACGGACGCGACGCCGGAGAAGCTGGGACTGCGGCCCCTCGCCGCGTCTCAGGGCACGTCCACCACCGCGATCTACACGATGTTCGGCGGCAAGTCGGGACTGCTCGCGGCGGTCTCCGAGGAGGCGGACCGGCAGCTGGCCACCGCGCTTCGGGAGGCGCTTAGGCACGACAGCGTGGAGGGCGACATGCGGTCACTGTGCCGCGCGTACAGACGCTGGGCACTCGACCACCAGGGCCTCTATGGTCTCGTGGTGGCTGAGCCCGTTCGCGCGCCGCACACCGGCGCCCGGCATCGGACCGAGGAGCCCGCAGCCCGGTGGCGCGAGCCGCTGCTCGAAGTGGTGGACGCGCTGGTCGATGAGGGCGTCTTCCGGTCGTCGGACGTGCTGGAGACCGCCACGGCCATCTGGGCCTCCCTGCACGGGATCGTGTCGCTCGAGTTGAGTGTGTGGCGCGAGTCGCCAAGCGCAGAGCAGTACTTTGAGACGCAACTCGCGGCCATCCTGCGCTCCTGGTCCGGCGCCGCGCGTGCGGAAGGTGCTGTCGGATGAGCGAGAACGGCCCCTACTCGTTTTTCACTCTCGGGTCCGGCGGCGAGTATCTGCCCACCCGATTCGCTAGTAGTGCCTGGAGTGACGAGATGATCAACGGGCCGGCGGTGGTCGCCGCGGCGGCACGCTCCCTCCAGGAGGAGCACGGCCTCGAGGGGTTTTTACCCGCCCGCCTCACGGTCGACCTGTTTGCGCCGGTGCGCTTCGAGCCACTGATCATCCGCACGGAGGAAGTGCGCAGCGGCAACCGCATCCGCGTGTCCGACGCGTACATCGAGCAGGACGGCAGAGCCGTCGCGCGCGCGACGCTGGTGCAACTCCGGCACGGTGAGCAGCCGCCGGGCGAGATCTGGCACTCGGGCCGTGTCACCGAGCCGCCGGAAGAGGTGCTCACCGAGCCGTTGCGCCCCGGTCAGCGGCCATACTTCGGCAGCGACTCCGCGCCGGGCCGCTGGTCCACGGAGATGGGCGCCGCGCAGGGCAGCGGCCGCAAGAGTTTCTGGCACCGGCCGCTCGACGTGATCGAGAGCGCCCCGGCCACCCCGTTCCAGCGGGCCGCGACGCTGGCGGAGTCGACCAGCCTGATGTCGCACTGGGGCACGGAGGGCATCGGATTCATCAACGCGGACCTCACGGTGGCGCTGGCCCGCCTGCCGCGGTCGGAGGACATCGGTATCGAGGCCGACGAGCACATCAGCGACGCCGGCGTGGCAGTGGGTTCGGCCACGTTGTTCGACCGCGACGGCGTGTTTGGCACCGGCACGGTCCTTGCCGTGTCCAACGCGGGCCGCCAGATCGACTTCAGTAAACGCGGCCCCGTCTCCGATTCGGAGAAGGGGACGCGCGCGTGATCGGCCGACTGACCCGCGACCGGATGCTCGACGCCCTTGAGGCGCAGGTCGGTTTGATCAGGTACGCACTGGTCGGTGACGGCTCGGGGCCGGAGGTCGACCTCGCGACGCCGGTGCCGTCGTGCCCCGACTGGACGGTCCACGACCTGGTGGCCCACATCGGGACCGCCAACTGGTGGGGCGGAGCCAACGTCCGTGACGCGAATCCCGACGCCCGGGCCCGCGGCATGCGCGCGGTCATGGAGTCTGCGCCGCCGGCCACTGAGGGCGCCGCCGCGCTGGCCGGGTGGTACGCGGATCTCGCCGTCGATGCCCTCGAGATCTACACGGACGGCGACCCGGACGACCCCGCCTGGACGTTCGCCGGCCCCGGCCGCGCCGGGTACTGGATGCGACGGCAGTTGCATGAGACCGTGATCCACCGCTGGGACCTAGAGAAGGCGCTGCAGGGGTCGTCCGGGACCACGCCGCTGTCCGAGGACGTGGCCGTGGACACCGTCGACGAGTTCTGCACTTCTATGAGACCACTGATGGCGCTGCTCAGCGGCGAGCTGCCGGCGACGTTGCGGGTGCGCGCGATGCTGCAGGCGCCCGAGGGGCTGGCGAGTGGGGCCGAGCCCGTGGGGGCGTTGGATCCGGGTTCGGACCTGGAGTGGGTTCTGCCCGGTGCCGACGGCGCGCCCGAGGCTGTGGTCACGGGCCCGCCCGAAACGCTGGCTCTGCTCCTGTGGGGCCGAGTGGACGCCGATGCCCCCGGCCTCGAGGTGACCGGCGACCGCGCCGCGTTGGACGCTGTCCTGGAGGCCGGGCTCACGGCGTGAGACTCCCCGCCGCCTTCGCCCTGGTCACCCTCGGTGGGGCCGTCGGCACCTACGCGCGCGTCGTGGTGTCCCTGGTCATCCCCGATCCGGCGCTCGCCTCGACCCTGGCCGTCAACATCGTGGGGGCGTTCGCGCTCGGATTTCTGCTCACCCGACTCTCCGATGGTGGAAACGCGGCTGGTGGACGACGACGAGGACTGCGACTGCTGCTCGGCACCGGATTCTGCGGCGGGTTCACCACCTACTCGCTCATCGCGCTGCAGGCCGCCACGCTCCTCCGGCAAGGCGAACTCCCCGTCGCGGTTGCGTACGGCGCCATCACGCTGGCAGCTGGTGCCGTGGCCACACTTCTCGGGATCGTGCTGGCGTCCCCGCGGCGATCGAGCGGGGCACGGGCGGACGCGCGATCATGACCTTTGCACCCGTGGCGTGGGATGACGCCCTGCTGGCCGGGTGGATCGCACTCGGGGGCGGCGCCGGCGCGGCGTTGCGGCATGCGGTGGACGTGGCGGTGTCGGCGCGCTGGCGGCGCACGTTCCCCCTGGCGACGTTCCTCATCAACGTGTCGGGCTCCCTCGCCCTCGCGCTGCTCATCGGCTGGTTGTACGCGGGCGGCGCGGCCGACGAGCTCTCGCTGCCCGTCGCCATGATCGGTACCGGCCTCCTCGGCGGCTACACAACTTTCTCCACCGCCAGCTACGACACCTTGCGCCTTTCCCGGGACGGTCGGGTAGGCATGGCGCTGGCATATGCGGTGGGCACGATGGTCTCTACGTTTGCCGTCGCCGCCGTGGGCTTGTGGCTCGGCGCGTGGTGGGCCACGGTGGGGTGATGGGGCACCGGATGTTCGTCGCGGTAATGCCGCCGGAGAAAGTACGCGAAGAGATGGAGCGGTTCCGCGAGCCGCGACCTGGCCTGGCGTGGACCGACCCCGCCCAGTGGCACCTCACACTGACGTTCTGCCCAGATGTGGACGACTGGCGCTTTGACGAGCTGACCGAGCGGCTGGAGGCGGTGGCCCGCAAGCATGAACCGTTCCGACTGCGACTCGCCGGTGCCGGGGCGTTCCCGTCGGTCGAGCGGGCCAAGGTGCTGTGGGCGGGCGTCGACCAGCCTGACCAGCGGCCACTCAACGCCCTCGCCGCGGGCGCCCGGTCGGCCGCGAATGCCGCGGGCTGCGTCCCGGACGGTGCCCGGTTCCGGCCGCATCTCACCCTCGCCCGACTGGCCGGCCGTGACGACGCCACCGCGTGGTTACGGGTGCTCGACACGTTCTCGAGCAGCGACTGGGAGGTCTCTGAGATCGCGTTGGTCGACTCGTTCCTCGGGGAGGGACCCCGCGGCCGAGCCCGCCACGAGGTGGTGGCCCGGCTTCCGCTGGGCGCGCACGAGCGACGCTGGTGGGACCCGCCCGGGGGCTGAATCCGGCGGATATCCCGGGTGCTCCCGCCGACGGCTACCGTATGGCGCGTGGAACTGATCGGAACCGTTGATGCCGCGAGCCCTCTTATCGTCGTTGCCCTCGAGCAGGAGGCGCGGCACTTTGTGACCGACTTCCCGGTGCTGGTCACCGGCGTGGGCAAGGTCCGCGCGGCGCTGGCCGTGGCGTATGCGTTGGGAGGCGGGGCCAGGCCCCGCGAGTTGGTCAACGTGGGCACCGCCGGAGGTCTTCATCCGGGGATGGAGGGCACCCACGAGATCGCCACCGTCTTCCAGCACGACTTTGACGACCCCGCCCTCCACGCCGTCACCGGTCGACACGACGGCCCGCCGCTGGGGCTCTCGGTGGCCCGCGCGGTTACGCCGGACCCCCACCAGCGGATGCCGACCGTGCCGGGCGGTCCCGCGCAGCCCGTACTGGCGACCGGCGACAGCTTTGTGGCCGGCGGGCCCCTGCGGGACCGTCTCGCTGCGGTCGCCGACCTCGTGGACATGGAGGGCTACGCCGTGGCCGCGGCCGGCGCGGTGCTCGGCGTTCCTACGCGGCTGGTCAAGCATGTGTCCGACCCCGCCGACGAGTCCGCCGGCGACACCTGGGTCGACAGTGTCGACGCATGTGGGCGTGTGTTGGCGCAGTGGGTCGGTACCCGGCTGGGGTGAGCGCCGATCCGCCACCATTTGCCTTATTCGAACGCTTGCGCTAGCGCGGCACGGCCGGTAGCATCGTACGTATGTTCTAGTAGGTGGCGGCTCGGGGGTGGATGAAGTGACAACAGTGACGACGACGAGTGGGCTGTCCGCTGTGGGTGACTCGATAGACGAGGTCGACTTCGAGGCGGTCAGCGACGCGGCGCGGTCGGCGACTCTCGGGCAGAATCTGGCGGCGGCCACGCGGCTGCAGGCCGCGCACATACTGGTCGCGCAGATGGCCCGCGCCGCCGAGGCGGAGGACGAAGGCTGCGGTGGGACCTCCCGGCGCCCCGGGTACGCCCGACTGGATCCGCGGGCCCGTGCCCGTGATCACCTTGCGGCCGCATGTCAGCTCACGTGTTGGCATGCCCTGCGACTGGTGACTGCCGGGGTGCAGATCTTCACCCGGTTGCCTCGACTGCGGTCGGCGGTACTTAAGGGGTTGGTTCCGGAGCAGCTGGCGATCGATCTCGGGTGCAGGCTCGCGGACGTGCCGGACGCGATTGTGCGCGATGTCGAGGAAGAGGTCATGGCCGGAATCCGCGACGACCTCAATGGTGGGCACCGGCCCAGTCGCAGGTCTGTGGATTCGCGGATTGACTGGGCGGTCGAGCGCTACGATCCGGCCGGGGCGAAGGACGCCGCTGAGGCTGCTATCCGAACCCGCAAGGTGCGGATTCGCCCCGATCGCAACGGGATGGCGTCACTGTGGGCAAGAATGCCGGTGGCGGAGGCGGAGCTACTGCGTCAGCGCCTGGAGGCCGATGCTCGCGCCGCTTTCGAAGACGGTGTGCCGGGAACCATGGACCAACTGCGCGCCGATGCCCTGGCGGCGTTGGCCGTCTACACAGGCAACAGCTGCGCCGGGGCCTGCCGCGGCGCGGGCCCAGGCGCAGAGGACGGGATCGAGCTCGGTGACGTGCGGGTGGGAGCGGACCTGCCCCGCCCGTCGTTGGGCAACGCCGCCGGAGCAGGTCAAGCGATCCGGATCAGCGTAATATCCGCAGCCGTGCGCGGCGTGCCGAACCGTGTGGAGTTCGTGGACGGGGCGTACAGCAGTTTCGACTGGCTCTGCCGGGAACTGCTGGAGGGGGAGGATGCGCGGGTCCGGTTCGAGGTCATCGACCCCGCCCCAGGTGCGGTGGACCGTCCCGACCGGGCCTTGCGCTACGTGATCCCCACGGCGTTGTCCGAGCGGATCCGGCTGCGGGACGGCACCTGCCGCCATCCGGGGTGCTCGGTGGCTGCCCGCAACTGTGATGTGGACCACGTGATCGCCTTCGACCGGGAAAAACCCGAGTTGGGCGGCCCCACGATGGAGTGGAACCTGGTGTGCCTGTGCCGCAAGCACCACCGAGAGAAGACGTTCGGCACCAACGCCTACAGGCCGGGTCCGCTGGGGGAACTCATCATCACCACCGACACCGGGCATCAGCACCGCACAAAACCCCGGGGCCCGTTGGCGCGGGCGCGTGACGGCATCCGAGAACGCGCGTGGGGCGGATACGTCGACCGGATGATGTCTCCAGACGGCTACATCGCTAATCCGCCGGGCACCAGCACGCAGGCCCGCTCCGCCTGACCACGCGTGTCAGCAGTCGCCGACGCCGACCCACTCCGACAATCCGTCGGAGAAGAGCTGACGCTTCCAGATGGGCACTCCGTGCTTGAGCCGCTCGATGAGATCCGAGCACGCCGCGAATGCCTCCGCCCGGTGCGGCGCCACCGCCACTGCCACCACAGCGATCTCGCCGACCGGCAACACGCCCACCCGGTGCACGGCACCCACCCGGACAGGCCCGGCGGCACCGCTCATCTCGGAGGCGATCTGATCGCACAGCCTCTCCAGGACGTCGGCGGCCCTCGGATGAGCCGAGTACTCGATGTGTTGGACACCGCCGCGGCCGCCATCGTGATCTCGGACGATGCCCGAGAACGTGACCATCGCACCATCGGCGGTGCTCCAGATGGCCTGCTCAACCTCGCGCGGGTCAATCGCGGAGTCAGTGATCCGGGCCAGCGGACGAGACTCAGTCATGGTCAATTCCTTTCCGAGTTGTGCCCGCCACCGTGGGCATGCACCTGCAGTAGGTGCTCAAGCAGTTCGTCCAGGACCGCCAACCCGTCGCGGACTCCACCGGACGACCCCGGCAGATTCGCCACCAGACTGCGTCCGGCGAAACCCGCCAGCCCACGACTCATCGCGGCGGTCGGCGTCGCGGCCAGGCCCCGCGCGCGCATTGCTTCGGCAACGCCGGGCAGCGCCAGCGTGAGGTGCGGAGCGGTGGCCTCGGGAGTGCGGTCATCGGGCGCAACGCCGGTGCCGCCCGTGGTCAACAGCACGGCAGGCGACCGGCGGACCTGTTCGGCGACGGCCGTGGCCACATCGGCATCGGCCACCACATGCACCTCGACCGGGGCGAAGTCGCGCTCGCGCAGCCAGGACTCGATGGCGGGGCCGTTGGTGTCGTCGCGGTCTCCGTGGGCGGCGGCCGTGGACGAGACCACCACGACGGCAGTCCTGCCCACGTCGAGCGCGGCAGGTCGTGTGGAGTGGGCGGAGTCGTTGTCGTCGTCATCGGACTCGCGGGTCCAGTCGCCGCGCTTTCCTCCGGACTTGGCCACCAGGCGGACCCCGTCCATGGTTGCCAGGGGATCGACGGCCTTGACCATGTCGTGCAGCGTCAGGCCCGCGACCGACACGGCGGTCAGCGCCTCCATCTCCACACCCGTCCGGCCGGTGGTCCTGGCGGTCGCGGACACGCGGATCGTGCCGGCGTCGGCATCGGGCTCGAAGCGCACCTTCACCGAGTTCAGCGGGATCTGGTGGCAGAGCGGGATCAGTTCCGAGGTTTTCTTGGCGGCACCGATGCCGGCCAGGCGCGCAGTGGCCAGGACGTCGGCCTTGCCCAGAGCGTCGTCGGCGATCTTCACCACCACCTCCGGGTGCGTGCGGAAAATGCCCTCGGCGGTGGCGGTGCGGGTCGTGATTGCCTTGTCGCCGACGTCGACCATGCGTACGCGGCCCTCGGCGTCGAGGTGGGTGAGCTCCGGATCTGCCATGTCTTCCACGCTAGTCGACGCTCACTGCGGTGAGTCGGGCTGGAACCGGGCGACGGCGAAGGCGCCCGCCACGAGGAGCGTCGCGGGCAGGACCAACGTGAGTCCCATCGCGGTGGCGAAGTCAGTGGCCTGGATGCCTACCTGCATCACCGCACCGAGCGCGGCGGCACCGACCACCGCACCGACCTGGCGCGACGTGTTGTAGACGCCCGAGCCGGCGCCGACGAGATCAGGGGGCAGGCCGCGCATCGATACCGCCGAGTTCGCCGCCCAACACATCGCGTTGGCCGCGCCCATCAGCACCAACGGCACGAGCAACCACGGTACCGGGACGCTGAAAGTCATCATGGTCGCGAACAACAGCATCGCCGCGATCATCGACACGAAGCCGGACGTCGACACCACGCCCGGCGGGGTGCGGTCGGTGAGACGACCGACGAACGGGGCCGCCACCAGCGAGACCACGGCGGTGGGGATCATCATGAGCCCGGCGACCTGTGCGGACAATTCCTGCACTGTCTGCAGGTAGAGCATGATTGGGATGTTCATCGAGTACACCGCGAAGCCGAGCGTGAAGACCGAGAACGAACCGAGCGCGAAGTTCCGGTTGGCGAACAGCGCAGGTGGCATCAGGGCGTCGACGCCGAGGCGGCGGGCGCGGAACTGCAACCAGACGAACACCATCGATGCCGCGACCCCTGCGGCGAGGACCGCCCACAACCAGAGCGGCCAACCCAGGTCCGGCCCCTGCTGGAGGGTCAGGGTCACGGCGAGCACCGCCACGATCGCGAACACCGCGCTCACCAGGTCGATCCGGCCGACACCGGTGGGCAGCCGCGGGACCAGGAGGGCGACGAGGGCCACGGCGAGCAGCCCGAACGGGATGTAGAGGGCAAACACCCAACGCCACCCGGCGGTGCCCACGATGACCCCACCGAGGATCGGGCCGAACAGGCCGGCCGAGCTGGCCACGGCGCTCCACATGCCCATCGCGGCACCACGACGGTTTCGCGCGAAGACCCGGTGGATGATGCTCAGCGGCTGCGGATTGAGCAGAGAGGCGCCGAGCCCCTGAACGGCGCGGGCCGCGATCAGCAGCTCAATGGTCGGCGCGAACGCCGCGGCGGTGGCCGCCGCGGTGAACACCCCCATGCCGGCCAGGTAGACGTTGCGCTGCCCGAAGCGATCCCCGAGCCTGCCGCTGACGAGGAGAGGGGCGGCAAAGGCGAGCAGGTAGACCGCCACCACCCACACGGTCTGGTTGATGCTCGCGCCCAGGTCCGCGCGGATGCTCGGCAGCGCCACGGCCACCAGCGCCTGGTCCATGAGGGTGATGAACAGCCCGGCGCACAGGGCGGTGAGAGCGAGCCACGCCTGCCGCTCGGGAACCGGCGGGGACGACGACGAGGCAACCATTTATCGGGAAGTATGCCAGGTCCGGCCGCGCAGTAGCGGATGGCACACTTCGAGAGGTTCGAGACGGATCCAGTGATCGTTGTCCGCCCGTCGAGTAGGTCAGGAGACCCGAGTTGACCCTGTTTGAGACCCTGAAGAACCGCTGCGCTGCTGAGTGGGATGCCTACACGCGGCACGACTTCATTGAACAGCTCGGCGCCGGCACACTGGCGTCGCCGGTCTTCCAGGACTACCTGATCCAGGACTTCCACTTCCTCGTCCAGTTCGCCCGCGCGAACGCACTGGCCACCTACAAGAGCCGCACACTCGCCGACCTGAAGGCCGCGCACGCCGCGACGGGAGCGATCCTCGCCGAGACCGAACTGCATCTGACGCTGACCGAGCGATGGGGCATCCCGCGCGCCGAGCTCGAGGCGACCGCCGAGAAGCAGGCCACCGTCGCCTATACGCGGTACGTGCTCGACTCAGGGATGGCCGGTGACCTGCTGGATCTACACGTCGCGCTGGCGCCGTGCACGATCGGCTACGCGGAGATAGGCGCTCGCCTGCAGCCTCGGCTCGCCGAGCACAGCGATCATCCCTACCGCGAATGGATCGCCGAATACTCCGGCGAGGAGTTCACGACCGCGTCCCGCGCAGCGGTCACCCAGCTTGACGCGTTGACGGCGGGCGGCCTGTCCGACCGGCGTCTGGACGAGCTCACCGAGGTGTTCCGCACGGCCACGCGCCTGGAGGCAGATTTTTGGCAGCAGGCCCTCGACTCCGCGAACTGAGCGGCCCCGCCCCGCCGCGCCGCGCCGCGCCCCGCCCCGCCGCGCCCCCGCCGCGAAGAGGAAATCGCCTGCATC
>NZ_AGFF01000003.1 GCF_000226215.1 Dietzia alimentaria 72
CCGCCCGCCGCAGCCCCGGCCGCCGCTCGCCGCAGCCCCCGCCACGCACAGCTGCGACCGTCAATGCACTCGCGCGGCCGCCCCGGCGGTGGCGCGAGTGCATCGATGGCGGCGCCTACGTCCTGGGCGTGCAGGCGCGGGTGCAGATGCCCGGGCTTGGCGGGCTTGGCGGGCTGGGCGGGCTGGGCGGGCTGGGCGAGATCCGAAATTCCGTCAGCCGCGTTTGACTGCACGGTCGGCCCGGCGCCACACGCGGTAGGTGTACCACGACACGGCCAGCATCAGCAGAAGCACCAGCGACGCCCAGATCGAGGGCCGCCCGGTGACGATGAGTCCGACGGCATTGACCAGGGCCAGCACGGTGAAGAATCCGACAAACCCGCCGAGCATCTCGAGTCGCTGCCGGGTCCCGAGCGCGTTCCCGCCGGCCCGTGCCATACCGGTCAGCTCTTGAGTCCGCCGGCGGTGAGGCCGGAGATGATGCGTCGCTGGAAGATCAGCACCATGATCACCAGCGGCACGGTCACCAGCGCACCGGCCGCCATGATCGCGGCGTGCGGCGGCAGGTACGGGTTGACTCCGGAGAACCGGGCGATCGCCACGGTGACGGGTTCGGTGGCCGTGGTGGACAGCTGCTGCGAGAGCAGGAATTCGTTCCACGTGATGATGAACGCGAGGATTGCTGTGGTGAACAGGGCCGGCGCAGCGAGCGGCAGGATGATCTTGATGAACGCTTGACCGCGCGTGGCGCCGTCGACCCGGGCCGCCTCTTCGAGCTCCCACGGCAGGTCGTTGAAGAACGATGTGAGCGTGTAGATGGTCAGCGGCAGCGCGAACGAGATGTTGGGGATGATGAGCGCCTGGTAGGTGCCGATCCAGCCGATGTCGGTGAACAGCTGAAACAGCGGAGTAACTAGGGCGACGCCCGGGAACATCGAGGCCGCCAGGATGATGCCGGTGACCAGGAACTTACCGCGGAAGTCGACCCGGGCGAGCGCGTAGGCGGTAAAGATGCCGAAGGTCAGCGCCAGGGCGGTGGTGATGGAGCTGATGAGGATCGAGTTGATGATCGCGCCGAAGAAGTTGTTGCCGCTACTCGTGGACAGCGCCTCCCGGAAGTTGTCCAGGGTGAGGTGCGAGGGCACCGGGCTGGCGGAGAACACGAACCGGTTGTCGCGGAACGCTGTGACCAGCATCCAGTAGAACGGAGCGAGTCCCCAGACGAGGATCAGGACCGCGCCGAGGTAGGTCCCGACGGTCCGGCCGAGGGGCTTGCGCGGCGGCCTGAGATCCAGGTCGTCGTTGCGACCGGCAATGCCGGAGGTCGACGACGACGAGTTCACCGCCACGGTCGGCGAGGTGCCGGGCTCGGATGCTCGGTTGTTCACCGGATCTCCTCCTTGTTACCGGTGCGGTCCTCGACGACATTCGCTCCGAGGAACTTCACCATGACAAAGGCGACGGCGAAGATCAGGAGGAATACGAGTGTCGACACCGCCGAGGCGCTGTTGAAGTTGCCGGCCCGCATCTCGTTGACCACGAGCATCGACACGGTCGCGGTGGGCGAGGCGGAATTGGCGGACACCAGGATGACGGGGAGGTCGTACATCCGCAGCGCATCCAGGGTGCGGAAGAGGATGGCGACCATCAGCGCGGGCCGGACCAGCGGCAGGGTGATCCTGGTGAACTGCTGCCAGCGGGAGGCACCGTCGACGCGAGCCGCCTCGTAGACGTCACCCGGGATCATCTGCAGACCGGCCAGGATGAGCAACGCCATGAACGGGGCTGTCTTCCACACGTCGGCCACGATGATGGCGAGGCGGGCGTAGGTGGGGTCGGTGGTCCAGGCGATGTCGCGACCCAGAATGGTATTGGCGATGCCGTTGGGGGCGAAGATGAACGCCCAGAGCTTGGCGGTGACCGCGGTCGGGATGGCCCAGGGAACCAATACCGCCGCCCGGAGCAGCGAGCGGCCCCAGATGCTCTTGCCCATGATCACAGCCATGGCGAAGCCGAGCAGGGTCTCGAGGGAGACGGTGGTGACGGTGAAGAACAGCGTGTTGCCCATGGCGGGCCAGAAGTCGACCGCCGACGTCCCGGGCGGGCAGGTGACGGTGCCGTCGCCGCCCCGGGTTGGGCACGCCTGGGTGAGCCAGTAGAGATAGTGCTGGAATCCGGCGAATCCTCCGTCGGAGAACATGCCGGTGGCGGGGTCCAGGCCGCGATCGGCCATGAACGACAGGTAGACCGCGCGAACGATCGGATAGCCGATCACCACCGCGAGGATCGCGAGCGCCGGGCCTACCATCCATATCGGGCGCCAGTCGAACTTCTTTGCGACCAGCGGCGCCCGGGTTTTCTCGGTCGACGTCATCTCGTGCTCCTCGCCGGGTTTCGCCCGCTCCACCAATGAGACCGGTGGGCCCCGGGAACGTTACCCGGGGCCCACCTGCCGCGAATCAGTAACCGGGGGTCACCGACTCGCCTCGATCATCCGACCGGTGCGATCACCCAGCGGCCTGGTTGATCGCGTCGCTCATGTCGGTGAGTGCCTGCTCGACACTCTTCTGGTCCTTCAGTGCGGCGAAGGTGTTGTCCTGGATCGCCTTGGTGACATCCGGGTAGAACGGGGTGACCGGACGCGGCTCCGCGTTCTCAAGTGCAGCCTTCAGCGCGCCCATGTAGGGGAACTCCTGCTGGAGAGCCTCGTCGTCGTAGATCGAGGACAGCACCGGCGGGAAGGACTCCTTGGCGAAGCCCATCTGGACGTCCTCGGAGATGACGAACTCGAGGAACGCCGCGGCCGTGGCCTTGTTCTCCGAGTAGACGTTGATCGCGTTGTTGTAGCCGCCGAGGGTGGACTTGCCCGCCCCCTCCGGACCGACGATCGGTGCGACGTCGAACTTGCCCTGGACCTCGGACGTCGGGTCGCTCTGGCCCGACTCGTACATGTACGGCCAGTTGTAGGCGTACATCGTCCGTCCGCCGAGGAACGCCTGGGCGGTCTCCTCCTCGGTGAAAGCGTCTGACTTCATCGACACGACGTCGTTCTTGTAGGCGTCGACCAGCGCGGCCAGGCCGGCGCGGGCCTCTTCGCTGTCCAGCTCAGGCGTGTCGCCGTCGTCGCCCACGACCTTGCCGCCCCAGCTGTGGATGAACTGGGTCGCGGCGACCGTCAGGCCCTCGTACTGCTTGAGCTGCAGGTTGAGGCAGTCGACGGCGGCTTCCGCGGCGGCGCCACAGGACTCGACGAGCGCGCCCCAGTTGGCGGGAGCCTCCGGCTGCAGGTCGGTGCGGTAGTACAGCAGCTGGGCGTTGGTATTCTGCGGCACGCCGTAGAGGGTGCCGTTGTAGGTGGCCGAATCGACCGCGGCCTCGATCAGGCCGGAGGTGTCGACCTCGGTGTCGCCGTCTATCGGCTGAAGCCAACCGTTGGCCGCGAAGTACGCGGTGTCGGTGACGTCGAGAGCAAACACGTCGTACTCGCCGCTCTCGGTCTGAAGGGACTGGGTGAGCGTGTCGCGCTGACCGTCCTGCTCGGCGGGGAGCTCGTGGAGGGTGACCTCCTGGTCGGGGTTCTCCGCGTTCCACTTCTCGATGACCGGCTGGAGCTTGTCGGTGTCGTTGCTGCCCATCGCAAAGGTGATGGGGCCGACGCCCGAGGTGCCCGCGTCCGCCTCCTCGCTGCTCTCTTCCCCACCCGAGGAACAGGCCGATGCGACCATGGCGACGATGGATGCGGCCGCCGCCGCCTTGAGGAACCTGCCGTGAACGGCCATGCGCTCTCTCCTACTGTTGTGTCTCGACTCCCACCGGCGATTGCCGACGGTCAGTGAACCGGCGCCCGTGTGACACGGGTCTCACTGAGGACACGCTGAGCGTATCGCACGCCGCGCCGCAGGTGGGTGAACCCCGCCGGTCCGGCCCCGCCATCGCCCGAGGGTGTGTCGGAACCAGAAACCACTCCAGACACTTTAGCAACAACAGATGTTGTGGCATGTGCCTTCCCACAACATGTGACTTCGCGTCGGCGCCCGAGGGCACTCAGCGCAGTCGAGCACCGGTCTCGGCATCGAAGAAGCGCACCTCGCCGTCGTCGGCCTCAAGATGGATGGTCTCTCCCTTTCGCGGGTGGTCACCTGACTCCGCGCGGTAGACCACCGGGTCCCCCTCGTCGGTGGAACAGTGCAGGTAGCTGTCCGCTCCCAGCTCCTCCACCAGATCGACGGTCACCCGCAACCCGTGGCCGTCGGCGGCCATCCGCAGGTGCTCTGGTCGAACTCCCACCGTCACCAGGGTGCCGGCCCCGGCCGGGACGGGCTCACCGAATCCCTTGAGGTCCACCCGTCCGTCAGCGACGGGCGCCTCGAACAAATTCATGGACGGCGAGCCGATAAAACCGGCGACAAACGCGTTGACCGGGTTGTGGTACAGCTCGCGCGGGGTGTCGACCTGCTGCAGGATGCCGTCCTTGAGCACCGCCACACGGTCGCCCATCGTCATCGCCTCGACCTGGTCGTGGGTCACGTAGAGCATGGTGGTGTTGAGGTCCCGCTGCAGCTTGGCGATCTGCGCACGCGTGGCGACCCGGAGCTTGGCATCTAGATTGGACAGCGGTTCGTCCATGAGGAATACCTGCGGGTTACGGACGATCGCCCGGCCCATCGCCACGCGCTGACGCTGCCCGCCCGAGAGCTCCTTGGGCTTGCGATCCAGGTAATCGCTCAGGTCCAGCATCTCCGCCGCGCGGTCCACCCGCTCGGCGATCTCCTTCTTGGAGGCCTTGGCCAGCTTGAGCGCGAAGCCCATGTTCTCCCGCACCGTGTAGTGCGGATACAGGGCGTAGTTCTGGAACACCATCGCGATGTCCCTGTCCTTGGGCTCCTTGCCGGTGACGTCTTCGCCGCCGATGAGAATCCGGCCGGCAGCCACGTCCTCGAGCCCGGCGAGCGCGCGGAGAGTGGTGGACTTACCGCAACCCGACGGTCCCACCAGGACGAGGAACTCACCGTCGGCGATCTCCAGGTCGAGGCGGTCCACGCTGCGACGCGCGGCCCCCGGATAGATGATGGACACGTTCTCGAAGGTCACCGAAGCCATGCGAGATCTTTCCCTTCACCGGCAGGAACGTGCCGGACGATCCGAGTTAGAGGGCGAACATGGTGACTGTAGCGGCATGCGCGGTGGTTCATTCGCACTCCGCGCTCGGTGCCGTCAGCCCCGCGGCCGGGAGGACGCCCAGGCACGAGCACCCGCCGCCCTTCCCCGATAGTCGCCGTTTTGACGTGGCTACTGCGAATCTCAAGCCGGATTTTCGCAGTAGCGACGACAAAACTGGATGGTGGTCGAGGTTGGAGGTGGCCGAGGTGGGAGGTGGGCGAGGCGGGAGGTGGGCGAGGCGGGAGGTGGCCGAGCCGGTGCCTAGTGCGCGGACCCAGCCGGGGCGGACGCGGCCGGTCTGTCGCGGTCGTATGCGATGCCGCGTTGTGCGCACGCGGCGATGGAGGCGGCCACGCTCTCCGGGTCGTCGGACATCGGCACGTGCCCGTCAGCGGAGATCTCCACCCGGGCCTGCGGGAAGAGCCTGGAGGCGAGCTTGGACTGCCACACTGGCAGGACCAGGTCGAACCTGCCCCAGCGGATCGTGACGGGGAGGTCCTCATCAACCGGTGCGGAGAAGACGAATGAATGACGGTCCGCGTGCTCCAGCACCGTGTTGGTGACGATCGCACTGCCGTCGATGGCCGCCGCCTCCGCCGGATAGCGCCACGGCCGGACGCAGAACGCGCCCATCATCACGGTGCGACCGGCCGCCCGGGTGGTCAACGCCGGGATGTGGCGTTCCAGCTTACGGGCGAGCGTTCGGAGTCCCGAGAACACGGCGAGCGTGTATCGCCACTCGGTGTCGGAGCCGAAGAAGCCGGCGGGCGAGAGCGCGTTGACACTGCTGGCCAGTCCGCGGGCGCCCATCTCGAGCGCGAGAAAACCTCCCAGTGAGTTTCCGGCGATGTGGGGGCGCTCTCCGGCAGGCACAGTCGCTGCGAGGACCTCCGTGAGTTCGTCGACCATGAAATCCAGCGCCCTACCCTCCTCGGGGATGGGTTTCGATCCGCCGTGGCCGGGCAGGTCCACCACCACGACACGGAACCTGTCAGCGAGCAACGGGACGACCGGATCCCACGCGTGGCCACGGTGACAGACCCCATGGAGCAGCACGATCGTGGGACCTGAACCGGTGACCTGATGATGCAGAACCATGCGCACAGTGTCCTCCAGACCACCGACGTGCTGCCCCACGACTGCAAAAGAACATGTTTATATGTTGAACAGTCCTGCTTCGCGGAGGCGGATCAACTCCGCTCAGCGCTAGCGGGGAATGCCGCTTCGGGGGAAGCGGCTGTCAACGGGCTGGGGGATATGGACACCACGACGAGAAGCGCTGACGAGATCTCCACCGACATCCTCGAATCGCCGGACTCGATATCGGCCGACCCGGAGTGGTCCGACCCGGCCCTCGGGCTGACCACACCGGATCGCGACACCGCAATCGACACGCCGGATCTGGACCTGGCAATCGAAGTCCGACCGATCCTGTTGCGACTGGACCTGCTGGTCCGGCGGCAGAACACGCAGTACGCACTGAGCCGCGCGCAAACGTCGATCCTGCACACCCTGGCCTGCCACGGCCGACTGCGGATGAGCGACCTCGCCCGGCTCGAGAACGTCCGCGTTCCCACCACCAGCAACTCCGTCAGCGTGATCGAAGCCATGGGGTATGTAGTACGCGAGCCCGACGAGACGGACAGGCGTGGTGTGTGCGTCCGCCTGACCGATCTCGGACGCAGCCGGATCGAGCAGGTGCTCCAGAATCGCGACCTGGACTTCGCCCACCGGATGATCCAGCTCTCCTCCGAACACCGCGAACTCCTCGCAGAGGCGGTACCAGCCCTCAACGCCCTACTCGACGCCTTTGACGAGGACCAGGAGTCGACCGGACGGCGAGGGACGAGCGACTGAGCCGGGCCCGCGACTAACCTCGTCAGGCATGAGCACAATTCTGGTCACCGGCGCCTCTCGCGGGATCGGTGCCGCCACCGTCCGGGACCTCTCCGATCGTCACGACCTGATCCTGGTGGGCCGCGACACCGCGGCGCTGGAGGCGGTCGCCCGCGACTGCCGCTCGGCGCGCGTGGTGACGGCGGACCTCACCACCACCGACGGGGTCACGGATGCGGCCGTGGGGATCGACGCACTCGACGGCCTCATCCACTGCGCCGGGATTGCCGAACTCGACACCATCGACGCGTCGAACGCCGAGCAGTGGCGGCGGGCATACGAGGTGAACGTGGTGGCCGTAGTCGAGTTGACCCGCGTCCTGCTCCCAGCGCTGCGCGCGGCAGGCGGCCACGTCGTCGTCGTCAATTCCGGCGCGGGGAAACTCGCCAAGCCCGGGTGGGGCGCCTACAGCGCCTCCAAGTTCGCGCTGCGTGCCGTCACCGACACCCTCCGCGGCGAGGAACCCGACCTGCGCGTCACCTCCGTGTACCCCGGGCGCGTGGACACCGACATGCAGCGGGGCATCGTGGCCGCCGAGGGCAAGGACTACAACCCGTCCACTTTCCTGCGACCCGGGTCGGTGGCCGCGGTGATCCGCCAGGCCCTTGAGTCGACGCCCGACGCACACCCCACCGAGATCGACCTGCGGCCGCGCACCCACTGACCCGGGCCGCGGCGCGCCCCAACCCTTCCGGGTGATTTGCTCGGCCGATCCCGGTGCCACGCCGCCGCGCCTGTCGTACTCTCGTTAACACCATGACCAGCCTGGACGCGCCGCTGCGCATCACCGTGATCGGCGCGGGCGTGGTCGGCAGCTATCTCGGCGGCCGGCTCGCCCGCCACGCCGACGTGACCCTCGTCGGCCGACCCCACGTGCTGGATCCGATCCAGGCCGTGGGCCTGACCGTGGAATCCGTTGATGGCGACCGTCTCCACGTCCCCGCCGACGCCCTTGCGCTCGCCGGAACACCCGACTCGGTGCGCCATGCCGACGTGGTTCTGGTGTGCACCAAGGCCGGCCAGACCAGCGCGGCCACCGCCCAGTTCCTCCCCTTCCTGCGCCCTGAGACGCTGGTCGTGGGCCTGCAGAACGGTCTGCACTCGGCTGACCTTATTCGTGAGGCCGTGGACGACTCCCCGTGATCGCCGGCGTGGTGCCGTTCAACGTGGCACGCACCGGGCCCGCCACATACCGGCGTACCTCCCCTGGCGTGATCATCGTGGCCGAGCATCGGCAGGCGGAGCCCCTCATCGACGTGATGCGGGAGTCCGGGTTACCTACCCGGTCGACCGACGACATCCAGGCCGTCCTCCACGGCAAGGTCCTGCTCAACCTCAACAACGCGGTCCAGGCCCTGTCCGGACTGCCGCTGCGCGCACAACTCCTCGACCGTGATCTACGACGGAGCGTGGCGCTGTGTCAGGCCGAGGCGACTCGCGTGTTCACCGCGGTCGGGGTGGTCCCGCGCGTGCCCATCGCGGTACCTGCAGCTGCGTTGCCGCTGGCCATGCGCCTGCCCACGCCGGCGTTCCGGAGGCTCGCCCATGCGGTGATCCGGGTGGACGCCGACGGGACCTCGTCCATGAACGACGATCTGGTGCACGGCCGGCCCACCGAGGTGGACATCCTGCAGGGCGAGGTGGTGCGGATGGCGCAGTCCGTCGGCATGGAGGCGCCGGCCTGCGAGCGTATGTGCGAGTTGGTGCACGACGCGGAGCGCGCGGGCGACACGCGTCGCCAGTGGACCGGCACGGCGTTGTTGGCCGAACTCCAGCGTGCGCGCCGTCGGGCGCGGCGACTGGCGGCTCAGCGGGACTGAGCGACCGGCCGGTCACACGTCAGTCGTCGTAGCCGATCGAGAACGCGGCCTCGAGGTCGTGCTTGGACTGGGTCCGGAACGCGATGTGGGTTTCCGTATCCATCACGCCGGGAACCTTATTGAGGCGGTCCGAGACGATGTCGGCGATCTGTTCGTTACGGCGACCCCGTACGAGGACGATCAGGTCGATGGTCCCGGTGACCGAGTACACCTCCGACACGCCATCGATCTCGGCGATCGCGGACGCCACCTCGGGGATGCGTGCGGTCTCGGCGTGGACAAAGACGATGGCGGTGATCATGGGCCCAGATTACGTCGTTGCGGGCCCTGACCTCCGCCGACCGGGCAGCGTCAGCTCATGTTCTCGGGTGTCCAGTAGGCGCGCATCGAGGTGACCTTGCCCTGCTCGTCGTGGGTCATGAGGTCCCACACGTTGATCGTGGCCTTGCTGTCGGCGCCGAAGTGAGTGGTGATCTCGAAGTTGAACAGCAGGTCATTGCCGCAGACGCGGGCCTCGAGGACCTTGGCGTCGATCTTCAGCGCGGTGACGGTGGCGTAGAAGCCGCGGATCGCATCCAGGCCCTCGTGGACGGTACCGCCGCCGACCGGGTCCTCGACGGTGGCGTTCTCCGCGTAGAGCGCCATGACGGCGTCCAGGTCGCCGGCGACCAGTGCGGCGGTGTACGAATCGGCGGTGGAGCGGATCTGCTCAGGTGAGGCACTCATGGGTGTAGCCCTTTCGATGACGACGACGAGGTGGACCAAAGCCTAGAACGTGTTCTTATTCCGTGGGTGCGGACCCGGCTAATCGCCCTGACAGCGGGTGTCGTCAATCTTCTTGCGCGCGGTTTTCCGCAGGCCTACGCTGCATGCACCATCTGTCACAGAGGCGGTCGGCTGTCACCGGCACCCGGCCCGGGAGCGGGGTCCGACATGTCCACACTCAAACCGTCACCTCAGACTCCCGAGGAGGAGTCGTTCCACACCGGACGGGTGGTGCTCATCTCGATGGTCGCCGCGCTGGGCGGGTTCCTCTTCGGCTTCGACACCGCGGTGATCAACGGCGCCGTCGACTCCGTCCAGGAGACGTTCGGGATGAACGCCGCACTGACCGGATTCGCCGTCTCGTCGGCCCTCCTTGGGTGCATAGCCGGGGCCTATCTTGCCGGGCGCCTCGCCGACCGGTGGGGGCGCACCCGGGTGATGATTCTGGCCTCGGTGCTGTTCACCGCGAGCGCACTCGGATCCGGGCTCGCCTTCGGACCCGCGGACCTCATCGTCTGGCGGATCATCGGCGGGCTCGGCGTGGGTGCCGCGTCCGTCATCGCTCCGGCCTACATCGCCGAGGTCGCTCCGCCGGCGATCCGCGGGCGACTCGGCTCGTTGCAGCAGTTGGCGATCGTCTCCGGCATCTTTGTGGCCCTCCTCACCGACGCCTGGCTGGCGGGGGTCGCAGGTGGCGCGATCGAGGAGCTGTGGCTGGGGGCCGAGGCCTGGCGGTGGATGTTCTGGGCAGAGGTGATTCCCGCCGTGACCTATGGGGTGCTCGCGCTGACGATCCCCGAATCGCCGCGCTATCTGGTGGGCAAGGGCATGGTCGACCGGGCCCGCGAGGTCCTGCGTTCCATCCAGAAGGGCGGGATCGACAACCGGATCCGCGAGATCCGCGCGACTGTCAGCGAAGACGGTAAGCGGTCGTGGCGCGACCTTGTGAAGCCCGGCGGGATCAACCTGCTGCCCATCGTGTGGATCGGCATCGTCCTGTCGGTCTTCCAACAGGCCGTGGGCATCAACGTGATCTTCTACTACTCCACCTCGCTCTGGCAGTCGGTCGGCTTCACCGAGGAGGACGCGCTCACGCAGACCGTCATCACCTCCGTCACGAACATCGTGGTCACCATCGTGGCGATCGCTCTCATCGACAAGATCGGCCGCCGCAAACTGCTCATCACCGGTTCGGTGGGCATGACGCTCTCCCTGGCCGTGATGTCGCTGATGTTCAGCACCGCCACCATGGGGCCGGGCCCGGACGGCGAACTCGCTCCTCAGCTCGCCGACACCCAGGGACTGATCGCGCTCATCGCCGCCAACGGGTTCGTCGTGTTCTTCGGGATGTCGTGGGGGCCGGCGGTGTGGGTGCTGCTCGGCGAGATGTTCAACAATCGCATCCGCTCCGCGGCCCTGGGGCTCGCGGCGGCCGCGCAGTGGCTCGCAAACTTCGCCGTGTCCACGGCGTTCCCGCCGATGGCCGAGCTCAGCCTGACGTTCACCTACGGTTTCTACGCGGTGTCGGCGCTACTTTCACTGTTGTTCGTCGCCAAGTTCATCCCGGAGACGAACGGCCGGTCTCTCGAAGACATGTAGCAGGCAGGTCAGGCGGCCTCCTCGGGCGTGCGGACCAGGCAGTAGAGGTCCGTGCGAAGGGTCGCCGGATCCATGTCGGGCGACGGTTCGGTCACGTAGCTCTCCCAAAACGGGATGCCGGGTGTCATCCCCTTCGCTCCGATTTCGCCCAGGAACCGGCCCCACGCCTCGCCGAGTCCATCGAACCCACCGACGTGGCTGGTCACGGCCACAACGCCTGCCGGAAGTGCGGAGGCGACCACGCGCAGACCCTCCACCTCGACGGGATCGTCGTCGAGCTGTTCGAGCAGCGGGCCGTCGAGCGGGAACCCGATCTCCACGTCTGCCATCGCGTCGGGGCCGTCGGTAAGTCGGGTGTACAGCGCGAATGCCGGCCCGGCGGGCTGCAGTCCCTGCGCGAACGCGGCGGGGAAGGCTCTACCGAACACCGCGTCGAACAACCCGCTGATGGTGGCCATCGGGACATCGTCGGCACGCACCACCACGGTCGGCACGGTGCGGCCTCGCAGCAGCACGATCTCGCCGAGTGGCTCAGGGCCGAGGTCGGGGTACCCGGGTGGCGGGTCGTTCGGGATCGCCGGGCTCTGGTCGTGAGATGGGAAGGGAGACGACGACATGGGCTGCCCTCTCGGGGTCGTGATGGCTCCTCACAGTGTGCGCTGTGGGCCCGCGCAGCGGAAGGGCCCGCCAATCGGCGAGCGGGGCGGATGCGGCCTGAGTGCGCTGCGAGGACAATCGCAAACATGCACCGCCGTCTCCGCACACCCAACCAGAGAGTCCACCTCGAAGGCGATCTACCGTGAGCGTCGTTGGCGGTCAGGGCGCTGGTTCGGGCGCGGGCTCGGTAACGCAGTGCGCGACCTGCGGCGTCGAGCGGGCCGAACCACTGCCCGAGCTGTGCCCGATCTGCGCTGATGAGCGGCAGTTCGTGCCGTCCACGGGCCAACGATGGACTACACCGGAGGAATCCAGGGCGGGTGGCGCGTCCATCGAGTTCACCGAGCGCGAGACGGATGTCATCTCGCTCGCACAGCGGAACTGCCCCGGAATCGGGCAGAAGCCCGCTCTCATCCGCACCAACCACGGGAACGTGCTGGTCGAGGTGCCTAACTTCATCAGTGATGAGGCGATCGCTGCCATCCGTGTGTGGGGTGGCCTTTCTGCAATCATCGCGTCGCACCCGCACATGTACGGGGTGCAGTCATTGTGGTCGGCGGCCTTCGACGACTGCCCGGTCTACGTCTCGGCACCCGATGAGCGCTGGCTCGGCCTCCGACCGCGCAACACCGTGGTGTGGCGCCGCGAGTCCCAGATCGAGATCGTTCCGGGGGTACACGCCTCGCAGCCCGGCGGCCATTTCCCGGGGAGCGCAGTAGTGCACTGGACCGCGCCCGACGGCCGCGGGGTGCTGTTCACCGGCGACACCATCGGGACGGTCGCCGACCCGGAGTGGGTGACGTTCATGCGCTCGTTCCCCAACTGGATGCCACTGTCCGGGGCGGTCGTGCGCCGGATTGCCGAGCACGTCTCGCGATATGACTTCGATCGTCTCTACGCCAACTTCGGCGGCTGCGTCCCACGGGATGCCCGCGCCGTTGTCCACCGCTCGGCCGAGCGGTATGCAGCCTGGGCCGACGGTGAGTACGACCATCTCACCTGATGTTCCGCCCGGCAGCAGTCGGAGCCGTTGGAGCAGCAACAAACGAGCCAAAGGCGGGTCTCGCGTAACCAACGTCGTGTCTGGTGATCCTCGGACACGTCGGGTCCATTGCATACACTGGCATGACCCACGTCGGTGAGGTCCGCGCGGACGATGTTGACGCGATCTCCGGCGCCGCAGGCAGTATGGGGACACCGACGTCAGGAGCATCAATGAGTTCATCGACATACGTCGACGGGATCCAGGTCATGTGGCGACCCGGTTGCCCGTTCTGCATGACACTTCGCAGTTCGTTGCGGCGCCGCGGAATTGCCACGACGGACGTCGACATCTGGTCGGATCCTGATGCCGCGGCGAGAGTCCGCGCGGCGACAGGCGGCGACGAGACTGTTCCGACCGTCTTCGTGGGCGAGCGCGCAATGGTCAATCCAAGCGTCAACCAGATTGTCGCCGCCGTCAAGAGCGAGCTACCGCATCGAGTAGACGAGTTGGTCCCGCCCACAGCGGAAACCGGGAAGTGGCGCACGATATTTGGCTTAGGTAAGCGGGCAACGTCGTGACCCCGGTGTCAGCGTGACGATCGCGGCCGGGCCGGTCACCTTGTGACCTGAGCAGACCTTTCAGCCCGTCCAGGCCGGACCGCGCGCAGCGCGTTGAGAATCACCACCAGATCCACCACCTCTTGGCTGAGCGCACCGATCACCGCGGGGATCGAGCCCGTCGCCGCCACCAGCATCAACCCGACGGACAGGGCGATCCCGATCCAGATGCTCTGCAGCGCCACGTGCATCGTGCGCTGTCCTACGCGCACCGCGCTGGCCACCCTCCCCAGGTGCTCGGTAAGGATCACGATGTCCGCCGACTCGCTGGCCGCGGTCGACCCTCGGCCTCCCATCGCGATTCCGACATCTGCCACAGCAAGGGCCGGCGCGTCGTTGACGCCGTCGCCCACCATGATCACCGTTCGGTTGGGGAGTTCGCGGACGAGGCGCACCTTGTCCTGCGGCAGCAGCTCGCCCCACGCCTTGTCCAGGCCCGCGGCCGCCGCCACGTGGTCCACCGTGGTCTGCGCGTCACCGCTGAGCACCAGCTGGTCGGTCACTCCCAGCTCGGTGAGCGCCGCGACCGTGTCCCGTGCGTCCTCTCGCAGCTGATCGGCCATGACGACGACGCCGGCGAACCGTCGATCAATCGCGACGTAGACAGCCAGTTCACCGGGTTCGAGATCCGCCTCGGCCACCTGCCCGGCGTGCTCGGCGACGAATCGACGCTTGCCGACCACCACCGCATGTCCGTCCACCGTCGCGGTGACCCCGTTGGTGGCCTCCTCATGTGCGTCTTCGGCGGGAGACAGCTCCAACCCCCGCTCTCGGGCGGCGGTCTGTACCGAGGTGGCCACCACGTGCGAGGAATATTGCTCTGCCGACGCCGTCAGCTGCAGCAACGCCAGCTCCCCCGCGGTGTCGTCCCACTCGGACCCTGGAGCAGGTCGGACGGCCACCAGCTCCGGGCGACCGTAGGTCATCGTCCCGGTCTTGTCGTAGGCAACGGTCCGGACGTTCGCCAGTCGTTCAAGGGTGCCCGCGTCCTTGACGACGACGCCGGTGCGTGCCGCCCGGCCCATGCCACCGAGGAACGCGACGGGCGCGGCGATGAGCAGCGGGCAGGGGGTGGCCACCACCAGTACTTCGGCAAAGACCACCGGGTCGGACCAGTACCACCAGGCAGCGCTCGCGATCGTCAGGGACAGCACGGTGAACGGGACTGCGTAGCGGTCTGCGAGCCGCACCACCGGTGCCCTCGACTCCGCAGCGGTGCGCACCATCTCGACGATCCGCGCGTACTGGCTGTCGGCGGCGGTGCTCGTCGCCCGCACCAGGATGGCTCGGGTGCCGTTGATCGAGCCGGACAGCAGATCCTCCCCCCGCTGCCGGGTGACGGGAAGGCTTTCCCCGGTGATCGAGGACTCGTCCAGCTCGGCCTCGTCGTCTTCAAGGTGGCCGTCGACCGGTAGGACCTCGCTCGGTCGGAGCAACAGCAGCTCCCCCGGCTGCACGTCCTCGGCCGGGACCTCCTGAACCGAGCCGTCGTCGAGCACCCTGCGGGCGGTACGTGGGGTCCGATCCAGGAGCGCGTTCAACTCTCGGCGCGCCCGCCCCGCGGCGTAGTCCTCCAGGGCCTCGCCTCCGGTGAGCATGAGCACCACCACGAGTGCAGCGACGTATTCGCCCACTGCGACGGTCGCGGTCACGGCGGTGACGGCGAGGATGTCGATCCCCCAATGCCCGGCCATCAGATCGCGGACCATCCCCCGGGCGACCCACAACGCCACGGCCCCGGCCCACAGCGAGCCGATCCACTGCGCCAGACCGGCCTGGCCGCCCAGCAGCAACGCTGCCACCACAGCGAGGACAAGCAACGAGGCGACCACCAGCGGATACGCGCGCATGACACTGGCAGCTGTTCTCCCGCCGGCGGGGCCCGAGGCGCCGGCGCGGTCGTCAAGGCCGTCGCCCGGGTTCGGCTCATCCCCGACTACGTGCGCGTCTTCCCGAAAACCAGCCATGCGGTCATCCTCCCCCACGACCGCAGCGGCGCGCCTCGTGTCGCGCTACCCCACGCTGAGGGACTGCACGCGGACGAGGATCGTCGGCTCGGTCGAGTGCGCGCCCTGGAGCGCGGTGCGGACAACTTCCTGGATCTCCCGCACTATCTCACGCGTCTCCCGAGAGTGATCTACGCACACCTCCACCACGACTTCGCCCTTGTCGCTGTCGATGTGGAGACCGAAATGGTTCGCGGCCCCTGGGGCGCGCCGGATACGTGCGTCCAGGGTGCGCAGAGTGGTCCCGATCCCGGGCTCGATGCCCAGAACGCCCGGCACCGAGGTGACCAGGCCGATGATGTCCGCTCCGGCGGGCTCAGCTGTCATGGAGGTCCTCGATGTGGATGTCGACGACGACGTCGGTCAGGTCGAGGTCCTGTGCGCAGGCGGTCTGGACGGAGGTCCGAACCCGATTGGCCAATGCAGGTAGGTCGGGCGCAGCAGCACTGGCTGAGATGCGACAGAAGATCCGCTGTGGGGTTCCTCGCGTGAGCCAGTCCGGAACGGTCGCGTGATCGAACGAGGTTTTCAGCGCAATCGCGCCGGGGACGCGGTCCACGGTCGTGCGGACGAGAGTGCGCAGTGAGAGCTCGGACAGTGTGAACGGGCCGAGACTGGTGGGCGGCATCTGCACCTGAGCGCCATGACGGACGTCCGCTCGGACTGACTCGGAGAGAGAAGCCCGAGCGCGGTGCGACAACTGCACCCCGGTCTCGCCCCGCTCCTCTAACTCGTCCCATTCACTGTGCAGGGCGCGGACCAACTCGAGGTACCGCCGGGTCGCGGCGTTCTCATCCTGCTCTCGGGGGCCGGAAGGGTTGTCCACGGGGCTCACCGCCATTCCTCCATCTGTTGCATGACTCGTACCCGGGCGCGGGCGAGTCGTCCTCGTGCGGCCGCCTCCGTGATCCCTAGGGTCATGGCGACCTCCAGGTAGGTCATTCCCTCGACCTCACGCAGTGCCCAGCATGACCGTAACCCCGGCTCCAGCGACGCCAGTACCCGGGCGAGCGCCTGCAACTGCACGTTGACCTGGGTGGCGTGCGCGGGATCGGAAGCGGGCCGCTCGTCCCCCCGGCGCTCCAGGACCTCGGTCGGTTGCGCCTCCGTGGCCCGCCGCAGACGTCGACGCGCGACATCGGTCGCGCGGCGGGAACTGATGCGGGAGACCCAGCTGCGAAACGCATCGGGGTCGTCCAGCAGATGCAGTTTCCGCCACGCCGTCAATAAGCTCTCCTGGACGATGTCCTCGCTGTCCTGTCGATCTCCCACCATGAGATAGACGATGCGGAACAGCCGCCCCTGGTGCCGGTCGACCAGGCGCTCGAACGCACCGGCGTCTCCGTCCTGAGCACGCAGCACTAGAACCCGGTCATCGACATCCTCGTCGGCGCTGCCCCTTTCCCTCATACGGTCTCGCGCGTACGTGACTCGCTCGGCGACTTATCGCCTCGGTTCCCCCTGGGCACGTAATCGTGCGCGTCGTCCACGCTTACTCGGGACGGCGCGGCGGTCGAGCGTAGCCGGACGAGCAGGTCGACACGTCTCGGCGCCGAACCCAGGGCGGTGCTCACGTCGGCGGCGATGAGGCTGCGGGCCTGCTCGATCGTCCATTCCACCTCAGCGCCCTCGGACACCGCGATCTCCGCCTGGATGCAGAGGTCGACGGTCGAACCCGAGACGTGGACGGATCCGTCCAGGACACCGGGTGAGTCCGCGACGCGTTCGGCGAGCGCTCGCTCGAGGACCGCTGGCTCCACGGAAGCCAGCACCGTGCGGTCCCCGTCGTGAAAGCGGAGGACCGTGTTTCCCGGCTGTGACGGAATCTGCCCGAGGAGCAGCGCGAGGCCTGCCAGCGTGGCGAGCACCGCGACCACCGAAGCTACTGTCACGAGCCACACGCGGTGGGTCTGGACCAGCGCATCGACGGTCTGCTCGCCGGGCACGAGGACACCGCGGAGCGCCCCGACCGAGGAGAAGAGCCCGAAGGCGACCGCGCCGAGCCAGGCCGCGGCCACGAGGGCGAGCACGCCCACCACAAGGAGCACTAGGCGGTTGCGGGTTCCGGAGAGCGAACGCATGATGTGTCCCCTTCAGCTTCGGCGAGTGATTCGGACCCGGGGCGGTGCCGACCGGGCGAGGTGCAGTTCCTCGACTGCCTGATCGACGGCGGCCCTGGCCGAGTGGAGTACCGGTTCGGTGTCGTCGACGACCGTGCGGACGACGACGTCGGTACGACGACGCTTGACCTCCACGCGGGCGCTGTGCACCCCGTCCACTTGCTCGGCGCGACGGCGGATCCGTCTGGCCAGGTCGCGACGGGAGATCGCGGTGTCACCGGGAATGTCGCCGGCCAGGATCCTGGTTCGGGACGGTCGACCCGGGACGAGCGCCGACAAGATCATCAGCAACCCAAGCACGGCCAGAGCAACCGCCACCACTTGTGCGGCGATCGAATCGAGCCGGGTGTCGGCTATCGCGGTAACGGCGCCAGCGGCCTCGGTCGGGACGGTGCCGTGGAGGAAGTACGCGCCCAGTAGCCATAACCCCAGCGCCCCGCCCACCAGTAGGACAATCGAGAGGAGCACTGCGGGGATCGCCCGAGCGGGGTGTCTGACCAGTCTCCGCGGAGTAGCCGGGGCACTCATCGCAACTCTCCTCTCCCCCGGTGGTCGGGATTGAGCCAGGAGATCTCGATATCCATTCGGCCGACCTGCAGCCCGGTCAGGAATTCCACCCGTTCGATTACATGCTGCCGCAGTCGGAGACTCGTCGAGGTGAGATCGACGGGGAAGGCCATACCGACATCGATTCTGAGCACGGCGACCTTTCCGTAGAGATCGCACTCCGCCGAGGGGCGCGAGTCGAAGTTGCGGCGAGCCCCTACGCCCAGGACCCCGCCGGCTGCTCCGCCGACCCGGGGGACCTCGGACGCCGCCTGTTCCGCTATGCGAGCGACTACGGCCGAGGGGATCGTCGTCGAGCCCCGTTGTTCAGGTGGCGCGATCGTCATCGCTCATCGCCCCCGACGATCGGTGACGCCCCTGATGTCGATGCGACCCTCGATGGCCAGTCCGACCACCACTCCGATGACGCCGAACACGGCGACGACTAAGAACTGGGTCACAGACCCGAACGCGGCGACCGCGCCGAGAAACAGCCCCACCAGCAGGGCGAGATGGGTTGTCTTCATGAGTACTCCTCGTTCAGGGGTGCGAGGGCGGGCCGCTGATCCCGCCCCGGCGGTGGGATGAGCTACCTGAGTTCGCCGGTTCGAGGGGGCTGGGACCCACCCCGGGACTCGGCGCCGTCATCTTCTTGGGGCAGGTGGACGTCCGATACATGAATGTTGACCTCGACTACCTCGAGGCCTGTAGTGCCCTCCACCTGCTCGATGATGTTGCGACGGATCGCGTCACCGACTTCCACGAGTGAAGCGCCGTACTCGACCACGACCGTCACATCGACGGCGGCCTGCGTATCGCCCTTCTCCACGCTGATGCCGCCAGAGACGTTCGTCTGCGCGTTGGGGATGCGGTCCGTGACCGCCGAGAACGCCCGGCGGGTCGCGCTACCCATGTCGTAGACCCCAGGAACCTCCCGGGCCGCCATCCCCGCGATCTTGGCGACGACGGTCTCGTCCATGGTTGTCACACCTCGCGAGGTCTGTAGCGGTCCTCTGGGGGTGAACTCCTCGACTTGGTTGTCCTGGGCCTCACGGGCAGCGGCCTGTTCGGCCCGTTCCTTCTGCTGGCCGGTCTGGGGAACCGATGGGTCCGACATAATTCCTCCTCATTTGACGACCGACCTCCGGCCGATCGCGTAGAACACCTACACCCCTAAGACGTCACGAGTATCGGAATCCTCACGCGGAGACGCGCTCCCCGGCTTCCGGGCCGGAAGAGAGTCGGTACGGTCAGAGCAACCCCCATACGAGTCGAAGGTGACGCGGTGCCCCAGAGATACGGCGACTTCGCCACATGGACAGGCTCGATCGGCACGGTGGCCGCATTCGCGGTGGCCTACTACCAGATCCACCAAGAGCGGCGGCACCGCGTGAAGCGGGAGCTCGCTGACCGGATAGCGGCGAGGCGAGAACACGCCGATCGGGTTTCCGCGTGGGTCTCGGGGACAGATCTCGTAATCGCCAACCGCTCGCCCCACCCGATCCACGATGTCGACGTCACGCTCCGCGGTGAGCAACCGGATGACAACGCCGCAGAGGATCGGACGTCGGCCCTCCACGTGTCAGTTGTACCGCCGGGCGAGCACCGCACCGCACTCGCCGAGTCTGGGGAGATCATGCACGTGGCACACATGACGTTCACCGATTCCCGTGCAGACCGGTGGTCAAGGGAAACCGGTGCGCATCCCTTTCGAGTGGACGCCCGCGAATAACAGGGCCCGCGGACTGCGAAGTTCACCTCTCAGGCGTACAGTGACGTAGATCACACCAAGGGGGGTCGATGACGACACCCGACCGAGGACTGCAGCCACTGCCACCGCCACCGGGGCCGGCAACCGGCTTCTCCACTTCCTACCGCGTGCGGACAGCAGACGTCGACCCGCAGAGTCGGCTCCGCCTAGACAGCGTCGCCCGCTATCTCCAGGACATCGCCAACGACGATCTCGAGGCGACCAACCACGCAGACACGGACCCCTATTGGATCGTGCGCCGAACCGTGACCGACGTCATCGAACCGATCACCTGGCCCGCGACAGTGCACCTGCAGCGCTGGTGCTCGGCCGTATCGACCCGATGGGCGAGCATGCGGGTGCGGCTCACCTCCGAGCCCAACCCGAGCGCGCTCAGCCCCCACAGACGACAGGGCGGACTGGTGGAGACCGAGGCATTCTGGATCGCCGTCAACGAGCACGGCATGCCCACGCGGATCAGCCCCTCCGGCTTCGCCATGCTCGCAGCGATGACCGAGACACATCGCCTGCGCTGGCATGGCATGACACCCGCCCTGCCCACACAGGCAGCCGACCCTGACGCACTGCCGGACCGGCCTCATGTCCTCCGCACTACCGACTTCGACCCGCTCCAGCACCTCAACAATGCGGCCTACCTCAGCGCGGTCGAAGACGAACTCTCGGACCATCCGGACCTGCGGCGCCCTCCATACCGCGTGGTGATCGAGTACTTGCGCCCGGTCCCGCCGGGCACCACTGTCACCGTGCGCCGGCGTCGGCACGGGGGCGAGTTGCAGATGTGGATGAACGCAGATGATCGGGTCGCGGCCGCCGTTACAGTCACGAGCTCGTAGTACGTCCACCGGAATCGGCCCTGATCGCTACTTTTGCGATTTCGTTCGCGCGAAGACCGAAAGGCCTCTGTCCGCCTCTGCATCCCGCCAGCGAGGTCGCAGCCCTTGATCGTCAGCCAATTCGGAGTATGGTCATTATTCAGCGTGCTCCGGTACGGTTTTACAGCGAGAGAGGGTGACCACCATGCCAACGGCTCCTCTGGGGCGTCGCGAGCGCAGCAAAGACGCAAAAAGGGCGCGAATTTTCTCCGCAGCGTCCGAACTGTTCGGTGAACGCGGCTTTGAGGCGGTCACTACCCGCGAAATCGCCGACCGCGCAGATGTTGCTGCTGGCACGCTATTTCGCTACGCGGCGACCAAGAGTGAGTTGCTGCTGATGGTGTATAACGACGCTGCGGTGGCCGCTTTGGAACTCGGGGCGGAGAACGCTGCCCGGCCCATTGGCCCCGCAGATAGGGTCCTCGCACTGGTCGAGCCGTTCATCGCCGAGGGGTGGCGCCAGCACGAGAATTCGATCGTCTACCAGCGTGAGTTGTTGTTCGGGTCGCCCACCGACGTCTACCGGGCACAGGGACTCGACATCATTGCGAGAATGGAACGGGCGATTGCCGAATTGCTGCTGGACACTCTTCGGCCGCTCTCAGAATTTACATCCGCGGCCGACCACGAAATAGAGTGCGCCGCCCGCTCGATATTCGCGCTAGTGCATATGACCATTGTGCATCCCATGATTCGCCAGCGCGGTGAAGAGCACCCCATGGATCCGCTGGGCGTGCTTCGGACTCAGGTAAAGATCATCGTGGCCGGACTCAGCGAAATCGGACACTCTCGAGGCGATTTGCATGCTTCAAGACACAACCAAAGGAGAAAGAATGACCAAGATTAATAAGGTTACCGTCCTGGGAACAGGGGTACTCGGTTCACAAATCGCTTTTCAGACAGCGTTCAAGGGGTTCGAGGTAGTTGCCTTCGATATCGACGACTCCGCGTTGACCGCGGCGAATGAGCGACTCGACGCACTGGTGAGCACCTACACGGACGAGGTCTCAGAGGCTTCCGGCGGCAGAGCCGCCGAAGCAATTGAGCGCATCACAATGACATCCGACCTGGAGACAGCCGTGTCCGACGCCGATCTAGTAATCGAGGCGGTCCCTGAAGATCTCTCCATCAAGAACGAGCTCTACGGAAAGCTTGATGCGTTCGCTCCTGATCACACGATCTTCGCGACCAACTCCTCGACACTACTGCCGAGCGACATGGTGCAATCCACCGGCAGGCCGGAGAAGTTCTTGGCGCTGCACTTCGCCAACAGGATCTGGGTGCACAACAGTGCTGAGGTCATGAAGACTGATCGAACTGCCCAGGAGACCTACGAGACAGTCGTGGCTTTCGCCGAGAATATCGGAATGGTACCGATCGAGTTGAAAAAGGAGAAGGCCGGCTATGTCACGGATTCTCTGCTGAAGCCGTTTCTGATCGCGGGCCTCAGCCTCTTTGTCGACGGTTATGCCGAGCCGGAGATGATCGACCGCGCATGGCGCCTCGCCACGGGCGCGCCACTCGGCCCTCTTGAGATCATTGATGAGGTCGGGTTGATGACCCCATACAACGTGGCAAAGCAAAGCGGTCCCGAAGGGGAGCGACTAGCCGACTTCCTTAAGACGAACTACATCGACAAAGGAAAACTCGGACAAGCAAGTGGCGAAGGGATATATAAGTACCCCAAGTAGAAATACGCCATCTTTTCAGGAAAGGACTGTGATTCAGCAATGCTCGCAGCATCAATAAACGCGTTCGGGGGCCCCGACGTCCTGACGGTCGGCGAGGTGGACACGCCGCGCCCCGGACCCGGGGAGGTACTGGTGCGGGTGCACGCCTCGTCCACCAACCCGATCGACGCATTGATCCGTCTGGGAATGGCACGGCCGGACCTGCCGATGCCAGCGGTGTTGGGGAGCGATATCGCGGGTGTCGTGGAGGAGCTCGGGCCAGGTGTCACCGATTTCACTATCGGCGACGAGGTCTACTACACCACGCAGTTGACCCAAGGAGGAGACGGATATGCGCAGTACAACGTCGCCTCGGCCGCGATCGTCGCGCGCAAGCCCTCGGGACTGTCGTTCACCGAGGCGGCGGCGATACCGTTGGCGGGCGGGACGGCGTGGGAGGCCGTCGTCCGTAGGCTAGCGGTCCGTCCCGGGCAGACGGTTCTGGTCCATGGCGGCTCGGGCGGAGTCGGCTCCTTCGCGATCCAGTTCGCTGTTGCAGCCGGCGCGACCGTGCTCTCCACCGCCGGACCTGACAATCAGGAGGTCGTCCGCTCCCTGGGCGCGACACCGATCGACTACAGCAGCGAAGACTTCGTGAAGGTCGTTCTCGACCACACCGCGGGCGCTGGCGCCGACGCCGTGCTCGACACCGTCGGTGGCGACAACGTGCGCCGCAGCCTCACCGCGGCACGCGGAGGCGGCCACATCGCAACCATCGTCCCACCGGACGGGCAGCTCGATGCGCTCTACCAGCGCAACCAAACGCTGCACGGCATCTTCCTGAGCCGCGAACGCGCACGGCTGACCGAGATGACGCCCGTCTTCGAGCAGGGCCTCGCTCGTCCGAGCATCGGCTCGGTCATGCCGCTGGCCGACATCGTCGAAGCACACCGTGTCCTCGATTCCGGGCACTCCCGAGGGAAGACCGTCATAGAAATGCCCTGATCCCGGTGCCTCCCCGGCGCTTTCGCCGGGGAGGTGTGGCCACAGAGAGGATCACCACGGTGCATCCTCTGGAATCACTGCGAAGATCGGTCAGCATCCAGCGCGTGCGTCATGTGACGAAGAGCGCCCCGGAGCTGCTCCTGCTCGGCGGGGTCGAGCCCCAGGCGTGGTGCGATCTGATGAGGTACCGCGACGGCGCTGTCACGCAGTGCCCGCCCCTGCTCGGTCAGGGCGACAAGGACACGCCGCTCGTCGGCCGGATCTCGGGTGCGACTCACGAGACCGACAGTCTGCAGGCGCTTGAGGAGCGGGGTCAGTGTGCTGCTGTCGAGGCGTAGCCGGTTTCCGATGACGCCGACCGGGACCGCGTCCGGCGACTCCCAGAGAACCAACATCGTGACGTATTGCGGGTAGGTGAGGCCGAGTTCGCTCAGTAACGGACCATACGCCCTGGTCATGGCCCGGCTGGCGTCGTAAAGCGCAAAGCAGAGCTGGTTGTCGAGTTCGAGTTCAGGGGCGGAGTGCATGGCCCCAGGGTACGTCAGCCCCCTTGCACGATTCAATCGTGCGCGATATGGTCGGAGACCCGCATGAGGGCAGCGCACTTGTCGGGGCCGCACCTCGACTTGACGGCCTGATGAGTACGCGAGCGACGTTTCCAGTGGCTGAAAACCGCTGGCCCGCGTACCGATTACAGCCCCTCTGCGACATACAGAGCAGGGGCGTCACCCCTCCGACTTAACGATCCCGAGACGCGACGCCCACCCCATCGATCACGAGGAGAACACGATGTCGAAGTACTCCACCGCTAACCCCGCCACCGGAAAGGTCGAGCGCGAGTTCGATGAACTCCCAGACGCCGAGGTTCCCCGCGTCCTCGCCCGGTCGGCCGAGGCCTTCACTTCATGGCGGGAGACGTCGGCTGCCGACCGCGCAGAGATGCTCAGCCGGATCGCTGACGGCTACGAAGCCCGCAGCGACGAGCTCGCCACGGTGATTTCCACCGAGATGGGCAAACCCCTGGCCGAATCCCAGGGCGAGGTCGCACTCGCCGGGGCGATCTACCGCTGGTACGCCGACCACGGACCTCAGTTGCTCGAGTCCGAGGTCCTCGATCCGCAGGGGTCCGACGAATCGCTCATCGAGACCAAGCCGATCGGTCCGCTCGTCGGCGTGATGCCGTGGAACTTCCCGTACTACCAGGTGGCCCGTTTCGCGGCACCCAACCTGATGGCCGGCAACACCATCATTCTCAAGCACGCACGGATCTGTGCGGCATCGTCCGAGCTCATGGCAGAGATCATCCACGATGCCGGTGTGCCTGCGGACGCGTACATCAACGTCTTCGCGACCAATGAGCAGATCGCGGATATGATCGCCGATCCCCGCGTTCAGGGCGTCTCCCTCACCGGCAGCGAGCGCGCAGGCGCGTCCGTCGCCGAAACCGCCGCCAAGAACCTGACCAAATCGGTACTCGAGCTCGGTGGTTCGGACGCCCTCATCGCACTTGACGACGGCGACCTGCAGACGACCGCCGAGACGGCCGCGAAGGCCCGACTCTCGAACGCGGGTCAGGCCTGCAACTCGCCCAAGCGGATGATCGTTCCCAACGATCAGGTCGACGACTTCGTCGCGACCGTGGTCAAGGTATTCGAGTCCGCGAAGGTCGGCGACCCCACCGACCTCTCCACGACCATGGGCCCGCTGTCCTCGATCTCGGCCCGCGACACCGCGGTGGACCAGGTCAAGCGCGCGGTGGAGCAGGGCGCGACCCTGCACACCGGGGGCGAGGCACTGCCCGGCGACGGCGCCTTCATGAGCCCGGCCGTACTGACCGGTGTCACCAAGGACATGGATGCGTACGAGGAGGAGATCTTCGGCCCGGTCGCCGTCGTCTACGGCGTCGACTCGACCGACGACGCGGTCGCGCTCGCCAACGACGTCAGCTTCGGCCTCTCCGGCTCCGTATGGGGCAAGGATATCGACCGTGCCCAGGAGATCGCCGACCGACTCGAGGTCGGGATGGCGTACGTCAACGAGCACGGCACCACGCTTCCCGGGCTGCCCTTCGGCGGCGTCAAGCGGTCCGGATACGGCCGCGAGCTGGGCCGCTGGGGAATGGGCGAGTTCGTCAACACCCGCCTGCGCCGTACCTCGTCGGCCAAGAAGTAGCAGCTGACCGACGCGGGCCCCGGGAATGTACGGGGTCTGCGTCGTCGACACCGCACCACATCATCAACGCAGGGAGTCACTATGTCGCGCATCGCCATCGTCGGAGGACACGGCAAGATCGCACTGCAAGCCGCAAAGATACTCAGTACCGAGGGGCACGAGGTCACCTCGCTCATCCGCAAGCCCGAGCAACGCGCTGAGATCGAGGGCGCCGGCGCTTCTGCGAGCATCATCGACCTGGAGTCGGCCTCGCAGGACGAGCTCGCCGCGGTCTTCCGGGGCCACGACGCAGTGGTGTTCTCCGCGGGCGCGGGCGGCGGCAGCCCCGAGCGGACCTACGCGGTCGACCGCGATGCCGCCATCAAGACCATGGATGCCGCATCGGCGGCCGGCGTCGAGCGTTACGTCATGGTGTCCTACATGGGCGCCGGGCCCGACCACGGCGTTCCGGAGGACGATTCCTTCTACCCGTACGCCGAGTCGAAGGCCGAGGCGGACACCCACCTGAAGGGCACAGACCTGGCCTGGACGATCCTCGGGCCGAGCATGCTGAGCGACGATCCCGCCACAGGCGCGATCGAGGTCGGCCAATCGGGTTCCGGGTCCGCCGCACGCGGCAACGTCGCCCAGGTGATCGCGGCGGTTCTGACGGATGAGTCCACGATCCGACGGACCATCGAGTTCGTCGACGGCCCCACCCCGATCCGGGATGCCGTCAGCGCTGAGTGAGTACTCGCGCCGACGGTCTTCGGTTCTCGCTAACCACGATTCCGGACGAACGCGATTGACAGAGAAAGAGGTTTCACGATGAACAGCAAGACTCTCCAGGTATTTGCCAGTCCCAGCAGGTATGTGCAAGGCAAGGGCGCTATTAAGCAGTTGGGCGCCTACCTTGCTCAGCTCGGCTCCTCTCCGCTGCTCGTCGCCGACGACGTCGTCTGGGGAATAGTTCAGGAATCCGTCGAATCCAGCCTTACGTCCGCGGAACTCACCGTCACGAGGAAGTCTTTCGGAACGTTCGCCACCCCTGACTCGGTTGACGAACTGGTGGCTGGCATCAACGAAAACGGACATGACGTCATCGTCGGCATCGGCGGCGGATCGGCCATCGACGCGGCCAAGGCCGCTGGACATCTCGCAGGTATCCGATGGGCCAGTGTGCCGACCGCCGCCTCCTCGGATGCACCGACCTCATCACTGGCGGTCATCTACAGCGAGGAGGGCGAGTTCCTAGAGTACCGCTTTTTCGAGCGCAATCCCGACCTCATCCTCATCGACACCCAGGTCGTGGCCAACGCGCCGGATCACCTACTCGTCAGCGGGATCGGCGACGCTCTCGCCACGTGGGTAGAGGCGCGCGCTACCGCTCGGGGTTCAGGCTCCACCATGGCCGGGGGGCGTACCACTCAGGCGGGCACAGCACTGGCCGAGCGGTCCTGGACGTTGCTCTGGGACAACGCGTTCTTGGCCCTGGAATCGGTCCGTTCGCACGTGGTCACGCCCGCCTTGGACAAGGTGGTCGAAGCCAATACGCTGCTCTCCGGACTCGGCTTCGAGTCCGGAGGGTTAGCTGCAGCGCACGCTATCCACAACGCCCTTACAGCGGCACCGCAAACCCATGGGCTGAGCCACGGCCAGAAGGTCAACTTCGGCACCATGACCCAGCTCGTCCTCGAAGGTGCGCCAACCGAGGAGATAGAAGCATTCGTGAAATTCACCACCAAGCTAGGCCTTCCCAACTCCCTCGCCGAGATCGGCCTCACCCCGGAGAATGAAAACGAACTGCGCGCCGTCGCGGAGGGAGCGACCGTGGAGGATGAAACCATTCACAATATGCCGTTCCGGGTCACAGCAGGCCAGGTCATCGACGCCATGAAAGCAGTGGAAGGAATCTCCCGAGCCGTCCGATCGGCCAATGACCTGCCCGCGCCCGCTCTCCACGTCGCGGAATGACGTCCGGCTGCACCGACATCTCCCTGCCGGTGGATCCAGTCGAGCGTCACTCCGCACGTCCCCCGCGGAGACCGCCGCTCACGCACATCTGACGGCCCACGTAGGTACCTTCGGCCCATGAAGGAATCACAGAGCCTCGCGGATTGGCTGCCCCACCCGATCGGGTTCGTGCTCGGCGGTGGGGGCAGCCTGGGTGCGGCCCAGGTCGGGATGCTCGAAGCCCTCGCGGAGGTTCCGATACGCGCCGACGTCGTGGCCGGCACCTCCATCGGAGCACTGAACGGGGCCGTGGTCGCGTCGGATCCAGCCGGAGCCGCTCATCGCCTGTCGCATATCTGGCACGGCCTCCAGACCGACACGATCATGCCGGGGGGCCTATGGGCGCGTCTGAAGACAGTACTGCGGAGTCGCACCAATCTCTACGACAGCCCGAGCATCGGTCGTCTGGTCGCCGAGGAGATCACCGAGGGCCAGATCGACGAGCTCGCACTGCCCTATCTCGCGATGGCGGTCGACGCGGACACCGCCGAGCCGGTCCAACTCACGGGCGGGCCTTTGCTCAGCGCGATGCTCGCGAGCTCGGCCATCCCGGGAGTCTTCCCGGTGGTCCGTCGTGACGGCCGTGACCTGTACGACGGAGGACTCGTAGCTAACACCCCGGTACTTGAGGCATTGGCGATGGGCGCCGGCTCCTTGGTGGTGCTCGACTGCAACTATCCCGATCGGCGGATCACGCGCCCGACCACTGTTCCCGAGGCGGTCCTGTACGCGGCCACGATCGCGGCCCGTCAGCAGCTGGAGCGTGACCTCCCCGTGGCTGCGGGGGAGGTCCCGGTACTCGTGCTCCCCGGGCCCAAGTACCTCCCGGGCCTGTCGCCCCTGGACTTCACCGGGTCCACTCCGTTGATAGCCTCTGCGTATCAGGCCGGTCGCGACTTCCTGTCCACGGTGAAGGTGAATGGCCCGGGTCTGTACCGTCGGTGATCATGTGGAGGCACGCTCACATAGCTCGCCGAGGACCCGCACGCGTGCCGGTCAGGAGTTGGTGACGACACCTACCTTCAGTGTGCAAGGCCCGTGCACTCCCACGGTGTAGGACGGACCATCGCCAAGTCCTGCGGCACGTCGGTAGCGATGTCCTCCTCACGGACCACGCACACGTGGACGTCTGGAACGAGCCTCACCACGCGCCGCCCGGACGCCCCCTGTCCAGAACGAGCGTGCCGTTCTCCGCAATCGCAGCCGCACACCCGGTCACCGCCGCGCGGAGGACGGGTTGAAGAGTTCCCCATGCGGTGGCCCCCGCGTTCTACTGGCCCCTGCGCACGATGATCGACACCGTCCAACACGCTGGATTCACCGTTACCTGTTCACGCCGACGCCACGATCCTGGCCGGCAACCCCACGCCGCGCTCTTCGCTCGGCGAGAACAACGCTACCGGCGTCAGTCGCAGGATGAGCGGACCTGATCGGCCCGTTACATCAGCTTGGTCGACTCGAGTTCGCGGAGCAGGTTCGCATTGAAGTCCATCAACGGCCGACGCAGCACGTATCCCAGCAGCAGCATCGGCACGACAAACAGGGCGAGCCATCCCAGCGAAAACCAGTAGTCGCCGTCGTAGACCCCGGCGATCGCCGACCGGACCGCGTCGACGGCGTGAGTCCCCGGCAGGAACGAGCTGATGTTCTGCAACCATTGCGGGAGCACCTGCAATGGGTACGCGCCGCCGGAGCCTGCTATCTGAATAACCAACAGAAGGACTGAGAGTGCCTTGCCCGCGTTCCCGAAGGACACCACGAACGTGTAGGTGATCAGCGTAAAGACGAGGGACATGACCCAGCCGGCGAGCAGCAGTAGCCACGGGTGCGCAGCCTCCACCTGAACGAACAAGATCAAGCCGGCGCTGACGAGCGTGCTCTGCGCGAGACCGACCAGGGCGAACATCCCGTACCGCCCGAGGTATATCTGGTTGGGAGTCAGCGGCTCGGCTCCCGGCGCTACGCTCGTAGGAACGTCGACGCGGATCGCCACCGACGCCAGCACCGCGCCCACCCACAGCCCCAACATCATGTACAGCGGGGCTATCGCACTGCCGAAGCTGGCGACGGAGAACACCGGCATGCGCTCGAGTTCGACAGGCCGGGACAATGAGGCGGCCAACATCCCGGGGTCGCTACCGACCACTTTGGTTAGGGTATTGAGATCTCCCGTGTCAGCGGCCTCGGCCAGCCCCGCGGACAGCTCGTCGAAGCGGCCTGCCGCCTCCAGCAGCGAATCCGACACAGACGCCGTCGTCGCCTCCGCCTGTGCGAGACGATCGAGCAGCGAACCGGTGCCGCCGGAGAGCGTGGCAGTCGCGGCGGACACGTCATCGCCGACTGTCGATACACCGGAATTAATCGAGGACAGCGTGGTACCGAGGGCGTCCAGCTGCGGTCTCAGGCTGGTCTCATAGGCATTCCTGGCGCCCTGGATCGCCTCCCGCGCACCGGCCACCAGGTCGAGCGCCTCCTCGCGGGCCGCTCCCGTATTGGCGCTGGTAGTGCGCACTCGCAGCGCCGCGCTCTCGAGGCCGTCCTGCAGCGCCTGCTGCCGCGCGATCGCGTTATCGAGTCGGGAGACGACCAGGTCGAAACCGCCCCTCGCGACGTCGGGGAGCAGCGGGGAGACTGTGGCCACGGCACTGTCGCGAAGCTCGCGGTATTGATCAACCTGAGTTTGCACCCGCACGGCCAACGCCTCGAGGGCATCGGCGGTACCGGCCGACTGGTCGTCGAGTGCGGCATATGCCTCGTCGATGCGGTCCGATACCGCCTGATAACTGTCGTCGCTCGCCGACAGGGCACCACCGAGCGCACCCGCTGCCGAGGTGAGGGTCGAGGCCAGCGATTCCGCGGCGTCCGCTCCGCCGTCGATCGCGTCAGAGGCACGGCCGAGAGCACGGTCGGACGAGGAGGCCAGATCCGATGCGCTCGCCACCAACGGGACGCTCGAAGATATCAACGTGGTGAAAATGCTTGCGGTATCCGCTCCCGAGCGCAGCTGCGCAGCGACCTCACCGACGCGCGCCTCGAGGCGGGACAGGGCCACCTGGGTGTCGGGGTCGTCCAACTCGTCGGAGAGCGACGAGAGGATGTTCAGACCGACCTCGCCGAGCGTGGCGGAGAACTGCTCGTTGATCCTCGTCGACACCTGGGTCGCACCCTGCCCGGTAATGTTGGGAGCTATCGGGTTCTTCTTCTCGTTGGTGTAATACTCGATCGCTGTCCGCTCGCCACCGTCGGCGTAGAACGTCATCATGTCGGCGCTGAACTCGGGGGGCAGCACGATGGCCGCGTAGTACTCCCCCGACTTCGTCCCTTCGATCGCGTCATCCCGCGAGGTGATCTCCCAGTCGAGGTCATCGTTGGCCCGCAGCGCGGAGAGCGCCTGCTCGCCGATGTTGATCCGCAGCGGGATGAGGTCACTCTGGTACCCCTCGTCGGTGTTCGCCACGGCAATGGTGAGGTTCTCGGTCTCACCGAACGGGTCCCAGGTGGCGATGACGTTGAACCATGTGAATATCGAGGGGATCAGGATCAGCCCCGACAGGACGATGATCGCCATCACGTTGGTGGTGCTGCGGCGAAGGTCGCGGCGAAGGAGCCTCCATGCTGTCCTCACTCGCGGCCACCCCCTTCGCGTCCGGTGCCTGTGTCCACGAGCTCGCGGCGTAGTTCGTCCTCGGACATTCCCCCTAGTTCTCTCGCGAATCCAATGCTTTGCCTGATGTATTCGAGTGTCACGAGGAACCCGACGACCAAGAGAGAGAAAAGCACCCACAGCCCGAGGATGACGGCCTTGCCGGATGGGCTCAGCGACCCGAGAAATCCGAGGGACAGCGTGGCCACGACGGCGACGGCAAAGATGGCGCGCAGCAGCTTCGGATAGTGACGAGTGAATCGTTGTGCCCTGGCGGTGACGTCGCGCCGGAATTCTCCCCCGTTCGTCAGCGCGTGGATGATCTGCGGGAGGCGGTAGCGGCGGCCGGTGACGTGCACGTCCTCGGTCACGAGTAACTGGGTAGCCGCGAGCCTGCGGTTGAACAGCAGAACGAAGTTGCCGAGCCGGTCGCGGAGGACGAGGCCGAGAAGGAACGAGAGGACGACGAACACCGCCAGGGCGCCCATGTTCTTCCAGTAATGGTCTCCGTAAAAGCCACTTATCGTCTCACGCAGTGCGTCGATCCCGTAGGTGAACGGCAGGAACGGATACAGCGCGCGGAAGAACCCCGGCATCAGTTCGATCGGGTACAGGCCGGCCGCGCCGGGGATCTGCACGATGATGAGCAGAACGCACAGGCCCTTACCCACGTATCCGAGGGCGACCGAGAGTGCGTAGACGATGCTCAGATACGCCTGCCCGATCAGCACACTGGTCGCCACAAAAGCGGGCGCACTGGCGGTCTCCACACCGATCAGAAGGATGCCGATGGCCAGGACCAGCGCCTGAACAACACTCATAGCTGCGAGCAGCATCCATCGCCCGAGGTAGGCCTGCGCCGTCGTCAGCCCGGTGATGCCCTCCCTGTCCACTTCGAGCTTGAAGATCACCACGAGGACGAACGCAGCGATCCACAGGGACAGGTTCGAGAAGAGCGGCGCCATCGCGGAGCCGTACGCGTTGACTGGGAACACCGCGCGTTCCTCAACCTCGACGGGAGAGGCCATGAACTGCGCGATCTCCTCGGCGTCGAGTCCAGTCAGCGTGCCGAGGGCGTCCCAGACGTCCGCCGTGCCGAGTGCGACCACGTCGGTACGCACCCGTTCGAGTCCGGTTTGCGCTCCGGCAAGGTTGTCGTCGAGAGCGGTGAGCGCCGTCGATGTCTCAGAGAGTTGCTCATCCAGGCCCCCGAGGAGGTTCTGCGCCTGCCTGAGCTGCGCTCGTTGCGAGTCGATAGTCGACGACAGCAGCCCCGCGCTCGCCGACAGGCGCGACATCGCCCCGTTGAGGTCGGGCCCCGTCCGGACCAGGACGTCGCGGACGGACCGCGCTGAGGCCGACGCGGCGTCTGCGGCCGTGTCGATCGCGTCCGCCGAACTCCGGATGGCAGCCGTGGACTCTGCCACGTCGGCGCCGAGCTGCCGCACTCGGTCGAGGACGTTCTGGTCCTCAGGGACACGGCTCTGCAGCAAGGCTGCAGCCTGATCCAACTGAGCGAACAGCTCGGAGTCAGGGGGTGCCACGGCCAGTAGTGCCCGGACCTCGCTGAGTGCTTCGCCGGTTCTGGCGGCAACGACGTCGGCGTCGTCGAGGCCTGAGCCGAGGGCGACGTTGGCGCGATCCAAATCCGACGTGGCCCTCGCGACAGAACTGTTCAGTGTCGACGCGGCGTCGGCCAGAAGCGTCGCGCCCGAGACGTAGTTGTTTGTCAATGAGCCGGTGAGAGCGGCCAGTTCCTGTTGCGCCTCGTCCGCGATCTGTCGCGCCTGACCGACGGCGGTCTGAACGTCGCCCAGCGTGGTGTCGACCGTATCGAGCGTGTCTCCCGCCGAGTCGAGGCCGTCGCGAGCGCCGGACAGCCCCTCCTGCAGTTCACCGATCCGCCCACGCGCGGATCCGACAGTGCCGACAGCGCCGTCGAGAGCGTCGACGGTGCTGTTCTGCGCGTCGAGCAATCGGCGTTCGACATCGTCGCCGGCGTCGGTTAACTCCGCGGTCACTGCCTCGGCGACGGCCGAGACGAACGTACTGTTGATCTGCGTGTCAAGTGTGGACGCACCGACATCGGTGATCTTCGGCGAGACCGCGTTCGTCTTCTCGTTGACGTAGTAGGCCAGGGACGGGGGCGTGAAGTCGCCGGTGCTGAAGCTCAGCAGGTCTCGACTGAAGTCCGGTGGGACGATGATCGTCGCGTAGCTAGAACCGCTCCGGACCGCCTCCATCGCGGCATCCTCGTCGAGGAACTGCCAGCCGAGCTGATCATTCTCCTTGAGCTGGTCGACCAGCTGACTGCCGACGTCGACATCGCCCGTCAACGTCGAGGTGCCACCCTCGTCCTGGTTCACGATCGCGACGCTGATGTTCTCGGTTTGCGAGTACGGGTCCCAGAAAGCCACGATGTTGACCCAGGCGTACAGCGACGGGGTGATCATGACGCCCAAGATGACAATCCATGCTTTGCGCACGAGCGCGAGCCGCCTGGCATCTCGCGAAAAGACGCGAAAGACGTTGCTCATTCACATCTCCCTGCCGGTTGATCCTTTCGAACGGTACACGTCTGACGTCCGCGGAGACCTCACCGCGAGTCCACAGACCAGCTGACCACCAGACCGATGTCCACCCACAGACGTCAGCCGGCGAGTGGCTACTGGTAGTAGACGAACTAGGTCCGCGGTTGGATGGCCATCGACTGCTCGGGCGTGTACGGGAGGTGTCTTCGTCGTAGTAGTTCTTCCCCGCTATCCATATGTCCGGGGACAAGCCGGTCCACAGGGACTCCACCGTATCCATCTTCATCCCCGAGGTGCCGTGGCCGTCCTGAGAGACCCGGTGGATTTCCTCGGCGCCGCGCTTCCGATCTGCGCACCCGGGCTCTGCCCCGGCGAGAACGCGTGATATTCGTCGACCAGTCGCTGCAGACGGTCCGCGGTGTCCCGCACGGCGGACCTCCTTCTCGGTCACCCGGTCGGTGCCGGGCACCGATCCCGCCAGAGCCTGCCAGGGCCGGTCGCATTCCGTTCCCGCGGCGTGATGCGGTTTCAGCTACCTGTCCATCCGGGCAACGGCACCAGCGCCTTCCCGTCCCCGGCGGTCGAGGTGCCGATCACAGAGAGGGTGCCGTCCGATTCGAGGCAGACCGCGGCCACCTGGTCCAGGCCTCCGAAACCACTCGAGCGCATGGCCTGGAATACCTCGTCGTGGGTCAGTCTGCTCGAGGCGATCGCCTCCTCCAGCAGGGCTCCCCGGTGCGCCAATAGGACGGGCCGGGCGCGCACGACGGTGCGGCCCTTGACCAGTCTCGAGGTGAACAGGCTCACGAGTACCTGGAGGCCGAGCAGGAGAATGATCCCGACCAGGCCGGTCACCAGCGCCAGATCCGACGAGGTGAGAATCGTGGCCAGAAGCGACCCCAGCGCCACTGTGACCACCATGTCGAAGGCGTTGAGCTTGGATAGCACCCGCTTGCCGCTCAAGCGGATCGCGGCGACCATCGCCACATACGCGACCGGGCCGATGAGCAGTACGCGGACGATGGGGTCGAGCGACGAAAACCACATGGGGACCTCCGGTATCGGTGACGCGAGGTCCGGTTACGCTACTCGGCCCTCTGGAGACAAAGGGCAGAGGGTTGTCAGTAGATCCAGTCGCCCTGGCCGTCGAAGGCGCCGAACGGGCGGCCCGGGCCAGTTTTGACGATGACCGGGTCGCCGTTGCGTGAGTTGTCGTAGTACTAGCGTGCATCCTCCGGCACTGATGTTGATGCAGCCGTGCGAGACGTTGCGTACCCCTTGATCGGCCACTGACCAGGGTGCGAAGTGGATGTAGATGCCGTCGTAACTCAACCGGACGGCGTCGTGCACGATCGAGTCGTAGCCGCCCTCCTCGATCCGCAGGCCGGAAGTCTCCGAGTTCATCCGCACGTTCCGCCCGCGCTCACCGGTGCAATAGACACCGTTGTATGCGTCCCACCCGGGCCGTCCGGCGGGGGCACGCATGATGCGCAGGTGCGGCCGCCAACGGACCTCACGGTCGTTGATTCAGTAGTACTTGCCGGCCACGTCGGGCGCGGTGCGCACCCCGAAAGTGGCCTCAGCGCGGGCCCGATCGCGGATAGGTCAGTCGAAGAAGACCATGATCGGCTGCGCGACTCCGACGACCTCGTTGGCGGTGGGAAACACGTCGACATCGTCATACTCGGGGGTCGGGCGTTCCGGACCCACCACCGGGACAGTCAGCACAGGCATCGCCGGCACGCCCGGGATCAGCGGGGTCGGCACCGGCGAGTTCTCCAGTTGGGGCATTCCGGGGGGACTCATCGGCATCTCCGCCACTTTTTGAAGCCGACCGGTGGTGAACCAACCGCCTCACTGTTGCCGTCCCTAACTAGCGGCACTTTGATTTGTGCCCCTAAGTACCGCGTCACTTCAGTTGGCGTAGTGCAGGTTTCGTCGGGGCATCCCCCGCGTAACGCAAGAAGACGTGCTGAAAGATCAAGTCTCGCGTCTTGCCAGATGTTCCCCACAATTAAGGAGACGCACCTATGTCCTCCAAGATCACCCGCATCGCCGCGATCGCGGCGACCTCAGCTCTCGCGCTGTCCGGCGCCACCGGCGTGGCTTCTGCCACCGAGCCCGACACGACGACCGAGATGGGATCGCTGTCCTCCAGCAGCCTCGGCGACATGACCGGCAGCAGCAAAAGCAGCAGCAGCACCGGCAGCAACAGCAGCAACGGCGACGATGACGATGACGACGGCTCGATGTCGCTCGACACCGGCAGCCTCTCCGGCAGCAACGGCGATGACGACGATGACGGTTCGGGTTCGCTCGGCTCCGGCAGCTCGTCAATGGGCATGTTGCTGCCCGTCATCGCCATCGGTGGCTCCATCGCCGCAGGCGTCGCCGCAGCAACGCTACTGCCGCCGCTCCCGCCGATGCCAGCCGGCTCCTCGATGCCGGGCATGGCACCGGCACCACAGGGACCCGCCGCCCCCGGACCGGGAGTCGACAAGGGTAGGGGCTAATTCTCCACGACGAACTCGATGAGAACTACGCGCAGATCCCTACCACGCGAGTCCGTCGCGAGGCTTGCCGCATAGGACCTGCACAATCGTCGGCCGGCGCGTTCTCCACTATGGCTGTACGAGAATCGTCTGGGCCGGCTCCTTCGCGATGCCGTCATCGCTACTCACCTGACCCGACCGGCCACGCCATAGCCCGTTCTGTCGATCCAGGCGACACAATGAATCCATGGCGTCTACCGCGTTGAATACGGCTACCCGTCCCGCGGTGCAGCGGGCCCACAAGCACTCCCGGCTGCGCCGGTGGGTGTCGACGTGGGGGCGTGCGGGCATCATTTTTGTCGCGTTCGCGTTCCAGTTGCTGCTCCTGGTGGCCGTCGTGACGTTCCTCGATGACCAGTCGTCCCTCATCTTTGCGCTTCAAGGAGTACTCGCCGTCATCGTCGCGCTCGTCATCCTCAACGGCCACCGCGCGACCACGTACAAGCTGGCGTGGATCGTGCCGGTCCTGACCCTTCCGCTCCTGGGATCGGCGTTCTATCTGCTGTACGGATCGTCGGCGATGACGAAAGTCCAGCGGGAGCGCCTGAGCGCCTCCACCGATCGCGCGCGGGACGCGCTGACCCTGTTGCCCCGCGCCGAACTCCACCCAGGGGCGGTCACCGCATCCGTGCGTCGGCAGTACACGTTCCTCAAGAACACCAGCCGCTACCGCCTCTTCGACGACACCGACACCACCTACTACCCCCTGGGCGAGTTGGGCTTCGACGCCATGATTGAGGCCATCGGCCGGGCCGACCGCTACGTCTTCGCGGAATATTTCATCGTGGACGAGGGCAAGATGCTCGACCGACTCATGGACGCTCTGGCGGCCAAAGCCGCAGAAGGGGTGGACGTCCGCTTTCTCTACGACGACCTCGGGAGCTTCTTCACGCTCCCGACCGGTTTCCGGGCCCGGTGTGAGGAGGCCGGCATCGCCGTCATCCCCGTCAACCCCGTGGGCCTGGGCTTCACCATCACCTTCCAGAACCGCGACCACCGCAAGATCCTCAGCGTCGACGGCATCGTCGGGTTCACCGGTGGTATCAACATCGCCGACGAGTACATCAACGAGATCGACCGGTTCGGCCACTGGAAGGACACCGTTCTTCGACTGGAGGGTCCCGGTGCCTGGGGCTTGACCGTCATGTTCTTACAGATGTGGGAATTGGCCAGCCGCTCACCCGTCGACTACGCCAGCTTTCTCCCCCCTGCCGAGGATCGCACCGTTGGTCTGGACCGGGACGACGCTGGTCTGGTGGCCCCGTTCGACGACTCCCCGTTCGACACCTCGTCGCTGGGTTGGGACTGTTACCAACACCTGATGCAGTCGGCCACCCACAGCGTCGACATCTTCACCCCGTACTTGGTCCTCAGCGACGTCATGGTCGGCCAGCTCTGTGACACCGCGCAATCGGGCATACGGGTACGCATCGTGGTGCCCGGCATCCCGGACAAGTGGTACGTCAGCCTGGCGACACACTCTTATTACCGCCCGCTCATGGACGCCGGAGTCGAGATCTACGAGTACACCCCCGGCTTCATCCACGCAAAATCAATGCTGGTGGACGACCACCTCGGCATGGTTGGGACTATCAACTTCGACTTCCGCAGTTTCTACCTCCACCAGGAATGCGCGGTCTGGATGCACCAGACCTCGGCCCTGGCCGCCCTACGACAGGACGTCGAGGAGACCATCGCCGTGTCGAGCAGGGTCGAGATGGCCGACCTCACGGACACCACCATGATCAGACGACTCGCCCAGGCCGTCCTTCGGGTGTTCGCCCCGCTCATGTAAATCGGTATCGCACTTCCCACAGCGTCTCGTCCGTCCAGAACGCAGTGGCCGGGCGGGAATCGCGCGGAACGTCGCGCTGATCAGGACCCGAAAATTCCGTCTGGGAGACTACCGCCGAGCAGTGACCCAGTGGACCCTGTGGACGGCGGTTCCGGCTCCGGTTCGGGTTCGGGGAAGCCCGTGGGACTCCGCCATTCCACAGCCGGGCAACCGTTGGCGTCCGCGCTGACCCGGTAGTGCCAGACCGTGCCGTCTGCGAAGTCCAGACGAACAGTGGCGTTGTTCTCAATTGACCGCGGCGTCACGTACCAGTTCTGCCAGTTGGGATGGTCGACCGGATCCATGTACGCGGGCACCGGACCACCGTTGTACTGGGTGACCCCGCCGTAGGAGGAAGCCTTGAAGATCGCGGTTCCCGACGTGTCGTCGTACTGACGCCCCCAGGTGATCTCCCACATCGGGCCACCCTTACCTGGCTGGAAGTAGTTCACATTGCAGGGGTGGTCGGGCGGCAGTGTGCCCGGAAGCGGCTCGTCGGCAGCGGCCGGGCCAGCAATTATGTTGGCGAAGAGTCCAGCGCTCGCAATACCGGCGAGCATCCCTTTAGCGATCTTCATGGGTTCTCCGATCAGTAACCAGTTTTTTCGTGTGACGACGGTAACACCATGTGGGCGGGGCTGGACGCTGCTGAGGATGCCCGCGGGGCGTGCAGATTCCGCACGTTTGGACAATCACGCGCGGTCACAGCCCTATAAAGTTGAGTCTGTCACCGTCGTTCGCTTCCCTTGGCCGACCCATAACGGTCCGACCGACCACACTTGTTCGAAGGAACACTCCCATGACCGTCACACCCTCCGGTAGACGCGTTGTTCGCAGCGGCAACGATCTCCTCGTACTCACTCGGACCTTCCGCGCGCCGATCGAGGACGTGTGGGCGGCGGTGACTGTTCCTGTCCGGCTTGCCCGATGGTTCGGGACGTGGAGCGGGGACCCGAAGTCGGGGACCGTACAGGTTCGTATGCAGGCCGAGGGCGATGTTCCTGAGCAGTCCTGGACCATCCTGGAATGTAGCCCCAAGACACGATTATCAGTGCGCGCAGGCGAGAGCAGCGAAACGTGGGACTTCGCAGTCGAGCTCTCCAAACAGGCGGGCACGACGATCCTGGAATTCACCCAGGCGATAGATGACCCTTCCGGCTGGGAGAGCATTGGCCCCGGCTGGGAGTACTACCTCGACCGCCTGGTAGTCGCGGAATCCGGCGGCGACCCCTCTACCGTCGACTTCGAACGCGACTACTACCCGGCGCTGGGCCCCTACTACGCGAACCTGACCGCGGCCCCCAAGTAGCGCGAGCCAGCCGGTGACTCACTGGCCCCACGACGCCCACCACGGCCCGGCTCCACACCACCCACGAGAGGTAGGAAAATGTCCAGCGATCTGCTCTTGAGCGCAGCCCCGACCGTGCGGGCAGCGATGGGGATACGCCGACCAGCCGCCGAGGTATTCGACGCATTCATCGATCCGGAGACGATCACGCGATTCTGGATCTTCGGCAGCACCGGCCCACTCGTAGCTGGGGACACCGTCGCGTGGACCATGAACGACGCCGGTGCGCAGGCCACCGTCGTCGTGCGCGAGGTGGACCCGACCAGCCGTCTGGTGTTCGACTGGGGCGACGACGAGGCGATGAGCCAGGTGGAATTCCAGTTCTCCGCCACCGAGGATGGCTTCTGTTCGGTCGAGGTCACCGAAACCGGCCTCACCGGAACCGGTGACGAACTCGCCGCCCGCGCATCCGACTCCACGGGGGGTTTCACCATGGTGCTCTGCTCGCTCAAAGCGCTTCTCGAACACGGCATCGAGCTCGGCGCCGTGTCCGACAGGTTTCTCGAATAGCTACCCGCCCGGGAGACTCACACCGTGAAGTACGTCAACTCGATCGAGATCGCACAGCCTCGGGAAAAGGTCGCGCAGCTGCTCGCTGACCCGGAACACCTACCGAAATGGCTACGGGGCCTGGTGCTGCACGAGCCCGTGGCTGGGATACACGGGCACTCCGGCACCACGTCGCGGGTGGTGTTGAAGTCGGGCAAGAGGACGTTCGAGTGCACCGAAACGATCACCCGCCGGGATCCGGCGGTCCTCCATCGGATCCCCACTGGTTCCGTCGTGCACTTCGACCGGGAAATCGTCGGCGAGGGGATGTCGAGCGCGGTTCGCGATCGACTGACCGAGACCGGCCCGGAGACGACACTCTGGGAGAGCGAGAGCGAATACCGGTTCGCCAGTGTAACCATGCGTCTGGCGGGATTGCTCATGACCAGCGCTTTCCGCAAGCAGTCGCAACAGCATATGGACTATTTCAAGGAATTCGCCGAGCACGGCGAGGATGTCCGCGAGGGGCAAAGCTGACCTACATCTGGTAAGAACCCGGCCCGACTCCCCCGTGATCGGGCTAGCGTCGAAGCATGATCACGGACGAAGAGAGGGCGGAGGTCTCGCGCTGGCTCGAGGTCAAACCCTCGGGGGCTCAGAGCTCCATAGTGCTGGCCTCCGCCCGGGGATTCAACAAGCAGCCAGGCGAAGGGGCATTCCTCACGTTCGCGGCCGACGATGTCGCCGCGACAGTCAAGCTGCTTCGCGAGCGGGGCGCGACGACGTCCGATGTCACGGACGAACCATGGGGGACTTATGCGACCGTCGATGCCCCCGACGGGCACAAGCTCCAGTTCAACGAGCGCCCCCAGAACTGATCCGATGCCCGATGATCCGGGGTGAGCTCGCTAGCCGTAGGTCGGTTCTTGGGGCCAACCGGCGGGACTGTCTTCAAAATCCTGCTGGCGCCCGTAGACCGTACGATCCCAGATCGCGACCGTGGGAAGAATCGCTTCGGTGCCACGGCGGAAGGTCCGGTAGGTGAGATAGACCCCGTCCCGGGTGCGGAGAAGATACGAATAGCCGGGTTGATCCTGCCCATCGACGGTCCACCCCCAATCGGTGTTGAAACTGTTGCTCGCCGAAGAGACCCACCTGAGGTGATCCCACCCTTGTTTGGCACTCCACGACTGCAGTCTGTCGAGCGGCGCACGTGAGACCATCGCGAACGCCACGTTGTTCGGGACGAGCAGATTGTTGATCTCGCGCGGCATGTTGGTTGCCGCCCACGTACAGCTCGGACACCCCTCTTCCCATTCGGGATGGAACATGAACGTCTGCAGAACAAGCTGATCGCACTCCCCGAACAGCTCGCTAAGCCGAACATCCCCCTCATCGCCGGAGAAGACGTAGTCCTCGATCTGGGTCATCGGAAGCCGTCGACGCCGAGCCGCCACACGATCTCCCCACCGTGTGAGTTCCTTCTCGACTTCGATCTGCAGAGCGAGTTCTCGCTCGTACTCGTCGCGATCCACCACCGGAGGTATCGCGCGTCCGGGCACCGTTGTCATCAGGTCTCCACAGAACACAGCTGGAACGTCGCACCCTCACGATCCAGGACCGTGACAATACGACCAAAGGGAGAATCTTCAGGGCCGTCTGTGACCTTTCCCCCGAGCGCGATCACCTGCTCGGCGGCGGCATCGGCCCCATCAACAGCGAGATAGATGCGCCAATAGGAACTTTCCCCCTCCGACAACCACGGAGCGTCGCAAATGCCGGAGGTCGCGGCGTCACCGGCACCGTTTGTCGCGTATCGCATCGTGTCGTCGGTGGCCATCGGCTGCACGTCGAAGTCGAACACCTCGCGATAGAACGCGGTCGCGGCCACGTAGTCCTTGGTCACCAACTCGAACCACACCGGAGTTCCGGCCGTTCCGGTGAAGTCGAACGACTCAATATCCTGCGCTTCCCACAGCGACACCACCGCACCAGTCGGGTCGACGGCTATTGCGAAGCGCCCCGCAGTGCCGACCGTCGTGGCTGCCATCATCACTTCACCGCCGGCGGCCTCGACCTTGGCGCAGCGGGCTTCGAGATCGTCCACCGCGAGAAATACTCCCCATTCCGAGGGAATCGGTCCCCCGGCAGGGCATCGCATCTCGTGCACGTCCATCAGACCGCCTACCAGCGAGCCGTCAGATCGAACCATGTGATAGTCGTTGAAATCCGGGCCCAGCCCCTCGAACTGCCAGCCGAACAATTCGCTATAGAAAGTGCGGCACGCCGCAATGTCGTTGGAGCCGTAGTCCAGCCATACCGGAGTTCCCACCTTGGTGGTCATGTTTCTCTCCCCACGTCGTATCGCGCCAGCCAGCCGGGTAGCTGATCGGCTGGTGTCAATGTTAGGGAGTCGCCTGCGGCCACGATTGTCCAAACGTGCGCATAAATCACCTGCGGGAGGCTGCGATATGGCGTAACTGAGGTAGCGCTGGCAGCAGCGGAATCGCAAAGGGATCAGCGGCCTCGAACCGTAAAAGGACCTCCTGCGGCGCCACGATCGGCTGGTCGTTGCGAGCAACGAGCGGCGCAGTCGGAACGAGTAACTCCACCACGTCCACGCTCGTGGCGACTGTGTACGCGAGCAGCCACGGGTTGCCCGGACACAGAGGCAAGGAGAGCTCGTCGGCCCAGGTCAACTCACCCTGCGCGGGCAGCCCCATCGGATACGGCTGAGGGAACCAGCCCACCCACGTCGCCTGCGGGACGCCCGGCTCGCGACGCGCGGAGGAGTCCGGGGGGAACTCGAGACGGACCCGCACATCCCGATGCCCGTTCTCGATCAAGGTGAACGGGGACAAGGTCGTGGCGGCGACATCATCCGCGAGATGCCGCAACTTCGCGGGCGGTAGGCCAACGACGTCTCGAAATCGGCGGGTGAAACTCGACAGGGAAGCGAAACCGACGGCAGTGGCGATGTCGATAACCGGATCCGACCGGGACAACAACGCCCGCTTGGCCGCATCAATCCGGAGCGCCGAGACATACTGCGCTGGCGAAATACCCATCGACGCCAAGAACAAGCGACTGAAATGGTGTGGGCTGTATCCGGCGGCGTCGGCGAGGTCAGCCACTCGCAGACCGACAACGGCATCAGTCCGGGCCAGCTCGAGCGCCCTCAACAACTCCGCTTCGGGCAAGCGTGGTATCTGGCCGCGCGACATAACCACAGGTTAACGGCCAGAATTTGACTTGTATACCAAAACCTCGTGGCCCTCTAGCATCGCCGACTATGAGCAAATCCTCGCGGCGCGTGACTTTTGCAGACATTGCCGCAGCGGCGCTGCGAAACCATCACGTGGCACGCGCTCCCCTGTGGATGCACGAACATGGCCTGGGCTGGCTCTCGAAAGACGCTTCGCCATAATCGAACATCAAGGCGGCACCACCGGCCGCACCCGAAGGGTCTGGGTCCACGGTGGGCTGGTGAAGGCGCGTTCTCACAAGAACTACCCGATGCGCCGCGAGGTGCGGGCAGGTCCCATGTGCGTTTCACGCGCGCGTGCCAGACTCCGCCGTACAGTGAGGCGATGAGTCTCGATCATGTTCGGACAGGGCACGGGAGCCCACTGCTGCTGGTCCACGGACTCGGGGCTGGTCTGCGTTCCTGGGATCCGATCATCGACGCGTTAGCCGCGCACCGCGAGGTCATCGCGGTCGACCTTCCCGGATTCGGCCAGTCTGCGCCGCTCCCCGGCGAGGTATCGATCGCCGCGCTCGCCGATTCGGTGGCACAGTTCATCACCGACCAGGGCCTGGACGGCGTTGCCACCGCCGGGCAGTCGATGGGTGGACGGATCGTGCTCGAGCTCGCCAGACGGGGGGTCGGTGGGGATACCGTGGCGCTGGACCCTGGTGGTTTCTGGAACGAGAGGGAACTCGCGGCCTTCAGCTACACCCTGCGACCCTCCATCGCGCTGGTGCGTACTCTTCGTGGCGCCCTGCCGGTACTACTGGACAATCCGGTCAGCCGAACCGCGCTGCTCGCGCAGCTTTCGGCCCACCCGTGGTCGCTGACGCAACAGGTTGTGCTGCCTGACCTACTCGGGCTGGCCGACGCTGCCGCAACGGATGCGGCGATGGACGCGCTCACCAAGGGCCCCACACAGCAGGGCGCCCCGGCGGGAACGGCTCCCGGCCGCGTCACCATCGGGTGGGGACGCCGAGACCTCGTCACCGTGCCAAGGCAAGCTCACCGGGCTGTCGAGGCGTTCCCGGGCGCGACGCTGCACTGGTTCCCCCGGTGCGGACACTTCCCGCAATGGGACGCACCCGAAGAGACCGTCGAACTCATCTTGGCTGGCACTCGCTGAGCACGCACCCGCAGCACGACCTCCGACTACGACCCGGACTCCCCGGTCTCCCTCTCCGCGAACTTCCAAAGACGTTCCGCGGCCGCGCGGTCCGAGGCCTCCGGGCTGCGGCCGATCAGCGTGGGCATTCCGCGCATATGACTCATCGCGTCCGGGCCGGTGTAACTGCAGGGCGGCAGATCGCGGGTTGCGGCGAACAGCGTGGTCAGCGCGGCTTGCTCCGCCGGCTGAGCGAACACCGAGCTCACGCCCGTAATCACGCGGTTGAGCGCCGCGGAGGCGGTGGCGTTGGAGAGATTGGTGGCCGCCCAACCGGGGTGCGTGAGCTGGACGTCCACTCCCGCGGCCCCGGCTTCGGCCCGCCCATCCCGCAGGCGCGCGTCGAGGGCGAAACCCCACAACATGTCTCCGAGCTTCGAGCGCGCGTAGGCACCTGCGGGATTCCACCGTCGACCACCGTGCGCGGGGTCGCGGCGAAAGTGGGGATCGTCGAAGTCGAAGGTGGCGGCCTTGTGCGCATTGGATCCCACGATCACCACGCGCCGTCGCACCAGCGGCAGCAGGAAGTTCGTGAATAGGAACGGGCCCAAGACGTTGACGCCGAGCAGCATCTCGAACCCGTCGGCCGTCTCGCGGCGCCGCGGGGTGATGGTGCCGGCGTTATTGATCAGCACATCAATTTGTTCCGGGCCGGCCTCGCCGTCGTCGCAAAGCTCGCCCGCCGCACGTCGCACGCTCGTCAGCGACGCCAGGTCCAGCTCCACCACGCGTGTCGCGCCGGGCAGCTCGGAGGCCACCTCTAGGCCGCGCGCCGTGTCTCGAACAGCCAGGATCACGCGCGCACCGTGACGCGACGCCGCCCGCACCGTCTCCAGTCCGACGCCGTTGGTCGTACCCGTGACCAGCCAGGTCTGGCCGGTGAGGTCGGGCAGGTCAATGCTCTTGGAGGTCACTGGGCCAGCGTACGGACGAGGTCCAACGGTTAGGCTCGTTTCCGTGTCGTCCCGCCTGAGCCGTCTATTCGACGCCGAGGACCCGTGGGTGCGCCCACTGCCGCCTGGGTACCTCCGCGCGGACGCGACGCTTGCGATGGCGATGTTCGCGGTCTCGGCGCTGGGCCTGGAGATCGTGCGGAGTATGGGCGTGCTCGGCGAGGACACCACACCGATATGGGCGCAATACCTCTTCATGGCCTCGGCGGCCGCGCTGCTTGGGATTCGCCGCCGTTTCCCGCTGACTACGGGAATCGCGATGACCCTACATCTGCTGATTCTGGGCAGCATCATGCCGCTCATCATGGGCCAGCTGTCTCAACAGGTGTTGTACTTCATCGGCGTGTACTCGGCGGTCGCCTGGGCCAGGGACCGTCGGGCGCTGATCGGGGTGGCGGCGGGGATCTTTGCCGCGTTGGTCGTGTGGATGATCTGGTACCTGGCCCTGGGCAGCGGCATTCAACAGATCCTCGACGCGGTCGATTCGCCCGGGCGCTCGACCGGCCTCTTCCCTGCGGTGCCCTCCTATCTCGTCTACACCGCGCTCATCAACATCGCGTACTTCGGCGGTGCTGCCGCGCTCGGTATCAGCGCCTGGCGATCGGCGCGCCGCCAGGCCGCGCTGCAAGAGCAGGCCCAGACCATCGAGACGCAGGCCGAAGCGTTGCGCGACGCCGCCGTGACCGAGGAGCGGCTCCGCATCGCCCGCGAGCTGCACGACGTGGTGGCGCATCACATCGCCGCGATCGGCGTACAGGCCGCCGCCGCACGCCGCGTGCTGCATCGGGATGCCGATTCCGCCTCGGAGGCGCTGCGCACCATCGAGGGCTCGTCACGATCGGCGGTCGGAGAGATGCGGGCACTGCTCGGGGCGTTGCGATCCTCCGGACGCTACGGTGACGCCGCGAGCGCAGGTACCCGCAGTGGCGGGCATGGCCTCGCGGACCTGCGGGCGCTGGTCGCCTCTCACGACACCGCCGGCTTCGCGACCAGCTACGACGTCGCCACCGACCCCGATCACCCCATCAACGAGGTCCCCGCGCTGGTCAGCTCGTCGCTATACCGCACCGTGCAAGAGGCCCTGGCCAATGTGCGCCGCCATTCCACCGCGGCGGGCGCGAGCGTCGTGCTGCGCACAGGCACCCGAACCGACCGCACTCCGTACGCCGAGGTCGAGGTCCTGGACGAGGGCCGCCCCCGCCCCGGCACCTCGGGTAGCGGCCTGGGCCTGCTGGGGATGCGCGAACGCGTCCGCTCCCACCACGGCGAATGCCAGATCGGACCCCGTGTTACCGGCGGGTATCGCGTCCGCGTCCGGTTGCCGTACGACCGGGAGGAGAAGGAATGACGACGACGACACCGCAGTCCCCCCACTCCGCAGGCTCCGGCGACGCCAGCGGAACCGGCCCCGAGGTCCTGCGAGTGCTGGTGGTGGACGACCAACCGCTCATGCGTTCCGGGTTCTCGATGATGCTGGGTGCCGAGGACGACATCGAGGTGGTGGGAGACGCCTCCGACGGCGCGGCGGCGATCGGGGCGTGCCGGAGACTGCGGCCGGACGTTGTGCTGATGGACGTACAGATGCCCGGGATGGACGGCATCGAAGCGACCTCCCAGATCGTCGCCGAGGGGCTGGCCAACGTGCTGATTCTGACCACCTTCGACCGCGACGACTACCTCTTCGACGCCCTCCGCGCCGGTGCGGGCGGCTTCCTGCTCAAGAACTCCGATCCCGACGACCTCATCGACGGGATCCGGGCCGTGGCTCACGGCCATGCCCTGCTCTCTCCGGAGGTGACCAGGCGCGTCATCGAGCGGATGGCGGCGTCGAGCGAGCGCGACCTCGTCGTCGTCGACCCCGTGACCACCAGCCCCTCCCCCGCGCTCGACGTGCTCACCGCGCGTGAACGCGAGGTCCTGCGACTCGTCGCGCGAGGTCTGTCCAACTCGGAGATCGCCGCCGAACTCGTGGTGGGCGAAGCCACCGTCAAGTCCCACGTCTCGGCGTGCCTGTCCAAGCTGCACCTACGCGATCGCGTGCAGGCCGTGGTGCTGGCGTACGAGGCCGGTCTCGTCCACCCGGGCGACTGAGCCCTCGCGATTCCTACCCGCGCCTCCCCCTCAAGGCGGAGTCGAGAGTGCGATTCCGTTTCGGATTTCCGCCTCACGGCTGATTCGCTGCGCGTCGTTGCGACATAACGTCTGAGGTGTCATCAGCACACATCCCGCCGACCCCACCAGAGACGGCGGAACAGGGAGGACACCATGCTCCGAATCGACGGACTGACCAGACGCTTCGGCGACACCGTGGCGGTGGACGACATCACCTTCGATGTTCCACGTGGAACCATGACCGGATTCGTCGGCGCCAACGGGGCCGGCAAGACCACCACCATGCGCATGATCATGGGCGTCCTGCAGCCCACCGCCGGCCGCGTGCTGTGGCGCGGCAACGAGGCCGGCGTCGCCGATCGCCGCACTTTTGGCTACATGCCCGAGGAACGTGGCCTCTATCCCAAACAGCCGGTGCTCGATCAGCTCGTCTACCTGGGACGCCTCCAGGGTCGCTCCCCTGCCGACGCCCGCCGGACCGCCACCGAGCTGCTTGATCGCTTCGGGCTGGGCGGGCGCCTGTCCGACAAACTTGAGGCGCTCTCGCTGGGCAACCAGCAGCGCGTGCAGATCGCCGCGGCCGTGATCGGCGGACCCGAACTCCTGGTCCTGGACGAGCCGTTCTCCGGCCTCGACCCGGTGGCCGTGGACTCGATGGTCGACCTGCTGCGCGAGCACACCACTCGCGGCGTGCCCGTCCTGTTCTCCTCCCACCAGCTCGACCTGGTGGAGCGACTCTGCGACCAACTGGTGGTGCTGTCCGGCGGCGCGATCGTCGCCCGGGGCACCGTCGACGAACTCCGGCGACGCGGCCGCACCCTGCATCGCCTCGTGGTCAGCGGCGACGCCGGCTGGGTACGCGACGTGCCCGGAATCCACGTGGTGGACGTCGACGGCCCCACGGCCCTGCTCGACATCCCTGCCCTCGACGGCGCCGACGCCCTGCTGCGCGAGGCCATGGCCCGCGGCAGCGTCCGCGAACTCGCCGAGGTCGTCCCCACCCTGTCCGACATCTACCGCGAGGTGACGGTATGACCACCACAACCCCCACCCAGGACTCCACCGAGACCCAGGCCGCCTGGCGCATCGTGGCAGGTCGCGAGATCATGGTGAAGCTCCGGGACAAGAACTTCATCATCTCCACCCTCACCACGCTCGGCATCATGGTGATCGCCTTTGCACTGTCCTTCTTCCTCGGCGGCCAGACCGAGTCCAAGACCCTCGCGGTGGTCTCCCCCGAGGCCGCTGCGATCGCGCAGCAGGCCGCATCAGGAGACGAGGAGATGACCGGCCCGTTCGCGCCGGGCGAACTCGAACTGGAGATCACGGAGTTCGCCGACACCGCTGCCGCCGAACAGGCCGTCTCCGACGGTGACGCCGACGCCGCCCTGATCGGCGCGCCCGGAGCCTGGATGCTGGTCGGCACCGACTCCGTGGACGGTTCTATCGCGGGCCCCATCGGCGCGGTGGTCGCCGCGGGCGCCCTGGAGCAGAACGCCGCCGACGCCGGCACCACCGTCGACGAGCTCACCGCCGGGTCAGTGGTGGACGAGCGCCTGCTCGACCCCGAGGGAGCCACCGACGAGGGCGTTCAGCTCATTGCGGGGTTCGTGTTCGCGTTCCTGTTCTACCTGGCCGCCATCCTCTTCGGGTACGCGATCGCCAACAGTGTGGTGGAGGAGAAACAGTCGCGGATCGTAGAGATCCTCGCCGCAGCCATCCCCCTGCGACAGCTGCTCGTGGGCAAAGTCGTGGGCGCTACCGTCCTGGCGCTGGGACAGATGGTGCTGTTCGTGGCGATCGGGCTCATCGGCCTGACCTTCACTGACTACACCGCATTGTTGCCTGCTGTCGCCGGTGCGGCAGGCTGGTACCTGCTGCTCTTCGTGATCGGATTCGTCGCTCTGGCCTGTCTGTTCGCGGTCGCCGGGGCACTGGCCACCCGCGCCGAGGACGTGCAGTCCACCTCCTCGCCGGTCCTCACGCTCATCATGATCGCCACCTTCGGCGGGCTGTTCGTCTCCGGCACCTGGCAGGTCGTGGCCTCCTACGTCCCTGTCATGTCGACCGTGGCAATGCCGATCCGCCTGGTCGAGGGCACGGCCGCCTGGTGGGAGCCACTGGTGGCGATGGTGATCGCCCTGGTCGCCGCGGCGCTGGTGATCCGCGTAGCCGAACGCATCTACTGCCGATCGATCATGCAGACCGGCCGCAAGCTCACCTACCGCGAGGCGCTAAAACTCGCGGACTGAGCCGAACCGGTGAAGTAAGGTTCGACTCCATAGCTGAAATAACTAGGCGCGATTCGTCACGCAGAACACGGGAGTCCAGACAGTGCTCAGCAAAATCATCGTTGGTGTGGACGAGACGGAATCCGCCTATGCAGCCGCCTCGCGTGCCGCCGAACTGGCGGTCGCATTGGACGCCGACCTCTGGCTGGTGAGTGCCTACGGAAAATTCGAGGCCGAAAAGCTCGAACTGGGCGGAGAAAAATACTTCTTCTCCAATGAGCAGAGCGCCTCCGATCTGCTGGATTCCGTGAAGCAGCGGCTCCGAGAAGAATCAGCCGGAGTCCGGGTGAGCACGTCCGCAGAGGAAGGCCGACCGGCTGACGCGTTGGTAAATCTGGAGAAGCGCATCGGAGCGGACCTCATCGTCGTCGGGAATCGTCGCGTCCAGGGACCGATGCGGGTCTTCGGCAGCATCGCACGCGATGTAGCGGCACGAACCTCGTGCGATCTCTACGTGGTCCACACCACCTAGCTCGCGTATTACACTCCGGCGTATGACACCCCTCACACGCCGCCGTAAGACCCGGTCCGCGCAGTTCCTCGGGTCTGCCGCTGCTGCCGTTGTCGTCGTCGTCTCTCTCGCCGCTCCCGCGGGCGCCGCACCCAACCCGGCGCCTGCCTGGTCCGGACTCGACACCCGCGCGTGGGCCCAGCCGATCCCCTCCCCCGGCGCGGTGGCCGCCTCGACTCCGCTGGACCCAAACCTCTCGCTGCGGCAGGCGGGCCGGGCAGTGCGACAGGTCTACGGCACCATCGACCAACACGGCGCCCCCGCCATCGCCACGTCAGCAGTGTTCCTCCCGCGCGGCGAGGCACCCGACGGCGGCTGGCCCGTGATCGCCTGGGCGCACGGCACCACCGGGTTGGGCGATGACTGTGCGCCCTCCACCCAGCCGCGCTCCGAGCGCGATGCCGAATACCTCGGCCACTGGCTGGACCAGGGGTATGCGGTGGTGGCCTCCGACTACGTGGGGCTGGGCACCCCGGGACTGCTCAGCTACCTCAACGGACCGTCCACGGCGCAAGGAATCGTCGACTCGGTGATCGCAGCGCGATCCGCTGACCTGTCGCTCTCCCCCACGTGGGCGCTCGTGGGGCAGTCGCAGGGCGCGGGCGCGGCACTGAACACCGCCGTCCGTGCGACCGACCTAGGAGCACCGGCGGGGCTCGACTACCGCGGCGTCGTGGCTACCGGTGCGCCCGCCAACATCGAGCACATCTTCCAGTGGGGCGGGCCCGGATTCCCGCCCGTCAACCTGCCCACCGGACTCAACCTCTACGCGTTCTACATCCTCGCCGGGTTCCGGGAGCAACATCCGGAGTTGAATGTGAACTCGCTGCTCACCCCGGCGGGACGCGAGATGGTCGACGCCGCCGAAACCCACTGCTACCAGGCCATGCGCGAGAAGGTGGGCGACTTCCAGGTCTCGCAGGCGTTGACCCGGCCGCTCAAGGACCTGCCTGACGTGTTCGGGCACCTGCAGCGCTACATGGGCACGCCCGCGATCGGATACGACCGGCCGGTGTTCCTGGGGCAGGGCCTGCTGGACCTCGACGTGCCAGCTCCGTCCGCCCTGTCACTGGCCGCCGAGATGACCCTCAACCAGCAGCCGCTCGAGCTGCATGTCTATCCGGACCGGGATCACAGCGGGACCGTGTACGCCGCGATCCCGGACGCCACGGCGTTCCTCACACGCGTAATGAAGTGATGAAGAAATCCAGCGTCCCGGACAGGCGTCCGCTTGGCACCGCGCGCGGTCCAGCGGAGTAGTTTCGCCAGGCCATTTATCGAGTGTGACGAGACTCATAATCGTTACACACTTGTCACATGAACCGTCGCGGGTTAGAGTCCTCTTCATCGCCGCGCGGGGATGCATCAGGGACTCCCCGCGCGGCTGACTTAATTTCGGGGACACACACCCGCAAGCGTGACCCCGGGTGCCAGTTTCCCGCGACGGCTCAACACCTAGAACGTGTTCTAGTATCGTGAGGGCATGAGCGCCCTCGACTTCGAGTCCACCAGCAAGACCATCACCGCCGGCCGCTTCGAGCTGCACTATCACGAAGCCGGAGAGCAGAGCATCGCCGAGCCGGAGAGCGAGGTTCCCGTACTCTTCCTCCACGGCTCCGGGCCGGGCGTGACCGCGTGGTCCAATTTCGCCGGCAACTTCCCCGTATTCGCGGAGCGGTTCCACACCATCCTTCTGGACATGCCCGGCTTCGGAAAGAGCTCCGACCTGGAATGGGAGAAGGCCTACCCGATGATCGCCGCCGAGGCGATTGACGCGTTCTGTGAAGCCAAGGGCATCGACAAGGTCGACATCGTGGGCAACTCGATGGGCGGCAACGTGGCCTGCGAGACCGCGCTCGCCTACCCGCACCGCGTCCGCAAAATGGCGCTCATGGGCCCGGGCGGGCTCGCGGCGCCGCTGTTCACGCCCGAGCCGAGCGAGGGCTCGCGTCGTCTGTTCGAGTTCTTGGCCGAGCCCACCGACGAGAAGATGTCCGCCTGGGTCGACACCATGGTCGGCAACAAGAAGGTCGTCTCCCCCGAGCTGATCCGCGCGCGTACCGAGGCCGCCACCGCGCCGGGCGCCGTCGAGCGGATGTACGCCATCTTCGGCTCCATCCTCAAGCCCGAGAACGCGCACACCCCGCTGTACGCCCGCGCCGCCGGCATACGCCAGGAGACGCTGCTCATCTGGGGCCGTGACGACCGCATGCTTCCCTACGAACAGGCCCACTTCGCGTTCCGCCAGCTCCCGCGGGCCGAGCTCCATGCCTTCTCACGCTGCGGACACTGGGCCATGATCGAGCAGAAGGACAAGTTCGAGCGCCTGGTGACGGACTTCTTCCTCAACTGACACGCACAGGCCGGCCGGGCGACCACAGGCGATAACCTCAAGAGCATGAGCGACTCGCCCCAGCCCGGCCAGCCCCCGACCGTGGACCCGCAGACGGGCGAGGACCTGTCATGGAAACAGACCCCGGTCGCGATCGTCCTACTGGACAGGCCGGCAGCGGGCCACGGCGAGATCGGGGAGCTCCTGGCGGAGATCTTCGAGGGCTCGTTCGAGGTCGAGCGCGGCTCGGATGACGACCCCGCAACCGCGGTCCACGTCGAGGACGCCACGGTGCTCGTCTCCGCGATCGACGCACCACTGCCCGAAGCCGCCGAGTACACCCGCGACCTGGTCTCGTGGAGCGGGGGCGAGGCCGTGGTGGAGACGCACCGTTCGCAGGTCGTGGTGGCCGCGTTCCGGTGGGGCCCGATCGGGGATGACGGCGAGCCGACGGAAGCCGAATACCTCGACCCCCGGCTCGAGACTCTTCGCTGCGAGCTCGCGGTAGCCAACGTGACCGCCGCGCTGACTGCACTCCCGGGCGCGGTCGCGGTGAGCGTGGGCGGAGCCGCGATGACCCTCCCAGCAGGCTCGTACCGCGATCTGGTCACCGGCAACGCGGTTCCCGCCCCGGCGCTCATCGGCGTGCGGGCCGGGATGCAGTCGGAGACCACCTCGTGCGTCTACACCACAGGAATGGGCAGGTTCGGCCGGATGGATCTCGAACGACTGGACGTGGACGCCCCGCCGGCCGCTGTCTACGGCCAGATGTGTGACCTGGTGGCGTACTCGCTGGCAACGGGCACCCTGTTCCAGCCCGGTCAGGCCCTCGAGGTGGGTGCGCCGCGCCCACTGCTTACATCTATAGAGGTCTCGCCGTTCACCGGCCAGGAGACGCTGCGCCTCTCCCCCACACCGGACGACTGGGGCTCAGCGGGCGCCTGAGGGACAACACCAACGGCGTCTAGGGACGCCGGCGGTTGGCGCGCTCCACGACAAGTCGCGTGGTGGCGGCAAGCTGGAACGGCCGGACCACCGGTTCGATCCGGCTGGTCAGCCGTTCTTTCTTCAGCTTGGCGATCACGCTGCGGACCAGCTCCGGCAGCGGGTTACCAGCATGGTCAACCAGCGGATAGATCCGCACCTCGGGCGCCACCCGGGCCATCTCGACGATCGCGTCTACGTGGTCGGACAGATCCATCCGGTCCGAGTAGGTGAACAGCAGATGGGAGCACAGAGCCAGATCCGCGGAGTCGTCGGCGAGCGGCAGCGAGGGCAGCGCCCCGGCCACGTAGCGCGCCGGTGCAGCGATGAGATCCTCCAGCATGCGCTCCGCGGCGGTGCGACGGGCGGCTTCGTGCCCCACCAGACTGCCGCGGACGTCCCAGTCGTAGTCGCCTTCCCGCTTCTGCAGGTGTGCCACCGCCCGGTCCACGTCCGCCAGGATGCGTGTGCGCAGGTCATCGGACCCTCGGGCATATTGCGGGTCCACGGCGACCGCCCGGCCACCGGCAGCGCTGATCTCGGCCACCGCGCTCGCCGCGCCGCCGGGGCAATCGAGGATCCGACCCTCCAGGTGAGCCCGGTCCAGACCAAACATATCCACGTACTCACTCAGCGAGCGCGCACTCACCAGGACGTCCCGCTGGCGGAGCGTGCGGTGATCAAGGGTTTCGGGACTTGCGGTCACTCGGAACTTCTCCTCGTCGAGGCCCGGTGTCGATCCGGGCGTTGGGGGTCGCGGGGCGTGAACCCGGGATCCGGCGCGGGCCGTCCCTCCAGAGGAGTGCTTGGCCCACCTGTACCCGGCGGGCCCGTGACGTCCGTACTACGCCGTGACGGCGCGGGCGGCGCGGAACCACTCGGGGTCGCGACACCAACACATCAGCACGTCTTTCGGCATGGCACCCACGTTAACAGTGACCTACGACACTGGCTACCACTATGTTCACGGCGGTTCGATCGGCAGCGTCGCACCCGTCGCGAGGTAGAAACTGGGATGACACAGGCAACCGATTGGAGCCGACACGCGTTAGGGTCATATCCACCCGAAGGAGCATCACGCAGCCGGTCGCACCATCGCACGGAATCGGAGCCCACGTGAGAACACCATTCATCCACCGGGTGGAATCGCCCGGCCTGCCCACCATCGCCGGAACCCTGGCGTTCGGGCTGGTCTTAGCACTCGCGCCAGCTCTATTCCCCTCCGCCGTCCCGGTGGCCGCCGCACAGGGATCGACCAACGTCCCTGCCCGCACGGAGTTCTACATCCCGCCCACCGAACTACCCGACGAAGTCGGTGCGGTGATCAGGTCGGAACCAATGAGCTTCACCCCCAGCGTCCCCGACCTGGCAGGCGGCGGCGCACTGCCCGCCGATGCGCGACGGATCATGTACCGATCCACGGGTGCCACAGGCGGGCCTATCGCGGTCACCGGCACCTACCTTCAGCCCAAGGCTCCTTGGCGCGGACCCGGCGCGCGCCCGCTGGCCGTGATAGCCCCCGGCACGCAGGGCCAGGGTGACCAATGCGCACCCTCCCGTTCGATGGAGGTGGGGTTGGGGATCGCTACCGCGCCGCCGTCCATGGGAGCCGGGTACACGGTGATCGATGCGCTGCCGATGATCGAGCAGGGCTTCGCCGTCGTCGTCACCGACTACGAGGGCCTGGGCACTCCCGGCCACCACCCGTACATCAACCGGGACTCACAGGGCCACGCCACACTCGACGCGGCACGCGCGGCCCTGCGCCTGCCCCACACCGATCTGGAGCCAGATTCGAAGGTCGTCGTGAGCGGCTACTCCCAGGGCGGCGGCGCCGCGGCTGCCGCCGGTGAACTCCAGCCCGCTTATGCCCCCGACGTCAATCTGGTCGGCATCACTGCGGGAGCCCCGCCGTCGGACATGCTCGGCACTCTCGACCGAGTGGATGGGGGAGTGCTCACCGGCGCCGTGGGATACGCGATCAACGGCATTCTGCAGGTCTACCCCGAGACCCGCCCCGCGTTCGACCGAATACTCAACGATGAGGGACGCCGCATGCTCAAGGTGACGGCGGGTCAGTGCGTGGTCGACACCGCGCTGGCCTACGGGCTGCGTTCTACCAGCGATTTCACCGTCGGCGGCCGGTCCCTGGCCGATGCCGCCCGGTCCGAACCGGAGATCGTCCGGGTTCTGGAGGGTTACAACCTGGGCACCGCGGCGCCCCGGGTGCCAGCGTTGGTCATGATCGGTCGCCACGACGACGTCGTGCCGCACCACACCGCCGTGAACCTCACCCGGTCATGGTGCGAACAGGGCGCTGTCGTGGAACTGCGGACAGCCGAACTGCCCCGGACGGCGCCCGGGTTCGTCGTCGACCACGCACTTCCGATGCTCACCGAGTGGGCGACCAGCGCCCGCTACCTCAAGGACCGGGTTCTGGACCGACCGGCCCCCACCAGCTGCGGGGCCGTCTGAGTCACGGCAGGTTGTGGTGGAACGCCTGCTGCTGCGTGAGGCGGGCGATCCGCCACCCGTCGTCCGTGCGGACGAACTCCAGCACGTACCAGAGGCCGTAGAAGAAGACCTGCTGATCTTTTTCCTCCACGGGCTTGAGCGCCATAGGGTTGAAGCACATGCACCGGCCCGTGGCGGTGTCGCCGGAGAGGGTCACCTCGAGATTGCCCATAAGGTGCTGGGTGGCGGCGAAGATCGGCAGCACCTCGGCCAGCCACGCGCGAATCGTGGGGTAATCGCTGTCCGGCCCGCCGGAGGCTGCGAAGCTCAGTTGCGCGTCCGGGGTGAACACCCGGTCCAGACCGTCGAAGTCACGCGAATCGATGCAGGTCGCGTACCGCGTCATGATGTCCTGCAGGTCCCAGCGGTCGGAAAGTTCGACCAGTGTTCGGCTCATGCTCCCTACGCTAACGTGGTCGGCATGCAGTACGAGGTGGAAACCCGCGCCCGCGAGGCGATTCAGCAGCTCAAGTACCGGTATTGGCGGGCGTGCGACGCCAAGGATCCCGAAGGTTTTCGCTCGTGCTTCGTCGCCGAGGGCGGCGTCCTGGACTTCGGCCCGCTCGGACGCACCGACCCCGACACGATGGTGGGGATCTTCCGGCAGATCGCACTGGCGACGGCTAAAGACGGCGGCCCGCGGATCCTCGACATGCACCACGGCTTCATGCCTTCCATCTCTGTACAGAAGCCGACCGACGGCGACACGCCCTCCCGTGCCACCGGCACCTGGACGCTGCAGTTCCGCCAGGTCGACCGCGACAAGGGCACCGAGACGATCTCGACCGGCGAATACTCGGACATCTACGTACTCGAGAACGGCCGCTGGGTGATGGCCGAGTGCCTGTTCACCCCGGGCTGGGCCGTGACCCGTGAACTCACCGGCGCCACCGTCACCTATCCCGAGGTGGGCCACACCGCGGGCGCAGCGACCGCAGGAGCAAACTCATGACCGAACGCGTAGCACTGGTGACCGGCGGCAGTCGCGGCGTCGGAAAGGGTGTGGCCACCGCGCTCGCCGACGCCGGCTGGACCGTGTACGTCACCGGAAGGTCCACTGAGCGCCTGCAGGAAACCGTCGACGCCGCGGCTGATGCGCCGGGCCAGGTCCGTCCACTCGAGTGCGACCACGGCCGGGATGAGGAGATCGTCGCCGTCGTCAAGAAAATCGCCGCCGACACAGGACGGCTGGACCTGCTGGTCAACAACGTGTGGACCAACCCCAAGGGGTTCATGGGTTTCGACGGGAAGTTCTGGGAGCGGCCCGCCGACGACTGGGACGCCCTCATGGGCATCGGGCTGCGCGCGCACTACGTCGCCAGCTGTGAGGCGGCCAAGGTGATGGTGCCGCAAGGGTCGGGGCTGATGGTCAATATCTCGTCGTTCGGCTCACGTGCGCCGTTCCACACCGTCCTCTACGGCATGAGCAAGACCGCCCTCGACAAGATGGCCTCCGACATGGCGCACGATCTGGCCGGAACCGGCGTATCGACGCTCTCACTGTGGTTGGGGCTTATCCGGACCGACCTGATCCTGTCGTTCGGTATGGACGACTTCAACGGCTTTCCACTCGACCGCGCCGAGGACCCGACGTTTGTCGGCCGCGTGATCGCCGCGCTTACCGAGGACCCTGACCTCGCATCGATGAGCGGATCCACCGTGATCACCGCCGAGTACGGGCGTGAGAAGGGCGTGAAGAACGACGACGGCAACGAGCCCCTCTCCCACCGGGGTGCCTTTGGCGGTGGCCCGCTGTTCCCGCCCGTGACGGACGAGCAGCTGGGGATCGCGACTGTCGATGAAGTCGCTGAAGCCGGCGGGCACAACGGATTCGCAGGGGCTTAGCCGTGGCCGCCGAGAGTTTCGATGAGCTGGACGACCCGCTGGAACGTCTGGAACGTAACGAGAAGCAAGGGCTCCAAGCTTTCCGTTATCTACTGTTCTCCATCGCGGTGATGATCGCGGCCGGCATGGCCATTGTCGTGCTCGCCCGGTTGACCGGAGACGGCCGCGCGGACAGCGACGAGGCGTGTTCGATGGCCGGGCGGGCGGAATTCGTGATTGTGCCCACGCTGCTGGGCTTCCTGTTGTCGGTGTTCTCCATGTGGACGACTTATCAGCGCTGGCGGGATCACATCCGCTGGCGCCCGTGGCTGTTCACCACCTATGCGATGTGGATGGCCACCACGGCGTGCCTGCTGCTCACCTCGTCGGTCGCATTGGTCGAGATCGGCTGACGCTGCCAGCTGAGCGTGCACTGCGCCAGCGCCACCGGCCTCGGATGCGCTGCGACCCTGACCTACGCTGCCGGACTGGTCCATTTGCCCAGCGTAACCGGGTGACCGGCGTACAGACAGCCAGCGCGGGCCGAAGGGGCAGCATATCCGGAGCCAGCTACGCTGCCCCTCTGCTCGACCGGCCAACCGGGACCCGCGCCACAAGCACCAGGCCCGCCGGGACCCGCATCACTGGCACCCGGCCTGCCGTGGAGCCGCGAATCCGGAGCGAGCCGCCCGTCGCGGCACGACATGGCTACGGCTACGGGCGGGGGCACAGGCACAGGCACAGGCACAGGCACCGGCACCGGCACCGGCACCGGCACAGCTACGGCACGATATTGACCATCTTCCCGGGCACGACGATGACCTTTTTTGGTGCCGCGCCCCCCAAGTTCTCCTGAACCTTCGGGTCTGCCAAGGCGGCCGCCTCGACATCGGCGGGTGCGGCGTCGGCGGGAACGGTGATGCGCGAACGTACCTTGCCCTTGATCTGCACCGGGTATTCCACCGAGTCCTCGACCAGGTACGACTCGTCGTGCTCGGGGAACGGGCCGTGGGCCAGCGACGCGGAATGCCCGAGACGGGACCACAGTTCCTCGGCGAGGTGGGGGGCAACGGGTGCGGACATCAGCACCAGCGGTTCCACCACGGAGCGCGGGGCGCCGGGTCCGGCCGTCGGGTAAGCCTTGGTGAGGGTATTGACGTACTCGATCAACTTGGCGATCGCGGTGTTGTCGCGCAGGCCGGCGTAGTCGTCGCGGACTCCCGCGATGGTCTTGTGCAGGGCTTTGAGCACGTCCTCGGTGGGTTCGGCGTCGGTGACGCGGGCCTCGCCTGTGGCCTCCTCGATCGCCACCCGCCACAGCCGCTGCAGGAAGCGGTGCGCTCCCACCACGTCCTTGGTGGCCCAGGGGCGCGAGGTGTCGAGCGGACCCATGGACATCTCGTATACGCGGAGTGTATCGGCGCCGTAGGTATCGCAGATCTCGTCCGGAGACACGGCATTCTTGAGCGACTTGCCCATCTTGCCGTACTCCTGGAACACCTCCTGGTCGCCGAGGTAGAACTTGCCGTCACGCTCCTCTACATCTGCTGCGGCTACGTAGACGCCGCGCGCATCGGTGTAGGCAAAGGCCTGGATGTAGCCCTGGTTGAACAGGCGACGGTACGGCTCCTCACTGGTCACGTGGCCGAGGTCGAACAGGACCTTATGCCAGAAACGCGAGTAGAGAAGGTGCAGCACCGCGTGCTCGACTCCACCGACGTAGAGATCTACACCGCCGGGGTCGTCAGGACCGTGGATCTCGGGACGCGGCCCGGTCCAGTAGCGCTCGTTCTCGATAGCGCAGAGCTGCTCGGCGTTGGTGGGGTCGATGTAGCGCAGCTGGTACCAGCTGGAGCCGGCCCAGTTGGGCATGACGTTGGCGTCACGCGTGTAGGTCTGCACGCCGTCGCCAAGGTCCAGCTCCACGGTTAGCCAGTCCGTGGCCTTGGCCAGCGGAGGCGACGGCACGGAGTCGGCGTCGTCGGGGTCGAACGAGACAGGCTGGTAGTCCTCGACCTCAGGGAGCTCGACCGGCAACATCTCGTCCGGTAGGGCGTGGGGGACCCCGTCCGAGTCGTAGACCACCGGGAACGGCTCACCCCAGTAGCGCTGACGGGCGAACAGCCAGTCGCGCAGCTTGTACTGGATGGTGCCCTCGCCGCTACCCTGCCCCTCGAGCCAGTCGATGGTGGCGACCTTGGCCTCGTCCACGCCCAAGCCGTCCAGGACAAGCCCGCCGTCGTTGTTCGAGTTCACGGCCACGCCATCGCCGGAGTACGCCTCGGCCTGAACGTCGAGAGCGGAGCCGTCGGCCGGAGCGACGACCTGGGTGATCGGCAGCCCGAAAGCGGTGGCGAATTCGTGGTCACGGCTGTCGTGGGCGGGCACGGCCATTATCGCCCCGGTGCCATAGCCCATGAGCACGTAGTCAGCCACGAACACCGGGACCTGCTGGCCGTTGACGGGGTTCACGGCGTAGGAGCCGGTGAAGACGCCGGTCTTGTCCTTATTCTCCTGCCGCTCGAGGTCTGACTTATGGGCCGCGCGGCGCCGGTAGTCCAGGACCGCCTCGGCCGGGGAGGAGTGTCCGCCGGTCCAGCGCTCATCGAGCGTGCTGCCGCCGAGACCCTCAGGCCAGAACGGGCCGGCCAACTCGTCGACCAGCGGGTGCTCGGGAGACAGGACCATGTACGTGGCGCCGAAGAGCGTGTCCGGTCGGGTGGTGAACACCTCGATGGACTGGTCGGCCACGGCAAAGCGGACGCGGGCGCCCTGCGAGCGACCGATCCAGTTGCGCTGCATGGACTTGACCTTGTCGGTCCAGTCGAGCCTGTCGAGGTCGTCGACCAGACGGTCAGCGTAGGAGGTGATCCGCATCATCCACTGCGAGAGGTTCTTGCGGAAGACGGGGAAATTACCGCGCTCGGAGCGTCCCTCGGCGGTCACCTCCTCGTTGGCCAGCACGGTGCCGAGTCCGGGGCACCAGTTGACGGTGGAGTCGGACAGGTACACCAGCCGGTGAGCGTCGAGGACTTTCTCCTGCTCGGCGCGGTCCAGCTCATCCCAGTCGCGCCCGGCGTATGCGGCGGGCAGCGGGCGGACGCCCGAGGCAAACTGGTCGACCAGCTCGACGATGGGCCTCGCGCGGCCGGTACGAGTGGGGTGCTCGCCCCCGTCGGTGGTGCGGGCGGGCGCCTCCGGGTCGTACCAGGAGGCGTGGATCTGGAGGAAAATCCACTGGGTCCAGCGGTAGAAGTCAGTGTCCGTGGTGGCGAACACCCGGCGACGGTCGTGGCCCAGGCCGAGACGGCCGAGCTGGCGCTCCATGTTGGCGATGTTGGACTCGGTCGTCACGCGCGGGTGCTGACCGGTCTGGACGGCGTACTGCTCGGCCGGCAGCCCGAAGGCGTCGTAGCCGAGCGTGTGCAGAACGTTGGTGCCCAGCATCCGGTTGTAGCGGGCGAACACGTCGGTGGCGATATACCCGAGTGGGTGGCCGACGTGCAGTCCGGCGCCCGAGGGGTACGGGAACATGTCCTGGACGAACAGCTTGTCCTCGGGCGGGGCGGAACCGTCAGGGGCGGCGAGGGACCCGACCGGATTCGGGGCTTCGAACGTGCCCCGCGCGGACCATTCGGTCTGCCACCGCGACTCGATCTGGCCGGCCAGGGCGGCTCCGTAGCGGTGGGCCGGTCCGGTGTCGGACTGCGATCCGTTGTCGGAATGCGCTCCGGTGACGGTCTGGTCGCTGCTGCTCACGGTTGTCTGCTCTCCCTGGTATCGCCGGTGCCCACACGCAGGCGGAGTCCAGCCTAAACCCTGGGCGGGCTCGAGCCACGTCAGCGTGTGGGCAGCGGTCGATTCGTGCGTATTCCTACGGGTGCATGACGTCCGGGTTGTTGAAGGGGTACGGGAAGAAGCCGACGTGACTGTAGAACAGCGAAAGTCCGAGCAACACCCATCCCATGCCGAACAACCAGGTCATCGCAACGAACACGCGGCCGACTGTCTTATTGGTCAACGCGAACGGCGCCAATATCGCCACGATGCCCGTGAAGACATAAAGGGCAAAGACGATCAGCGGTTCGATCAACGAACCGGCAAGAAGTCGGGCGATGGGCTCGATCTCCGGCGGACGCCACTGGCCGAAGTGCAGACCGGCGATACCGAACATGATCAGACCGAAACCGCCGATAGCCGAGACGTACAAGATCGGGCGAAGAGTGCCGACCAGGTCCAGGGCCCGAATACCGCGGTCAGCACGGTCCTCCGCGCGCAGAATGGCAAAGCCGGCGATCAGTGTCAGCAAGCCGTAGAACGCAGCGGGCTCGCCGAAGGTCACATTGTCTACCGCACAACAGAACACGCCCTCGATCTGCTCGAGCGGCCAGGTGAGGGTCATGTGCAGCCCGGTGATCCCCAAGAACGCACCGGAGAAGATGAACCCCCAGCCGAAGCCTGCCAAGGAGCGACCGTTATTCGCCTGGACAGCGCGCATGAACAGCGCGACGAGAAGAAGGATGATGCCTACTACGAGGCCCATCGCGGTGTTATAGGTTATTCCTTGCATCAACATTGTGCGCTACTGCCTCTCTGCCAGAATCATCTGACGAATTGACATCGCGGCAATGGCAGCGGCGAAACTCATGACCCAGGCGAGCGCGCCGAGATCTTCTCCGGTCGAACCGTCAACGGTCACCCAGAGAATGCCGCCCACGATTATGCCCACGGCGATAATCGCCCAGCTCACTTTGACCAGAAGAGAAGACCACCGAGTGGACCTCTCGTCGATTTCGGCGATAAACGCACCGCCGTGAATTCGATCGGACATAAAACTCCTTTGAACCGCAGAAAACGTGGTACCTCAACCTATCAACAATAAAGTTGACAAGACAGCGTCTCCCGGCTCCCGACCGCAGCCCGATCGGGCCCGAACACCACTTAAAGATGTCGTGTCAACTATTCCGGTACAGTGGGGTCATGTATGAACAGGTTCTGGACAAGGAAGTGCGATGGTTGAATAGCCAGGAGAAGATCCTCTGGCGTAACTACCTCGCCATCCAGGGCCGCCTGCATCTGGAGATCCAGCGCGACCTCAAGTCGTCGTCAAGCTTGACCGAGCCCGAGTTCGAAGTACTGGTGCATCTCAGCGAGGCCGAAGGTCCACTGCGGATGACCGCACTCGCGGACGCCCTGTTGTGGGAGCGAAGCCGCCTGTCCCACCAGGTCACGAGGATGGTCAAGCGCGGCCTCGTGCAACGCACCAGCTGCCCGGAGGACGGCCGGGGTGCGTTTGTGACCGCCACGGACCAGGGTGTCCGCGAGATCGAGCAGGCTGCGCCCAACCATGTAGAGACTGTCCGGCGAGTCTTCCTGGATCGTTTGGGCGAACGTGACAAGCGCGAGTTCGCCCGGCTGCTCGCCCTGGTCCGCGGACCCTCCGGGGCTGAGACGAATCGGAATTACGCCGACGCGGGCGTAGCCTCGGGGGCGTGAACGCAGTGCTCGTGGTGGTCCTCGTGCTCCTCGTGGGGCTCGCCCTGGTGGTCGGCGGAACCGGTCTGCTCGCGCTGATCGGCAAGCTGCCCGGAAACGGTTTCCTCGGTGTCCGCACTCCCGAGACCCGACGCTCACCTGAAGCCTGGCACCTCGCCAATCGGGCCGCCGGGCCAGCCTTCCTCGCCTCTGGCCTCGCGCTAGGGCTCGGGGCGCTCGCCCTGGGACTGATCGGCGGCTGGGTGGGTGGCCTCGTCGTCGTCGTCTCGGTTCTCGGCGCGCTCGCGCTGCTCAACGTGGCCGGCCTCGCCGGATCCCGCAGGGCGGCCATGTGGGACGCCACCCAGGACGATGACCAGGGCGGGTGTGGCTGCGGACCCGATGGCTGCGGCGGGCACTCCGGCGACGCCGAGTCCACCGGCTCGGCCAGCTCGTGCTCCTCCTCCGACCGCCCCACGGATGCGGGCGGCTCAGCGGACCCTGCCGAAGACTGCGGCGTCAGCGGCGGCTGCGGATCCTGCGCACTCCAGGGCATGTGCGAGTCAGAGACCACCACCCCCTGAACTGTCTCGCCTCATCCTGCCCGGCGTCCGCACCAGCAGCAGAAGCCGGATCGGTGGCCGGCGCGGGCCGTGGCCCCTACCGTCGGAAGCTCCGGCCACCACACGCAGCGCAAGGAGCATTTCATGACCAACACTCCCACTACCGGCGACGTCGTCGACATCCTCACCGCTGACCACCGAGAGATGGTTGGATTGCTCGAGTTGATCGAAGAGACAGCCGATCCGGCCGAGCGCCGCGCTTTGGCTGATTCCGCTACCGCCGAGGTCGTGCGCCACTCCGTAGCCGAAGAGCTGTTCGTCTACCCCGCCTACGAACGTGAGGTGCCCAACGGCGCCGACGAGGTCGAACACGACAAGGAAGAGCATCAGGAACTCGAAGAGGTGATGAAAACTCTCGAGGACCAGGACGCCGGCAGTGCCGAGTTCATCGCCACCGTAAAGAGGTTCAAAGAACTCCTCGATCACCACGCTGACGACGAGGAGTCGGACCAGTTTCCTAAGATGCGGCAATACTTCTCTTCCGAGGATCTGCTGGATATGGGCCGTAAGGTCGAGGCCGCCAAGAAGATCGCCCCCACGCGCCCGCACCCCGGATCGCCCCACTCCGAGCTGTTCCACATGACCGTGGGGCCGGGTGTCGGAATGGTGGACCGGCTCCGCGATGCGCTCAGTGGGCGCATCAAGAACACCTGATCGCACTGCCCCGCGGGCGCTGAAAGCACTCGGCCGTGCGGCCGCCTCTGCGCACTAGGTCAGGGCCTGGACCAGCACCGCAGCGAGGCCACAGCAGGCCAGTAGCACCACCATCGCAACGAGCCCCACGTTGTAGAGCGCCTGGGTCTGCTGTACCTCGCTGCCTCGCACAAATCGGTTCACGCGGTTCTCGTGCCGGCGTTGCACCCTGAGCAACGCGAGGAGCGGCACCACCGCGAGCAGCGAGAACACGGCGGCCCAGAGCCAGGAGAACTCGCCGACAAGCTTGGCCATGAGGATGATGTTGGCCGCCACCACGGCCCATGTCCGTGCCCACGAGAGGCTGGTCCGCTCGGCCTGCAGTCCGGCGTCGGGCGGGATCGCCGACGGGTGCACACCGATCCGGCGCGGTCGGGGCTCGCTCGGTCTCAGGCTCACAGGCTCATCCGAACGTCCCGGCGAGTATCGCCACGATCAACACCACCGCGCCGATCGCGATCCCCAGCACCAGCAGGATCGACGCCTGCGGCATGGGCAGCGGCTGTTTGTGCCGCATGGCGAACTCGATACGGATCCATCGCCTGAACGCCACTATCGCGAGTAGTGCCGCCAGCACCAGCAGAATGCAGGCCAGCGGCGTGCGGATGATCTCGGGAATCTCGTCCCCGGCGAACGCCTCGAGCGCCACCGCGCCTGCCGACAGCCCCACGCTCGTGCGGATCCAGGCGAGGAACGTGCGTTCATTGGCGAGCGTGAATCTGGGGTCCGGCTCTTTGCCGTCCCGCAGGGCTTTGGGCCGCCAGCCTCTCGCACTGTCCGTCATGACTGCGAGCCTATCGGGCGGGGCCGGCTCGGTCCGCCGGTCGGATCGTCATTCGGTCGGTCGGTAGCAGCCACATTCTGCCGGAGTGGTGCAATGTAGCGATGGGCTTGCTGCAGCGACTCCGGATTGATCCGTTCGTCATGTCGATCATGCTGGCCGTGGTGGTTGCCGCCCTGCTGCCCGCCGCGGGAACGTCGGCCGAGGTGCTGCGCTGGGTGACGATCATCGGGATCGCCGTCCTGTTCTTCCTCTACGGTGCCCGGCTGGAACGCCGCGAGTTACTGATGGGGCTCAAGCACTGGCGGCTGCATTCCGTGGTGCTGGCTTTCACATTCGTGGTGTTCCCACTGCTAGGACTGCTCGGCAAATGGGCGCTCACCCCGCTGCTCGGGGCGTCACTGGCGGCCGGGTTCCTGTACATGACGCTGGTGCCGTCGACCGTGCAGTCATCCATCACGTTCGTCTCGATCGCCCGTGGCCACGTGGGTGCGGCGGTGGTGTCGGCGTCGGTGTCCAATTTGCTGGGCGTGGCCATCACTCCCCTGCTGGTGGTCGCGCTCATGACAACCAGCGGGTCCGTACACATCTCCGGCGGCTCGATTGTGGAGATCGTCCTCATGTTGCTGTTGCCATTCGTGGTCGGGCAACTCCTCCGCAACCGCGTCATACCCATCACTTCGCGGATCAAGCGCATCGACCTGTTCGACAAGACGGTGATCGTGTTGGTGGTCTACGCGGCGTTCTCCGAGGGCGTGGTGGACGGCGTCTGGTCGAAGATCGGCGTCTCGGAGTTGGTGTGGCTGACGGTCGCGTGTTGCATCCTGCTGGCCCTGGTCCTCTTGTTGACCGAGTTCACTGCCCGAGCTCTCGGCTTCGACGTTCGCGACAAGCGGGTCGTCCAGTTCTGTGGATCCAAGAAGTCGCTGGCGACGGGTCTGCCCATGGCAGCGGTGTTGTTCGTCGGCCAGCCCGTGGGCCTGCTGGTTCTGCCGTTGATGTTGTTCCACCAGATCCAGCTGATCGTGTGTGCGTGGCTGTCCGCTCGTTATGGCCGTGCTGCGGAGGCGGCGGCCGCAGCCTGACCCGTCGCGCCTCGTGTCGCCGCGAATTCCACCACCGCTTCGGGGTCGCCCAGCCGCGGGCCGAGAATGACCAGGATCGCGAACACGGCGGCAGTCGCCAGCCCGAGCCCGATCCACAGTGGGTAGAACCGCCGACCGCACACGCGCGCGATCAGCCCGCCGACCAGCGCTCCGCTGGCATTGAAGATCAGGTCCGTGACGTCGGAATGTCCCAGGGCGAACGCGTACTGAAGGGTCTCCACCGCCGCGCTGGTCACTGCTCCGGTGATGACGACGACGACGAGCGCATGCTCCCGGCCTTCCAGCAGGATGTACAGAAGCACCCCGAGGGGGATGAAAAAGGCCAGGTTGCCGGCGCCGTCGAACAGAGGGCCGAACCAGGTGTCGGAGTCCCGGATCAGCGCGAACGGGATCCATTCCACCGAGCGACCGCGTTGGACTTCCGGTCGCCACAGTTGGCCAATCACGAAGAAGGCCTTGAGCATGGTCAGGGCTATCAACACTGCGCTGTAGGCCAGTAGCGCCAAGAGCGCCCACGCCCTGCTTTGCCGTGTCACCAGTCCCCCGCCACGTATTCGAACCCAGATTGTGCAAGGCACTCTGTGTGCTGAGTCATAAACATCCCTAAATAAGTTGACTCTAATTACGGGGTTGATGTAACAACCATTCACTTGCTCCACTGCGGTGATCTGCTCAAATATCCGGTTTCTTATCCGTACCGGCCACTGGGCAGATCCCCGACGGCCATGCGCCCGATTTTCTTAGGGGTCAAACATGTTGAGTAGGCCTTGTCGGAACCTTAATGTTTCCGCCGCACGAGATAAGAAGTTACGAGCGATGCTAACGGCACCGGCTGCAGAACCTGCAGTCGAGAGCGCGGAAAGGGGGCCGATATGACTAGTTCCGAGCACCACAGGGTCAGCAGGCCCATGGTGATCGGGTCGGCCGTTGTTGCCCTATCCCTGATCGGCCTCTCGGGCGGGGCGGTCGTGGCCCTGCTCACGGGCGGGAGTTCCACACTCGCAACACGCGAGCCCGCGATCACACCGTCGTCCTCGCAGGCTGGCCTCCTCACACCAACCGAGGCCGCCCAGTCCGTCGGCACACCCACCTCGACGGCCAAAACCGAGACCTCCACGGCTCGAGTCTCGAGCAAAGCGCTTCCAACGTCGGAAATCGAGCGCCCTGGTGACGCAGATCTGCCGGAGCGCCGGGCAGTGCAGGCTCCGGCCCCAGCACCGGTACCGGCACCGGCACCGGCACCGGCACCTCGAGTTCAGGCGCCGTCGCCGGCTCCCTTTCGTCCGGCACCGGCGCCCGCCCCGTACCGACCGGCACCGGCGCCCGCGCCGCCACCCCCACCGGCACCGGGCATCACGATTGACCTCGGTGGCCGCGGAAACATCGTTCCTCAAGCTCCTATTGCACCGAAGGAACTCCGTATCGGCTGAGGGCATCAGCCTTCAGCAAACCAACAGAGAAAGAAGTACGTAATGCTCGCAGCAGCCAGCGCAATCACCGCCTTCATCGTCGGCGTCCTCGCTCCCCTGGGCGCAGTCGCCGCCCCCGTGCTCGGGGCTATCGGGGTGGCTGGCCCGATCGCCACGGCCGGCACCGCTCTCACGGGCCTCGCGGCCACCGGCAGCGCCGCAGGCGGCTCGGCCGCGCTCGGCGGCGGCGCCGCGGCCGTCGCAGGCAACCCCCACGCTGCGCAGGGTGTGCAGAATGGCGTCATCGATTCTTTCAACAACGCCAAGGACGCCGCGGCCGGATCGATCAACGACCTGAACCTCCCGGGCGTGCCGCCGATCGTGATCAACTGACACCGTCGGTGAATCCGCCCCGCCCGACCACGCGTCCTGGGCTGGGATCACCCCGAAGCCCTCTCCTTTCCCGCCGCAATGGGGGAGCGAGAGGGCTTCGGTGATTCAATTACGCGATGAGCAGTGTGACGTACCTACAGCAGACCGCCGCTGACCAGCTGCGGCCCGCTGATGCGGCCGACCTGACGATCCGCCGCGTCTTTCCCGCGGAGCCGGCCTTCAACGCCCGTATGTACAGGGGAATCGGCGGCGACTGGAACTGGGCCGATCGCCTCGAATGGTCAGAGGGTCGCTGGGCGTCCTACGCCTCGGACCCTTGCGTCAGCACACTCCGAGCCACGCTCGGCGGTGAGATCGTGGGCTTCGCTGAACTCCGCATGAGCCCCTGCGACCCCGAGATCGATTCCGTGGCCACGGGATCCGACGACGGCGTCGACGTAGAGCTCGTCTACTTCGGACTACTCCCCCAGTTCGCCGGCCAAGGCCTCGGCGGATGGTTCCTCTCCGAGGTCACCCGCATCGCCTGGAACGTCCCCGGAGTCCGCCGCGTGTGGCTGCACACCTGCACCGACGACTCCCCCGCCGCGATCCCTAACTACGTTGCCCGCGGGTTCGTCGAATACGCCCGCGCGGACACGGGTTGCCCCGCCTGCACCGCTTGAACGGACGCGAACCGCGGCCGTGCTACTGCTCCATCAATCGGGTCAGCGCGCGGCCTGTCATCCTGGAAATCAGTCGTTCGGAAAGTGCTCCGAAGGTCTGCAGGTCGTCGTCGTCGAGCCCCTCGAACAGCCACTCCGCCAAGGCCACGCGCGCCGACACCACTTCATCCACTATCCGACGCGACTCGTCGGTCAGGTCCACCAGGCGGACCCTCCGATCCTCCGGCGACATCTTCCGCTCCACGTGCCCGCTGGCCTCCAGCCCGTCGACCAGCGCGGTGACCTGGCGCGGGGAACAATCGAGGTACGTGGCCAACTCGACCTGCTTGCACTGCCCCTGTAGGCCCAGGACGAACAACAACTCCAATCGCGGCACAGAGAGCCCGTAATTGGCCGCGGCGCGTTCGATCGAGCCGGACATCTGTTCCGACAACATCAAAGCCCGGTCGAGAATCTCGCTCGAAGATAGTGCCACGTGTATATGGTTACCACTATTCACGGTTTCAGTCCCGCCGGACCCGGCGGACCACGAGGCGTAGGAGACACCATGAATGTGACCATCCCCGCAGGCTTCGACTTCACCGACCCGGACCTGTTCGAGAAGCGACTGCCGCACGACGAGTGGCGTCAGCTGCGCCGCGCAGAGCCCATCCGGCGGGTCGAGAAGAGCCCCGGGGTCGACGGATTCGACGACGACCACTACTGGCTGGTCACCAAGCACGCCGACGTCAAGGAGATCTCCCGCATCACGGGAGAAAAGTTCTCCGCCGGCGAGAACACAGTGATCCCCCGGTTCGCGGAGGGCACCGATCGCTCGATCATCGAGGCCCAGCGAGAGATGCTCATCAACGAGGACGGCGAGATCCACAAGAAGCACCGCCGCATCATTTCCCGCGGCTTCACCCCGCGCGGCGTGGCCGGAATGCGCGACGAGCTCGCCGATCGTGCCCGGAAGATCGTCACCGAGGCGGCCGACGGCAAGGCGGATGACTTCGTCACCTCCGTCGCCTCCGAGCTTCCGCTCCAGGCGATCGCCGAACTGCTGGGCGTGCCCCAGGAGGACCGTCACAAGATCTTCGAGTGGTCCAACACCATGACCAGCTACGACACGGACGGCGGCATGGAGTCCGCCGCCCTGGCGTCGATGCAGCTCATCGAGTACACCAACGCGATGGCCGAGGACCGGACCAAGAATCCGCAGGACGACATCGTGTCCAAGCTCGTCCACGCGGACATCGACGGAGAGCACCTCTCACCAGAGGAATTCGGCTGGTTCGTCACGCTGCTCGCCGTGGCCGGCAACGAGACGACCCGCAACGCCACCACCCACGGCATGGTCGCGATGCTCGAGAACCCCGACCAGTGGGAGCTGTTCAAGGCCGAGCGTCCCGAAACCGCCTACGACGAGATCCTGCGGTGGGCGACGCCGGTCAGCCAGTTCCAGCGCACCGCGATCGAGGACGTGGAGATCGGTGGCGTGACCATCCGCAAGGGCGAGCGCGCCGTGATCTGTTACGGCTCGGCGAACTTTGACGAGGACGTCTTCGAAGACCCCTTCACTTTCAATATCCTGCGGAACCCCAACCCGCACGTGACGTTCGGTGGACAGGGTCCGCACTACTGCATCGGCGCCAACCTGGCGATGATGCAGCTGGAGCTGATCTTCAACGCGATCGCCGACCACCTGCCCGACCTCACCTCGCTCGGCGATCCCACGCGTCTGCGCTCCGGGTGGCTCAACGGCCTCACCGAGTGGAAGGTCGACCTGGGCACCTGCCCCGTCGCGCGCTGAACCGGGCCGGGCGTCAGCCCAACCACGCCTGCAGCACCATGTAGGTCGCGGTGCCCAGGACGATGCTCGCCGCAGCTCGCCGAAAGGCAAGGTGCACAGCCAAAGTGAGCGTCAATGCTGCCAGTGCCGGGATCCACGAACCGATCTCCATGGTGGTGTCCCGCAGGGTGTAGACCACCAGCACGACCATCACCCCGGCGGGCATCGCACGACCGAGATAGCGGACGACCTCCGAGTCCCGTAGTCGTGTCAGCGCGATAAACGGCGCGGCCCGCAGCGCGACCGTCACCAGAAACATCACACCGAGCCCGGCCAGTAGGTAGCCGGCGGGCGGGATAGCCGGGTTCACGCGGCATCCCGCCCGGCCCGCGCAGTCCAGACATACCGCGCCAGGAGCACCGCCACGTACGCGCTCAGTCCGACCAACATCATCTGCCCGGGGGCCACCCACGCCGCCACGAGCCCGCAGACCAGGCCGATCACCGGCGACGGCAGGTCGCCGGAGGCACGCCAGGCGTCCACCGCGAGCACCGCGAACAGTGCGGTCAGCGCGAACTGCAATCCGTCCAGACCCGGCGGCAGGGCGGTCCCGATCAGTGCTCCCACGATCCCCGGGAGAACCCAGAGGGACTGACAGGTGATCGCGATGGTCATGGTCCGCGGGCCCGTCATGTCGCTCCGCCGCTTGGTGGCGGTGATCGCGTACACCTCGTCGGTGAGGGCGTACACCGCGTAGATGCGGGCGACCTTCGACCTGATCGACCCGATGGGGAAGCTGAGCCCGTAGAAGACGTGCCGGAAGTTCACCAGGAATGCGGCCGCGGCCAGTGAATACAGGGGAGTGACCGCCGTCAGCAGCCCGATCGCCAGGAACTCCATGGACCCCGCGTAGATCACGATCGAGAAGACGGGCGCCCACCACCAGTCGAATCCCGCCTGCGTGATGAGCACCCCGAACGCCAGCCCGAGTGGGATCAGCCCCACGCCCACAGGCGCAGCATCCACGAGACCCTTGCGGATCTCTGCGCTGGTGGAGGAGGCGGACGACACGCCGGGCAGTCTATCCAGCAACAATTCGACATCACCCCCGCGCGAACCCTTCCGCATGCGTGCTGCGCGGCGCACACTCGGATCCATGAATGCCCAACCCCACCGGTCACCGCCCGCACCCACCGTCTGGCACTGCCTGCAGTGCACGGACGCCCGCTCGGTCATAGACTGGCTGGTCAACTCACTCGGCTTTGTCGAATCGTTCTCACACGCCGAGGAAGGCCGTGTAGCCCACGCCGAACTGCTTTGGCCCGAGGGCGGTGGCGTCATGTTGGGCGATCGCCAGCGGGATGCCCACGATCCGCATGCCACTCCGGTGGGTTCCGCGCTGGCGTACATCGTGACCGCCGACTCCGACATGGTCTACGAGCGCGCGAAGGCAGCTGGCGCCGAGATCGTGATGGAAATGCACGACACCGACTACGGCGACCACGGTTTCTCAACGCGGGATCCGGAGGGCAACGTGTGGTCCGTCGGGCAGTACCGGGGCCAGCCCTCCCCGTGATCCGCAGACGGGTCAACGCTCCTGATCGACCGCCGGCACCAGTGGGATAGCCACCGCCGCGACCACGGCGGCTCCGGCAAAGACGGGCCAGTAGCCGAGCACGTCGATCACCGCGGCTATCAGGGGGGTGGCCAGGGAGATCGTGATGAACTGCGAGGTGTTCTGCACGCCCAGGGCGCGTCCGGACCAGCGTGGCCCGGCGTATTCGGCCACGGCGGTGAAGGCCAGCCCGTTGTCAGATACCGAGAGCACGGTGGCCACCACGGCCAGAGTCACCGCCACCGCGCCCGGGGCGCCCATAGCCTCGGTCACCGCCACCGCGCCCGGGGCGCCCATAGCCTCGGTCACCGCCAACGCGGCGAGGCCCGCGGTCACGGCGATCGCCACGCCGCGAATGGGCGTCATGCGAGATCCGACGCGGTCGGAGACGGCGCCGGCGACGATCCGGGCGATCGCTCCGAGCACCTGACTCACGGTCACCACCGCGCCCGCCGACACCGCCGACCACCCGTGACCCAGCACGAGCCAGGCCAACAGGAATGACTGCAACATGCCCTGCGGAAACACCAGGAGAACCGACACGCCGTGGATGCGCTGCAGGTAGCGGGCCCCACGGTACGGCGAACCGGAGGTCCGGGGCGCCGGCGCCGCGTCGGTCGGCGCCTGTCCGGCCGGGACCGGTGGAGCCGCGGGCAGGGGAGGTTCGGTGACGACGACGAGGGCCGCCACCGCCGACACCGTTGCCATCGCCAAGGGCACCGCGAACGCCGCAGATAGGTCGTGCGACTGCGCCAGCAGTGGCATGGTCATGGCCGCGATAGCAGCTCCCACGGGTTGGGACATCTGCCGGACCCCCATGGCCAGTCCGCGCCTGTGGGGCGGGAACCAGCCCACCACCAGGCGCCCGCTGGCGGAGTTCCCGGAGGCAGTCGCCGCTCCCGCGAGCAGCAAGAACAGGGCCATGGCCCCGTAGGAGTCGGTGAACAGGAGCGCGGTGAGCGCGAGTGCGGCCGACGCGGATCCGGAGACCAACACGAGTTTCTCGCTGGTGCGATCGACCAGCCAGCCCCACGCGATGAGCGCGCAGGCCATGCCCACGGACGGCATCGCGACCAAGACGCCGGCCTTCGAGAGCGACATCCCCATCGAAGTGCTCATGTGAGGCAGCAGAAAGCCCACACCCACCACGAAGGCGGACCCGGAGGCGGCGACGAATGTCGCCACGGCGAGTACCAGCCAGTGCCGGGCCGTCACCTGCTGCTCGTCACCCTGCGCCGTCTCCACCTGGCTAAGCGTAGACTCGTTCCCAAATAGTAGACAACTTGTCCCACATAGCGAGACGCAACGTGGGCCCGGCGAGCGTCAGTTCACGTCGCCGTCGCTCACGTAGGTTGCGTACAAGGGCAGCGGCATCTCCTGTCGACGCAGCACCTCGCCCCACACGTCGACTCGGGCCGGGGCGAGCAGATCCGTGGGCAGGCTGGGCGCGACGTACCAGTCCCCGCGGTCGAGTTCGTCCTGGAGCTGCCCGGGTGCCCAACCGGTGTAGCCCACAAAGACGCGCATGCCCTCCACATCGTCACGGAGTTGGTCCGGGTCGCTGTCCAGGTCCACCACGTGCACACGGCCCTCGATCTGCTGGAGGCCCACCTGCCCCGAGCCGTCGACGCCGGACCGGAGCACCACCAGCGCGATGCCGGTGTCGGGTTTGACGGGGCCGCCGATGTGGAAGACCGGGGGAGAGGAGCACAGGTCGGACCACGCCGGCAGAATCTCTTCCACGTCGGTCTCGCTGCGGCGAGTGATCACCACGCCGAGGGACCCGGAGAAATCGTGTTCGATCATGTAGATGATCGACCGTCGGAAGTTGGGGTCGGGCATGTCCGGCGCGGAGAGGAGCAGGGAACCGGCCACGGGGTCTCGTTTGTCCATCGCGTTAAACAGGCGGTCCCCGAAGAGGCCGCCGCCGCTCAGATCGTCGGGTCCCGTGTCCATCACTCCATGATGCCCGCGCCGACGCCCCGCCACATCCGTGTCCCCTCGATCGGGTCTCGCTACGGTGGCGGGGTGACCTCACTGTCCGCCGGCCCGCCCGGCCACGCTGGCGGACGACTCGCCGCCGCCCTTAGCGAATCCCACGGCCTGGGCCGCCTGTCCACGGCGCGGCTCGCGGCCCTGCTCAGCGAGGGTATCCACCAGGCCGCGCTCGGCGGGATCGTGCTTTTCAGCCCCGAGGCCGCCACCACGCCCGCAGCGATCGCAGGCGGGTTCGCCGTGATGCTGTTGCCGTATTCGATCGTCGGCCCGTTCGCCGCGGCCGCACTCGACCGCTGGGATCGGCGGGTCGTGGTGGCTGCCGCGGCGCTGGTCAGGACGCTGGCCATTCTCGTGACGATCGTTCTGGTCGCGGCCGGCGGTGTCCACTCCGGAGCCGGGCTCGCCGCACTGTTCGGCCTGTCGCTGGTCGCGATCGGCCTGGGCCGTCTCATCAACACCGGCATGACCGCCTCGATGCCCAAGGTCGTGCCCGACCGGATCCTCGCCGCCACCAACTCCGTGTTGGTGACCGTGGGCTCGGTGGTCACCGCGGTGGGCGCAGTGGCGGCCTTCGCCGTGCTCGCACTCCTGGGTGCGGGTGACGCGGCCGTGTCGTGGACGCTGGTCCCGGCTGTGGTCACCGCGGTGGTGGGGGTGTGGGCGGTCCTGGCTCTGCCACGCCGGCATCTCGGACCCGACGACGACGAGGGCGTCTCCCACCCGCAGCGCGCCATTGCCGGAGAAGCATTCCGGCTCTTCGCCGGGGGATTGGCCGAGGGCTTTCGGGCCGCTCGGTCAACGCCGCTGGTCTGGGTGTCGTTGACCAGCGTGACACTGGGGCGGGCCGCGTTCGGCATCACCACCATGCTCGCGATCCTGCTGCTGCGGGAGGCTGAGACCGCGGGAACAGGCGGCCCGATCGTGGCCGGGATGGGCGGGTTCGGCCTGCTCTCTGCCGCGATCGCCGGGGGCATGGGCCTCGCGGCGGTGGTGGCCCCCTGGGCGATGTCGCGGGCCCGGCGAATCCTGGTGGTGGCGGCGGGGTCGGCCCTGTCCGGCGTGGCTCAGGCCGCCGTGGGCCCGACCCTCGATCCGACCGCGCTGGTCGTAGGCGCCATCGCGATCGGCCTGGGCGCCCAGGTGGTCAAACTGGTCGCCGACAACGCGATGCAAACGGATGTCCCCGACTCCCGCCGTGGCGGGGTGTTCGCACTGCAGGACGCCCTGTTCAACTCGGGTTTCGTGGTGGGCATGGCGGCAGTATTGCCAATGGTTCCCGCGGACGGCCGGTCCGTAACTCTGATGCTGGTCCCGGCCGCCCTCTACGCGGTCGCTGCGGCGATGGCCCTGGTCGTGAGCTCGAGATCACGACCCCAGGCCGAGCGAGCCGGCCGCGACGGAGCCACCGCCGATCGAACCGCCACCAACTGACCCTCCAGCCACAGACCCACCTGCCACCGAGCCGCCACCGATCGACCCGCCGCCGACCGAACCCGCGCCAGCCGAGCCAGCTCCCGCGGAGCCTGCGGCGACTGAACCCGCGGCGGCCGAACCCGCCGCGATCGAGCCGGCGTCGGCCGAGCCCGCGCCGAGAACACTGGCATCAACCGAGCCCAGGGCCTCGGCGTGGATCGCGCCCATCTCCGCCGAGCCGGCGGCAACGGCGCCCGCGTCAATGTGCGGAGGCTCGAACGGAAGCGCCGCGTCGAGCAGGCCGTCGCCGTTGACATCGGAGACCGAGAGCCAGCCGCCCCCGCTCTCCACGGTGATGGAACCGTCGTCCTCGACCACCGGGGGAGCCGGCTCGGCAGCAGTGCCGCCCTGCACCGGCCCGGGCGTCGGTGTATGTGGGGGCGGTGGCACGGGCTCAGGCTCCACCACCGGGGGAGTCGACCAGCGTGCCGACTCCGACGCCGCGAGTGACCCGTTCTCGAGCGCCCCCGCGGCATCCGCGAGCAGTGCCCCCCAGTCCGGCAACGAGCCGAGGGCTTCCGAGCCGGCAGCCACCGCGCCCTGCACCAGCCCGCCCACACCGTCAGCGCCGGTCAGAGCTGATCCCGCTGCCAACGACCCGGCCGCGGCCGAGCCCAGACCCAGGGACCCGACGTCAACCGACCCGCCGCCGATAGAGCCGACACCCACGGATCCCACACCCACAGATCCTGCACCGACCGAGCCGCCACCTACCGAGCCCGCGCCAACCGAGCCCCCGCCGACGGAGCCGGCACCCACTGACCCGGCGCCCGCGGAACCAGCGCCCGCCGAACCAGCGGCGATCGACCCTGCTCCACCGGCGTAGGCGTTCCACACGCCGCGCCCGCCGTCATCCGCGTACACGGCCTCGACGGTCGCCCCGACATCCGTCACCACCCGATCGGCAACACCGTCGAAGTCCGAATCCCAGAGGGCGTCGTCGGCGTATCCGTCGCCGTCGAAATCAAGCCACAGTGCGTCCGCCGCACCGGTTCCGAGGGTGAGGTCGGGCTCGCCCTGCCATTGCGTCGGCTCACCGACGCCGTCTCCGAAGAAGTAATCCATGCCCGCAATCCTGTCGCGGACCGTGCATCGGGAACAGGCCCGATCGAGGATCTGTGGACAACCACACAGTTATCCACAGATCGGCCAGAGTCCTTGACAGTTCTCGGACTTCAGCTGGCGGACCCAACGAAGAGCGCGGGCTTGCGGTCGTCCCCTCCCAGGTCAGGACGCCCGAGACGGAACGCCCGCAGCCCGAGCAGCACCAGGAATACCGCTGCCCAGATCAGGTACGCATTACCCACCAGGTGCGCGACGGGACCCCAGCCGAGCTCGCGGTCCTCGTGATTGGGGAACCACCACTGCGGGGTGCCCAGGAAGATCACCACTCCGGCGCAGGCCATGATCAGCCAGGTGCGGTCGTTGTCGTCGTCGTTCCTCGACTCCCGATCGGCCCACACCAGGGCGAGCACCACCGCCGGCACCGCCCACACCCAGTGGTGGCCCCACGTCACCGGCGAACAGAACAGCGCCACATGGCCCACGGCCACGGCGGCGGCGACCTCGTGGCCGCCGCGCAGCAGTCGCCATGCGACCCACGCGATACCCAGGCCCACCACCGCCGACACCACGAACCACACCACGGAGGCCGTACCGCCCTCGAGCCCGAGCCGGTGCACCACGCCGTTGACCGACTGGTTTGACGTGAACGCCAGGCCACCGATTCGGCCCGGGTCGCGTATCGCGAACGTCCAGTATCGGACCGAATCGTCCGGGGCCAGGAGGTGCCCGATCCCGGTGAACGCCAGCGCCGAGACGACCGCGGTGGCCAGCCCTCGCCAGTCGCGACGGAGGAAGAAGTACAGCAGGAACACGGCCGGGGTGAGCTTGATGGCCATGGCCAGACCGACCAGCACGCCACCCCACCAGCGACCTCGTCCACGGATCACGTCCACCAGCACCAACGCCATGAGGAACACGTTGACCTGACCGAACCCGATTGTCTCGCGAATCGGACCGGACCACAGCGCCACCGCGGTCACAGCCAGGGTCAGCCACCACAGTTCTCGCTGCGGCCGGTCACACGTGCGGGTGAGGACCAACTGGACCACGTACGCGAGCACCGCGATGGTGGCCACCGTGATGAGGATCGACGCCACCGCCAGCGGAACCAGCGTGAGCAGCGAGAACAGCTGCGCGGACAGCGGGGGATAGGTGAACGGCAGACTGGCGCCCTCGGCGAGCTGCGGCAGTTCGCCGTACAGGTCACCACCGTCGCGGAACACCTGACCTCCGACGCGGTAGACGTCCAGGTCGATCCGGTACGGCGGGATCTTCTGCAGGAACGGAATGCCGATGGTGTGCACCAGCGTGCCGATCACGGTCAGTACGACGACGACGACCCTGCCCGTCGTCGACGCGAGATAGCGGTCGACAGCGCGGCCGATCATGCCGGGTCACCCTTCCGCCCGGACGTATCCGATCCCCCGGTCCGCTGTTCGGCGTCGTTCCCGGAGTTCATCTCGCCCCACCAGCGGAGGAGTTCGGCCTCGGCCTCGTCCCGGTCGAGCGGGCCGCGGTCCAGGCGCAGTTCCTTGAGATGCGCCCAGGCACGCCCCACGTCCGGGCCGGGTTTGAGGTCGAGAAGTTTCATGATTTCGTTCCCGTCGAGATCGGGACGGACCCGCGCGAGATCCTCCTTCTCCTCGATCTCGGCGATCCGGTTCTCGAGCGAGTCGTAGGTCGCCTGCAACTTGGCGGCGCGACGCTTGTTCCGGGTCGTGCAGTCGGCGCGCACGAGCCGGTGGAGGCGGGGCAGGAGATCCCCGGCGTCCGAGACGTAGCGTCGCACAGCGGAGTCCGTCCACTGGCCTTCTCCGTAACCGTGGAAGCGTAGGTGGAGAAACACCAGTCCGGAGACGTCCTCGATCATCTGGCGCGAATACTTGAGCGTCCGCATCCGTTTGCGGACCATCTTGGCGCCCACCACCTCGTGGTGATGGAAGGTCACACCGCCGCCAGGCTTGGCCGCGCGGGTGGCGGGCTTACCGATGTCGTGCAGAAGCGCCGCCCAACGCAAAACCAGGTCCGGGCCGTCGGGCTCCAGGTCGATGGCCTGTTTGAGCACTGTCAGCGAATGCCAGTAGACGTCCTTGTGCTGCATGTGCTCGTCGCGCTCGAGCTTCATGCCCGGCACCTCGGGGAGTACATGCTCGGCCAGGCCCGTCTCGCACAGCATGTTGATGCCGTCGATGGGGTAGTCGCCGAGGATCATCTTGTCGAGCTCGGCGCGGACCCGCTCCACCGTGATCCTGTTGATCTCGTCCGTCATCTCGGTCATGGCACGGAAGACGCGGGGTGCCAGCGTGAAGCCCAGCTGGGAGACGAACCTGCAGGCCCGGAGCATCCGCAGCGGGTCGTCGGCGAACGACAGCTCGGGGGCGGCCGGGGTGTCCAGCACACCGGCGAGCAGCGCGTCCATGCCGTTCAGCGGATCCACGAACTCGCGACGGCCGTCGGGATGCAGTCGCACGGCCATGGCGTTGACCGTGAAATCGCGCCGCACCAGGTCTCCGTCGAGGCTGTCGCCAAAGACCACCTCGGGGTTGCGGGTGACCCCGTCGTATGAGTCGGCGCGATAGGTGGTGATCTCGATCTGCTGCTCGATGCCCGACGCGTCGTGCTTGACGGCCGAGAGGGTTCCGAACTCGATCCCGGTGTCCCAGACCGCGTCGGCGTAGGCGTCGAGAATTGCCCGCACGGTCTCGGGGCGAGCATCGGTGGTGAAATCCAGATCCGTGCCGAGCCGGCCGAGCACCGCGTCGCGGACACTGCCGCCAACCAGGTAGAGCTCGTGACCGGCGTCGTCGAAGGCGGTCGCGAGCGGCGCCAGGACATCAGCCAGTTCGTTGATGGTGGTCTGCGCACCCGCCAGTAGACGGACACGGCGGGCCTCTAACTCCGCGGCGTCAGCCGGGTCCGGCCTCGCGCCCGGCCCGTCTTGCAGCCCCGAAAACACCGCAGCGTCGTGCCGGTCGGAGGAGGCGCGGCGGTCAGGGGTGGGGTTTCGGGCTGTCACGGGCCAGACTTTACCGAGTCGGTCCGACTATCCCGCCCTCGTGCGCTCTGCCCGTCCAGTCGGCCCATGTACTCGGCCCGCCCGGCACCGGGCCGCACACCGAGTCCCGGCCTCTCTGTGCCACGTGCCAGCGCCACCCGCGCCGGATGCGCTGCCGCCCCGGCCTACGCTGGCCGCACGCCCGCAAAAACCCCGGATGCGCTGGGCGAACGGACCACCCAGCCAGCGCAGGTCAGAGGGCCAGCGCGACCCCCGTCGGATGCGCTGGCTCGGTGCCCAGAGCCCGCGTCGCACCGGGTCACACCGGCTCACACGCCCCCTGCCGGCCGTCGGGCCGGCCGGGGCGCGCGCCGTCTCGGACTTCAGGTGTCCGAATCGGGGCTGACCGCCTTCGACCAGAGCGGCTCCACGGCCTCGACCTCGGGCGGACCGCTCAACAGGCCGCTCGACTCCTCCAGATAACGCAGATAGTCGGGATTTCCGAGGAACTCCTGCGCGGCGGCGGCATCGCGATACTCCTGGAAGACGAGCAGCACGTCGGGGTCGGCATGGGAGGCGAACAGAACATAGGCCCGGTGCCCGTCGTTGGCCTGGACGGCCTCGGGCATGTTCCGCAGCCACACCTCGACCAGCTGATCGCGACGACCCGGCTTCGCGCGATGTCTCAGGACCAGGGCGTGGGCGGGGGGACCGGAACTCATGCAGCGGACTCTAGCCGCGCCCGGCCGTCGCTGGTCGCGGCCGGTCGATGCCGCGGGACCTTCCTGTCACCTGCCAAGGGAGTTAATTAGAGTGAGTGGTGTGACTCGTCGTCGTCTTACCTTTTCTCTCCCCTCGCACACCTTCCGCGCCGCCCCCCTCGCGGTCGCAGCAACCCTCGCGGCAACCCTCGCCGTGACCGGTGCAGTCGGCATTAACGCGGCAGCACAGTCAGCACAGGGCGTCGACACCTCCACCGCCCTCGGTTTCACCACCACCCCACGACCAACCGCACCACCGCCCGCCGATACCTCGCGGCCGCAGGTCCTGCGCGTTCAGCCCGTCGACGGCCGCAAGATTCTCGCCGACGTGTGGTCACCGGCCATGCAGAAGGCCGTCCCCACCTTCGTCTTGCTGCCCGCGTCCCCCGCACCGGCACCCCTGCTGCTTCTACTCAACGGCGTCGGCGGAGGAGAGGACCACGTCGGCTGGGCCTACAACACGGACTACCAGGACTTCTTCGCCGACAAACACGTCATGGTGGCCAGCCCCGAAGGCGGAAGGTTCAGCCTCTACACGGACTGGCAGCAGCCCGATCCGGCCCTCGGTGTCAACCGCTGGCACACCTTCCTCGACTCCGAACTACCCGCCGCGCTCGCCAACTCATACGCACTCAACGGCACCCGTGGCGTGATCGGGGTGTCCATGTCCGGCGGACCCGCGCTGACCCTCGCAGCCACCGGGCGGCACCACTACGCCGCGGCCGCATCACTCTCCGGTTTCCCCGAGGTCTCCACACCGTTCGGACGCGCCGCCATGACCGCGATGGTGGCCCGCGGCGGCGGCAACGTCCATAACGCCTGGGGTCCACCCGGACACCCGGCGTGGGTCGTCAACGACCCCTCATGGAACGTGGACCGCCTCCGCGGCACCGCCCTCTACCTCGCGTCCGCACCCGGCAACCCGGGCCCCAACGATGTGCCGGACACGGGATCACTGACCTTCGTCCAGGGCGCCCCCACCGAACTGGCCGCCGACCTCGGAACCCGCCACATGGCAGACGCACTGCGGACTGCCGGCCTCCCGTTCACTTACGACCGATACGCCAATGGCGCCCACACCTTCGCACTCTTCAGCCGCGAACTGCGGGACTCCTGGCGGGTCGTCGGACCGGCACTCGGCGCCTGATCCCGACCCGACTAGTGACGGCGCGCCGTCGATTCCGGCAGAGTCACCCCCGGCCGGTAGCATCGATGGGTGTCCGAAGCTGATCGTCCCGACGAACCGCGCGCAAACGCGTCGCGGCGTCGTCGTGCCCGGCGGCCCGCCGGACCCGGCAGCGATGGTCATCCAATCGCAGGTCAGAGACGCGATCGCGGTAGCGGGAAGAATGCGGGCGGCCAGCGGTCCGCCCAAGGCGAGAAAAAGGCCCGGAAGCCGCAGAGCGCCTCCGGCGGTTCAGGCCAGAAGTCCGGGCAATCCTCCCACTCCGGCCAGTCAGACACCGGAGCACAACCCGGCCCCAGAACACAGTCGGGAACCGGCGCGTCGCAAGGCCAGCCCGGCGACGGTCAAACCCGGCAGGGGCGCCGTCGGCGCCGCGGAGGTCGCGGCCGCCGTGGTGGTCGGAACCAGAACCGCGCTCCCGAGGTACAGCAGAAGCAGAGCAGCGCGGACCCCACGCTCACCGTGAAGACCGGCGACGGGACCGCCGGCTCCACCTCGCGCCAGAAACCGCGTTCGCAACGGACTTCCCCACGACCCAAGTCGGGCGGCGGTCAGGCAGCGTCGACCAACACAACGCGCACCTCCTCGCCCGGCAAGGCCGGATCAAAGGCCACCAAGTCGGGCGGCAAGTCCGGCACCCAGCCGCAGGGCGGTAAAGCGCAGGGTGGCAAGAACGCCCGCGGTGGTCGTCCCGGCGGTCGGCACCCGCGCAGCGGCCAGCGACTGCGCACGGTGCTGGAAACCTCTGCCGGCGGCCTCGTCGTACGTGGTCTCGCGCAGGCCGCGGCGGCCGGTGGGCGTCCGGACCTGTCGCGGCTGGAGGTGGCGTTGATCGGCCGCCTCGACAGACGTAATCGCATGCTGTGGTCCATGCCCAAGGGCCACATCGAGCCGGGGGAGACCATCGAGGAGACAGCGCGCCGCGAGGTCCTCGAGGAGACGGGCCTCGACGGCACGATCCTGGCCCCACTCGGCGCGATCGACTACTGGTTCGTCGCCGAGGGACGTCGCATCCACAAGACGGTCCATCATCACCTGATCCGCTTCGACCACGGCGAACTGTGCGACGAGGACCCCGAGATCACCGAGGTCGCATGGGTGGCGTTCGAGGACCTACCCCGACGACTGGCGTACCCGGACGAGCGTCGGTTGGTCGAGTCGGCGCGGGCCATACTTCCTGATCTGGCAAAGGCGGAGTTGGCGGGCCAGAACCCGGCCCCGGCGACCGCGCAGGTCGTCGACCCGTCCCGGCGGTCAGACGGCCCCGAACCGGTTCGGCGTAGCGGTCGTGGTGCCGAGCCGGGCAACGACAAGGGCGGCTCCGGCACCTCGGACCACCGGCGGAGCGGCGTGTCCCGCGACGGGGCGGCGGAGGGGTCGTGATCGGGCGGCCGGTTGGGCGTGGAGTCCGGGCGGTCGTCCCGATGGCCGTCTGCGCCGCACTTGTGGGCGGTCCGCTGTGGGGGATCCAGAGCGCTCCGCTCGCGCACGCGATCACCCCGGATCAGGCTGCGGCCGCCGGGTACGTGCCCAATCCCGCTCCAGCCCTGGCCCGGATCGCGATCGATGAGCTCACGCCAGAGGTCCTGGACGGTCCGTCCGCGGGCGGCGGCGTGGCGGTGGGCACGGAGGCCGGCGTACCCACGGTGACCGTGTCCGGAACCATCACCAACGTCGGCTCCACGCCTCTTGAGGCGGTAGATGTGCGGCTACAACGCGGTCCCCGGGCAGCGGGCACCGAGGCGGTACGCGACCCATTGGTCTGGTCAGAGCCGTCCTTCCCGGTGGGCGGCGAGTTCGTACGGGTGACCGAGTCGCTGGGGCCGGGGGAGTCGACGCGGTACAGCGTGTCGATGCCCGCGCGCGAGATCCCCGGCAACCCCGCCGCAGACCTGCAACTCGATGAGCCCGGCGTGTACCCGCTCCTCGTGAACGTCAACGGCACCCCCGAGGGAGGTATACCGGCTCGGCTCGATGACGCGCGCATCCTGTTGCCCGTGCTGGCGGCGCCGCCGGGCGCGTCACCGCCCGGGGTCGACGACGACAACGTGGGCCCCACCCCGCCGGCGGACGAAGCGGCCCGGGCGTCGGTGCCGCTGACCGTTCTGTGGCCGCTGGCCTCCGCACCGACGCGGATCGCGGCGGTGCCCGGAGCCGACGGCACCGATCCCGTGGTGGCGCTGACGGATGACTCCCTGCCTGGCGAGTTGTCGGAGGGCGGCAGGCTCACCGGATTGGTCCGGGCGGCGGAAGAGGCGTTCAACGGCCCCGGAGGGGAAGCGCTGCGCAGGTCGACGTGCCTGGCGATGGACCCGGACCTGCTGGGCACTGTCTCGGAGATCGCGGACGGTCGCCATGTGGTGATTGATTCCGGCATCGGCGTGGGCGACTCCGACGGTGGCCGGGGTGACAAGCGCGGTGGCAGACGGGGTGACAAAAATGATGCCGGGCAGGTCGATGCTGAAGCCGTGGCCGCGGACGCCTCGCGCTGGATGGACGAACTACGCGCCCTGGCGGACAGCGGCTGTGTGGTGGCGCTTCCGACTGCTCAGGCGGACCTCGACGTGGTGGCTGAAGTCGGCTCAGCAGAGTTGACGAAGGCCGCTCTGGACCGCTCAGAGGGGGTCCGGCGGATCCTGGGCGTGGCCCCGCTACCGGACGTCCTGGTGCCCGCGACCGGCACTCTCAGCCCGGAGACCGCGGAGGCGCTGCCGGGGACGGGAACCACGGCGATCATCGCGGCGTCCTCCACCCGCACGGATACCGGTCTTGTGCCGCCGCCGGGCCTCATGGGATCCACGACCGACGTCGGCAGTCGCGCCCTGACCTTTTCCCCCGCCGTGGGGTCGGCGCTCGCCGCCACCGGCTCAGTCCCCGAGAACCCACTCTATTCGGACCCCGATTCGCGCTATTGGCTCACAGCCGATTCCCCGGCGGCCCGCCTGCAGGATGCACGGGCCGCGATGATCGCTCCGATCATCGACGCGGAGGACGCGGTCGCCGCCGCCGGCCCGGATGCGCCGCCCCCAGCACCCGGGACCGCTGGCGCCACCGCCCTGGACCAGGGCATCCTGGCGGTCCCCCCGCCGGTGTGGACTGTCGACGGCGCCTCCGCCTCCTCCCTGCTGGAGACCCTGCGGGTCCAGCTGGAGTCCGGACGACTGCGCGCGATGCCGTTGTCCGATCGACTGTCCCGCCCCGTCACCGTTCCCGGCGGCCAGCTGGCCACGTACCCGACGGGAGCGGTGGACCCGGGTGCCGCGGATCCGTTCGGCCCCCGGGGAGGCACCGCCCGACGACTGAAGGTGGCACTCGACGGCATCGGCACACTTCGGTCCCTCGTCGACACCTCCGATCCCACCTCCGTTGGTGCCGAGAACCATCTCGATCCGATGGTCGGAGACGCACTGCGGGCGATCTCCGAGACCGGCCGACGGGCCGAGGGCGACGGGCTCACCCCGGAATCCGGCACCGGCGCCGCGGCGCGAGCGCGGTCACTGCGCAGGTTGGATCGCCTGTCCTCGACGGTCACAGAGTCGCTCGGACGTGTGGACCTGCTCCCTCCCGGCAGTGTGTTCACCATGGCCAGCCCTAACAGCCCGCTGCTGCTGGTGATCCGCAACGGTCTCCCGTTCCCGGTACGGGTGGACGTGGCCGTGTCCACGCCACCCGAGATCCACGTGGACCCGGTGGGGATGGTCCAGATTCCGGCAGCAGGGTCCCGGACGCTGCAGGTGCCTACCCAGTCCGACTCCGGTGGCGGCGATCGCCACACGGTGACGTTCGCACTCAACGGACCCGACGGTAGGTCGCTGTCTGATCCGGTCGAACTGTCCGTGCAGACCGGCGGGTATCCCGTCGCCCAGGCGTTCGCTTTCGCGGCGGCGGCCCTCGCCCTCATCCTGGGGGGTCGCCGGTACCTGCGCTACCGTCGGGGAATCCTCGATCCCGCGGACGAAGGGCACCGACCTTGAACCACGAGCAGGGCTCTGACGGCCTCCGCAGACCCGATCCCGGGCTCCGTGCCCGGCGTCGCGAGTCGGGCAGTTCCGTGCTCCCCCGGCCGGTGTCACCGCCGCCCGTCGCCGACTCGTTCGCCCCGGATTCAGTGCCGGTCGAGCGACTCGCCGCCGCCCGTGCCGCGTCCCATGCTGCCGCGGGTGGCCCGCCCCCCGATCACGGTGCCGCTCCCACCACTGGCGGAGGCACCGGCGGCCGGACCCGGGACTCCTCCGATTCCTCGGTCATGCGCTCCACCGGCTCCATGGCGGTGGCCAACCTCGCGAGCCGCGTCACGGGGTTCGTGCGGATGATCCTCATTCTCACGGTTCTCGGCCCGGCGGTCGCCTCGGCGTTCAACACTGCCAACACGCTCCCCAACATGATCACCGAGCTCGTCCTGGGTTCGGTCCTCACGGCGATGTTCATGCCGCTGCTGGCCAGGTCCGCGCAGGAGGACGAGGACGGGGGAGTGTCGTTCATCCGACGACTCCTCACGGTCACCTCGGTCCTCGCACTGGGCGCGGCGGTCGTGGCGGTGGCGTGTGCGCCCTTGCTCACCGAGCTCAACCTGGGCGACGGCGAGGTCAACACCGATCTGGCCACCGCCTTCGCATTCCTGTTGCTGCCGCAGATCTTCTTCTACGGCGTCTTCTCGGTGATGCTGGCGGTGCTCAATTACAACGGCGTCTTCCGCCCCGGCGCGTGGGCACCGGTGTGGAACAACGTGGTGGCCATTGCCACGCTGGCGCTGTTCGCGGTGGTGGGTAGTGGAATCGACCCGGCCGCTCCGGTCAACCTGCTCAGCGGTCCCATCCTTCTACTGGGGCTGGGCACCACGCTCGGCGTGGTGGTCCAGGCCGCTGTTCTGGTGCCGGCACTGCGCCGCGCGGGTGTGGACCTGCGTCCGCAGTGGGGACTCGACCCGCGTATCAAGCAGTTCGGTGGGCACGCCCTCGCCGGGGTGACCTACGTTCTCATCTCCCAGGTCGGACTGGTGATGACCAACCGGATCGGCGCGGCCGCGGACGAGGCCGCCATCGCGATCTACCAGACCTACTGGCTGCTCCTGCAGGTCCCGTACGGGATCATCGGCGTCACCCTGCTCACGGCCATCAACCCGCGTTTGGCCGACAACGGTGTGGCCGGCCGCAACGACGCGGTGGTTCGCGACATCTCGCTGGGTACCCGTCTGTCGCTGTTCGGTCTCCTCCCGATCATCGCGTTCATGACCGCGTTCGGTCCCTCTATCGCCACCGGTCTGTTCCGCTACGGCAACTTCGACGCCCAGAACGCCGACATCCTGGGCCTGACCCTCGCGTTCGGCGCGTTCACACTCATCCCGTACGCGGTGGTCCTGCTCCAGCAGCGCGTGTTCTACGCCCGCGAGGACTACTGGACCCCCACGGTCGTGATCCTGGCCATTACCGTGGTCCGCGTCGTCCTGTCCCTCATCGTCCCGGCGATCGCGCAGGAGCGATCTCACGTGGTGATCGGTCTGGCGTTGGCCAACGGCATCGGTTGGGTGGTGGGAGCCGTGGCCGGTTACATCCTCCTTCGCGCGAAGCTCGGGTCCCTGCGCGGCCGCGAGACCGCGCGGTCCGCTGTATGGACGCTGGGGGCGTCGGTCGTCGGTGCGCTGGTGGCTCTCGGCGTGGACACCGTCCTGCCGATGGACGCCCTCACCAATGCGGTGGGCAGCATCGGTTTTATCCTCCGGGTGGGTGTAGCTGCGGTGATCGCGCTCGGTGTGACCGGCCTGATCATCTCGCGGTCCAAGCTGCCGGAGCTGGAGGCCATCGCCCCCGTACTCCGCGGACTCGTGGGACGTCTGAGGCGATAGTCGATTGGCAAGGTGGGCGGAACGTACACTCTCCACTGTCACGAGCGGCCGACCCGGGTGGGCGCCGCGTTAGGTGAGGAGGTCACCGGGTGGGCGAGAGCGCAGGAGACTCGACGCCGCGGGCCACCCCGCTACCGCCCCGACTGGCCGTGGGCGGCCTGGTCTCCGGTGGCCGTTACGAGCTACTCGAGCCGCACGGTGGCGTAGCCGGTCAGGCTTTCTGGAAGGCCCGGGACAAGCGTCTCGGCCGCGATGTGGCGTTGACGTTCGTCGATCCGTTGCCCGGTGAGCAGCCACCCGGGTCGGCGACCGGAGTCCTCGACCGCACCGTCGCCCTCACCGCCGTGTACTCCGACGGTCTCGCGCGCGTGTTGGACGTGATCCGTGGGCGTGCCGGAGGGATCGTGGTGGCCGAGTGGATCCCCGGCCGCAGCCTGGCCGCCACAGTGGAGAGTCCGGATCCGGATCCGGCGGTGGGTGCGGTGTGGGGTCTGTCCGATGCCGCGACGCGCGCCCACGAGAAGGGTCTGGTCCTGGGCCTCGACTCCCCGGATCGTCTCCGCCTGACCGAAGACGGACGCGCGATACTGGCCTTCCCCGGCGTCGGGTCGCCCGCCGACGTCACCTCAGACATCCGCGGTCTGGGCGCCGTGATGTATGCCCTACTCACCGGAAAGTGGCCACTGCCCCTACCCGAGGGCTCCGACCTGCACGTACCGGCCGACGGTCGGCCGGGGGCCGCCCCACGGGACGACGACGAGGTCCGCGATCCCACCGTCGTCGGCTCCGGCGTCGATGCCGAATCGGCCGTACTGGCCATGCGTTCCCTCGACGGCTCGTCCGTCAGCTCCGCCGCCACCGTCCGATCGATGATCTCTGACCGCGTCGGCTCCGGAACGGCGAACGCGGCCGGGTGGGACATTCCCGAGAGCGGGTACCCCGGATCCGCCGTCGAAGCCGGTGCCCGCACCCGGCCCCGCGCCGATACGTTCGCCTATCCCTACAGCGAGCCCTACGCGGAGCCTGACCAGGGCACGTACAAGCGCCGGTGGCAGATCATGGCGGGAACCGGCGCGGTGGCCGTGCTGGTGATCGCGATATTGGGTGCCTGGATGCTGGGGGGACTCAGCAGTAGCAACAACGACACGCCGTTGTCCCAACAACTCGACGCCATCGAGCGGGCCGCCCGGGACAGCCGCGCCGCACAGACCACCGAGGCCACGGAATCCGAGGACTCCGAGGACGACTCGGGGGAGACCACCGCTGCCTCCCCGTCGACGCCGGTCGAGGTGAGCACCGTCACCGCATGGCAGCCCGCTGATTCGGCGGGGACCGCGGAGAATTCAGCGTCCGCACCCAACGTGGCGGACGGCGACAGGTCTACCGCCTGGGCGACGGACACCTACCGCAGCCAGGTGGGGGACGGCCCCTCCGCCTATAAGCCCGGAATCGGATTGATGCTGACGCTCGACGGAAAGCAGATGACCAGGGAGGTGATGGTCTACGCGGAGGACGATGACGTGCAGTTCGAGATCCGCTCCGCCAGCAGTGCCACCCCGAGCTCCCTCGACGAGACGACTTTGCTGGGTACGGGCACGGTCAGTGGAGGTACTGGCACCGTGTCCATCGACGAGGCGTCCGAATCCGAGTACCTCCTGGTCTGGTTCACCCGCCTCGGCACCACTGGACCCCAGGCTTACAGCGCGTCGATCACCGAGGTCGAACTCTCCCGCTGAGCGCACCACCTCGGGGACACCTTCGTCGGTGATCGCCGGAGATGACCTCCCCGCCCGGGCTCGCGGCGGGTTACCGTGATCGGCGTGAACACCAGTGCCACCGCCACCCCCGCGGACACTGCGCGGACGCGCCCCGCAGCGGAGGTCCCGCTGACGGACGGCGAACTGCTCGACGCCCACGTCGCGGGCGACCCTGACGCCTTTTCCGCACTGGTCCGCCGCCACTACGACTACCTCTGGCGGCTGGCGATCCGCACCTCGTTCAACCGTGATGACGCCGCCGAAGCCCTGCAGGAAGCCCTGGTCTCCGCGTACCAGAAGGCCGGCACGTTCCGGCACTCGTGCCCGGTGCAGGGATGGCTCTATCGCATCGTGGTCAACGCCTGCCTGGACAAGATGCGTTCCCAGCGCGTCCGCCGGCACGCGACGCTCACCCCGAAGCTGCACGAGCAGGTAACCCTGCGGGACCACTTCCATCAGGATCCGGCCTACGCGATAATCGTGGCCGAGTCGCTGGCGGAACTACCCCATGACCAGAGGGACGCCGTCGTCGTCGTCGACATGTTGCGCTGTTCCGTGGCGGAGGCCGCACACCTGCTCAACGTCCCCCCGGGGACGGTCAAGAGTCGCTGTTCCCGGGGACGCGCCAAGCTGAGCGTTCTCCTCGCGGGGGTGAACGTCACCGACTGAGTGCCCACCCCGCGGGAACATCCGCTCGGCCCGGGATGTTGGAGTCTTCAGAAGGCCTGACAGTGTCGTGTCGGCCCGGTACACCATCAGTCCCCCGTTAAGGAGCTCGGAGAACCCATGAGCGAGACCATCCACGACGTGATCATCGTCGGATCCGGCCCGGCCGGTTACACCGCTGCAATCTACTCCGCCCGTGCCGAGCTCAAGCCGCTGGTATTCGAGGGATCGCAGTTCGGTGGCGCGCTCATGACCACCACCGACGTGGAGAACTTCCCCGGCTTCGCCGAAGGCATGATGGGCCCGGACCTGATGATGCAGATGCGCGAACAGTCCGAGCGGTTCGGAGCGGATCTGCGCATGGAGGACGTGTCGTCGATGGACCTGGCCGGCGACGTCAAGATCGTCCGCGTGGGTGAGGACGAATACCGCGCGCGTGCCGTCATCCTGGCGATGGGCGCCGCCGCGCGCTACCTCGGCATCCCGGGCGAGCAGGAGTTCCTTGGCCGGGGCGTCAGTTCCTGCGCCACCTGTGACGGCTTCTTCTTCCGCGACAAGCCGATCGTCGTGGTGGGCGGGGGCGACTCCGCCATGGAGGAGGCCACCTTCCTCACCAAGTTCGGCTCCTCCGTGACCATCGTGCACCGCCGCGAGGAGTTCCGGGCCTCAAAGATCATGCTTGAGCGGGCGCGGGAGAACGACAAGATCTCGTTCGTGCTCAACACCGCCGTCGACGAGGTTCTGGCCGGCCAGAACGGATCCGTCGAGAAGTTGCGCCTGCGCAATACAGTCACAGGCGAGACCAGTGAGCTCGAGACCGCCGCGATGTTCGTCGCGATCGGTCACGATCCGAGGTCCGAGTTGGTCCGCGACCAGGTCGAGGTTGATGAGGACGGCTACGTTCTCACCGGTCAGACCACCGCAACGTCCATTCCCGGCGTTTTTGCGTGTGGCGACCTCGTCGACCACCGCTACCGCCAGGCCATCACCGCTGCCGGTTCCGGCTGCGCCGCCTCGATCGACGCCGAGCGGTGGCTCGCCGAGCAGGCCTGACGCCACCGCACAATTCCCGCCTCTCGAAAGGACCGGTCGTCATGGCCAACACCCCCAACATCATCGACGTGACCGAGGCCGACTTCGCCGAGTCCGTGCTCGCTGCCAGTGGTTCCAAACCCGTACTGGTGGACTTCTGGGCCACCTGGTGCCGCCCGTGCACCATGATGGCGCCCGTTCTCGACGAGCTCGCCGGCGCCGAGTCGGACAAGCTCACGGTGGCCAAGGTGGACGTCGAAGCCAACCAGGAACTCGCCGCGGAATACCAGATCACCGCCATCCCGGCGCTGCTGCTGTTCTCAGAGGGCCAGCCGGTCAAGCGGATCACGGGCGCCAAGTCCAAGTCCGCGCTACGCACGGAGCTCAGCGACGTCCTCTGAGCTTTGTCCACCCCCGGCGGACCCCGGGTCGTAACCGGCGCCTCGTCCGGTGCGGCCCGGGCATCCATACGCCCGAGACGGTAAGTTCATCCCGGTACCTATCAGCAGAACAGAGGGAGGGCACCCATGGCGTGGCGACGTGGTGACCGAGGGCCTGAAGTGGCCTCGATCCGCGCGACGCTCGCGGGAATGGGGCTTTTGCACCACATCGATTCCGTGGGCGTCACCGAGCCCGAGACGGGTTCGATCCTCGCTCGGACCGACGCGGTATTCGATGCGGATCTGGAAACGGCCGTTCTGGCCTTCCAGCAGGCCCGTGGGTTGATGACCGACGGTGTCGTTGGTGCCTCTACCCAAGCGGCCCTGAAAGATGCCAGCCACGTTCTCGGCACCCGCGATCTGAGCTACCTCGTCTCCAAGCCGATGGCCGGCGACGACATCGCCCAGCTTCAACGTCGGCTCGGCGAACTCGGCTTCTACGCGGGACTCGTCGACGGGACCTTCGCAGCTCTCACCCACGCGGCCGTGACCGACTTCCAGCGAGACTGCGGCCTACCAGCGGACGGCGTGGTGGGGGTGGAGACCCTGGACACTCTCAGTCGCTTCTCCACGCTGTTCAAGGGCGGCGACGTCTCCTCGCTAGTCGAGCGCGAGCGGGCCCGCACATCCGGTCCTATGCTCGCCGGTAAGCGCATAGTCCTGGACCCCGGGCCGGGCGGCTCCGAGAACCCCATCCGTATAGAGACGCAGTACGGCACCATCACAGACGCTGAGCTTCTCTGGGATATCACCAGGCGGCTGTCCGAGCGGATGCACCAGGCCGGGGTGGAGGTGTTCCTCTCGCGTCCCGAGGCAATGATCCCCACCGACCCCGAGCGTGCGGAGATCGCCAACGCGTTCAACGCGGATCTGATCATCTCGCTGCGTCTGGACCGTCACCCCAATCCGGTCGGCAACGGCGTAGCCACCTTTTACTTCGGGAACTCGCTCGGTGCCGAGTCGATGCTCGGCGAGGCTCTGTCCGGGTTCGTCCAGCGTGAAATCGTCAGCCGTACCGAATTACGCGACTGCCGCACCCATGGACGCAGCTGGCCCCTCCTGCGGATGACGCGGATGCCGTCGGTTCAGATCTACCTCGGTTACGCCTACAACCCAGACGATCTGGCGATCCTGGGTAACCGCGATTCCCAGGACACGATCATCGACTCGATTCTCGTGGGCGTGAAGCGCCTCTATCTGCTCGACGACGACGTTCATCCCACCGGAACGATGTCCGTCGACGCACTCATCGATTACGAACAGCGGCAACTCGACTAAATCCCGCCAGGGCGATCGAATTTGGCGGTCACTCCTGACAATTCGGCCAACCGGCGCGTGGGGAAACCCCGCTCGGCGAAGAGCTGATCGAGGGCATGCTCCACGTCTGCCTTCCACATGTGCTCGCTGTCTATGTCCAGACGCAGGCGCGGATGGGTCTCGTGGTCAGCCACCACAGTGAACCCGTGTTCCACCAGGAAGTCCTTGCCTGGAACGCAGGAGTCCGCACCACAGCCGTCACGTGACAAAACATCACCCGTGTCCCCGGACACCTGCCCGAAGGCCTCAATTGCCCTGATTCCGCGGCTCCGAAGGTCAACAACGACCGCGTCCAACAAAGCCGTCAGCACTCCAGCCGGCGCCCCGTTCTCCACATTCATTCCGGCTAGCAGGATCGCGTCAGCACCCACAGGCGAAGTGGGAAAGCAGACGGATCGCGGCGCCATCCCAGGGGGAGCGTAGAACGCGGCTCCGGCCGAGTCGTTCCCGTTTCTGGCGACCTGCCCGCAGACTCCCCACTCGAGGGAGACATGGGAAATCCACGCTTCCTTCTCGAACCCAGGATCCCCCGGGATGGTGTCCCCGTCGCGGTCGTCTGTCTGCCAGTACGCGCACCGCCGTGCCCGTGGACCGAGTTGGTCCACGGCAGACAAATCCAGCGACCGGATAGTTATCATTTCGCGCTACCGGACGACCCGTCCTCGAGTAACGAGAGGACCCGGGCGAGATCATCCGCGTCACCCACGTCGATCGTGATGCGTCCCTTTCGCCTGCCCATCGTCACCGACACCGAGGTCTCGAATCTGTCGGATAGCCGACCCGCCACGGCTTCGAGCTCAGGATTTCGCTCACGACCGCGCGTGCTGGCCTTGGGTTTAGTATCAGCGTTACTCGGCTCCCTGTTGGCCAGCGTGACGATCTCCTCGGTCGCGCGGACTGATAGTCCCTCCGCGACGATCCGGGCGGCGAGCTCGTCCTGGGCGGTTTCGCCTGCCTCCAGACCCAGCAGTGCGCGTGCATGTCCGGCGGACAACACGCCTGCGGCTACACGGCGCTGCACGGCGGTCGGAAGCTGGAGAAGACGGATGCTATTGGTGATGGCCGGGCGTGATCGACCGATTCTGGTGGCGAGCTCGGATTGCGTCACGTTGAACTCTTCGAGGAGTTGTTGGTACGCGGCTGCCTCTTCCAATGGGTTGAGCTGGACCCGGTGGATATTCTCCAGCAGAGCATCACGGAGCAGGTCTTCGTCGTCGGTCTGACGCACGATCGCAGGGACTGTTTTGAGCTCCGCCCGCTGACTTGCTCGCCAACGCCGCTCACCCATGATGAGCTGATAGCGGCCGTCGGGCATCTCACGGACGACAATCGGTTGGAGGAGGCCGAACTCTTTGACCGAGTGCGCCAATTCGGCCAGCGCCTCTTCGTCAAAGTAGGTGCGGGGCTGTTTCGGGTTGGGATCGATGTCCGCAGGGAAGATCTCCCGATACACCGCTCCGGGGTCCACCAGGTCCCCGGTTTCACGTGAAACATCTGTGTTGGAGCGCGCGCCTGTTGCCGACCCTCCATGTCCGCCTGAACTAGTCTTACCTTCCGCCTCCGGAGCGTTCTCGACCCCGGTCCGCGAACGAGGACGTGGGGGACTGGTCCGTGGCCCTCCGCCCCGTGGACCAAGAATGAGGTCTGCGGCTTCGTCACCAAGTCGCGGGCCGTCCTCCGGCCCCGTCGGGATGAGAGCGGCAAGTCCCCGTCCGAGACCGCCCCTACGCTGCTGACTCATCGCTTCTCCTTTGACGCTTTCGTACCCTGGTCGACGGACGGTATCGCGTCCCCATCATCGTCGTCATTCATCGAACTGGGAGCGCCACGGAGGTTGATTTCTTTAGCCGCGTCCAGATACGCGAGTGCTCCACGTGACCCGGCGTCGTACTGCAGTATTGTCATCCCGTATCCGGGCGCCTCCGACACCTTCACGCTGCGGGGGATGACCGTTCGCAGAACTGTGTCACCGAAATGCCGACGAACTTCGCCCGCTACCTGCTCCGCTAGCTTGGTCCGACCGTCATACATCGTGAGCATTATGGTGGAAATCTCGAGCGACGTATTGAGATGCTGCTGCACGAGTTCGACGTTACGAAGTAGCTGGCCCACGCCTTCAAGAGCGTAGTACTCACACTGGATCGGAATCAGGACCTCACTTGCCGCGACCATCGCGTTGACAGTGAGGAGTCCCAAGGAGGGCGGACAGTCCAAAAAAACGTAATCGATCCCGAGCGACTTCAAATCCTCCGGAACAAGGACTTCGGCAAGACGGCGTTCTCGATGAGGAAGTCCCACCAGCTCGATTTCCGAGCCGGCCAGGTCAATGGTCGCAGGGACACAGAACAACTTGTCCGCGTGCGGGCTCTTCTGCATGAGATCCTCGATGGATTGCTCCCACATCAAGAGCTCGTAACTCGAGGGCGTACCTTCCCGATGATCTACACCAAGAGCAGTACTCGCATTGCCCTGTGGATCCATATCGATCACCAGAACACCTAGACCGCCTAGCGCAAGAGATGCGGCAAGGTTCACCGTGGATGTGGTCTTGCCGACTCCACCCTTTTGGTTGGCGATCGTAATGATTCGCGGCTCAGTCGGCCGGGGGAGATCTCGAGAGTCTCCGTGGAGCACCTCGTTCGCCTGCCGTGCAGCGGCGAAGATCGGGGTCTCGTCGTCGGACATCCATTACCTTTCACAAACATAGTAGGCAAGCCCGTACGCCTCAATAGCTTTGACAGTGTCAGTGTTTCACGTGAAACCGACATTGTCGGACAACGGGCACCCTCTCAGGCGCGTGGCCGCGAGCCTCCTCGTGCACGTGCACCACGGCCTCCCATCCTAGTCGCGAGAGTGGCGATCACGAGCCTCGTGTCCTCCGCATCTGGAGCTGATACGGTTTCCACGTGAACGTTCTCAAAACCGAGCCTATTCAGTGTTGAACGGTCGCGTTCCACCTCGTCCTGAGCGGAAGATCCCTTCAGAGCGATCATCCGACCACCTCCCCGGAGTAGTGGAGCGGACCATCGCGCCAACTTGGCCAACGGAGCAACAGCTCGCGAGGTCACGACGTCTGCGTTACCGGCGGCCTCGATCACGTGCTTGTCCTCCGCGCGACCACGGACAACACAGATATCTACCCCTAGAGCGGCGACGGCCTCCTCCAAGAAGATCGACCGACGCAGCAAGGGTTCAACCAGTGTGACCTGAAGATCGGGTCGAGCAAGCGCCAGCGGAATGCCGGGCAGGCCCGCGCCACTGCCGATGTCGACTACGACCTCGCCGTTCCCGAGAGGACTGGCGGCGGCAGCACTATTGAGGATATGGCGATCCCACAGTCGGGGCCCTTCACGCGGACCCATCAGCCCCCGCTCGAGCCCCGCAGTCGCCAGGAACACAGCGTACTGTTCGGCCAACTTGGTTCGGGCACCGAACACCTTGATCGCCCCTTCTGGGGTTGGGGGCAGGTCTGAGCCAGCGATCGGCGCCGGATCCCCAAGCATGTCACGTGACGTTTCCGAACCAGGGTCCTCGGACATAGATAAAATTGGCCTTTCATGTTCGGTGTGCCGACGGTTTCACGTGAAACACCACGACTACTTACATCGATGTAATTAGTTCAAAGCGAGGTTCGTAGGGGAGCGAACACCACTTCTCGCACCCCAACGAAATCCAAAAGGTAAATCACTCCGGGAGAACCACCACACGACGATGTGGCTCGACCCCGGTCGAATCCGACCCCACACCATCGATCCCGGCAATAGCATCGTGAATCACTTTCCGCTCGAACGGAGTCATCGGATTCATCTCTTCCGGGTTGCCTGACTCCAGCACTCGCTGCGCCACCACCCGCCCGGCTTCTGTCAGTGCTTCACGTTTAGCGGCACGCCAACCGGCGATATCCAACATCAAACGACTGCGATCGCCGAGCTCCTGTTGGACAGCCAGACGGGTCAATTCCTGGACTGCGTCCAAGACTCCACCATCGGCACCCACCAGACGATCGAGATCCTCGCCGCCGTCGATGCTCACCACAGCGCGGTCGCCCTCGACATCGAGATCGATGTCGCCGTCAAAATCGAGAATGTCGAGCAACTGCTCAAGATAGTCGCCGGCCACCTCGCCCTCTTCGACTAAACGCTCCTCCGACACCTCGATGTTCTTCTTCGACATGGACCTGCCTCCATCGTGACCGCCGATCGTCGAACCCCCCAGGGCCCACGAATATCTCCTCCAAGTATGGGACAAGGTCCCCGGCGCCGGAGCATCGGGGACCTTGTCCATCGCTAGACTTCTGGAGCGTCAGCGCTTTTTCTTTTTCTTCTTGTTTTTCGGGTGCGATCCGGAACCTTTCTGGGCCGGGCGGCTGCGCTGACTGCCCGGTGGCTGTGGACGCTGTCCCGGCTTCGGCTTCGCCCCCGGAATCGGAGCAGACGCGGGACGGTCCGCGTCTGCCCCGCCGTCGTCGTCGATCGTCTTGGTCACCGTGTCGGTAGCCGAGGCGGTCGAAATAGCGCTTCCCGACTCCGCGTTGGCGCCCTTCTTGACCTTGCTCGGTTTGACGCCAACCTTAGGCGCCAACGACTTCTGCTCTTCTCGCCGCTGGAGGGCGGCGGCGTCGTCCTCCTTGGCCATCTTCTCGAACAGGTAGTACTGCTGGCCCAGGGTCCACAGGTTATTGGTCACCATGTAGACAAGAATCGCCATGGGCCAGAACGCGCCTGTCACCAGGATGCCGATGGGGAACGCCCACAACATCAGTTGATTCATGATCTTGGCCTGCGGATTGGCCGCGGCCTCGGGCGACTGGCGGGAGAGCGAGATCCGCGCATTCAGGTGCGTGGTCACGGCCGAAACGATCATGAGCGGGATCGCCACCAAGATGATGTTCCACCGCTCGAAGTCGAGCATCGCGCCCGGTTCGACGAACGCCTGGAACTGTTCGATCGGCTGTGAAATGAACGACGAAAGTGGAGCGCCGAAGAGCCGCGCATCCAGGAAGCTCTGCACCTCCGCGGCATTGAAGACGTAGTTTCCCGTGTTGCGGGTCTCCTCGGCCGTCATGCCGAGGGCGTTGAAGTTCGTCCCCATCCTGTTGAAGGAACGGAGCACATGGAACAGACCCAGGAAAACCGGAATTTGGATGAACATCGGAAGACATCCGACAACCGGGTTGAAGCCCTCCGATTTCTGCAGCTTTCGCGTCTCCACAGCGAGCTTCTCGCGGTCGTTCTTGTAGCGCTTCTGCAGCTCCTTCATCCGGGGCTGCATCTCCTGCATCTTGCGAGAGAACCGAATCTGCTTTGCCGCCGGCCAAAACAGCATGATTCGCAGGGTCACCACGAGGAAGATCACCGACAGCGCCCAGATCACACCGTTAGAGTCCGGCGACTGAACCCAGGGCAACAGACCGCCGACAAACGCGAAGATCTTGTGCCAGAACCAGAGGATGCCCGAGATCGGGTAATAGACCAGCGGGTTGGTAATGAACGACATGGGTTGTTTCGTCCTCGCTACGTTCGGGAAATGTCGGGCTGCTCGGCTTGATCGCCCGGCGGATCGGGGGCTCGAGGTTCTGTGACTTCGTGGTGGGGGACTCGGCGTTCAGGCACCGGGTCCCAACCACCGGGGGTCCACGGCCCGCACCGGAGCACCCGCCAGACCGAAAGCCACGTTCCATTCCAAGCGCCGTGAACCCTGACTGCTTCCACCGCGTAACCACTACAGCTCGGTTCAAAGCGACAACTGGGCGGAGTCAGGGGAGAGATACCCTTTTGATAGAAATCAAGCATCCACAGCAGGATGCGGGCGACCGGGCCCGGATTGGCTTCCGTCATGTCAGTGACCTGCGGGCACGAGCGGACGCCGCTTCGAGCCCGCTGCGCAGATCGCGCACCAGGTCCTCATGCGACGCGGACGCGGACGCTGGATTCGCTCGGATAACCACCATCAGGTCATGATCCACTTCCGCCAGCAACTTCCCGGCGATATGACGAAGCCGCCGACTGACACGGTGACGGGTCACCGAATCGCCGACGGCTTTACTTACGATCAGCCCGAAACGCGGACCGCCCACGAGGACGTCCGAAGAGTCCACGTGGGCGTGTACGACCATCGTGCGGCGGCCCTTCCTCGCACCCTGACGCACCACCGTCGCAAAGTCTGCGGACCGGTGGAGCCGGTACGACCTGGGAAGCATCCGCCACCCCGGCCCGGATCAGGCCGTCAGAGCGGAACGGCCCTTGCGACGACGGGCGGCAACGATGCCACGGCCGGCGCGGGTGCGCATGCGCAGACGGAAGCCGTGCACACGGGCACGACGACGGTTGTTCGGCTGGAAAGTCCGCTTGCCCTTGGCCATGGTTGGCTCCTCACGTGAAGTCGGCGCCGTCTCCAGCGCTCGATTGAGTTCGAGACGTCGTCGGACCACTGACGGCGGCACCACGACGCGCCGCGCACCACAAGAGCGCGCGACAGACTGCTCAAGATTACTCGCATGATGGGCCAGCGGCCAAACTGTGTAATCTCATTCGTCCCACAGGTACCACATCGCAGGCCATCGCGACACGCCACCGGCCGCGGTGCTTGACATCTGCCCTCTAGTTGATCTTGAGGGTTGCTCATGCGTTCACACAGTTGTTACGGTCATTCATCATCGTGACCAACCCGGGCAGCATAAGTTAACCCCGAAACCAGCACCGTCGACCTTCCCACCATCAACCCGCACCCTGCACCCGTGGCAGTGGTTTATTTACCCACAGCTGTGGACAACCATGTGGATACCTCGATGGGACAGGCTTGAGGCCTGTGGATAGAGTGTTGGTCCCGGCCACCCGGTCGTAACAGTTTTCCCAATTCGCTGACGAGAGGAGACCGCCCACCGTGTCTCCTGAACTCGAGCACGTGTGGAGTGCGGTACTCGACCGACTCACCGATCCGGCACTAGCGAGCGACGACAACCCGGTTCTCTCCCGCCAGCAACAGGCATGGTTGAGGCTGGTCCAGCCCATTGCTGTGGTCAACGGCTTCGCCATGCTGGCCGCTCCCTCTGCCATCGCCCGGGACAACATCGAATCCATCCTTCGCGGGCCCATCACTCGTGCTCTCAGCACGCAGCTCGGTGAGCCCATCGACCTGGCGGTCAAGGTCGACACGTCGCTCGCTGGAGGCCAGCCGCCGATCGAGGACGACGACGACGTCGGCATTACCAACGACCGGATTCACAGATCCGACACCGCGTCGGAGCACCCGCCGGTCACGACCCGACCTCCACGGCTGACCGAGGAGCAGATCGCCGCCGAGCGCCTCCTCCATGGAAGTGATCGTGACGAAGCACTGTCCGCGGCCACCGCTCCCGGGCTGAATGAGCGATATACGTTCAGCGCTTTTGTGCAAGGCAACTCCAACCGCTTCGCGCGCGCCGCAGCGCTCGCCGTAGCCGAAGCGCCGGCCCGCGCGTACAACCCGCTGTTCATCTGGGGCGAATCCGGGTTGGGCAAGACCCACCTGCTGCACGCCATCGGTCACTACTCGCTGCGGATGTATTCCGAACAAAACGTGAAGTACGTGTCGACCGAGGAATTCACCAACGACTTCATCAACTCCGTCCGTGACGGTCGTCAGAACATGTTCAAGAAGCGCTACCGGGAAGCGGACATCCTCCTGGTGGACGACATCCAGTTCCTGATCGGCAAAGAGCAGGTGCAGGAGGAGTTCTTCCACACCTTCAACACGATCCACAACGCCCAGAAACAGATCGTGATCTCCTCGGACCGGCCGCCCAAGCAGCTGCAACCGCTCGAAGACCGCCTTCGCACACGCTTCGAGTGGGGTCTGATCACCGACATCCAGCCACCGGAACTCGAGACGCGTATCGCGATTCTCGACAAGAAGGCCAAGTCGGAGGGTTACGTCGTTCCCCGGGATGTTCTCGAACTCATCGCGACGCGGGTCCAGCGAAATATCCGTGAGCTGGAGGGTGCGCTGATTCGTGTGGTCGCGTTCGCCTCGCTGAACGGACATGAGATTGACGTGCCCCTCGCCGAGGTCGTGCTGCGCGACGTGGTGTCCGACGACGATTCACTGCAGATCTCAGCCGCCACGATCATGGCGGTGACCGCGGAGTTCTTCTCCACAAGCATCGACGAACTGTGCGGTACATCCAAGACCCGCTCGCTCTCGCGCGCCCGGCAGATCGCCATGTACCTGTGTCGAGAGCTGACCGATCTCTCGCTACCGAAGATCGGCGTGACATTCGGCGGCAAGGACCACACGACGGTCATGTACGCCCAGCGCAAGATCCTCAAAGAGATCAAGGACGATCGGCGCACGTACGACCAGATCCAGGAGCTCACAGCCAGGATCAAGGAGCGTTCCCGCTCGCTCTGACGCGCGCCAGCAGCTCGACCCCTCTTTCCGTTCCCCTGCACGCGTTCCCACGCCCTATTCCCGCCCCGGGTGCCGCTCTGTGCGTCCCCGTGCGTCCTCGATCGCACCCGCGCATCCATTCCATCGCACGAATTCGCCCGCATGATCGGCTCCGCGAGCGACGTATGGGCCGCAAACGCGCGACTCAACTTCGCCTCAATCGCCACTCTTTCTCACCCTTGGTCACACCCTTCACAGCTGTGGATTAACCTGTGGAGTCCTGTGGACGAACGGTGTACAAGTGGTGGAGGCGTGGTGGTGATTCCACCGAGCCCTCATGTAAATCACAAGATGGAGCGCATCGCTCCACAACCCAAAATCACCTGGGACCTGTGATTACAGGCGTTGGCTAACAATTTCACAGGACCTACTACTACTTCTTATCTCTTTAGATAGTTCTTGTTAGAAGTAGGGATGTGGAACGGCGAGCCTGCTTGACCGGGTTGCAGGACTCCATGTGCCCCCTGTCGGTCCGAGCGGTTACTCTCATGGAGATGCGCTGCCACCCGGCGGCGAACGCAGCGCAAGACCTAAAGCCACTCAATCGTCCAGATGCCGGGACCGGCATCGGCACCAGCCTGAAAGAGGTCATCGATGGAGATCACGGATCCGACGTTCCGCGTCACTCGCGAGGACTTCGCAGATTCCGTGGCCTGGGTTGCTCGCACGCTGCCGTCCCGACCCTCGGTCCCGATCCTCGGCGGCGTCCTGCTCGAGGCGGATTCGGGTCTGACGATCTCGGGATTCGACTACGAGACCTCGGCTCAGGTCTCCGTCCCGGCGGAGGTCTCCGAGCCCGGAAGCACATTGGTCTCCGGTCGTCTGCTGGCCGACATCGCCCGGGCTCTGCCGGACCGCCCCGTCGAGGTGACGGTGACCGCGCAAAAGATGTACATCACCTGCGGTTCGGCCAAGTTCACGTTGCCAACGATGCCGGTCGAGGACTACCCGCAGCTGCCCGAGATGCCGGGTGTGACCGGTTCGGCCAACGTCGATGCGTTCTCTGAGGCGGTGTCGCAGGTCGCGGTAGCCGCGGGCAAGGACGACACTTTGCCGATGCTCACCGGCATCCGGATGGAGATCGAGGGATCTCGCGTCACGCTTATCGCGACTGACCGGTTCCGCTTGGCGATCCGTGACTTCGAGTGGGAGCCGGCGCGCGATGACGTGGCTGTGGAGGTTCTCATTCCGGCCAAAGCGATGATCGAGGTCAGCCGGTCATCCGGCGGCGGCGGGCGTGTCGATCTGAGCCTTGGTGCTGGCGCAGATGTGGGCGCCGAGGGGATTCTCGGTGTGTTGGTCTCCGGTCAACGCACCACGACCCGGCTGCTCGACGCGGAGTTCCCCAAGGTCCGCCAGCTTCTCCCACCGCAGCACACCTCGGTGGCTGTGGTCGAGGTGGAACCGCTGGTCCAGGCGATCAAGCGTGCGGCGTTGGTCGCTGACCGCGGTGTCCAGGTTCGCCTGGCATTCTCCGAGGGTGAAGTCGCACTGTCGGCTGGCGGAGACGACGCGGCCCAGGCCAACGAGACTCTGCCGGTTGAGTTCGTGGGCGTTCCCCTGACCATCGCGTTCAATCCGGGTTACCTGCTCGACGGCCTCGGTAGCGTGCACTCTTCGCGCGTGGCCTTCGGGTTCACGCAGGCCAGTCGTCCCGCGGTACTGCGCCCGGCGCCGGAGGCGCTCCCGGAGATGGATGCCGACGGCTCCATCGCTCCGATCGATTCCGACCACACCTACCTGCTCATGCCCGTGCGTTTGCCGGGCTGAGCCCACAGCACCTAGCCGGACCGGCATGCACCTGCGTCATCTCAGGCTTCTCGATTTCCGCTCCTGGCCACTGCTGGAGCTGGATCTCGACCCGGGCGTGACCACCTTGGTCGGGCGGAACGGTCACGGTAAGACCAACGTCCTCGAGGCGATCGGTGTCCTGGCCACGCTCAGATCCCATCGTGTGGCCGGTGACGCGCCGATGATCCGCACCGGTGCGGAGACCGCTCTTATCGGGGCACTCGCGCACAACGCAGGGCGTGAGCTCACGATCGAGATGGCCCTGAACTCCGGGAAAGCCAACCGCGCACGACTCAACACCTCGCCCTGCCGGCGTCTCGGGGACATCCTCGGCGTAGTGCAGTCCGTCCTCTTCGCACCCGAGGACTTGTCTCTTGTCCGGGGCGAACCCGCGGAGCGCCGGCGCTTGCTCGACGAGCTGATGGTGCAAAGGCGGCCTGCTCTCGGTGGGGACCTGAGTGAGTATTCCTCGGTGTTGCGTCAGCGTTCGGCGCTCCTGAAGTCGGCGTCCGCCGCTATGCGGCGCGGCAGATCCGAGGAATCGGCCGGTGTTCTGGACACGCTCGACGTGTGGGACGGCCGTCTGGCCGAATTGGGGGCGCGTATTGTTGCCGGGCGCATTGCCCTGTTGCGAGAACTGCGGCCCCTCGTCGTCGAGGCCTATCGCGGCCTGGCACCGGAGTCCCGCCCGGCGGGGCTCGCCTACCGGTTCCGAGTTGACGGCGCGCCCGACGAGTCACTACTGACCGACCCCGAACTCGTCGAAGCCGTCCTCCTGGCCGAGCTTGGGCGTCGCCGGCCCGATGAGATCGACCGCGGCATGTCGCTTGTCGGACCTCATCGGGATGATCTGACCCTGACGCTCGGTGACGAGCCCGCAAAGGGCTACGCGAGCCACGGTGAAACATGGTCGTTCGCGCTCGCCCTCCGTCTCGGATCGCTCGAGTTGTTCCGCGCCGACGGCATCGAACCGGTGCTCCTCCTCGACGACGTGTTCGCCGAACTCGACCGGCATCGTCGTGCTGCACTGGCCGATGTTGCGGCAGGCGTGGAGCAGGTTCTCATCACCGCGGCGGTGGGGGAGGACGTCCCGTCGAGCCTTCGAGGTGTCCGTCATGACGTCGTGATGACGGGCGAAGACGCTGATCGTTATTCGGAGATCACATTGTCACCGCGACGCTACGACGCTGACGTGGAACCAGCCGGCGACGCGAGCGATGACGACGACAACGACGAGAACACTGATACTGGAAGGGGGTACCAGCCGATATGAGCGGACCCGGTGGGGATTCGGTAACACCGTCAGGCCAGCCGCAACGTGGTTATGACATCGCCAAACAAGCTCTCGAAGAGGCCCGGGCGAGAGCGCGTGCGGAGGGCAAGCAGGTCGGTCGCGGTCGAAGTGGGCCGGTGGGCACGGGGCGTCGACTGCGCAAGCGTGGCTGGACGGGCTCGGGCGCGGACCACTGGGACCCGCAGCCGCTAGGGCGACTGGTCGGGCAGGTGGCGAAGAAGCGCGGATGGGACGACAAGGTCACCACGGGTCGACTGTTCGCGGAGTGGGATCGGATAGTCGGGGAGGACGTGTCGACCCACGCCTCCCCGGAGCGGCTCGAAGAGGGGATCCTCTATGTGCGGGCGTCGAGCACGGCGTGGGCAACCCAGCTGCGGTTGATTTCGGCGGACATCTTGCGCAAGATCGCTGCGGCGATGGGACCGGGCCACGTCCGCCGGTTGAAGGTCGAGGGACCTGAGAAGCCGAGTTGGCGGAAGGGCCCACTGCACGTGTCCGGGCGCGGTCCGCGGGACACCTACGGGTAGGGCGGGCGGCTCATCGGGTCGGAGCGGGCGTGCCCGTGTCCCACCGGACGGTTCTCGCAGGTAGACTGGGCCGGTCCCACAGATCCCCGAGACGCGAGGAGTTCGCACGTGGCGGACGCCAAGAGCAAGGCCAGCAAGAAGGGCTCGACCGATTACGGTGCATCGTCGATCACCGTCCTCGAAGGGCTCGAGGCCGTCCGGATGCGTCCGGGTATGTACATCGGCTCCACCGGACCCCGCGGTCTGCACCACCTAATCTGGGAGGTCGTGGACAACTCGATCGACGAGGCGATGGCGGGCCACGCCACGGGCGTCAAGGTCACCCTTCTCGAAGACGGTGGTGTCGAGGTCATCGACGACGGGCGCGGAATCCCCGTCGAGATGCACGAGCAGGGCATACCCACCGTCCAGGTGGTCATGACGCAGTTGCACGCCGGCGGTAAATTCGACTCGGACTCGTATGCGGTCTCCGGCGGCCTGCACGGTGTCGGTATCTCCGTGGTCAATGCGCTGTCGACGCGCGTCGAGGTGGAGATCAAGCGTGACAATCGCCTCTGGAATCAGAATTTCAACACGGCCGTCCCGGAAGATCTGGTCGATGCCGGCCCCGCCGAGGGCACGGGGACCCGGGTTCGTTTCTGGGCGGACGGCTCGATCTTCGAGACGACCAATTACGACTTCGATATCGTCGCCCGTCGTCTGCAGGAGATGGCGTTCCTCAACAAGGGACTGACCATCACGCTGACGGATCGGCGCTCCCGTGCCGAGGAGGCGGCGGAGCTCGAAGCGATCGCGGACAGTGAAGGTGGCGGGGCCGATTCGGCGCCCGGTTCCGATGAGGGTTCGGATGTTGACGGAGCGGTGGATCCAGAGGCCGCGTTCGTCGAGGGTTCGGTGGAGACGGAACCCGAGCCCAAGGCTGAGCCGGTCAAGGTCCGCGAGCGTAAGCGCACCTTCCATTACCCGGACGGACTCAAGGACTACGTCACGGCGATCAACAAGTCCAAGACCTCCATCCATCCCACGATCCTGTACTTCGAGGGCAAGGGCACCGGCCACGAGGTCGAGGTGGCCATGCAGTGGAACTCCGGCTATTCGGAGTCTGTCCACACCTTCGCCAACACCATCAACACCCACGAGGGTGGTACGCACGAGGAGGGCTTCCGTGCGGCGCTGACCTCACTGGTCAACAAGTACGCGCGCGAGAAGAAGCTTCTCAAAGAGAAGGACCCCAACCTCACCGGCGACGACATTCGTGAGGGATTGGCCGCGGTGCTCTCCGCAAAGATCGCGGACCCACAGTTCGAAGGTCAGACCAAGACCAAGCTGGGCAACACCGAGGTCAAGGGGTTCATCCAGCGTCAGGTGTCCGAACACGTGGGGCACTGGTTCGAGGCCAACCCGGCCGAGGCCAGGGTCATCATCAACAAGGCCATCGCCTCAAGCCAGGCCCGGGTGGCCGCCCGTAAGGCCCGTGAGATGGTTCGCCGTAAGTCGGCCACCGACATTGGCGGTCTGCCGGGCAAGCTCGCGGACTGCCGGTCCAAGGACCCGTCCAAGTCCGAGCTGTACATCGTGGAGGGCGACTCCGCCGGCGGCTCCGCCAAATCGGGTCGCGACTCGATGTTCCAGGCGATCCTGCCGCTGCGCGGAAAGATCATCAACGTGGAGAAGTCGCGGATCGACAAGGTCCTCAAGAACGCCGAGGTCCAGGCCATCATCACGGCTCTGGGTACCGGCATTCATGAGGAATTTGACATCGAAAAGCTGCGCTACCACAAGATCGTGCTGATGGCCGACGCCGACGTCGACGGTCAGCACATCTCGACGCTGCTGCTCACGCTGATCTTCCGGTTCATGAAGCCGCTGGTCGAGAACGGGTACGTCTACCTCGCGCAGCCACCCCTTTACAAGCTCAAGTGGGGCAAGGGCGAGCCCGACTTCGCGTACTCAGACCGGGAGCGTGACGAGCTGCTCAGGATCGGCCTGGAGAAGAAGCGCAGGATCAACGTTGACGACGGTATCCAGCGCTACAAGGGCCTCGGCGAGATGAACCCGAAGGAGCTGTGGGAGACCACGATGGATCCCTCGGTCCGTACGCTCCGCCAGGTGACGCTCGACGACGCGGCCGCCGCCGACGAGCTGTTCTCCATCCTGATGGGCGAGGACGTCGAAGCGCGACGCAACTTCATCACCCGCAATGCGCGTGATGTGAGGTTCCTCGACGTTTGATGCCACCGGCGCCCAGGTGTCGGAACCCGCCGCTCAACCAGCTGGTTGAGCGGCGGGTTCTCTAGAATGTGCCGCAGTCGTCTGGTGCTGGAAGGCCCGCCAGTCGGTCGCGGACGAAGTCCACAGCCGGCGCGAAGTTGGTCACCGCCGCCGCCGCGTGGGTGACACCGGCGACCGGGGGTGTGGTTTCGTACCGGAAGTGCACGGGAGTGCCCTGACCACACCAGTCGCGGCCGAGCTGCTCCACTTGCCCGAGCGGGATAATGTCGTCATGGACGCCGCCGGCCAGCATCACCGGTACAGCCGGGGCGCGGTTTCCGATTCGCTGATGATCGAGCACGGACATCGCGTCGGGTTCTTCGCGGATGATCTCCCCGAGACGACGACCAGAAACGGTCCACTCGTTGGTCGTGTGACCGCCGTACGCGGACCGCAGGTCGAGGGTGCAGAGCCCGGCGACATCTGCGAGTGCGGCCCGCCCGGCATCGCTGACGTTCCGGTCCACTACCTCCCGGATGACTGGATATCGTTCAACCATTCCGTTGATCGCGAACCCGATTGCACCGGTCAGTGTGGAGCCGTCGATGTGATCCAGCACCGCCAGCAGGTCAGCAGGCGGAGCTGAGGCGTACGCGGCGCGCACATCGACGTCCGGAGCGTATTCGGGTGCCAGCTCGGCCGCCGCGGCGGAAGCGCCGCCGCCCTGCGAGTGACCCCAGAACACAACGGGTGCGTCGCCGCTGAGAGATCGGGCGGCCCTGGCCCCGTCGAGCATGGCGTGCGCCTGCTCGACCCGGTCCGAATACGTATGAACGCCTGGGGTGCCCAGCCCGATGTAGTCCACCACCATCACCCGGAACCCCTGCGCCGCCAGCATGAGAGCGAACCCCTCCTCATACGACGGCACGAGGCCGTTGGTCTGCGGGTTGACGCCGAGGCCCGACTCGAGGTTCCGCGACGGAGCACACGCATCCCCTTGGCCCTGCGTACCCGGGCCGAGCACGATGGTCGGTCGAGGGCCGGGGCCGGACCACGGCGCGGTTGAGTCGTAGAACGCGCCGGAGGTGGCCACCGGGCGCCCGTCGACGTTGGTCGTCTGATAGATCAAGCGCTGAGCCGTGGCCGGGAGCGGCGAGGCCAGGGGAGCGAGACCGGGCACAGCGATTGTCAGCGGAAGGTCGGCGGCCTCGTCCCGAAGAACCACCCCGGGGGAGCCCGTCGGGAGAGATCGCGTGTCATAAAAGCTGCCCGGCTGGTCGAACTGCTCCACTGGTTCAGCTGAGACCGTCGTCGTCATCGTCGTCATCCACACGGTGAGTGACGCGACGGCGGCGACCGAGGCGAGGAAACGGTGGCGGACTGGAGACCTGTGCGAGCCCATGACCAGATGCTATGACCGTCAACACGTAGAGGGAGCGAATCGAGGATATAGAGGACGGGTCCGCATGCCCGTACGTGCCGTTTCCGCTGGACCTATAGACTGGACCGGTCGGAGCGACGCCTGCTTGTGCTGCTTCGAGCGCGATAGAAGAGGAGCCCATGACGGACACGACGTTGCCGCCTGAAGCCGGTGGACACGACCGGATCGAGCCGGTCGATATCCAGGCCGAGATGCAGAGAAGCTACATCGACTATTCGATGAGCGTCATCGTCGGGCGTGCACTGCCGGACGTCCGCGACGGCCTGAAGCCCGTACACCGCCGCATCCTCTACGCGATGTGGGACAACGGGTACCGCCCCGAGCGCAGCTACGTGAAGTCGGCCAAACCCGTCGCCGACACCATGGGTAACTTCCACCCGCACGGCGACTCGGCGATCTACGACACGCTGGTGCGTCTGGCCCAGCCGTGGGCGATGCGGTATCCGATGGTCGACGGCCAGGGCAACTTCGGTTCGCGCGGCAACGACGGCGCGGCCGCTATGCGTTACACCGAGTGCAAGATGACCCCGCTCGCCATGGAAATGGTGCGGGACATCGAGAAGAACACGGTCGACTTCCAGCCGAACTACGACGGCAAGACGTCGGAGCCGGTGGTCCTGCCGTCGCGGGTGCCGAATCTGCTGATCAACGGCTCCAGCGGCATCGCGGTGGGGATGGCCACCAAGATGCCGCCGCATAACCTCCGCGAGGTCGCCGAGGCTGTCTACTGGATGCTCGAGCACCCCGAGGCGACCGACGAGGAAGCCCTCGCCGCCTGCATGGAGCGCATCAAGGGCCCGGACTTCCCCACGCACGGTTTCATCGTGGGCGACCAGGGCATCAAGGACGCCTACACCACCGGTCGCGGCTCGGTCCGCATGCGCGGCAAGACCTCCATCGAGGAGGAGGGCAACCGTACGGTCATCGTGATCACCGAACTGCCGTACGAGGTCAACCCGGACAACATGATCCTGTCGATCGCCGAGCAGCTGCGTGACGGCAAGATCGCCGGCATCTCCAAGATCGACGACGAGTCCTCCGACCGCGTCGGCCTGCGCATCGTGATCACGCTCAAGCGTGACGCCGTGGCGAAGGTCGTGCTCAACAACCTCTACAAGCACTCGCAGCTTCAGACGTCATTCGGTGCGAACATGCTGTCGATCGTCGACGGGGTGCCCCGCACCCTGCCGCTCGATCAGCTGGTGCGGCTGTACGTGACGCACCAGATCGAAGTGATCGTCCGCCGCACCCAGTACCTGCTGGACGAGGCGGAGAAGCGCGCCCACATCCTCCGCGGCCTGGTCAAGGCGCTCGACGCGCTCGACGAGGTCATCGCCCTGATCCGCCGTTCCGAAACGGTCGATATCGCTCGTCAGGGCCTCAAGGACCTCCTGGACATCGACGACGACCAGGCGCAGGCCATCCTCGACATGCAGCTCCGCCGCCTCGCGGCACTCGAGCGACAGAAGATCGTCGACCAGCTCGCGCAGATCGAGCTGGAGATCGCCGAGTACAAGGACATCCTCGCCAAGCCGGAGCGGCAACGAGCGATCGTGGGCGACGAGCTGCGCGAGATCGTGGAGAAGTACGGCGACGACCGCCGGACCGTCATCATCCCGGCCGACGGCGACGTCACCGACGAGGATCTCATCGCCCGTGAGGACGTGGTGGTCACCATCACCGAGACCGGCTACGCCAAGCGGACCCGCACCGACCTGTACCGCGCTCAGAAGCGCGGCGGCAAGGGCGTTCGCGGGGCCGAACTCAAGCAGGACGACATCGTCCGGCACTTCTTCGTCTCCTCCACCCATGACTGGCTCCTGTTCTTCACCACCAAGGGCCGCGTCTACCGGATCAAGGCGTACGAACTGCCCGAGGCCAACCGAACCGCGCGCGGTCAGCACGTCGCCAACCTCCTGGCGTTCCAGCCGGAGGAGCGCATCGCCAGCGTGATCCGCATCAAGGGCTACCAGGACGCTCCCTACCTGGTGTTGTCCACGCGCAACGGCCTGGTCAAGAAGTCGCGTCTCGAGGACTACGACTCCCCGCGCTCCGGCGGCCTCATCGCCGTCAACCTGCGCGACGGTGACGAGCTCGTGGGCGCCGCACTCGCCAGTCCCGACGACGACCTGCTGCTGGTGTCCGAGAAGGGGCAGTCGATCCGCTTCCACGCCAACGACGACACGCTGCGTCCGATGGGACGCGCGACGTCCGGTGTCATGGGCATGCGGTTCAACGACGGCGACGCGCTGCTGAGCATGTCCGTGATCCGCGCCGACGCCTCCGACCAGGAGAAGTACTTCCTCCTGGTGGCCACCGAGCGCGGCTACTCCAAGCGCACCGCCCTCAGCGAGTACACGGCGCAGGGACGAGGTGGCAAGGGCGTTCTCACGCTGATGTTCGATCCCAAGCGTGGCAAGCTCGTCGGTGCGACGATCGTGGAGTTGCAGGACGAGTTGTACGCCATCACCTCCAGCGGTGGCGTCATCCGCACCTTCGCCAAGCAGGTGCGTAAGGCCGGCCGCCAGACCAAGGGCGTGCGACTGATGAACCTGGCTGAGGGCGACGCGCTGTTGGCGATCGCCCGCAACGCTGATGAGCCCGACGACGAGGACCGGTCCGAGGCCGAGTCCATCGAGGAGGCGTAGGTCATGACCGAGCCGACCGAACCGGCCCCAGAAGGCCGGGTCCCTGACGGCCCCGCACCCAAGGGGTCTGCCCCGGCACCGGGCTTCGGCACCCCCGCCGGCGACGCTTCGGGTGAAGACGAGTCGGGCAGGGATGAATCGGGCAGGGATGAATCGGGCAAAGCCCGCACCACCGCGTTTCCGACCGCCCCCCAGCATCGTGCCGAAGGCATGACCGGGGGGGTGGCCAGGGCGCACTCCGGTGGGGCCGCCGGCCGAGCCGCACCGATCATCTCGCCCACCGAACGCCGCGGGCCTATGGAGTCGGTCCTCGTGCTGCGCCGCATCGACCCGTGGTCGGCGTTCACCACCGTGCTCGGTCTGATGTTCGCGCTCTACCTCGTGTGGATGGTCGCGATCGGCGTGACCTATCTACTGCTGTCCGGCATGGGGGTCTGGGATCGACTGGGCGGCCTGCTCACCGGCGTCGCGGGCGACGAGTCCGCATCGGTGATCGGCCCCTCCACGATCTTCCTCTACAGCGGAGGGGTGGGCCTGCTCAATGTTCTCCTGCTGTCAATCCTCGTCACGCTGGCGGTGTTCATCTACAACCTCGCGGCCGGTCTGACCGGTGGGGGAGTGCAGGTCACGCTCGCCGACAGACGGAACTGACCGCGTGCGACGCCCCTCCCGGGCGCTCCGATTTGGGCAACGGCGAGGGCGTCGGGTAGATTAACGCTTCGGTACGAGGGCCTATAGCTCAGGTGGTTAGAGCGCCAAACTGATAATTTGGAGGTCGGAGGTTCAAGTCCTCCTAGGCCCACTCCGCCAGGTTGACGCCGGATTCGCTCGACGCGGTCCGGCGTTTATCCTTGGAGGTATGCGACGGATGTGTAGCTGTCGCACGGGGCCTTAGCTCAGTTGGTAGAGCGCTGCCTTTGCAAGGCAGATGTCAGGGGTTCGAATCCCCTAGGCTCCACTTACAGAACACGGCGAGGCCAGTTCGAGAGGCCCACGCGTAAGACACCTCGGTCGACTGACTCACTGGTATCGTCTTTTTGGGCGATCTGCGTTCGTCGGACCTGACTTCGTGAGCTGGATTCAGCCTCAGCATTCCGCTCGTGGAGGAGCGGCCGTCCGTCTCGGCTCCAAGAGTCATGAGGCTTCAACCTGCAGGGTGAGCGTGTCCGCAAAGAGAACTGACGGGAGTTTTTGATGGACCACCTTACCGCCGCCGCGGGTACTGGCGGGCGATCGCGTCCCACCGAGCCGGGTGTGATCGCCATAGCGCTGGATTATTCGGGAGTACTGATTCCCTCCGTCGGCTTCGACATGGCCCGAGCCGTCTACTCGGCCGCGCTGGACGCGGTGCGAAACGAACTCGGGGACAGAGCCAGCGTGTCTTCCGGTCCGCTCGACCAGATTCTGTTCCTGCTGTTCGATGTCGCCGTTGTTGCCGTCGAAGATATCGTCGCGGCGACGATCCACCACCTCGGTCGCCCGGTCAGGGTCGATGGCCGAGACTTCTTCGTCCAATCTCGGGTGGGGCTCGCCACCGCAGACGGAATCTGTGAGGCAGAACCGAGCGTTCTGATCGAGGCCGCGCTCGGGGCGGTTCACATCGCGATCAAAACCGGGGTCCACTTCCATGAGGCCGACAGCGCACTTCTGTCAGAACTCCGGCGAGAAGTGGAGCTACGGACCGCGTTAGCGAAGGCGGTCGACACTGATTTCGAGATGCATTACCAGCCCATCGTCAGTCTGGATTCGAAAGAGGTGCTTGGCTACGAATCCCTCTTGCGGTGGCGGTCGGGCGGCCGGCTTCTCGCGCCAGCGGAGTTTCTCGAGGCCGCCGAGGAGACGTCGCTGATAATTCCCATCGGCAAGGCGGGCACGTCCGCTGCGTTGAAACAGCTCGACCGATGGAACGAAGGCACCCCCTCCAAGTCGTTCTTCGTGGCGGTCAACTTCTCCGCGCGGCAGTTGTCCGATCCCGTCCTGCTTCCCCATATCGAACGCCTGCTGGCCAAATTCGAACTCGATCCCTCCGCCATCTGGGTGGAGATCACCGAGCAGGACCTCATCAAGCTCGCCTCTCCCGCGGTCCGCACGATCGAGTCGCTCGCCGAGTTGGGATGCACGATCTGCGTGGACGATCTTGGCACCGGGTTTGCTGCGTTGCGTTACCTCGCCGACCTGCCGATCAGTGTCGTGAAGATCGATCGCTCCCTGATCTCATCACTTATGGATCAGACGTCCCTGCGGAGCATCGTCGAGGCCATCTGTGACATCTCGCATGCCCTGGGGATCGAGACAGTGGCGGAGGGGGTCGAGCGCGAGGATCAGTTGCCGCTACTGAGGGACCTGGGCTTTACCCATGCGCAGGGTTACTACTTCGGCCGACCGGCTGCTGCGTCCGATATCGTTCTCGCCTGAATAAAGATCCCGCGTTACCGGGGCTCGCCGCCCGGAGGGACAGTCGCGAGGTCACCTCCGTTCACAATCGTCCGAGAAGCGTGTGGCCGCCGAGTCGACATTGCGCGCACTCGACGACGATGATGACGCGCGGTCGCCACAGCAGGCCGGTCCGCTGCCGGTTCGAGAGATCTCCCCCGTTACAATCACCCGCTTGATGTGAAACGGCTACCCGGATCAGGATAAGGACAATTCGCTCTCAAGGCCGATGGTTGAATCCAGGTCATGGTCAGCGGTGATCAAGGCCACATGGGCACGGTCCTTGCGAATGAACCGTCCACAGCGGGCTATGCCGTCACGGGCTACGACACGTAGCGTGGGGTCGGGGATGCTGGACCCCCACTCGGGACTGATATCCGTAACGTAACCAAAGCGGACCTGAAGAAATTCGATGCAGTGATTTATTTGGCCGCGTTGCCCGCTCTGCCGGACAATTACGTTACTTCGCATCTCGCGAACCAGATCAATTATCTCGTTGCGACGTTCCCGGCCGAAATGGCTAGGAAGGCGGGAGTGGGACGTGGCCTCTTTGCTTCAACGTGCCCGTCGCACGGATTAGCAGACCGAACACTGGTCTCCGAATCGAACCCCGATCACCCGGCGTCCTCGGCCTCCTTCGGATCCGAGAAGCAAGTAGCGCAACCCGCTGGTTTGGCGTTTTTCCGGTGCTTTCCCGTTTGGCTGGCATCTTTCGTTACTCACGGAGGTCTCGCTGCGATACGCTCCTTAATCGTAAGGCGGTTGCGGGCGTGACCAACGGCGAGGTCTCGCCGCTCCCGCCGATTCCATCACCGATAGTCTTTTCAATTTCGGAAGTGAGACCACAACCATCGCGCACTTCGATACCGATTCCGCGGTGAAGGATGAGATCCGCGGCGCCGCGCTAGATTTCGCGATCCCTGTAACGTCAGATTCGGTGGGCTGCCCAACCTACCGCGTGGCTGTACATCGACTCCTTGGCGTCAAGGCCACAAGAGCAATGGCTGGCGGCGTCCGCGAGATGCATCGTCCCCACGCGCACGCCGGTGTTCGCGCCGGGGAACTCGACTCGCGGTTCTACCGCGAGAGCCAACTGCGCCGGACACGGAACACACGAGTGATCGCCGACCAGACCCGGCGATTGGAGAAGATGCGGTGATCTCGAATCGCACTGCCGTCGTAGCGGAACCGAGCAGGCGATTGCGCCTCAGCCGGACACGAACCGACTTGGTTCTACTGGCGCTTGACACGGTGGTCCTTGTCGTCGTTATGGCCGCCCTCGTGGAAATCGGCGTCGAAGCCGTGGCGGCCGCTTTCGCGGTGATACTAGCCGTGGAACTCACGGGGAACTACCGGTCGCTCGTCACCTTATCCGTGCTCAACGATGCGCCCAGGCTCGCCGGGAGTGCGGTGGTCGGGTCACTGGTGTTGAAGGCCGCTTTTGAGGGAGACGACTCGATTCGTGCACTTCTGGTCATGATCGGCTGCGTGTTCCTGTCGCTGTTCGTCATCCGTGCTCTGTACTACTCGGTAGTTCGTCAGGTTCGTCGGCGCTCGGTGGGAGCCCGGCGGCGGACCGTTATCGTCGGCGGTGGTCTGGTCGCGTCGGAACTACTGGAGAGCATCTATCGTTTCCCAGAGTTGGGCTTGACGCCGGTGGCAGTCGTCGACTCCGATCCGCTGCTGGGGGCCGATCAGTTGCCGGTTCCTATCCTCGACAGACCTCTTCACGACGTAGTGAGCGAACTGGATGTGCAGACCGTGATCGTGGCGTTCCGCAACGCGCCGGACTCGTCGCTGGTCTCACCGTTGCGCCAGTGCGACCAGCTGGACTGCGAGATATTTTTGGTCCCTCGCCTGTTCGAGTTCGTTCACCTCAACTCGGACATGGACCGGATCCACACAATTCCACTCATCCGGGTACGGCGACACATTCATCGCACTTGGTACTGGCATGCCAAGCGTGTCTTCGACGTGACGGTCGCCGGCACCGCCTTGATCCTGCTGGCCCCGCTGCTGGCTCTCACCGCAGTAGCTGTGAAGCTGACTAGTCCCGAAGCACCGGTTCTGTTCCGCCAAGTTCGGGTGGGCGGCGACGAACGCGAGTTTCTGCTCTACAAGTTCCGGTCGATGCGCCCGGTCGATGGCGGTGCGTCCGACACCGATTGGCATTCCGAGAACAGGATCAGCCCACTCGGGCGATTCCTCCGAACAACCTCGATCGACGAGCTACCTCAATTATGGAACGTCGTTCGTGGGGACATGTCCCTAGTGGGGCCCAGGCCGGAGCGTCCGCACTTCGTCGAGCAGTTCGCCCAGACCGTGCCGTCCTACGGTGACCGCCACAGGGTAACGGCCGGACTGACCGGTTGGGCCGCCATAAACGGACTTCGAGGAGACACGAGCATCACCGACCGAGCTCTCTACGACAATTTCTATATTCAGAACTGGTCTATCTGGCTCGACATCAAAATCTTGTTGCTCACCGCCCGGGCGGTGGTTGCGAGAACAGGAGCCTGACACGGTTCGCCATTAGTCGAGAAGATCCTCCACTGGTCGGCGACGGCTCACCGGTCCGGTGGTCGGGGCGTGGGACAGCAGAAGGAGCATCGCGGGGACTTCGCAGTCGATCGGACGAGTGAGCTGTCGAAACTGCTCGGCGAGTTCGGCCAACTCGTCCGCGTGGTGCGGGGCCAGAGCGGTGAAATCGGTCTGAGACACCGCGTGCAGGAAGATCGGCGTCATCGGGTACACCGCCAGTCCTGCCGAGGTTGCCCGTACCCACAGGTCCGTTCCGACCCAGCCGGCACGAATATGCGCGCGTGCTGACTGATCGGTCGCGAGGACTACCGCTGTGGCGGACGCGGAGCCCACCCGCGCGGCGACATCGGCGCCCAGAGCGGACCCCGCACCCCAGTCTCGCAGGCACGCCATCACGTCGGGTCGACGCAGGATGGTCTGCATTGGGACCTGCCCCTGCGCCAGCGCGAGCTCGGACTCGGGGACGCCGGTTGATTCCGGGTGGAGGGGATGTCGCGCGATCCAGTCCGCGTGCAGGTGGGGCGTAAGAAAGCGGAGGCGTTCGGTCATGCCCAGCAGCGCCGCCAACTGAGAGCGTTCAGCCGGATCGTCGAGCAACAGCACACGCGGTGGTGCCTCGTCCCCTGGCGCGTCGGCGATGGGACGGTCCAGAGCTGCGGCCACCTCCTCGCGGGTGAGTGGAGAGCCGTCGCCTGGAATCCTGCAGGTGTGACGGGCCAGCAGGGACTCCAGCCCGCCTCGCCCATCGGTCCGCGCGTGCCGAGGGCGCTGCGCGGGAGTGAGATCGACGGTGAGGCGTGGGTCGTCGAACTCCCCACTAAAAGTCGCCGTCCCACGTAAACCGACCGCGCCGGCCGCGGTTGCGGCGGAGAACCATGCCGCCCCAAGTCCAACCGACGTCGAACGGCCCGCCAGATCTACCGGGGTGTCGGCATCGGACCCCTCGCGTATCTCGAGCGTTTCGTCTGCGAGGCCCAGCCGCCAGGGCTGGGAGTTCCCGTATGAGGGAGACCGCGAAACGGCATAGAGTACGATCTCGACAGCATTATCTTCTCGTGCCACCTCGCGAGGATCCCTCGGACGGGCGGCCGTCTCTCGCGGGTCGGCGCCGTCGACCGTGGGGGCGGCGGAAGCGTAAGTCCCCGCTCGGAGCTCGTCGAGCGACTTGTCGAGATCTACCCGGATGCGGCCGGAGGACAGTGATTGTCCGCGCACCATCCGTCGGACGGCGGCGGCGACGCTCGCACCACCCAGTGCCACGTCCCCGCCCGTCTGTGGCCAGGTGGTCAGGGACCGGCCCAGTTCCAGAGCTGACGCGGCCATCCTGTCGGTGATCTGGGATCCGTCCAAGATCTCCAGCGCGAGCGGGACTTTTTGTTCGGTGGTCAACGTGGCCAGCGAATCGCGGTCGAGTTCCCCCACGCGTCCGTGGAAAAGTGGCCGCGTGGGCTCCAGGTCGAACCGTTCCACATCGAGTACCCCGCCATCGCTGGTCTCCATGAGTACGGGAATACCCTTGGCCCGAGCTCGATCCCGGATCAGCACTTTCGTGTCGAAGGAATCGCATTCCTCTGCCACCAGGTCCAGGCCATCGAGGAACGAGTCGAGATTTTTCTCGGTGATCCCGTCCGGTTCCACCTCGATCTCGAGGTACGGGTCCAGCTCGGCGATCCTCCGGGCCGCGACGACTGCTTTGTTCACCCCGATGTCGAGGACCGTCGCCGGCACGCGGTTGAGGTTCGATAACTCCATCCGGTCGAAGTCGGCGAGACGAAGTCGTCCGCACAGACCCTCGAGGGCCAGTGTGTGGGCGACGGCGTGGCCCACGCTGAGGCCTACCACCCCGATATTCAGAGCACGCGCCCTTACCTGTTCATCCGACGTGATCTTGTGGCGATTCCGGTCGAGCCGCAGGCGGTGGAAACCAGCCGGCGCCAGCAGTCTGATTAGCTGTGATCTCCACGGGTAGTACACCCATCGAGTGTCGTCCCAGTCGGTGTCAAACGACTCGGGGAGTGCGGCGAGCGCCTCGATCTGACTGGCCGTGTGATCCACGACGGTCGCGCACGTCGAAAGGAGAAACGCGAGACGATCGGCTTGCGCGGGATCGTGTTGGTCAATGATCTCCGCCCGGTGGTGCTCGACGCCGTATGACACCTTCGCTAGGTCAGTCATCGACCGGCACCGAATCCGCGACCGCGGCGGTGTCCCGCAGCATCTCCCGGTACACCTCCGGCTCAGCATCCAGGTGGAGACGCTGGCGATCCCACCACATCAGACTCGTCCGGTATTTCTCGTTCGGGTAAGGCGACGGCGGGATGTGCTCGGCCACGCGTCCGCCGGACATCTCCCACCTGCGCAGTACGTGGTCGGCTGCGGTGGCCAGGATGAACCGCGCACCCGTGAAGTGCATGGTGGGCAGGGCTGTTCGGGGCAGCAGGGAGGCGACGGTCGCGGCGGTCGAGCCCGGTCCCGTCCACGCCGTCTTCATCTCCACCACGCCTTCCGGCAGACGGCGGCCGATCGAGTCGGCGACCAGGTCCAGGCCCGGCTGCCCCGCCCACTCCAGCAGTGCGTGCGACTGGTGGTAGCTTCTGTAAGGCCCCTGGGCTCGAACTCCTCCGACCACTGCCCCGGTGCAATCCACAGCCGCGTAGAACAAGGCTGTGCTCTCACCGTCGATCACCTCGTCGTAGGATAAGGCGGCCGACACTCCGTGACCCGCATAGGTGGCACGAGCCCCGTTCAAGTATTCTTCCCAAAGAAGCGGCGCCGCAGCAGGGGTGGCCAGGACAAGAGTCACTCCATCCCGCTGCATTACTGGGTGCGAAATTGGTGTAAGTGGTCGGATTGTCGAGAGAAGCGGCGATGCGCTCATGAGGGCTCCTTAGATACGCCGGTGAGGCGAGGTGACGGAAGGGTCCGGAGGGAATGGGCCTCGCCTGTCACATGGGGGTATGACGTACTCGACGTTACTACCGAGGATTCCTGTTGAACAGTGAGTCCAGAAGCCGCGAGCCTGCGATATCCGATGTTGTCAGTGATAGCAGATTGGCGGGACGCCACTACCCGAGACGCCGGGCCCGTCTACACTCGGCCCATGAGCGCAGCACTCTGGAGACGATTCGATGCTCGCTCCACAGCCGTATTGGTGAGCACGAGTGGGGCGTTCGTCTTGCCCATTTTTGCGTTCGGAAGTCCAGATTTCATCCGCTCCGGTGCTATGCCAGCTCTCTTCGCAGTATGGATCTACACGACTCTCTCGTTTGTTTTCACGCTGTATGTCGGTCGCTTGAGCGATCTGCAATTCGCGGTGATCGGCTTCGGGGGAATGGTGGGGGTCGCAATCTCCGCCTTCGTGGTGACGGATCCGGCTGCGGCTCCGGCGATCGTCGCACTGTTATCCGCCATTCCCGCGATCGCTGCGATGGCGTCGACCCGCCGAGTGACGCTGCTGTTCGTGTTCGTGGCGATCGTGTTGGCGGTGTCGCACTCGCTCTATTGGTCGACCTCCAATGCTGCCCGGCTGGTCGCCGCCGGCGCCTCGATCCTCACCGTATCGGTTCCGGTTTTCATGGTGGCGGTCCTGAGGAGCTCGCTTGAGTCCGCCGTGGAGAAGGTCACGTCCTTGGGCGAGACCGATCCTCTGACGGGCGCCTTGAACCGCCGTGGACTGATAAGGCGCCACTCCCAGGTGTTCGATCACTGCCGTCGAAACGGTTCGGCGGTCGGCTTCCTCTTCATCGACTTCGACCACTTCAAAACCGTCAACGACAATCTCGGTCACGCTGCGGGCGACAGGGTACTCGTGGAGTCCGCAGAGACCATCGCGGCCGCCGCTCCGCACTCCAGCCTCGTCAGCCGGTTCGGTGGAGAGGAGTTCGTGGTGCTGTGCGGCGTAGACAGCATCGCAGACCTGAGCGCGGCGGCTGCTCGGATCCGCGCCGCCGTCGCGGAGCAGGGACTGGTTACGGTGAGTGTGGGCGCCGTGTTCGCCCGGGTCGAGATGACATACGAGGGGCTTCCCAATGTCTCGGAGATCATTGACGAACTCGCCCATCACGCTGACCGCTGTGTGTACTGGGCCAAGGACCATGGTCGCGATCGGGTGATACTGAGAACCGCCCCTGTCGTCCGGTGGCGCCCCGGGCTCCCTCGGGAATCGCTAGGGGTGACGCCGGATCTCTCGGAAGCCACGGGTTTCCTGGCTTTCGTGAGCCGACGAGCGTGCCGGGCATCCACGGTCCAGTGAGGGCCGGGGATTCCTGACGCGAGTTCGGGGAACCGGTCGGGGCGGTGCTATCTCTCGAGTCGCCTGCGCAACAGCGTCGCGCCACGGTGGCGAATCGTCCGGGCGGTAACGGCGATGCGCCGGTGCCAGCGGGAATGGTCACCGCCTCGTCGTCTCATGAGTCGTTTCCAGCGCCGCTGGTTCACGATGCTCGGAAGACACTCCTCCGCGAGGGCCGCGGACTCGGCACCCACCCGTCTCCCGGCTTCCGTCCCGCTGTCGAACGCCTCGTGCGCGTTACGCATCGCGTAGCCGGCGAGGGCGCGTCGGTAGTCTGCGCGCCACCGGTCGATCTCCGGCAGGGGCGGAGCGTCGTGCTCGAGGAAGTGCTCGAACACGTGGGCACGGGACCTCAGGTCGTCGAGGAGCTGACCTGCGCTCTCCTCGTAGTGCATGTTCGACCCGTGAATCCGGTACAGCGCCTGGTCCGGCCCGTCTATCCGCCCCACGCCGCCGAGGGCTGCGCAGCGCAGCCAGAGCAGCATGTCGGCCCCCGTCGGGAACTCGGTGTCGAACCACCCGGCGGCTTCGAGAACCGACCGTCGCAGGAGCACCTCCGGGCTGAGGATGACATTGCGACCCATCCTCATGAAGCGACCCAGCCATTCCGTCCCGCCCCACACCGTCCAACGGGTGCGCCCGAGTCGCGGCTCCGGGGGCACGCCCTCGAACGGCCTGCAGTAGCCGTAGACAAAGGCGAGGTCGCCGCAGGCCTGCAGCAGGGCCACGGATCGTGTAATGGAACCCGGTGAGAGCAGGTCATCCGCGTCCAGCACGGTGACGAACTCTCCGGTGGTCGACGCCAGCGCCTCGTTGTAGTTCTGCAGGTACGGCTTGTTGTACGGCTGAGTGGTCACCCGAATGCGGTCATCGGAGGCCGCGCGCCGCCGAGCGACGTCGGTACTGCCGTCCGTCGAGCAGTTGTCCGCGACGATGACCTCCAGGTCGACCCCGGGCTGGGCCAGGGCGCTGTCGATCGCGGCGCCGAGGAACCGAGCGTAGTTGAAGCACGGGATGACGATCGAGACCCGGGAACGAGACGCCACGGGGACTGGGGACGGATGGGCCACCACGGAAATGCTCCCTTCTGTACCGGGTCGCGGGGCGATCGGAAGACCCGATCCGCCGCCGCCGGCGCGGACACTGTCTCAGTCGCTCGATCTCAGACGCTCAATCAATACAACACTTGTCGAAGTTTGTGAAGAATTGTGTACTCCGCGACCTACTCTGCAATAGTCGCCTGGTATTACCCGACCCCCGATCGGTCGTTTCGGAGACGCGAGGAGACGATGCCGTGCCACGTGCGCATCCGGCTCGACCAGCGCGTCCGCGCACGGATTCGGGACCGGCGGTAGTCGATGTCCTCCTCCCCTCGCCGGTAGGCGGACTTCCCGGGGTCGGCGACCCCGGCCGCGTGCGATCCAGGGCGCTCCGAACCGTCGAGCGGCTGGTCCTCGTGGCGGCGGTGCTGACGGTCGGCACGGGTGCGGTCGAGGGGACCCTGATCGCCGTGCATCCGCAGGCCGCGAAGGTCCCGGCCATCCTGCTCCTGCTCTCCTGGCTGCTGCTCAGGGTGGGGTCGAGAACGCGGGGCAACCTCCACCCCGTCCACGTCCTGCTCGCAGCGCTCGCCGCGACGGTCCTGGCCAGCACGGCACTCAACCTCTCCGGACCGTTCACCCTGCAGTACGCCATCCGCTGGATCCCCTTTCTCGCGATCACCGCCGTCCTCGTCGATGTTCTCGCCCGCGAGATCAGGGTGCGGGCCGTCCTGGCGGCATCGGTGGTGGGAGCAGTGCTCGCCGGCAGCGGTGCGCTGGTCAGCGTCGTGGTGTCGGGCGAGAAACGGGCCACGGGTCCGCTCGAGGACCCCAACGACCTCGCCTATGTCCTGGTCGCCGCCCTGCCGCTGGTCGTCACGGTGGGCAGGAGCGGCCGGTGGTGGGGCCTGGTACGGATCGGGTCTGTCGGCATCCTCGCACTCGGGGCGGCCGCGACGTTCTCGCGCGGCGGTGCGATCGCGGCGGCTGTGGCCGTGATCTGGCTGCTCGCTCGTGGAGCTATGTCGATGCGCACCCTGATCCTCGCGGGGGCGGCGGTCGTGATGACGGCGGCGGCGACAGCCGCCGTCGCTGCTTCCACACTCGTCGCGGCGCTCGGCGAGAAGCAGTACATCGCCGGCTCCAACGTCGATTCCAGGATGGTCCGATGGCAGGCGGCGGCACGGATGCTCGCGGAGAACCCGGTGCTCGGGGTCGGGCCGGGCGGGTTCCGTGAGGAGTACGTCGCCGCGTCCGGCCTCGCCGAGATAGCAGAACAAACCCCGGTCACCCACAACATGTATCTCGAGGTCGCAGCCGAACTCGGAGGTCTGGGCCTGCTGCTGTTCATCGCGGTGATCGTCACCGCGTTGGTCTCGACCGAGCTCGCGCTACGCGGGGGGGCAGACCGGACCACGGTGGTCGCGGTCCAGGCGAGTCTGCTGGCCGTCATCGTCGCCTCGATCTTCCTGTCCGAGCAGTACTACATCTCCCTGTGGTCAGCTGTCGCGGCCGCGTGCGCTCTGCACCTGCGCTATCCGGCCGCGGGGAGGGGGTGAGCGATGCGCGTCGTGCATGTCATCAATGAGATGGGTATCGGAGGGGCCGAGTCTCTGGTGGTCGAACTCGTGGACCGGGGTGCCCGATTCGGGTGGACCTCGGCGGTCGCCTCGTCCGGGGGGTCGCGAGCGGACAACCTGGCGTCTAGGGGGCACCCGCACTATGAGCTGCCTTTGGTCACCAGGTCGGTCCCGTCGATTCTTCGTGCCCGCCGGGCGGTCAGGGTCGCCCTCGAGGAGTTCCGGCCCGACGCGGTGATCGCCCACAACGTCCTGGCGAGCGTAGTCGTGCGGCTCGCCCGTCCACGCGTGCCGGTCCTCGCCGTGTTCCACGGTGTCGCGGAGGAGGACTACCGTCTGGCAGCGCGCGCGCTGCGGTGCAGCGCCGACGTGATAGTCGCCGTCGCCCAGGTCATCGCCGATCGCCTGAGCGCTGCCGGCGCAGGACGCCCGGCACCGCGGGTGATCCGTAACGCGGTCACCTTGGCCGGGGGAGCGGACCGCCACGCCGCTCGTCTCGGGCTGGGCATTCCTCCGGACCAGCCCGTGGCCCTCTGTCTGGCTCGTCTCGAGCCGCAGAAGCGCCACGATGTGCTCATCGACGCGTGGCGGCTGCTCGACATGAACGCCACTCTCCTGGTGGCCGGCGATGGTTCACTCCAGGAAGAACTGCAGGAGCGGGCCGCTGACCTCGGCGACCGTATCCGCTTCCTCGGGCCACGATCCGACGTCCCGGACCTCCTCGCGGCCACGGATGTCACGGTTCTCACCAGTGACTGGGAGGGCCTGCCCATTTCGGTGCTCGAGTCGCTCGCCGCAGGACGTCCGGTCGTCGCGTCGGACGTCGACGGTCTTCGCGAGGTGCTGAGAGCAGGAGGTGGTCGTCTCGTCCCGCAGGACGACCCGCAACGAACCGCCTCGGCACTGCGCGAGTTGCTCTCCGACGCCGCGGCGCGTGACCGGGCAGCAGAACACGGACTCGCCACCATCGCGAACTCATACGATCCAGACGACATGATGCGCTCCTACGACGACCTCCTGAGGTCCCTGCTCTCCGGAAGGGATTCCCCATGAACCGACCGACGACACACTGGCTGACCAAGCGGGTGACGGCGGCGCTCGCGACCGCGCTCATCGTCTTTCTCGCCGTGGCCGCGGCGCTGCTGGTGCGGGGCGACGCGTACGACGCCCGGATCGGCCTGCTGGCCGTGCCCGGGGCGACCCCCTCGGCAGCGGAGACGGCGGACTTCGGGGTCGTGGTCGCCAACTCGCTGCCCGCACTGATCGAGGTGGCCCACAGCGCCTCCGCGCTCACCGCCGCAGCCGAACGTGTGCCGGGCGCCCCGGGAGATCCGACCGAGATCGCCGAGGACGTCACGGTGGAACTCGTCCCCGCGTCCGGGTTGGCGCGACTCACCGTGCGCGCGGAGAACCCGGACGTCGCCGCCGGTCTCGCCAGCGAACTCGCAGATGAGCTCGTGCAGGCGGAGCTACTGTCGCCGACGGCGGACCTGCGCGTGCTCGACCCGGTGCCCACCGTGAGGCATGCGTCGCCGGACCTTCTGCTGGCGCTTGGCATCGCCGTCGTCGCGGGGGTGATCTGCGGGGTCGCGGCGCTCGGCGCAGCGACCCTGTGGTGGCCACGACCGGCACGACGGCTACGTCGCCTTCTCGCGGACTCCGGTACCGGTCATCCCGTGGTCATGGTCGACGACGACGGCTCCGTCGACAGTCTCAAGCAACTGAGACTACTGCGCGCGACCGTGGGCAGACCCCTGCGTCTCGTCGCGACTGAACCGCAACTCGCCGACGCGGCGGCACGCCTGGCGGACGCACTTTCACTGGATCCCGCACCGGTCACGGACAAACGCCGGATTGCTGTCGGACTCGTGACCAACAGCAGGGCGGATTCCGCGGTTCTCCGGGCTGCTATCGGCAGCCTGCCCGATCCTCGCGAGATCGTCGCCGTCATTCTCTCGGGCGAGGAAGCGAACCCGGAAGAAGCGCGAGGCGAAGCCGAGCCAAACGAGTCGGCCGCGACGGTCACGACCGACCCGATAGGCGACCCCCCGATGTCCGACGGGCCGGTGACGGGGGAAGCGGCCTCCGCTACCGCTCGCTGAGTCGGGACGGCCATGTCAGGAAGGACCGCGACCGACTCTCTGGGGGCGAAGGCCGCGCGGGGCTCACTCTGGCTGGGGCTGGTCAACGTGGCCAGCAAGGGCAGCCAGATGGTGGTCACCATCGTCCTCGCGCTATTTCTCACCGAGGCTGACCTCGGCCTCGTCACGGTCGCCGTGTCCCTGGTCAACATCGGTCAGGTCATCCAGACGATGGGCGTCTACGACGTCATCGCCCGCACGAGCCGCGACGAGAACGTCATGGCGGGCACCGTCCTGGTCATGTCCGTGTCGGCCGGGCTTGCCATGGCCGTCGGCGGAGTGGCGTTGTGCGTCCCGATCGCGCATCTCGTCGGTGCCCCCGCGGCCGCCCCGCTGATCGCGATAGTGGCGGTGGGTCTGCCGTTCACCGCTGTCGGCGGCGTGCAGATGGCGCTGATGCACCGCACTCTCGACTTCCGGCGGCGAATGCTCCCGGACGCCGGCAGCGCCCTGCTCGGCGCGGCCGTCACCGTCGGACTCGCCGCGGCGGGAGCCGGAGCCTACTCACTCGCTGTCGGGATGCTCGTCACCGCGGTCCTCCAGCCGGTGTTCGGGTACGTGGTGGGCAGCCGGTTGAGGCTCCGGTGGGACACCGCCGTGGCCCGCGAGGCGATCGGGTGGATCAAGCTGGTCGGCCCGGCCGCCGTGGTCTCGTACGTCCTGGTCAGCATCGATTACCCGATCATCTCGCGGATTCTCGGTCCGGACGCCGTCGGTGTCTATTCGCTGGCCTTCCGGATCGCCTGGGTGCCGTACATCATGGTGGCCGTTGTGCTCGGAGCCGTCGCGTTCCCCGTCTTCTCCACTATGATCCGGGCTGACCGTCGCCACGAGCTCGCGGCCGCCACCGGCCGGTTCACCCACGCGACCCTGCTGATCGTCGCGGGCCCGTACGTGCTCGCCGCCCTCCTGGCGGACAGCATCGTCCTCCTCGGCGAGCAGTGGTCGGCGTCGGCACCGGTCCTGATCGTGCTCTGCGGTTACGGCGCGATATTCAGCGTCCTGGTGATCTGGTACGAGGCGCTCCGGGCCGTCGGCTGGCTCCGCGTGTACCTGGTGTTGGAGGTGTCACACCTGATCATCGGTGCGACCCTTCTCCTGACCCTCACCGGGCGGGGCGTGACCGCAGCGGCCTGGGCGCAACTCATCGCGGCGGGCGTGCTGCTCGTACCCGCACACCTCGTGATGCGTCGTGCCGGGGTGGCGCCGAGGATGGTCGACCTGGGCCGCGCCGTGCTCGGTGTGTCGATCCCCGTGCTCGGGTGCGTCGCGGCCGCCGCGGGACTGCGGGCCGCGGGAGTGGGTCTGACCGTCTCCTGGGCGTCGACCGCGGTCCAGACGATCGTTCTGATCGTGGTGTTCTGCGCACTCGCGTGGGCAGCCAACCGCACCGTCCTGGGGGATCTCAGACGGCTGCGCCGCGGGTAGATCGATACTGAAAGGGGAAACCGGTGACACAAGGTACTTCGACCAGCCGCCCGGCGGTGGTGCATGTCTCGCAACCGGTGGACGGCGGAGTGGCCGCCGTCGTCGAGGCCCTCGCCACCGACCAGGCGGCCCGTGGCTGGGACGTGCACGTCGCCACCGGGTCGGCCGGCCGGCTGCCGGAGCGCCTCGTCGACCGCCCGGTGTGGGTGCACCGCTGGGAGGCCACGCGGTCGCCCGGGTTAAGCACCCCGGGCGAGATCGTCCGTCTGGCGACACTCTTGCGCACTGTCAGTCCCGATGTGGTCCACCTGCACAGCTCGAAGGCGGGACTGGTCGGGCGGCTCGCGGTCCGTGGGCTCGCGGTCCCCACCATCTTCCAGCCCCACCTGTGGTCCTTCGAGGCCGACGACGGGGCCGCCGCCCGGCCCGCGCTGCTCTGGGAGAGACTGGCCGCCCGGTGGGCCGACGCCATCGTGTGCGTGAGCTCGGATGAGCGCGACCAGGGCGTCCGCGCCGGGATCGACGGGCGGCTCGTCGTCGTCCCCAACGGTGTCGACACCGACCGCATCCGTCCCGGTGACCGCGACTTCGCCCGCCGCGAGCTGGGGATACCGGACGGCCCGCTCGCGGTGTGCGTGGCGCGCCTGTCGCCGCTCAAGGGACACGACTACCTGCTGCGCGCCTGGCCCGCGGTGCTGCGCGACGTGCCCGGTGCGCGACTGGCGATCGTCGGCGACGGGCCGTTGCGTGAGGAGCTGTTCGCCGAGCATCCGATCGCGTCGGACCCGTCGGTGCTCTGGATCGGTGACAGACCGAACCCGTCCCTCTACATGTGTGCTGCAGACGTCGTCGTCGCGCCGTCCCGGGCCGAGGGCATGGCGTTGGTGCCCCTGGAGGCGATGGCCAGCGGGCGACCGCTCGTCGCGTTCGCCGGTGGCGGCATGCGCGAGAGCATCGGCGATGCGGGCGCGGTCCTCGACGTCGGCGACCTCGCGGGACTCGCCCGGGAGATCACCGCCCGCCTGAGAGACGGGGAACTCGCGGCGCGGGAGGGCCGTCTCGGGAGAGCTCGAGCGGTGTCCCGGTTCGACACGCGCCGGGTCGCCGACGACATGGCCGCGCTGGTGGCCGAACTGGTCGGTCGACGGTGAGTCGGCGGGCGACGAGGAGGGGACGCTCATGGCACGTATCGCCTACCTGCTGACACAGGACCGGGGTGGACCCGTCGACGTGACCACCCGACTCGCCCTCGCGGTCGCCGACCTCGGTGGTCACACGGTCGGCGTCTTCGGCCCCCCGCCCGCCCGTGGCGGCGAGGCCGTCCGCGAGATCCACCATCCGATCGACGTGCCCCGCAAGGGAGACCTGCGCGCGCGGAGCCGTGCCAGGGCAGCCCTCCGGCGCTGGCGACCAACCATCGTGCACGCCCAGGACCGTCGCGCCGGACTGGTCGCCGCGGGTATGCACTGGATCCCCGGCGGTCCCCGGGCGGTACTGCAGACCTACCACGGCGTACCGGACGACGTGACGCAGCCGTGGTTCCGTGGTGAGCGGGGTGCGACCGGACCTTCCCGATACACGCGCGCCGTCCTCGCCGGAGACGCCGCCACCGCCGCCGCGTCGACCCGCACGGTCGTCCCCGCCACCGCGATGGCCGACTTCCTCCACCGCCGGTTACGGATCCCTCTCGGTCGGATCGTCCATCTGGACAACGGGGTCGTTCTGCCCGAGGCCGCGCCACCGGTCGGGCCGGTCCGTCGCCTGCTCTTCGTGGGGTTGCTCGTGGAGCGCAAGGGGCTCGTCGATCTGCTCACCGCGCTGCAGCGTCCCGGTGTGCTCCGGGACGGGGTCACCCTCACCGTCGCCGGAGACGGCCCGGCCCGACCCGTGGCCGAGCGGCTCGCAGCGCACCCGGTCCTGGCTGGCCGGGTCGAGTTCCTCGGCTACCGGACCGACGTGCCCGAACTCCTGGCCGCTCACGACGCACTCGTCCTGCCCTCACGGATGGAGCAGCAGCCGCTGGTGGTGGCCGAGGCGATGGGCGCCGGCAAGCCGGTTCTCGCCACCGACACGGGGGGTGTCGCCGAGATGCTCGATGTACCCGGTTACCCCTATCTCGCGCGACCGGGCGACGTCGAGGCACTCGAGGTCGCGCTCGTGCGACTGCTCACCGATCCCGAGCCGGGGCGCCTCGGACGGGCGTTGGCCGACCGGGCGCGACGCCTGTACTCGGTCGAGCGGTCCGCCGCCGCCCACCTTGAGTTCTACGAGACGCTCATCTGATCACCACGAGGCTCTCGCCGGGTTCGAGCAGATCCTCGTCGACACTGTCACGGAGCTCGTCCGGCACCACCACGGGGGCGGCCCGGCCCGTCGGGTTGAGCGCGACCCAGCCGCCGGTGAACCTCCTGGTCCACACGCCGTCCACCGACCGTCCGGCGGTCCCCACGGCCTGCCCGAGGCCGGCGTCGAGCCAGGGGTTGTCGGGCAGTGACCGATAGGACGGGTCGCCCGTGGCCATCCAACAGGTCCGCGGGCCCGCCAACAGTGCGGCGGCCGCGAACCCGGACTGCTGCTCCCGCTGACCGGCTTCGTTGGTGATGAGCAGCAGCCAACGGTCGCCGGCCGCCGCTGAGGCCATCATCTCCTCCCACTGGTGGCCGTCGAAGGTGATGAGTGACCCGTCGTCGGACTTTCGTGCGAAGAACTCGTCCAACCCGCCGCCGAAGCGACTGTTGGAAAGCCACATGCCGTCGAACATGCGCGAGTCCGCGGTGTTCGGAACAAGCAGCTTCCCGGCGTCGTTGAGCGCTGTTCCGGCCACGGGGAGCATCTCGTCGATGCCGGTGCGCACCCGCTCGTCGGTCTCCGCCTGTGACGACGTCCCTTCCACAACTTGGTCCGTGTAGTACGACAACGTGTTCAGCGCGTTGTCGGCGAGGACACCGTCCCAGCCCTCGGCCGTGACCTCGGCGACCACGGCGTCGGTCCAGGCGCGCTGGTACGTCTCGTCCCAGACCGTCATCTGCCAGTGACCCGGAAACGGGCCCCACTCGATCCGGCGACCCGAGGAGTCCCGGGCGAACCACTCGGGGTTCTCCGCCTCGGCGCGGGCGAAACCGATGCCCGTCGCGAGCTTCTCGGCGTCGGATCCGTCGTCGTAGGCGCCGCTGTAACTGCGGGTACTCGACAGGTCCTTGTACACCAGGACGACGACGTCGGGGTCGATCTCCTTGAGTTCACGCAGCCGATCGGTCTCCCACGCGTTGAGCACCACCACATCGTGATCCGCCCGGATCTCCGCGTCGGTGGGTGAGTCGCCGATCCCGTACCAGAATCTGCACACGGATCGCTCGGTCCCGTCATCGGCCACCGCCACCGACTCCACCTCGGTGTAGCGATCGTCGGCCTGCTGCCGACCCGCCCCGTCCGGACCGCCGCCGGTCGCGCACGCGGAGGAGACGGCAGCGGCGATGAGCAGCGGGGCGATCACGGAGACCATCCGGCTGAGTGTGGTCGACCGGCGGGGGTCAGCGAGGTCGCTGCTGAGATGAGTCATCATTGTCCTGGCGTAGTCGGCGTGGGGCGGCGTAGGGGCGGATCGCGGGGGCGACGGGTCGTCCGCGCAGGAGCCCGTCGACCGAGCCGGCTGAGACGGCGTCTCCGTACGGACCGAGCGCCGCGGTGGCCGCCTCCACCGTACGGTCGATGTCCTCCGCAGTGTGCGCGGCCGAGGTGACGAAGGACTGCCCGAGCACCCCCCGCGTGATGAGTTCCTGCAGGAACAGGGTCCGGAAGGCCTGCGAGGGCGCGCGTTCGGTGTCGCAGGTGAGAAACACCAGGCACGAGGCACGGCCGATGACCCGGAGGTGATCGCCGAGCCCGGCAGCCCGGGCAGCCGAGTTCACCCCGTCCGCGAGCGCGGTGCCGGCAGCCTCCATCGCCGCCACGGGATCGGCTCTGCGGTACTCCGCGGCGACTGCGCGGAAGGCGGCCAGACCCACGCGCTCGGGCCCCTGCGTCGTGGACAGGAGGAACACCCGTTCTCGGTCGGTGTTCAGGCCGCCGAGCTCCATGAACTCCCGCCGACCGGCCAGCGCGGCGATGGCGTAGCCGTTACCCATCCCCTTGCCCCACGTCGACAGGTCCGGGGTCACCCCGTACACCCCTTGCGCACCGTGCGCCGACCACCGGAACCCGGTGATCATCTCGTCAAAGACGAGCAGCGCTCCGTGTCGGGTGCACAGCTCGCGCACCCCCTCGAGGAACCCGGGGGCGGGTTCCGCCTGGCCGGTCGCCGCTTCCAGGATGACGCATGCCGTATCCCCGTCGAGCAGTATCTCCTCCAGCGAGGGCAGGTCGTTGTACCGGAACCGACGCACCCGGCTGGTGGTCGCCGCGGGGATCCCCGCGGGCATGTCGGTGGTCCCGATGAACCAGTCGTCCACCGAGAAGAAGGGCTGCTGCGCGACGGCCACCCCGGTGCGTCCGGTGACAGCGCGGGCGAGCCGCACCGCCGCGGTGGTGGCGTCGGAGCCGTTCTTGGCGAACTTCACCATGTCGGCACCCGGCACCAGGTCGAGGAAGTCCCCGGCCGCGTGGAGCTCGAGGTCGGTCGGTCGGGAGAAGTTGACGCCATCGGAGATCGCCGCCCGGACGGCGTCGTCCACGGGCGCGAACGCGTGACCGAGCGTCACCGAACGCAACCCCATCCCGTATTCGACGTACTCGTTGCCGTCGACATCCCACACCCGCGCACCGCGTCCCCGCGACAGCACAGGGGCCATCGAGTCCGGGTACTGATCGGAGCCCCGGGCGTAGGTATGGGCCCCTCCGGGGATGAGTCGGTGGAGCTCGCGCTGCAGCGCGTTGGAGCGGTCGAAGCCGCTGACCCCGGGCCGGGTCACGACAGGGCCGGGTACCGACGCATCGCCTCGTCGATCACGCGGGTGTCCTGCAGGTCGCGCAGTCGGGCGAGCCGGGTGAACCGCGAGAAGAACTGCTCCTCGGTGAAGTTCGACGCGGCGTAGGCGCGGTGTAGCTCGAAGGCCCCGTCGGCGATCTGCCACCGGGCCTCGAAACCGAGGTCGCGGCGGATCGCCCCGAAGTCCACCTGGTACGACCGCGGGTCGGAACCCGTCTCACCGGTGATCGCGAGCGTGACGCCGGGCACCTCGTCGACCACGGATTGCGCGATCTGGGCGACGGTGACGTTGTTGGCCTCGCTGCCCACGTTGTAGGCAGTGCCACTGACCACGTCGGCCGGGGCGTCCAGGCAGGCCAGGAAGGCGTCGGCGATGTCGCGGATGTGCACGAGCGGTCTCCACGGGGTCCCGTCGGACAGGACCTTGACCTGCCCGGTGAAGACCGCGTAGCCCACCAGGTTGTTCAACACGATGTCGGCACGCAGGCGCGACGAGAAACCGAACGCCGTCGCGTTCCGCAGGAAGACGGGGACGAACGAGTCGTCGGCGAGGGCGGCGACGTCCTCCTCCACCCGGACCTTGCTCTCCGCGTACGGGGTCAGCGGCCGCAGGGGCGCCGACTCGGTGACGAGCTCGTCCCCGGCCGCTCCGTACACCGAACACGTCGAGGCGTACAGGAATCGTCCGACGCCCGCCTCCTTGGCGGCGCGGGCCAGGTCGACCGAGGCGTGATGGTTGATGTCGTGCGTGATCTCGGGAGCGACCGCGCCCAGCGGGTCGTTGGACAGTGCGGCGAGATGAACCACCGCGTCGAAGCCGGCGAGGTCGTCGACGGTGATGTCCCGCAGGTCGATGGCGATGGTGGGTGGATCCTGTGGGGGCGGGCCCATCACACACTCGGCGAAGTAGCCGATGTCCAGACCGATCACCTCGTGACCCGCAGCGGCGAAGACCTCCGTCATCACGGTTCCGATGTACCCCTGACTGCCGGTGATCAAGACACGCATGTCGACTCCTTTGTGAACGAGATGGTCGCCTTCTCGAGTACGAACGCCTCGGCGTGAGGCGCCCGGCACTGCACTCCACGGAGCCGGGATAACGCGACGAACGATTCGCCGTCACCGAACCAGTCGTGGTGGTGCTGTGAAGGGTAGTGCGCGAGAAGGACCTGTTGCTTTCGCTGCGCCGTCTCCGGGGAGAACGGCAGGAACACGGAGGGTGACGGGGTATCGGTCTCCCACTTGAGGATCTCGTAACCGAGGATGAGGTGGTCGCGGAACTCGGTGGGCGTCACCTCGGCCAGGAGCCGATGGTCCTGGTGGGCGTCGTTCCGGTGGGGGGCGAACACGATGTCCGGATCGCTCGCGCGGGCGAACGCCGCTACGGAGTCCTTGACCCGGTCCCAGGACGCGGGAAGCCGTCCGTCCCGGAAATCGAGGACCGTGATCTCGAGGTCCGCACCGGGCAGGAGGGCGGCGAGCGCGGCACGTTCCTCGTCCTCCCGCGGCGTGCCCGCTCCGGTGAGAACGAGCGCACGGACCCGCAGTCCGCGGATGGTCGAGCACAACTCGGACAGGGTCCCGCCCATCCCGATCGCGATGTCGTCGCAGTGGGCGCCAAGGACGGCCACCTCGCGAACCGCGGCGAACAGCGGGATCACCGGTGGATGCTCCCGGCCGAGTCCTCAAGGGTGGCCGAGGGCACGGTAGCGGAGTGTGATCGTCGCTCTTCGGCCGTCGGCTCGTGATCGGCCGCCCACACCATCCACGGGTGGGTGCCCTTGGTGTAGGCCTCGTCGAGTTCCGCCCTCTCTTTGAACGTGTCGGCGGGCTTCCAGAAGCCCAGGTGCTGGTAGGCGAACAGCTGTCCGGTGCCGGCGAGCGAGCCACACACGTCGGCAACGAGGTCGCCGCCCGGCGGCAGGAGGTCGAAAATCGACTGAGAGAGCACGAAGTAGCCAGCGTTCTCCCAGATGGGAAACTCACCCACCGGGGTGATCCCCGTGACGTAGCTGTCCTGACCCAGCTGCACACAGTGGAAGGACGACTGCGGTGGCACGACCATCATCGATGCCCGGGCCCCCGAGTCGTGGAACTTCTCGATGATGTCGTCCATCGGGGCGTCGGTGAGCACGTCGGCATAGTTCGCGAGGAAATACTCATCACCACCCAGGTGGGGACGAACGCGTCGGAGACGCTCGCCGATAGGGGACTCCAGTCCCGTGTCGACGAACGTGATCTTCCAGTCCCCGATATCTGAGGCGAGGAGATCGACCTGCCCCCCGGACAGCACGAAGTCGTTGGACTCCGTCTCGTTGTAATTGAGAAAGAATTCCTTGATGTGCTTGGACCCGTAGCCCAGGCACAGGATGAATTCGTTGTGTCCGTAGTGGGCGTAGTACCGCATGACGTGCCACAGCAGAGGCCGGTGGCCCACCATCTGCATTGGTTTGGGGAGACCTTCTCCGATTTCGTTGCGCATACGCATGCCATAGCCGCCGCAGAACAGGACAACCTTCATCGCTTTACTCCGTCCAAAGGGGGTGTGTCGTCGAGGCTTCCGACCGTGCTCCGAGCAGGTTCCACGATGTCGAGGGTGGGGAGCGGGAAGACGAGCCGTCCGCCCCAGTCGCCGACGTAGCGGAGCTGTTCGACCAGCTCGGTGCGGAGGTTCCAGGGGAGGACGACGACGAAGTCGGGGCGGTCCTCGGCGATCCGTTCGGGTGGGTGGATGGGGATCCTCGTGCCGGGTGTGAAACGACCGTGCTTGTACGGATTGCGGTCGACGGCGTACTCGATCAGGTCTGTGCGGATCCCGCTGTAGTTGAGCAGTGTGTTGCCCTTGCCGGGGGCGCCGTAGGCGACGGTCCGAGCCCCGGACCGTCGCTGCTCGAGCAGGAACTCGAGGAGACGGCGACGAGCCTCGTCCGCGGCGGGCTGGAGGAGGCGGTAACCCTCGGTGTGGTGGAGACCGGCGTCCGCCTCGAGATCCAGAACCCGCTGCACCGATGGGCCCGGCTTCCGGCCCGCCTCGGCGGGGCTCGCCCAGAGTCGGATCGACCCGCCGTGAGTCGGCAGCATCTCGACGTCGTAGAGGTCGAGACCGGCGGTCGAGAGCGCCCGCCGGGCGGCGAGGACCGTGAAGTACTGGAAGTGTTCGTGGTAAACGGTGTCGAACTGCGCGGAGGCGACCAGGTGGAGTGCATGGTGGACCTCGATACTGAGGTGGCCGTCGTCGGCGAGCAGGATCCGTAGTCCTTCGGTGAACCCGAGCAGATCGGGGATATGGGCGTAGACGTTGTTTGCCACCACCAGGTCTGCCGGGCCCTGTTCGTCCCTGATCCGCCGCGCCGAGATCGGGTCGAGGAACTCCGTGACGGTGGGGACTCCGCGGTCGCGGGCGGCGGCGCCGACGTTCGACGAGGGTTCGATACCGAGGCAGCGGATACCGGCGGCCACGACGTGCTGCAGGAGGTAGCCGTCGTTGCTGGCCACCTCGACGACGAAGGAGTCAGGGCCCAGGTCGAGGCGATCGACCGCGTCGTCGACGAAGGTCTTGGCGTGCGCCACCCAACTGTCCGAGAACGACGAGTAGTAGGCGTAGTCGGTGAACGTGTCCTCCGGTGTTATGAGCGCGGGGATCTGGAGCAGGAAGCACTCGGGGCACAGCCGCATGTGCAGCGGGTAGGTGACCTCGGGCTCGTCGAGTTGGGTGGCCGTGAGGAACCTCTCGCACGGTGGCGTGGCACCGAGATCGAGAACGCTCAGAAGGGTGGAGTTCCCACAAAGCCGACACTGCACGATGTTGACCCCCGGAAAAGTGAGAGGACATGTAAGGCGTCTTTCATGTCCGGTACGGAAGAATTCACGATAACTCAGCCGGTCCCTGCTCGTGAGAAAGTTCCTACTTCCCGACCCCGCCGCCCGCGGGGTCAGACCCGGTCGACCGGGCCGTCGACGACCCACCGGCCGGTCAGTTCAGGCAGGGTGCGCTCCAGTTCGGGCAACAGATCCGGGACGGTCAGAAGAACGGTGTCGGGCGCTGAGGCGAGGAGTGTCTCCGGGCTGATGATGGGGATGTCGGTACCGGGCATCCGGCTACCGTGCTTGGCCGACGACGCGTCCGCGACCGCGACGAGCAGGTCGCGCGTGATCCCCGCCCGGGCGAAGAGCGCGACCGCCCGGGAGGCCGCGCCGTACGCGGCGACGGTGTGTCCCTTGTCACGCTGGTCCTCCAGCCATCGCCGCAGGTGGGTGGCGTGGCTGTCCGCCGCGTGCTGGAGCGCGGTCGTTCCCTCCGCGGTGTGCAGGCCCAGACGGCGCTCCTCAGCCATGATCTGCCGCACCGGCTCCGGCTGGCCGGCGTCCCGGTCCGCGGTCGCCGCGACGAGGTGGGTGCCCCCGTAGAGGTCGAAGCTCCAGATGTCGTGCATCGTCAGCCCGCATCCCCGCAGGAGCGCGTGGAGCGACGTCGTCGAGTAGTACGCGAAGTGTCCGTGGCGCAGAGCGTTCCACTGTCCCTGTCCGACGATCGTGGCGAAGGAGTGGAACTGCAGGAGCAGGACGCCCCCCGGGGCCAGCGCACGACGACGGTCGGCGAAGGCCGCGCGTTGATCCGGGCAGTGCATGATGCCGAAGCAGTCGACAACCACGTCCGCCGGCCCCCCGTCCACGGGGTGCAGACCGCGCGACTTCAGGTGGTCCACCCAGGTGCCGCCGTGCGGGCTACCGAACTCCCGGACGGTCGATCGGCCGTCGAACCATCCTGAGGCGGCCACTCGGTCGACGGCGTCGACGGCCTGATCGATCAGCGCGCGTGGCTCCACGCCGCGGGGTTCCTGCGTGACCGTGTCGTCCTCCGCCAACTGCGCCAATGCACACGCCTGGCACAGGGCCATCGCGAGCGGATGGGTCGGATCGTCGGTGGGGGACCCGACCGGGGGGAAGAAATCGGAGGCGGGCTGGTCCCCGAGGTCCAGAATCGTGATCAGCCGTTCGCTCCCGCATCCGCGGCAAGTCATGGTGGTCCTCCTCCGGGTGCGGCACGATAGGGGAGTGCGCGTCAAAAGTACCGAACTGCCCGGCGTCCTCGTCCTCGTTCCGGAACCGTTCACCGACGAGCGGGGTTTCTTCACCCGCACTTTCGACGCGGAGATCTTCGACACGGCTGTCGGCAGGCCCGGAGCGTCCGCCGGATTCCTGCAGGACTCGCAGTCACGCTCCCGGCGGGGAACCATCCGGGGGATGCACGGTCGCCTGGGCGCGGGCGAGGCCAAACTCGTCCGGTGCGCGCGCGGCGCGGTCCTGGACGTCATCGTCGACATCCGTCCCGACTCCGATTCCTTCGGCAGATCGATCGCCGTGACGCTGGACGATGAGACCTTCCACCATCTCTACATCCCGCCCGGGTTCCTCCACGGGTTCCAGGCGCTCACCGAGTATGCGGACGTGTGTTACAGGATCGACCGGCCGCACGACTCGACCGAGGACATCTCCGTGGCCCACGATGACCCCGAGCTGGGCCTGGACTGGCCGCTGCCGGTGGGTCCGATCTCGGACCGGGACCGATCGGCCCCCTCGTTCCGGGAGACGCTCGACCGCCTGGCGACCGAGGGACCCGGGCGAGCCGGCGGAGTCGTCTCCTAGTCCCGACGAGTCAACGCCTGCGCCGCTGCGGCCACCCCGAGCGCGGCCAGTCCCGTGCGAAGCCGGTCCGAGGCGATGAGCGCTCCAATCCGCGGGGCAGTGACCTCGTCTTGGGCGATCCGCACGTGCAGCGGCAGAACGCCTGCGGTCACGGCCGGGGCAGCCACACCGCTCGCGCAGGCGATCATGGTGGCGGTGCGACCCGTGCGTTCTCCGGAGCGGAGTGAGCCGTAGGCCGCCCACGCTGAGGCGCCGAGACCGGCCGCATACAGCGTGAGTGCGACGGGGGCGATCCGACGGGCGTGTTCGGCCTGCCGCTCGCCGAGACCGTGCGTGGGTCCGTGGAACAGTTCCGGGTAGACCACCGAGGTCACCATGGATTGGAATCCCAGATGGATCGCGGACGTGGTGAGCAGCGCGAGGCGGCCGGCACGCAGGTTCGGGTCGGCGGGCGCACGGCGGCGGATCATGACTGCCAACCTACCCCTCGCGGGAGCGGGCGAGCAGTGCTCGACCCTCGCCGTCGTCGGTCACCGCACGTGCGGTGCGCAGCACCACCCGCCACCCACGGTCCGGGGCGTCGGTGGAGCCGCGCCGTTCGAGTTCCCAGCGGCTGGCGGTGACGCGCAGGACCGTGTAGCGCCCGGGCTTGGAGGAGCGCACCACGAGCTGGGTGTAGCCGGTCGCCACGGCCCGGTCGCCGTCGATCAATACCAACGGCAAGCTCGGCACGTGGCCGCAGCCGTGCGCGATGAGTCCCTGGTGGGCGTCGCCGAGCACCATCTCGGTGAGGCCACGGTGGCCCTCGAGAACGCCGGTGTCCACGTCGTAGACGCCGTCCTCGGTCCACAACTCGGCCACCCCCTCGGCGTCACCGGAATCGACCCGGGGCGAGTAGGCGGCGAGGATCCGCAGCACGGCGAGCTCGTCCTGCGCGGCGTCGAGGCGGGTGAGGGTGTCGGAGATCCGGGCTTCCGCCGAGGCGAGTCGGGCTTCGAGGACGTTCAGGCGGTCGGTGTCGGGGGAGGAAGTCATGAGCCCGACATTAATGCGTCGACTCATCGTAAGAACACGTTATAGTTTTCCCCATGACGGACACCGCTTCAGACACTCGTCCATCGCTGGTCACCGCAGACGTGGTGGTGGTGGGCATGGGCATCGCCGGGGCGTGCGCCGCGATCGAGGCGGCCGAGGCCGGTTCCACGGTGATCGTGCTGGAGGGTGCGTCGGGCCCGGGCGGCTCGTCCGCGCAATCCGGCGGCGAGGTCTACCTGGGCGGAGGTACCTCCACGCAGCGGGCGCTGGGTATCGACGACACCGTCGAGGACATGCGCGCGTTCCTCATGGCTGCGCTCGGCCCCAATGCCGACGAGGCCAAGATCGACGCCTACTGCACGGGCGCGGTGGAGCACCACGATTGGTTGGTCTCCCACGGCGCGGTGTTCCACCACAAGCTCTGGGACACCCCCACCTGGATGCCCGGCGACGACTCGGGTCTGATGTGGATGGGTGAGCGCGCGGAGCCGTACGCCTCGATCGCCAGGCCCGCCGCCCGCGGCCATCGCCCGCCGGCCCCCAACTTCGCCGGCAACGTGCTCATGGACTCGCTCGTGGTTACCGCGGAGAAGGTCGGCGTCACCCTGGAGTGCGACATCAAGGTCCGCTCGCTGATCGTCGAGGAGGGCCGGGTGGTGGGCGTGCGCGCCACCGAGTTCGGCGTGGAGCGCGAGTACCGCGCGAACAGCGGCGTCGTGTTGGCCACGGGAGGGTTCGTGGACAACGAGCGCATGGTCGAGCAGTGGGCGCCTCAGCAGCTGGGCAAGGACGCCGTGTCCGACGGTCGTGACGACGGCTCCGGCATCGAGATGGGAATGGAGATCGGTGCGGCCGTCCGACGTATGCACCAGACCGAGACCGCCATGCTCATCATCCCGCGCCTGGTGGTGGGCGCGATGCTCGTCGACGGCGACGGCCAGCGCTTCATCAACGAGGAGGTCTACCCGGGCCTGTACTGCCACGCCGCGGTGCATCACCGTCGTCCGCCGGTGTGGGTGATCATCGACGAGAAGGGCATCGAGGACGTCCCCGAGTCCGAACTGTGGGGTATGCAGCCCATGCACGCCGCCGAGACCATCGAGGAGCTGGCCGCCGACTGCGGGCTGCCCGTCGACGCGTTGGCCGATCAGCTGCGCCGCTATAACGCCGGTGCCGAGAACGGCGAGGATCCGCAGTTCGGCAAGAGCTCGACCTGGGTGCGGCCGCTCGAGCCGCCCTTCGGCGCGTACCCCACGGGTGCCGGCGGCCCGGACACGTTCGCAGGCCTGCCGCTCAAGGCTCAGGGTTTCACCCTGGGAGGCCTGCACACCGATCTGGACTCGCGGGTCCTGGACCACGCGGGAGAGCCCATCCCGGGACTGTTCGCGGCCGGTCGCTGTACGCACGGTCTGCACGGTGAGGGCTACATCTCCGGCACCTCGCTCGGTGACGGTTCCTTCTTCGGTCGCCGCGCGGGTCGCGGTGCGGCGGGGTCGGCGCGGGCGTGACCGAGACAGAGGACGCCACGGGCGCGGGCGCCGCGATCGTCGAGGGTGCACCCGTACGGCGTCCGCGCCCCGCGGTGGATCTCGTGCCCCTAAGCCCGACGCGTGGCGCGGGGGCACCCGTGGACCGGGTCGACGACGACGAGGCCGGCGTCTTTGCCCTGGTCGAGCAGCTGCGCCGGATCCGCGCACTGACCACGGGCGGGATTTTCAGCACCGACCTGGCACCGCTCACCGAGCGACTGCGTCACGTGGCTGATGAGTTGGAGGCCGCGTCGGCGACACCCGAACACAGAATGGCCGCCATGTGGGAGGGCCGCCAATACATGGCCAACTGCCCGGCGATCGGTCGCGCGAACCCCGTGGCCCCGCCGCTGAAGTACGAGCGACTGGACGACGGCACTCTGCGCGCGGAGGCGACCCTGGGGCTCGAGTACCAGGGCCCTCCCGGCCGGGTGCACGGGGGAATCGTGTCGCTACTGTTCGACGCGGTTCTGGGGCGCGCGAACCATCATGCGGGCACCACCGGGATGACCGTGTACCTCGATATCGACTACCACGGTGCGACTCCGCTCTTCGAGCCGATCGTCATCACCGCCCGGCCTGCGCGGATCGACGGCCGCAAGGTCTGGTCGCACGGCGCGATCCACGCCGATGGACGACTGTGCGCCACGGCGGAGGGGCTGTTCGTACGTCCGGAGGGGTGGCATCGAGATGGCGGACAATGAGTGCGGAGTAGATTCTGTTGCTGTGACCACTGAATCCCGCGATGCACTCGAGAATCCCGTCGGCCAGGCTGAGTCCGCGACACCGCCGGTTGAGGGCACACGCTTTGTGCATCAGTACGACGACGGCTCCGGGCATATCGAACTGGCTCGTGAGCTTCGCCGACTTCGTGGCCTGGTCGCGGGTTCGACCTACGCCGATCTGCATGACGCCGTGACGACCGTGCGGGAGCTCTCCGATCACCTCGAGGAGGTCGGCACCGTGGTGCACCCTTCCGAGTACGCGAGCTGGGGTGTGCCCGAGCATCTCGGCTCCAACCCGGCGATCGGTCAGCGCAACCCGGTGTCGCCGCCACTCGATCCGGTGGTGTTGCCCGACGCCAGCGTGCGCTGCGACCTGACGCTGGGCGTGGAATATCAGGGCCCTCCCGGCTGCGTCCACGGGGGGATCATTGCGCTGGTGTTCGACGAGATGCTGGGCCTGGCCAACGCGGCATCCAGCAGCGTCGGTATGACCGCCGACTTGCAGATCGTCTACGCCTCGCTCACGCCGCTGGGCGCACCGCTGCGTTTCGAGGCCCGGCAGGACCGGGTCGAGGGCCGCAAGATCTGGGCCAGTGCCACCCTGTACACGGGGGACACGCTGTGCGCGAGCGCCGAGGGATTGTTCATCGAGCCGCGCGGAATCAGCGACGCCGACCGCAGCATGCCCATCGAGGGCTGACCGCTCGGTCCGGGGCCCAGACTGCTGCCTGAGCCCCGGCCGGTTGGGGTCACTCCCCGCGTAGCGCCTTCATGCGCTTGTGGGCGCCGGCCACGATGCGGCCGCGGTTGACGCCGGAGGAGAATTCCACACCCTTCTCGTTGCCCTCGCCGCCGCAGACGTGGACCGGGCCGTTGCCGATGGAGGCCAGCACCTCCTCGGCCACCTCATGGGGCTCGCTCACGGTCATGCCGGGCAGGTCCATGTCCAGGCCGGCACGGATCATGGCGGGGGTGCGGGTGACGCCAAGGATGACCTCGACCACGTCGACGCCGTACTCGCGCATCTCGAGCCACAGGCCTTCCACGAACACGCGGCTGAACGCCTTGGCCGCGGAGTAGATGCTCATGTCGGCGTGGCCGAGGTAGCCGGCCATGGAGCCCATGACCACGATGCCGCCCTTGCCGCGGGCCTTCAGGCCGGGGCCGAACTGCCGGATGATCTCCATCGGCGAGGTGATGTTGAGGTCGATGACCTTCTGGACCTGCGCCATGTCGGACTCGACGAACTCGGCGCCGTAGGTGTTGGCGCCGGCGTTGAGGATGACCAGACCGATGTCCAGGCCCTCACAGACGGCGGCGATGCCCTCGGTCGCGCCCTCTTCGGTGAGGTCCACGGACACCACCCGGCATTCGACGCCTCTGGAGCGCACGGCCTCGGCGGTCTCCTCGAGCGGGCCGGCCTTGCGGGCGACGAGTACGGACGATACGCCCTGGTCTGCGAGACGGAACGCGATCTCCGCGCCCACTCCCTCGCTTCCGCCCACGACAAGGGCCCACGGGCCGTAGGTAGATGGATCGGAAGGCTTCGGATTGACAGGTGTCGACATATCCTCAGAGTATGACCAAAGAGAGCAAAAGTCCCGGATTCGGTGGAGTACCCCTCCCGGGGCTGCGTCCGGGGGAGGATTTCTCCTACGACACTGCCCGGAAATTGCTGGGGGAGTCCTTCGAGCCGATCCCCGTTCCGGAGATCCCGCCGGCGGACCCGGACCTGGACCGCGCGGTGGCCGAGCTGCGTCGGCTGCGGGAGGCGACGGCGGCGCTGGCGCTCTCGGACGTCGAATTAGGCGACGTCGCCGATCGTCTGGCCGAGGTGGCGGACATGCTCGAGCCACGTGTCCCGACCCCGGAGGCGCGGTTGGAGAGCATGTGGAAGGGCGCGGGCACCCGCCGCTCGAATCCGGTGTCCGGCCCGGAGAATCCGATGGCCCCGCCGGTCGAGTTCTTTGGCTGTGACGACGGTTCGGTGAGGGCCGAGGTGACGCTGGGGCCCGTGTACCAGGGCCCCCCGGGGTGCGTGCACGGCGGGATGAGTGCGCTGATCATCGACCACATGATGGGTCTGGCCAATCACTGGGGCGGGCGGTTCGGCATGACCGCCCACTACGAGTTGGACTACCGGTCGCCGACCCCGTTGCTGCAGCCGCTGACGTTCCGCTGCTGGGTGCATGAGGTCGACGGGCGCAAGACGTGGACGCACGGCACCATCCACGCGGGGGATCGACTGTGCGTGGAGGCCCGGGGTCTGTTCCTGGAGGCCGGCGTGCCGGTGCCGGGGCAGCCGGGGACCAGTTCGACTATCACCGACGGCAGCCCGTAGGGGTTTCCGACGTCAGCCCTGGACCTCGACCTGCACGACCTCCCGAAGATAGGGCGCGATCACGTCCGTGAGTCCGCTGGCCAGTTGCTCGGGGTCGTCGGGTGGCAGGGAGATGAAGCTGATGCCGATCCGGGCGATGATCGACGCCGCCAGCCGCGCCTGGGATTCCTCGATGTGCATCCAGCTGTCGGACAACGCGGGGGTGAGCACCTCGGTGGCGCGTTCGATCAGTGGCCCGGCCTCGGTGGTGATCAGCCGCAGCAGGTCGGGCTTGATGTCGCCGGTGAGCAGCGCTCGGACCAGCGGGTCGCGGCGACTGGAGAGCAGGAAGCCGTTGATGCCCTCGCGCAGTGCGGTGTCGATCTGCCCCGGGTTGCGGTTGATGGAGTCGCGGATTTCGCCGGCGAATGTCTCGGACAGCCGAAGCGCGTAGGCCTGCGCCAGGCCCTGCCGATTGCCGAAGGTGCTGTAGAGGGTCTGTCGGCTCAGTCCGGCGGCGTTCGCCACATCGGACATCGTGACGGCGGACCAGTCACGCGAGACGAGGAGTTCGTGCATGGCGTCGAACACCGTGCCTCGCAGTGACTGACGCTCCCCCCGGGTCTGGCCGGAGGAGCGTCGGTCACTGGTCGGGACGGAACGGGGCATGGCCTCGATTGTTCCTGATTGACGCCCCCGTGCGCACCCGGGTCACGTCACGGGAAGGAAGTCGACCTTGTCGCGGACACCGCAGTCGGAGCAGCGCCAGGTGTCGGGAATGTCGGACCAGGCGGTTCCGGCGGGGAATCCCTCCCGGGGCAGGCCGGCCTCCTCCGAGTAGTGGTTGCCGCAATTGGGGCACATGTACTCGCCGGTGGGGGACGTCTGGTCGGGGACGATGGCGGTGTCCGCGATGACCTTCTCGGCCACGACGGTGGATCCGGCCGCGGCGTTGTAGCGGATCAGGAAATTGTCCCGCTTGGACGGCTGGATGTTGGCGCGGGTGATGTCGCCGTCGTAGTGGGCGAGAACGCGCTTGTCCATGACCCTGCGCCACAGGGGCGGGATATAGGCGAGGACCATCATCGACGCGTAGCCCGACGGAAGCTGCGGGGCCTCGTCGAAGGTACGCAGCACCTGGTAGCGACGCATCGGATTGGCGTGATGGTCCGAGTGGCGCTGTAGGTGGTACAGGAAGATGTTGGACACCAGGTGGTCGGAGTTCCACGAGTGTTCCGGGCGGCAGCGCTGGTAGCGCCCGGCGGAGGTCTTCTGCCGGAGCAGTCCGTAGTGCTCGAGATAGTTGACCACCTCCAGCAGGGAGAAGCCGAAGATCGCCTGGACGATCAGCCACGGGGCCACCTGCCAGCCGAAGATCGCGATCAGCGCTCCGAACAGCACGATGGTCATGAGCCAGGCGTTGAGGTTGTCGTTGCGCGGTGTCCACGGACTCTTGCCCTGTCGGGCCAGACGCTCCTTCTCGAGCGACCACGCCGAGCGCACCGAGCCCCACACGCTTCGGGGCAGGAACGCCCAGAACGATTCGCCGAGGCGTGAGCTGGCGGGATCCTCCGGGGTGGCGACGCGCGCGTGGTGGCCGCGGTTGTGCTCGATGAAGAAGTGGCCGTAGCCGGTGGTGGCCAGGGCGACCTTGGACAGCCACTTCTCGCTGCCGGCGATCTTGTGGCCGAGCTCGTGGGCGGTGTTGATGCCGATGCCGCCGGTGATCGCGACGGTCCAGGCCACGCCGATTGAGGCCGCGATGCCGAGCCCGCCGTCGTACCCGAGCCAGGAAAGGTCGTCAGCGGACCACAGGTAGCAGGCGAGGACGAGCGCTCCGTACTGCAGCGGAATGTACAGATAGGTGCACCAGCGGTAGAACGGGTCGGCCTCCAGCCGGTCCATCACCTCGTCGGGCGGGTTCTCGCCGTCTACCCCGGTTCTGTAGTCACCGAACGGCACCGCCACGTAGACGAGGAACGGCAGCAGGTACCACGCGATGGTCGCGGGGACGCTCCAGCCGAGGGCGTTGAAGCCCGCCACCACGGGCAGTGAGAGGAACAGCCCGGCGGCCGGGACGAGGCCGAGCAGCCAGAGGTAGCGCTTGGCGTCGTTCCAGGCGTGCGGCTGGACGTCGGTATCACTGCTGATGTACTCGGTGCTGGACATCGCATGGCCCTTTCGAAAAGCAAGACGAATGTGGCATACGCCACTTCCTTGACTCAAGAATAGACAAAAGGCACGGATCTGTCTAGACAAAGCAAGATAATTTGTCCATCGACGGTAGTGCGACAACGACGACGAGACCCGCTACCACCGAGCCGGTCCGGAATAGCCGAGGCCTTTGCCGGGTTGTACCCACAGGCAGTCGGGAACCCGTCTCCGACGCGTGAGGAGTGTGGCGGAAGTGACGATGCAACAGGCCGCCATGCGAACACTGATGCGGGCCGAGAGCAACAACATCAAGCTCGACCGGAGTGTGTTCACCCGCGAGAACTTCCGCCGGATCGGGATCTTCGCTCGCCCCCACACCCGGTTGATCGTGGTGTTCCTCATCCTCTCGGTATTCAGCGCGACTCTCGCGGTGGTCACCCCGCTGCTGGCCGGTCGGGTGGTCACCGCGATCGTCGAGTCGCAAGCGGTGCGCGTGGTCGCGATGCTCGCGGCGGCGATCGCCGTGATCGGGGTGGTCGAGGCCATCACCAACGTCTTCTCGCGCCTGTGGTCCGCACGGATCGGTGAGGGGCTGATCCTCGACCTGCGTCGGACGGTGTTCGACCATGTCCAGACCATGCCGGTGGCATTCTTCATGCGCACCCGGACCGGTGCGCTGGTCAGTCGCCTGAACAACGACGTGATGGGCGCCCAGCGCGCATTCTCCGACACCCTGTCCGGCGTCGTGTCGAACCTGGTGCAGCTGGTTCTCACGCTCATCGTGATGGCGGGCATCAACTGGCAGCTCACGGTCTTGTCCGTACTGTTGTTGCCGATCTTCCTACTTCCGGCCCGCTACGTTGGCAGGCGCCTGGCCAAGCTCCGGCGCGAGGCCTCGGACCTCAACGCGTCGATGAACGACCAGATGACCGAGCGGTTCAACGCCGGCGGCGCCACCCTGGTCAAGCTCTTCGGTCGCCCCGCCGCCGAGTCGGCGGAGTTCGCCGCCCGGGCCGGCCGGGTCCGCGGGATCGGCGTGCGCACCGCACTGCTGATGAGCGTGTTCATGAACTCGCTGACCCTCGTTTCGACCCTCGCGCTGGCGCTGGTCTACGGCCTCGGCGGCTGGTTCGCCCTCAACGGCGGAATGGACGCCGGCTCTGTGGTGGCCCTGGCCCTCCTGCTCACCCGCCTCTACGGGCCACTCACGTCACTGGCCAACGCACCGATGGACGTGGTCACCGCCATCGTCAGCTTCGAGCGCGTCTTTGAGGTCCTGGATCTCAAGCCACTGCTGGCGGACGCACCCGACGCCGTCGACGTCCCCGCCGGACCCGCGACCATCGAGTTCGACAACGTGCACTTCTCCTACCCCTCCGCCGACAAGGTCTCGCTGGCCTCCCTCGAGGAGGTGGCGGTCCTGGACGCTCGCGGCGGACAGGAGGTGCTCCACGGGATCTCGTTCCGCGCCGAGCCGGGCCAGATGATCGCTCTCGTCGGCTCGTCGGGTGCCGGAAAATCCACCATCGCCTCTCTGCTGCCGCGTCTCTACGACGTCGACTCCGGTGCGGTCCGGGTGGCCGGACTCGACGTGCGAGAGGTTACGTCGTCGTCGTTGCGTCGCACGGTCGGCATGGTGACGCAGGACGGGCACCTCTTCCACGACACGGTGCGCTCCAACCTCACCTTCGCGCGGCCGGAGGTCGACGATGAAGCCGTGTGGGACGCACTGCGGCGCGCACGACTCGAGAGCCTGGTGCGGGAGCTGCCCGATGGGCTCGACACCGTGATCGGCGACCGTGGCTACCGACTCTCAGGGGGCGAGCGCCAGCGGCTCACCATCGCGCGACTGCTCATCGCTGCCCCGTCGGTCGTGGTGCTGGACGAGGCGACGAGCGCCCTCGACTCCACCAACGAGTCGGCGGTGCAGGAGGCTCTCTCCGAGGCGATGTCGCACCGTACCTCGCTGGTCATCGCGCACCGACTCTCCACCGTGCGGGCGGCCGACAGGATCCTGGTTCTGGAGGCCGGCACGGTCGTCGAGTCGGGCACGCACGCCGAACTGCTCGCCGCCGGCGGTCGCTACACGGAGCTGTACGAAACCCAGTTCGCCGACCAGGAGTGACGTCGGGCTCGATGCGCCGGCGGCGAGCCGGAACTCAGCTTTCGAGGTGCAGCCCCAGCTCACGCGCGGCGAGTGCGGCGTACTTGGAGGTCTGCTCGAAGGCGCTCTCGAGGGGCTGGGCGTCGGTGAGGTCGGCGATCTCGTTCCACCGTTCGGCCACGACCTCGGGGGTGCGGGCCTCGTCTGGGAGATAGACGCCGCGACTCTCGACCATCTGGGACACGGCAAAGACGCCGGCACCGGCGCCGAGAATGGTCTTGGTCGGAGCATTCTCGGAGACCATGAACAGCACACCGGGGGCGATGGTTTCGGGACCCATGACGTCGAGAACCTGCTGCGGAAGCAGGTCCTCGGTCATCCGGGTGGCCGCGGTGGGCGCGATCGCGTTGACCTTGATGTCTTTCCTGGCGCCTTCGATGGCCAGGACGTTCATCAGGCCCGCGAGGCCGGACTTGGCGGAGGCGTAGTTGGACTGTCCGAAGTTGCCATAGATGCCGGACGTGGACGTGGTCATGAGGATGCGGCCGTAGCCGGCGTCGGCCATGTGCGGCCAGACGGCTTTGGTGCAGTTGACCGAGCCCATGAGGTGCACCTCGAGGACCTTGCGGAAGTCGTCGGTGCTCATCTTGGCGAACGACTTGTCGCGCAGGATGCCCGCGTTGTTGATGAGGACGTCGATGCGGCCCCACTTCTCGATAACCGAGCCGACCAGGGCGTCGACCGCCGACTCGTCGGTGATGTCGTGGCCGTCGACCATCGCCTCGCCGCCGGCCGCGACGATCTCGTCCACCACGAGCTGGGCGGCGGAGGCGGTGCCACCCTCACCGTGGACGTCGCCACCAAGATCGTTGACGACCACCTTGGCGCCCCGCTCGGCCAACGCGAGGGCGTAGGCGCGGCCGAGGCCACCACCGGCACCGGTGATGATGGCGACGCGGTCGGTGAAGTCGATGTGCTGTGTCATGTGAACTCCTGTGATCGGGGGATGATCTGAGCGGAATCGGGTATCGGAGGGTGGTCAGCCCAGCTCTCCGCGTACGTAGGACTCGTACGCCGGCAGATCCAGGAAGCCGTGACCGGAGAGTCCGATGACGATCGACGGGCCCGTTCCGGGCTCTCCTGTGTGCTTGCGGGCTTCGATGAAGGCGCCCGCCAGGGCGTGGTTCGACTCCGGGGCAGGAACGATGCCCTCGGCCTTGGCAAACTCGACGCCGGCGGCGAACGCGACGTTCTGCTCCACGGCCATCGAGTCGATCATTCCGAGGTGCTTGACGTGGCTGACCAGCGGCGCCATGCCGTGGTAGCGCAGGCCGCCGGAGTGGATGGGGTCCGGGACGAAGTCCTGGCCGAGGGTGTACATCTTCATCAGCGGTGTCAGCCCGGCCACGTCGCCGTGGTCGTAACGGAACTCGCCCTCGGTCATCGACGGGCACGCGGTGGGCTCCACCGCCATGATCGAGGTCTGCGCGCCGGCCAGGTTCTCGCGGATGAACGGGAAGGCCAGCCCCGCCAGGTTGGAGCCGCCGCCGGCGCACCCGAACACGAAATCGGGAGCACCCTCGCCGAACATCGCGAGCTGCTTGATGGCTTCCTCGCCGATCACGGTCTGGTGCAGGCACACGTGGTTGAGGACCGAGCCGAGTGAGTAGCGGGCCTCGGGGTCACCGGCAGCCACCTCGACGGCCTCGGACACGGCCATGCCGAGCGACCCCGGGGTGTCGGGGTCCTTGGCGAGGAACGAGCGGCCGGCCTCGGTGAGGTCGGACGGACTCGGGTGGACCGAGGCTCCGAAGGTCTCCATGAGCATCCGCCGGTACGGCTTGGACTCGAAGGAGGCCTTGACCTGCCACACCTCGACCTCGATGCCGAATGCCTGCCCGGCGAACGCGAGCGAGGCGCCCCATTGGCCGGCACCGGTCTCGGTGGTGAGCTTGGTGATGCCCTCGGCGGCGTTGTAGTACGCCTGCGCCACTGCGGTGTTGGGCTTGTGCGAGCCGACGGGGCTCGTGCCCTCGTACTTGTAGTAGATCCGCGCGGAGGTGCCGAGCGACTTCTCGAGGCGGCGGGCCCGGATCAGTGGGGCCGGGCGCCACAGGCGGTAGATCTCCTGGACCTCCTCCGGGATCGCCACGTAGCGCTCCTGGGTCACCTCCTGCTCGATGAGGGCCATGGGGAACAGCGGTGCCAGGTCCTCGGGCCCGAGGGGCTCCTTGGTGCCCGGATGCAGGTGCGGCGCCATCGGCTCGGGCAGGTCAGCCTGGATGTTGTACCAGTGCGTGGGCATTTCGCTCTCGGGGAGCAGAGCTTTGACCAGCGAGTCGGAGGGGGCGTCAGACGTCATGTGTGGGTCCTCGGATGGAGTGGGAGGGGTGGTGAGCTGTATCTCATCCTAGGAGGTCGCGACGCATCGGCAGGTGGGGGATCCGACCGTCGAGGTAATCGGGCCCGGAGCGGAGGAATCCGAACTGCTCGTACCACTGCTCGAGGTACGCCTGGGCGCCGATCTCGACCGGCCTGTCACCGCACCTGTCGAGCGCGTACCGGATCAATCCGGAGGCGATCCCGCGCCCCCGCCAACCGGGCGACGTGCACACGCGGCCGATGTGCATGACCCCGGCGGGTTCGTCGGAGCCGAATATCCGCAGGGTCGCCACCAACTCGTTCCCGCCCGGCACCCCGGATCCCTCGTCGATGCGAGGTATCCAGGCCAGTACGTGGGTGGTGCCGGGGTCGGCGTCCACGTGATCGATCTCGGCGTACGGGCACTCCTGTTCGTGCACAAAGACGTCCACGCGCAGCTTGTACAGCGCGTGGACGTCCAGTGGGCCCAGCCCGGACAGGGGAGACGCGACGATCCTCGGCTCGGCGCCGACGCGTGCCGTGTACGGGAGACTCACTTGTCGTTCGCGGTCCCGTCCTCCGGCGCATCGTCGGAGGGCTGCGGGGCGGACCCGGCGGCGACACCCGGAGCGGCGCTCTCGGCGGCGGGAGTCCCGGCGACGTCCTGGTCCGCGGGGCCCTCCGGATCGGCCGAGTCGATGACCAGGTCCTCGCCGGTCTCGGCGTTGGCGGGCTGCGGCGCGGAGCCGGTACCCGGGCCCGCGCCCGAGACGGTGTCTGCGGCGGGCGTCGGCGTGGGGGCGGGCTTCGGTGCGGGGGTCGGGGTGGCGGGCGCGGGTGAATCAGGACCGCGCAGGAAGTAGGCGGTGGCGCCGGCTATCGCCGCTCCGCCGGCCAGTCCGGCGATCCACAACGGGGCGAAGCGGCGCGCGGGCTTGCGCTTCTCGGACGGCGAGGCGAGCGCCGAGGTCTTCTCACGCAGGGCGTCGGCGTGCATCCTGGCGTCCGACGCGAGATCGCCGAGGATCTCGCCCTGCTCCGCGCGACGCTCGCGCACCACCTGGAGCCCACGGCTGGCACCGAAGAGAGCCAGACCGACGGGACCGCGGGTCGCGGCGACAGCGGCCTCGCCGAGGAAACGGGGATCTTTGAGGTCGAATGCCTTCCGGGCGGCGGTGCGGGCCTGCTTCAGGTCCTTCTCCGCCTGCTTGACTGCCTTGCGCTCAGCGGCACGATCACTTCGTTTGCTCATGGGTAGATGGTTGCACAGCCCCCCGACACCGACCACCGTCTCACCGACATCGCCTGTCGCGGCGTGGCAGGATGGTCCCCGTGAGCATCGCAACGCAGAAGGCAACCATCCACACCAACCGGGGCGACATCGTCGTCGAGCTGTTCGGCAACCACGCCCCGGAGACCGTCGGCAACTTCGTCGGTCTGTCTGACGGATCCAAGGAGTACTCCCAGCCCAACGCCAAGGGCGAGAAGACCGGACCGTTCTATGACGGCTCCATTTTCCACCGCGTGATCTCGGGCTTCATGGTCCAGGGCGGCGACCCCACGGGCACCGGCCGCGGTGGCCCGGGCTACCAGTTCAAGGACGAGTTCCACCCCGAGCTGCAGTTCACCGAGCCCTACCTGCTGGCCATGGCCAACGCCGGGCCCGGCACCAACGGTTCGCAGTTCTTCATCACCGTGGGCCCGACCCCGCACCTGAACAACCGCCACACCATCTTCGGCAAGGTCGCCGACGAGGACTCGCGCAAGATCGTCGACGCCATCGCCACCACCCGCACGGGTGCGATGGACCGGCCGGCCGAGGACATCGTGATCGAGTCGATCGAGATCTCCTGACGATCCCGCACCATCGACGACCCGCGGCGCGGTACCCGGATCACCCGGGCCCGCGCCGCAGGTCTATCCCCACCGTCGACCATTCGAGCATCCTGACCGAGCGGGCACCATGAGCATCCAGACCCACCGCGGCGGCGCCGTCGCCCGCTTCTTTCGCCTCCAGCCGGTCACGGCATGGCTCATCGCCGCCAACCTGGCCGTCTACGTGGCGACCGTCGTGCAGGCCCGCAGCTTTCTCGACAACCGGGCGTCGGCGCTCTTCGAGTTCACGGCCCTCTACCCGCCGTTGGTCGCGTTCCGTGACGAGTGGTGGCGCCTGCTCACCTCAGCCTTCCAGCACTTCGGGCCCATGCACCTGCTGCTCAACATGTACATGTTGTGGCTGCTCGGGATAGGAATCGAGCGCAGCGTCGGCCACGCCCGATATCTGGCGATGTACCTGGTCTCCGCTCTCGGGGGCTCGGTGGCGGTGATGTTCTTCAGCCAGAACGCCCTGACGGCCGGGGCGTCCGGCGCGATCTTCGGCCTGATGGGGGCCTACGCGATCGTGGCCATGACCATGCGTGTGGACGTCAGGGGGATCGGCATCCTGCTCGTCCTCAACGTCGGCGTGAGCTTTATCGTCCCCGGAATCTCGCTGGCCGCACACCTGGGCGGGCTGGGCGTGGGCGCGTTGGCCGCGCTGGCCCTGGTGGTGCTGCCGCGCCGCCTACCCGCGCGCACCGGCCGCACGGCCCGTGAGGTCACATCCTGGATCGGCTTCCTGCTGGTGGTCGTGCTGCTCGCAGCCGTGGCCTGGTACGTCGCCGACTCCATGACGCTGGACTCGATCCTGCGCAGCTGAACCGCCCGACCCTCAGGCCTCTAGACCCTCAGGCCCCTCATCACGCGTCCGGGCCGCGCCCCCGGAACCCCAGACCGGTGAGGGTCTCCACGACGTCGCGCGGGTCCGCCCCCAGGTCGCCCCGCGTAAACACGTCCAGCTGCTCGTGCCCGCGGTCGTCGACATACTCCACCCGCATCAGGTGCTGACGCATGCCCCACCGGGTCGCCCCCAGCGCACGCACCTCCACCATCTCCTCGCGCGGGACAAACACGACGCCACGGAGCTTCTTGATGGCCAGGAGCCCGTCCACCACCTCGAGCCGCGGTCGACGCAGCAACTGAGACACGCCGGCCACGACGAGTACGAGTGCCGCAGAGCCCGTCAGGAGCACAGCGAGCGGGTCCCGTCGGAGGAGTCCCGTGGCTACGAGTCCGAGTCCCAGTGCGATCTGGAGCGCTGGCCACAACGCTTCCGGGGACCATGACGCCGCCCTGTGCCCGGCTCGGTCAATAGCTTCACCGCTCATGCCGCCCATCCTCTCTTATCCACAGGCGTTATCCACACTGTGGATGAATAACACGCGTGGAGTTCGATTGCCGTTCGATTCCCCGCGGGCCCCACCTGCGGCGGAGGTCTTGTCGTCGTCAGCCTGACTCTATCCACAGTGTGGAGGAAGTTATCCACAGGGTGTGTGCCAGTGTGAGATGCGCGGTAACACCAGTCACATGACGCGTTTCGCTGTCGTGACCTGCACTGATGCGGTAGCGGTCCATAAATGCAGGTCACCCCCCGTGCACTACGGGGGGTGACCTGTGGATAAAGCTGTGGATGAGACCCGGGGGGCCTGGGGATTGAAGCTTTTCAGCGCCAACCCATGGTCATCAGCAGACCGATGACCGCCAGGCCGAAGCCGATCGCAAAGTTCTTCCAGGTGTCCATCGCCTCCATGAACGGAATCTGCTCACCGGCGATGTAGTAGACGACCAGGTAGAGCAAACCCAGGATCATCAGGCCCAACATGAGCACCAGATACCAGCGCGGCGTCGGGGCCCCCTTGACCTTGACGGGGGTGCGGCTAACGGCGGCGTCGGTGTACTCGGACTTCGACCGGACCTTGGACTTGGGCATGGAGACCTCGAACTGCTGGGGGATGTCGGACGCCACTCTACCAAGCCCCACCCCGGGAGCTCATCTCCTTGACGGCAGTACGCTGCATCTATGCGCATCCTCGTGGTCGACAACTACGACAGCTTCGTTTACAACCTCGTTCAATACCTGGGCCAGTTGGGCACCACGTGCGAGGTGTGGAGGAACGACGACGACAGGCTCGCCGGGCCGGAGCAGGACTATGACCCGGCTGTACTGGAGCGCGTGGTGAGCGACTTCGACGGCGTCCTGCTGAGCCCCGGGCCCGGCACGCCGGACCGGGCGGGGGCCACGATCCCGCTCATCGAGGTCTGTGCGCGCCTGGGCGTGCCGGTGCTGGGCGTCTGCCTGGGTCATCAGGCGATCGGCGAGGCGTTTGGTGCCACGGTCGACCGGGCCGCCGAACTGATGCACGGCAAGACCAGCGCGGTGACGCACGACGACTCCGGGGTGCTGGCCGGGATCCCCAGCCCGTTCACCGCGACGCGCTACCACTCACTGACCGTGGTGCCGGAGACCCTGCCGGACGTGCTGGTGCCCACCGCGTGGACCGGGTCGGGGCTGCTCATGGCGATGCGCCACCGCGATCTACCCGTGCAGGGCGTGCAGTTCCATCCCGAGTCGGTAATGAGCGACGGCGGTCACCGCATGCTCGCCAACTGGCTGGGGATGTGCGGTGAGCGACCCTCGGAGACGCTGGTGACCCGGTTGGAGACGGAGCTCGACCTGGCCCGCGGCGCGGCCCTGGCCTGAGCGGCCCGCGCTGACAAGGACGCGTCGACCAATCCGCGTCGACCGACCCGGGCCGATCAGCCCGGCCCGGGAACCAGGCCGAAGCGGATCACGCGCACCACTACCTGATCATTGATCCCTGCTTCACCCACGGGCGGCTGCTGCGAAAAGATCCTTCCCACGCGAGTGAGGTCGGGATCGTTCTGGGGCAACTCGACCAGTTGCCCTCGATCGCCCCGCCACCCCGCGCGCTCGAGTTTGTCAAAAGCCTGCTCGACCGTGTCGCCCACGAGGTTGGGCATGTTGAAGCGATTACCGGCGGAGACCCGCAGGGTGATGGTGGCGCCCTTGAGCTGGGTCTGCCCCGCCGCCGACGACTGGTCGATCACCTGTCCCTCCGGGGCCGTGTCGTCGACCCTGCGGGTGTCCACGCGGAAGCCCGCGCTCTCGAGGGTGGCGCGGGCCGGATCGACCGACTGGCCCACCACGTCCGGCACCTGGACCTGCTCGGGTCCGGAGCCCACCGTGAGTCTGACGGGCTGGTCGCTGGGCACGTTCGCACCTGGCGCGGGGTCGGTGTCCACGACCTTGCCCTGGTCCTCCGCGGTGGAGGGGCGGGCCTCGTCCTCGGGGACCACCTGGAAGCCGGCCTCCTCGAGCGCGATGCGGGCGTCTCCCGGGGACATGCCCATGACGTTGGGCACGGACAGTATCGGCTTGCCCGTGGACACTGCCAGGGTGATCTCGGATCCCACGGGCAGGCGCTTACCGGCGATCGGGTCCGAGGAGATGACATGCCCCTCAGGGATCATCAGGTCCGGCTGTGGAGCCTCGACTGGTTTCAGACCCAGAGCGGTGAGCTCCTCTACGACCTCGGCCGCCGGGCGCTGCGCGAGTTCGGGGACGGTGACCTCCTGGACCTGAGAGACGCCACCACTGTCGTCGGAGGTCGCCCAGATCGACACGGTGGCGATCATGGCCAACACCAGCAGGGCAGCGATCGCGATGGTCACCGCGCGGGGTCGCTTGCGGTGCGGATCGCGCCGTCGACCGTACTGCTCCGGCGTTCGGCCGTCGTCGGCGTTCGATGCCGCCGCACCGCCGGCGGCACCCGCTGCCGCCGCTACGGGGAAGGCGTGGGCCTCGGTCGGCGCGTCGGACGGAGGCAACCAGTTCGAATTGCCTGATCCGTACCCGGCGCCGGTGAATCCGTGCGGGGCGTCGGGCCTGAGGTCGTCGTCGAGGTCATTGTCGGCGAGCACCAGGGGCGCCGCGGGCCGGCCCCCAGACAGGACCGTGAGCAGGTCGGTGCGCATGTCCCCGGCGGAGTCGTATCGATTCTCCGGATTCTTGGCCATGGACTGCATCACCACGGCATCGACGTATCGACTGACGTCGGGATTCACCGTAGACGGCGGCTGCGGGGACTCGCGTACGTGCTGGTAGGCCACGGCGACGGGCGATTCGCCAGTGAACGGGGGCTCCCCGGCCACCATCTCGTAGAGCACGCAGCCCGCGGAGTAGAGGTCGGAGCGGGCGTCGACGGTTTCGCCGCGTGCCTGCTCGGGACTGAGGTACTGCGCGGTGCCCAGGACTGACGAGGTGTTGGTGAGCGTGGAGGAAGAATCGCTGACCGCGCGGGCGATGCCGAAGTCCATCACCTTCACCGCGCCGTCGCGGGAGATCATGATGTTGGCGGGCTTGACGTCCCGGTGGATGATCCCCTTCTTGTGTGAGAAGTCCAGCGCACCGCAGACGTCGGCCATGACGCCCAGGGCACGCTCGGGTTCCATGGGGCCGTCCATACGGACGATGTCACGCAGGGTGTCGCCCTCGACGACCTCCATGACGATGTAGGGCAGGGAGCCGGCGTCGGTGCGTTCCTCGCCCTGGTCGTAGATCGCCACGATGGAGGGGTGGTTGAGCGAGGCGGAATTCTGGGCCTCGCGACGGAACCGCTGGTAGAACGTCTCGTCGCGGGCCAGCTCCGGGCGCATGATCTTCACCGCGACATCGCGTCCGAGGACGGTGTCACGGCCACGGCGGACCTCGGACATCCCGCCGAAGCCCAGGATGTCACCGATCTCGTATCGACCCGCGAGCAGCGAAGGTGTGGTCATCCGTCGTCACCTCCTCTGCCGATGCCCTCGAACATGCCGGCGGCGGCGCCGGGCCGTCCCTGCGCTCGACCTTGGCTTTGTTCTTGCCCCTGTCCCTGTCCTTGGGCGTTCGGTCCGTCGTCCTGGCCGGCCTGACCGTTGCCCGGCGCGGGAGCCAACGAACTGAACTCCGATGTCAGGGAGTCCAGCATGTCCTGCAGGTCGGTGGTCGGCGGCTGAGAGGGGGGCGTCGGCGGCGGTTGGGGCACCGGGGTGGGCGTGGGCTGTGGCTCGGGAGCCGGCGCGGGGGCCTGGGTGGTGGTCGTGGTGACCGGTGCGGGTGGCGTCGAACGCGGCGTGGTGGAGCCGCCGAACAATCCGCCGGGTCCAAAGACGCCGGCGTTGGACAGGGCGATCGCCCCGGCCACCGCGAGGGCGGCCACCAGTACGAACACCACGAGGAACCAGGCCCCGAGCCCGCCACCACCGCGCTGCGGCGGTCGTCGCGTCACCGGGGGCGCGGGGGGTCGTTGGACGGGCGCCTGCGCGGTCCGGGGTCGGCCCTGCTGTTGCCCGCGGGCGGTCTGCTGCCCGTAGGCCTGGTTGGCGGCGGCGGACTGGACACGGGTGTAGGCGCGTGTGGGTTCGGCCCGACCTGCGGCAGTCCCCATGGTCCCGGTGCCCTCGGGCAGGACCGTGGTGGGGCCGGTGGCCGAGGCACGGCCGGCGGCGAATCCGGCAGCGGCGCCGGCGGCACCGGCCGCGCCCGCCACCATGAACGCACTCGGCGGCCTGGGATCAAGGCCGGCGCGCACGTCGGCCACGGCGTCGGCAAAGGCCTCGCCGTCGGGGTACCGGCTGAGGGGATTTTTGGCCATGGCGTCGTCGAGCAGTCGGCGCACCGGGGCGGGAGTGGAGTCGGGCAGGGGCGGCGGGGTGTCGCGCACATGCATCATCGCGATGCTGACGGGCGAGTCGGCGACAAACGGTCGGCGACCGGCCACACACTCGTAGCCCACCACGCCGAGCGAGTACACGTCCCCGGCCGGAGTGGTGTCGTGGCCCATGGCCTGCTCGGGCGCGATGTACTGCGCGGTGCCCACCACCATCCCGGTCTGGGTGATGGCGGAGGCGCCCATGGACTTGGCGATCCCGAAGTCGGTGAGCTTCACCTGCCCGGCGGGCGTGATGAGGATGTTGCCCGGCTTGACGTCCCTGTGCACCAGGCCGATGGCGTGCGCGGCGTTGAGGGCGCGGCCGGTCTGTTCGAGCATGTCGAGGGTGTGCCGCATCGGCAGCGTGCCCTCGCGGGCCAGCACGTCGGACAGCGGCTCGCCCACCACCAGCTCCATGACCAGGTAGGACAGCGGGCTGCCGGAGGCGGGGTCGTCGATCTGGCCGTAGTCGTAGACCGATGCGATCCCGGGGTGGGAGATGCGTGCGGTGACCTTGGCCTCGGACCGGAACCGTTCGACGAACTCGGGGTCGGAGGAGAACTCGGCCTTGAGCACCTTGACCGCCACGTGCCGGTCCAGGACGGCGTCGTCGGCCTCCCAGACCTGACCCATCCCGCCGGTGGCGATGAGGCGCAGCAGGCGGTAGCGGTCGGACAGCAGTGCACCGGAGTTCAAACTCACTGCCCACCCCCCAGGAGCGCGCCCAGGACCTCGCGGCCGATGGGCCCGGCGTAGGTGGCGCCCACGGTGTCGCGGGTGATACCCGGGCCGGACTCGATGGCCACGGCCACCGCCACGTCTTGGCCGGGGACGAACGCGATGTACCAGGTGTAGGGGATCGAGTCGGAGGAGTCGACGCCGTGTTCGGCGGTGCCGGTCTTGGAGGCGATCGTCACCCCGGCCAGGCCGCCGCCGGCGTGGGCCTCGGCGCCCACCATCAGTTCGGTGAGCGTGCCCGCCTGCTCATCGGTGAGAGCACGGCCGGCGTCCCGGGGGTTGAAGCCCTCGACGACCGAGAGGTCGGGCGCCGTCAGAGTCTTGATCAGCTGCGGCTCCATGCGGACGCCCCCGTTGGAGACGGTCGCGGCCACCATGGCGTTCTGCAGCGTGGTCATCCGGACATCGCTCTGACCGATCGAGCTCATGGCCAGTTGGGCGGTGTCGTCCATCTCACCGAGACCTGAGGGCGCGACCGGGACGCCGAAGTCCTTCGGCGCCGAACCGTCCACGCCGAAGCGCTCGGCCATCTCGGTGAACGCCTCGGCCCCGATGTCCTGGCTCATCTCGACGAACGGGACGTTGCAGGACAGTTCGAACGCGGTGCGCAGGGTGACGGTGCCGCCGCCGCACGTCTGGCCGGCGTAGTTCTGCAGGTAGGTCGAGGTGCCCGGCAGGAGGGTGCGGTCGGCGCCGTTGACGGGGGTGTCCGGTCCCATGCCCTGCTCGAGAGCAGCGGCGGTGGTGATGACCTTCATCGTGGAGCCGGGGGGCAGGGCCTGCTGCGTCGCGTGGTTGAGCAATGGTCGGTCGGGGCTCTGCTCGATGCGGGCCATCTCCTGGGTACGGGCGTCCGGGTTCTGGCTGGACAGCTGGTTGGGGTCGAAGGACGGGCTGGAGGCAAGCGTCAGCACCTCGCCGGTCGACGGCCGGACGGCGGCCACGGAGCCGACGAACGGGCCCTGGCCGGCGCCGCGCTGGAGTGCGGCGTAGGCGGCCTGCTGACCCACCGGATCGAGAGTCAGCTCCACCGAGCCACCCTGCGGGGTGCGGCCCGAGATGAGACCGGTGATGCGCTGGGAGAGCAGGCGGGAGTCGGAGCCGTTGAGGAACGCGTCCTGCGACTGCTCCACGCCGGCGGTGGCGAACTGAAGCGAGTAATAGCCGACGGTGGGCCCGAACATGGCCGGGTCGGTGGGGTAGGTGCGTTCGAACTCGTAGCGGCCGTCCGAGGGGAGCGACATGGCCAGCACGCGCCCGCCGGCGGTGATCTGGCCGCGCTGGCGCGAGTACTCGTCGAGCAGCATGCGGGTGTTGCGGGGGTCGGCGCGCAGCTCGTCGGCGCGGAAGACCTGCACCCAGGTGAGCTGGAGCAGTAGTGCGACCACCATGACCATGGCGGCCACGGCGACTCTGCGGATGGCGGCGTTCATGCGGGGCTCACCCGGACTTTCGTGCGCGGAGTCGCGGCGTGCGCATCATGCCGGTCGCGGCGTCGGCGAGGGCGGGTGCCTGGCGGGGGGTGGGCAGGGGGCGGCGGGCGTCGTTGGACAGCCGCAGCAGGATCGCGATCAGCGCGTAGTTGGCGAGCAGGCTGGAGCCGCCGTAGGCCATGAACGGCAGCGTGAGCCCGGTGAGCGGGATCAGGGTCGAGACTCCTCCCACCACTACGAACAGCTGGATGGCCATGGTGAACGCCAGCCCCACGGCCACGAGTTTGCCGAAGCTGTCGCGGATGGTCAGCCCCACGCGGATCCCGCGCAGGACCAGGATGGCGTAGACCATGAGGACGGCGGCCAGCCCGATCAGGCCCAGCTCCTCGCCGATGGTGGACGCGATGAAGTCGGTGTTCGCGAACGGCACCTGGTCGGGGCGGCCGTTGCCGAGTCCGGTGCCGGCCATGCCGCCGGAAGCGAGGCCGAACAACGCCTGCGAGCTCTGGTAGCCGCCGGTGTCGAAGTAGGCGAAGGGATCTTGCCAGATCTGGAACCGCACGCGCACGTGTCCGAACAGGGCGTACGCGAGCACGCCGCCGATCGCCACCAACACCACGCCGATGAGCAGCCAGCTCACCCGTTCGGTAGCCACGTACAGCATGGTCAGGACCGTGGCGAACAGCAGCAGACACATGCCGAGGTCGGTGTTGAACACCAGCACCCCCAGCGACAGGAACCAGGCCACGATGATCGGTCCGAGGTCGCGGGCACGCGGCAGGTCCACACCCAGGACGCGCTTGCCGGCGGTGGTGAACAACTCGCGCTTCTCCACGAGGATCGAGGCGAAGAACACGATGAGCAGGATCTTGGCGAACTCGCCGGGCTGGATGGTGAAGCCGGGAAGGATGATCCAGTTCTTGGCGCCGTTGATCTCCGAGAACCGTGACGGCAGAACCGCGGGGGTCGCCAGGAGGACGAGCCCGGCGAACCCCATGGTGTAGCCGTAGCGGGACAGGACGCGGTGGTCGCGCAAGACGTACAGGACCCCTGCCATCACGGTCAGGCCGATGAGCGTCCACAGCAGCTGGCGGGTGACGTCCATTCCCGGCGGGTCGGTCCCGTTGGCCACCGCGCGCGCCGCAGACGCCAGGTCCAGCCGGTAGATCAGCACCAATCCCAGGCCGTTGAGCAGGGCGACGCCGGGCAGCAGTACTGGATCCGCGAACGGGGCCAGCCAGCGGATGACCAGGTGGGCGCCGCCGGTGAGACCGAGGAAGGCCAGGGTGATCCACAGCAGCGAGAGCGACAGTTCCTGCTCCTGCGCCAACTGCACGAGCAGTAGCGAGAAGCTCACGATCACCGCGGCGGCGATCAGCAGGACGAGTTCCTTGCCCCGGCGAGGACGGTGGGGGACCGCCTGACCGCGGGGGTCCGTGGTCGGGCGCGTCATGGGCGGCTCACCGCGCGGCAGTTCTCTCCGGGTACTTGCGGCGGCGTGGGCAGTGCGGGCCGGCTGGTGGGCTGCTCGGGGCGGTCGCTGGGCGGTGTCGCTTCGGTGCTGGGGGAGGGCGTCGACGACGACGGGGCCGCCTCCGGATCCTTCTTCTCGTCGGCGGGTTCGCACGGGGGCAGGAGATTGTCCTGCGTGAGGCGCGAGACCTGGGCGTTGGCCTCGGCGAGGCTGCCCGACGGCATGCCGGCGCGGACGGACTCCCGAGCGGGTTCGCGGAGGTCACCCAGGGTGAACACGTCGCAGCCGGAGGGGATGGCGTCCGGATCATGCATGGTCAGGGTGCCCTCGGCGGTCAGGCAGGCCACCTGGCTGACCGAGGCGAGCGATAGACCGAAGACGTTCCCCGCGATGCCCTGCTTCACCACGACCTGGCTGTCCTGTTCGGTGACGAAGTAATTGCTGCGCACGAGCACCGTGGACACACCCACGATCCCGGCGAGCAACACGAGTACTCCCAGTACGCTCAGCGCGAAACGCCAGCGACTGCCGCGGGGTGGGTCGGCGTCAGCGTCGTCGTCGTCGGGTCCTTCCCCACGGTTGCCACCGGCGGCCCCGCCACCGGACGCGTCGGCCCCGCCCTCTCGGGAGGCAACCTGCGACCGCGAGAACGCGGCGGCCTTGCCGGCGGCGGTGTTGGAGTGCGGATCCGCGGCGGGATCGATCTGGCCCGGCTCGTCCCCGGAGGCCGCGCCCACCACTACCGGGATGACGGGGGTGTCGCGTGGGGAGTCCATGACGTCCGCCACCACGACGGTGATGTTGTCCGGCCCGCCCGAGCGCAGGGCGAGCTGCACCAACCGGTCGGCGCAATCCTCGACGGACCCTGTGCCGAGCGTCTCCGCGATGGTCTCGGTGCTCACCGGATCCGACAGTCCGTCCGAACAGAGCAGGTAGCGGTCGCCGACGCGAGCCTCGCGGGTCACCACGGTGGGCTCGACAGGCTCGCCGGTCAGGGCCTTGAGAATGAGCGACCGCCGCGGATGGGAGTGCGCCTCGTCCGCCGACAGCTCGCCGCGGTCGACGAGGGACTGCACAAACGTGTCGTCTTTGGTGATCTGCGTGAGGGCGCCGTCGCGCAGGAGGTAGGCGCGGGAATCGCCCACATGGATCAGGCCCATCCGGCGGCTGTCGAACAGCAGCGCCGTGGCCGTACAGCCCATGCCCTCGGTCTCGGGATAGGCGTCAACGTGCGCGGCGATCGCCCTGTTGCCGAGTGCGAGTGCCTTGGTCAGCGCGGCGGTGAGATCCTGGCCCGGCTCGTCCTGGTCCAGCTCTGCCAGCGCCGCCACCACGAACTGGCTGGCGATCTCGCCCGCGGCGTGCCCGCCCATGCCGTCGGCGAGAGCGAGCAACCTGGGCCCGGCGTAGGCCGAGTCCTCGTTGTTCTCCCGCACCATTCCCAGGTGCGAGCGCGCCGTGTAGACGAGTGCCGGGGTCACGCGCGGAGCTCGATTACTGTCTTGCCGATGCGTATCGGCGTCCCGGCGTCCACCTTGACCGGCGTCGTGACCCGGGTTCTGTCCAGGTAGGTGCCGTTGGTTGACCCGAGGTCTTCGAGGAACCAGTCGGGGCCATGTGGGGACAGGCGGGCGTGCTGGTTGGACGCGTAGTCGTCGTCGATCACCAACGTGCACGAGTCGGCGCGACCCAAAAGGACAGGCTGCTCGGAGAGGGTGATGCGCGTGCCGGACAGCGCACCCTGCGTCACCACCAGGTAGCGGATGGCACCTGAGCCGCGACCGAACAAGCCGGTTTTACGCTCGGTGCGGTTGCCCGCACGCATGCCGACGTTGCCGAACACGTCCGTCTTGAGCGCGCGGAGCGTCAGGTAGATGAACAGCCACAGCAGGGCCAGTAGTAGGCCGCGGGAAAGCTGCAGAACCAGTCCCTGCATCGGTGTTCTCCTCCCTTCGCCGGTCGGGGCACCTCTACCAACGTGTGATCGCCCCCGGAGGTTCCGCGGGCGTGCCAGTCGAGATTAGTCGAACCTTACGGTGATCTCAGAGTGTCCGACGCGGATAACGTCACCATCGGCGAGTTGCCAGTCCTGGATCGGACCGCCGTTGACTGTGGTCCCGTTGGTCGAACCGAGGTCGGTGAGTATGGCCTCGCGACCGTCGAACTTCACGTCCGCGTGCTGGCGGGACACGCCCGTGTCCGGCAGCCGGAACGCCGCATCCTGTCCGCGTCCCAGCAGGTTGGAGCCTCGCTGCAGGCGGAACGACCGGCCCGAGCCGTCGTCCAGGTGCAGCGTGACCGCGAGCGATGAACGACCCTGGGTGATCTGGGTGGGTGCGTCTGAGGGGCCTCCCCAACCGGAGCCCTCGGAACCGGAGCGGGAGGCCACCGGGTAGTTGCTGGCGGGAGCCTGCATGTCGTTTTTCTCCTTGCTCACACTCGACCGGTCCGCTTGTGACGGCTCCGCGGTCGGTGACGACGGGGCCGGGTGACCCGGCGCTGGTGCCGGCGCTGCGGCCGAGATGTGGAACGGGACGGCATCGGGATCCACAACCCCGGCGATGCGCATCTGCCCGGTGTGCATGTCGTCGCGTTCGACGAACGTCACGGTAACCGGGCCATATGTCTCCCAGCCCTGCTCGGTGATGTGATCCGACAGGTGGCGGGAAAAAGTTTTGACGGCCAGCGCCTCGTCCTCGGTGAAGGACTCGAAGTCGGAGCGGGCCAGGGTGATGGTGTAGCTGTTCGACACCAGCAGGTGTCCGTCGACCACCTTGAGCGAGGCCTCCGCCTGCTTGCGCAGCTGGGCTTCCACCTCCGCCGCGACCACCTTGCCGCCGAAGAGACGGGCGAACGCGTCGCCGACGGCGCCCTGGAGGGTGCGCTCGAACTTGCCGACGATCCCCATGCTTCGCCTCCTCTCCGTGCAGTCCACTCGTCGAGGCCCAATGGGCACGACCGGTCCGTGCCGCGTGCTGCGGCATCCGGTCGATCATAGAGGCGATGGCGCCTCTAAGCACGTGTCCTCCGCTGCTAGGGCGCTCACCTGCGGATTAGTGCGGCCGGTGAGCTGCGTGTTACCGTATTTCAGCGTTACTCGGGCGAGTGGCGGAATGGCAGACGCGCTGGCTTCAGGTGCCAGTGTCCTTCGGGACGTGGGGGTTCAAGTCCCCCTTCGCCCACCACGAGCAGTTGGAGTTGAGAACTGCGGCGGCCTCAGCCGGGATTACTCCTGGCTGAGGCCTTTTTCTTTGAGACGACATGTCATCCCTCAACGGTTACGCTGCCGAGTCCTGCACCGGCCTGACCCTCGAGGCGGGCCGGGCCACCGCTACTCATCGGCAGCGCAACCAGCGTCGTACAAAGAGGTCCAGAACAGTCATCCGCGTGGCGGCACCTCTCCGAGTGCACCGAGGACCGGTGTGGTGGGCCATCAGCGGGGGGCGACGGCAGTGGACGGATCCAGTGCGTTAAGCACCAGGTCGAGGGTTTGAGGGTCGGCGAAGAGCGCGGCGTGGTCGGCACCGTTTTGCTGGCACGTGTCCTGGAGAACGTGCTTGGTCACGCCGGGGTGGTCCCCGGGCGGGAAGCTCACCGCCGGCGGGACCAGACCGTCCAGCGCTGAGGCGATGAGCGTGTAGCGGGTGCCCTCGAGGAACGGGGTGCCCCCCTCGACGAGAAGTCGGCCGGTCGGCGAATGCTCGTTGATGTCGAGCAGCGCCGGGAAGGGTATAGGCAGTGGACCATCGGGGATCAGAGGTGAAAATGTGGCGTTCAGGTCGTTGAGGTCCGCCACGGAGGCGAGCGAGGTCAACCCCGGCACCGCCGTCGAGTCTCCGCCGGAGAAGCCGCCCAGCGAGACGACCGTGGCGATCCGACCAGGGCGGGTGACCTTGGCCAGATGCATCCCGGTGGTCACTCCCTGGGAGTGGCCCACGACATCAGCCTGCTCAGCTCCCGTGGATGCCAGGACTCGGTCGAGGTAGGAGGTCATCTCGGATACGTGGTCGGACATTCGCAGCGCCCCGCCCACACCCGGCAAGAGGGGGATGGCGCCGTAGGTGGGCGCGAACACGCAGTAACCCTCGTTGAGGAGCGCTGGAGCGACTGTCCCCCAGTTGTTGACCCCGTTGGCGCCCGTACCGTGAAGAAGGATCACCGGGCGCGGATGCTCGGGGGAGGGCCGGCAGGACCAGTCGTCGACGCCCGGCCAGGGTTGTCCCGGGTGGGTCAGCTGGTAAACGCCACCGGCTTCCGCCGTATAAGGGACCGGCTGGGCAGGCCGAGTGGCAGGGTCGGTCGCTGACGCCGTGGGTGCGGCGAAGACCGAGGCTGCCCCAGCGGCTATCCCGGTCAGCAGAGAGGTGACGAGGCGAGCGAAAAACATGGGCTTCTCCTGAACAGCAACCGGACGGCTTCTGCGATCGGTGTCACCGTAGTTCGCTAGCTTTCGCTATGGGCACGCGTTGCTTATTCACGGAGGACGCTTGAGGGATGAACACGTTCTCGATCGCCGACGTTATCCGCTGGGACATGCGGCATCGAATTCCTCTTGAGTGACCGAGGACAGGCCGTTGTCGATACCGGTCACGACAGCGCCTGGCGGGGCGTCCATGAGCCGGTCGTAGGTGACGGGCGCGCTGGCGAAGTACTTTTGGGGATTGATGAAGCGGGGGCCGCCCTTGTCTTCGGTCCGGGCCGAGACGATGAAGAAGTGTGACGGATCTTCCGGGAGAGCGAGCTCCTGCTCCACTGACCAGGGAGAGGGGTCCTGAACGCGAACCATCAGCGATCCGCTGGCGGGCTCGTCGAGGGTGTAGGAGCCGATGACTGGATTCTGTTCATCGGTTGCGAGGTTTTCGCGGCCAGCATGGATTTCCACGAGTGTCGTTGAGTTCTCGCAGGTGTTCACGTGGAGAGTGAGGTTGCCGTTCCCGTCATGGGACACACCGGTACGCCCGCTCACCTCGTAGTCATCGAAGTTGGCGCACGAAGTGAGCGCGACAGCCGCGCCCGCCGCCAGGAGCACTGTGAGGGTCAGTGTGTGGCGCATCTGTTGATCCTGCCTCATCGCCGCCGTAGGGGGGGAGATGATCAGTGCGACGACCCTTGTGACGTTGGGGCAGTGCCACTCGTGTGGCCTGCAGATTTAACGTAATCGAACATTATCGTCGCAGCGGTGAGCGTGAGTCGGTAGCCCAGCGTGGCGCCTCGTTCTCGAGCGTGGTGGCGTTCGGAGCTTTTGCCGCTAACCGGGGCCTCAACCAGTGGGCGCCTGAACTCAACCTGTCCCTACGTTGCGCTGAGATTGTGGCCATGTGCTCAGTGATTGCCGGTACTCGGCGGCCTCGACGGTCTCGGTAAATTCGAGGATGCTTCCGACCCGCTGTACTAGCTCGTCCCGCACCTCGCCGGGGGTGGCGAAGAAGAACTCTTTTCGCGGGTTGGCCTGGTTGAGAGCGCGGGCTGCGAAGTGCTTGTGCAGTTCGTTTTCGAGGGTGACTGCGTTTTCAGAGAAGAAGAGTGCGTGGACGTCGAAGCGGAACGGCACAGAGGCTCCACTGAGCTCTGCGATTCTCTCGGCGGGCTCAAGGCGGCGGGTGAGCCCAATCTTCACCACTCCTGCACCGAACGCGCCCTCATTGGAGATCACGTAGATGTAGCCAGCGCGGATGTTGGCCGCCCGGTAGTCGTTCTGCTCGATCGCCTGGTCGACGGCAGTGAGCCGTTCGATGAGGTCGGCGTCGTCGCGTCCTTGGGCTCGGAGCGCTTCCAGGGCATTGGTGAGGTGGGCGCGTTCTTTGTCCAGCCGGGCGCGCTCTTCCTCGAGTTCTCGTTGGACGCGTGCTTCCTCGCGAAGCCGAGCGCGTTCCTCGCGAGCCGCTTCGCGTTCTTCTTGCTTCTTCATCAGCCAGTCGGCGGTGAGTTCGACCTCTTCGATACGCAGGGCGTGGAATGCGTCGTTGATGTGCATCTCCATGAGTGCGCCGAGGCGCGCGATGGCGGTGCGTGACGCCTCCAGCCGGCGCTTGGCGGTCTGGACGTTTCCGGCGCGCAGGGAGCGGATGACGTTGTCAGCTTCGGCGTTGTAGGCGCGGAGCATCAGCTTGCCCAGATCTGTCGTCATTCGTCGCCCTTGGGCGAGGGAGTTGTTCAGGGTGAACAGGTCGGACTTCACGATCGCCTGTTCCTCGCGGATCGAGTTGGCGATCCGCGCTTCGAGCTCCTCAAGTCGCCCCTTGTAGGCGGCCGCAGACTCCAGCGGGTGATGGTATCGATAGATGCCCACTGCTTGCAGCACGCGGGCATCGTCGAGCTCGATCGGCTGGTCACCGTCGCGAGCGGCCAGGGCCCGTCGCAGTTCGGCGTTCTCTGCTTCCAGGAATGCAACCCGCGCATTCGGGTTCTGCTCGGGCGTGGCAACCGATTCCGGCTCGGGTGGCTCGGCGGCCTCGCTCGGCGCAGTGGCGTCGTCGGATAGCCAAAGTTGCCAGCCCGCCGGGGGCTCAGGCCAGGTCGGGTCACGGGTCCAGCCAGCCGGCGGCTGCCAGCCCGGCGGTGGCTTGGGCCAGCCCGGCGGCGGGTTAAAGATTAGGCCCATGACGGGGTCACAGGCGCCGGATGCCGGACGAGTCGATCGGGACAAGGCCGTGCGGGTTCTTCGAGACCACCGCGCCGAGATGCTGGAGCGTCGCGGCCGGAACGATCGCCGAGAGGTCCAGCTCGCTGAACGAGTCGCGATCGGCGGCCACAGCGACGAACGGAACATAGGTCTCACGGCCCGTGGCGGGGCTGATCGTCTCGGTTCCCAGCTCGAGTGAAATGCTGCGGATTAGCCCGCGGCGGTCGGCCTCGAAGACCTCGTGGAGACTGCGCAGCGCGACAGCGTGGACGATGCCCGCGTAGCGGTCCTTGGCGGCCTTCTGCGACAGCTGGGTCTCGCTGACTCCGTCAAGCGACTTCGTGTACTTGTACGCCTTGATCGTTGGCACGGTGTCGGGCCCGGGCATCGTGACGCGGAGCGTTAGTTCCGCCGTGCTCGGTTCGAACTCCGCCGCATGGACCACGGGGAAGTGCTCGGGGTAGACGGAGTTAGCCAGCACGAGCTCGACATACTCCTGCACCGCCTCGACCGTCCCATACCCGAGACCGGCGATCAGCCGGTCTAGGGCCTCGTTCTGCTCCTCGGCCTCACGCTCCCGCTCAGCGGACTCCGCCTCATACTGCTGCGTCGCCTCCGCCAGCGCCTGTAACCGAACGCGTTCGACCTCCGCGTGCTCCGCCGCCTGTGCTGCATGTCGAGCAGGTAGCGAGTCTGTCGAGGCCTGCCATGCCTGGTAGTCGGCGGCGTACTGCCGATTGACCTCGGCCTCGGCTGCGGCGAGCTTCTTCTTCCGCCCGAACGGCCCCTTCGGCGCCTCGACCTCACGGCGTACGGGAAGCGGGGGCGCCGGGATCGGCGGCGGAACGGGAATGGGTCTGCGGAGGTCTTCCCGAGGGAACGGCGGGTGCTGGGCCGTCACCCGCAACGACTCCAGGTCGACGAAGTCGTCCACGCCGAGAGTGTCCTCGAGCAACCCATCCAGTTCCGCGTAGTGCTCAGCCAGGCCGATATTCAGCGACTCCACCTCAGCCTGCATCGCCCCGACATGTGCCGCGAGTGCCTCGCGCTCCAAGCGCTTGCGATCCGCCTGCGTCGCTCTCGACGCTGCCACCTGTGCACGCTCGGCGGCCCGCTGCGCTTGCTCAGTGCGCCGTGCGGCCGCCACCTGCTGTTGGGCTGCTGCGCGCTGCCGCTGCTCTGCCAGACGGGCTTGACGCTGCATCTCTGCAAGGAATCCACGACGACGAGCCACTGACAACCTCCACGACTAATGACGCGCGGCCCGAAATGGACCGCCGCTGTTGATCTGCCCGCGGCGTCACCGAGATCACGCGAGCAAGGTCACGAGCCCCGACTCTAGCGGGTGCCAATGTCCGATTCGGCCCGGATGAATAGGTGCGCACCGCCGATTCGCACACGACCATATCCGGATGTTTCTGGCCCTCAGGAGGGTAACCCGACCTACTGGCAAGTGGGACAAAACTAATTTCCACTCTCGGCCATGAGGAGATGGCTGGGTGCAGTCCTCACGGATATCGACTCGGCCTTGCTCACTCCTACCCGTGCTATTTGAGGGCGTAATTGCCAGGGGTACGGGTGTTTTAGCGGCCGGGCTTCAGTCGAGCAGATCGAGGTAGGTGCGGCGTGCCTTCGTCGCGTGGATGACCTCAGTGCTTCCGTCGTCGTAGTGCAGGGCGACCAATTCCAGAACACTGGCCTGAGAATTGAAGCCAAGCGTGAGTGTCCGTTGGGGATGGTCGTCGTCAAGGGGGCCGGACAGGAGAGGGGTGGCCAGTGCTGCGCGGATGTCGTCGTCGGTGATGCCGTGTTTGCGTGCGGATTGGCGAATGATCACGAGGCTGCGGCCCACTGGGCAAGCGCCCGGCGGATTGCCTCAGACCGGTTGAGATGCTCACGCTCAGCGCGAGCCATGACGGCCCCGAGTTCGGCCTCAGTGAGTCGGACCGGCACGACCTTCGCGGCGTGCTCGGCCCGCGCCGGCCGGCCCAGGCGCTTGCCCAGCCACTCGGGGTCATAGCCGGTTTCGGCTTCATCGACCCAGTGGTCAATCTGCTTGTCCGATACGTCTTGCCGCTGAATTTTCCGCTCCATACCGACAATCGTAATACGAATCAGTGGGTAGCAACAGTGCTCGGACAGGAGCCATGTGTCGTCATACTGGGGTACACCTTGCGGTGCATCGCGGGCCGCCATCGTTTCCCCTGTTCCACGGGGTCCCAAGCAGGGTTTAAGGAACAGGGTTCATTGAGGTCACAGAGGTAGCGGGACTGTGGGGGTTCCGCTCTGGAGGGCGGTTCGGGACAGGTGCAGAGCCGAGGCTTCTGCTCATGGCCGCAGCGACCTGACCTGGGAGACCCGGGAGATGGAGGCGATCCAGTTGGCGGCGTCTGGGTCGATCCAGCGAGCCAGCGTGTCGAGGTCTGCGGACAGCTGGTCTAGGCGCCTGGTCTCCTCGGCTGGGTTGGGGTGGATGAGGGGTTCGTGGTGGGCGATCCGATTGCGGAGCTTGTAGATGCGTTGGACGCGGTCCTCGAAGGGCTGACGGGGCTGGGGTTGCGGGTAGTGGGCCATTCCGTGGCGGCGAAGGACACGCCAGATGGTGACCTCGTGGTTTCGGACGAGAAGGAAGCGCCAGAAGTCGAAGCTCAGTTCCGCTACGACTCGGCCGGTGGTCTCTGGGTCGCGGAGCCTGCTGCGGGCTTTGCGAATGCTCTTCTGGGCTGTGCTGGTGAATTGGTAGCCCTGCTGGTCTTCGTACCAGTGGGGGAGCGGGCTCTCCGCGGCTAAGCGGTCGCTGATGAAGTTGCGTAGAAGTACCTCGACATGCCCGATCACCTCAAAGTAGGCCGCTGCGAGCTGGGCGTTCCACCCGTAGAGTGCCGCGGGGTCGGGGTGGTGGCGGTAGCTGGAGATTCTGGGCGCGGAGAACCAGCGTGCGAGATCCTGGGGGTCCTGCATCGGGTGGTGTCACTCTCCGTCGTTGGGTGGGTCCGGTCGCGCTTGTTTGCGAGCATGTTTGCTGTTATGTTCGCTGTGAAAGCCCCGGGTAGGTCAATGCCGCGAAATATCGGTACACACCCCCGGGGTTACTGCTATTTCGGCAGTCTAGAGCCAGCTCGGAGGGTGAGGATCCAGCCTGGTTTTGTGGCCGACTCGGCGTAGGAAGTGTCGGGGTCATGATGGAGGGCGCTGGGTGCCGCGAGCGGTAACGGCGGCATACCTGATCCAGGCGATCGCTCCGAGTATCGGCAGAATCCAGACGGCGAGTAGCCACAACACGGTGTGCACGAGGCCGACCTTAGAGGTGAGGATGTCGACCGTTGCGTAGAAGCTGACGCCAAGCCACACCGCCACGAGTAGCCACGCGGCGCCGATCATGGCAAACACCTGGCTGAAGTTCGGATCGCAGGCCTCTTCTCGGACGCATTCGCTCAGTCCGGCCTCGGCAACTACGGTCGTGTCCATCGCGATCAACCTATCGTTGCAGTGCACCGCCCCGGTAGCCTGTCGAGATTGTCTCTACGGCACGGCCCACTTGCGGTCGAGGGGAACGGTAGACGCGGAGCGTTGCTATCGCTTCTGAAGGACCGGTTACCTCAGTAAGGAGGCCCGTTCCTTCAAACGTCACCGCGAACGGACGTTGCGAGAAGGCCGCCAAACGAAGTTGAGAGTTACACCCCTGTGGGTATCGATCGAAGTCGGCAGTTTCTCACCTACTTGAGCTCATCCAGTGATGGCGTCTGGGCGATTGGCTTCGGAGCGAAGGAAAGACGGAAACCAGTGGTCAACCTTCTGTTCCATCCTCGGAGACGGGGGAGCCGGTCCACTCTGTTTCGGTCCGGATCAGCATATTGATGAGAGACACCGTGAGATTTTCAACAGTAAATGGGCGGCCTGCTTCCTGGAGCAGCGTCAGCTCGCTGTGTAGGGACTCAATCCACTGGGATGAAATCGGGTTCGCTTGAGGGTCGACACGGCGTCGAGCGACTTCGACCGTTCGGAGAACGTCTGAAGCGTTCGTCTCGTTCGCTGATTGCATCAGGGCACAACCTTTCAGGTGCGGGTAGTCCGCGGACTCGCGGAAGCGTCGGTGGATGGTGAAGTCGGGCAGTTCGGCTTCAAGGGCGTCGGCGATTGTTTCGCCTTCCTCGATCCATCGCTGGACGTCGACCGAGCCCGCCCACCCGTACTGGATCGGGTCGAAAGTCACCGTGAAGTGGTCGTCGAACAGGTCGTTCCATCGACGAAGCGCGGCGGTCAGATTTTTGCTGAGGTTGAAGTTTGCCGGGGATAGCTCTCCGGGGGTGATGTCGAAGTCGCCTGGGACGGAGGAAGTTGATGACCACAGTCCCCACCGCGATCCGATATTCGGCATGAGAGTCAACGTCTTGTCTTGCAGATCAGACCTCGCCTGGCGGCCGACCTCGGCAGATCGGTCACCGGGCTGGTCGGTGATGTCGACGAGGTACTCCATCATCGCCGCGGCGCGATCGGACGCGTCTGGCTTGTCAAAGATCTCGGTAAGGAGCGGCTCGACGGGGATGGGTTTCGGCATGCGCCGATAGCCGAGGTGGGCGCTGATCAGGTGCAGTTTCGGGTTGTCGTTGACGCTTCGAAGAACTGCCCGGACCACTGGCTTTTCGACGACGAACGATGAGATGCCGAGGAGGCCGACGGCTCCGGCCACAGTGACCCAGTCCTGCGACTGCCTGAACTCCTCGGTCACGACCGCCGCGATGTAGTCGCGTCTTGATGTCATGACCAGGCCTTGTCTTGGTGACTGCGCTCCCGCTGGGCTTGGGAACCGCACCATATCGATCGCATCTGCGCCAAAGTTTACGTTGCCGGCTCGGATGGGCCCGCGGACGTCGAACCGGCGGTGACCGGTTCAACAGGCCGGGGCGGCAGGTGCCGGTAGAGGCTGGTGCGGGCGATGCCGGTCTTGGTGACGATCTCGGCGATGGTGTGCCCGGACTCCCGTAAATGCTCGGCGTAAGCCAGTTTGTCCGGATCCACCACCGAGGGGCGCCCTATTCGGCGTCCCTTGGCGGTGGCCACGGCCCGGGCGTGTGCCGCTCGCTCGAGGGTGTAGGTGCGTTCCATCTGTCCGAACAGGGCCAGCAGCACCACCGCGGGTTGGGACATCGGATCGTCCGTGTTGGACGAGTCGACCTTGATCGGATCGGCCAGGTTCCGTATCCCGATCCCTCGCTCGGAAAGTTCGTGGATCAGGTTCAGGGTGTCGCGCACGATGCGCCCGAGGCGGTCCAGGGTGTGCACCACGATGACGTCGCCGTCGCGGGCGTATTCCATGACCGCGCGCAGTCCGGGGCGGTCGACTGTGGACCCGGACTTCTTGTCCACATAGATCCGATCGGCTTCGATCCCTTCTCGGCGCAGTGCGTCGATCTGCCGATCCAGGTCTTGTTTGGCCGTCGACACCCGCGCGTACCCCAACTCCATGCGGTTGGCGTACCGAAAGTTGCGTCCGAACTCCCATAGCAGGACGTAATAATGGGCCTTACTTGTGGGACGCATTTCTTGCTTGCCGACGAGTGGAACCCGGGTTGGACCGGGACTGTCCCACTACCAAGGAACTGGGACGGTCGCTGCGACCCTCGGAAGCGGGGAGCTGGGATCGGGATGGCGCGATCCGGCCCGGATTGTCTAGCTGCTAGGTTGTCGAAATCCACGCGGTTGAGCCGAATGTTCGATTCGGTGCCCGGACCTAGTCCAACGTCAGAGAGAGATCTTGAACCCACGTCCGACGTCTGCGCTCACGACTGTGCTGGTGTTCCTCAGCCTTGGTCTCTTGTGCGGCATCGTCGGCGCTGCGGCGTTGTGGTGGTTCGCGACGCAGCCATTCGAGGTCTACACAGCCAGCTACCATCCGCTCGATTCCACGACCGTTCGTGCTGACTCACCCTCACCATTTGGATTCATGGCCTCGGCTGTCCTCGGTGGTGGTGCACTGGGAGCATTGATCGGCGCCCTGGTTCACTACGCGGGGTGGGGGCTAACGCGTCGGTCAGCCTGAATATGGTCCCGAGGCTCGACTGCTGCGCCGAGCCGGCCGACATGAGTTCAGTCTTGCAACGGAAAACCTACGAGCGTGTCCAGTCGACTTCGTTGGCCATGTGCAGCAGGCGTTCTCTGCGAGCGGGATCGTTGGCGCCAATCCAGGCGATGAGGCCGAGGACGTGGGCGCGGAATTCTGGGTGTCCGGAGTGGTTCTGAGATGAGGCCCCGTGGCGTTGGGCGTTGTGTAGGAGGGCGCGCAGGTTGTCGTAGTCGCTGCGACTGACGCGGGGCCGGTCGTTGACCACCAGGCCAGCGAGGTTCTGCCGTTGATGGTGGCGCATGATGCGCACCTTGCCCGCGTGGACGGTGAATCCCTCGGAGGCGATCACTTTGAGCACCACCCACAGGGCGCGGTCTGCATCCATCGCATCGCCGGACAGTGCCAGGTCGTCTCCGTAGCGGGTGTACGCCAAACCATTGGCCCGGGCGTAGCCATTGAGGCGTCGGTCCAGAGAGCGCATCACCAGGTTCGACAAGTGTGGAGACGTCGGTGCGCCCTGCGGGAGGTGGCGCCCGCGCAGGTAGGTGGCGTGTTCGGCGGGCACACCGGCGAGTTGGTCGGCTGGGGTCGCGGTGGTGGACAGGTCTGCCAGCAACCGAGCGATCTCGGGCGGGTAGCCGGCACGACGGAACACCTCGGCAATGCGCGGGGCGGTGATGCTCTCGAAGCAATGGCGCAGATCGGCGCGCAGCACGGTCGCCTTCCCGGAGTGGGGCCGGGCGAAATCAGCGGTTGAGGACCCTGGGATGAACCCTGTCGCCGCGGGGTGCGCCGGGATGCGCGATACCAATAGCCGCAGGAGTCGCCGCTGGGCCTCGCGCAGTCGCGGCTTGGGAGCTTCGATTACGCGGACACCGTCGCGCTTCTCGCGAGTCCATACCCGGTAGTGCCGCAGACGGGTCGGGGCTGTGCGCAGCCAGCCGCCGTGGTCGGTGAACCACTCGAGCTCTCCGGTCGTGAGGTCCAGCCATTGGGCGACCTCGGGCACTGAGTAGAGCTGCGGCAATCCGTCGGCGATGGTGTCGCGCGGAGGTGGCTCTGGCATGGGCACGGTCGGGTGTCGCGCCGGTGGCTGGGTCCACTTCTTCAAGGCGCGACGCAGGGACTCCGCCGGGTGCCGGGGTTCGGCGGGCGACAGCGTGAGCAGCGCCGGGAGGGCGTCTCGCGCGATGGCAGCCGGTAGAACCGATTCAAGTGCTCTCAGTAGTTCGGGCCAGGTCCAGCCGGTGTAGGTGCGGGAGAACCAGGCAGCGGCGTCATTGACCTCGTCCGCAGTCAGGACGGGTGTGGTCATCGGTTCTCGAGACGGTGGCCGGCGGGCGAGGTGACCTGGAACTCGTCTTGGCGGTGCCGTTGCGCACGCGGAGCGTGCCGTGCGGCACCGGACGCAGGAACTTGCTGTGATGTGTACCCAGGGGTTGCCCCTGAGACGGATCGGATCGATCCACTCTCACCTTGCCCGCCGTCCACGTAGTTCAGTTTGCCAGCGTGAGTCCTCGGTGGGCGCTTGCTTCGACTACTTTAAACGACCTCGGCGCCAGCCCAGTGCGCCGAGATGAATTGGTGAGACACCGGAAGGCCACAAAAGCCCAGGAACCGTGGCACTGTTCTGTCCACGCTTCGCTGTCGCACAAAACTGTAGTTTTTCGATACGTATTCCTTGGCGTCAGGTGGCGCCTAGCTTTTCCTCCTGGAGTTCGCCACCAGCGTCGATGGAATCTAACTAGGTAGTAGCTAGGACGCACCAACGGTGCATTGGCGCCTTCCGGGGATTAGAAGCATGGCGCAAGCGGCATACGTGTCGTACCTGCGGCCTAGTGTTGAATTCATTGGGGGTAGGCGATCCACTTGCCCGTCGATACTTTCCAGGAGGCAAAGATGGCTACAGGTGACGCGGACGCGCTAGCGCCACTCTTGTTCAAGTCGTATGACATGACTGATCTGGCCAGTCTTGCTCCTTATTTTCTGCCGACACAAGAAAGGTGCGGGATCTACGTACTTCGGTTCGAAGACGGATTCGCCTACGTCGGACAAACTGGGGACGTCGTAAAACGCTTCTCAGACCACTTTCGGGATTGGACACGGAAGCGTCCGGGCATCCCGATCGTCCGCCTCGAGTTCGCGCCGTGCGACCCCCAGTCGCTGAACGCGACCGAGTCGGCGATGATCTCCAAGCTGGAGCAGGACACGGATTTGCTCAACAAGCTGGGAACCAACTTCCCTGGGGGGCGAGGTGACATTGAAGTCACCATCACTGATGTGCCGGCTATCAGGATCCCGGTGGACCGTGCGAGGCGTCCGCGTCTGCGCGACGAGCATGACACTCGAAAGCTCCGTCGCTATCTCGACTATGGCCTGGACCCTCACTCGGAGGCAGCCTCGCTTTTCGCCGGCGTCTATTTGGCCGAGACCATGCCTGCACCGTCTGCCACCGCCGGCTCCTCTTGGACCTGCACGGCGATGCCGGATACCGCTGGAAGGACTCGGCTCTTCACTCTCAACGTTGGTGGCTTAGAGGTTCTGTATGCCTACTACCGCGGGGAGTCGAGGGAAGACGCCAAGCCATGGGTGGCCATGAATGTGGCGTTGCCTGAGGACCGTTCTGGCACGGCATTGGAGATCTCTCACTCGTGGTGTGAGGCAGCACCCGGTACCTACAAGAGTGAGCCAGTCTGGTCGTGGCGCTTCGAGCTTGAGGCACTCACTGCTGAAGGTAGAGGTGATGTCGATGCGGAGCTGGCTCGACTCTTTACCCATGACGATGAGTTGTTCGACCTGGCATACAAATTGAATCGTCGACTCATGGCGCGTCGTCCCTCGATGTGGATCTCTAACCACAACGACTACCTTGCTGTTGACTTCCTCTCGAAGACGCTCGTCGCCGATGCACTAGATGAACTCGGCTAGAACTTCGATGCTCATGAACCGCGATGTTCGAAAGTTCCCGTTTGCGGAGCTCAGCCCGGTCAACGTCACAGTCGCGTTAGGCCGAGCTGTGAGCGACGAAATCGTGCGACGTGTTTACGCACCATTGCGACCAGGGCTCTGGACCAGTTGATCCGCTCGGCGATCGGGCCGCGATAGGGGATCGTCTCCTGCGACATGAGAAATCGGTCCGGCGAAGCTGGTCAGCGTGCAGCTCGGGGGGGCGGCGGGTAGTACAGCGGGTCCAGACGGAAGACCCGCCGTGAAAAAGTTCGGTACTGCCCCTCTATCTCCGTTTCGATGAACTTCTCCTGCATGTGCGCTGCCCCCGAGGCGACTAGTCCTTGGAGGCCTCGATTTCGGGTGGTGTCAGATAGGCCATGGCGCTCTTTGAAGTAGTTGGGGCTGAACCAAACTCCGTCGGCCTCGTGAGTTTCGGCGCGGTAGTAGTAGGTCAGAAGCAAGAACATTGCGAGCGACGCTCCGTCCAGGTCCCCGATCATTCCCTGCGTCCACAGTTTCTCGGACAGTCGGAAGTAGCCGCTCCCGCCGTCGGCGTAGGGGTGCGAGTAGTCGCCGTGAGGTGGCGTTTCGTTCAGTAGCGTCACTTTTGAGTTGTAGCCCCGCCGACCGGGTTCGAGAAGGATGAACCCACGCCTGTCGAGTTCATGGAGGTTGGTGGAGACCGACCGGGCGCCCTTTATTGCCGGATCCGGGAGTCCGATGATCTCTGCCCACCATCGAGCCGGCCTTGAGGCTGTATGAGGGGGAGCGGAGGCGACCCAGAGGAGGCTCAGTAGCAAGGCGAGCCGTGTGCGCCCGCCTCGGCCCCCGCCGCCGGCGCCAGTGCTGCTCATCAGTGAGCCCATGGGCGACTGGAGCTGCCCCTCGCCGATGGTCACAAACGCTCGCCGAACTGGCGCACCCATGCGCGCGCGGTTGCCCAACCTCGACGCGAACGCTCGAGCTTCACTGGCCGGCTGCAAGATGCTCACAACGCCCCGATCATGTTGCTATTACATTGGGCTACGGTTTAACGCGGGGTCAAATCCACGCTAGCGACATTATCATGCCTCCGAGCGTAGCCAATGAGGTCCGGGGGCTGTAGCGTCATAGCTGCGGCAGCCCCTTCATGGAGCGCATGTTCCTGGGGCCGTCCCGGCAGTTGGGTAGGCGCGGCCCGGTCAGATCGCGCACGCGTTTCGAAGGATGCAGGCGGGCCCCTCGTATGGGCTACGTACGTACTCGGAGAGAGGCGCCCCAGCTTGCCGCTGACGCAAAATGTCGTAGGCGGAGGTTCCCGTGTGCACGGGGGCCTCCGCTGCTCTAGTGCCGTTTGTGATCTTTTTGCGACGATCCGGCAGGGGGGTGCCTCTTTACCGGCTCCGTTGACCAGCACAGATTGGTCGGTACACCGAGGGCAGAAAATCATTTAGTGCTTCACATCTGGGCCAGGTTTCTGGCGTTCATCTGCCCGCTGACTGGGAGGATCCGAGGCGCTTTACCTGCGAGTAAAGCTCTCTCAAAGCCACGTCGGACATATCGATGATGGGTTCGTACATGAACGAATTTACGTGAATGTTCTCCGGTGTCATGAGCACGACGCCGTCGAGTACCTCTTGAGCGCCAGGGTTACCGAGTCCGCGCCTTCTGAACTCTTGGAACAGCACTTGGGCCTGGTTGGTTTTGATGGCATCGGTGAATCCGGGGTCATTGAGCTCGGCCACCATGTACTTCTCCGCAAGGATCCGTGTGGCGATAGCCAGCACGATCTTGTTCTCGAAGTTGACACCCTCATCGGCCACAAGGGCTTGGTCGGCCTGCTGGCACAGCAGGTCCATCACGGAGTCTGCCGGCGACCCCCAGGTTTTTCCCTTCTGTCCGTGGAACGTCTCGGAAAAAATCCGGTCCAGGTCCCCGTTCGTAATCGAAGCGGAGTCGGCTTTCCAATGGAGGAGCGACGTGAGCACGATGTAATCCTCGTCGTCGATCCCCTTGGTGTACTCAAGAATATTCCGCACGAAGGGGACCGAAGCGATGCGCTGCATCCCGTTGGTGAAAAAGTGCTGCTTGAAGCCGAGGATGAACGGGTTGTTGACGTGCTCCGCCTGGTTGAGCACGATCCTCGCCCCGCCCTTCTGGGCCATGAAGCACCGGTTGTAGCCGACGACGCCACGGCTGACCAATGTTCGGAAGAAGTCGAAGTTGTGCGTGAGGAGGACAAGCTTGAAATCCGTGTGATCCGCCATCTCCTTGAGGTATTGGATGATGGCGTACTTGTTCTTGTAGTCGAATGAGTCGGCGAGGTCATCGATTACGAACAGTGTCTCGCGTCCCGCAGCCTTTCGCGCCTCCATCTCGAAGAGCACGTTGAGGATGTAAAGGGCCTTCTTCTCACCGTTGCTGAGCACCGCAAGCAGGTCGTCCCGCTCGACGGCGATGGACTCTCCGCCCTCCTCAAACTCGAAGACCAGCTTCAGCATCGCCTCCTGGCCGAGCATGACGCGGTGCTTGTTCTCCGCACTGAGTCGGAACGGCACGAAGAACCGGTCGTTGAAGATCTGGATGACCTTCTCCCACTGGGTGCTCTCCTGCGCCGCTTGCTCCTCGATCTCCTTGCGTCGTGCCTCCGTGCTCTTGAAACACTTCACGACGCGCTGGAAGATGTCCTCGTCCGCCTTCAAGTACGACTTCCAGACGTTCTGCTGGAAAGAGTCGACGTTGGCGAACTCCGGCAGGAGATCTTCCCGCCCCGCAATAAAGTCGAAGAACCGACGCGCATCCGCGTTTTTCTCCAGAACCTTCTCGACCGCGTCGAGCTTCTTGCGCAGCACATCGTCGTCAGTGATGCGCTTCTTCTCCTCGGCGATGAGCGCTTTCAGGTCCGCATCGCTTGTCACCGTGCGCGGCTCGTCTTCCCCATGCAGGAGCAACGAGTGTTTCGCCGCGAAGAACCCGTTGTCGCCCAGGCTCTTCGTCACATTGGTCGCGTTGTAGAAAGTGAACGAATCGCGGCTGAAGAAGTTGGATTCGTCTAGGAGTTCGTTCAGACGGGTGACGTACTTGGCCAGTTCCGACTGGACTCCGGGCGTTCGCAGGACGGCATCGACCTTGTCATTGAACAGGATGTCGTACGGCAGGTCGGCGTACCTCGCGTCTTCCAGTTGCTCGACTTCGTAACTGATGCGGACCATCGCCTCGAAAAACTTGCCGTCTTGTTGAGTGAATACTCGAGACAAGGCGCTGACGACGTCTTGTTTTGTACCGGACTGCGCCTTTAGCGCAGTGATTAGGTCGTCGCGCGCATCGAGGAGATCGACCTGGAGTCCTTCGTACTCTTTTCGCAGCTTGGGGTTCACGAGGAGTGTCGAAGTGGACTCGGTCGGACCGAGTTCCTCGTCATAGGACAGGACAACAACTACATCGTTGGGATCTAGGTCGTCGCCGTTCTCGTCGCTGACACTGCGCTCGGTCTCGCGAGACGGGAACATGTGATCGATCGTGGCCTGACCGTCGGCGAGGTCTTTGAAGGTCCGGGCAAGGGAGGTCTTCATCGTGCCGTTCGGCGCGTAAACCGCGACGGCGTTGCCCTTCTTGAAGCTGAACGACGCGTCAAGCTCACGGATGCCATGGCAGTTCTTAAGTGCGACGTTCATTTTTCTCATGTCCACCAACCTAGAGGAGAGGGGAGCCAATTCGTAGGGATGGACGACATACGGATTCGGGACTTTGGCGCGGGACGTCTGCAGTTGCTTTTCTGATGAATGTGCGAGCGATTCGGAGCAGTATCGAGGCTCGCGTGATCTACACCTCGCCTGGTTTTACTTGTCATAAGGACTGGATATCGGACATGGGCTAACTTTCGGCGCCGGAAGCGTGCCGACTCTTGCTGCTGTGGCGGCGGGCGCGGGTCCGTTCGCCCCACATCGGGCGTAGTCACGACCGCGGTGCGGGTGTCTGCCACAGTGGGTGGTAGGTGGGGGAGGTGGCCAGTGGTCGAGTGGGCTGATGTGAAGGCGGCGATGGCCAGTGGGCGTCGGATGCCGGTTCGAGGTCGGGTCACTGCGCACCTACACTCCACGTTCACTGTCGGGTATGCGGCAGGATCTCCGCTTATGTTGGTGTTTCTGCACCCGCAGGGCCTGGATCTTCACAGCGGTTCACCCTGTGAGTCCTTGGGGTAGCTGGTCGGGGGCGGTTGCGGTGGTGGCGTCTGTTGGGCGGCGTGAGGCGTAGCCTGACGGCCTCCATTCAGTTGACGCGGCATCGTCCCCGTGTGAGTGTGAGGAAGTCAGAGGTTTGCCACGCACAACCATTGGAGACTCGCTATGAAGGCTGTCGTCTATCAGGGGCCCAGAGATGTCGCGGTCACGGATGTTCCGGACGCGAAGATCGAACGTCCTACCGATGTGCTGGTCAAGGTGACAACGACCAATATCTGCGGCTCGGATCTGCACATGTATGAGGGCCGGACCTCATTCGAGGAGGGCCGCACGTTCGGCCACGAGAACATGGGGGAGGTGGTGGAGGTCGGTAAGGGCGTGGAGAAGGTCAAGGTGGGCGACCGGGTCGTGCTGCCCTTCAACATCTCGTGCGGGTTCTGCAAGAACTGCGAGCGTGGTCTGACGAATTACTGCCTGACCACGCAGCCTGACCCGTCCGCCGCCGGTGCGGCATACGGATTTGCGGACATGGGCTCGTACGGCGGAGGCCAAGCGGAGCTGCTCCGGGTCCCCTTCGGCGACCACAACGCGCTGCGCCTGGGTGAGGATGCGCAGGAGAAGGAGAACGACTACGTCATGCTCTCCGACATCTTCCCCACCGGTTACCACGCCACCGAGATGGCCGGCGTGATCCCGGGCGACAGCGTCGTGATCGCTGGGGCGGGTCCGGTCGGATTGATGGCCGCCCTGTCCGCGACGATCAAGGGGGCTGCGAAGGTCATGGTGGTCGATCGCCACCCCGACCGGCTCGCGCTGGCCGAGCAGATCGGTGCGATTGCCATCGACGACTCCAAGACCGACCCGGTGCAGGCGGTGCTGGACGAGACGATGGGGCTCGGAGCCGACCGTGGCTGCGAGTGCGTGGGCTATCAGGCCCATGATCCTCAGGGCAACGAAGACACGGCGGCCACCTTGAACATGCTCATCAACGCGGTGCGCTTCACCGGCGGGATCGGCACCGTCGGCGTGTTCGTCCCCCAGGACCCGGGGGCCAAGAGCGAATTGGCCAAGCAGGGCAAGGCGGCCATCGACTTCGGCACCCACTGGTTCAAGGGGCAGACCATGGGCAACGGTCAAGCCCCGGTCAAGCGGTACAACCGCCAGCTTCGGGACCTGATCGCGGCTGACAAGGCGAAGCCGTCCTGGATCGTCTCCCACGAGATCTCGCTGGAAGAGGCCGCCGACGCCTACAGGAACTTCGACGCCAGGTCCGAGGGCTGGACCAAGGTCGTGATCAAGCCGGGTATGTCCAGCGGAAAGAAGGTGAACTGACATGGCAGCAGATCTGCAGGGCAAGAGGGTCGCGATCCTCGCCGCGGACGGGGTCGAGCGCGTCGAGCTCGAGCAACCCCGCGAGGCACTGGACCGGGCCGGGGCCCGGACCGAGGTCCTGTCGATCCACGACGGCGAGATCCAGGCCCGTAAGAACGACCTGGATGAAGCGGGCACGTTCACCGTCGACGGGCTGGTCGCCGACGCCTCGGTGGGCGATTACGACGCCTTGGTGCTTCCGGGCGGCACGGTGAACCCCGACCAGCTCCGGGTCGACAAGGACGCCGTTTCCTTCGTCCGGGACTTCGTCGAGAGTGGCAAGCCCGTGGCGGCGATCTGTCACGGACCGTGGACGTTGATCGAGGCCGGCGTGGCCACCGGTCGCACCCTGACGTCTTTCCCGAGCATCCGCACGGACCTGCGCAACGCCGGCGCGAACGTCGTCGACCAGGAAGTGGTGGTCGACAAGAATCTCATCACCAGCCGCTCGCCGGAGGACCTGCCGGCGTTCTCCGACGCGCTCGTGTCCCAACTCGCGGGCACCACGACAAAGGAATAGGAGACATCATGAGTGTGACAAAGGGACTGCTGGTCAGGTTCGACGCGTTGCCCGGCAAGGAGGACGAGGTGAAGGACTTCCTCGACAGCGGCCGTGGGCTTGTCGAGGGAGAGCCGGCGACCACCGCGTGGTTCGCGATCCGCCTCGGGCCGACCTCGTTCGGGATCTTCGACGTCTTTCCGGACGACGCCGGACGTGATGCCCACCTGTCCGGACCCGTGGCGGAAGCGCTCGGCGAAAACGCCGGCACGCTGTTTTCCGAACCCACGATCGAGAAGCTCGACGTGTTGGGCTCCAAACTCCCCGCCTGACCCCACGGATTAGGGGCGCGAGACCCGAGCAGAGGGGTCGCTGCGCGGCGTCAGCGGGCTGACACAGCCCGTTGACGTCGTGGCAGCGGCCCCTTCTCTTGCGGCCTATCGCCCATCCCTAACAGATCGAGGAACCGCGATGACAGTAACTGACGACGACGTTGCCCCGACGCGTTCACCCGAGGTAGCAGTGATCGGGGGCGGGATCGTCGGTCTGTCGACGGCGTACGCGCTGCGGGAGCAGGGCGTGCCGGTGCGCTTGTACGAGGCCGGTCTGCCCGGAACGGGTCAGTCCGCGGGCGAGTCGCGGATCTTCCGGCATGCCCACGACGACCCGCGACTCGTCGCTTTCGCGCGCGAAAGCCGCGGTGTATGGGATGAGTGGGCCGAACACTTCGACGTCGAGCTGGTCTCATCAGACGGTGTCGTGGCGATCGGCGAGAGCGCCCTGGCGCGGCTGCGGGTGCTCGACCAGGTCGGCGGCGTGGAAGCGCACGAGATCGATGCAGCCGAGCTCGCCCAGCGAATGCCGCTGCTCGCTGGGTACTCGGGGCCAGCGGTGCTCGACGAGTCGGGCGGCGCGATCCGCACCCGCACCGCGATCACGGCACTCGCAGGTGCCCTCGCAGATGCCGTCACCACCGCAGAGGTCATCTCCATCGATCCCCGCGCCGATGGGACGGTCGAGGTGCGCAGCGTCACCGACCGGGCTGTCTACTCCAAGGTGGTCGTGTGCGCCGGCCGCGAAACCGCCCGCCTGGCCCGCAGCGTCGGCCTGTCGCTGCCGGTTCGCCTTGCCGCACACGTCCGGCTGACCTTCGACGTGAAAGCCGCCGCCCCGGCACGAGTCGCGTGCCTGCAGGACAGCAGCGGCGTCTTCGGCGAAGTCGGCGTGTACGCGACGCCGCTACCGGGCAACAGCAGTTATTCGGTCGGACTCAGCGAAACCGTCGGCGTCCGCGACGACGGAACGTTCATCGACCCTGCGGCGATTCGATCGCTGGACGAACGCGCGCGCGAATACGTGACACGGGCGCTGCCCGGTCTCCACCCAGAGCCGCGCGACTTTCTTCACTGCTGGGTGACCGACCTCCCATGGAGCGAGGACGGCGTGGCCGTGTGGGAGGCAGGCTCTGCCATTTTTGTGGCCGGTCACAATCTGTTCAAGCAGGCACCTGCGCTGGGTCGCGCTCTTGCCCGGGCTGCGACCGGCGGCGGTCTCGCCGCCGACCTCACGCCCGCCGCTCGCCTCGGCGAAGCGCTGCGATAGTTCGCCTGACCCCAGAACGGACGCACTCAATGGGTAAACGTCTCCTCGTCGAGGACAACGGCAGCCCGCCCTGGGCCAGCCCAAAAGTCGCGGCTGAACAGCAGTCACAGGCTCAACCACCTTGTCATGGGGTGTCTTCATCGTGAGGATCGGTACGCGGAGGTGCCGCAGCGGGATCCGTCACTGCGGGATCCGCTCGCGGTAGCCGACCGCGTTCAGCCATCGCTCCGCCGCCGCAGGATCCGCTACCGCCATCCCGCGAGATTCCCGCAGCTGGCGCTGCTGAGAGATGGTCTTGAAGGGCTTGGAGCGTATGAGTGAATGGAAGAATTGGAGCCCAGGCCACCCACTGATGGCGTGGGATACATCAAACCCACAAATGGTAGCCGGTGCTGCCGACCAGGTATTTGTGGCAGAAGTCATTTCGGTTCGACTGGAAGAAAGCGAAACATTTAGGGCGAGGATCCCGGTTGAAGACAGTGATGAGTTCGTCGAGATGGTCCAGCCCGAAGGCCGCGCCACCGTCAAGGTGGTCGAGCGGCTTAAAGGCGAAGTCCCCGACAACGTCGAAGTGATGTTTCCTCCTATGATCTTCGTCTCTAACCCGACCTCTGGACTCCCGGAGGTTCCGGTTAGTCCTGGCGAGACATATGTGCTCTCCACTATTTCATCAAGAGAAAGCGATCTCCTGTCTGTTCTGCCAGACTCCGGAATTCTGCCAATGTCTGTCGCCATCGCAGAGGAGCCACGCACGAATGGGCGGACCTCACCCGATGGGCGTCAGGAGATCAGCGCCGACCGAAACGCCGTTGACCTGATGAAGGAGTCAATCGAGCACGCCGTTCCCTTCCGAAATGGCATGCCAGTCATTGACCCGAACGCGGAGCCCGTGCCCATAGACGGGATTCGGTAAGTCGGCGTGCACCCCGTGCCGGTAGTGAAGGCGGTCGGTCAAGCCGGGACTGGCACCGGACTGGTCGGTCAGTCGCGCCTTCTTAACTTGGGATCGAGTGTCGAGTTCTCGAGAGCGACAACTCGGCACCGTTAGCTTGTCATAAGGACTGGTTATCGGCGTCGCATCACCTCTGGGCAGAAGGTGCTTGCCCGCCCCTGCGGCCAGAGCATCTGTCTAGTTGATTCACTCCGCGCGCGGCCTCGACCGCGCTGGCCCCTCCCGCCCGCCTACCTTGCGCCGCTTGCTGCTCGGTGAAGACAGTGCGGCCGCGAACGCCAGGCCGAGAGCCGGGGCGGTGAGAACACAGGCCACGAGGACGCCGAACATCTCGTGGACCGGATACAGCAGCATCGGAGCCCCTGCGAAAAGCGTGGCAAAAGCCGCAGCGGGTTTGAGAAGGATTCCTGCCGGCCACGCGCCCACTCCAGCGCTGAGCGAAGCTACGAGGTACGCCATTCCGATTCCGAGGACCCAAGCCCGGTCCTCGGTACCAGTTTGAGTACCGCTTACGAAGAAAACCACCGCGGGGACGACGAACCACACTCCTGCAACGGTGAGCATCGACCGACCGAGACGAAGCCGTGCGGTCGGAAATCCTCGACCGGAACCCCACCAGACCGCCACGGCAAAAATCACGACCGCAGACAGTGCCCAGGATGCGGCACCGGGCACCGCGCATCCCAGCCCGTCCGGCGTGACGCCGTAGGCCGCGCGGTACCGCTCCTGAATTCGTTGACAGACGGCGGCCCCAGCTAGAGCTCCTCGCAGCATCGCGACGAACCAGGCCAACAGTCCGAGAACGGCGAGTTGGGCCCACTGGGCTGGAAGGGAGTCGTGCGGAACCTCTTCTGCCACTGCCACTCCTCGTGGTCGTCATATCTTTGCGGCGCCCGCACCAGTAACGCTGGCGCATCGATCACAGCCATCCGTGAAAGCGGTACCACATTCCGCCGAGCTCCTCGATCTCGTATCCCTGCAACATCGACGTCAGTTCTTCAGGCCGACCGTCCTCACTGTGCGCCCACCCGCGGGTATGCCACGAATACGGATTCTGGGTGGTCGAGAAGTGCACCTCGTCGTCCCGTCGAGTGATCCTGACTATTTCTTCCGTCAGTTGATCTCGTACGTCACCGTGACCTCGACCGACAGTTCCTGACTGCCGGCCTCGATGGGCGTAGAGGCGGCGCTGTCCGCCATCGCCCTCGCCTGAGGGAACGGTATGGCGCCGTCAGCCGGGGCTTCGACGATCGAGTGCACCGAACCCAGTTCCGAGCCGGCGGCATCGGCGATCTGCTGCGCCTGCTGTTGTGCCTGGGTGACCGCCTGGGCCCGAGCCTCGGCCCTCAAGGTGCTGTCGTCGGCGATCGAGAACGTCAACTGCTGAACCCGGATGGCATCGCCGGCAGAGCCTGCGGCGGCATCGATCAAGTCTCCGCTCCGCGAGATATCTCGAAGAGTGGCTTCCACCTGATTGGTGACGGTGTATCCGTCGATCGTGCCGGCCGGCTGATAGTTGGGCTGCACCGACAGGTTCATGGTGGAGATGTCCTCGTCGTCGACGCCCTGGTCTTTGATTGTCTGGATCAGGGCGCCGGCGAGTTCCGCGTTTTCCGCCATCGCGGCGGTGGCTGCGGCCGCCCGGGTTTCAACACCGAGCACGATAGTGACGGTATCGGGGGCCCCGTTGACGATACCGGTGCCCTGCGTGGTGATCACCGGCCGTTCCTCGCTCGAGGTCGAACAGCCGGCCAGCAACAGTGCGGCGGCGGAGAGTGCAACGGCAACGGATCCTCGTATGTGGGCCATACGTCACTATGGCCCACAAACGAGTCGGCATCCGTAATTTCAGAGCCAGTCGTTGCCGCCGAGTCCGAGCTCAGCCACGTCCAACCGCGGGGTCAGGGCTGTGTGGGGTGCGAGCCCGTGCTTTTCCAGGACGGCGCGGATCGTCTCCGCCGCGTCGACGTTGAGGGGGCTCGAGACCCACATGCCGTAGGGCAGGTTGACGAAGCGGTTCTCACGCACGGCCTTGAGGCCCCGGCTCGCGGGGTGAGCCTTAAGTGCGGCGATCTTGTCCTCCACCGTCTGCTCGCCGTAGTCGACGAAGGCGATCACGTCCGGGTCTTCGGCAGCGAGGCGCTCCCAGCTGACGCTGGTCCAGGTGTCCGCGATGTCCTCAGCCGCGTTTCGGGCTCCCGCGGCGTCGATGATCCCCTGGGGGCCGCCGAATGAACCCGAGGAAAAGATCGTGTCACTGGTGCTGTCGACCAGGAAGATGGTCGGCTTCTCCTCCGGCGCCGGTAGGGCCGTGAGAGCGTCCAGGCGCTCGCGAACTTCGTCAGCGGCTGCCGCGCCCGTGTCGGCGTTTCCGGTGATGGTGCCGATGTTGCGCAAATCCGTGTCGAGTGCCGCCCACGGGTCCATAGTCCCGCGTTGGGCCTCGCCCTCGGACTGCCGGCACGCCTCGGTGAGCTGGTAGACGCCGATGTCATGTCCGGCGAGGATGTCCGGGGTCAATCCCCGTGACTCGGAGAACCCGTAGTTCCAGCCGGCGAACATGACGTCGGGCTGCGCCGCGACAACGTTTTCCAGGGTCGGCCCCTTGCCCGTCACCTCGTTGAGTCCGTCGATCTGGTCGCGGTAGGCGAGTCGCAGCAGATCCTCGTCCGCGGAGGCTCCGGCTACCGCGCTGAGCTGTTCACGCGCACCTGCCGACAACGCGATGGAGATGATGCCCGAGTCATAGGCGAACAGCTCGTCCACCGTCTCCGGGTAGGTGACTTCCTGACCACAGTTGACCACTGTGACCTCGCCACCGGACCCGCCGTCGGTGGTTTCCGTGGCAGCGGAACCGCATGCGGAAACTAGTGTCAGCGTGATCGCCAGCGCAGGGCCTGCTGTGATGACCGAACGTTTCATGGATGAGTACTGCTTTCTGTGGTGGTGGCGACCGCGTCCCCGATGAGTAGGTGGGGTCGTCCGGTCCGGGGGTGGGCGATGATGTCCCCTCGAACGCCAAAGACCTCGTCGAGGAGGTCGGCGGTGAACGTCTCGACAGGTGGCCCGTACGCGACGATCCGGCCGTCGTGGACAACAGCGACCGCGTCGAAGTACCGCAGGACCAGATCGAGATCGTGGATAGCTGCCACGACGGTGGAACGGAGAGTGTCGAGCGCATCCATCAATCGCAGACGCCAGGCGGCGTCGAGGTGGTTGGTGGGTTCGTCGAGCATGAGGAGCGGGGTGCGCTGGGCCAGTGTCCGCGCAAGAACAACCCGGTGGCGCTCACCGCCGGAGAGCCGCATGCAGGACTGATCCCCTCGGCCGGCCAGTCCTACGGCGTGTAACGCCTGATCGACGATGGCCTGCTCGCCCTCCTCGCCCAGCGCCCACGGCGTGCGGTGTGGCGTCCGCCCGAGCGCCACGGCCTCGGAGAGGGTGAGCTCGGCTGAGGGCGCCTCCTCTTGGCCCTGAACCGCGATCAACCGCGCACGCTGCCTGGACCGCATCCGGTGCAGGTCCTCGCCGTCGACGGTCACCGAACCCGACACCGGGCTGTCCAGGCCGGCCAGCACTCTCAGGAGCGTCGACTTCCCGGCGCCGTTCGGACCGACCAGGGCGAGCCTGGAACCCGCCGGGACATCGAGGTCGACCGAAGAGACGATGACCCTCTTTCCCCTGGCGCAGGACACCTCATCTGCGGCCAGGCGAACGCCGCCCGTCCCCGTCATGACGCGTTCCCGAACGCGTAGGCGCGGCGGCCCATCAGCAGCAGGAAGATCGGAGCGCCGATGATCCCGGTGACGATGCCCAGCGGCATCTCCTGGGGGGCGGCGATCACGCGGGAGAGCACGTCCACCCACACCAGGAAGAGCGCACCCGCCGCTGCGGCCACGGGGAGCATGGCCCGATGGGTGGCACCCACGACCAGCCGTGCTGCGTGGGGGATGATCAGTCCCACAAACCCGACGCCTCCGGCCACCGCGACCAACACCCCCACCAGCAGGCCCTGATATACGAAGAGCCCGATGCGGAGAGCGCGTACCGGCACCCCGAGCGAGGCCGCCGTGTCCGAGCCGGTCGCGTAGGCATCGAGCCACGAGTGCAGCACCAGACCCGTTGCCAGCGCCACCGCGACAACCCCCGCCGCGAGGGGCACCTTGGACCAGGTCGCCCCGGCGACGCTGCCGAGCATCCAGTGCATGACCGTCTCGGCCGAGCGCGAGTCGGTGGCCACAAAAACCAGGAATGACGACACGGCGGTGAACGCCGATGACAGCACGACACCGGCGAGGATCAATCGCAGAGCGGTGAGTCCGCCGGTCGCACTGGCCACCGCGTAGACGAGCACGGTGGCGCCCAGTGCGCCGAGCAGCGCCCCTCCCGACAGGGCCCACACGCCGAGGCCGCCGAGAAAACCGACGGTGATCACGGCCGTGGCGCCCACTGCGGCCCCGGCGGATACTCCGAGGAGATACGGCTCGGCGAGTGGATTGCGCACGAGGGTCTGCATCGCGGCCCCGGCGAGTGCGAGGCCCGCCCCGACCACGGCGGCGAGCACTGATCGAGGTAGACGCAGGTCGAGGATGATGATGGAGTGCGCACGCTCGGCTTCGCCGCCGGTGACCGCCGCCCATACCGTCCGCCAGACGTCGCTGACCGGGATGTGCTCGGCGCCAAAGGCAACCGAGCTGACGACGCTGGTCGCTGTCAGCAGGGTGAGAACGATCGCCAAGGGGATCGGGGGGAGCCTGCGGGCCGAGCGTGACGATCGATGGGGCGCGGGCGATGCAGCGGCCGCCCGCTCAGCCCCGGCGTTGATCTCAACGTCGACGGGCTCATACGTGGAGTACACGTGTGACCTTGTCTCTTCAAAACCTGTGCGCGAGGTTCACTCGGATGTCGCGGAACCGACAGGTATTCGGACTCGGGATCTGCCCTCCGCGGCGCCTTCCCGGAACAAGTTCCAGTGGCTTTCTGCCGGTTCGGTACCCCACACCGCTGCGCGCCAGTCCCGGAGTCTCACCGGGTTCCCTGGCATCCGTCTATCCCCGGGGGGACGCCGGATGCGGTCGGTTCCGGGCTCGACGGTAACAGAGCCCCGTGATCACCGGCTCACTGCCCGACCGCCTCGAGAACCTCGCGGTGTCGGCGCTCGATGGTGACCCGATCGTCCGCGTTGCGGGTGCCGTCGAGGGCGTCGTCGCGGAGTTTGGTGGCGTGCCGGGCGAGAACCGCGCGACGTTCGGGATCGTCGAGTACTCGCGCGGCCACCGCCAGGACGTCGAGCATCCGGATGCTGACAGCCGGCGCGCCGGCCCCGAACTGCCGCATCTGGTCGAACATCGCGTCGACCAGGCCCGTGAAGTCGGACGTTGCCGCGACCAGTCGGACCTCGCCGTCCCTGGCATGAACCCCGGTGGGCCAGCGACGATCCTCTAGGGTGCACAGCGCGTCGCCGAATCGGTCGATGACGTCGACCGCGGTGAACGGGTCGTTGGTGCCCGGGCTCAGGGCGCGTGTGCCCACCTCGACGAGCAGTCGCACGGCGTGTTCCACGTCCTGGTCTTGAGTGCGCGAGGTGCCGACGGTGAGTCGTGCATAGAGGCCGTCGGGAACGCTCGGCAAGGCAACGGCGATGGGGGAGTTGGGGTAGAGGTAGTCGCCGGGCCTGACCAGTAGACGGATCGTCGAGTCGGACTCAACGGCGAGGTTGACCAGCCCCTCATGGTCGACCAGTTGTAGGTACCCACCTTTGCGGGCGTAGAGGGTCTCGGCACCGGACCAGAACTCCTCGTCCGGTGCTGGCAACGCGGTGCGCTCGGCGTCGCTCGGCTCGGTGGCTGACAGGAGGGAGGACCGGAGGTCCGAGGTGAGGAGGTTGACGACTCGAGTGGTGTTGATCGACCTGGTGACGTGGTCGATGAAGTAGACAAGTGCGCCGATGCAGCCGAGCGCCATAACCAGAGCGAGGGTGACGTTGTAATACGGAACGAATGGTGGCCCCTCGTCACCGCCGGTGACCGTGCGCAGGCTGTAGAGGCTGAATGCGAACGTGGAGATGAAGATGCCCAGGGTGACCTGGTTCCCACGGTCCTCGGTGAAGTTCTGGAGCAGCCGCGGACCCATCGAGCCGGCGGCGTAGGACAGGGCCGCGATCGTGATGGAGAAGACGGTGCCACCGACTCCGATCGAGCTGCTCGCGATCGCGGACAGGACGCTCCGGGATCCGTCCACCCCGCCGTCGTAGAGCCAGCCTGCCGCGCCCCCGTCACCGGCCGACAACGCGGTGACCGGGTTTCGGGACAGCCACGTCCCCAGGAAAGCAAGTGCGAGAGCGGTGAGGGTCATGACCGCGGGCAGGAACCAGAAGCGCAAGCTGATCTGGCGGAGTCTGAAACGAAGCTTGGCCATGGTTCTCCTCGCGATGGTGCTGCCCAGCGTATCCGCGCGACGGACTACGAGAGGGGCTGTGGCTCGATACGCTCACGTCATGTCAGCAGCAAAGGACACCCTCGGCCGCGCGCGTCAGAACGTCATCTATCGCGCGGGCATCTCCGGAATCACACCGAAGGTGCCGACGGGGGCCGGCCGGCTGGAGGCCGCGGCGAAGCGTGCACTGGCGCGCCGGCCGGGCGGTAGGAAGGCGTGGGCGTATATCTATGGCGGGGCGGGCGCCGGAGCGACGATGGACGCCAACCGTGCAGCCTTTGACCGCCGTCAGATCGTCCCGCGGATGCTGCGGGACACCTCAGAGCGCGACCTCTCGGTGGAATTGTTCGGCCGACGACTGCCCGCCCCGGTCCTGGTGGCCCCGATAGGCGCTGCCGGGCTCATCACCCGGGACGCCGACATCGACGTGGGAGCGGCGGCTGCGGAGCGGGGCCTGCCCTACATCCTGTCCTCGCAGGGGTCCTCCCCGATGGAGGCGGCCGCCGCGGCGATGGGTTCGTCTCCCCGGTGGTTTCAGCTCTACTGGAGTAAGGACGAGGAGCTCGTCGACAGCTTCATCGCCCGCGCGGAGGCGATCGGCGCGGGAGCACTCGTCGTCACGCTCGACACGACGACGCTCGGCTGGCGGCCCTGGGACCTGGACCTGGGCTCCCTGCCGTTCACGCGTGGGGTCGGCATCGCCCAGTACACCTCGGACGCTCGGTTCGCCGAGTTGGTCGCCGAGCGGCTAGCCGCGGATGCGGAGGAAGCCCCGGTGACGGTAACGCCGCAGGCGGTGAAGACCCTGGTGGAGATGGCCCGCAACATGCCGGGACGACTCGTCGACAACCTCCGCGCGCCCGAGACCCGCGCAGCAGTGCAGACCTTCCTCGACACCTTCTCTAATCCCGCCCTGAATTGGGAGCACATCGCGACGCTGCGGGAGCGTACGCGCCTTCCGGTGGTCCTCAAGGGTGTCCTGCACCCGGACGATGCGCGACGCGCGTTCGACGCGGGTGTCGACGCGGTGATGGTCTCCAACCACGGGGGCAGGCAGGTCGACGGTGCGATCGGCTCGCTCGATGCGCTCGTGCGGGTCCGTGAGGCGGTGGGATCCGAGCCGACCGTGCTCCTGGACTCGGGGATCCGCGGCGGTGCCGACGTCGTCAAAGCGATGGCGTGCGGGGCCGATGCGGTCACTCTCGGGCGCCCCCACCTCTACGGTCTGGCGATCGCCGGCCGCCGTGGCGTCGGTGAGGTGTTGGACAACATACTCGCCGAGATCGATCTGACCATGTCGTTGTCCGGGGTGAGCTCGTGGGGCGAGGTCGACGCCGGTCTGCTGGCCTGACGGTCATCTACCTGAGGTCACCCTCACGTTAGTGTGGGATGTCTCACAAAACGCGGCGTTGGAGCTATTCGGGATCGTTTGGCGACCGGGGTGTCCAGTAAAGTCAGCCGGAAGTTCTTCCGGCGGTCAAGGCGGTACCCCCGCAGATTCCCGGAAGAGACGCCTCGATGGCGGACGATGCACGGGCCACCCTCCTGCCCACTTGTGCCTCTCGCGACAGAGCGCTGGTGTGTAGACACCGGCTTTTCACAACGCTGTAAAAGGATGCCCTATGGCCTCGAGCCTTGAAGAGATCCCAGATATGAAGCCGGATTCGGATGTCCCGGAGCCTGGTGCCGCGCCGTCGGTGATCGGCATCGTCGCCGAGTCCAACCCGGCGGAGAACCGGGTGGCGGCCACACCCGAGACGGTGGCGAAGTTGATCGGCCTCGGCTACCGGGTAGTGGTGGAGCGCGGTGCCGGAACGCGCGCCGAGTTCGCTGACCCGGCCTACGCCGAAGCCGGCGCCGAGCTGGTCGATGGTGACGCGGCCTGGTCGAGCGATGTCGTGATGAAGGTCGCCGTCCCCACTGAGGCCGAGGTCGCCCGGGTGCGGTCCGGCGCCAACCTGGTAAGCCTGCTCGCCCCGGCGCAGAATGAGCACCTGCTGACCGTCCTCACCAAGCAGGGCGTCACCGCCCTCGCCATGGACGCGGTGCCGCGCATCTCGCGCGCCCAGTCGATGGACGTGTTGTCCTCGATGGCCAATATCGCCGGCTATCGCGCGGTGATCGAGGCGGCTCACCACTTCGGCCGCTTCTTCACCGGTCAGGTCACGGCCGCGGGCAAGGTCCCGCCCGCCAAGGTCCTGGTGGCGGGTGCCGGTGTGGCCGGACTGGCCGCCATCGGTGCGGCCTCCAGCCTCGGCGCCATCGTGCGCGCCACCGACCCGCGGCCCGAGGTCGCGGATCAGGTCAAGTCGATCGGCGGCGAGTACCTGCCCGTCGAGGTGCCCGAAGAGGAGAAGGAGGTTTCGTCGGACGGCTACGCCAAGGCCACCAGCGAGGCCTACGACAAGGCTGCTGCCGACCTGTATACGACGCAGGCCGCGGACGTGGACATCATCATCACCACCGCCCTCATCCCGGGTCGTGCGGCGCCGCGTCTGATCACAGCCGCGGACATCGCCGCGATGAAGCGCGGGTCCGTGATCGTCGACATGGCGGCGGCCCAGGGCGGCAACGTTGAAGGCAGCGTGGCCGACCAGGTGGTGGTGACCGAGAACGGCGTCACGATCATCGGTTACACCGACCTCGCGGGCCGTCTTCCCGCGCAGGCCTCGCAGCTCTACGGAACCAACCTGGTCAACCTGGCCAAGCTGGTCACCCCGGAGAAGGACGGCCAGTGGGCGCTGGACATGGACGACGTCGTCCAGCGCGGCGTCACCGTCACCAAGGGCGGCGACCTCATGTGGCCCCCGCCGCCCGTCCAGGTCAGTGCAGCACCGCCCGCCGCGGCCGCCGCCGAACCGGCGGAGCCCCCGGCGGAGAAAAAGAAGATGTCCTCGGGCGCCAAGATGGGCCTGATCGGTCTGGGCATGGCACTGCTGGTGGTGCTGATCGCCATCGCACCCGGTGAGATCCCGCAGCACATCACGGTGTTCGTGCTGGCCATCGTCATCGGTTACTACGTGATCGGCAACGTCCACCACGCGCTGCACACGCCGCTGATGTCGGTAACCAACGCGATCTCGGGCGTCATCGTCGTGGGGGCGCTGCTGCAGATCGGCATCGACAACACGGTCGGGCTCGCCCTGGCCGCCATCGCGATCCTGGTCGCGTCCATCAACGTCTTCGGCGGTTTCGCCGTGACCCGTCGCATGCTCGCCATGTTCTCGAAGGGAGCCTGAGACCATGTCACTCGTGACCGCCGCTAATGCGGCATACGTCGTCGCCGCGCTGCTGTTCATCCTCTCGCTGGCAGGTCTGTCCAAGCATGAGACCGCGCGCCGCGGACTGAGCTTCGGCATCGCCGGTATGGCCCTGGCGCTCGTCGCCACCATCGTGTTGGTCCTCGACAACGAGCCCGCCACCATCGGCATCGCGTTGATGGCCGTGGCAGTGGTCGTGGGCGCCGGAATCGGCATCATGCGCGCCCGCAGCGTGCAGATGACCGAGATGCCCGAACTGATCGCGCTGCTGCACTCGTTCGTCGGCCTGGCCGCCGTGCTCGTGGGGTGGAACGGATATATCGAGCCCGAGCTCCACGGTGAGCTGACGGGTTCCCTGCTGGGCATCCACCACGCCGAGGTGTTCATCGGCGTGTTCATCGGTGCCGTGACCCTCACCGGCTCGATCGTCGCCTACCTCAAGCTGTCCGGGAAGATGAAGTCCGCGCCGCTCGTCCTGCCCGGGAAGAACCTGATCAACCTCGGCATCATCATCGCCTTTGTCGCGCTGACCGTGTGGTTCGTCATCACCCCGGCACTGTGGATGCTCATCGTGGTGACGGCTCTGGCACTGGTGCTGGGCTGGCATCTGGTGGCCTCCATCGGCGGCGGCGACATGCCGGTCGTGGTGTCCATGCTCAACTCGTACTCGGGCTGGGCCGCCGCGGCCACGGGCTTCCTGCTCGGCAACGACCTGCTCATCGTCACCGGCGCGCTGGTCGGCTCCTCCGGTGCGTACCTGTCCTACATCATGTGCAAGGCCATGAACCGCTCGTTCATCTCCGTCATCATGGGCGGCTTCGGTATCGAGGCCTCGTCCGGTGAGGGCAAGGACCACGGCGAGCACACCGAGATTGACGTGTCCGGTGCGGCTGAGCTGCTGGCCAATGCGAACTCGGTCATCATCGCCCCGGGTTACGGCATGGCCGTCGCCCAGGCGCAATACCCGGTCGCCGACCTCACCCGCACCCTGCGGGACCGCGGCGTCGACGTGCGTTTTGCCGTCCACCCCGTGGCGGGTCGTCTGCCCGGCCACATGAACGTGCTGCTGGCCGAGGCCAAGGTGCCGTACGACATCGTGATGGAGCTCGACGAGATCAACGATGACTTCGCCGAGACCGACGTCGTGCTCGTGATTGGTGCCAACGACACCGTCAACCCGGACGCCGCGGAGGACCCGGGTAGTCCGATCGCCGGTATGCCCGTCCTGCACGTGTGGGAGGCCGAGAACGTGATCGTGTTCAAGCGCTCGATGGCCGCCGGATACGCCGGCGTCCAGAACCCGCTGTTCTTCCGCGAGAACACCGACATGCTGTTCGGCGACGCCAAGGACCGCGTCGACGACATCCTCGGTGCGCTCAAGGAACAGGGCGCCTCGGTCTGACCGGGAGCAGCCGGCTCACCGCCGGCACCTGACACCGCACACGAAGGGGCGGCCCCGAGCAGGGGCCGCCCTTTTGTTCTGTCGGACCGGGTTTCACGTGGAACCCGGATGGTGCCCGTCACTCTGCGCGCAGCACCGCCGCGCACCTCGCCCGTAGCTCCTCCAGTTCAAGGGCGTGCCGCTCGGCCCGGGCGAAGAGGTTCTGCAGCGTGGGCGTGGGCAGGCGTGGGTCGTCGAGCTCGAGCAGCGCCCGGAAGCCCATCTTCTTGCCGGTCACCGCCATGGTGAGCGCCTCGAGCTCGACAAGGTCGCTCAACGGCGAGCGATCGGCGATGCGCTGATTGGGTTTGAGTTGACCGACCTTCTCGGCGGCTTTGGCGGGCAGGTCCTTGAGTCGCGACGGTGAAGTTCCCGCCAACGTCATGAGCTCCTCGAGCCCCGTGAGGTCGTCGACGGTCTCGTCCGCGATTCGCTTCACGGCCTCGCGGACCTCCGGGTCACTATGGTTTTTGGCGACTCGCCGGAAGAGGTCGAGACCGGCGGCGGCACCGGCGTGGTGGTCCTGCATGTACGTGTGCAACATTTCGTTGGCCATGCTGTGACGCTACGGATGACGGCGCGGGCGGCAACCGGTCAGCGTGCGAGCAGTCCCTTGGCGATGTGGGTCACCTGGATCTCGTTGCTGCCGGCGTAGATCATCAGCGACTTGGCGTCGCGGGCCAGCTGCTCGACCCGGTACTCGGCCATGTAGCCGTTGCCGCCGAACAACTGCACCGCGTCCATCGCCACATCGGTAGCCGCCTCGGACGAGTACAGCTTCATGGCCGATGCCTCCGCCAGCGTCAGCGGCGCACCGGCCCGGGCCCGCTCGATCGAGTGGAAGACCATGTTCTGCACGTTGATCCGCGCCACCTCCATCCTGGCCAGCTTGAGCTGGATCAGTTGGAACCGGCCGATCTCCTGACCCCACAGGGTGCGCTCGCGCGCGTAGTCGATGCACAGCCGGCGGCATTCCTCGATGATTCCCAGCGCCATGATTGCCACGCCGGTCCGCTCGGCCGTGAAACTCGACCGGGCAGACTCGCGCCCATCGCCCCCGCGGCCCTCCTCGGATTCGCCGAGTAGCCGGTCGCGGCCTAGGCGGACATCGTTGAAGAACAACTCGCCGGTGGGGGAACTGTGCAGGCCCATCTTCTGTAGTGGCGCGCCTTGCGTGAGTCCGTCCATGCCCTTGTCCAGGACAAATGTGAGGACTTTCCGGCTGCGCTTGTCTTCCTCCGATGCCTTTCCCGCACCGCCGGAGCCGCCCTCGTCGAGCTTGGCGTAGACGATCATCACGTCGGCGTACGGGCCATTGGTGATGAACGTCTTCTGTCCGTTGAGGATGTAGTCGTCGCCGTCACGCCGCACGTAGGTCCGCATCCCGCCGAACGCGTCCGAGCCGGAGTCCGGTTCCGTGATGGCCCACGACGCCACCTTCTCCATGCTCACGATCCCCGGAAGCCAGCGCTCCTTCTGCCCCAGGGTTCCGCGCGACATGATGGTGGTGGCGCCGAGGCCCAGGCTCACCCCCAGCGCCGAGACCAGCCCCATGCACACACGGGCCAACTCGCTGATCACCACGGCCATCATCGAGTCCTGGCCCGCAAACGCGCCGCCCCCCGAGCCCTCGCCCCCCGCGTCCTCGCGGCCCCGGCCGCTGCCGTCGGAGGCGCCCGCCCGCTCCCTGGCCAGCATCTTCTCTACGCTCTCCCGGGCCATGGAGTCGATCCCGAACTCGGCGAACAACTTTCGGATGATCGGATATGGCGGGATCTCACCGCTCTCCAGCGCCTCGAGGTTGGGGCGGATCTCCTTGTCGATGAAGGACCGCACGGCCTCGCGGATCATCAGATCTGTCTCGGACCACTCGTACATCGGTGCCTCGTCTCCTCGTGCCGGGTCGTTCCGTACGACCGCCCGCTGCCGTGTCCTGCAACACGTTCCAGCCCAGTGTGGCGGGGTACACCGGTTGCCGCGGGAATTTGCGGCAGGCGGCCCGCGCGGTCGGGCAGACTCGGCTGCATGAGTGCTCCCACCGGAAATACCGCCCCTCGAGATGCCCTCACCCGGCCCCACGACGCCGGCCGCGACCAGCTGGGCCGCATCGGACTGTGGACCGGCTCGCTTGAGGGCCTGCCGCACTCACGGATGCCCGACGTGCTGGGTGAGCTCGACGAGCAGGGCTGGGGTTCGCTGTGGTTCGGCGAGGCCGTGGGCCGGGAGGCGTTTACCGCGGCCCAGATGTACCTGTCAGCCACCACGCGCATGGCGATCGGCACGGGCATCGCCAACATCTACGGCCGTGACGCCTCTGCTGCCGGGGCCGCCGCCCGCACCCTCGAGGCCCTGCACCCGGGTCGGTTCGTGCTGGGGCTGGGCGTCTCGCACGCACCGCTCGTCGAGCGTCACCGCGGGCACCACTACGGCCGGCCGCTGTCGGCCATGCGCGAGTACCTGGACGCTCTGGACGGCACGCGCGCCCTCGCCGCGGGGGAGGGCGTCATGCCGCCGGTCGTGCTGGCCGCCCTGGGGCCCAAGATGCTGGAGCTCTCGCGGGACCGGACCGCCGGAGCGCACCCGTATCTCACGCTGCCGGAACACACGGCGCGGGCGCGGGAGATCCTCGGGGGGACCGCCACCGACGGTCCGGCGTTGGTGGTGGAGCACGCCGCCGTGGTGGCGGAGGGGGTTGACGACGACGACGAGCTCTGGCGCTCGCGGGCGCACGATCACCTCAACGTCTACACGGGACTGCCGAATTACCGGAACTCGTGGACCAGGCAGGGATTCGACGAGTCCGACTACGTGCGCGGGGGCAGCGACCGCCTCAAGTCGGCCATGGTCACCCGCGGGGTGGAGGCCACGCGGGCGCGGGTGCAGGAGCATCTCGATGCCGGGGCCTCGACGGTCCTCGTGCAGGTGCTCGGCGAGAGCATCCTGACCCCGCCCGTCGCGGACTGGCGGATCGCCGCGCAGGGTCTGCTCGACTGAGGGGGCGTGCCGCGACCGGCACGGGGAAGTAGAGCGCACTCGACACGTGTCTGTAGTGTCCGATCAAGGCCTGTGGAAGGACACCGGAATGAGTGCAGCGGCACGCGGCGCGGATGCGAGGCGTCGGGAGGACAACGGCCTCGTGATGGTCCTGGCCCTGGGCGGGGTCGTGGTGTCCCTCAGCCAGACCCTGGTCATTCCGCTGCTGGGCATGCTGCCTGCGATTCTCGGTACGACCGCTGTCAACGCCTCCTGGGTTGTCACGGTGACGCTCCTCGCGGGCGCGGTGGCGGGACCGGTGATGGGTCGACTCGGGGACCTGTACCCCAAGAAGCACGTGATCGTCGGCTGCACCATGATCATGGTCCTGGGCTCGGTGGTCTGTGCCCTGTCCGGGTCACTGTGGCCGATGCTCGTCGGCCGGGCGCTGCAGGGTGTGGGGATCGGTGTGATCCCGATCGGCATCGCCACCATGCGCGAACTGCTCCCACCTGTGCGGCTGGGCCCGGCGATCAGCATGATGAGCTCGTCGCTGGGCGTGGGCGGCGCTCTGGGCCTCCCGGCCGCCGCGGCGCTGGCCCAGTACGGGTCCTGGCAGTGGATGTTCTGGGGATCGGCGGTGATGGGCCTGGCGATTGCCGCCCTCATGGCCTTCCAACTGCGGACGCTACCGGCCGCCAAGCCCGACGGCACCCTCGACCTGATCGGCGCACTCGGCCTGGCCGTGGGTCTGGTCGCGTTGCTGTTGGCCGTGTCCAAGGGCGCGGACTGGGGGTGGACCTCGCCTCTGACGCTGGGGCATTTCGCTCTGGCAGCGATCGCGTTCCCGGTGTGGGGACTGTGGGTGCTCCGGCATCGCTCACCCATCGTGGACCTGCGCGTGGCCGCCCGCCGCCCCGTGCTCCTGACCAACATCGCCTCGGTCACGGTGGGCATGGGCCTGTACGCACAGTTGCTCATCTGGCCGCAGATCCTGCAGCTGCCGGTGGCGACCGGACACGGACTGGGCCAATCGATGGTGGCCATGGGCCTGTGGACCGCCCCCGCCGGCCTGGCGATGATGGCGGTCTCACCGATCAGCGGGTGGCTCATCGTCAACCGCGGACCCAAGACCACGCTGGTCCTGGGCTCCCTGGTGATCGCGACGGGCTACTTCTCCGGACTCGTGCTCATGGGCTCCACGTGGGGCGTCATGTCGGCGGGAATCCTCACCAGCGGGGGCGTCGGATTGGCGTACGGCGCGATGCCGGCGCTGATCATGTCGTCGGTGCCGCGGACGGAGATGGGCTCGGCGAACAGCGTCAATACGCTCATGCGCTCGATCGGCACCACAGCATCGGCCGCGGTGCTGGGCGTGATCCTCACGCAGACAGCCATGGACTTCGAGGGGCTCTTCGTCCCGAGCGAGGCGGGTCTGCGCGTCGGTCTGGTGTTCGGTGGAGCGGTGTCGCTGCTCGCCGCGGCGGTAGCGGCGACCATCCCGCCGCCGTGGGAACCCGACGACGACGAGGACTGACCGCTCAGGCGGATGCGCCTCGCGCCCGTTCGATGATCGCCCGGGCCAGTTCGGTGGGCCGCTCCTCCGGGATCCAGTGGCTGACCCCGGGCATCTCGACAAATCGGTAGTCGGCGTCCACGTAGTGGGCGGTCAGTTCGGCGCCGCCCCGGCCGAGCGCGGGGTCGTCGTCGCTCCACACGAACGTCGTGGGCACGCGGACCCTGCGCAGATGCGGTCCCCGCAGACCGAAGGGGAGTGCTCGGTACCAACCCAACCCGCCGGGGATGGCGCCGTCGGCCACCATCTCCCGGCGGAAACGCTCGATCATCGGGCGGGTCATCCCCATTTTTGCGAGCGCGCGATCGGGCCGGCGCCCGGCGGAGGTCAGCACCTTCTCGGGCAGCCACGGCAGCTGGAAGAACCCGATGTACCAAGACCGCAGCAATTGGTCGGAGGTCACCATCGCCTTGAGGAACGCGGAGGGGTGGGGGACCGAGACCGCGGTCAGCGAACGGACCCGCTCGAAATGCGCTGCGGCGACCCCCCACGCCACGGCCGCACCCCAGTCGTGGCCCACCACGTGAGCGCGATCGAGGCCGGCGGCGGTGAACAGCGCCTGCACGTCGCCCACCAGCTCGGACAGTCGGTGGGCTCGCCGACCTCGGGGCCGGGCGGTCGCACAGAAGCCACGCTGATCAAGAACCAGCGTCCGTAGTCCGGCGGCGTGCAGGATCGGCACCACCTGGTTCCAGCTGGAGGTGCGCTGCGGGAAACCGTGGAGCAGGATCACGGCCTCGCCGTCCTCGGGCCCGGAGTCGAGGGCGCGCAGCCGGAGGCCCTCACGGTCGAAGTGGATCTGGTCGGGCCGTGAGTCACCCACGGACGTAACCCCGCCGGACGGCCCGCTCGAGGATGCCGAGCGTGGCTCTGAGCGCTGCGGCGTCCAGCACCGGCAGGACGCCCGAGTCGCGCCACTTCGGGTTCGCGTCGGACCAGTCGTAGTAGCTGACGACCTCGGTGCCCACCCCGACCGGCGCGAGCCGGTAGCCGTACGTGTGACCGATCGGCGGCCTGATCTGCCCGTCGATGGTCCAGGCGATCTCCACGTCGGGCTGGAAGCGGGTGATGATCACGGTGACGTCGTAGTGCCCGAGATCGTAGTCGCCCAGCGATTCGCGGTCCATGTGCACCACAAAGCGGTCGCCGACGGCCGCGACCTGCGATCCCTCGGCCGACTGGAGCATCCCGGAGGAGTCGATCGCCACGTGCCCGTCGGGGTCGCACAGCACCGCGAACACCTGGTGCGCTGGCGCCGGGATCATCCGACGGGCCTCGAGCCGGTACCTCGGGGCGTCGCCGGCACCGCCGGCGTCGTCGTCGCCGGAAGGGCCGTGCTGTTCGCTGTCCGTCATGCAAGCGACGCTACCCCGGGCACCGGCGTCAGGGATCAGACCCGAGCCGGGTCCGGTCGATCCCACGCACGGTGCGCGGACAGCAGCGGCGTGAGCGCGGGCAGCACGTCGGCCGCCGTGTCCACCGCGACCACGCCCGGAGTGGACGCGCCCAGCCCGAAGTCGACGTACCGGTCGACGGGCACCAAGGTGGCCACGGCCTTCTTGTGCCGGTACATCTCGCTGATGAGCACGTCGGTGTGGGGATCGGCGGGAAGGTCGACGACGACGACGGCGTCGAACTCGATCGACCGCTGGGTCTGATACGTCCGCGACACCGCGACGGTGCTGTCGGAGTCCGGATCGCTGCCCTCCAACCGACCGCCACTCGGGGCGATCACGAGCGGGACCATGTCGTTGTCGAACACCGCCTGCACGAGCTCGGCGACCACAGCGACATCGGACTGCTCGGTGACGAGGACGCCGATCTGGCGACCATCGGTCGGCCACTCCTGACCGATCTGCGACAGCGCCGGGCTGGTGACGACCTCGGCCACGGGTACCCGGGCCGGTGCTGGTAGGCCCAGGCCCTGCGCGACAGTGGCCGCCAGGTCGTGGTCGATGCGGGCCAACTGCTCGACCTGCCGGAGCTTGATCGCCTCTTCGTAGCACTTGCCCAGCTCGAAGGTGTAGGCGTCGGCGGTGTGCTGCTTCTCCACCTCGGTGAGGCTGCGGTAGAACAGCGTGGCCTGCGAGAAGTGGTCGTCGAAGGTCGCCGGGGACTGCCGCACGATCCGGGCGTCGGCGATCTGCTGCGCCACCTCGACCAACGCGCCGTCGGTGGCGCCCGCGATGAACGGGCACCCGCCGTCGAGACTATTCGGCTTGTAGGGGGCCACACCCACGTGGTCGGCGGTCTGGTGCATGCCGTCGCGCAGCATGTCGTTGACCGGCGCGTGCGGCCGGTTGATGGGCAGTTGCCCGAAGTTCGGGCCGCCCAGCCGCGAGAGCTGCGTGTCCAGGTAGGAGAACAGCCGGCCCTGCAGGAGCGGATCGTTGGTCACGTCGATGCCCGGCACGAGGTGACCCGGGTGGAACGCGACCTGCTCAGTTTCCGCGAAGTAGTTCTTCGGATTGGCGTTGAGAGTCATGGTGCCGATCACCTGTACCGGCGCAAGTTCCTCGGGGACGAACTTCGTGGGGTCGAGCAGGTCGATCCCCTGGAACATCTCGTCGGCATCGTCGGGGAGGACCTGGATGCCCAGGTCCCATTCCGGGTACGCTCCGGCCTCGATCGCGTCGGCCAGGTCTCGGCGATGGAAATCGGGGTCCATGCCGGCGGTGATCTGGGCTTCCTCCCACACCTGTGAGTGGACGCCGAGCCGGGGCTTCCAGTGGAATTTCACGAGGCTGGTCTCGCCGGCGTCGTTGATGACCCGGAAGGTGTGGACGCCGAAGCCCTCCATCATCCGCAGTGAGCGTGGGATGCCGCGGTCGGACATGTTCCACATGGTGTGCGCCTGCGCCTCGGTGTGTAGCGACACGAAGTCCCAAAAGGTGTCGTGCGCGCTCTGCGCCTGCGGGATCTCCCGGTCGGGGTGCGGCTTGGCGGCGTGGACCACGTCGGGGAACTTGAGGGCGTCCTGGATGAAGAACACCGGGATGTTGTTGCCGACCAGATCCCAGGTGCCCTCGTCGGAGTAGAACTTGGTGGCGAATCCGCGGGTGTCACGGACGGTGTCGGCGGAGCCGCGGGAACCGAGCACGGTGGAGAAGCGGACGAACACCTCGGTCTGCCTGCCCTCGGCAAAGACGCCTGCTTTGCAGACGCTCGTCGCGGCACCGTTGGCGCGGAACACCCCGTGGGCACCGGCGCCGCGGGCGTGGACCACGCGCTCCGGGATGCGCTCGTGGTCGAAGTGCATGATCTTCTCGCGCAGGTGGTGGTCCTGCAGAAGAACCGGGCCGCGGCGGCCGGCCCTCTGGGAGTGGTCGGTGTCGACCACGCGCGCGCCCTGCGCGGTGGTGAGGAATTCGCCCTGCTGGCGAGCGGCGTCCTCGGAGTCGGCAGACTCCGCGCCGGTCGGGCTGTACGGGGTGGCGCCCTTCTGATCCGGCTTCGGTGGCAGCGGGCCGGTGGGGTCGGTCGGCTCCTCGACGGCGGGTGGCTCCGAACCCGGGACACCGGGCACGACGTCGGGGTCGTTGATGACCTCGTCGGCGAGCTTGCTGGCGGCGTCGGCGACCTTCCGTACCGCTGCCCCGGCGGTCGTGGACGCGGCTGATTTCTTGTCGGACATGAGACTCCTCGGCGGTGGCGTGCGGAATTCGTGTGCCGCACTATTCCACCGCGTCGCGGCTGCGCAACCGATCGCTGCGGCGGCCGGTCGGTGGCCACGTGTCGACTACGGGCCTACGGTGGCGCCATGGCTGATTCAGAGAAAGCACCCGCTCCGACGACTGTGGCCGACATGCTCATCCGCTCCCTCGCTGACCTGGGGGTGCGCACCGCCTGGGGGGTGGTGGGGGACGCGCTCAACCCGATAACAGACGCGATTCGCAGGACCGACGGGATCGAGTGGATCGGTGTCCGACACGAGGAGGCCGGGGCCTTTGCCGCCTCGGCACAGGCGCAGCTCACCGGCACCCTCGGCGTCTGCATGGGGACCGTGGGCCCGGGCAGTATCCACCTGCTCAACGGCCTCTACGACGCCAAGAAATCCCACGCCCCGGTCCTGGCGATCTGCGGTCAGGTGCCGACCGAGGAGATGGGCACCGACATGTTCCAGGAGGTGGACCACGACGTCCTCTTTGACGACGTCGCCGTGTTCACCCGCACCCTCTCCAACCCCGACCACGCGCCGTACATCCTGGAACAGGCCGTCAACGCCGCTTACGCGCGGCGGGGCGTGGCTGTGCTGACGATCCCGGGGGATGTCGGCGACATGAAGCTCGAGGAGAAGCGGCTACCGCATTTCCTCGAGCCCTCGACCAGGTCCGTCCCCGCCCCGGACGTCGTCGACAGGGCCGTCGAACTCCTCGACGGCGCGTCGAAGCCGACCCTGCTCGTCGGGCTCGGCGCGCGGGAGGGCCGCGAGGACGTGCTGCGGCTCGCCGAGGCGCTGCAAGCGCCCATGGTCGTCACGATCAAGGCCAAGGAGGGCTTTGACCACGACAACCCGTATCAGGTGGGGCAGTCGGGTCTGATCGGTAACCGGGGCGCGCAGTCCGCGTTCAACGACTGCGACCTGCTTCTGATGCTCGGTACCGACTTCCCTTACCGCGACTGGTACCCGGAGGGCGTCACCGTGATCCAGGTCGACGACGACGGCGCGCACCTCGGCCGCCGGACCCCTGTCGACCTCGGGCTGGTCGGGGACGCCGGAATCACGGCCGGGTTGCTCGCGGACCGCGTGCAGTCCAAGAAGGCGTCGGTCCGCACCAGCGCGGCGACCCGCCACCTCGAGTCCAGCCGCAAGACCTACGAGTCGTGGCGCGAGGGCCAGGCTAAGCTGGCTGACCCGAAGCACGACAAGAAGGTCCTGGGCGCTCTCCGCTCCAAGGCCGACAACCCCGAGGGAGATATCCGTCCCGAACTGGTCGCGGCCACCATCAACCGGTTGGCCGCGCCGGACGCGATCTACACCGCCGATACGGGGATGCCCGCCGTATGGCTCTCCCGCTTCATCGATCTCGGCGAGTCCAACCGCCTCCTGGGGTCGTTCAACCTCGGTTCCATGGCCAACGCCATGCCGCAGGCCCTCGGCGCCCAGGCGCTCGACCGCTCCCGTCAGGTCATCGCCCTGTGCGGCGACGGCGGACTCACGATGCTGCTCGGAGATCTCATCATCGCGGTGTCGTACGACCTGCCGGTGACGTTCGTGGTCTTCAACAACCGACGGCTCGGCATGGTCAAGCTCGAGATGGAACAGGCCGGCCTGGCGGAGTTCGGAACGCAACTCGACAATCCGGACCTCTCCGCGGTCGGAAGGTCCATGGGACTGCACGGCGTGCGGGTCGAGGATCCGGACGACGTCGAAAAGGCGATCCGTGAGGCCCTGGACCACCCCGGGCCCGCGCTCGTCGACATAGTGACCAATCCGAATGAGGTCTCCGTTCCGCCGTCGCCCACGGTCTCGCAGGGCTGGGGCTACGCGATCGCCAAGGTCAAGGAGACCTTGGAATCGAGGTGACAGAGTCCAGGTGAACGTAAGCATAAGAAGACCGTCACCCGGGGTCTAGTCTCGACTGATGGACAACGGACTTCTCCCGCGCGCCCATCTGCCGTATCCGGTCATGCTGGCGGCGGCGTGGTCGGCCTGCCTCCTTCTCATCGTGGGCGGCGGCTGGGTCCTGGGATCGGCGATCGGCCGGCTGTCCGTGATCGTCGCGCCGTTGGCCATCGCGGTGCTCCTCGCGGCCATGCTCCGCCCGGTGGTGGATCGCGTCCCGTCGCGGGTCCCGCGGGCGGCGGCGGCCCTCGCCGTCGTCGTCGGGGTCTTCGCGGCGATCCTCGCCGCGCTGGTGGCGGTCACCACCCAACTCGCCACCGGGGTCCCCGCGATGCGGAGAAAACTCGCCAGTGGCACCGACGCCGCGCTGCGGTGGCTCGAGGAGGGACCGCTCCACCTCACCGCGGACCGGCTCCAGCAGGCGGTGGCGGAGTTGCGGACCTGGTTCGAGTCACACTCCGACGCCGTGGCCGCGGGCGCCGTCCAGTTCGGGCACACCGCCGTCGATGCCGTGGCGGGAGTGCTCATCTGCCTGGTGTCGCTGTTCTTTTTCCTCTACCACGGCGAAAAGCTGTGGGAGTTCTTCGTCCGCTGGCTGCCGAACGCGAGCCGACGGCACGTCGACACCGCCTTCCGCCGCGGCTGGGGGAGCCTCGGCGCGTACACCCGCACGCAACTCACGGTGGCGGCCATCAACGCGGCGGGCGTGGGGATCGGCGCGCTGGTGCTACGCGTGCCTTTTGTGATCCCGATCGTGGTGGTGGTGTTCCTGGCGTCGTTTGTGCCCGTCGTCGGCACGCTGGTCGCGGGAATGGTGCCGACCGCCCTGGCGCTGGTCGATCGGGGGCCCGCGATCGCGGTGGCCATGCTGGCGATCGTCGTGGTGGTCCACCAGGTCGAGTCCCACGTGCTGCAGCCGGTCCTCATGGGGCACGCCGTGGCGTTGCATCCGCTGGCGGTGATCCTGGTGGTCACGGCGGGCACGTACCTGTTCGGGATCGCGGGCGCGCTGTTCGCCGTGCCCGTCACCGCCATGGCCAATACGGTGGTCCGTTACCTCGCTGATCGAGACGCCTCCCCGGGTGGCGGGACTGGTCTGCTGCCGGAACAAGACGAGGTTTCCGGCCCCGATCATGCTGACTCCCGTCACGGCGACGCGGAGCCGGCTCCCGCTGCCGACGGCGCGGTGTGACGCAGGGAACTGCGTAAACACGCGGGTATCCCGCACAATAGCTCTAGGCGCTCCCTGCGACGAGATACGTCGCGGCAGGGCCGTCCCCGAGGGGGAATGTAGATGCAGTCCACGAACACGCAGACCATGACCGTGCAGACCGTGACGCTCCACGGCCGCCAGCTGGCCTATCGGGAGGCAGGCGCCGGCGAGGGCAAACCGACGTTGCTGCTCATCCACGGGATGGCGGGTAGCTCCACCACCTGGCGCGAGATGATCCCGCGCCTGGAGCGGTACTTTCACATCATTGCTCCGGACCTGCCCGGTCACGGCGAGAGTTCGCTGGAGTTCGACGACTACTCGCTCGGCGCCATGGCCTCCGCGCTCCGCGACCTGCTGGTGGTCAAGCGCATCAACCGCTGCACAGTGATCGGGCAGTCGCTCGGTGGCGGCGTGGCTTTGCAATTCGTCTACCAGTACCCCGAGTTCTGCGAGCGGATCGTGCTGATCGGCAGCGGCGGCCTGGGGCGGGAGGTCAATTGGATCCTCCGGATACTCGCCGTGCCCGGTGCGGAACTGTTGCTGACCGCAGGGGCGGCGCCGTTCCTGGTCAATACGGGTAACGCCGTACGCGGCTTCTTCCGTTCGAAGGGCGTCCACGCGGCCGCGTTGTCCGAGAGCTGGGCGGCGTACGAGTCGCTCGGCGAGCGGGGCCATCGCCGGGCGTTTTTCAAGACTCTCCGCGCCGTCGTGGATAACAAGGGGCAGGCCGTGTCCGCCACCAACCGGCTCCATCTGGCCGGGCAGCTGCCGTTCCAGCTGATCTGGGGCGATCGCGATCCGATCATCCCCATCTCCCACGGTCATGCCACACATGACGCGATACCGGGCAGCCGTCTGTCGATCGTTCCCGGCGCCGGCCACTACCCGCACGTTGAGGATCCGGCGGCGGTCGAGGAGGTCATGATGGACTTCGTGACATCCACGGTTCCCGGGCGTATCGACCACGAGACGCTGAGCCAACTCGTCACCCCGGGCGCCGCGCCCACGCCCGACGACTGAGGGACGAAGCGCCCGAGCCACGAAACGGCCCCGGCCCTCCCGTGTCGGGAGAGGCCGGGGCCGGAGCAGGGGCCGCTAGGCGCGGGGCTCGATCAGGAGCCGAACGCAGCCGCCTGGGGGTCCTCGGTGTCGTCGCCGCCGCCGGTCAGCGAGCCGAGAAGCTGCGCGGAACCGCCGCTGGCGTCGTCAGCGTCTTCGCCGTCGCCCTCGCCCGGGGTCCCGGCATCGATGCCGCGGAGGATGTCGAGTGCACCGCTGATGTCGCCGGCCATGGCAGCGGCCACGGCTGCGTCGGCGTTGACCTCGCACTCCTCGCCGCTCAGGCCGGGCACGATCCCCTCGGCCGAGCCGAGGAAGTCGTACGCTGAGATGGTGCCGCACAGTTGCTCGGCGATCCCGGAGACGACCTCCGGCGTGATCGGGTCCTCCGGGTCCTTCGGAGTGCTCTCGGTGTCTTCGCCCTCGGTCGTCTCGACCTGGCCGGCATCGGGGGCCTGTCCCTGGTCGTCGACGCCGTCCGCGGCGGCGGCGAGGCCTGCACCGGCAAAGGAGAGGGCGGCGGCGGAGCCGATCACGGCGATGGTCTTCTTCATGTAAGTCACACCTTTCATTCGGGTTACCGGGGCAGGCCCGGTTCATAGCGCCGTAACCGTAACCGTCTTATCGCCCCGTGGCTGTGATCGTGATCACAGGCGATTGCCGGTTAGTCGGCCCTTGAGCTCGTGGTCAGGGGCGACACGCGCACTGCGAATTCTTCTTAATCTGGCCCTCCGACGGGCGGCATGTTTGCCGGACCGGCATTCTTGGGGGATTCTTAGCGCATGAGTGGAACCGCCGAGATTTATGACGCCGTCCTCGACCCGGGCAAGATCGAGCTGCTCCGGGCCTGGGTCCGCGACCAGTCGTGGTTCACCGGGAGCCCGGAGCGGCTCGAGCAGGTAACGACCTACCGGTTTGTCGATCCCGCCGGCGAGGTGGGCATGGAGTCGTTCATCCTCACCGACGGGTCGCGCACGTTCCATGTGCCGGTGACCTACCGCGGGGCTGCGCTCGAGGGGGCCGACGATGCGCTCGTCGGGACGATGGAGCACTCGGTTCTCGGCCGCCGCTGGGTGTACGACGCCCCGGCTGACCCCGTGTACACCACCGAGGTGCGCCGCGTGATCAGCAATCGCGACACCGCTGCCGCGCACCTTCAGAAGGAGGACGGCACCATCACCCCGTCGCCGGTCAATATTCGCGGTGGTGGAGACGGGGCGTCGAAGAGCGACGACGCACCGCAGGTTATCCGCGTGCTCTCCGAAGAGAACGACGCCGAGGCCGACTGCCCGCTCATCGGCTCACCCGGAACGCTCAGCGGGACCTGGCTCGATGACGAGGGGTCGCACACCGCGGTCTTCGTCGTCGTCGACTAGGGCTCTCCGGTCACGACCCACCTACGCAGAACACCGCCCCCACCTGGACTCCAGGTGGGGGCGGTGTCGTCTAGCGGTCGGCGCGGGCTTACGGCGCGCGCCGTAAGCCATGCGGGTCAGGCCGACTTGATGGCCGAGATCTCGACCTCGAGCGTGACCTTCTCCGAGACCAGGACGCCGCCGGTCTCGAGCTTGGCGTTCCAGGTCAGGCCGAAGTCGCTGCGGTTGATCACGGTGGTGCCCTCGAATCCGACGCGCTCGTTGCCGAACGGATCGGTGGCGACGCCCTCGTAATCGAAGGGAATCGTGACGGACTTGGTGGTGCCCTTGATGGTGAGATCGCCGGTCACGTCCACTCCGCCCGAGCCATTGCCCTCGATCTTGGTGGACTTGAAGGTGATCTGCGGGTGGTTCTCCATGTCGAAGAAGTCGTTCGACTTGAGGTGGCCGTCGCGGTCCGCGTTACGGGTGTCGATCGAGGAGGCGTTGATCGTGACCTCGACGGTGGCCGACTGGATACCCTCCTCCGGCACGACGACGTTGCCCGTGAAGTCGTTGAAGGAGCCGCGCACCTTGGTGATCATCGCGTGGCGGGTGACGAAGCCCAGGCGGGTGTGGGTGTGGTCGAGGGTCCAGTTGCCGGTCAGGTTATTCAGGTTCGCGGTCATGGTGACTCCTTCAAGTGTTGATGCCGACCGTTCAGCCGGCTGTCTCGTTGTCTGTGGTTCCAACCATAAGCCAGACTTGGTGACATGTCAACAACGAGTTGAAGTGCCGCCGGGCATCAGAGTGATTTCGGCAGGTCAGGCGCTACTCAGGGCACATGCCGACGCAGGAAGTGCACCGCGTGTGCCACTGCCCGGTCGTGGCACGGCCTGCCCGGGAACAGGTCGAAGTGATCGCCCGGGTAGTGCCGGACCTCGGCTCGCGCGGCGAACGCGGCGGTTGCCGCGGCGTGCGGTGGTGCGCTGCGGTCCAGGTCGGCGATCTGGACGAGCACGGGGACGACGACGAGGTCCTCCGCATGCCGAGCGGGCCGGAAAGAGCCCAGCTCAGTGCCGATGGAGGCGCCGACCTCGTTGCGCCAGGTGGGCCCGGCGACGGACGTGTACGCCTCCTCGTAGCCGTCCAGAGACATGAGGGCCGTGGAGCCGGGCGGGCCCGCCAGCGCCAGCATCGGTTCGGTCCGACCGGTCGCGGCCACGGCCTTCGCGGCGATCGCCGTACCCGTCGCCCGCAGGAGAGCTGTGGGCTTGTGCAACTTGGCGGCGGCCACCGCGGCGGCGCGGCCGTCGACCAGCGGGATCATGGAGATCACTGCCGCCACGTCCTGCCGGCCGCGAGCCACCTCCAGTACGTGGCCGCCCGCCAGGGAGCACCCCCACAGGACGATCCTCGTCGGGTCCACACCCGGCTGGGAGGCCGCGGCGAGGATTGCGGCGCGGTAGTCCTCCTGCTGTCGGGCGGGCGAGACCACTTGCCGCGGCTGGCCGTTCGAGCGGCCGAACCCGCGGTAGTCGAAGACCAGGGCCGCGTAACCGGCGTCGGCGAACGACCGGGCGAACGGCATCAGTCCCGAGTCCGCGGTACCGCCGAGGCCATGGGCCAGCACGACGCACGGGCGCGGCTCGGGGGCGGAGTCGCTTTGTGTGGAGCCCGACCCGGCCGCGGGCAGGAACCAGCCACGACAGTCCGCAGCATCTGCCCCCGATCCGGAGCGGAAGGTCACGTCTACCGGGCTGCTCATGCGGTTCCCCCTGATTCGGTGCCGGCGTCGATCTCGGCGTCCGGCCGGCCGTAGATGGTGCGGACCCACATGTCCGCGGCGGTGGTGAGCAGCTGGCCGCGCGGCGCCTCCGGGTGGTAGACGATTCGCTCGAGCACGGCCTCGTTGATGTGGAGCAGCCCCTCTGCCAGCGCGAAGGGTTCAGCGCCGCCGGGAGCCCTGCCGGACTCGCGCTCGGCGCGGATGAACTCGGCGATCGACGTGGCCATCGTTCTGCGGCTGGCGTCCCACATCTCGCGCGTCGGCTCGTGCTGGGTGCGCGCCGTGAGCAGGGCGCGGTAGATGTGCTCGCTCGCCAGCACTCGGGTCACGAGTAGGTCGAGGGCCGCGGCCACCCGCGGCCGGAACGCATCGGGGCCGTTGATGATCATGTCCGTGGCCTTGAGCGCCTCGGTGTTGACCACCACCAGCAGCATCGACACGGCCGCGGCTTTGGACTCGAAATAGAAGTAGAACGCGGACCTGGTGATGCCTGCGGCGTCGGTGAGGTCGGCCACCGAGATGTCGTCCAGGGCGGTGGTGCGCAGTCGCTCGTCGAGGGCGGTGAGGATCGCCTCGCGTCGGCGATCGCCGCGGGGGGAGGTCGTTGCCGACTGGGGGGCGGGGCTCATGCGGTCACCGCCGTCCGGCCGGCGCCGCCCTGTGCGTCTGCATGCCGTGCGCGCGCATCATGGGCCCTCGCACGCGCGAGGCCCTGCGGGATCTCCCGGGTGCGTAGGTCGCGCTCGTAGAGGAAGTAGTCCACCTGCTGCTGATGGCGTGGAGTGTCCAACATGTGGCCGATGTACTTCTTCTCGTCCTCCACGATCACCCGCTGCATCTCCGCGACCGGCGGTGTGCGGTACAGGCCCGCGGCCCACGCGGCGACCAGCCGGGCCTGGGCCTCGATGAACGGGAACAGCGTGGGCGTGGCCTGCGCGAATCCGACGAGTGCCAGGTCGTTGATGCCAGGGGAGAACATGCGCTTGTAGAGCGGGACGTGGTTGTGGCCGTCCGCGCTGAGGAAGTCGCGGTCGAAGAACGGGAACGTGGTGTTGTAGCCGGTGGCCTGGATCATCACGTCGAATTCGCCGCTGGTGCCGTCGGCGAAGTGCACTGACGTGCCATCCAGGCGGGCGATGTCTCCCTTGGCGGTGACGTCGCCCGAGCCCAGGCGCAGCGGCAGTTCGACCGACTGCGTGGGGTGGGCCTCGAAGAACTTGTGGTTGGGCTTGGGCAGCCCGTAGTCCTCCGGCGCCCCCGCCGACATGGGCTGCATCATCTGGATGACCTTGCGCTGCCACGCATACGGGACGAACGGCAGCGTGGCGTAGTACTTGTCCGCGGGCTTGCCGGCAATGTACTTGGGCACGATCCACGCGCTCGACCTGGTGGACAGCACGACTTCGTTGCGCATGACTTTGGACGAGAGCTCCACGGCGATGTCCGCGGCGCTGTTGCCGATGCCCACCACGAGGATCCTCTTGTCCATCAGGTGCAGCGGAGCCCACGGGTCGATGTAGGCGTGCGAGTGGATCATCTCGCCGGTGAACTCCCCGGAGAAGTCGGCGAAGCGCGGATCCCAGTGGTGACCGTTGCCCACCACCAGCAGGTCGAACCTGCGGGTCTTCGGGCCGGACGCCTCGCCCGCGGCCGCTCCGGTGCGCTCGGTGGTCAGCTCCCATCCGCCGTCCGGCAGTCGCTCGGCGTGTGCCACGCGGGTCTCGAATTCGATGGAACGCAACAGGTCAAATGCCTCGGCATAGGAGTCGAGGTACTGCTTGATCTGCGAGTGATGGGGAAAGTCCGGGAACTCCTCCGGCATCGGGAAATCCCGAAAGCTCAGCTGATGCTTGGAGGTGTCGATGTGCAGTGACCGGTAGGCGCTCGAACTCCCGTTGGGATTGTCGAACGCCCAGTTCCCCCCGATCCGGTCCGAGGCCTCAAAGCACACGGCCTCGATCCCGTAGTCCTCGAGCATCTTCAGGGTGGTCAGGCCGCTGATGCCCGCGCCGATCACGGCGACCGTCGGAGTGGATGTCATGGAGTACCTCGTCGACAGAAGGGCCCGGGAGACCGCAGACGTTCGCCCACGCCCGGAAGCTATGGCACGAGTCACAGTATGGCCCTAGGTTGACGGGCGTCAACAATTAGACAATAGCCGCGAGAGTGTCGCTGCGGCTGCCTATCTCGCTAGCCAGTAGTTGACACATCATCTACCATGAACGTATGAACTCACACGCCTCAGCCAACGATCCCGCCAAGGCCCCCTCGTCGTCGTCGGTGGCCTTTGGCCTCGACACCTTCGGCGACGTCACAGTCGACCGCAACGGGCGCCCCGTTCCTCACGCGCAGGTCATTCGCGACGTGGTGGAGCAGGCCGTGCTCGCCGACCGGGTAGGGGTGGACGCGTTCGGCATCGGCGAGCATCACCGACCCGACTTCGCCGTCTCAGCGCCTGACGCGGTACTCGCCGGCATCGCCACCCGCACGGAACGCATCCTGCTGGGGTCGGCCGTCACGGTGCTCTCCAGCGACGACCCGATCCGTGTCTTCCAGCGCTTCTCCACCATCGATGCCCTCTCGAACGGCCGCGCCGAGGTCGTACTGGGCCGTGGCTCCTTCACAGAATCGTTCCCGCTATTCGGCTTCGACCTTCAGCAATACGAGCAACTGTTCAGCGAGAAGCTCGACCTCTTCGCCGCACTGCTGCCCGAGGAAGCCGTCACGTGGTCCGGTGATCTCCGCGCGCCGCTCGTCGACCAGCGCGTCTACCCCGAGACCGAGAACGGGCTGAACGCGTGGATCGCCGTCGGAGGCAGCCCCGAATCCGTGGTGCGCGCCGCCCGTTACCGCATGCCGCTCATGCTCGCGATCATCGGCGGACCCGCCGGCCGGTTTGCCCCCTTCACTGACCTGTACCGCGAGGCGAACGCGCAGGTTGCGGGCTCCGATGCGCCGCGCCTGCCGATCGCCGTCCATTCGCCGGGCTTCATCGCCGAGACCGACGAGCGGGCCGCCCAACTGGCGCTGCCGCACTGGCTGACCAGCCGCAACAAGATCGGGCGCGAGCGCGGCTGGGGCGACGCCGTAGAAGCCGATTTCCATCGCGAGGTCCGCTCCGGGGCCCTGTACGCCGGCTCGCCGGAGACGGTCGCGCAGAAGATCGCCGCCACCGTCCGCACCCTGGGCCTGGACCGGTTCGACCTCAAGTACGCCAGCGGCCCCACCCCGCACGAGGACCTCATGACCTCCGTCGACCTCTACGGACGTAAGGTCATCCCGCGCGTCCGCGAATTGCTTGACGAGGCGAATTACACAGTGGGGGTGCCCCAGGCAGTCTCGCGACTCTGACGCGTTGGTTTACGGTATACGCATGCTCTTCGCCTTCTCCGTCGCTCCGACATCTACCGCGGACGACTCCGCCTCGATGAGTGCGGCCGTCGCCGAGGCGGTGCGGGTGGTCCGTGACTCAGGCCTGCCTCACGAGACCACGTCGATGTTCACCACCATCGAGGGCGAATGGGACGAGGTCATGCCCGTCATCCGCGCCGCCACCGATGCTGTCCTGGCCGTCGCCCCGCGCGTGAGCCTGGTGCTCAAGGCGGACCTGCGGCCCGGCCGCGAGGGTGAACTTCGCGGCAAGGTCGACAGGGTGGAAAAGCGGCTCGCCGGACGCGGGGAAAGCCGCGACCACGCCCGCGACGACGACCGCGGGCACGCCCGCGACGACGACGAGGACTTGGCCCGTTGACCACTCCCGAATTCCCGCGGAACCTATCCGCAGGTGACGACATTGCGAACTCGGACGGCGTGCGGTCGCGGAGCATGCTGGCGGTGGTCTACACCGCGACCACTCTGCTCGGCGGGATCGGTGCGCTCGTGGTGCTCGTGGTGACTGCGACCGCCCCGGACGCCTCCGCTCTCGACGTGCTGCTGTGGGGGGCGCTCGCCGTGCTGCTGTTCGCGGCGGCCGCGCGGGAATGGTGGTTCAAGGGCATCGAGATCAATCGATCGCGGCGTGCGGCGCAGCGGGTCTCATCGTCCGAGATTGCTGCCACCGCCAGGGAGTCGTCCAGCGAGGTCGAGACGGTCCGCAAGCTGCGGCGGGCCCACCCGGACCTACGACTCGTCGACGCCGTGAACCTGGTACGCGACGGCAGGCCCTCCGACTCCTGAGCCCGCCCCGGCCCCGCTTGCGCTGCCGAACCGCCCGCCCCGGCCCCGCTTGCGCTGCCGAACCGCCCGC
>NZ_AGFF01000002.1 GCF_000226215.1 Dietzia alimentaria 72
AATCCGTCACCGCGGGCACCACACATGGTCGACGGCCGGTACTACGGGCGAGGAGACAAGACCAATGTGACGCTGTCCCACGACGACGTGATGCGACACCACAGACGCCTGCTAAGCGACCGGTCGGATCTCCAACTGGAGGCGAAGGGACTCCTGGATGAGATCGACCCGACGGCCTCACTGATTGCCTTGATCGCCGACCCCATTGGATTACGGGACGACCTCCTTGTCGAGCTCACTGACGATCCCAACTGGGAAAACCAGGTGGCAGCGATTCTCCAGCAAGCTGATCAGACAGTGAAGGGTTCCGACTACCCTCCGTACATTCGTGCGACCGGGTTTCAACGGCGGGCCGAGGGGGTCGCTGTTACCGATGGGATGCACAACGCCACCAGGGAGTTCAATGGAGACGGCCGCGCTGCCGAGCTCGTATTCCACGAGACGGGCCGGCTGACACTGATAAGTGAACGTGCAACGTTCATGCACACGCGGCCCGTTCAACCGGAACCACCGGCGGCGAAGCTGATTTTCGAAGAGTTGATCGTAGCCAAGACTGCAATTTTAGTGGCGGTGACTGCTGCGACAGCGAAATTAACGCAGTACCACGGGTCCTGGCGGTTTGCGTTGTTGGTCCGCGGGTTGAAGGGGGGGTCGGCATGGATTCTCGCGGATAGCTTCGGGTTCTCCAATGGCTCCGGATACACCGCTGACACCTACGCGAGAGAGACCGAAGCGGCGTTTGCGGAAATCGCTACCGATCCGAATGCCGTCGCGAGGGACCTCACTATGCCGCTTCTGCGGAGCTTGGGTGTTCACACCCATAGCAAATTTCAGTGGATACGGAACGAGCAGGCACAGGAGAAGCACTGAAGCACCAGTGCACCAGAAGCGGATGGGGGGTCTAGAGGCCAACCGCCCCGCTGGTCGGCAATTAGGTGCTGTGCCACGGGTGCGCCCCTGCACCGGTGGGTACACGATGCCCTGTTCGGCTAAGTGCCGGGACCAAACGCGTACCGCAACAGAGGGAGGAATCCTGCACTTTCAGGCGATTCTCAGTAGTCCCAACTGATCCCATCATAACCGGCCCAAAATCCCAGAATCCCAAGATTTCGGCCCAAAATCCCAAGTTTCGTCTTGCGCGGCAGCTACAGCCCCCGCGCCATGTCCACGAACCGCGAGTAATGCAGCTGGTGCGCCACGGTGATGGTCGAGGTGGGACCGCCACGGTGCTTGCCCAGGATTAGGTCGGCCTCGCCGGCGCGCGGGTCATCACGCTCCGAGGCGTCGGGGCGGTGCAGCAGCATGACGATGTCGGCGTCCTGCTCCAGTGAGCCGGACTCACGCAGGTCGGACACCTGCGGTCGCTTGTCCGTTCGCTGCTCGGGACCACGGTTCAGCTGCGAGATCGCGATCAATGGCACATCGATCTCCTTCGCCAGCAGCTTGAGCTGACGTGAGAACTCGGAGACCTCCTGCTGACGGGACTCGACCTTCTTGCCCGAGGACATCAACTGCAGGTAGTCCACCACGATCAGACGAAGGTCGTGCTTCTGCTTGAGCCGCCGCGCCTTCGCACGGATCTCCATCATGGTCATGTTGGGCGAGTCATCGATGAACAGCGGCGCCTCGGAGATCTCGCCCATCCGGCGGGCCATCCGGGTCCAGTCCTCGTCGCTCATCTTTCCCGACTTCATATCGGAGAGCTTCACCCGAGCCTCGGCGCTCATCAGACGCATCACGATCTCGGTCCGGCTCATCTCCAGTGAGAACAAGACTGACGCCAGTCCGTGCTTGATGGAGCAGGAGCGCATGATGTCCAGCCCGATAGTGGAGTTGTGGGTCGGGATGGCGGTGGGGCCGGCCAGGTACAGGTGATCGGCGGCGGCCACCTCGATGCACCTGACCGGAACACTCGCCGCACTGCGCACATCGGTGATGAGCCGCGGCGCGCGACCGGAGTCGGCGTGCTCGGGCACGACTATCCCGAAGTCGCAGACCAGCATCAGGGTGTCGAGCGACTTGGTGGTCACCACCTGCTGGGTGCCACCCATCTCGATGCGCCACTCGTGCTCGGCATCGGCGACAAGCTCGGTGCCGTCGTCGAACCGCACGGTAAAGCAGGGACGATCCTGCCATACCTCGGTCACGGCCACGACCTCGGTGGGTTGCCCGTCCGCGCCCAGGACGTGATCGCCCACGGCGACGTCGCGCATCGTGGTCGTGCCTCCCGGGGTGGGCAGGACGGTGTCGAGGGCCAGCGCCTTACCCACGCCGGGACGCGCGGCGATGATGATCATCTGGCCGCCGTGCAAACCGTTTGTGACGGCGTCGAGGTCGGCAAACCCGGTGGGCACACCCTGCGAAAGACCACCGGCGGTGTGGATGGCGTCGATCTCGTCCATCGTGGGCTGCAGGAGCTCCTCGATGATCACGTAGTCCTCGGTGGTGCGGCGCTCGGTCACCTCGAAGATCTCGGCTTGTGCTCGGTCCACCACCTCTGCCACATCCGCGCCTTCGGAACCGGAGTAACCGAACTGCACGATGCGGGTACCGGCGTCCACGAGTCGACGCAAAACCGCCTTCTCGGCAACGATCGCGGCGTAGTAGCCGGCGTTGGCGGCAGTGGGGACAGTGGAGATCAGGGTGTGGAGGTAAGGCGCACCGCCCGCGCGGCGGAGGTCGCCACGGCGATCCAGCTCCGCGGACACGGTGACGGCGTCCGCGGGCTCACCGCGGGCGTAGAGGTCCAGCACAACGTCATAGATCGCCTGGTGGGCCGGCTTGTAGAAGTCGCCGGGCTGGATCTCCTCCACCACGTCGGCGATCGCGTCCTTGCTCAGCAGCATTCCGCCCAACACGGACTGCTCTGCCACGAGATCCTGGGGCGGAGTACGGCCGAACTCACCGCCGCCGCCACCTTCTTCCGGCGGAGGCGCGAAATCGCCGGGACCGTCAAACCCTCCCTGCGTCATGACCGCTCCTCTCCGCTTTCAACTCGCACGCATCTTGCTCGCCCACGCCCGAGCGACCACTCCACTGTAGGGCACCGCACCGACACGCCCGGCGTGCATCCCACCGAGTTATCCACAGGCTTATCCACAATCGCGAGTGGGTGCCTGTGGACAACTGTGGATGGTTGGGGATTGCCGGGCCGTTACGCAGGGCCGATAGGTGTATCACTGTGGACAACTAGTGGAATCTCCAGGACGTCCTCGGTAAAACCCCAGGTCATCCTCATCTTTGCTGGTGACGACGCCAGTGGAGAACGATGCATAGCACGTCACGTTCCGGGACACAATGGGTAACGAAAGATGAACGGCCGAGATCCGAGAACCCACGTGTCCCTAGGTATCCCACGAAGTTATCCACAGGTCGTCCACAAAGGCGAGGGCCCCGGCCGTCGTGGTGACGACCGGGGCCCTACACGGTGAATCAGGCGGAGACAACCTCCACCGCGACGCGCGCGGTGGTGTCATGCCCCAGGTCCACGACGACGCTGTGGGAGCCGGTCGCCTTGATGTGCTCCTTGGGCATCGCCACGGCGCGCTTGTCGAGCGTCGGTCCGCCGGCGTTCTTGATGGCGGAGGCGACGTCGCCCGCGGTGACCGAGCCGAAGAGCTTGCCGGTGTCCGAGGTCTTGACCGCGACCTTGACGTCGGCGAGCGACTCGAGCTTCTGCTTGAGCTCGTTGGCGTGGTCCGAGTCGCGCACCTCACGGGCATCGCGCGCCCGCTTGATGGACTCGATCTGGCGCTCGGCGCCCGGGGTGGCCACGATGGCCATCCCGCGCGGGAGCAGGAAGTTACGTCCGTATCCGCCCTTGACCTCGACGATGTCGCCCGGAGTTCCGAGCTTGTCGACGTCGGCGGTGAGGATCAGCTTCATGATCCGTCTACCTTTCTTTCCTCCGACGGAGCCGACTTGGGCCGGACAGTCGCGAGGTCATGTCTCATGCTTATGGGGTGAGGCGTGTTCCGCCCCGGGAAATCAACCCGATCAGAACGGTGGCTCATCGTCCATGCCGCCGAATCCACCGGAACCGCCGGCCTGCGGGGCGCTGCCCCACGGGTCGTCGTTCTGCTGACCGCGACCCTGGCCGCCGCCGAATCCGCCCTGCGGCTGACCCTGCGGCTGACCGCCGCCCTGGAATCCACCGCCGCCCTGCTGGCCGCCGCCCTGGAAACCGCCCCCGCCGCCACTCTCGCGGTTGGTTCTGGTCACCTTTGCGGTGGCGTACTTGAGCGACGGACCGACGTCATCAACCTCAACCTCGTACACAGTGCGCTTCTCGCCCTCACGGGTCTCGTACGAGCGCTGACGCAGCCGCCCGTTCACGATGACCCGCATGCCCTTTTGCAGGGACTCGGCCACGTTCTCGGCCGCCTGGCGCCAGACGTTGCAGGTGAGGAACAGGCCTTCGCCGTCCTCCCACTGATTGGTCTGGGAGTTGAAACGACGCGGCGTCGAGGCGATCCGGAAGTTCGCCACCGCGGCACCCGACGGTGTGAACCGTAGCTCGGGGTCCGCGACGATGTTCCCGACCACGGTGATGGGTGTGTCACCCTGTGCCATGCGCTTCTCCTCCGTGTTGAAGCCTGAGGTGGATGGTGATCGAAGGCCGACCTACCGCTCCTAGATTAGCGGGGCGGTCGGACACTCCGGGTCACTTGTCGGCTCGGAGCACCTTGGTGCGGATGACGCTCTCATTCAGCCCGAGCTGACGATCCAGTTCCTTGACCGCGTCCGGGTCGGACTTGATCTGGACGACGGCGTAGATGCCCTCGGCCTGCTTGTTGATCTCGTAGGCAAAGCGACGCTTGCCCCAGACATCGACCTTGTCGACCGATCCGCCCTCTTGCCGGATCACGTTAAGGAACGTGTCCAGCGACGGCGCCACGGTGCGCTCGTCGAGACTCGGATCGAGGATGACCATTACTTCGTATTGACGCATGGGACCTCATCACCTCCTGTGGACTACAGATTTCGGCCACGGTGTCTCCGTGGCAGGAGGGTCGTTGCGTCGGCAACCCCAGAAGACTACCGCGCGTGACCTCGGAGGACATAATTCCGTCCGACCGGAGCGAGCAGGTCCCGCTAGCTACAGGTCGGCGAGCGTGAGGTACCCATCCTCCACCGCGCGCAGCAATAGCCGCACCTTCGTGCGAGCCGGCCGGCCCACCGCGTCGTACTTGGAACGCACCCGCTGGATGTATGTACTGACCGTGGAGTCCGCCAAGAACAGTCGCTCAGTGACCTCGCGCTTGCTGTCCGAGGCAAGCCAGGCGATCAACACCTCGACCTCCCTGTCGCTGAGGTCGGGCCGGGTCGAGCGTGTCCGGAGCGGGATCGTGGCGGTCATGGAGTCCTCCGTGAGATGAAAGTGAACTCATCCTGCACCCGACGTCCCGGACGGTCCCGCCACCCGGAGTTGTCCGTACAACTCCGTACGGGAACGTCACACGTTTACCTGAAACACCAGCATCTACAGCACGAATAACTCCCGTACGCCGCATTCGGGATCGTACGATATTGACTGTGAACATCACGGGCGCGCCTTCTGATGGCGCAGATGGACAATCAGTCGCTTCTCAGGTTCGTACTCGAGAGGAGCTCGGCGCCGCCCTCACGGCGCTCCGGGTGGCCGCCGGACTGTCCGTCCGCGACGTCGTCCGGCTGATCCCCTCGCTCTCGTTGGGCACCGCCTCGGGATGGTTCTCCGGCCAACACGTCCCCACCCGCGCCAGCGAAGCGACTCTCGTCGCCCTGCTCGAGTTACTCGGAGGCGGGGAGTCACTCGACGAGTGGCGCTCGGCGGTCGAGCGGGTCCGGAGTCGGCCGGGGCCCCGCCGTCCCGCCCGTCGCGGTCCCGCCGGGTCCGACCTTCCGACACCGCAGCCCCCCGTGCCCCAGCCCGACGACACCGGCAGCCCGTACGTCGGCCTGCGCCCGTACGTCCGCGCCGACGCGCCCCTGTTCCACGGCCGTTCTGTCGCGGTGGAACAGATCCTGCGCCGGGTCGCCGAGCCCCGTGACCGCCCGCTCGTGGTGGTGGGGGCCTCCGGGTCGGGCAAGTCGTCGCTGCTCGCGGCCGGCACGGCGCCACGCTGGGTGGCCGACGGTTCGACCGTCTCCATAGTGCGGCCGGCCACGCTCACGCCGGAACTCCTCGCCTCACCGGGCTATCTGGTGGTGGACCAGCTCGAGGAACTCTGGACAGGCGACGTCACCGGCCCGCATCGTGCCGCCGTCCTGACGTCACTGGCCGACCGTGCCGCCGCGGGTCTGATCACGGTCGTGGCGCTGCGCGCCGACTTCTTCCAGGCCGCCCTGGGACAGCCCGTCCTCCGAGACGCACTCGATGATCCCGTGGTGCTCGGCCCCCCGAGCCGGGACGAGCTCACCGAGATCATCCTGGAGCCCGCCCGCGCACTGGGTTACACGGTCGAGCCGTCACTGGTGAACCTGCTGCTCGACAGTGTGGCCCCCGCGAGCACGACCGCGAGCGGATCGACTGAACGATCCCTGCTCCCCCTGCTGTCCCACGTGTTGCTCGTCTGCTGGGAACGCAGCCGCCGTCGTCGCATCACCGTGGACGATTACTACGCGTCCGGCGGCGTCGAAGGCGCCCTGCGCGCCTCCGCCGAATCCGTCTATCAGCAACTCGACGCGGCACAGCGTGCGTCGTGCAGGACCCTCTTCCTGCGGTTGGCCGATGTCCGGTCCGCGCGGATCGTCCGTCGCCACGCCCCGCTCGCCGAGCTGACGGAAGACCTCGTCGTCGTCGCCACCCCCTTCGTCAACGCCGGCCTCCTGACCGTCGACGACGACTCCATGACCCCCACCCACGAGATCCTCTTCTCCTCCTGGCCACGCCTGGTCGACTGGATCGAGGCCGACCGCGAGGGCCTCCTCGTGCTCGCCCGCATCCGCGCCGGCGCGGCCGACTGGGAGGCCCACGACCGTGGCGACGCCGCACTCCCGACCGCGTCCGCGACCTCCGAGTACATCCGGTGGAGGGACGACGACGACGAGGGCGCGAACTCCCACCTGGCACAGTCGGAACTTCAGTTCCTCGAAGCCGCGGAAGCTCACCACCAGTCGCTTGCCCGGCGGGACCGCAGTCGGATCCGCGCGCTGACCTCGCTCGCCGCGTCGTTGGCGATGGTGACCGTGTTGGCCCTGGTCTCGACCGCATTCGCTCTCCACGCCACCTCGGACGCCCGCGAGACCCGCGACGTGGCACTGTCCCGCTCCGGATCGGTGTCCTCGACCGTCGCGGTCACCCGCGACCCCGCACTCGGTCGCGCACTGGCGCTGGCCGCGTACCGAATCCATCCCACCACCGAAGCGCGGTCCGCGCTGCTCAACACCAGCCGGGCCGGAGTCCCGCTGCGATTCCCTGCCGCGCCCGGAACCGGACGGGTTGTGGGCCTGCCCGCCGCCGACGAGTTTGCGTCCGTCAGCTCCGACGGGGTCCTCCGGCTGTTCCGCGACGATCAGGCGGGGCCGATGGCGTCCCTCACTCTCGGAGAGGGTGACCGGCCCGAACTGTACGGCGTCAGCATGTCACCGGACGGCACCGTCCTCGCCGTCTCCGGCCAGGGCGGCGTCTACCTGATAGACGTGCGCGAGGCGGCTGAGCCCACCCTTCTGGCGACCCTCGCGGGGGACGACGGACCGTTCCACTCCGTGGCGTTCTCCCCCGACGGATCCACTCTCGCTGCGGGCACCGGCGACGGCCGCGTCCTGCGCTGGCCCCTGGCGCCGCGGGACGGTACGCCGTTCGTCACCGATCAGCGGCCCCGAATCGCGATCCCCGATCCCGGTGGCGCCGAGGCCAAACCCATCGAATCGCTGGCGTGGCTCCCCGATGCACGAACCCTGCTGCTCGCCAATCGCACCTCGGGGGTCAAGTCCCTGCTCGACGCCAACGCGGAGGGCGCCGGCCGCCGTGGGCCCGCGCTCGACACCGGGGAGGTATCCCTACCGCTGTCCCTGGCGGTCAACGAGGACGGCACGACGATCGCCGCCGGCACCACAGGTCGGTCCATCCACCGCTGGCAGATCAACGGCAACAGTCTCGACGGCGCCCGCGCCCTCCCCAAACTGGAGGGGTTCAACGCCTACGTCAACGACGTGACCTACGACGGCCAGGGCAGACTCGCCGCCGCCGGCTCCGACGAACGACTCCGCGTATACGACCGCAGCGGGGCGATGCTCACCGAATTCCCCGCCTCACAGGTGGCCACCGGTGTCGCTTTTGCAGGCGACTCGCACCTCGTCTCCTACTCCGTCGACGGGATAGTGCGCTTCTGGCCCCTCGATCGCCTGGGCGCCGCCGCCGAGTCCAACTCCATATTCCAGACGGCGTCCTCGGCCGACCGGGCCACCGGCGTGCTCGGCGTCACCGCGTCGGAACTGCACTACACCGTCGTCGACACCACCGGCCCCGCCCCGCGGGAGACCGGCCGCGTGGTCCCCGCCGAGGGCACCCGTTTCTCCGGCTCGGTGGCCATGTCCCCCGACGGACGGACGGTGTACTCCGGGCTCTCCGACGGCGGCATCCAGATCTTCACCGCCCCCTTCGAGGCCGCCACCGAACCGGTCGCGAGTCTGCCCGTCACCGGCGGAGTGGTGGTGGCCAACCCGCTCAGCCCCGACGGGCGGACCCTCGCCGTGTGCTCTGACACCAGCCCCAGCCTGGGCCTCGTTGACGTGACCGACCCAGCCGAGCCGGAACTGCGCGTGACAGTTCCCCTGCCCGACCCGTGCGTGGTGGCCGAGTTCTCCTCCGACTCCGGGCAACTCGTGGTGCCGACCCTCGGCCCCGAGACGATGATCTTCAACACCACCGACCCCAACCGCCCGTCGATCGCGCACCGCCTCGTCACCGGGATCGGGGCGTCCCCCTCCGCCGGGTACGCGCACGGGGCGCCGCTGCTGGCCACCTCCGGCGGAGACGAGACCGTCCGCCTGTGGGATGTCTCCGACGCATCATCACCCCGGGAGCTCTCCTCGCTGCCCGCCCCGCCCGGTGAGATCTACTGGACCGCGTTCTCCGCTGACGATCGCCTCGTCATGCTCACCTCCAGCACCGGCCAGATCACCGTGGTGGACGTGGCCGATCCGCAGGATCCGAAGCCCTTCGCCGTGGTCGGCTCGACCACCGACCCGTTGCTTTACCAGGGGCGCAGCGCGTCTCCGACCGGCGGACTGCTCGCCGTGGGCGTGGAGGGGGCCATGTGGATGTGGCAGCTCGACCCCGACCGCGTGGTGAGCGAGGCCTGTGCCGGCGGAATCCAGCTCACCGGCGACGAATGGGAGCGCCACTTCCCCGACACCGAGCCGTTCGAGCTCTGTGACTGAGCTGCGATCCGAGGCGGCCCGTCACATCAGCCGGGCTGCAGTCCGATCGTCAGCGCCTGCGACACCGGGATCACGGTGAGGAACAGGAACGCCACCACCAGCCAGCCGATCCACACCGGCTGCCGCCACCCCGCGCGGTAGCCCCCGGCTGCGGTCAGCATGCAGACGAAACCTACGAAGATGCACGCGAACATCCAGATCATGGCGTTGGTGGTCATCGGACTGGGTCCTCCTTGTCGAGACCGTCACCGTGATTTGTAGTGACGGCAGCCTTCCGTGGCCTCGGCGGCGTGACCAGCGGTTCGGTCGGATCCGCCAGCGTTCCGGCCAACGGATCGGGCCCCTCGGGCATCCCCTGGTGCGCCATCCGGACGAGATCGCGGTGGGGCCGGTAGATCTCGTACACCACCACCGCACAGACCGCCACGACGAGCAGATCGCGGATCAACACCAGCGGGTGGAAGAGCTCCGGCCCGATCCCCTTGTTGGCCGCTCCGTGGAAGTACGACATGTGGGCGACCCACAGCAGTGCATCGAACGCCATCCACGTCAGGAGCAGCCAGACCCTGGGTACCGCCAACACGGCCAGCGACACCAGCCACAGCGAGTATTGCGGGCTCCACACCTTGTTGGTGAGCAGGAACAGCGCCACGATGAGAAACGCCAGTTGTGCGATCCGGGGCGTGGTGCGAGCCGTGAGCCCGATGACGAGCACCGCCACGCACCCGAGCGCGAACAGCACCAGCGACACCAGGTTCAGGGTGGCCGGCGCCTCGCCGGCCGCACGGCCCGCGTCGAAGCCCTCCCACACGGTCAGGGCCTGGATTGCCGAGTAGATGCTCTCGGGGTTCGCGGGTCGGTCCGAGTTCAGACGGAAGAATTCTCGCCAGCCCTGCGGGAACGGGATCATGACGGGCAGGTTGACCGCCAGCCAGGCCACCACGGCCGCGCCGACGGCCTTGGCCAGGTCCGCGAACCGTCGACGTCGGATGGCCACCACGAGTAGGGCCCCGAAAAGGAACAACGGATAGAGCTTGGCCGCCACGCCCAGTCCCAGGACCACGCCGGCCCACACGGGCCTGCTGCGCGACCACAGCAGCAGCGCGACGGCGGCCAACGCGATCGCCATGAGGTCGTAGTTGGTGAACGCCTGGAAGATGACGAGCGGGCTGGCGGCCATCATCAGCGTGTCCCACGGCCTTCGGCCGGCGGACAGGTAGGTCGCCCACACGGCGATCATCCACATGAACGCCAGCAGCACGCTGCCCAGGACGAAGTACTTCACCACCTCGATGGGCCCACCGGGGAAGACCGAATGCCACGCCTGCGCCGTCTGCGCGGTCACGTACTGGAACATCCCTGACAAAACCGGGTACTCCATGTACCGGACCTCGCCGCTGTCGGTCACCCACATGTACTTGTACGGCAGGGCGCCGGTGTCCAGCCCCTCGGCGGAGTAGAGCGGTAGCGGGTCGGCATAGCAGGCCTTGTAGTACTGCCGACCGTCCCAGTTGAGCCCCGGCTGCGACCCGTCAGTGGGATGGGTGGTCTCCAGGCATCCGGCCTTGGAGAAAAAGCCGAAGGCCAGAAAGATCACAGCGAACATCATGATCACTCGCAGCGGCGTCCAGAACCGCTGACGCCCCACGGCCGCATGCCTGCCGACGGGGCCGCCCCACGCCTCGAGGGCGTCGGCACCTGCTCCGTCGGCGGGGCGGACCCGCTCCTGCGGCTCGAGCGAACGCAGATCGTCGTCGAGCGGCAGCGGGGAGAGTCGACCGTTGCTCAGCACGGTCACACCCTAGTTCACCGGGTCAGCGGTCAGCCCCCACCGTCACCGTCGCCACCACCGGTGCCTGCACCTTCACCGGTTCCACCACCGGCAGCTCCGCCACCTGGGACCGGGGCCGGCTCGGGCGCGGGGGGCTGGGCCGGTCCGCCCATGCCGGGGATGACGATCTCCGGCAGTCCGGGGACCTGGAGGGTCAGCGGGCCGGGTGCCTGGGGGGTGGGGGCGGGCTCGGCCTGGCTGGGTGCCTGGGTGGGCTGCGGGTAGTACGTCTCCTCGGTGTACTGCGACTGTCCACCGCTGGTGCCCGAGCCCTCCCACTGCGTGACACCGGCCTGACCGCCGATGTAACCGGGCTCGGGGAAGCTCTCCCACTCGGTGCCGGAGAGGGCCCCGTCCATGGCCGCTTTCCAGATGTCGGCCGGGGTGGTGGCGCCGTACATCGTGCCGCCGGCCGCGGTGAACAGCGGTTTGTTGTCGTCGGTACCGACCCACACCGCGGTCGCGTTGGACGGGGTGTACCCCACGAACCAGGCGTCCTTGTTATAGCCGGTTTCCCCGAGCTGGGTGGTGCCCGACTTGGACGCGGACGGTCGTCCGCCGGCCAGCGTGTGACCGTTGGAGTAGGCGGCGATGGGCTGCATGGCGGACGTCAGGTTGTTCGCCACGTCGGCGTCGACGACCTCCTCGCCCTCGATCGACGAGTTGTCCAGCAGGACCTCGCCGTCGGCGGTCTCGACCTTCTCTATGAAGTGGGTCGGGCGGTGAACGCCTTCTGCGGCGAAGGTCGCGAGTCCGGTGGCCATGTCACGAACGCGGATCGGGTACTGGCCCAGAATGAGACCGTCGTAGGGATCCTCGCCCTGCTCGGTCAACGTTTCCCAGGGCAGGCCCGGGATCTCCTTGGGAATGCCGACCCGGTGCGCCATGTCGCGGACGTCGTTGGCACCGTTGTCGAGCATCCGCTGAATCCGGATGAACGAGGTGTTGAGCGACATCTTCAGCGCCTGGGCGATCGAGCAGGTACCGCAGCTCTGACCGCCGACGTTGGTGACCGTGATGTCACCCGTGGTCACCGGGGCGGACGAGACCTGGGTACCCAGGCCGATCCCCTGGTCCAGGGCCGCGGCCACGCCGAAAATCTTGAACGTCGAACCGGTCTGGAGCGGCGCGTTGGCGTAATCCCAGCCCTCGGCCTCCTCGCCGCCGTAGTAGCCGATCACGCCGCCGGTACGGGGATTGACCGAGACGACGGCCGCGCGGTTGTCCGAGCTCTCGCCCTCCATGTAGGTGCGAGCGGCGTCGACCACGGACTCCTGCGTCTGCGGGTTGATCGTCGTGGTGATCTTGAGCCCGCGGGTGTTGAGCATCTGCTCGTCGAGCCCGGACATGGCCAACTCGGCCAGCACCTGCCTACGGATGGGTCCGTTGGTGGGATCGCCCACGTTCTGCTCGACCGCCTGCGGATCCTCGACCACCTGCGGGAACGAGGCGTTGCCGCGCTGCTGGGCGTCGATGGCCCCCATCTCGCGCATTCCGTCCATGACGTAGTTCCAGCGCGCCTCAGAAGCCTCAGGACTATTGAGCGGATCCAACGCTGACGGCGACTGGATGACGCCGGCGAGCAGCGCTCCCTCCTCGACGGTGAGAGCCTCGACCGGCTTGTTGAAGTACGCGGTCGCGGCCGCGCCGATGCCGTATGCGCCACGGCCGAAGTAGATGGTGTTGAGGTAGGCGCCAAGAATCTGATCCTTGGACCATTCCTGGGTCATCTTGGCGGCGATGATGAGCTCTTTGGCCTTGCGCTCGTAGGTGGGAGCATCGCCAACCATCGTGTTCTTGACGTACTGCTGGGTGATGGTGGAGCCGCCGCCCGCGCTGTCCTCGCCGGTGACCTGACCGATCACCGCTCGCCCGATGCCCGTGGGGTCGTAGCCCTCGTTGGTGTAGAAACTACGGTCCTCCGCGGCGATCACGGCGTTGCGGACGTGCACCGGGATCGCGTCGATCTCGACGAGGGTGCGGTTGCCCTCCGGCGGGACGATCCGGCCGATCATCGTGGTGCCATCGCTCTGGTAGATCTCGGAGATCTGGTTGGTCTGCACGCTTCCGGGACTGGGGATCTCAGTGCGGCTGTAGGTCACGCCCACGATGATGAGGGGGATGACGATGACGACGACGGCGAGGAGGATCACCGTCGTCCAGACGGGGTGGCGACGCGCCCAACCAGTCCGCTCCGAGGAGTCTCCACCGCCCTCGTCGGCGGTCCGACGCGTCCTGTCACTCTGCGACATCTTCTACCCTCCTGCGAGCAGATCCGACCGGCCCGGGCGACCCCCGGCAACGGTGCTCTGGCGACCATTGTGTACGAAAATGGTCCCGACTCTGAACTCACGAGGACCGCGGGGCGCGCCGGAGGCGACTCCGGATCCCGCCCATACCCGGTGCCGGACCCCCTGCAGCGAGGGCTTCAGCCCTGCCTGCGGAGCTCCCGGACCGCCCGCCGGACCCGCTTGCCGTCACCATCTGGAAGTCCCACATCGTAGGACTCCACGAGGTGGTTCCACGAACAACTGCGACATACCTCCACCACGTGGACGGTGAACGCATCGTGTGTCAGCGCGAGTTGCGCGATCTCGTCCAGCCCGCGGGCGGACCCGGACGCCGTGCCCAGATCGTCTCCGAAGACCCACGAGACCTCGGTGAGGTGCTCCTTTCGGCACACCGGGCAAACCGTCTCGGTCACGGCCCCATGGAAGCCCGCCGCACGGAGCAGATAGACGTCGGCGTCGCACACCTCACGCAGTGACAGCGCGCCATCGCGCAGGTCCGACAGCACGCCGCGTCTGCGCAACGCGAAGTCCACCACCCGTCGGCGCTGCAGCGCCGCGCGGCCGGTGGAATCTCCCGGCCCCGGCGGGGCGCCGGGTCGAACGGAGCGGTGATCGGCCTGGTCCACACGACCAGCCTACGACCCCGACGGACCCGCGGGGAGGCAGAGCGGCCCGCACTGGGCCCGGAATCCTCCGCGACCCGTCGGAGCGATGCCCCCATGGCTATATCGGCCCGATACATCAGCGGGTGTACGATCGGTGACCGTCGTGAAAAAGGCGTAGGTACGAGGCACGGGGAAGGAGGCGTAGTGCTGGAACTGGCGATCCTGGGACTGCTCGACGAGCGTCCGATGCACGGATACGAGTTGCGTAAGCGACTGTCCGAGATGCTCGGCACCGTCCGGACCGTGTCCTTCGGATCCCTGTACCCCACGCTGCGCCGACTGAGGGCGCAGGGCGACATCGTCGAGAACGCCTCCGCCTCCACCGTGACCAAGCCGCCGGCCACCGCGCGGCGCGGCCGCAAGACGTACCGCATCACCGCGCAGGGGAAGGAGATGCTGGCGGCCCTGCTCGACGAACCCGGCACCTCCTCGTTCGCGGACGACGGCTTCGGCGTCCACCTGGCCTTCTTCGACCGCACTCCCGGCGCCGCCCGCGTGCGACTGCTCGAGGGCCGACGCCGCGTGCTCGAGGAGCGCCGCGAGGGCCAGCGCGACGCCGCCACGCGCACCGGTCCCACCGAACTGCGCTACGCCCGGCAGCTCACGCTGCTCGGACTCGAGACCAGTGAGCGCGAACTGCGCTGGATCAACGAACTCATACAGACAGAGAACCCACCTCAAGGAGAACCCCAATGACCGACCAGAAGGTGCGCGTCGCGATCGTAGGCGTCGGCAACTGTGCTTCCTCGCTCGTGCAGGGCGTCGAGTACTACAAGGACGCGAAGGTCGACTCGACCGTCCCCGGCCTCATGCACGTCAAGTTTGGCGACTACCACGTCAACGACGTCGAGTTTGTGGCCGCGTTCGACGTGGATGGCAAGAAGGTCGGCGTGGATCTGGGGGAGGCCATCCTGGCATCCGAGAACAACACCATGAAGCTCTGCGACGTCCCGCCGACCGGCGTGACCGTCCAGCGCGGCCCGACCCTCGACGGCCTCGGTAAGTACTACCGCGAGACCATCGAGGAGTCCTCCGCCGAGCCCGTCGACATGGTGCAGGCACTCAAGGACGCCGAGGTCGACGTGCTGGTCAGCTACCTGCCCGTGGGCTCCGAAGAGGCTGACAAGTTCTACGCCCAGTGCTGCATCGACGCCGGCGTGGCCTTTGTCAACGCACTGCCCGTGTTCATCGCCTCCGATCCCGAGTGGGCCGAGAAGTTCCGCGCGGCCGGCGTGCCGATCGTCGGTGACGACATCAAGAGCCAGGTCGGTGCCACCATCACCCACCGCGTCATGGCCAAGCTGTTCGAGGACCGCGGCGTGGCCCTGGACCGCACGTACCAGCTGAACGTCGGCGGCAACATGGACTTCAAGAACATGCTCGAGCGTGAGCGCCTCGAGTCCAAGAAGGTCTCCAAGACCCAGGCCGTCACCTCCAACCTCGAGGGCTCGCTCAAGAACAAGATCAACGACCGCAACGTCCACATCGGCCCGTCCGACCACGTTGAATGGCTCGACGATCGCAAGTGGGCGTACGTTCGTCTCGAGGGACGCGCGTTCGGCGACGCCCCGATCAACCTGGAGTACAAGCTCGAGGTGTGGGACTCGCCCAACTCGGCCGGCATCATCATCGACGCCGTCCGCGCTGCCAAGATCGCCAAGGACCGCGGCATCGGAGGACCGATCATGCCCGCCTCGGCGTACCTGATGAAGTCGCCGCCGGTGCAGATGCCGGACGACAAGGCCCGCGCCGAGCTCGAGGCCTTCATCATCGGGGCCTGACCCGAGAAAACCGGGGCCACGTGGCCCCGAGCAGGAGAAACAGGACCTATGCAGAACACAGCGACGCACCGCCCGCACTCCACCACCGGACGTCGCCGTGTCCCGGCCGTCATCGCCATGGCGATGGCGGCCGGGGTCGTGCTCGGGGCCTGTTCCGCGGACCCGGAGACCGAACCCGCACCCGCGCCGGCCACGAAGTCGGCCACCTCGTCGTCGTCGTCATCGGTCCCGTCCCCCACCACGCCCGAGGTTGCCGAACAGGTCTCCGACCCACCCGCACCCGCCGCTCCCGCACCCGCCGCTCCCGCACCAGTGGCGCCCCAGCCAACGCCGCAACTTCCCGCGAACGTGGTGGGCACCCGTGGCCCCTGCCACATGCTGGGCGAGGTCGCACAGGCGGAAGACGGGTCCGCACTCTTCTGCACCCAGAGTCCGGGCGACGCCGGGCCACTGTGGATGCCCTCCGCTCCCGGCGGCGGCGACGGCGGCGCGGGCGACGGTGCGGCAGGCGGTGCGATCGGACAGGCCTTCCCCGGCGGCCCGTGCAGCCAGGAGGGCCTCGCCGTGGCCGGGCCCGGGGGAACCGTGCTGACCTGCTCACTCACCGGTGGCGGCGACGTTCCCGGTGGTCTCTACTGGAAGTAGTCCACCCGCCACCCGCCCCTCGCCCGGAGGTCCGATGACGCAAACGCGATTCGCCCACATCGAGGTCCACGACGGTGTCTACGCACCGCAGGAGGATTCTTTCCTACTCTGCGAGGCGCTCGAAAGTTGCGACATCGTTGCTGGCAAGCGTGTCCTCGACATCTGTACGGGTAGCGGGATCCTCGCAGTCGAAGCTGCACTCAAAGGTGCGCGCGAGGTCGTGGCCTACGACATCTCACCCGCCGCCGTGGCCTGCGCGACCCGCAACGCGCAGCGCGCCGGCGTGACCGTGGATGTGCGGCTGGGCACTCTCGAAGAAGCCCGCCACGCAGGACCCTTTGACGTGGTGGTCTCCAACCCTCCGTACGTCCCTTCTGAGGCGCCGATCGAGGGCACCGGACTCAATCGCGCCTGGGACGCCGGGGCCGATGGCCGCGTGGTGCTGGACGAACTCTGCGACCTGGCCCCGGACCTGCTGGCGCCCGACGGGACAATGCTGATCGTGCACTCGGAGTTCTCCTCGCCCGCCCAGACGTTGCGTCAGCTCGGACGGGCCGGGTTCGCCGCGCGGGTCGTGGCCGGCCGCACCGTGGAGTTCGGACCCGTCATGACCGCCTACGCTGAGCGCCTCGAAGCCGCCGGGCTGCTCGAGCCCGGCCGGCGGGAGGAGGACCTGGTGGTGATCCGGGTTGACCGCGCATGAGTGCGTGGGTGGAGGCGACGACGCGGGCGGTGCAGGCGCTGCAGGCGCCGCAGGCGCCGCAGGCGCTTCGGACGGTCACGATCTCGGTGAGCTCGGCGAGCTGGTCGCGAGCGAGGCGCGAGTAGTCCGCGTGGTGCCCGGCGGGCCGCTGCTCGTCGAGGGCCCCGTCGACCTGACGACCCCCGATGGCGTCCGCGTCTGTTCAGACCGGTTCATGGTGGCGGTGTGCCTGTGCCGTCGCAGTAAGGCCTACCCGATGTGCGACACCAGCCATCGCCGCAAGGAGCGACCGAAAACTCGGTGACCCGGCAGATCCCGGATAGCTGATGTCGCGGACGCCGGGTGGCACTTCAGGCCAGCAGCGAGGACTGCCCGCGGCGCCAGGCATCCATCATCTTCTGCGCCGCCAACTCGTCCAGGTGATCGAGGGTGCGCATACCGAACACCACGTCAGCGGCCAGCTCAGGTTCGCGCCGCAGCAGGTCACCTACCACGTCGTGGCGCATGACCTGCTCGTGGACGGCGTCGGCCTCCACGTGCTCGGCGTAGAAGTGGATACACGCTTCGGGGGCGCCCATCCTCCGCAATCCGGTCACCAGCCGGGCCGACCCTGGCGACGACGTGATCTCGATTGCCGCGAAGTGGCCGATCGCGGCGCCACGTAGCGACCGGTGCAGGCCGAACATGGACATGAGGTTGACCGTCGACAGGGTCTCGGCGGACACCTGGTCGATGTACCCCAGGTAGGTCGGGTCCAACTCGGCTGCGCTCATGAGGTCCACCCACAGTTGCTGGTGGACGCGCTCGCCGCGGCCGCCGCCGAACTCGTCGAACTCCACGGCCACGAACGATGCCTTGGCCTGGCCCTGCAGCCGCGGAATGGCGAACGCGTGGGGGTCGCCCTCCTTGAGGTGATAGAGCGACCTGTGGGCGAAGTATTCGCGGATCTGCTCCCACGAGCCCTCGTCCTTGAAGAACCAGGACGGGCCGGTGCCGGATGTCGCCTCCACCGACAGCGCATCCATCTCGGCCACGGGGTCGTGGCCCGGCTCCACCGCCGAGCGCAGGTAACCGAGGAATACCGTCTCGAGGTCCCGCCTCATCCGCAGCAGGTCTGGGTCCCACTCGAGCTCGGCGTCCACGGCGTCAAAGCCCCGGTAATGCAGCTCGTACAGCGTGTACAGCGCGAGGTGAAGATCTCCACCCAGGGGATCGGTGTCCGCCGGAACCGTCGGCAACCCGTCTGTGCGTCCTGTCGACAGCGCCCGGACAACCGCGTCCGACAGCGGGCCACGGGCTGCGGGCAACCGCGGCGCGGTCACTGCGGATCCGACGGTCGGGGCGGAGGCGGTCGGTGCGGCGGTCATAACCCTTGTCTACCCCTTCGGCCGGTCGTCCTCCACCTCGCGAGCCGCGCGGTAGTCGCCCTGATCGCCGTCGCCTCCGTCGCCGTCGCCCCGGTCACCGTCGGCCTCGTCGTCGTCATCCTCTTCGTATTCACGCTCGATCCGCTCCTGTTCCTCCTGCTCCGCGCGGTCGCCCTCCCCGTCCTGGTAGCTCTCGAACATCTTGCGCCGCTCGTGCCATCGCAGGCTGTACGTGGCTTCACGGACGGCGTCCTCGTCGTCGAAGTTCAGCCCGAGCGCGCCCGCGAATGCACCGAGGCTGCTGGAGAGCCAGGCCAGGTGGACGTAGTCGAGGGCGGTGACCGGCCGGTCGAGTTGGGTCGTGAGATAACCGGCGTCCATCACGACCAGGGCGAGCAGGAGCATCGCCGCCACGAGGCCGATATACATCATTCCGACCCCCACGCTGACCGTCAGAACCGTCGCCGCGTTGTCCAACCGCCGATTACCCGGGGTGAGTGCGTCATCCGAGCGGGTCCACAGACCGTTGCGGACGATCAGCCACACCACGAGCGTCATCACGCCCAGCACGCTGATCAGCAACAGTCGGAGGGGATGCAATGCCGCCGCGAGCGAGGCGATACTGCCGTAGAAAATGCCGAACGCGCCTGTTCCCGCCCCGGCCGCCACCACACCGGACAGGGCCGTCATGAGCCGGCGCGGCCTGTTGTTGAGCACCATGCCACCGAGCAGGCGTCCCTTATTCACGAATCCAGGTCGCTGCGCGGGGGACAACCCCTCTGTGCCGGGCGCCCCCATCCCGGTGCTGCCGACGCCCGATTGCACCAGGTGCAGGGCCAGTTTCCGCACCTTCGCGCGCACCCGAAAGACGCCGAGGACCGGCACACACACCAGTGCCGCGGCGGTCGAGCCGCTGACGTCATACAGCAGCGGGTGTCCGTCGGGGTGGGTGGCCAGGTCCGTCAGATAGAGCACGAAGTCCCAATTGTGCTGATGCAGCAACCGGGGGGCGTGCTGTGTGAGTCGGATGTCGCCGTCCGGACCCAGGGGCAGTGTCTCTTGGTCTACCTCGACCCGCCAGCGGCCCCCGAGTTCGCGGGTCAGATCAGCTGACAGGTCGTCTGCGATCGCCACCGCGACGTCGCGCGGCACTCCGGGGTCGGCCATGAGCCCGACGGTCGCCCACGATTCATCGTTTTCCGATCTCTGCTCGTCCACTCCACCATCATGCGGTCGCGGAGCTGCCGCGCGGGGGACGCGCGACGGAATCGGTTCCTGACGAGCCCCCGCGGAAGCGTGAGGGCAGGTTGGCGGAAACGGTTGCGGGTGTGACTTCTCTGGCGTTATATGGGTCCCGTTGAAAGGGGTTCGCAGCCGAGCACCGGAGGTGGCGATGTCGGAGGAACGCTCCCAGCCCGATCACGCGCGATCACGGATCGGCCTGGGCCGCCGCGGATCGCCGCTGAACTGGCCCGTGTGGCGGCAGTTCACCGGGGACGACCCGTTCGGTCGAGGTACCGCGACCCGCTCTCGACGATCGCTGGAGATCACCCCCCGCACCACCACGGCCGACAAGGTGGTCAAGAGCGTCTGTCCGTTCTGCGCGGTCGGGTGCGCCCAGGACGTCTACGTCTCCGACGGCAGGGTCATCCAGATCGAGGGCGACGACAACAGCCCCATCTCGCGCGGCCGCCTGTGCCCCAAAGGCTCGGCGAGCAAACAGCTGGTGACCAATCCGGACCGCATCACGACGGTCCTGCACAGAAAGCCGTACGCGGCCGACTGGGAGGAACTCGACCTCGCCACGGCAATGGAGATGATCGCCGATCGTGTGCTGGCAGCACGGGAGGAATTCTGGGAGGACACGGACTCGAACGGCGACCCGGTCCGGCGCACCCGGGGCCTCGCCAGCCTCGGTGGGGCGACGCTGGACAACGAGGAAAATTACCTCATGAAGAAGCTGTACACGGCGCTCGGCGCGATCGAGGTGGAGAACCAGGCCCGCATTTGACACTCCTCCACCGTTCCCGGTCTGGGAACCTCATTCGGGCGTGGTGGTGCCACGAACTACCAGCAAGATCTCGCGAATTCCGACTGCATAGTCATTCAAGGCTCGAACATGGCCGAGGCACATCCGGTCGGGTTCCAGTGGGTGATGGAGGCCAAGCGTCGCGGCGCCACGATCATCCACGTCGATCCCAGGTTCACGCGTACCAGCGCGTTGGCTGACCAGCATGTGCCGATCCGCGCCGGAGCCGATATCGCTTTCCTCGGCGGCCTCATCAACTACGTCCTCACCCACGACGCCTGGTTCCACGACTACGTGGTGGCCTACACCAACGCGGCCACCCTCATCGACGAGGAGTTCCTCGACACCGAAGACCTGGCGGGAGTGTTCTCCGGCTACGACGAAGAGGGCCGCGAGTACACCCTCGAATCATGGCAATACGAGGGTTCCTCGGAACAACGGCCGCACGAGAGTGGCGGTCACGCCGAGGGGATCGAAGAGAACCCCTCCGAAGTCGCCGGATCCGGAGGGGCCCGGGCCTCGTCCACAACTGCCCACCCGCCGCGGGACGAGACCCTGCAGCACCCGCGGTCGGTGTTCCAGATCCTCCGCAGGCACTACAGCCGCTACACGCCGGAGATGGTCGAGCAGGTCTGCGGCGTCCCCGCCGAGGATTTCCTTCGGGTGGCGCGCGCGCTGACGGAGAACTCGGGTCGCGAGCGCACGTCAGCATTCTGTTACGCGGTGGGCTGGACCCAGCACACCGTCGGCGTGCAGTACATCCGCACCGCATCGATCCTCCAGCTCCTGCTGGGCAACATCGGCCGCCCGGGCGGGGGCATCATGGCCCTGCGCGGTCACGCGAGCATCCAGGGATCCACCGACATCCCCACCCTGTACGACCTCCTGCCCGGGTACCTCCCCACCCCTAACGCGAGTCGGCACCACGATCTCGACAGTTATATAGGCACGGACGACGAGGCCAAGGGCTTCTGGGGAAATATGCGGTCCTACACCGTGAGCCTGCTCAAAGCCTGGTGGGGAGACGCCGCGACGGCGGAGAACGACTATTGCTTCGGCCACCTGCCCCGCCTCACCGGCAAACATGACTCGACCGCCACCGTGCAACGCCAGATCGACGAGGGCGGCGGCGGATACTTCCTGGTGGGCGAGAACCCGGCGGTGGGGACGGCGAACGGCCGCATGCAGCGGGCCGGCCTGGCGAATCTGGACTGGTTGGTCGTCCGCGACCTGGTGATGATCGAGAGCGCCGACTTCTGGAAATCCGGGCAGGAGATCGAGACCGGCGAGATGCGCACGGAGGAGATCGGCACCGAGGTGTTCTTCTTCCCCGCGGCCAACCACGTCGAGAAGAAGGGCTCGTTCACCAACACGCAGCGGATGCTCCAGTGGCGCCACCAGGCCGTGGAGCCGCCCGGGGACGCACGCAGCGAACTGTGGTTCTACTTCCACCTGGGCCGCATCATCAAGGAACGACTCGCCGATTCCACGGACCCCAGGGACCGGCCGGTCCAGGACCTGACCTGGGACTACCCGATGGAGGAGGGGACGGACGAGCCCGACGCCGAGGCTGTCCTGGCCGAGATCAACGGCACGGGCCCGGACGGGGCACCCCTGTCGACGTACACCCAGCTCGCCGACGACGGCTCCACCCGCTGCGGCTGTTGGATCTACTGCGGCGTGTACGCGGACGGCGTCAATCAGGCGGCTCGGCGCAAATCGCGGCACGATCAGAACGACTTGGCGTTGGAGTGGGGCTGGGTTTGGCCCGCCAACAGGCGAATCCTCTACAACCGTGCCTCCGCCGATCCGCAAGGGCGGCCGTGGAGTGAACGCAAGGCGCTACTGCACTGGGATGCGGAGGCCGATGGCGGCGCTGGTCGCTGGATCGGAGACGACGTACCGGACTTCGAGGTGGGCAAATCCCCCGACTACGTGCCCCCGGAGGGCGCGGTCGCCGAAGCCGCGATCGGCGGCGCCGATCCGTTCATCATGCAGGATGACGGACGCGGCTGGCTCTACGCTCCCCGCGGGCTGGCGGACGGGCCGCTGCCCGCGCATTACGAGCCACCCGAATCGCCGGTTCGCAACGCCGTCTACCCCGGAAAAACCTCCAACCCGACGATGACCCCACGGCGAAACAAGTACAACCCCGAGAACCCGGCGCACGGTGAGCCCGGGAGCGAGGTGTTCCCGTTCGTCTTCACCACCTACCGCCTGACCGAGCATCACACCGCCGGGGCGATGAGCCGAACCCTGCCGTACCTGTCCGAACTGCAGCCGGAGTTCTTCTGCGAGGTCAGCCCGGAGCTGGCGGCCGAGCGCGCGCTGGAGCACGGCGGCTGGGCCACCATCGTCACCTCGCGGTCGGCGGTCGAAGCGCGGGTGCTGGTCACCCGCAGGATGCGCCCACTCGTCATCGACGGCACCACCCTGCACCAGATCGGCCTCCCGTACCACTGGGGCAGCAACGGCGTGAGCATCGGTGACGCGGCCAACGACCTGCTGGCCCAGAATCTCGATCCCAACGTGTCGATCCCGGCGACCAAGGTCACCAGCTGTGACATCGTTTCAGGACGGCGCCCGCGCGGGCCTGCGCTCCGTGAGTTCGTCGAGGGATACCGCAGCCGCGCGGGAATCGGGACCACCCCGGAAACGGAGAGCTGAATCATGTCCGCCTTCCTGTCCGACCTCGGCCGGTCCTTCTTCGGCGAGTCCGGCCCGGCCCGCGACAACGGGTACCAGGACCCGCCGCCCCGCAAGGGCTTCTTCACCGATACCTCCGTGTGCATCGGGTGCAAGGCCTGCGAGGTCGCCTGTAAGGAGTGGAACCTCATCCCCTCCGACGGCCTCGAGCTCACCGGTAATTCGTACGACAACACCGGGTCGCTCGGTGCGTCCACCTGGCGCCACGTCGCGTTCATCGAACAGGAGGTGCCGGCCCGCCCGGCGGCGGGGAGCCCGTCCCAGGACGCCGGCACCGGTGGCTCCGTTCCCGTCGACCTGGGTCTGCCGACCGCGACCCTGCCCGGCATGACGCCGGAGGCCCCCGAGGGCACCGACTTCCGGTGGCTTATGGAGTCGGACGTCTGCAAGCACTGCACACACGCAGCGTGCGTGGACGTCTGCCCGACCGGAGCACTGATGCACACCGAGTTCGGCACCGTGGTGGTGCAGAGCGATATATGCAACGGCTGCGGCTACTGCGTGAGCGCGTGCCCGTACGGCGTGATCGAGCGCCGCTCGGGCCCTGCGGGCGACCCTGCCGTGGGGATCGCGCAGAAGTGCACGCTCTGCTACGACAGGTTGACAGAGGGCCAGACGCCCGCCTGCGCCAAGGCGTGCCCCACCGATTCGATTCAGTTCGGTGACCTCGACGAGCTCCGCGAGCGCGCGGCCGGACGCCTGGACCAGCTGGTCGAGGCCGGCGAGCCGAACGCGCAGCTCTACGGGCACGACTCTCGCAACGGCGTCGGCGGCACAGGGGCGTTCTTCCTACTGCTGGACGACCCGGAGGTGTACGGACTGCCGCCGGACCCGGTCGTCTCGACGCGCCACGTGGGCGCGATGTGGCGCCAGGCCGCCCTGGCCGGGGTGGCCCTGCTCGGCGGTGCGGTGGCCGCCTTCGCCGCGGGGGGCGGGTCCTGATGGCCACCCGGGGCGAAGATCCGCTCGGAGAGGTGACCGCGGCGGGTCGTTCGCCGCGTCCGGGCGGGCGCCGCAGGCGCAGGGGCCGCGAGCAGCTCATGGTGCCGGACGCGGAGTTCCAGTCGTACTACGGCAAGCCCATCGTCAAGGCCCCGCCGTGGAAGTACGACATCGCCGCCTATCTCTTCCTCGGCGGTCTCGCCGGCGGCTCGTCGCTACTCGCGGCCGGTGCTGACCTCGCGGGCCTGCCGCGCCAGCGCCGCTCGGCCCGCATCATCGCGCTCGGCGGGATCACCGGCAGCCTGTATTACCTCGTCCGAGACCTCGGACGCCCGGAACGTTTCCACCACATGCTGCGGGTCCTCAAGCTCACGTCGCCGATGAGCGTGGGCACCTGGATCCTGTCGGCCTACGGCCCGTTCGCGGGCCTGGCGCTGGGGCAGGAGATCGTCCCGCTGCTGCCCGACCGGCTGGCGCGGCGCCTGCCCACCGACCTCATCATCCGCGCGTCGCGGCCGGCCGGGATCGTCGCCGCGCTCGTGGCACCGGCCGTCGCGTCCTACACGGCAGTGCTGCTCACCGACACCGCTGCTCCCAGCTGGAGCGCCGCCCGCCGGGAGCTGCCGTTCGTCTTTGTCGGCAGCGCCGCGGCCGCGTCAGGCGGGCTGGGCCTGGTGTTCGCCCCCCTCCATGAAACGGGCCCCGCCCGGCGGTTCGCCGTGGGCGGTGCTGCTCTCGAGCTCGCAGCCGACCAGGTTATGCAGCGTTCGATGGGGATCGCGGTGGAGCCGCTGCACGAGGGCCGGGCCGGGGCGTATCACCGGGCCGCTCAGGTCCTCACAGCCGCCGGCGCGGTGGGTGCGGTGCTCGGCCGTCGCAATCGTGTGATGTCCGCCGTGGCGGGTGTCGCGCTCGCGGCGGGGTCGGCGTGCACCCGGTGGGCGGTGTTCCACGCCGGGATGGCGTCGACCGAGGACCCGAAGTACGTCGTGATCCCGCAGCGCGAGCGGCGTGACGCCCGCGGGGGCGGCGAGGACTACGCGGACCAGGTGCGCGAGGGCAGGGTCAGCTGACGACGTGGCCGTCGTCGCCCTCCCGGCGAGTGAGCCCGCTCGCGGCGAGCAGCTCGAGCAGGGGCATCACGACGCGCCTCGAGGTGTCCAGGTGGGTGCGAGCGCTGCTCGGGGTGAAGGGCTGCGGTAACTGACGCAGCCGCCGGGCTGCGTCGTTCACCGCGTCCGCGCCCAGCCACACTCCGGCACCGACGCCGGTGAGCAGCCCGGCCCGTTCGCACGCGGCGAGCTCTCTCGGCCCGAGCTCGAGTTTTGCCAGCTCGTCGGCGGTCGGCGCGTCGAACGGCGTGAGCCGGAACCGCTCGGCCAGTGCCTCCGCCGCCGCGCGGACCGCCGTGGGCAAGCCCGGGCCGTCTCCGTCGACGACCCTGCCGCCCTCGGCTCGGAGCGACGCCGCCGCCGGGTGGTCGAGGACTGCGGTGATCAGGGCGGCGTCCGGGATTTCGAGTGCCCGGCGAGCGGCCTCCGTGGTCAGGCCGGGCTCGAGGGGGTCGTCGCGGTCGTGCTCGCGGACGGCCCCGACCAGTGTTGTCGCGAGGCCGGCGACATGGTCCGGGTCGATCACCCAGCCGCGATGCGCCTCGGTGGTGGGCGGGACGGGCACGCCCCACGCGCGCAGGTCGTCGACGTGGACCACGCCTCGGCGCCGCAACTCGGACACCAGGTCCGGCGTCTCCGGGATCGCTGCCAGCTCATCGGATCTGCGACGGGCCGCGCCGCGGCGTCGTAGCGGCGGCGGGGCCGGGTCCAGTACAACAGCGCCGGACGGAATCCGGTCTGCGCCCGGTTCGCGCAGGATGAGCCGGTCCCCCGCGCGCAGCGGCAGTGGGTCCGCCAGCGCGAGTCGCGCGTGACCCGCATCGAACGGCCGCACGTGCGCGGCGGTCGCGACGGATCCGACGTGCACCATGACCTGCTCCAGCAGCTCCTGCGCCACCCCGTCGACCCGAACATCGACGGTGCTGACCGCACGCCACCGACGAGGGGTGAGCAGGGTGCTGCCGCGCGGGATATCGCCTGCCGGCACTCCTCGCAGATTGACGGCGATCCGTGCCACCGCGGACACCTCGTCCCGCGGCCGTCCGAGAGACTGCAGGCCCCGCACGGTGACCTGCAGCCCGCCGGGACCCAGCTCCAGCGCATCGCCCGTACGCATCGTCCCCGCGGACAACGTGCCGGTGACGACTGTGCCGGCGCCGCCGATGGTGAACGACCGGTCCACCCAGAGCCGCACATCAGCGCCCAGGTCGGGCTCTGGCAGCAGCGTGCCCAGCCGGGCGAGCTCGGCGCGTAGGGCATCCATGCCCTCTCCCGTGACAGCCGAGACGCACACCGCGGGCACGTCCGCGAGCGGTGTCCCGGCCATGGCCTCCCGCGCCTCGGCGAGCGCGAGCTGCGGATCCAGCAGATCGCTGCGGGTGATGACAAGAATTCCGTGCCGGACCCGCAGCGCGGTGAGGGCGTCGAGGTGCTCGGCGGATTGCGGCATCCATCCGTCATCCGCGGCCACGACGAACATCACCGCGGGCACGGGCCCGATTCCGGCCAGCATGTTGGCGACGAACCTCCGGTGACCGGGGACGTCGACAAAGGCGACCGTGCGGCCGCCGTCGAGGGTGGTCGAGGCGTACCCCAGATCGATGGTCAGCCCGCGCCGTCGTTCCTCGTCCCACCGGTCGGGCTCCTCGCCGGTCAGCGCGCGTACGAGGGTCGACTTGCCGTGGTCGACGTGGCCGGCGGTGGCGACGACGAACATCAGGCGAGTGCCGCCGCCCGGAGCACCAGCCGACCGAGCTCGTCGTCGTCACCACTGGGTAGTGCGCGCAGATCCAGCAGGCACCGGCCGTCGGTCACGCGCCCCAGGACGGCGGGGCGTGACGCGCGCAGCACCTCCGCGTAGCGCTCGGGCAGGGACACCGCGGCGCTCGCCAGCTCGACGCCGGGAGCTCCCCCGCCACCGACCGCGGCGACCGACCGCACGGCCTCTGCGTCGAGGCCAGCCTCTCGCAAATGTCCGGCGATCTGCTCGGCACGATCCCACAGCGCGGCGGGGTCGGCCTCGAGACCCGCGACGACGGGCGGACGCGGGCCACGCAGAGTCGCCTCGAGAGCAGCCAGGGTGAGCTTGTCGACCCGCAGCGCGCGGGCCAGCGGGTGTCGACGCAGCCGGTGTACGAGGTCGGCGTCGCCGGCCAGCACCCCGGCCTGCGGACCTCCCAGCAGCTTGTCCCCGCTCGCGGTGACGAGGTCGGCGCCCGCGGCGAGTGTGGTGGTGATGTCCGGCTCGTCCGGCAGCGCGGGGTGGGGCCCGAGCAGGCCCGACCCGATGTCCACCACCAGCGGCACGCCGATGTCCCGCAGCTCGGCGGGCTGGACGGTCGAGGTGAACCCGGTTACCACGAAGTTGGACGGGTGGACCTTGAGGACGAACGCCGTGGTGTCGTCGATCGCTCGGGCGTAGTCGCCCGCGTTGACGCGGTTGGTGGTGCCGACCTCGCGTAGCCGGGTTCCGGTGGATTCGAGCAGCTCGGGCAGGCGGAAGCCGTCGCCGATCTCGACCATCTCGCCGCGTGCGATGACGATCGTCCGGCCTGGTCCGCCGAGTGCGGTCGCTGCCAGGGCGAGGGCGGCCGCGCCGTTGTTGACCACGTGGACGTCGCCCGCCGTCGGGACCGCCGCCCGCAGTGCGTCGAGCGCGCCGCGGCCCCGCTTTCCCCGTCGCCCGGTGGTCAGATCCAACTCCACGTCGTTGGTCCCCGCGGCCTCGGCGAGCGCCCGGATCGCAGCGTCCGACAGCGGTGCCCGCCCCAGGTTGGTGTGCAGGAGAACGCCGCTGGCGTTGAGGACCCGGGTCAGCGTGACGGGCGCGGTGGGCAGTGCATCCACGACGGCGTCGACAATCTCGCCGGCCGGCAGCGCCCCTGCTCGAGCCGAGTCCTGCGCGCGGCGGATCTCGGCCTTGACCAGCGCGTGTCCCAAGCCCGCAACCGCGTCGGCGAGCCGGGGATCGCGGAGCAGGACATCGGTCGACGGGATGAGTCGGCGCGGATCGGTCGACGGCGTCCCCTCGCGCGGCTGCTCGGCGATCGTCGGTTCCCCTCGTTGTGTGTGCTGGAGCGTGTGTGCTGGAGTCGTGTGTGCTGGAGTCGTGTGTGCTGGAGTCGTGTGTGGCGGAGGCGGACGGGAATCGAACCCGCCTGACCGAGATACTCGGCCACGTCGGTTTTGAAGACCGCGGGGACCACCAGGTGCCCGGACGCCTCCCTGCCCCCACGAGACTAGGCGGTCATCCCCGACCGCGCCCACCGATCCAGCCCACGTCATTAAGGTCGGGTCATGGCCACCGATCCCGCCTCCCCCATCGCCCGGCTCACCTCGTATGCCCACGGCGGAGGATGTGCCTGCAAGATCCCGCCGGGCGCGCTCGAAAGCGTCGTCTCGGCTCTCGTCGGCGCCACCGTGCGCGAGCCTGCCGCGGAACTGCTCGTGGGACTCGACGACGGCGACGACGCGGCCGCGGTCCGCATCGCCGGCGGGCAGGCGGTCATCAGCACGGCCGACTTCTTCACGCCCGTCGTCGACGACCCTTACGACTGGGGTCGCATCGCCGCGGCCAACGCACTCTCGGACGTCTACGCGATGGGCGGCACCCCGATCGTCGCGATCAACCTCCTGTGCTGGCCGATGGACGTGCTTCCATATGAGATGGCCGGTGAGGTGCTGCGGGGCGCACAGGAGGTGGCCGGCGCCGCAGGTTGCCACGTGGCGGGCGGTCACAGTGTCGACGACCCGGAGCCCAAGTTCGGCATGGCGATCACCGGCATCGCGGACCCGGATCGACTACTGCGCAATGACGCCGGGCGTGCCGGGGTGCCGCTCTCGCTCACCAAGCCACTGGGCATCGGTGTGCTGAACAGCCGGCACAAGAACACAGGAGAGATGAGCCGGGAAGCGATCGAGACCATGACCCGCCTCAACGACGTGGCCTCCCGTGAGGCTCTGGCGGCCGGGGTCGAGTGCGCGACCGATGTCACCGGGTTCGGCCTACTCGGCCACCTGTACAAGATGGCCCGGGCCAGCGGGGTCTCCGCCGTCATCGACTCGGCCGCGGTCCCCTATCTCGCGGGTGCCCGTCAGGCGCTCGCCGACGGTTTTGTCAGCGGCGGGACGCGGCGCAACCTCGACTGGGTGCGACCGCACCTCGACAGCGGAGTGAGTGAGGACGAACTGCTCCTGCTCGCCGACGCCCAGACCTCGGGCGGACTGCTCGTGGCCGGGGAGATCCCCGGAGGGACCGTGATCGGAGAGCTGGTGCCCGCCGGCGACGCCGCCATCACCGTGCGCTGACGAGGTTCGGGGTGGGCGATTACTGGCGGCACGGGCAGCAGCGCAGCGCAACTGCCGCCGGTCTCGCTGCGACTGTGACCCACGCTGCGTGAATGTACGCACCACCCCGGGTTACGCTGCGAAAACGGGCCAGACACGCAGCGTAGGTCGAGGGGGCAGCGTAAGCGGCCGGGGTCGCGCTGCGAGAATGCTCGCCGCGACGCCCGGGCGCACAGCGCACAGCGCAGCGAAGGTCGCACAGCCCGGGGTGCACGGTCGGCAGCGGAACTCGCGGGTCGCTCCGGGCGTCGGGGGTCACTCCGCGCGGTGGAGGCGGGCGAACGCGTCAAAGATTCGGGCACCGTGGGCCAGCGCGCGCTCGTCGAGCACGAACGCCGGATGGTGCAGATCCGTCTCCTCGGATTCGCCGTCCCACACGCCCAACCGCAGGTAGACGCCGGGGATCTCCTCGGTGTACCAGGCAAAGTCCTCGCCACCGCTGGACTGATCCGCAGTGCCCACGCCCTCGGGCCCGAGCACGGATTCCACGGCCTGCGCGGCAAGCTCCGCGCATTCGGCGTCGTTGACCACGGGCGGCACGCCCTGGACATAGTCAACCTCGGCGCGAATCTTGTACAGCGCTGCCAGGTGCTCGATTGACTCACGTACGACCGGCTCGACCGTGGCCCAGACCTCGCGGTCGGCGCTGCGCAGCGTCCCCCACAATTCGCCGGCATCCGGGATGACATTGGGCGCGGAGCCGCCGGCGTTCACGGAGCCCCAGGTCAGGACGGTTCCTGAGCGGGGATCGGTGCGGCGGTCGATCGCGCTTCCCAGACCGAGGACGATCTGCGCGAGGGCGTGGACCGTGTCCTGCGTCTCGTGCGGACGGGCGGTGTGCCCGCCGTCCGAATACACGTGGACGCCGATCTTGGCGTTGGACGAGGTGATCGGTCCGGCGGTCACGCCGACCTCTCCGACCTCGCGGTGGGGATCGCAATGCAGCGCCAGAATTCGGTCGACACCCTTGACCACGCCCTCCTCGACGCAGGTCTTGGCCCCGCCGGGCATGGTCTCCTCCGCGGGTTGGAAGATCAGGCGGATCGGACGCGGCGGCGGGTCGGCCACCAGGAGTTCGGCAGCCCCGAGGAGCATCGCTGTGTGCCCATCGTGCCCGCAGGAGTGGCTGACGCCCTCGACCTCCGAGGAGAACGACTCGCCGGACTCCTCCGACATCGGTAGGGCATCGATGTCGGCGCGCAGGGCGACGACGTCCTTCGCGGGGGCGTCATCGGCGGCCGGTACGTCACACCACAGCCCGGTGCCCAGGTTGAACCTCTGAGGCTTGAGCCCCAGTTTCTTGAGCTCCTCGGCAATGAATGCCGTGGTCTCGGTCTCTTCGAACGACAGTTCCGGATTCGCGTGGATGTGGCGCCGCCACCGGGACAACCGCTCGTCGAACTCGTCCGGATCCCTCTTCTTGGTCGTGCTATCGGCCTTCCCTCGCCCGAGCATCGAACACCTCCTGACAGAACTGGACCACCCGATCACCCAGCAGCTGACGGTTGGCCAATTTCACGAACTCATGACCCTCGTCCTCGAACAGGAGCACGTCCACCGGTACGTCCCGTTCGCGCAGCGCCTGGGCGGCCTGTTCGGTCTCGCTGACCGGAACGTTCGTGTCGTGAGCCCCGTGGACGAACAACATCGGCACATCCACCCGCCGGAAACGGCGGAGCGGCGAGGCCTCCCTGAGCAGCTCCTGCTCTTGCAGCGGGTCGCCGTACTTCGGGTAGGCGGCCGCGGCAATCCACGGCTCGGTGTCGCGGTAGAAGGTCCGCAGGTCGCTCATCCCGCACGCCGCGATTCCGCCGCTCCACCGGCCCGCATGGCGCACCAGCGTGGCGTTGACGAGGTACCCGCCGTACGAGCGGCCCGAGACCACCGCCCGATCCGGGTCGGCGATTCCCTCGTCCACGAGATGCAGCAGCGCGTCCTCGACGTCGTCGATCCCGGCGAACCGTCCGTACCGGTCGTCGGCGTGACTGAAGAATCGCCCGAACCCGGTGGAACCCCGGACGTTAGGTGCGAAGACGGTCACCCCGGCATCCAGCAAACGCAGGGCGACGTCGTTGTAACCGGGCCGCGACTGTCCCTCCGGACCGCCGTGCAGGTGCACGACGGTGGGAGCGGGCTCACCGGCCGGATCAGAGCGGTACAACCATCCGCTCATCTCCAGACCATCGCGGGCAGTAAACCGGACCAGCTCGGGCACTGGGTCCGGCTCGTGGGGGCCGGGGCCTGACCAGCGACCGGAGACCACGTCGTACAGGACCACCCGAGGAGGCTCGTCGAGGCTCTCGACCGTCACGGCCAGCAGACTGCCGTCGGCCGTGACTGTGGGTGCCGAGGCCACCACGTCCGATAGTGGGGGTCTGGCGATCACCCGTGGGCGGTCGGCCCGCAGGTCCAGGACCTCCAGCTCCGAGAGCCCTCCGCGCACGTTCCACAGCAGGACAGCGGTTGAACGATCGAGGCTGACCTCGATCGTGTCCAGGTCCGCGTTCGGCCGGAAGGCCAGGGGCCACGAGTAGGTGCCGTCCTCTCCGGACTCGACCGCGAGCAGCCCGGTCCGGTCAGCGGAATGGTCGCTGCGCACCACCATGCGCATCGGCCGCTCGGGCCCGCCGGCATCGAGGATCACCCCGGCGTCGGTCGTGGCCCCCGTGTCGACGGGCAGGAGTGGCCACCACCGACCGTCGGGAACGATGCGCAGCAGTTCACGGTTGCCGCGGGCGCCAACCCGGAACAGGGCGGCTCCGTCACTGACATGGACCAGCGCGCCTCCCATGCGGCGATCGACCACGGTGGCCTCACCCGTCTCCGGGTCGACGAGCCTGCCCTCGGCCACGCCTTCGGCATCGAAAGCCGTGACCGCGAGCAACTCGCCGTCCCAGCCGACAATCCTCACGGTGGCGTCGCCCCAGGTCTCCACCGCCCGGGCACTGCGGTCTTCGGGATCGGTGGTTACCAAAAATATCCGATCACGTTCGCCACCATCCGGCGCCACCTCACAGGCCAACCATGTGCCGTTGGGCGAATAGGAAACTCTTCGGACAGGGCCCTCGATCGGCAGCACGACGTCGCGCTCGGGTCCCGCGCCGTCGAGCCCACCCGGGCCGAGCGGACGCTGCACCGCGCGCGGGTACCCGGCCCGTTCGGTGACCACGCAGGCCAGCATCGAACCGTCCGGGGACAGGCAGGGCGAACTCGTGTGGCGGACGCGGCCGGGGCCGACGGCGTCATCCGGCGGCCCCGCGACGTCGCGGGACTCGGTTTCCTCTGTGGTCTCGGTGAAGTCAGGTGCGGTGGTGTCAGGCACGGTGGATCCAGGTGTCCTTTCCTCCCCCTCCGCTGGAGGCGTTGACCACCATCGTGCCCGCCGGGGCGACGCGTGTCATGGCGACCGGCGGGGCCTGGGCAATGATCTCCCCGGTCTCGCCCCGGTTGAGCATGATGAACGCCCGCATGTCCACGTGGCGTCGCTGCAACTCTCGTCCGTCGAAGGTCGGCAGCGTGGACAGTGACTGCACTTCCTGTGCGACAAACCGTTCGCCGTTGCGCTTGATCTCGTCTCTACGTACGTCGAGTTCACGCGGGGAGCATTCTGGGCCGACCGTGATGCCGGATCCCCCGTACCCGTCGATCGGCTTGGCCACCAGTTCACCGAGGCGGTCCAGCACCAGCCTGCGCTGGTCCGGATCCGCGCACACGTACGTGTCGACCTGTCCGATCAGGGGCTTTTCACCGAGATAGAAGTCAATGATCTGCGGGACCCGCGCGTAGATGGCCTTGTCGTCTGCAGCTCCGTTGCCGGGCGCGTTCACCACCGAGACCGCCCCCGCCGCCATAGCGTCGAGCAGCCCCTGCCGCAGGCGTGCACCGTCCGAGCCCTCCGACGACAGCAGTATCTCCTCGTCCATACGGACGTAAAGTACGTTGATCGGATGGCGGCCCTCGTCGTCGTCGTCGCGGAACAGTCGCCCGCCCTCGGTGACCAGCGCGTCCGGGGTGACCACCGCGGCGCCCACCGCCTCAGCGGCGGCGATGAGGTCGAACGCCTCCAGCTCGTCCTCGGCCACCACCACCGTGATCTCGGGGTCGTCGACGCCGGCCGGCGCAGCCGCGCGCAACGTCGTGCCCAGCATCTCCAGACCGGCGCGAGGGTCGTGCACCTTCGACCGGGTACCGAATTCCGGGTAGCCCTCAGCGGTGCGGTCCCGCAGCGCCACCGACATGGCCAGCCCGCCCGGCATCCGCAGGTTGTCCTCGAGGACGATCCACTCGCCCGGCCCCGTCGAGACCAGATCCGCGCCACACACCGGCGCGTGCAGCATCCCCTCCGGTACCGCGCGACCGGTGGGCCGGAACCCGGGCGCACGCTGCAGGGCCTCGATCGGCACGACGCCCGCGCGCGTGATCTCCCCGGCCCCGTAGATGTCCTGGAGGAACATCTCCAGCGCACGGGCGCGCTGCTCAAGGCCCGCCGAGATCCGCTCCCACTGGTCCGCGGGCACGATGCGCGGCACGGGATCCAGCGGGTAGACCTGCGGCGTGTCGTAGCCGTAGACCTTGAGGGTGATCCCCAGGCCCCGCAGCCGCTCGTCGACGCCGTCCTTCCGCTGGCAGAGCTCCTTGGGCCCGAGGTCGGCGACCGCTTTGAGCACGTCCACGTACTCGGGCCGGGGAGCACCATCCGCGGTGATCGCCTCGTCATGCACGTCCTCGGTCACGGCCTCGCCCAGCGGCGAATACGCGGCGAGCATCGACCGCATGCCCTTGTCGTCTGAAATCGCGCGCGGTCGCAGCCGACCGGAGGTCTCCGCGAGCAGGACCGCCACCACGTCTTTCCGGCGGCCGCGACGACGGTGCGCCGATCGTTGCCTGGCGGCAGAGGTACCGGTGGCGCGGACGCCGTCGAGGAGGTCCCGGACCAGGTCGGCTTCGCCGGTCGCCTCAATGCGCGCCTCGAGGTCGGTCACGAGATCCACCAGCACCTCGGTGGCCGGCCGCGGTCGTCCGGTGACCACGTCCACGAGATCTCCCTCAAGCCCGGATCGCGCCGCGCGCCAGAACGCCGCGTCCAGAACCGCCGGGGACGGGTCCTCCCACGCCTGGGCCCCGCGGGCGCGATCGTCCAGGAGGGCGTCGACGGTCGCGCGGAACAGAGCGGCGACGACGACGAGGGTGTCCACGGTGCTGCAGGAATCGCATGCCCGGAACTCCACCCCGTCTCCGTCCCGGGACGGCCGGATGTCGACCCCGATCGCCTCGCGTCCCGCGACCACGCCGGTGCCCACGAGTTCGTCCGCCGCGGCGAGCATGCCCTCGACGGTGTCCGAGGCGAAGGCCGTGACGTGCGCCGGCGACCACCGGGTTTCGAAGGTTCGGGTGGAGGCGTACCCGGAGTCGGTTCCGTCGGCCCAGTAGGGCGAGCTCGCGCTCATCGCCAGCAGGATCGGCGCCACCGCCACCGCACGACGAGCGACGTACTGCGCCTCGTCCGCGTCGGCGACCTCCACCACCACGGAGAAGCGGGCGGCCGCCCGGGTCTGGGACTCGTGGCCCGGCGCCGGGTGGGCCTCTCCCGGGGCCAGATCGAACTCCACCCCCGGGGAGGCGAGGGAGCCCGCCGCCACGATCCCGACGCCGTGCTCCTGTGCAGCCCCACCCAGAGCTGCACGGTTACGCCGGAGTGCGCCTGCGAGATCCTCGAGACCGGTGTGCGACCCCGCGCCGGAGACCACCAGCGCCCCATGGTGTGCCGTCGCCGCGTCGATCCCTGGCGCTGCAGTGTCGGCGGTAGCGTCCAGTGTCGTGAGCACCTCTGGTGCGCGGCGAACCGGTCGTCGGGTCCGCAGATCGACGAGGTGGAGTTCCTCTTCAACCCTGATCCATCGTTGTGTGTCGCGCATGGGCGATCACGCTAGGACCCGGCACGCCGGTTCGCATCCGGTGGGGGCGGTGCCGCTCGCGGCCGGGGCCCGCCTCAGCTGCCAGGCGGGACCCGTGTCAGCCGTCAGGCGGGGCCGGGGTCAGCTCTAATCGGGGTCCGATTCAGCGTGCCTTCCACACCGGGGCGCGCTTCTCAGCGAAGGCCCGCGGCCCCTCCGCAGCGTCCTCTGAGGTCATCACGTTAATCATCTCCGTGTCGCTCAGCTTCCACTTGTCGACCTCCGACGGACGCTCGCCGTCGGTGATCCCGAGTGCCACGCGCTTGCTGCCCTGAACAGACAGTGGCGCGTTGGACGCGATGCTGTCGGCTAGTTCGAGCGCGGTGTCGAGCAGTCGATCAGCGGGGACGACCCGATTGATCAGGTGGAGTTCAAGCGCCCGCTCGGCCGAGATCGGCTCGCCGGTGAGGATCATCTCCATGGCCACCCGGTGGGGCAACTGCTCCGGCAGCCGGAATGCACCACCGGCGGCAGCGATGAGCCCGCGCTTGACCTCCGGCAGCCCGATCATCGCGTGGTCGGCGGCCACCACGAGATCGCAGGCCAGGGCGATCTCGCAACCCCCGCCCAGGGCCGTGCCGTTGACCGCGGCGATCACGGGCACCGACACGTAGTGCTGCATCATCCCCGCGAATCCCCACTGCCGGTTCTCCGCCGGGAAGATGTCCTCGCCCTTGGAGATTGCCTTGAGGTCGGCCCCCGCGCAGAACGACTTCTCGCCTGCGCCGGTGATCACCACGACCCGGATCTCGGGATCGGTGTCCGCCTCGTGCAGGGCGTTGCCGAGCAGCGTGCTGACCTCGCCGTTGACGGCATTGCGGGCTTCGGGCCGGTCGATTGTCACGAGCAGGACGTGGCCCCGGCGCTCGGTGTGGACGGCGGGACGGTTTTCCGATGAGGTCATGTATCCAGTCTCGCCTGCCGGGAGTCTGCGCGCAGAGCCTCGGCACGATTAGGTCGGCGCGGTCGGGTCGGCGTGATTGGGTCGGCGCGGTCGGGTGGCGGGCTGACGGCTGCTCGCGGGCGGCGCCGGGGCCGGGAGCTGGGCGGGTCGCGGCCCTGTACGCAGGCTCGGCCGCAGACGCGCGGCCGAGCGGGCAATCCGGCAGCACACCCGGCAGCTGCCGAGGGCGGGCTGGGCGGTGCCGGGGGCCTGCGGGCACTCCGGCAGCGCACCCGGCGCCGGATACGCTGGCGCTTCGGCTTACGCGCCCGGTGTGCACACGTTTCAGCGGCTTACGCTGCGAGTCTGGACCACACAGCCAGCGCGGGTCACACCCGCAGCGTATCCAGCAGGCGATGCGCTGGCGCAGCGCTCATTCAGCCCGGCCAAGACTCGGTCGGAGTGCATGCGGGACGCAGGCGGGCTGCGGGCCGGGCGGGCTGGGCTGGGCGGGGCCGGGGCCGGGGCCGGGGCCAGCGGACAATCCGGCAGCGCACCCGGCGCCGGATACGCTGGCGCGATGCCGAGATGTTTCACGTGAATCCCGTGGGGCAGCGACCGCATTCCGACCGAGGCACATTCCGACCGGGGTAGTGTGAGCCGCTACGGATATATCGTATTTTGGTTGAGCGTCGTCGACGCCCCGGTGGACGCTCCTTCTCCTGGAACGAGGTGGCGGACGTGCCCCCCATGCGCCTCGCGCAGCGCCCCCAGCTCTCGGAAGAGGTCGCAGACCACGTACGGATCCGGATCATGAGCGGCGAGATCCGGCCCGGAGACTTCATCCGACTCGACGAGACTGCCCTCGCCCTCGGGGTGAGCGTGACCCCTGTCCGCGAAGCGTTGCTCACCCTCCGCGGGGAGGGGCTGGTCGACCTGGTCCCCCGACGCGGCTACCTGGTCTCCCCGATGAGTCGGCAGGACATCGAGGACATCTTCTGGTTGCAGGCAACGTTGGCCAAGCGGATCGTCAACCGGGCCATCACGCGATACGACGCTGACTCGCTCGAGACCCACGCCCGTCTCATCGACGACTTCGAGTCCGCTTCCGCAGCCGGCGATACCGACGAGGTGGTGCGCGCCGAGTACGCCATCCATCGATTTATCAACCGGACTTCCCGCTCGGACAAGATCTCGCGATTCCTGTCCAACGCCGCCCGCTACGTCCCCTACCGGCTGTACGCCGAGGATCCCAAGTGGCGGGCGGGTGCCCTCGAGGACCACCGCCGGATGCTCGATGCGCTGCGAAAGGGTGACCTCGCGGCCGCCCACACGGTGGTGGACGCCGAGTTCGCGGACGGGGCCACACTGCTCATCGAGCACCTCGAGCGAGCCGGTGTCTGGGATGACGACCGAGAGCAGAACCTCACGGCGGAGGCCTGAACACCAACTCCGCGTCCGCTCCCGGACATCTCCGGGGCCCGCCCGGTTAGCGTGCCCGGGTAGCCCGCCCGGACTACACCCCCACCGTGCCGTGCTCGGAGCGCAACGCACCCTTGACCACCTTGCCGCTGGCGTTGCGGGGCAGCTCGTCCACGTGGACCAGGTGCTTGGGCTGCTTGAAGCCTGCGAGCTTGTCCCGCAGCCAGTCGTTGAGCTCTTCGAGGGTGAGGTCGGCGCCCTGCTGCTCGTTCTGCGCGACCACGGCGACCGGAATTTCGCCCCACTTGTCGTCCTTGCGGCCAATGACGGCCACCTCGCGGATACCGGGATGGCCCGCGATGACGTTCTCCACCTCAGCGCGATAGATGTTCTCGCCTCCGGAGATGATCATGTCCTTCTTACGGTCCACGACGTAGACGAACCCCTCCTCGTCCATACGGACCAGGTCGCCCGAATGGAACCAGCCGCCCTCGAATGCCTCGGCGGTCTCCTTGGGCTTGTTCCAGTACCCGGACATGGTGGTGGGGCCCCGGTAGACGATCTCGCCGACCTCACCTGGGCCGACGGGCTCGCCGAAGGCGTCGAGCACCCGTGCCTGGAGCGTCGGGATGACCTTCCCTACGGAGCCGAGTTTGCGGAGCGCGTCATCGCCGTCGAGGGCGCAGGTGATCGGGCTCATCTCCGTCTGTCCGAACACCGCGCAGTTCAGCGCATCGGGGAACGTCTCCGACATGGCGCGCAGAATCGTATCCGTGGACGGGGCCGCGCCCCACGAGATGTTGCGCAGGACCAGGTCGCGGGGCCGCGCCTGCTGCTCAGCGCAGACCGCCTGCCATTGCACCGGCACAAGGAAGACGCTGGTGATTTTCTCCTCCTGGAGGGTGTCCAGTACCGCGGCCGGGTCAAAGGCCTGCAAGGGATGGACCACCGTCGCCCCGCCGAGCTGGAGACCCGGCGCGATCGAGCCGAGTGCCGCGATGTGGAACATCGGTGCGGCCAACAGCGAGCGCCCCTCCTCGTCGAACATCCGGAATATCCGGATGCAGGTGAGGGATTGAGCGGTGAGGTTCTCGTAGGAGAGCATCGCACCCTTGGGCCGGCCAGTCGTTCCGGAGGTGTAGACGATGAGCGCGGTGGTGTCCTCGGGAACGTCGATCGGCTCGTGGGGCGCGCCCTCCTCAGCGATCGCATCGGAGTAGGCGGTCTGACCTTCCGTCCCGGACTCGCCTCCGATGACGAAGTGCTCCCCCGGCTCCTCGCCCTGAGCTCGGATGGCCCCCACCAGTGGGGCGAGCATCGCGTCCGTGACGACGGCCTTCGGGGTGCAGTCGCTGACGAGGTAGGCGAGCTCGGCCGGGGTGAGGCGGAAGTTCACCGGGACCGCGATAGCGCCCAGCTCGTTGATCCCCAGCACGGCCTCGATGAACTCGGGATTGTTGAGCGTGATGAGCATGACCCGGTCGCCCTTACCGACCCCTCGGCGCGCCAAGGCGTCAGCGAAGCGGTTGCTGCGATCGTGCAGTTGCCGCCATGTGGTGGTCTGGCCCAGGAAGCGCAGCGCCTCTGAGTCGGGCTTCATCTCGGCGTGGGTGGCGACCCACGTGTTCCAGGTATTGCGGCGCGCCGCGTGGAGCTGGGCGATGGGATCGGTGGCAGTGGTCATGGTCTCCGCCTTTCGTGGGGGGTACGTCAGCAGTCGTGCGAGCGAGGGTGGTTTCAGGAGAAGTTCGGGCGGCGCTTCTCGAGAATCGAGGACACGCCCTCGGCGAAGTCGGCGGACACGAGCAGCTCGCACTGGCCCTCGTGCTCCCGGGCCAGTGCGGCGTCCAGCTCGGCCAACGTCGACCCGGTGATGGCCCGCTTGGTGAGTTCCAGGGCGCGTCGCGGCCCCCGCGCCAGACGTCGGGCGAGCTTGGCCGCAGTGGCCTGGAGTTCCGCGGTCGGGTAGACCTCCATCGTGAGGCCCACGTCGCGCGCCTCCGCGGCGGACACCGCGTCACCGCGCAACAGCATGCGGGAGGCGATCGCCCGTCCGACGGCGGCCGGTAGCAGCACGCTGGCCCCGCCGTCGGGCATGAGGCCGATGTTGGTGAACGCGAACAGCAGGTAGGCGTCCTCGGACATCAGGACCAGGTCCGCGGCGAGCGCCAGCGAGACCCCCACCCCGGCCGCAGGCCCGGCCACGGCCGCGATCACCGGAACCGGAGTGGTGAGCACCGCGCGGACCAGCGCCGCAGCGCCTTCCATCGTCTCGGCGGGACTGGGCGCGTCGTCGCCGCCTTCCCTGGCCGCCTGCAGGTCGGCTCCGGTGGTGAAGGCCCCGCCCTCGCCAGTGAGCATGATGACCCGGGTGTCAGGATCCGTGCTCTGCTCGCCGATGGCGGCGGTCAACGCGGTGACTGTGGCGTGGTCGAGGGCATTCATCCGGTCGGGTCGATTAATGCTGATCGTCACCACACCGAGGTCGTCGCGTTCGACGTTGAGGGCGTCGCGTCCGGTCGCGGTCATCGGGCCTCCTCGTGCGGAATAGGGCAAGAATTTGTCCGGTCACGCGGCTGGATGGGGCACGCTCCCAGGTCCGCGGGCCGGTAGCCGGTGGGGTAACCGGGATAAGTCTGGTTCTCTATCGCGCGGGCTCCGAGTTCACGGCGGCGGACCGGCAGCCAGCGCACCAGCTTCGACCGTGCCCGCAGCGCCCCGAAGGCAGCCTTCCGTCTAGCGGGCGGTTGCCACGGGAACCCGAATGCCCGCGTCATGTCGTCGTCGACCAGCGAGAGCACCACCTTGCGGACCGCCGGCCGGACCGCCTCGGGATACCAGGAACACATGAGGTCGAGCGTGTACGTGCCGATCAGCTCGTTGTTCCGGTCGTAGCGCATCGTGCGGGCCTCGTAGTCGTCACGCCAACGCCGGAACTCCCCGATGTTCTCGGGGATGTCCTTGATCCGCATACGCTCGCCGACCGCCCGGTAGAAGTGAAACGCCGCGAGTCGTTCATTGGGGTGCAGCCGACGCCAGCCGATCGAGTCGATCCACTCGAGCGGCTCGTAGATGAAGGTCGACAGAACATAGAGCATGTCGTCGTTCGTGATCTCATACCGCGCGTGCTGGCGGTTGATCACCCGCAGCGCCTCCTTACCCCGCGGCGAGTCGTACCCGTGCTCGATCAACTCCGACATCAGCAGCCCGGTGTCGTCGTACCGCTTCTGCGGGTGATCCCGGAACTGGCCAGCCTCCTCCAGCACCGCCGACACCGACGGGATGCAGTAGGTCCGGTACAGGGCCAGCTCCAAGGCCCGTTGGTAGTCCCACGGGAACTCGTACGCGAAGGTGATGCGGTGGATCTCCGCCGCGTCCCGGACCGGATCCAGAGTCGCGATGAGATCGCGCCAGTACCAACGACCGGGCCTGAGCGGTACGCGCGCGGTGAGAGGGTGCTCCTCCGCCGGGTCTGTGATCATGTTCGCCGGGATCAGTCCGAACACCCCTGGCACGGGCGGCCGCCCGGCGGTCGCAGGCCTCGTCGTCGTCGTCCTCTCCCGGCTCGGATCCGGCGCGTCGTCACCGAACGCGGTGGCGCTGGACGCGGTGGCGGTCATGTCACATCACAACTTTCCCTGGACGTTGGCGAGCATCCACTTGACGATCTTGATGTCGCGCGGCTTGCGGGTCATGGTCATGAGATTGAGCGGGGACGGGAACCTCTGCGCGGTGATGGCCTTGGGGCGGGCGAACTCGCGCAGCCCGTCAGCTCCGTGGATGCGGCCGAAGCCCGAGTCGCCCGAGCCGCCGAACGGCAACGCGGGGATGCCCGCAAAAGCGAGGAACGAGTTGACGGACACCATGCCCACGTCGAGGGTTCCGGCCAGGGCCAGGCCCCGCTTTTTGTTGCCCGTGAAGATGGACCCGCCGAGTCCGTAACTGCCGGCATTAGCCCTCTCCACGGCCTCCTCGAGGTCAGCGACCGGGTTGATGACAACGGTCGGCCCGAACGTCTCCTCGGTGATCGCGGTGGAATCCTCGGGGACGTCCACCAGGACCACCGGCTCGACGACCCGCTCGCCCACCGACTCCTCCCCTCCGAGGACCGCCTTCCCACCACGGGCGATCGCGTCTTTGACGTGTCGGCGGATGATGTCGACCTGCGCCGGCAGCGTCATGGGCCCGTAGCTGGAGGAGGTGCTGTTACCCGGGGTCAGGGCTCGAACCCGTGCCGTGAACTTGTTGACGAACGCCTCGTGGACATCCCGGTGGACGTAGATCCTCTCAACGCCGGCACAGGTCTGACCCGCGTTGCCCATCGCACCGAACACCGCCTGCTCGGCGGCCGCGTCGAGATCTGCATCCCTATCGATGAGGAGGGCGTCCTTGCCGCCGCCCTCGATGACGACGGGGGTGAGCGTCTCCGCACAGGCCGCCATGACCTTACGGCCCGTCGCCGCGGAGCCGGTGAACGCGAGCTTGTCGACGCCCGCCTTGCACAGGGCGTTCCCGGTCGAACCGTCCCCGGTGATGGTCTGGATGAGCGGCTGGGAGGCGCCGAGGGAGTCCCACACCTCCGCCAGCCAGACGCCCACACCCGGCGTGAGCTCGCTGGGTTTGAACACGACCGCGTTGCCCGCTGCCATGGCGTAGGACAGCGTGCCCATCGGGGTGAACACCGGGTAATTCCACGGTCCGATCGCGCCGACCACGCCGTAGGGCTGGTATTCGACATAGGCCGCCTGGTTGCCCATGAGGAGACCGGCCGAGACGGGACGACGACGAAGAACGCGGTCTGCGTTCTTGGCAGCCCACTCCAGATGGCTCACAGCGAGCATGATCTCGAGCGTCGCGTCCTCGTCCGGCTTACCGGTCTCGGCCGATATCAGGGAGGCCAACTCCGGGGCCCGCGCTGAGATCGCCCGCTTGTACTCCAGCAGCCACTCGCGGCGCCCCCGCGGGCCCTGACCTGCCCACCAGCGGGCCGCAGCACGGGCGCGCTCCACGGCCAGCGCGACCTCCTCGCGACCGGCGATCGGGTACTCGGCGAGGACCGTGCCGTCGCGGGGGTCCAGGCTCGCGAACGTCGGTCCGGTCTTGCCGGGCTCTGTGGTCGTCATCTGGAGTCCTCTCGGTTCCGATCACATATATCTGATGTAGCGTGGCGTGATACGCATCACAGTAGACCAGTGTGCACTCCCCTGACGCCGAGTTGCCGATGCCCGCACAACCACCCACAGAAAACCGAGGCCAGAAGTGTTCGACATCCTCACCGAAGAGCAGCGTGACTTCGCCAAATCCATCGATGACTTCTGTGCCCGTGAGGTCGGCAGCGTCGAGAAGCGCCGGGATCTCACCACGGAGGGCGGGACCCACTCACCGGAGATCTACGCCAAGATGGCCGAACTCGGGTGGCTGGGGCTGACCGTCCCCGAGGAGTACGGGGGCTCCGACGCCGGCGCCGTGGAACTGTGCCTGCTGCTCGAGCACTCGCTGCGTGGCCTGGCCCCCATCGGTGGCATCGGCCCCACCCTCATCACGGCCGCAGCGTTCCAGAAGTTCGGGACGGAGGAGCAGCGCAAGCGCGCCCTTGAACTGGTCGTCAGCGGAGGCACCCTGTCCATCTCGATGTCTGAACCGGGCGCGGGCTCCGATGTCGCCGCCCTGCGGTGCAAGGCCGAGCGCGACGGCGACAACTGGGTGATCAACGGCCAGAAGACCTGGTGCTCCAACGCGCACTTCGCGGACCGGATCCTGCTCGTCGCGCGTACCGACTCGTCCGGCAAGAAGCACGAGGGCATCACCATGTTCGACGTGCCCGCCGACATCGAGGGTCTGCAGATCACCGGGATCGAGACCATGGGTGGCAAAGAGGTCAACGATCTCTACTTCACTGACGTCCGGCTCCCCGCCGACGCCGTGGTGGGCGAGGTCGGTGGCGGCTGGGGGCAGCTGATGACCGGCCTCAACATCGAGCGACTCATCCTCGCCGCCATGCAGCTCGGCATAGCCCAGCGCGCGTTTGACGACTGCCTCGCGTTCATCAAGGAACGCGAACAGTTCGGTCGCCCCGTCGGTACCTTCCAGGTCATCCGCCATCGGATGGCCGACCTGGCCACCGAGATCGAGGCCACCCGCCTGCTCGTCTACGCGGTCGCCAAGAAGGTCGACGAGTCCGACCCCGGTGCCCTGTTCCCGCGCGAGGCATCCATGGCCAAGCTCAAGGCGTCGGAATTGAGCAAGCGAGTGACGCTCGAGTGCATGCAATCCATGGGCGGGTACGGGTACGCCACCGAGTACGGGATGGAACGCCTCGTCCGCCAGGCCGTGGTCTCCACCATCTACGGCGGCACCAATGAGGTCCAGCGCGACATCATCGGCAAGACGCTCGGGCTGTAACCGCGGCCTCGAACCCGTCGGCCGCGAGCCCGTCAGCCGGCGGGCTCGCCCGAGTGGATGCGCACCACGGCGCGACGCCCCACAATGGGGCGCATGAGCTCTACCTCCGAACGCCCGGCCCGCATTGCCGTCCAGCTCCAACCGCAGCACGCCCCCGACTACGCGCTGATCCGCGACGCCGTGCGCAGGTCAGAAGACGCGGGCGTCGACGTGGTCTTCAACTGGGATCACTTCTTCCCGCTCTACGGGGACCCCGACGGCGCCCACTTCGAGTGCTGGACAATGCTGGCCGCCTGGGCCGAGCAGACCGAGCGTGTCGAGATCGGCGCGCTCGTCACCTGTAACACCTATCGAAACGCCGACCTGCTGGCCGACATGGCCCGGACCGTCGACCACATCTCGGGCGGGCGGCTGATCCTCGGGCTGGGGGGCGGGTGGTTCGAGCGGGACTACGTCGGGTACGGATATCCGTTCGGCACTAAAGGCTCCCGCCTCGACGACCTCGGCCACTCCTTGGAGCGGATCGAGCAACGATTCGCCAAGCTCACGCCCGCCCCGACGCGGGATATACCCGTGCTCCTCGGCGGCGGTGGCGAGAAGAAGACGCTGCGGCATGTGGCCCGTCACGCCGACATCTGGCACTCGTTCATGGATGTGGAGACCTACCGCCACAAGTCGGCTGTGCTCGCGCAGCACTGTGCGGACGTGGGCCGAGACCCGAACGAGATCGAGCGCTCGACCGAACTCGGTGGCGCCGAGTCCGCCGACGACGCCCGGCGCAAGGCTGATGCCCTCCACGCGGAGGGTGTCAGCCTGTTCACCGTGGGCGTGAATGGCCCCGACTACCCGCTCGACCTGGTCAGGTCGCTCGTGGCGTGGCGCGACGGCCGCTGAACTTCCGCGCGGAGCCCCCGCCACAGCAGCTGCACGCCCCCGCTCGCCGCAGCCCCGGCCGCCGCTCGCCGCAGCCCCGGCCGCCGCTCGCCGCAGCCCC
>NZ_AGFF01000001.1 GCF_000226215.1 Dietzia alimentaria 72
ACCGACAAGCCCTATTTGCCACCCTGATGGCCTACGCCAACTGGACCAGTACGAGGCAATCAGGTTCCATCCCGGATTCGCCGAGTTGGCGAAACTCATCGGACAGGATCACCGGTACAAATGTCGCGGTTTCGCGATCGCGAGTGTTGACGTAGACGGGCTCTGGGAAATCGTTCTCAGGTGTGCGCGCGACATCAACGCGACGTTCGGAGCTACTCCCTGAGACCAGGGACTACCGGGGCTGCGCTAAGAGCCACGTAGCCAAAGTGAACTCGACGACTGCTGCAGCTACTCGGGGACAGACCGGCTTCCGCCGCGCCAGCCCACCCAACGCACGGCGCCTCGCGGGAACGGCCACCCTCCTCATCCGCGGACCGCGCCCGGCCTCATGGAGGCCACACATCAGATTCGGGCTCGTGCATCGACCAACGCGGCAACGTCGGTGGCGTTACCACCCGCCTCAAGGTGAGCGACAGGCGCTCTCCCACCCAGTTCGTCGTTCGGCAAGACCATGAAGGCTGCGATGCTGTCCGGTAACAATCCGCAACGGTGCATCACTGGGACGAGCACTGCGAGCCCCGGCAACAAACCCTGGGCCCCGACCTGCCACTCCGGGTAGCGGGGGCCGGCCAGATCGACCTCCTGGAGTCGATCATCGGCCACCAGCCGCCGGACGTCGCGTCGGTCGAGGCCTGCCAGTTCGGCCAGCTCTTCCGGGGACGCGGTCAGACCGAAAAGATAGACCGTCCGGTCGGCCACAGCAGACAGTCTCAGGTCGTCTTCCGCATCCGGGTCCCAGTACTCCAGGACCGACATATCATCTAATCCCGCGTTCTCCCGTAGGAAGTCAAGGTCTCGGTCTACCGCGTACGAATCGGCCTGCGCGGTGCGGTTCCAGGTCACGCCCGCCAACACGGCGTCGAAGGCGGCGAAAACTTGGGAGCGCCCCGCGTTGACGGCGCTGTCCGCCAATGCGTTGTTCAGAGCTGCTCGCTGTTTAGGGGTGACCGCCATGGACGTGACCTCCCCGACTTCTGCGGACGCGCTGCCGTCAGACTACGCCGCAGGCACCTCTAGGAGCGCGATGCAGGCCTTTCCTGCTGCCCACCGGGCTCGCCAAGACGCGATTCGAACCGCAGACAGTCGGCCCACCCCGACCAAGTTCTCATACCGAGTGTGACCTGCACTGGCTCCGCTGGAAGACGCCCATAACAAGCATGAGTGCCGCCAACTTGCTGAGCTGCGGACTCGCATGCCCATCAGCTTCAATGATTTTTTAGCAGCCGACTACAGTCGGCCCGACCGTGGCATCGCGTGTGAGTTCCTTGCGCGACCGCCGAACTTCGGCAACAATCAGCCACATCGGAGAGTCGCGCTACCCCTCGGGGGGACGCGACTCTTTTTTTTCTAGGAGGTACCCACCAAGACCGCACCCCACACGTGAGTGTGGGCCGAGCGCCAACTCGACCCACACTCAGAGACTTCGTTCGGCAATCAGCTTCGCCGTCCTACCCCACTGCCTACCCAGCAGATATGGAGCTTTCGCATGTCATCATCACCCCTACCCTTGTTGTCCGTCAAGCCCCACAGACGAATCACGTCGCCAGCCGCTGCTGACCGCAGTTCACCGCACTCCAGATCGACGCCCGTCGTGACCGCTCGAGGCGGTGTTCGCCGCTCCCCCAGGGAACTACGGGGCATGCTGGCACCGACTGTGGGCCGCAAACACGCGATGGAGTTGCTGTCCGATCCAGAGGTACGCGATCACGCGATCGCCAACTGTCGCGTCGTCACCTCCCCCGACGGCAAAACGGTCGACGTGTCTCCGCTGAGGAGGATTGGGACGAAGTCAGTGACGGACCTGGTGGGGATACGCCGGCTGGGCTCCTACCACGGCGCTCGGTCATCAATCGCGACCCATTCAACGCGGTTCTCCCTCGACGGCCGCCACCACATCGTCTTCGCTGAGTCCCTCCTCGAACTGGCATGGATGACGATTCTTGATCGCAGGGAGGATGTGCTGGGTTACCGCTCGCAAGGGTGTGTCGTGTCGTGGCCGATCAAAGATATTGGATTTGTCAACCATTTCATCGACCTGACGACTGAAACCCACGAGGGCATGACGTTGATGGCGATCAAACCCGACCATCATCTGACCGGTTTCGCCTCATTCATGCTGGAAGAACTTCTCCCGGACACGTGCCGCCAGCATGGCCTCGGGTACGACCTACTGGGGTCGTTGTCGCGGCAATGTCACGTCAATCTCCGAGCACTGTCCGCGTGGCGATGGAAACACCCAGTGTCGTGCGAACCGTGGTGGTCGCCCGGCACAGCCGGCGAGTCCATATCACTTGGCCGTCTTGCCCGGGAATGTGGCGGCGCCGAACTTGGGCGGACTCGAGCGATCCGAGCGATCGCGCAGTGCCACCTAGATATTGACCTGGAAGTTCCGATCCGCACCTCAACGATCGGGGTGTGGCGATGAGCGCGCGTCACGGATTCGGGATCGACAGCGAATTTCCTATCAGACCCTGCGCGTGAGGCTTCATTCGATCAACGCGGAGACGATCCCCGCAACGGCGATCCTGGTTGACCAGTCGGGCGAGCATATTGAGGTGACGCTAGCCAAGTCGATGCAGCTGTATAGAGCCACGTACGGCTTCGACGACGATGGCCCCGCGCAATTGGATCCCATTCTTCGCGATGCCGGGGATGGGTTGTCCGATCGTCAACTGCAAGTGGCGCGGGAGCGTACCGGCCATGTGCTGGAGATCCTTTACGGTGATCCAAGCGGGGTCGTCAGTGTCGACTCTGACCCCCGCTTCGACCCAGCACGCTCGAGCCTGACCACCCGCGTCGCCATCAAGGCCGACCAGCTCTCCGGCGTAGCGGGATATTCCACGAGCTCTCTGCACCGGATGGTCAAGGTGTATCAGGAACACGGTACGAACGGGCTAGCCCCGTACGCCAAGCCAACCACCGAGCCCGCAATGCCCTCCGATGGAGTGGACCCGGAGATTATCGACCGGATCTACCGTTCCTTAAACAAAATGGCGCGCAACGAGTCCACCGTGACGTTCATGGCGTGCATGGTGCGCGCACGAACCGATCTGGACGAAGCAGGCCTGGACACCTCGATCCTGACACACCACAAATTCGAAGGCATCGTCCGGCAGATCTGGGAACCGCTCCGCCTGCGCCAAACCGCTCGAAGTCGACGTAGCGTGCAGTCGCGCTCCACCCGCGGCCGCCGGCGCCCTCCACCGTCGTACCCCGGCGAGCAGATTGAGATCGACTCGACTCAGATGAACGTCCTGGTGCGACCCCCGAGCGGAGGAAAACCGATTCGCCCATGGGCAATTGTCGCCATCTGTGTGCTCAGCCGAGTGATGTTCATTCGCCTTACCCCGACCCCACCGAACAGCAAGGATGTGCGGCTACTGCTCTGGGACGTCTACGGACCCCTGGCAACCGGACTCGACCTCGACGAAAGCTCGCTACCGCTGGGAGTTCCAGAGTCAGTGACCCTTCCCGAATACCCCTTCCGCATGAACGTGGGAACCATCGTCAGCGACCACGGGAAGGAGTTCGAAAACACCAAGGTCATCGAACTACTCCGCAACTGGGGGTGCGACATCGTCTACGCCCGCACCAGAACCGGCTCAGATAAAGGCTACGTCGAGTCCGTCAATCGGACCCTGGACTTATTCCAACAGGACCTGCAAGGATACGTCGGTCGCGGGCCCGAACACCGCGGCGACAAACTTGGTCCCCTCTTCTCGTTCAGCGAGCTGGCAGTGGTCCTCAGAACCTGGTTGCTGGACGAGTACATGCACCGGCCACACTCTGGACTTCCGGTGCAGGGCGCCAAAGGGAAGTTCTATTCTCCAGCGCAAGCGTTCGACTTAGCCATGCGGCGCGGAGCCACCCTGGAGTGCCATCTGACACCAGACGATGTCTACACCATCTTGGACAGCGCCGATGTCACCGTCCAATCCGACGGAGTGCGCTGCAATGGTCTGCGCTATGACGGGCCCGCGCTGCGGAAGATCAAGAGCGGGGAAATCTCACCCCTGGTATCGCTCAAACGCAAGCAGAGCGTGCGCTATGACCCCGACGACAGGTCCAGAGTGTTCTTCCGTGACGACCATGGTCGCTGGCACGTCTTGCACGCCATTGATCGAAACGGGAGCGCCCTTCCACCGTTCAGCGACTCCATTGCCAGCGAGATCGCAGCCGCCGACGCCCGCCCACTGCCGTCAAAGGAATCCGAAGTACGCCGCCGCAGCACCTTCGTGCGCGTAATCGATGAACTCACCCAAACCGCACCCCGCACCTTGGACATCGACCAAATCCGCATCCTGAACTCCGTTCCCGATCCCGTCGGGGACCCCACCGTGATGGGCGACAACGACGATTCCGACGACACGGTCTACCCCCTGTCGTTGGAACTTGATGACTGTCTCGATGAGCTCATTGACGAAGGAGACCTGTGGTGAACCTGCACGTTCCTGAGCATCCCCTGTCCTTGCAGGTCCAAGCAGATTGGCCACAGTTTGCGCGCCACTGTCCGGCTTTGCCGCTCGACTTCGACCACAGTGACCGCGTCGCGGTCGGCTCGTGGATCTCCGGCCTGAAGCCGATTGAGACGTCTGACATTCACCTCATCCAAGGCGCCATCCGGGATCAACTATTCCGTAACGGCGGCCAGTACCAGGGCAGTCGTCAAATTCTCGCCATCGACGGCGACTCGGCTCTGGGGAAGACCGTGGCCGTCAGCACGGCGATGCTGCGCATCCACGACGAACTTCTCAACAGTCCACCACCAACGAAACCAGAGGTGCATGTCCGCCATTTTCCAGTGGTCTACGTCAGCGACCAAGGCGCGAGCTTCCCCAGGTTGCTCAGGGCCATAGCGGGTTTTGTTCACTCGCCGTTGGGAAGCCGAAAAGCCGTGGCCGACGATCTGCTCGAGCACCTCGCACGATACTTGCCCAGTGTCGGAACGCGACTCATCGTCATCGATGACGCACATATGCTTCGCCGGGTCGGTGCCGCCCGAGATCTCACCGACGACCTCAAGCGCACCGTCGATCGACTCCCAGTGAGTTTCGTTTTCGTCGGTGCCGGCCTCCAACGCAGCGCGCTGTTCAAAACAAGCAGCACCTCGGATGAGTACTCCGCGGCCACCCAGTTGCAGCGGCGCATCCGCCTTATCGAGATGGTGCCGTTGTCCGCCCCTGAGCACCGGAAGGCGTGGACGAACCGCATCAATCGCTTCACGACCGAAATCGAGAAGATTCCCGGATACGATTGGTCGATCCTCAGGAACCCCACCTTCCGACAGAACCTGTTCGCGCTGTCGCACGGATCTACTGGCCTGTCGTTTGAGCTAGCCAAGGACACTCTCACTCAGTCGATCCGACAGGACCGCATCGCCACAGTCGACAGTCTCATCACGGCTGCACGGTCCCGGGGACAGCGATGCTAGCCATAACCACGCCGCTTCTTCCCGATGAGTCCATCGACAGTTGGATAGAACTGCTGGCCAGCCTCAACAGCTGCGCTCCACGAGATATTGCCACCCAGTCAACCCTGCTCAACGGACGCGCAAAAGCAAGCCCTCTCACCGCTTCACTGCTCCCGGAGACCGCCCGCCGACTTGAGGCGCACACCGGCGTGGCCAGCCAACTCATCTTAAATGCCTCGCTACAACGGTACCGCGAGCACGGCCTAGTTCCGGTGATCGGGAACCGGGCGGGCGAAGGTACTTGGGCCAGGTATGGCGGAACGAAGTTCTGCCCGAGCTGCCTCACCGAACGGGACATGCGATGGAAACTCGACTGGCACCTGGCTTGGGTCAACGTCTGCCTCACTCACCAGTGCCTGCTGGTACATCGTTGCCCAACGTGCGAAACTCCTCCACGTAAGTCGGCCTACCCACACCCGCCCTTTGTCCAAGACATTCTCGGAAATCGCCGTGGAAAACTGTGCCCAGACGCATGCTGTACCCAGTTGTTGGCCCAGTGCGAGGCCGTCCAACTCCCGTCATCATCAGCGCTTCTGGTCGCCGCGTCGGCCCTCCAAAAAGTTCTCGACCACGGGCACGCACAGCTGTCCTATTCCGCCGAAGTCCCCATAACCGCTAGGCACTTCTTCGCTGACCTGACGATCCTCACCCGTCACGCACTCCACGCAGTGACCTCCAGCGGGGCAAGCTTCGAGGAACTCGAACTGGCCGGTCCTGCGGCCCCGCAGCTCCAGCACGGGGACCAGAACCCTTACCAAACGACGGGCGCGATCGAGATTTCCAGTCAGCCACCACCGGCCGTCATGCAGCTGGCCACCACCATGGCGCTGCTTATCCTCGATGACCCCCGCACGAAGAAGGCCAGCCCATACCCGATCCGAGACCACTCCCTATCCGCCAGACTGAGTTGAGACACCCGGGCTGGCTGGTTGAGGGATTGGGGCAAGAGTAGAAAGAGAACCCAGCATGACGATCATCGCTACTACTGAGGGGGCCGTGGAGGCCTCGGAGCAGGCACCGGCGACGGCCTCGACGCAGCAGACCGCGGTGGAATCCCCGCGGGCCGGGCGGTCGGCGCGGCGGACGTTCACCGCGGAGTACAAGCGGCGGATCGTCGCCGAGTACGACCAGGCCCCGGCGGGCTCCAAGGGTCAGGTACTGCGCCGCGAGGGTCTCTACGATTCCAGCGTCAAACAGTGGCGGGCCCAGATCGAAGCCGGAACACTGGGCAGGGTGTCTAAGGAGAAGCCCCGAGCGGGCATATCGCCGGAGCAGGCGCGTATCGCCGAGCTGGAAAAGCAGGTCGGCAAGCTCGAGTCGGACGCCGCCCGAAAGGACCAGGTCATCGCCGACCGTGACGCCGCGCTGGAGGTCATGGGAAAAGGTGTCGCATTCTTGGAGGCACTCTCCAGGAAAAACAAGGAGTGAGCCGGGCGGCATGGCGCACCTGGCAAGCCGAGACCGCGCAGCTACTGACCACGCTGCTAGGTGTGGTGCGGGCATGTGCCCTGGTCGGGCGGTCGCGAGCCACCCATCACCGGCAGGCGAACCCCACGCCGCGCCCGTACGGTCCGCACCCGAAACCTCAGCACCCGGCCGAGCTCAACGCCACCGAACGTGAGGCGATCCTGACGGTCCTGACCAGCGAGGCCTACGCCGACCTGTCGGTAGCCCAGGTCTGGGCCCGCGAACTCGACGCCGGCCGGTACCACTGCTCGCAGCGCACCATGCACCGGATCCTGGCCACTGCGCGGATGAACGGTGAACGCCGCCGGCAGGCCACCCACCCGCCGCGCAAGATCCCCGAACTCATCGCGCACGCCGCCAATGACGTCTGGACCTGGGACATCACGAAAATGCGAGGCCCTGCCAAGGGAATCTGGTACCACGCCTACGTCGTCATCGACATCTACTCCCGCTACGTCGTCGGGTGGCGCATCGAGACCGTCGAAGACGGCGAACTCGCCGCGGACCTGGTCGCCGACGCCATCGCTGAGCAGGGCCGGGCGCCGGGGTACTTGCACGCCGACGGGGGCGCGGCGATGACCTCCAAACCGTTGGCCTCACTGCTGTGCGACCTGGACATCACCCGATCCCACAATCGGCCGCGGACCAGCAACGACAACCCCTACAGCGAGTCCCAGTTCAAGACCATGAAGTACACACCCGACTACCCCGAGCGGTTCGCCAGCATCGGCCACGCCAGGGCCTGGATGAACCGATTCATCTGCTGGTACAACCACGAGCACCGGCACTCAGGGATTGGTCTGCACACCCCGGCCAGCGTCCACGACGGCACCGCCGAGCACATCCGCGACAGTCGCCAGCTCGTCCTGGATGCCGCCTATGCCAAGCACCCCGAACGGTTCACCCGACGACCACGACCACCCCGACTACCGGAGAAAGTGACCATCAACGACCCCGACGCCCGCTCACCCGAAACTAGCCAAGCTCAACCGACCACTGCACGTCTCATTTGATTTGACACGCACCGACTGGCTGAGCGAAGATCGGATCAAGGTCATCCGCGACTCACTGCGCCGAACTAATAGGCCGCTCCACTCCAGGTACCTGGAACGTCTATTTGGTGTCACTCGGCCCGAGCGGACGTCAACACCGATCTCCAGCGCCCAAGGTCACCGACGTCAAGGCCATTCCATTTCCGGGTTGTCCCACCTTCGACCCCACCCTATCGACGCCATGTCATTGCCCTCGTGCCTGTGGCCAGAAGCCGTACGGCACTGCCCAGAACTACCACCGCGCGTCGCACGCGGATTTCCCTACCTTGCCCCGATCGCCCTCGCAGCAATCGGACGCCGACCCAAACTAGACAACCTCGCCACACAGTTCGGACTGAACGCAGAAACACCGGCACTACGGTCAGCTCTGAACCACTTGATCTCGAACGAAGCCGGGACCACTGCGGTGGACTACCTGGCTACCCTCCACGACCATCTGATGGCGCACCCACCGCCGATCGACTACCGGCGGCGGCGACGACTATTTCCGGCCCCCGCAGAACTCGGATCAGTACGTCTGCGGCGGTTAAGCCGCGCCGGTAGCGCCTACAAAACCAGCGCCTTCAGCTGGATGATCAGCCGCTACGTATGGCAGTTACTCACCGGATACGACCCGTTCGTCACCTACGGCGCCAAACTCCTGCACGGCCCAGCGGCGTACCAATACCGCAGCTTCGTGCGCGACATGCACCCCGACCTCCAACACGCGGCTGGAGAAGTCGCCGAGCGCCTCTTGCTCGAACACCGCATCGGTGAACCGGTCGCTTTCGACCTGGTCTGGAACTCCCAAGCCCAAACCTGGGCACCAGCGGGGCGCAGCACCCACTTCCTCATTAACGCCGGCCGCAGCGACCTACGCCGCTCCAGCCTGTCCATCGAATTCGCAGCATCCACCGCGGGAGACATAGAAGAACTCATCCACCTCGCACTAGCAGGCGAACACCACCTCGCGTTGCGCATCTACCGATTTGTCCTCACACACGAGCTTCCCACGCACAAAGCTGCCTCGGCTGCACTCGGACTGTCAAAAAGCCAGATTCAACGCGAAACGAAGCACCTCGAAGCCGCGCTAGACGAACCGCTGTTTGGCGGTCCGCCCCGCCGACTTACCGAAGCCGGTCGCGACCTCGCCGAATTCGCCCGCCCATACCTTTCCGATCTCCAGCGCGTCGCGGGACCCTTAGCGATCCCTCCAGACCTGTCCCTCCTCGAACCACCCGCCATAAAACGCCGGTAGCTACGGCGAGACGCGCACATGCTTACCAATGTCGCCGCGAAGAAGGATGGCGTGGTCCAGTGGTCAACCGATCGCAATCAGACCCACACCACGCTGCAGGCCCGCAGTTAGTTGTTGGCGGTGTTAATGTAAGCCACTGTTAATTTCTAAATTGAGAGTTGATTGTCTTGAGTTTTTCCCGAGTAGTCACTGTTGCCGCTGCGCTGGTCCTAGTCTCCGCCTGTGGATCTAGTCAGGGTGAGGAATCGACCAACTCCGATGCCGACACCCCCCGAACCACCCAGCGTTCCCAGACCTCGGTCGGTGTGCTGTCGGCACAGGACGAGAGCACTTACTCGGAAGACCAACTGATCTACGTGGAAGTGGGTACGCCCGCCGCAGTCAAAGCCGTGGTCAAGTGCAGCGGTCCCGAATATGCGTTGGTAAACGAGTCCTACATGGACGACGGTGCCAGTTCCATGACCGTCGTCGGCAGCGCCGAAGCCCAAGCTCGCATTCCTCCGAAAGAGGTGGCAGATGCAGTTGGCGTCGGCACTGACGAAGTGGTGAGTCGCTACGAAAAGGAGCTAACCACCGACACCGGTGGAGTTGTCGGGTTCGTCGTCTCTACTACCGGAACAGGAACCGACTGCTCTGTTCAGCTGACCGACCGTTCCAACGGAACGGTGCTCGCCGATGAGGACGTAGTTTCAAGCGAGAAGAAAACCGTTTTCCCACTGTGGTTTCCCAAGGGCCGTAGCACCGGGTCGAGTCGGACCGGGACTCGTTCGTCTGCTGAGCTGACCTATCCGTCCGGCGACCCAGTGCTACCGGGGTACCCGGTGAAAGTCAGTGGGGCCTCCATCGACTACCGAGTTATCGGGTTCTCGGGAAGCGCGGAACAGGAGTACGTGGCATTGGCGCCTGGGGTTTATGCCCCGTACACGCCGATCGAGCCTGACTTGAGCGCATACCTCGACGGTCCCAACCAGGGAGACTGCACGGTCCGAGCCAAGTTCTTCCCCAACACGGGAGGCAGCTGTTGGAGTGGCGTCGGACCCGGCAGCGAAGAGCCACCGCTCTAGCTAGCGTTTCAATTGGACTCAGTTCGGACAGAGAGTTCTGTCTTGCGAACATGACGGAACACGACTTATCGGCATCTGGGAACCGGGGGCGCCTAGCTTCAAGGAACTCGGAGACTAGACCGACCAGGGCTCGCCGGCGGTTGCCTCAGCTAGGTCGCTCCGATCAGTCAAATAAGAGGGTGACATCCCTGCTGGCCCCAGTTGGTCTGCCCGAAGTCGGTCGGGACGAGACGCTTTCCGGTGAAGTTGGCGTTGAGCTCGGGATCAAGCACTCCGTCGAATTCCCACACAACGCCACTCTTGCCCTCCGCTCGGTCGAGGGCGGTCCAACGGTGGGCTCGGTACACCGCACGGACGACATCATGAGCCACGACGAAGACGGGCAAGTCAGGGGTGGACCGTAGAGTGGCCCTAACTGACCAGGCGCGGCGGGCTGCGTCGTATATCTTGTCCGGATCATCGGTGGCACCAGCCGCGTTGACCTTGAGGACGAGACTGGGCCTCGGCAACTCCGGAGCTGGCTCAGCACCAAGACGAAGAGCGATCTCCTCGGCCCGGGTGTCGTCAATCGCGAAGCGGTAGTGGCCGCTGACGACATTGGCTAGATCGCCGTATTCGGACTGGCCCGCACCGATGCGAAAGCCTGAGATCAACGCTTGTTCCACGGCGAAGGCTTCCTCACGGCTGTCGCAGACCCGAATAATGTGGTGTTCCACAGCCATGCCCGCCGCGGCAATCTGCCGGATTCGGTCGGCCTTCGCCGTGCGCACCGCACGGTTGTCGCCGTGCTCGCTGTCGATGAGCAGCTCGTGCCCTTCGCCTGAAGGGGGCTCGTCACCGAGTGCAGACCAGACATGGTGATATACGCGGTCGCCGGTTCCCTTGCCGATGTAGAACGCGCTGTCGTCGCGGGGATCGATGAGCATGTACACGTACTGTTTTAGAGCAGCGCGGACGTCTGCGGTGAAAGGTGCAGGTAGCGAGGGGCGTTCTGGGGTTTGCAGTACGTCCGCGAGAGTCTTCCCGCCAGCGCACTCGGTGATCTGAGGGCCGGCGAAATCCAAGACCTCGCCGACGGTGTTGATCAATGTGTACAAGTGCTGCGGAACGAACGGGATTGCCGGCGCGTCACAGGAGGCCACCACGGCGTCGCCGAGGATTTGAAAACGTACGAATGTTGCTTGGTCGTTGAGGGCTTCGACGACAGGTTGCGCCGCAGCTGGAGTGGTCATCCCAGTCACCACAAACGACACCATCGAGAGAACCCCCTCAGGCCGAGGGGTCACCACCATGCCCGAGCTGCCGAGCTGAATGCGAAAACTGGCCCTTCCGGATCCGGAGTGCGTAACTGGGGTTCGCCGGTGATGCGGTGAGGCACAAGATGTAGGGGTCCTGGGGCGTGTGAAGATGCAGGTTCCCACGCCACGCATCGAACACCCCAGGACCCGCTTTGAACGCTACCGCCAGCCTGCTCGCCGACACCATCTGCCGCACCGTCGAACTCGGGGTGACCATCACCGACGCCGCCGTGGCCGACGAGTTCACGCACCTGTTCTGCGCCCCGGTCACACTCGACCCGATCTGCGCGGACTGCGGAACCGCTGGGCGCCTGCGGGATCATGTCGAGCGGAAGGTGACGGATCTGCCGATCGTCGGGCATCCCACCAGACTGCACGTACGGGTACCGCGCTTCACCTGCGACAACACCGAGTGCGCCACGAGGATCTTCCAGCAACGGATGCCGGCGTTGGCCGAGCCGCGGGCCAAGACCACCCGCCGCTGCAGCCGCTGGATTCTGCAGCGTCTGGCGATCGACCGCACCAGCGTCTCCGCGGTGGCCAAGGCCCTCGGGCTGGGGTGGGATCTCGTCAATGACCTGGCGGTCTCGGAGACTCGCACGATGGTCTACGAACAGCCGGGACACTTCGACGGAGTCCGTGTCCTCGGGGTCGATGAGCACAAGTGGAAGCACGTCCGCGGTGACGGCAGCAGCTCGTTTGTGACCGTGCTGGTCGACCTGACCCCGGTGGTGGACGGCACCGGCCCTTCTCGCCTGCTGGACATGGCCCCGGGGCGTTCGGCGAAGACGCTCACCGAGTGGCTCGATGCCCGCGACCAGGAGTTTCGGGACCGGATCAAGGTGGTGACGATGGATGGGTTTGCCGGCTACCACACCGCCGCCGCCAAGGCTGTGCCCGCTGCCCGGACGGTGATGGATCCGTTCCACGTCGTGCATCTGGCCGCCGAGAAGCTGACCGTGTGCCGCCAGCGGATTCAGCAGGCCACCACCGGGCACCGGGGCCGCACCGGCGACCCCCTGTACGGGATCCGCCGAACGTTGAACACCCGGGCTGAGCTGCTCACCGACAAGCAGAAAGTGCGGCTGTTCAAGGCTTTCACCGCCAATGCTGCGCACGCCGCAGTGGAGGTCACCTACGGCGTCTACCAGCGACTCATCACGGCTTACGAGGCCTCGGGAAGGCGGGAGGGCAAGATCGCGATGTACAAGCTCCTCAAGTCGATCCGGGCCGGTGTACCCGCAGAACTGTCGGAGCTCGCGCAGCTCGGCCGGTCATTGTGGAAGCGGCATCGGGAGATCCTCGCTTACTTCGACGTCGGGGCTTCCAACGGCCCCGTCGAGGCCATCAACGGCCGACTGGAACACCTCCGCGGGATCGCCCTGGGCTTCCGCAACCTCAAGCACTACATCTTGCGGTCACTGATCCACTCCGGACAGCTCCAGAACCGGATCAACGCACTCTAAATCCGGAAGGGCCCGAAAACTGCCCTCAGCATCCGGCTCGATCGAAAATCCGTAGCTCATTGCCAGACCTGAGTTCCACAACTTTTAGTGACCCGCTTCCACGGCAAGGACCAGCTCGCGCTCGCTGTCGGCGAGGATGTCGCAGAGCAGCGAGTTTTATGAGTCGAGCGCAGCCCCTTGCAGGTCACTGACGCTGCATCTTTCATCGATCTCTACCGGCGGCGGGGTCACCAGGCGCCCGGAAAGAAGCCGCCAGAGAACGTGCGTCCAAATATCGCGCACGGGGGCGCTGCGGAAGCCGCTCGAACCTCCTTGAACCAAGGATCAACCAGGGTTTTCCGGGGCGTGGCGGCCCGGAACTTCCCTGTCGCTGGCCGAAATCATGCTCGGGCGTCTCTCCACGACCCGCGAATTAGTGACCTGCCATCCACGCCTTCGACGCTGTGAACAGCTACGATCACCACCGAGAGCCTTGAAACGCCGTAAACTTGTGGAACTCAGGCCAGAGCGTGGGCCACGGCCGAGACAAGATCGTCTGGATCACTTGGACGATACGCGGCGTAAGGATCGAAGTCCTCGGGATCTAAACTCGTCGTCATTTTCTGGAGACTACGGTCTGTGTACGACATTAGTATCCCGAACGTACGCGGAAGCTCGCTCTCGGCGCGGCGCGAGAAAGCTCTCGGCGGGCACGCAGAACGAGCCGTCAGCGGCATCTAGTCTCATTCCGTGGACCAGCAAACATGACAGAACCCAACATTATCGGCGCATACTTGGGACGGCCCGTACAGAGTCACGCTTATCGGGAATCTTGTAGATAAGTGCGATGACGAACGGTCAAGCCCCTAGAAGTGGTGTAACTGGTTTGTGATCCTTCGTTGGTGATCAGGCGGGTAGTTGCATCAGTGCATCAGTGGTCACCTCCGTCGTCGAGCTGGTGTCGGTGTCGGTGGTCAGGGTGAGTCGGCAGCGGCCCAGGACTTCGAGTCCGAGGTATCGGCGGCCTTCGGCCCATTCGTCGGTCTGCTCGGCCAGGACGGCGCCGATGAGGCGGACGATGGCCTCTCGGTTGGGGAAGATGCCCACGACGTCGGTGCGGCGGCGGATCTCGCGGTTGAGCCGCTCGGTGGGGTTGTTGGACCAGATCTGGCGCCACACGTCGTCGGGGAACGTGGTGAAGGCGAGCAGGTCCTCGCGGGCGTCGCCGAGGTGGTCGGCCACGTCGGGTAGCCGACCTTCGGTGTACTCGAGGAGCCGGTCGAACTGGGCATTGACGGCCTCGGCGGTGGGCTGGTCATACACGCTGCGGGAGCATGGCTTTCACGGCCGGCCACATGGACTTGGGGCACACGGCCATGAGGTTCGCCGAGTAGTGGGTGCGGCAGCGTTGCCACGCGGCTCCCGGCAGGTTCGCCGCGATCGCCCCGACCAGCCCGGCGTGGGCATCGGAGGTCACCAGCCGCACCCCGCCCAGGCCACGGGCCACCAGGTCGGCGAAGAAGGTGTTCCACGAGGCCTTCGTCTCGCTGGTGGCGACCTGTATGCCCAGCACCTCGCGGTGGCCGTCGCCGTTGACGCCGGTGGCCAGCAGCACGGAAGCCTTGACGACCTGCTTGTTCTCGCGGACCTTGATTGTCAACGCATCGGCGGCGACGAAGGTGAACGGCCCGGCCTCGTCCAGGCGGCGGTGCCGGAACGCGGCGACCTGCTCTGAGGTCTTCGGCCATGCGTGAGACCTGCGACTTGGATAGTGAGTCGATGCCGAGAGTTGTGACCAGCTTGTCAATCCGGCGGGTAGACACCCCGGCCAGATAGCAGTCGGCTACGACGGTGATCAGCGCGGACTCGGCTCGCTTGCGGCGCTCGAGCAGCCACTCGGGAAAGTAGGAGCCCGAGCGCAGCTTCGGGACGGCGACGTCGACGGTGCCGACCCGGGTATCCAGGGGCCGGTGGCGGTAACCGTTGCGGTAGTTGGTGCGCTCAGCCGAGCGGGCGTTCCACTCGGCGCCGCACACAGCGTCGGCATCGGCGGAGAGCAGGGCGTTGATCATGGTCTCCCAGCAGCTCGCGTATCAGATCCGGCGACGCGTCAGATAGGGCTTGGCCAAGCAGGCCTGCAGGGTCGACAATATGAGGTGCGGTCATCGTGATGACTCCGTTCGAGGATTCGGTAGAAGGTTGACTCGAAGGATCACACGGTGGCCGCTCTACACCCGTGCACAACACGGAATCGCAGACGATCTCGGCCACCGAGTTACACCACTCTATGGGGCACTACTTGACGAACTGGACCTGACGTCGTTTATGTGAGGACGGCTGCGGGGAGCGTGACGATGGCTGGCAACAATGGAGTGATCACCAAGCCTGGTTAGTCGGGTTGATTACTCGTCATTCCGAGCAAGATCGAGTGCATGGCGAACTTCGCCTTCGCCTGTCGTGCATCAACCGAATAGTCCTCCCGTTCCGGGAGATCTTCGACCGACGGTGGATCCTGGAACTGCGTGGGGTCCCAGTGCTCGCGCTGGTAGATCTCCTCGAACGGTTTGTGATAGAAGCCCTGCAGGTCTTCTCGCATATCGCTGTCCTTGGCCACCATGCGAGCTGCCACGTCGAGCTGGGTCAGCCCCTCGCTGTCGATGCGGCGTCGCAGCTCTGTGTACATGTCGGTGGTCAGGAAATGGATGAAAGTTAGTACTTGCCCCTCCTGATGCGGTTGCGGGGAAGTCATATCATCCATGCACATTCTCAGTACTTCGTCACGAACATCGGTGATGGCGGAGGCGATCGGGGCAGGGTAGTTGTCGCTGCCACGGCGGAACATCACGAGTACCTGGGTGATGGCGCGCAGACTGAGACGCTGCCGTATCTGATTCACTACCGCGCGAGCGGCGTCGGTGTCCGAGCTGGCCTCTATAGCCCGCTCAAAGAGTATCGCAGCGATTTCTTGATTGGCACTGAGCCAGGACAAATCGCCGTGCTCGTTAAGCAACGATGGCCATAGATGCTCGAAGGCGGCCAAGGCGCTCTCCGGTGAGGCATTGGTGACGAAGCGTCCGAGTTCGCGGCGCAGCTTTCGTAGGGCGAGTTGCCGATTGTCACCGCCAGCATCGATGAACGTGCGCAGCACGCAGCCTTGACGGAGGCTTCCTTCGCTGAGCAGCGAGGATACTTCTTCTGATGCTGTGACATCGCTGATGTCACCGACAGGCAGGGTGAACATGAAGTAGCGGTCGAAGAACTCGTCGTGGTGCACCTGCAGGGTTGTGGTGAGTGGGCGCGTGCGGGAGGGCCTCTGGTGTGGCAGCTTTGGAAATAGGTAGACCAGGATCTGGTAGACGTCAGCGAGCTCGGGTTCGCTCATTCCGGGGGCTTCTTTGCGAAGGCGGGTCAGCCAGTCCTCGGCGGTGTCGCGCCCGTTATTTGAGGACATCAGATACTGGGGGGGTTCCCCGACGAGCTTGGAACGCCACGCTGGCAGGCGATCGTAGATCCGCTCGTGGTGCAGTCGTAGATAGGTGACCAGCGCCGCGTCGAGAAGATCGAGGTGCCCTCGTCCGAGTAGAGCCATCAGAACGTCTACTTGAGCGCACCAGCGGTAGATCGCCCGCAGTGTGGTGTTGTCGATGGACGGGAGCAGGTCCAGTAGCTCGTCGATGAGATCCCACTCTCTTCCATTGCTGGGATCGGTGCCGGTGAGGTCACATCCGTATCGGTGGGCGATGGCGGTGAGTTGCTCGGTGACTTCACGGCGACTGTGGGCAGACTGCAGTGGCGGGAGCTCGAACGGGTACTGCACGATCTTCTCAAGGTAGGCACGAGCTCGGTCGGGGTCCTTGCCTGCGAGATCGGACGCTCCTATCAGGTCCAGCACGGTGCGCTTGTCATAGGAGAGCAGGTAGTGGACACCGGGAAATCTGCCGAGTAGCCGGACCGCTTTCATCACCGCGAGTAGTTCGTCGGTGTGCAGTCGGTCGAGGTCGTCGACGATCACCAAGACCTTCGCGCCGGTGCGTCCAATGGCCTTCGACATCGCCGCGAACTGCTGGCGGAACGGATTGGGAGCGGGAGTGTAGTTTTTAAGCTCGTCCAGGGTGGATGAGGTAGCGGTATCAGCGATCTTCTGCCAGGTCCCGGAACCAAGCTTCTGGTCTAAGTATCCCTCGGCTGCTGTCCTGATCACCGAGGTTGCCACCGGCGTCGCGGACATCAGCATTGCGCGAGCTGTCTTTCCGCGCTTGCTCTTCTTGGGCATAGCAGATGCGATGACTTCGTAAAACTCGCCGGTCAGTGAGTCGAGGTCGGTTGTTGCCCAGGGGGTGAACTCGACAGCCACCCACTGCTTGTCGTCTTCTAGCTCAAGCCGAATCATGTTCAATACCGACGTCTTTCCAGCGCCCCAGGCGCCGGAGAGTCCGAAGGTGACGCTCTGTCCGGTTCCGGCCAAGCGGATACGATGGGTAAGTCCCGTGGAGTGGT